>NZ_CP059276.1:0-1893948 GCF_017894345.1 Lactobacillus taiwanensis | reverse complement strand
AAAAATTCCTCCAAATACTGTATTATCCACAGAATAAGTCAAAATAAGTTTAGCATGAATTAAAAAAGTTTTCCACAAGTAATAAAAGAAACTAACATATTCACAGTGCTGTGGAAAATAAAAAGATAAAAATCCACCAGGGCATGAAATAAAATTTCATAAAATAATTATCCACAGTATCTTGTGGGACTTTATTATGCTATAAATCAATGTTTGAATATCTTTTTATTAGATTATACACAGGGTGTTTATTATATTCTAAACAGGGTGTGAATTGTGCATAACTTTGAGAATTATGCTGTTAATAAAAATAGATAGAAAAAACAAAATAAAGATATCCACAAATTGAAACTAGAAAAATCTTTTAAAAACACTTTTCTTTTCAGGAAAATTTTGATAAGGACTTGGTTTTTTTGTTTAAATATGCTATTCTATCTTAGAAATTGTGCTTATTAAGCATTGAAAAACGGAGGTGCAACATTAATGTCAACTAAGAGAACTTACCAACCTAAGAAGCGTCACCGTTCACGCGTTCACGGTTTTATGAAGCGTATGGCTACAGCAAACGGCCGTAAGGTTTTAGCAAGACGCCGTAAAAAGGGTAGAAAAGTCTTATCTGCTTAAGCCACTGAAGCTCAGTGGTTTTTTTAATTTAAGTAAGGATGAACCAGAGTGAGAAAAAGCTACCGTGTAAAAACTGAACGAGACTTTCAAAAAGTTTTTAAGGAAGGTCAGTCAATGGCTAATAGAGGCTTTGTTGTCTATACCTTACCTAAAGAAAACCAAAAGCATTTTCGTGTTGGAATTTCTGTAGGGAAAAAAGTAGGTCATACCGCGGTAGCAAGAAATCGCCTAAAAAGGTTTATTCGTGCTACACTGACGGACCTTAAGCCTGAGATAAGATCTGATTTAGACTTTCTAGTAATTGCTCGACCTTATGCACGTGATTTTGATATGGTACGAACCCAAAAAAATCTTATTCATGTGCTAAGGCTAGCTAAAGTCTTATCAAACGAAGAGACGGAAATTGAGGAAAAGTAGAGTGAGAAATCATTTGTCGAAGAAAAATTGGAAACTTATTCTATTAGGTTTAGGGATGCTTACCTTAGCTTTAGTAGTTACAGGTTGTGCATCAACTAATGGATCAAGTGTTGCTCCTATTTCTCATACTAGTGGCAATTGGTGGGATCGGTATATTGTTTACTATATTTCCCAATTTATTCTTTGGATTGCAAGTTTAGTTCATGATTCGTATGGTTGGGCAATCATTATCTTTACTATTATAGTAAGAGTAATTTTGCTACCATTGAATGCCATTTCTATTAGAAGCATGGCTAAGCAACAAAAAGTGCAACCACAGATGGATGCATTGCGTAAAAAATATCCTGGTAAGGATGTTGAGTCACGTCAAAAGCTACAAGAAGAAACTAGTAAGCTGTATAAAGAAGCAGGTATTAATCCATATACTGGATGTTTACCAATGCTAATCCAGCTTCCAGTTATGTATGCTTTGTACCAAGCAATTTGGCGGACGCCACAGTTGCAGAATGGTCGGTTTTTGTGGATGGATTTGGGACGTCCCGATCCATATTACATCATGCCTATCTTGGCAGCTGTATTTACTTTTATGAGTACATACATCAGTCAGATGTCAACGCCTCAATCCTCGCAAAATGGAATGACTAAAGGAATGACATATTTGATGCCTCTTATTATTGGGGTTTCAGCAATTGGTATCCAATCTGCAATTTCCCTTTACTGGGTGATTTCAAACTTATTCCAAGTAGTTCAGACTTTTATTTTGCAAAATCCATTCAAGTATCAACGTGAATTAGAAGAGCAAAAGAAGGCTGAACGTGAACGTCAGCGCCAAGTTCGTCGCGCATATAAACGTTTGGGACGTAAAAAACAAAAATAAATTATCTTTAATTTTAAGATAAAGTAGTCAAAGTGCTTTATCCATCATTATTTGTTGTAGTGGTGGAGTGGGCACTTTTTTTATTTAGATATTTATGTAGGTGAAAAAATGGCACAAGTATTAACGCAATTTGATACAATCGCTGCAATTTCTACTCCTATTGGCGAAGGAGGAATTTCAATTGTTCGTTTGTCTGGTGAAGATGCTGTAGCGATTGCTAATAAGCTTTTTAAGGGAGCAGATTTGAGTAAAGTTCCTACTCATACAATTCATTATGGACACATTATTGATCCTAAAACAAAAGAAGTTATTGATGAAACGATGGTCAGTGTACTTCGTGCGCCAAAAACATTTACTAGGGAAGACATAGTAGAAATAAATTGCCATGGAGGAATGATTGTAACTAACGATATTTTGCAGCTACTTTTAGCAAATGGGGCTAGGATGGCTGATCCAGGCGAATTTACTAAGCGCGCGTTTATGAATGGGCGGATTGATTTAACTCAGGCTGAGTCAGTAATGGATATTGTTAGAGCTAAAACTGATAAATCTCGTCAAGTAGCTATGACTCAATTGGCTGGTGGATTATTGGATAAAATTAAAGTAATGCGTCAAGAATTGTTGGATACGATGGCCCACGAAGAAGTGAATATTGATTATCCAGAATATGACATGGATGATTTAACTTCTCAAGAAATGAAAAAGAAAGCCCAAAAAGTTTCAAAACAAATCAACAAATTACTTGAGACTGCTCAAGAAGGAAAAATTATTCGTAATGGTTTAGCTACGGCTATTGTTGGTAGACCAAATGTTGGAAAATCTTCACTATTAAATTATTTAACTCAAGATGATAAAGCGATTGTAACTGATATCGCCGGAACAACTCGGGATACTTTAGAAGAATATGTTTCTGTGAAAGGCGTACCACTTAAATTGATTGATACTGCTGGTATTCACCATACAGAAGATAAGGTTGAGAAAATTGGAGTAGAACGTTCAAAAAAAGCTATTACAGAAGCTGATTTAGTGCTTTTGCTTCTCGATGCAAGTCAATATTTGACAGAAGAAGATAAAAAACTTCTGGATTTAACTGCTAATAAAAAGCGAATTATTATTTTGAATAAGCAAGATCTAGGAACAAAGATTTCCCGGGAAATGATTGAAAAAATTACGGATAATCCAATTATCGTTACTTCAATTTTGAAGCAAAAGAATATGGACGCACTTGAAAGTGCAATTGAAAAACTTTTCTTTAGTGGCATTGAAAATTCTCAAAACCAAATTTTAGTAACTAATCAAAGACAGGCTGGTCTTTTAGCTAAAGCTAGGCAGTCATTAGAAGATGTAGTAAATGGGATTGATGATGCGATGCCGTTAGATTTAGTTCAAATTGATTTAAAAAATGCATGGGATACTTTAGGTGAAGTTACTGGTGAAAGTGCGCCTGATGAATTAATTACACAATTATTTAGTCAATTCTGTCTTGGAAAGTAGGATAAATAATGAAGACTTACGAATCAAACGAGTATGACGTAATAGTCGTAGGAGCTGGTCATGCTGGTGTAGAAGCAGCATTAGCAGCAGCGCGAATGGGAAAAAAAACACTTCTTTTAACTATTAATCTGGATATGGTGGCTTTTATGCCATGTAATCCATCAGTTGGAGGACCAGCAAAAGGTACTGTTGTTCGCGAAATTGATGCTCTTGGCGGAGAAATGGGTAAAAATATCGATGCAACTTATATTCAAATGAGAATGCTTAATACTGGTAAAGGCCCTGCTGTTAGAGCTCTTCGTGCTCAAGCTGATAAGTGGCAATATCATGAACATATGAAAGATACTATTGAAAATGAACCTAATTTAACTTTACGTCAGGCTGTTGCTGATGAATTAATTGTTGAAGATGGTGTATGTAAAGGCTTAATAACTAATACTGGTGCAAAGTATTACGCTAAGAGTGTTGTGTTAACTACCGGAACAGCTGCCAGAGGAAAAATTATTATTGGTGAATTAACCTATTCATCTGGTCCTAATAATTCCTTGCCATCGATTAAGTTGCCAGAAAATCTTGAAAAGTTAGGCTTTAAATTACGTCGCTTTAAGACTGGAACTCCTCCACGTGTTGATGGTAATACAGTTGATTACTCGAAAACTCAGGAAGAACCAGGTGATAAGGAACCAAGACATTTTTCTTACACAAGTAAAGATAGCGATTATTTAAAAGATCAGATGTCTTGCTACATGACTTATACTAATACCGTAACTCATGACATTATTCGTGCAAATCTTGATCGTGCACCAATGTTTTCGGGCGTTATTAAAGGTGTAGGCCCTCGTTACTGTCCTTCAATCGAAGATAAAGTAGTTCGTTTTGCAGATAAGGATCGTCATCAAATTTTCTTAGAACCAGAAGGACGTAATACTAAAGAAATTTATGTTGGTGATTTTTCTACTTCAATGCCAGAAGAAGTACAATTAAAGATGCTTCACAGTGTTGCTGGATTAGAGAAAGCTGAATTAATGCGTCCAGGATATGCCATTGAATACGATGTAATTGAGCCATGGCAATTAAAGCATACTTTAGAAACTAAGAATATTAAGCATCTCTTTACTGCGGGTCAAATGAACGGAACATCGGGCTATGAAGAAGCAGCTGGACAAGGCTTAATTGCTGGAATTAATGCTGCTTTAAGTGCTCAAAATAAGCCTGGTTTTACCTTACAGCGTGATGAAGCATATATTGGTGTTTTAATTGATGACTTAGTAACTAAAGGAACAAATGAGCCATATCGTCTACTTACTAGTAGAGCAGAATATCGGCTTCTTCTTAGACATGATAACGCAGATCTACGCTTAACTGAAAAAGGTCATAATTTAGGATTAATTTCAGAAGAACGTTATGCGAAATTTGAAGTTAAAAAGAAGGCTATTTCCCAGGCAATGGAAGCTATTAAAAAAGTAACTATTCATCCTACAGATGAAGTTCAAGATTATCTCGCTAGTGTTAAGCAGGATAGACTAAATGCTGGCGTTAGTGGCGCAGACTTCTTAAAACGTCCCCGTGTGACTTTTGATGCAGTTGAGAAATTAAGTGGAGAAACTTTAGCTACTGATCGTTACGTAAAAGAACAAGTAGAAATTGCTCTGAAATATGAAGGCTATATTAAGAAAGAAAAGACTTTAGTTGATCGTTTGCATCGTCTTGAATCAAAGAAGATTCCAGTAGATATTGATTACAATGCGATTCCAAGTTTGGCTACTGAAGCACGTCAAAAATTTGAAAAAATTCGTCCTGAATCGATTGCCCAAGCGGAAAGAATCTCAGGTGTTAATCCAGCCGACTTAGCGATTTTAACTGCATATATTCAACAAGGAAGAATTGCAAAAATCAAAAAATAAATACTTACTTAAAGCAAAAAAATTAAAAAAGTTTTTTGCTTTTTTGTTGAGTATGATCACTTAATCACACTTTGAAAGTGCATTCGAATAATAAGTTAGAAGAAAAGATAAAAAAGTTTGTGAAGTAATTATTTTTAAAAATGATCAAAATAGTGATATAGAGCTGTTGGCAAACGCTTTCAATTAGTTAACAAATGTGCTTTAATCAAAGTGTAAGAAAAATCATTAAGGAGATGCTTATATACTATGACAAAGATTAGCGGCTCAGATGCAATGTTCCAAGTCTTATATGATTGGGGTATTGATCATATATACGGTTTTCCAGGCGGTTCATTTGACTCAACAATGAATGCAATTCATAACTGGAAAGAAAAGATAAAATTTATTGAAGTAAGACATGAAGAAGCTGGTGCTTTAGCAGCTTCTGCTGAATATAAGATTAGTGGCAAAGTTGGAGTTTGTTTTGGTTCTGCTGGCCCAGGTGCTGTTCACCTGATGAATGGTCTTTATGATGCCAAATATGATAAGACACCAATGGTTGCAATTGTGGCTAACGTTCCAACTAGTCGTCAAGATATCGACTTCTTCCAAGCCTTTGATGAAAAACCATGGTTTGATCCAGTTGCGGTTTGGAATCACCAAGCAAAGACTGCAGAATCTATTCCAGTTTTGATGGATGAAGCAATTCGTCAAGCTTACCAAAGAAAAGGTCCAGCAGTTTTAATCTTACCTAAGGACTTTGGTTGGGATAAAATTGAAGACAACTTCCGTAATAATGCGGCAGCTCACAAAGTTGTGCCTAACTTCCCTGCACCACGCAAAGAACAACTTGATAAGGCACTTGAATTAATTAAGAATGCTGAAAATCCAATTGTTTACTTCGGTCATGGTGCGCAAGATGCGAGTGCAGAATTAAAGGAATTTTCTAATAAATTCAAGATGCCTTTAGTTTCCTCAGTCTTGGGTAAGGGAATTGTTGAAGACGAGTTCCCAGCATATATGGGCTCAATTGGTCGTGTTGGTGCTAAACCAAGTAATGATATTCAAACTCATGCTGATTTAGTTGTTTGGGTAGGTAATAACTCTCCATTCTCTATCTTCTTCTTCAATCCTAAGGCAAAAGTAATTCAAATTGATATTAATTCTGAAAGATTAGGCAAACGTCATGCTGTAACTGTTCCAATGTTAGCAGATTCTAAGAAGACTTTGCATGCTTTAATTGAAGCGGGCGAAAATCGTTCAGAGTCTCCATTGTATAAGGCAGCGCTTGCTGATCGTGAAAACTGGGAGGCTTGGATTGAAAGCTTTAACAATTCAGATGAAATGCCGATGAGAGTTGAGCCAATCTTTGATGTAATTAATAAAAAGGCAGCTTCAGATGCAGTATTTGCAGTTGATGTTGGTAACGTAAATATTAACTTTGACCGCTTAATGCATTTGCATGATGATCAAAAGTGGACTACTTCTGGTTTATACGCAACTATGGGATATGGGGCTCCTGCTTCTTTAGCAGCAGCAACTATTTATCCAAACCGTGAAGTATGGAACTTAGCTGGTGATGGCGGTTTTGCAATGATGAACCAAGAGCTTTTAACTCAAGCACGCTACAACATGCATGTTATCAATGTAGTCTTTACAAATGAAACTTTAGGTTACATTGAAGCTGAACAAGTTGATGAATCGCATCAACCATTGTCAGGGGTTATTTTGCCAGATAATGATTGGGCTATGTCTGCTGAAGGTATGAATGTAAAAGGCTTTACTGTTCGTACCAAGAGAGAATTTGAAGATGCAGTAAACGCTGCTCAACAAATGGAAGGTCCAGTTTTAATTGACTGTAAGATTACTCATGAAATGCCATATTCAACTGAATTAAATACTTTAGATGATCCAGCATTTGTTGAAAAATATGATGCTCAAGCTTTAAAGCCATTTAGTTACTTTGCTGGTAAATATGGTGTTGAAGCTGATGCTGCATCAGGTGCTTCTGAACATACTGAGCCAGAAGCAGTAGAAGCTAAGGAAGACGCTTCATCAGGTGCATCCCGTCATTAATTTCCTAGGAAATAATTAAGTAAAGAGTTCACATAGTTGAACTCTTTATTTTTTTGATAAAAAGTAAGCAAAGTTGTGCGAAATTTGTAATAAAAAAGTATACTAGTAGATGAATGAATTTTATTAAATTATGTGGAGGCAAAAATATGCAACAATTTGGGGTTATTGGCTTGTCCGTTATGGGTAAAAACCTTGCCTTAAACGTTAAAAACCATGGATACTCTGTCTCTGGGTTTTCGATTGATAAACCAGAGGTCGATGCTTTAGCAAAATATGAAGATAAAGATTTAAAGCCAACTTATACTTGGGAAGAATTTGTTAATTCACTAGAAAAGCCACGTAAAATCTTAGTTCAAATTATGGCTGGAAAACCAGTTGATGAAACTTTACAAAAATTATTGCCTCTTTTAGATAAGGGCGATATTGTGATTGATGGTGGTAATTCTAATTTTCATGATACTAATCGTCGCTATAAAGAAATGGAAAAGCATGGTATTCACTTTATCGGAATGGGTGTATCTGGCGGTGAAGAAGGTGCTTTGAATGGACCAGCCTTAATGCCAGGTGGGGACGAAAAAGCCTATGAAGAAGTATCCCCAATTCTTGAAGCTATGGCCGCAAAAACACCTACTGGTCAACCTTGTGTTGGTTATATTGGACCAGCTGGAAGTGGTCACTATGTGAAGATGGTTCACAACGGTATTGAATATGGTATTATGCAAGTTATTTCTGAAGTATACGATGTTTTGCGTACTGTTGGTCACTATTCAAATGATGAAATGAGCGAAATTTTTAAGAATTGGGATAAAGGCGCACTTCAAGCTTATTTAATTGAAATCACTGCTAAGGTTTTGAAGCAAAAAGATGATTTAACTGATGATCATATTATTGATCATATTTTAAATGAAGCTTCTTATAAGGGAACTGGTAACTGGATGCTTGAAGACGCAATTCGTCTTGGTGCCCCAATTACTGTTATTGCAGAAGCTGTTCTTGCACGTTTCATGTCAAAAGCAACTTTAAGAGATGATCCTGAACCAAAGATTGATCCAGAAAAGGCTCCAAAAGACTTGGTTGATCAACTTGCAAAAGCTTTATACTTAGCAATGGCTGTTTCATATGGCCAAGGATTTGAACAATTAACTATGGCTGCAAAAGCTTATAACTGGCGTTTGCATTACTCAACTATTGCTCAAAACTGGGAAGCTGGTTGCATTATTCGTTCTCAAATGCTTCATGATATTAAGTTTGCCTACAATTCTGATAAAGATTTACCAAACTTATTTAAGGCTCCATTCTTTGATAAGGTAAAGAAAGAAAATATTGGTGCTCTTAGAGAAATTGTGAAAATTGCTGCTGATGCTGGCGTACCAACACCAACTCTTAGTGCAGCTTTGAACTACTTAGAATCAATCTTTAACCCACGTTTACCTCAAAATATTATTCAAGGACAACGTGATTACTTTGGTGCTCACACTTACCAAAGAAACGATCGTCCGGGTACTTTCCATACTGAATGGTATGAAGAAAAATAATAATGTTTCACATGAAACTGAAAAGTCACTACATTAGTAGTGGCTTTTTGCGTTAAAATAGAACAGTATTTAAAAGTAGGGATGTGGGTAAGGATGAGAAAAGAAGAAAAAAGCAATCTTAAGTTAATGCTTCAAGCTTTGATTGTTGGATTGATTGCAGGAACAGTAGTTGGATTGTTTAGGTTTGGAATTGAAAAGACTTCTACTTTTTGGTTATATCTCTTTAAGCAAGCTCATAAAAATTCGGCTTGGTTTATTGCAATCGTAATTGGTTTAGCAGCAGTTGGAATTATTGCAGGTTACTTTGTAAAACAGTATCCTCATGTTGGTGGATCAGGTATTCCAGAAGTTAAACTGCAACTTCAAGGTAAATTACAACTTAAGTGGTGGCAAATTCTTTGGAGAAAACTTATTGGTGGTATTTTGGTAATCGGGACTGGTTTATTCCTAGGTCCGGAGGGACCATCACTTCAACTAGGCTCTTCTATCGGTCAAGGACTTGGAGAAAAACTAAAGCAGAATAAATACAATCAACGTGTTCTACTTGCTACTGGGGCCGCTAGTGGTTTATCAGCTGCTTTTGGTGCACCACTTAGTGGAGCTTTGTTTGTTTTAGAAGAAATCTTTCATAATTTCTCTCCTCGTGTTTGGATGAATGCTTTAGTTGGTGCTATTGCTGCTAATTTTATGGTGTCAAACTTTTTTGGAATTCATCCAGCTCTTGCCTTACCGTATAAACATGCCTTTCCTTTAGGTTTATATTGGCATTTAATTATTTTAGGTGTTATTTTAGGATTACTGGGGCATTTTTATAAAAAAGGATTATTTGGATTAAAAAAAGTTTATTTGAAAATCACATGGTTACCAAGATGGCTTCATGGATTAATTCCGTTAGCTATTTTAGTTCCGATTATGTATTATTGGCCATTAATTACGGGACCAGGTAATCGATTAATTTTATCTATGCCTACTATGCTTACAAAAACAGGCTGGGCATTGGTAGGAATGCTTGCTTTTTACTATGTAATGCGAATTGCTTTTTCAATTGTTTCTTATGATTCAGGCTTACCTAGTGGCATTTTTCTGCCTATTTTGACAATGGGAGCTTTGGTTGGAGCGGCCTATGGTATGTTAATGGTTCAATTAGGACTAATGCCAGCTCATTTAGTAATTAATTTGGTTATTTTCTCAATGGCTGGCTACTTTGCTGCAATTATTCGAGCACCGTTTACGGCAATTATTTTAATTACTGAAATGGTTGGATCGCTACTTCATTTAATGCCATTAGCAGTTGTGGCATTTATTGCTCTGCTGGTTGATCAAGTATTAGGTGGCAAGCCAATTTATGATAGTTTGGCAAATGCAATGATGCCAGCTACTAAAGCTGAGACAGTTGCTGGAGAAGAGGATGAACTTGATATTCCAGTTTATGAAAATAGCAAATTGGTAGATCAAGAGATTAAAAGTATTGCTTGGCCCGATAATGTTTTAGTGAGAACGATTAGAAGAGGAAGCCAAGAAATTATCCCACATGGTGATACAGTGATTGCGGCGGGAGATTTATTGGTTTTAGGTGTGGACCATAATCAACGTGCAGCAGCGTATGATGCTATCCGTAAACTACAGGATGTTGAATTAGATGGATAAGAAAAAGACTACAATTTAGATTTATTACAATCTTTGTTGTAGTCTTTTATTTATTTGTTTTTCAATTTTTTCCAGGCTTTTTTAGAGCCACGATTTAAATCTCTGTTTAATTTATATTCTTGCCAATCTTGAACAAATAATAAATCGAGATTATAACCTGTAGGATAAAGTTCCTCAGCTTTCCGAACTAATTTTGCTCCTTTTAAGGGTACAGTTTCAAAAGCCTTATTAACGAAAATCACAATCTGATTAGCTATATCAGAGTTCTCGTAGAAGAGGACTTCTTGGTGATATTTTGGCACTTTGATTCGATCACCTTTTTTAAAAGAAGGTAGAGACTTAATTTTTTTCTGTTTATTTTTAAATTTAATACTAGCTTGTCTTAGAGGAAAGATACCAGTATTTAAGAAATCTTTAGCTTCCGACAATACGTCTTCTGGCATCCCACTTTTCTCTGCAATCCAGAGAGCCCGACTAGCACCCACTTGATTTAAAAGTAGTTTATATGTGGGATGTAGTGTTTGTAAGTCAAAATCCATTGCTGCTGTAACAAAAGCAGGATTTTTAGTCGAATAATCTTTTATAGCGCTATAGTGGGTGGTCGCTAAGATTAGGCAACCTTTCAGTTGTAGTGTTTGTAAAAGAGCAATAGCGAGTGCTGCACCTTCATTGGGATCCGTTCCACTACCTAGTTCATCTAACAAAATCAGACTACTTGGAGTAGCTTTTTGAACAATCTTTGCCATTTTTTTCATTTCAGCAGAAAATGTTGAAAGGGAGTTATCTAAATCTTGATGATCACCAATTGAAGTATAGATTTCAGTCATAATTGGAATAGAACACGGTGCTGTACTAGGTAAGAAGAGACCAAATTCAGTCATTGCAGTGGCTAAACCAACAGTTTTGAGTGTGACAGTTTTCCCACCTGCATTCGGTCCAGTAATAATTAAGCCATGTTTAGTTGGATCTAACTTAAGAGATAGAGGAACGGGGTTACTTAACAAGGGATGCTTCATTCCATTCAATTGAAGCTCATTTTGTTCATTTAAAATTGGTCGTTTGCCACCAATAGCATGCGAATATTTTGCGCGTGCTAAGATACAATCTAGATCAACAATAACGTTAAGATTGGCTTCAAAATTAGGTAGTTTATTATAGACTTTAGCTGTTAAATTCCCCAAAATTTGAGATTCAATTAAGTAAATCTGATTTTCAACTCTAGTTTTTTCTTGGGTAAGGTGAAGGATCTTAGTTGGCTCAATGAAAACAGTTGTCCCATTATTAGATTGATCAATAATATTTCCACCAAAAGTATGCTTAAAGCTTGCCCTAACAGGAAGAGTATAGTGATTATCTTTTTGAATAATCTGAAAATCTTGCAACATTGATTGGTACTTTTTTGTCTGTAAGTATTTCTGTAGGGTTTCTTTGATAGTTGTATTTAATTTGCCACTTCTTTGGCGTAGTTTAGTCAGCTCTTTATCTGCTCGGTCTGAAACCTGTCCGCGCTCAATATCTTGATAAATTAATTCTTCTAATCTATCTAGAATAGTTAACGTATCACAATAGCTGACCATAATTGGAGCATTGATTCTTTGTTTATCAAAAAAGCGTACTAATAAGCGGGTAACCCTAATAAAGTCAGCAACTTGTTCTAGTTCGCGGGGATTTAAGATATATCCCTTTTTCACTTTATTGATAATTGGGGTAAAGGCATCTGAACTAATAAAAGGAATGTGTAGGCCGTGATCTAAAATCCAGAGCATTTCTTCCGTTTCGTCTAATAATGCATTTGCCTTAACTAAGCTAGTTGTAAGGGGCTGAGCTAAAATTTTATCCTTAGCTTCTGGTGAAACGGCACAGTGGGCTACAAGTTTACGTACACGTGAAAATTCGATTTCGTCAGTATTATTCAATTTTTTATTTTTCTCCTTAAGAAAATAGATTTTAAATATGGTTTTCTCAAGGGAAGGTATATTAGTCCCTTGAGACTAAAATACAATTAGCATCATATAGCAATATGTCCTTTTCTAAATTATTGATTTCAATGATATAACATTTTTAGAAAAAAATCATTATAAATTAGGGTAAATAAAAACTCTCAAATTTATATTTGAGAGTAAAACTATTAATTAACAATTTTTTTGACTTATAATACCTTTTTTAGCTTGCTCGGCAAGAAAGCTTGCCTTAGCAATCTTAACAGCACCAGTTAAGATGCCAGAATCGTTACGAAGGCGTAAGGTAGTATCGTGGATATCTAGAACCAAGTTATCACCTAAAAAAGCTAAATCATAGTCAGAAGTATAAATTTCAAAATTAGCATTATTTTCAATTTTTACTGAGTAGCGTGGATCGTGTTTCATTGTATCGAGCGAGATTAATGAATAATCCATTCCGATATTACATGATCCGCCTTCAATTGAGTAGTCGCCACCACCGCCATCAACAATTAAAAGTATTTCATGTTTGTTATAACCACGTTTTTTAAGAAAATCGATTGCATCTTGGCTAATTGTCATTTTTACCATAGTACCCTCTCCTAACTCTTTCTATTTTTATTTTAGAAAAAAGTAGAACAGAATCAATTATTTTGCTTAAATTTTGGTGAAGTTTCAGGTGCCCAAATTAAGCAGATAATAAAGGCAGTCAAAAGAACAATTGCGCAGATTAGCATTGATAAGCTTGCACCACCTTGATTAGTCAAAATAGGCAGTAAAAAGGTTCCTGCCGCAGCACCAAATCTGCTGATAGTAATACAAGTTCCAACTCCGGTTCCGCGAACCTTAATATCGAATAGTTCAGTTGGGTATGAGTAATCAAGTACTAAACCAGAAGATAAGATAATCGCAAAAATACAAAAGATAGCAAGTTGAATATTGGAATTAAGGCTTTTATTAATAGCTAAAAAGCCGATTAGGATACCTGAAAGTAAAAAGTTGCTGATAAGGAATGCGCGTCGACTAATTCTGTTAAAAAGTAAGATTCCTAAAATGACGCCGATAAACATACCACCATTGTAGATAATCCCAGAAATCTTTTGATCGGTAACATGCATACTTTGTAAAAGAATTGGAAGGAAAATACTGATACCAAAGAATGCAAAGGCTTGGCAAGCATAAAAGAGACCACCGACTAGAGTACGACGTAAATATTTCCCGGAAAATAATGTTGTCCATGAAACTTCTTTGATAGGCTTAGCCTTTTTTAGTTTTTTAGAAATTCCCCATTTGCGACCCATGTGCTTTTTAATAACTTTATTAGCTGTTTTGATCTTACCACGACTCGCAAGCCAGCTAGGGGATGCAGGTAAAGGAAAAATAGATCTAAAAATAGCTGCAATAAATGCTGGAATAGCACCAGTTGCTAAAATAATTTGCCAAGTATGTGAACCAAGGTCCGTAATGAAAGTACCTGCTATATATGAAGCAATAAATCCAATTGTCCAGTAAATAAGCAAATGACTTTGTTTTTTGCTGTCCTCTCCTTTAGGAAGCCATTCAGTTAAAAGGGCATTTCCAACAGTATAGTCAACAGCAATCATTAATCCAATCAGTACTCTGATGATGAAAAGAAAGAGAAAATCATTAATTAATAACTGTGTTAAAGATAAGGCGCCTAAAACATACATATTAATCATTAATAGTTTTCGTCTACCAATCTTATCGGATAAACGACCAATTAAGATACTACCTGCTAATCCAATTAAAGATCCTGCTCCAATTAATCCAGTCCAGAGATCACTAATTTGAATATATTTACTTGCATTAGAAAGAGCAGTACCAGATATACCTAAAGCAAAACCACAAGCGATTTGACCTAATACTACTGCAATAAATACTCGTAAGTGAATAGACATGAGGGGAGCTTTTTTATAATTCTTCTTTTCTTTGACGTCCTTGGTATTGTTTTGATTTTCTTTTAGCATAACATGAGTTAAATCATCTAGATTAACTCGAAAAAATCCTCCTTAAAAATTTATAGTATACATTCCACCCTAACAAAGATTTTAAATTGATGCAAAATTAAGTTAATTTTTTATTAGATATTTACAATTATTTAATGGCATGCTAATATTACTTAAAATTAAGAAGGGTAGTAATAAGATGAGATTGCGTAGAAAAGCTAGCCAATTTGGTCATTAATCAGGAGCTATTTCTCCTGATATTTTATATAGAATTTAGGTTAGTTATGTCAGAAGAAGTAATTATTAGAAAATATAAAAATACGGACTATGTCCAATTATGTAAAGTACATGATGAAGCGAGAATGCAGGAATTAATTGTAGGTAATGTAGTTGATCTGTATGCTCCACTTGAGGTTGCGATATATAAAGGAGAACTATTTTCAGAAACAATTTATGTAGCTGAGGTTAATAATCGGATAGTAGGTTTTGTTGCTTTTAAGGAGAACGAACTGGGCTATATTTATGTACTAAAAGACTTTCAAGGAAAAGGGATTGGTGGTAAATTATTGGATACTGTAATTCCTTATTTAGAACGTCCAGCTTTTTTAGAAGTCTTTCCTTCAAATATCAAAGCAAAAAGGTTATATAAGAGTCGCGGATTTGTAGAAGAGACTAAAGAAAAAATGATTTTAGATTAAATTTAATAAGAAAAATAGAAACGGCCAGTGAACATAATTCACTGGCCGTTTTGAAGTTATTAATAATATTAATTCTTTTTATAGAAAGTTTCTTCTACTGCATGAGTGATTGCAATCTTATCATGAGCGTAAGATAAGCCACCTTGAATGTATAGACGATAAGGCGCACGAAGGGGGCCATCGGAAGATAATTCAATGGTAGAACCTTCAGTAAAGCTACCTGAAGCCATAACAACATCATCTTCATAACCATCTTGGTGGTATGGAATAGGATCAACGAATGAGTTCATTGGTGAATAGTGTTGAATTGCAGCACAGAATTTAACCATTGGATCCGGTTCACCGAAGGTTACAGTTTGAACGATATCGGTTCTTGGATCATTCCACTTAGGAGTAACTTTCATTCCCATCTCTTCGCAAAGCGCAGCCGTATATATCATACCTTTTAGGGCTTCGCCAGTAGTGTGAGCTGCCATAAAGAATCCTTGGTACATGTCTCTTAAATAGCCCCATGTAGCGCCTTCGCCTTTACCAGCGCCAGGTACATTAAGACGAGAACCAGCACCTTCGATAAGATCCTTTTTACCAACTAAGAAAGCACCAGCTTTAACAATACCAGCACCGGCATTCTTAAATAAAGATCCTGCCATCATATCAGCACCGTAGAAAGTTGGCTCTTCTGTCTCAGAAAATTCACCATAGCAGTTATCAACGAAAATCTTTACATCAGGACGAACTTCTTTGATGAATTTAAGCATCTTCTTGATTTTTTCCATTGTGAAGCTTGCACGTACGGCGTAACCAAGAGAGCGTTGAATCGTTACGACTTTGATCTTGGGATCTTGCAAGTCTTTTCTAGCCTGGTCATAGTCTACTTCGCCATTATCAAGTAAATCGGTATGCTTAAAGTCAATACCCCATTCTTTCATGTTACCTGGTTTGTTACCAGCTAAACCAATAACTTCTTGAATTGTGTCGTATGGCATACCCGTTAAGTAGTAGAGGGTATCACCAGGACGAAGCATACTGAAAAGTCCAACAGCAATTGCATGAGTTGCTGAAGAAAATTGTGGACGTACTAATGCGTCGTCAGTCTTAAAATAATCTGCATACATTGCTTCAAGCTTATCGCGGCCTACATCATCATAGCCGTAACCAGTTGAAGGGACTAAGTCTTCTTCTCCTACGCGGTGCTTTCTAAACAAGTCTAAAACGCGTTGTTGATTATAAAATACTTGCTCGTCAATTTCTTCTAGACGAGGTTCAATCATTTTGTCGACTTTATCGACTTTTTCTTTTAATTTGATTGGTAAGTTTTCTTTCCAAGATAAAACCATTAATTTTTCTCCTTTAATACTTCTGCTTGTACTCTTATTTTACCATCTGATTTTTGATTCCAATATACTCCTTGAATTTCGGGAACAAAGCCAGGGAAACGTTCAATAGCTTCTACTAAAACTTTAAAGTACTTTTGATCAATGTCGCTCCATTTTTCTCCTGGTGCAACAATAAAGACCCCGGGTGGATAAGGAAGCGCACCTTCTGCGGCTATTCTATCCTTAACCTCATCTAGGTTAACTAACTCGCTTTTATTTTTCATAAAGAGATAGTCAGCATGTTCTGGAGTCATTGGATAATTTTGCATGTCCGGTTTAGCAAATAGTTCTTGTTGTAATGTGAAAGTTTTATTTCCCCGGTAATAATTATGCATTTCCTGGCAAAGTTGCTTTAAAGTATAACCTTTGTAGCGATCACCATATACCTTAGCCAATTTAGGTAATACTTTTTCTAATGGTGCATCTTCATCGTAGTAATGTTCAAATTCTAGAAATGCATTAAGTAATGTATCTAATTCCGCTTTTGTATCGCCAGGGGTAAGTAAGAAGAGCAGTGAGTATAGATCATCTTTTGCGCGAATAATTCGCTTCTCCATTAAGAATTCAGCTACTACTGGGCCTGGAATACCTGTATCTTCATATTTTGCTTTTTTAACATCAATACCGGGTGTGACTACTGTAATCTTTAGTGGATCAAGCATTGCTTGTCCCGTTGCAATTTTACTAAAGCCATGCCAAAGATTATTTGGATCAAAATTCCAATATTTTTCATTGGTGGCTAACTCCTCAGTACTAATATTTTCGAAGTTATCAATTACTAATGGTCTAAATAATTTGGACTTTCTAATTAATTCTTTACGCCATTCGATTCCTAATCGTAAAATCTTATCCCACCATTTTTTGTTACCTTCACCACTAGTTAAGTAGGAATTGACTGTTAGAGAAGCATAAAGAGGGTAAGAATAACTAGAAGTTACAAATTTAAGATAAGCATGGTTAAAGTGTTTATGGTCAACATAACGCTCTTGTCCTTTAATATGAGCATCTTTTTTTAGTATTTGAGAAGCTTGTCCCATACCAGCCTGTTGCTTATGAAGCGATTGAGTTACTAAGATTCCTGGATCTTCTGGTCCAAATTCTAAATTAAGAGGAGACAAGTGATTCATAACTGGGACAAATTGTTCAAAGCCGCCCCAAGCACAATCGAATAAAATATAGTCGCAAAGCTTGCCAATCTTGTTAATCATCCATTTAGCATCATAAAAAAGACCATCATAAGTTTCTGATTGAATAATAGCTAGTCTAAAGGGACGCTTGGCTTTTGCTTTTTCAGGAGCGATTTTAGCAACTTCAGCACGAATTTTTTCTTCGCTTAAAAAATCAGGATTCATCTCGCCGATTAATCCCAGTGCATTTCGGTCAGTTGGAATATAAACTGGTTTTGCGCCACTCATTACTAGCGCACTGTTATACAGTGATTTATGGTTGTTGCGGTCAAAAAGGACTAAATCGTCTCTTGTGAGGAGTGCACTAGCACAAATTGAATTAGCACTAGTTGTACCATTAGTACAAAAATAAACTTTATCGGCGTGGTAAGTTTCAGCAGCCTTTTGTTCAGCAGTTAGCGGTGTCCCTTCATGTGTCATCGTATCACCCAGTTCAGGAACAGTGTCGCTCGTATCTGCAAACATTAGATTTTTACCAAAAAAACGGTTAAAGACAACACCGGCAGGATGTTTTTCATAATATAAACCATTATGATGCCCTGGCGTTGTAAAGCTGACTGGATGTTCTTCAGCGAAGTTTACTAAATCAGTTAAAAAGCCGGGAACCATTTCTTTAGTATAATTATTAGCTGCACTAATTATTTTTTCTTTTTCATTATTAGAAATTGTTTCATGTGAAACTTTAAGAATAGGAATTCCAAGGCCAGATGTCTTTTGTAAATCTTGAGCAGTTTTAAGACTATCTTGATCAGTATCTGCTACAACGATTGCGGCAAGTTCACTAGCTTGAGGATTATCGTTCAAATTAGTAGTTTGCCATGAATTAAAACTATTATTTTTAAGTCCATTGCTTAGCGCAATTTTTAGAAAATTCATTTAATCACCTTGTTTTCCTATATATTTTCTAAAATAGACTTGCAAATTTTTTATAAATCCTTATAATTTTGTGCGAACGTTTTTGTACGCAGTTTGATTTGCAAGTAGACTACGGCATAAATTATAGCGATTTATAGAGGATTTCTACAAGTGGATTTAAATACTTTGATGATAGTTTTAAAACCTCCAAATTTGAGACATTGGATTTAGATAAATATTTTAATTTTGGAGGAAATTGAAAATTGGATAAACCAGATGTCTTAAATGATTTAGAACCGAATAAAAAGCACTATATGAGTTGGCCAGTTATTGCATTGATTGACTTTGTAACGATTATTAGTTTTGAAAATATCTTCTATCCATTTCAAAACCAAGGTCTATCAGTTGTAATTTCTTGGATTTTTCTTCTATTTACTTATGTTATTCCTTACGCATTGATTAGTAGTCAGATGAGTTTGACTTTTGATAATCAGGATGGTGGTCTTGCTTCTTGGGTAAGAAGAAGTACTAATGATACTTTAGGCTATTGGACCTCATGGATGTATTGGGTCCAAAGTGTGCCGTATATTGTCGACGTGTCAAACTCAGTTATTGTTTCATTCAGCTGGATGATTTTTGGAAACAATAGTTTAGATAAAAAAATGTCAACATTCTGGTTTGGAATTTTGACATTCGTAATTATTTTGATTTTTATTTTATTAGAAAATAAACTACGCAATTCACTAGAAATTCTTTCTTTAATTGGTGGGGGAGCAATGTTTATTATGTCTATGCTCTTTGTTTTGCTTGCTGCCTGGTCAGTAATGCATGGACATCATATTGCAACACAACCATTTAACTGGGGCGCATTTAAGCCTTCGTTTAGCTTGAATTACTTCTCAACTACTGGTCTTTTGATCTTTGCAATGTCAGGTGCTGAACTTGCTGCGCCTTATGTGCAACAAATGAAGAATCCCAAGCGCGACTTTCCTAAAGCAATGTGGATGCTAGCAATTATGACTGGATTCTTAACCATCTTTGGAACTTTGGCTTTAGCAATGTTCTTTAATGCTCACCACATTCCACATGACTTTAAGATGAACGGTCCTTACTACGCTTTCCAATTACTTGGTGAAAGTTTGGGTGTAGGTAAAGTGCTAATGTACATTTTTGCAGTTGTCCAAGCAATCTTTATGATGGCACAACTTGCAGTATTACTTGATGCATCAAGTCGTGTATTTGCAGGGGATGTTGGTTCTAAGTTCATGCCTAAATGGCTTACTAAGAAAAACAAGAACGGACGTCCAATTCATTCATACACATTCACTGTCGGACTTAGTTTGTTCTTGCTTCTATTGACTGGAACTTTGCCGAACATCAATACTATTTATAACTGGCTTTTGAATGTTAACGGAATTATTTCGCCATATAAGACTTGTTGGGTATTCTTTGCCTTTGTAGCAATGAGAATGCACCAAGATAAGTATCACTCAGACTATGTCTTTATAAAAAATAAGGCCGGTGCTTTAACTGTTGGTGGGTGGTGCTTACTCTTTACCTTTGTTTGTGCTACTTTAGGATTTATTCCTCAAAACGTGGCAGTGGGTACTAAGGCATTTACTCATCAATTATGGATGAACATTATTACTGTTGTTGTATTGTTTGGCTTAGGATTTGTTTTACCATGGCTCCGTAAGATTGAACAAAAATCTGAAGAAGAAGATATGGTCGAGATTAAAGAATAAATTAGATATTTAGAATAAACTATTACTTCCGAGATTCAGAAATGAGTCTCGGTTTTTTTGTGCTTCAAAATAGCAAAGGAGTAATTAAAATAATAAAAATAACTATAATCTAAGGATTGTTATATAACGAAAATAACTTAAATAAAAAACAAGTTAAGTAAGATAAAGCACTTTAAAATAAACGTACTGATGAAAAAGTGAATTTTGAAAATATATTCTATTAATTCTTTCCACGTATATGATTAGCTGAAGACAACACTAGATTATTTCAGATATTATGAATTACAAATAGTGATTATAATAATCTGTTAATAACATCAAAATATTATTATAAATAACATTGAATTAGAAAAAGTGAAGTGATAACATAACACTTGTAATAGCGTAGGAGGGAATAAAGATGAAGATTAAGAACTGGAAAAAGATAGTTTTTGCTTTAGGTACAGTAATTATCTTAGGTCAACTTGATGTTTATCAGGTAATAGCGAATAGTTTAACCTCAGGTGAAACAGCAAAAACAGCTTCCAAAGCATTAGTGGCAAAAACAGCTGCTCTAGGTAAAGTGGCAGAAACTGCTAAAGGTGGAGTAACTGATGGTAAATGGATTATTATTCCAGGTATCCCAGGAAAACCAGCTATCCCAGGCAAGCCTGGAATTCCAGGAAAACCAGGTATCCCGGGCAAACTCGGCATTCCCGCAAAAGGGTCTCTTGCTGCAACCGCGCCCACAGCAGCTACAGCTGCGACTGCAGCCACAGCCCCAACGGCAGCTACAGCTGCAACTGCGGCGACGGCTCCTATAGCAATTCGAGTTAAGTAAATGACTTGTCTGTTAGGAAGTGATCAAAAATAGAGTCTATTATTTTTGATATTTCAGCAATGGGGATTTTTATTTATGTACTTTGGGTTGTTTTATTAATAATATGGGGTAAAAATACTAAATCTTTCTTATCAAAAAATATAAGCAAAATTGATCCTAAGTATCATTTAGTAGTATTAGTTCCCGCAATGAATGAAGAGGCGGTAATTAGTCGAACCATAAAACAATTTTTAAAAAGTACGGCAGGACTTTCTCAGGTTGAAATGGTAATTATTGATGACGATTCTTCCGATAAAACGTCGTCTATTACTAAGATGGTAATAGCTCAAGAAAAAACTGATCGAGTTAAGTTGCTTGAGCGAAAAAAGCCAAATGCACAAATTGGTAAAGGTGAAGCCCTTAATTGGGCCTATAGTCGACTCATTTCACAGAATAATTATGATCCTCGATACTTGATTATCGAAGTTATGGATGCAGATGCCTATATGACAGCAAAAGGCTATCGAAAGATTTTACAGTACTTCTCTGTAGATGAAAATTTAGATCTTTTGCAAACTAGAGTAGGTATGATAAAGATAACTAATTGGCTACATATTTTGCAGGATATAGAGTTTGCCTTAATTAATGATTGGATCCAAAATACACGAAATATCATCTCTAATGCAGCAGCTTCTGGAAATGGTCAATGTATTCGTGCAAGTGCAGTTGATACTAATCAACCTTGGGGAAATGCTTTGCTTGAAGATTTTGAATTTAGTACACGTTTTCTTTTGAATGGAAAAAAGACTCTGTATGCTCACGATATCGTGGTGTTTCAGGAAGCCGTAAGTCATCCTCTAGCTTTTATTAGACAACGAAGTAGATGGGTACAGGGCGGATTAGATTGCTTAGTAAATTATTGGGGAAAAATAATATCTAACGACAATCTTAATTTAAGAGCAAAATGTGAAATGACTTTCTACATGATTTTACCAATAATTACGTTAATTACTGGGGCAAGTCACTTGATAGTCCTTGGATTTGTGAGCATTAATGCAGAGGGATATTGGCGCTTACTAGTTCTACTGATAAGTATTAACATAATTTGGTGTGGCTACTTGGGATGGAAATATTGGAAATTAACATTGTCTAAGCAGTACGTATTAATGGCAAGTATGCTGATATCTTTTCCAATATATAATTTGTTGTTATATATTTCTATAATTATCGCTTTTTATAAGAAAATACGTGGCAACTCATATTGGGTAAAAACAACTCATGGTGAAGATGAATTAAAGAGGAAAAAATAAAATGAAAAAGTATAGATTAGCTCTGACTACAGCAGCATTATTAATGGCTTTTACCTTAAATACCGGTAAGGCGAAGGCAGCTGAAAATGATAATAACTTACAAGATGAACACAATATAGGCTTAGTTGCAGAAACAGCTGATGTAAGAGAAACTGCTCCACTTACAGCAAATACAGCAGGCACAGCCGCCACAGCCCCAACAGCAGGCACAGCTGCCACAGCTCCGACAGCAGGCACAGCCGCCACAGCTCCGACAGCAGGCACAGCCGCCACAGCCCCAACAGCAGGTACGGCCGCCACAGCTCCGACAGCAGGCACAGCCGCCACAGCCCCAACAGCAGGTACGGCAGCCACAGCTCCGACAGCAGGCACAGCCGCTACAGCCCCAACAGCAGGTACGGCCGCCACAGCTCCGACAGCAGGCACAGCTGCTACAGCAGGTACGGCAGCCACCGCCCCAACATCATCTACTAGATATTACTATGTTTCAATTAGTGTGAGAGTATACTACTCATATTCATACTCTTACTTTGATTCCTACTCATATTATAGAGACTGTAATTTTTTAAATTATTACTACTCTTCTATGATGCGTCCACAAAGGGTCTGCTGGTATTTTTTATAAACTAGTATGATTTAAATCTTTTTTAATCAAAAATATCTTTTAAAATTGCATTTAAGCAATTTTGCGTTTAATCCTTTAAAAATCTTAATTCAAATTAAAAACTCTATTAAATCGAGGCTTATTAACACCAAAATCTAATAGAGTTTTTTCTATATATTATTAATTCTTAGTATTTAAAAATTTGCTTTATTGGAACCTTTATACATATCAAGAGCTGATTCTAAATCTTTGTCTTTAATTGATACGTGCTGTTCCTTTAATACTTGACTGATAACATTATTCATCATTCTAGAGTTGCTAGCCCATTTATTATAAATTGCTTCAGTTAATTCTTTTTGCTTATCAGCAAAGTTACCCTTTTTAGGATGATTAATCATTTTAATGACTTCATAACCATTTGTAACTTTGATAGGTTCTTTGGTATATTCATCATTTTTTAATTTATAGGCGGCCTTTTTGAAAGTAGAATCGTACCGTCTATTTTGCATATCAAAAGCGGACAATTTTCCACCATTGGAACTGGTTAGACTATCGACAGAATATTTACTAGCTAAACTAGCAAAGCTTTCACCATTATTAAGTTTCTCAATAACTGTATTTGCTGTATCACGGCTAGTAGTTGAAATATGCTGAACTGTGATCTTCGGTTGATAATCTTTCCACTCTTCTTTTAATTGGGAAGTGGTTGGCTTCATCTGCTTTTTTAAAGCAATTTTACTTAGATAATTTAATTCAATCATTTGTTTAAACGATTTTTTTGTATAGGAGTTTTCTTTTAAAAAGGAATCGAATTGAGATCCATATCTTTTTTTGTAACTATTATAGTCGGCTTCTACCTGATCTTTATTAAGCTTACTTCCGTACGCTTCTTTAAGAGCCCCGTAGATCAACATATTAGCTAGAATTGTTTTGCTAGTTGGGGAGCTCTTTAGTTCCTGATAAAATTGCTCCTGCGATATTTTTTTATCGCCATATTGTGCAACTTCCTGATTATTTGAAGAACAACCAGTTAAAAATAATAAAGAAAAGCTACTTGCTGCTAAAGCACCAACTTTAATTATTCTTTTCATATAAACCTCCAATGAAAAAGTTTTTATTATGCTAATATTTATTTAATAATTTAAACAGTTATTTATTTATAAATCAATGTTAATTTTTTCGGCATTAGTAGCATGATTTGGAAGAAATTAGTAAATAATGCACATTTGATAGTTATTTTTTATATAAAAAAGCATTGAACTTTAATATAAAATGGATATAATATTAAAATAAAAATATATTAAAATGCATTTTTATTATAAATTAGTTACAAGGGTCAGTTAATCAATTCTTTAAGGAGGATTTAAATGAAAAAGAAGAGAGAAAAATATGCTTGGTTATTGCTCAGTACAGCTCTTATAACTACTGGTCAAGTACTTGGTGGAGGAGAACAAGTCGTAAAGGCAAGTGTAGAAGGCCAAAGTAACAGCGTTAAAAAATCTAAAGCAGCTGTAGAACATTCTACGACCGCTCTCTCGAGACAAGCTATTGAGGCGCAACTTGCTGCTCAAGGTGTTAATTTTGAACGACTAACACCCGAAGAACAGCAAGAGGTCTATGTAGATGTGATTGTCCAACTCGACGCTCTACCAGCTTCTGAAAATGGATCAATTGATTCACAAACAGCAAGTAGAGCCGAAATTGAGCAAGCATCGAATAAAGTAATTGCTGCTCAATCTGGAATTAAGAATGAAGTTCAAAAAATTACAAATCAAGCCATTGATAAAAGTTATGGGTATGTAGTTAATGGTTTTGCAACAAAAGCAAAAGTTGGAGATATTAAAAAATTAAGAGAAATTAAGGGTGTAAAATCAGTTACTTTAGCTAAGGTATATTTTGCAGCCGATACCTCAGCAAATAATATGGCCAATGTTTCGACGGTTTGGTCAAACTATCAATATAAAGGTGAAGGAACAGTTGTTTCAATTATTGATACTGGTATTGATCCTAATCATAAGGATTTGAGATTAAGCAACGAATCTAAAGCTAAATTGACTGCTAAGGATGTTGATGGCTTTACTGAAAATAGTGGCTACGGTCGTTACTTCACCAGTAAAGTACCATTTGGTCATAACTATTCTGATAATAACGATATTATTACGGATGATGATCCAAAAGAACAACACGGTATGCATGTTGCGGGTATCGTTGGTGCAAATGGTACCGGAACTAATCCAGCAACTTCAGTAGTTGGAGTGGCTCCCGAAGCACAATTACTTGCCATGAAAGCTTTCTCTAACTCAGATAGTTCTGCATCTACTGATTCAACTAGTATAATTGGTGCAGTGGATGATTCAGCTAAGCTAGGAGCAGATGTTCTGAATATGTCTTTGGGATCAGTTTCAGGTGAACAGACTGAAGATGATCCAGAAATTGCAGCTGTAGAAAAAGCTGTTAAGCATGGAACAGCAGCTGTAATTTCAGCAGGAAACTCTGGTACTTCAACGTCAGATCAAGAGGGAAATAATAAAGATTTTTACGGTAATCCAGATATGGAAACTATTGGTAGTCCAGGTACAAGTAGAGGGGCAACAACAGTTGCATCAGCCGAGAATACGAAAGTGACTACTGATGGAATGACTATCTCTACTGCAAGTGGAGAAAAGCTGTTTGGACCAGCTGTTACCCAGCTTTCTCCTAACACTGATCTTTCTGCATTTGATAATAAAAAATTCTATCTTGTAAAAGACGTAGCTGGAAAATTAGGTGTGGGAACACCGGATCAGTATACCGATGATGTAAAAGGAAAAATTGCCGTAGTAGCTCGTGGAGCAATTCCTTTTACTGATAAACAAAAATATGCTCAGGAAGCTGGTGCAGCTGGACTTCTTATTATAAATAATGCTGGTGGAAATACCCCACTAACATCAGTTTTGTATAACGAAGGATTTCCAACAGCCAGTTTGTCAACTGATGATGGTAAAAAGCTTGTTGATTATCTTGAATCTCATCCTGATGAAGTATTGCAAGTAAACATTGCAGTTCAACCACTGAATAATGTGGTACGTGAAGAAGATTTGATGTCTGATTTTACGTCTTATGGTCCTGTTTCTAATTTGGCATTTAAGCCTGATATTACCGCTCCAGGTGGAAATATTTGGTCTTTGCAAAATAATAATGGCTATACTAATATGTCCGGGACTTCAATGGCATCACCATTCATTGCCGGTTCTCAAGCTTTACTTGTGCAAGCAATGAATGACAAGAATGGAAAATTTTATGAATTGTATCAAAAGATGCCTAAGAGTGAACGAGCAGCTTTAATAAAGAATATTCAGATGAATACAACAAATATTGAAGTTGACCTTGATCATGATTCAGTTATTGAATCACCTCGTAGACAGGGGAGTGGATTAGTTAATGTAGAAGCTGCAATTAATGCAATTTTGCATAATCCTTCAACAGTTAGTGGTGGGAATGGATACCCAGGAGTTGAATTGAAAGACTTCAAGGATCGTAAACATCAATTTACTCTTAAATTTACAAATCGTACTAATAAAGAGATCGAATATAGTTTAAATAGTAACGGAAAGTTTTCTGATGTATATACTTCAGCAACAGATTCCAAAACAGGAAAATTATTTGAAAAGAAAATTGAAGGTGCTACGCTTACTCCAGATGAAAAAATAATAGTTCCAGTAAATTCAACTAAAGAAGTAGGAGTAACTTTATCATTACCGGACAATTTCAAAGAAAACCAATATGTTGAAGGATTTATGGCCTTTACTGGATCAGATAATTCCCACTTAAAAATTCCATACATGGGCTTCTTTGGTGATTGGGCTGAGCCAGCTATTTTTGACGGATTGAATGGATTAGCATTTAATCCGGAAAACAATAATTTAGGTACAATTGTAACGGCTGGAAATAAAAATGGAGCAAGCGGATATGCTGGATTAAGCCATGTTGGAAATTATCGTATTGATCCAGATGCAATTGCATTATCTACGGCAGATGGGGCATCCGTAACGTGGTTGAAGCCACAGTATTTCTTATTTAGAAATGCCAACGATGTTAAAGCTGAAATTTTAAATCAAGATGGTGAAGTAATTAATACTTTGGCCTCTTTAGCGCATGTGACCAAGTCATATTGGGCTGCTAGCAGTCAAAGATATGCTAAGTTCAATTATGCTCCAGCTTGGGATGGTACATATTTCAACCAACAAACTAATAAAACTGAAAAAGTACCTGATGGAACTTACACTTATCGTGTAACGGGTACAGTCGATGGAACGAACAAGCAACAACACTATGACATTAAAATTAAGGTTGATAGTGTTAAACCAGAAGTTAAGAATTTGAAGCTAGGATCGCATAAAGATCAGAACGGGAAAATATCGTATGTTCTTAAAGCTGAAGCAAAAGACAATTTTAGTGGTCTAAATGGTCAAGCAAATACTTACGTAAATGGTGAGCTCAATAGAAATGTATCATATGACATTGTGGGTTCAACAAATTCTGGATATCAAAAGATTGAAATTCCACTTAGTGATGAGCAAGTTAGAACACTTAAAGCAGGAAAAAACGATTTGTCTATAGCTGTCTTTGATAATGCTACTAATGCCGGAACTACTTCAGGTGTAGCTAATAAGCCAGGTGAAATAAACTTTGGACTAATTATCGATAAGAACTTACCAAGCAAAATAACAACACTTAGTGATGCATATAATGCAAGTGATAATTCTTACACGATTTCAGGTACATATCCAGAAAAAGTATATGGTACATATACTGATAAAGATGGGAAAGAGCATGAGCTTAAGATAAGCTATGATGAATCTAGCGAACGCTTTGTTACAACATTACCATTGTCAGTTAGTGATTATGATACCCAGGTTAAATTCTATGCTGATGAGGAACATGAGACTTTAATTACTAAAAAAGATATTAAAGTTAGTCTAGTGCCAGCTAAAATTGAGAGTCTTAAAATTGATAATCAAGAAACCTATGCTGGAGATGGAGAAGTTAAGTTAAGTCAAACTTCTGAAGATACAGTGGAAGTATCAGGAAAAGTTAGTGCCGATGCTGATAAAGTTGCTGTAAAAATTAATGATAAAACATATAGCGCTAAGCCAAATAGTGAGCATGAATTTACAGTCAAAGTCCCAGTAAGTTATGGCGAAAATGTAATGAATATTGTAGTTAGCGATGAGGATGGTAATAGCTCATCAGTTAAGCAAATTGTTAAATCGAGTGATCGTGGTAAAACTGTTGTTTCAGCAGCTGATGTTACTTTTGATAATGGAGTTAAATTTGGAACAAGTAGTGTTAACGCGAAAACAAAGAACTATGATCCTAAAACTGGTAAGTTAACATTAACTGGAAAGGTTAGCCGTCCAACTACTACGCTTAGAATTGGTAATCAAGATGTTAGAGTGAAATCAGATGGAACATTTAAACTAGTTTTGGATCTTGGTAATCACGGTTCTAAGGTGTTTCCAGTTTTAATTGGAGATACGACTATTGGAGACACTGTTCAAGAAAGACTAACCTTCTATGTAGATGCAAATACTCCAGAAGTAACCCTTAACCACGAAAAGGATGAACAGGGACACTACACACCAATTTATACAAATAAGGAAGAGTTTGAAGTTCAAGGTACAATTAGCGACGATTACCCATATTATAGTTTGTTTATAAATGATAATAATGTTGATGCAAATTGGGATGATATCGATTATAATGGCACCAAGAATTTGAGAAAGAAATTTATTCATACTGTTAAACTTAAAGAAGGGAAAAATACTTTTAATGTTGCAGTAGCTGATAATAATGATAATCAGAGTGAAGTTCAGACTTTGGTCGTACATTATAAGAAAGCTCAAAAATTGGCAGCACCACAAATTACTGCTACAACTGCATCAGATAAAAAATCAGTGACAATAACTGGAAAAGGTGAAGACGGCAACGTCTTATATAGTACTGATGGCGGAAATAAATATGCAGTTTTGCCAGAAGAAGGGCTGACTGTTACAGAGAACGGAAAGATTTTATTTAAGACTACTGATAAATATGGTAATGAATCAGATGTTGTTGAATATGCCGTTAAGACAATTGAAAAAGATCAGCCTAATACAGATGAGAGTACAGCTCAGGCACGAAAAGAGCTAAGAAAGAAACTCGATCAAGCAAGATCTTTAGGAAGTGCTGGTAAATACACACATGAATCAGCTAAAAACTTAGCTCAAGCGCGTCAAGAAGCAAGCAAAGTATTAAGAAATAAGACGGCAACTCTTCAAGAATTGACGCACGCAATTGAAAGTTTAGATACGGCAATTAAGAATTTAATTGAAAAACCAGCAGAACATGAAGTTAATAAGGACTTACAGGCACTTAAAGAAAAACTGGAAAAAACAATTAAAGAAAATGAAGAATTTGATCAAAGTAAATACACTGATGATTCAGTAGCAGAAATGACTAAAGTTCTTGATCAGGCAAGGAAGACTTTATCTGATAAAGACGCAAATGTAGCTGTCCTTCAAGAAGCATTTGACTCTATTGTTAATGCAAAGAAGGCTCTTAAGGAGAAACAGGTATCTCCAGAAAAGCCAACACAGCCAGCTGATACAAAAGAAACCAATGTTGAAGAGATTATGGCCGCCAAAAATGCCTTAAAAGAAAAGGCAGAAAAACTTAGTCAACTTGATACCACCAAATATACTTCTGAAAGCGTAGAAGGCGTAAGCAATGCGCTGAAAAAAGTAAATCAAGTTTTAACTAATAAGCAAGCAAACACAAGTGAAATTCAAGAAGCACTTGATAGTTTGACACAGGCTGAAAAGGCTTTGGTTGAAAAAACAGTTTCCGATCCTGATGTTGAAAAAGCTAAAGATCAATTAAAAGAAGAGCTTAATAAGCACAAAGATGAAGATAAATCGCAATATACTGATGATTCAGCTAAAGTAAAAGAAAATGCTGAGAAAACTGCAGAAGGAATATTGGATTCAAAAGATGCACAAGTAGAAGAAGTTAATAAGGCCACAGAAACTCTAGTTGAAGTAGAAAAAGATTTAGTTAAAAAAGATGAAACAAAATCCACTAATGATCAAGAAGCAGAGCATGTTCGAGCAAGTTTGCAGGAAGCAGTCAATAAGAATAACAGTTTGAATTTAGATGGTTATACTGCTGAATCACAAAATAAATTCAAAGAGATACTGAATAATATACAGGAAATTTTGAATGATAAAGCCACATCTTCAACTAGCTTAGAAAATGCAAAGGCTGTTCTGGAAACTGCTAAGGGTATTTTGACGAAAACAGAGCATCAAGTAGTCCTACCTAAGGTTGAACAACCAGTAAACGTATCAACTACAGAAAAGAAAAATGAGGATAACACTAAAAAAGTAAGTGAAGTTTCTAAAGATGAGTCTTCAAGTAAACAAGTGGAACCAGTTGAAAAGCAAAATGAAACAGCCTCTACTCAAAATAAAGACAACGTAATAGGAACAAATCAACAAACTTCAATTAAAAATAGTAAAGAATCTTCAAATCAGAATGATGCTGCTAATGTACAAACACCAATAAAGAACAATGCAATCCATGAAAAGACAAGCGGTTCTATTTCAGTAAAGCCTCATACTCATGGCCAGAATAATAAACAAGTAGCTACTAAGATGAATTCTTCGAAATCTAACAATGGAAATAATAAAGAATTACCAAAGACAGGAGAAAAAGAAACATTAGTTAGCTTGATTGTCACTGGTGTGACTACATTACTTGCTAGTGTAGGAATCGTTATAAAGAGAAGAAATAAGAATTAAGATGATAAATTCCCCGGGAAATACATTTTGATGAATTAAAATTCTTTTCCTTAATATAAGAAAAATGCGTTAAGATATTGAATCTTAGCGCATTTTTTGTGGATTTGAATAATTAGCTATTCTTCTTTTTTCTATCGCCAACTAATCCTAGAAGTATCCCTAATCCTGCCAGTGCTAATCCAATTAGTTGATCTTGATTTTCTTTTCGTCCGGTTTGTGGAAGAGTTGCAGCCTTTTGTGAAGAATTAGCTTTAATTGTTGTAGCTTTTTTAGTATTCACACTGCTTTGCTCTTTAACTGGCTTGAATGAAACTGTAGAAGGTACACGTTTATTTGGAGTAGTAGGTATTTCAGCTTTAGAATTGGAAGCTGGTTGTTCTGGAACAGGTTTAGGAGTAACTGGACCAGTAGGTTTATTTGGAACTACATCTGGAACATATTTCACAGGAACATCTTCACCAAGTTTGCCTGGAACAGGATTTACTGGTTCGCCTGGCTTTCCAGTTTCAGGGTGATAACCAGGAACGTCAGGGACTTGACCAGAAGTAGTTTCATTAGGGTTATCAGGATTGGTTGGGAATTGTGGCTGTGGAGCATCAGGAATTGGCTTGCCATCAGGACCAACCGGAATAATGTGACCGTTTGGTGTGTAGGTCACAGTAATTACAGCGTTCGGCTTGTTCTTCGTTACTGTTGCCCCACCAGCAGTAGTTTCAGTTGTAGTGTAGCCCTTAATGACAGGAGTATTGATCTTACCAAATGTGTGGTCACCAGTTAAGTTATCAGCAATTTAAGAAATAAGCTAAAAGAAAAGATATTTTTAATGCCAGAATATGATACCCATAAATTATCAGTCTATGCGAATTTCGTGGATTTGTATGATTTTGATAGTAATCGGCAAATAATTAAACAGATTGTTAAAGCTTTAGAAAAGAAAAAAGTTGAAAGACAAGATGAAATATTATTTGCGATTTTGTTAAATGTGTTACAACAAGGAATTGAAGAAAAGAAGGATAGGGAAGCAAAAGGACTTATTGATTTAGGTAAGCAACTTAATGTACTTCCTGAATTTTTTCTTTATCGGGAAATGCTCACTTTTTACGAAGAACTGATTGCTTATCACAGTGATAAAAAAGAGATGCATTTAAAAAAGTGTGAATTGATTTTAGAAAGTTTTGAATGGGGCGGGATGCCTACTTTTGGTAAAGAAATGACAAAATTTTTTAATAAATATAAAGAGAAATAGACAAAAAAGGTGTTCGGGAAAAAAGTCTACTTTTAATTAATTTTGGACTTTTATTCAAAAGAAAAATCCTATTAAATCAAGGTTTATCAATACCAAGATTTAGTAGGATTTCTTAATTTCTGATTTTTTTCTCAGACACTTTTGTAAATAAAATTATAATCCTAAAATGCTCGATAAGTAATACATTCCTGCTAGCAGCAAGGTCATCAAGCCGATAAGACCAATCATAGTTGCCTGCAATTTCTTAGTTATCACAAGATAGGCGATAAATTCGCGAATGAATGCATTCAAGGTGAAGTACCATTTGGTTTTTGCGCCATAACCGATGCATTGCAGTCCTTGGCGTTTTGCTAAAACAAGCGCACGATAAACATGATAAGAGTTGGTGACTAGGCAAAAGCGTGAGTCGGGTTTCATTAACTTGTGGGAAAACTTGAGATTTTCGTTAGTTGTTTTGGATTTATCTTCAATGATGATGCCAGATTTAGGAACGCCATGCTCCTCAGCATAAGCTGCCATTGCATGAGATTCAGGAATTTCTTCGTCGGGACCTTGTCCGCCAGACATGATAATTTTTGAGCCAGGATTCCGCTTATAAATTTCAATTCCGCGGTTAATGCGACTGGCTAAAAGTGGTGTAACTTTTTTACCAATTAATCCCGCACCGAGCACTACAACGTAGTTTAATGGTTTTTGTCGAATATTAATTAAGTTAAGCCAAGACGTTAAAGTGTACATCACCATAATAAAGATTAGATAGAAGATGCTGAGTGACAAAAATAGATAAATGAAACGAAACCATGGCTGTGTATTAAAGCGACCAAGCAAGGGAAAACCAAAAATTAAAAATAGTATTGCTACTCCCATCCCTAAAGAGAGAAAGTTAGTCCATTTAGTTCCTTCTTTGAATAATATTTTAATGCCATTATAGACAAACATTAAAATGAGTAAAATCACGAATAAAAAGATTAATAATGCAATGCCGACAGCGAGTAAGAGTAAGATTTGCGAGATTATTTGATGATGACCGGGAAATTTGGTATCGATAATAATAATCGTATCAATAGCTAAAAATCCTAAAAACATCAAAGTGGTAGTCAAAGTGAATCCAGCCCACATTGACCGTCTTTCGTGAGTTAAAACAAAAATAAATATTTCTAAACTTGCTAGGAATAGTCCTAGAGACCAATAAAAAATCTCAAACATAGAATTCCCCCTTTTAGTCGAGTATATTTTCTCTATAAAGTAAATTTTAACAATATTTCAATGCAATTTGCTTTATAAGGTAAATTCATATGACTTTGTGCAAATAATTTCTTTATGAGGAAAATATATTCTGAATAAAAAATCTATTTTGTACCCCATGAGTGCATAGTGTGGGGTATAAAATGGATAAATTATGTACTAGGTAATAAATAGAATAATCTAAAAATATAAATGGAAACAAGTTTTGGAGAAGAAATACAATATTTCGGTGATTAAGAATTATAAAATGATAGTTAATTCTAAAAAGGCATAGTCAAGTGACTATGCCTTTGCTGTATCACCAGCAATTTTTGTTTTATTAAGCATTAATGAACTACCAACAACTGAAACAGATGAAAATGCCATAGCTAAACCTGCTAGCTCAGGGCTTAGAGTAAAGCCCAAACTAGCGAATAATCCAGCTGCAATTGGAATACCAATTGTATTGTAAATTAAAGCCCAGAAGAGATTCAACTTAATTCTGTTAAATGTCTTCTTAGAAATATCAAGTGCGCGAACTACGCCACGTAAGTCGTTTTGAACTAAGACAATACCGCCAGAGTCAATAGCAATATCAGTACCAGAGCCCATGGCAATTCCAACATCAGCTGTTGAAAGAGCAGGGGCATCATTGATACCATCCCCAACAAAGGCTACCTTGTCGCCATGTTGTTGAAGTTCTTGAATATGCTCAGCTTTTTCGTTTGGTAAAACACCAGCAATAACTTGGTCAATTCCAACTTCATTAGCAATTGCTTGAGCAACTTTTTCATTATCGCCTGTAAGCATTACTGTCTTTAATCCACGTTTCTTAAGTTCGCTGATAGCTTCTTTAGAGCTTGGCTTAGGAACATCTTGAATAGCAATTAAGCCAATGATTTCACGGTTTAGGCCGACATAAACAACAGTTTTAGCTTCTTCTTGTAATTTTGTAGCTTTTGTATTCATTTCCGGGGAAATATTGACATCAGCTAATAAGCGATTACTTCCTACAAAAGCTGTTTGATCATGATAATTAGCCTTAACGCCTTTACCTTCGATTGCTTCAAAGTCGCTAACTTTTTCGATTTGCAATTTTTCAGAATCTGCTTTTTTAACTATCGCTGTAGCAAGAGGGTGTTCAGAGGATTCCTCAAGACTTGCAGCAATAGTTAAAACTTGTTTTTCGTCACCGACAATATCAGTAACTTCAGGTTTACCAACCGTGATAGTACCTGTTTTATCAAAGACAACAGTATTTAAATCACTAACTTCTTGAAGAACCTCGCCATTCTTGATCAAAACTCCCATTTTAGCGCTACGAGCAGTACCAACCATTAAAGCGGTTGGAGTAGCAAGTCCTAAAGCACATGGGCAGGCAATAACGATCACACTAACTGCAAAAAGCATTGCTTTAACAGCGGTTGCTCCAAGGAATGAATACCAAATGATAAAAGTTAAAATGGCAATAATCATAACAGCAGGGACAAAAATATTAGAAATTTTATCTGTTAAGTTTTGAATTGGGGCATGACTAGTTTGAGCTTTTTTAACTAAGTCAACTATTTGAGCAAGCATGGTGTCAGAACCAACTTTAGTAGCTTTGAAAGTAATTGTGCCATTACTATTAATAGTTGATCCTACAACGGTGTCACCAACTTTTTTGACAACTGGCATACTTTCACCAGTAACCATTGATTCATCAAGTGTAGTAACCCCTTCTAGAATTTCACCATCAACTGGAATTTTTTCACCTGGCTTAACGCGAATAATGTCACCAACTTGAACTTGATCCAATGGAATTTTTACAAATTTACCATCTCTTTGAACTTCTGCATCTTTTGCTTGTAAACCCATTAATTTACCTAAGGCATTTGATGCGTTATCGTGCATCTTTTCTTCCATAGCGTCGCCTAATAAGACGAAGACCGTAACAAATGCTGCACTTTCAAAGTAAACTGGGCGGTTAGTGATCATGGCAAAGATACTGTAGAAGTAAGCAACTGCTGTACCGGTAGCGACTAAGGTATTCATATTAGCGCTATGCTTTTTAAAAGCAGCAATTGCACTTTTCCAATAAGGAAGGGCAGAAATCGCCATAATGATTGTAGTCGTAATAAGAGCAATCCAGTTATATCCCGGCATCATCCAATGGAAAGGCATTGCGAACATTTGAATAAGCATGGGGATAGAGAGGATAAACGATATCCAAAATCGCTTAATATTTGATAATTTCATTATTTAACAACAACCTTCCCATGAAACATGTCCATTCCGCAACTCCAATTATAAGTAGCCGGCTTGTCGGTCGGGATATTGACAATAACGTCTTTTTTGCCATCAAGTTTATCATCTATATCCAAGTCTTTAAAAACTACTTCGTTCATACAGCCCATATTGTCAGAAGGAATAAATTTTAATTGAGCTGGTTTACCTTGTTTAAAAGTAATAGTATTCGGTTTATAGCCATGATTTTCTGCATTGACGACGACTTTTTTAGTTTGTTTTTTTGAAAAAATACTCATTTTAGTAGTTCCTTTCTTTATTTAACAATTACTTTTCCATGAAACATGTCCATTCCGCAGGCAAAGTTATAAGTACCAGTCTTGTCGGTTGGAATATTAACTGTAGTGATTTTTTGTTTAGTTAGATCTTTATTAACGCCCAATTGTTCAAAGACAACGTGTGATAAGCAGGCAGTAGAATCGCGCATATCAAAGTTGACTTGAGCAGGTATCCCTTTCTTCAAAACTACAGTTGAGGGAGAGTATCCACCGTTAACTACAATTGTTGCAGTTTGTTCATCATTAACAATAGTTCCGCTTCCCGTAGCTTCTTTATGTTTGCCAAAGAACCACCAAACAATAAAGCCAATTAAAATTATTCCAATAATTAAGACAAGAATTTGACTAATATTCATTTTTAAGACCTCCTAACAAATGGTAGAGCCGTTTTTTAAACAGTTACATGGGACCATGTTGGGGGCTGTTTTTTCTTTTTGACTAATTTCTTCTTGCATCTTCATTAAATCGCCTTTAGAAATGGGTGAGTCCTTTAAAAGTTTTAGGATCACTTCGCCCTTATGCATGTCACACATTCGGTTTAATAAGGTTTTAGCTTCGTTGTACATCATGTCTGTCTGACTAACAGTAGCAGTGTAGGTATAACGTCGTCCTTCGTGCTTAGCAGTTAACCAGCCTTTTTGAACGAGACGTCTAATTAAAGTTTTGATAGTAGAATCTGACCAATCTTTTTTCGCCCGAAGTTCTTTTAGGATTTGCTTTGTATGAGTTTCACCTAATGTCCAGACAATACGCATTACTTCCCATTCACTGTCTGAAATGGAAGATAAATTTTTTTCGTTCATTATTACTTTCCCTTCGTTTACAAATGTAATCATATAACTTTTAGTTTACGTTTGTCAACATAAAATGATTAAAAAATAAGAGCTATTTTTGTAAAAATAGTTCTTATTCAAATAGAAATATTTTATTTATTTAAGTAAATTATTCGATCAGCCTGCTGAGCCTGCTCTAAATTATGGGTAACCATGATTACCGTTTTTTGATATTTGTCACGTAGCTGAATAATGTAATTTAAGGCTTCTCTAGCATGCTGATCGTCTAAAGCTCCAGTTGGTTCATCTGCTAAAACGAGATCCCCAGGCTTTAAAATAGTTCGAGCAAGGGCGACACGCTGCTGTTCTCCACCAGAAAGAATAGAAACTTGTTCATCTTTAGTATGGAATATGTCTAGCTCAGTAAGGATTTGATCAATTAATTTATCACGCCTATTATTATCTATTTTTTTAAAGTAAGTAGCCAAATAAAGATTTTCTTTGACTGTTTTATTAGAAATTAGGGCAAAACTTTGAAAGAGATAGTTAATCGTATTACGTCTTAACATGATTGCTCGTTTACTGTTGAGTGAAGGAAGAGGCTGTCCGAATAATTCGACTGTTCCATCGCTCCAATCTTCTAGTAAACCTAAAATGTTGAGCAGGGTGGATTTGCCACATCCTGATGGACCTACAATTGCGACGAATTCTTGTTGCTTGATTCTCATATTTAAATTATCAATGATAATTCTTTTTCCAAAATTTTTGGTAAGATTTTGAACTTTGATTACATCGATCATATTAGTCTAATTCCTTTCTATCATTTTTTGAGCAAAGTGAGTTTTTAATGCTAAATAAAAAATTAAAAGCTGTAAAATTAAATTTAAAATTTCTATTAGAACTCCAATCTTACTGTGGCTAATTAAGATAATGAGTAAAGCTCCTCCATTAATTGTGCTAATGATAATGAGTGGTAGAGTGTAAAGCTGTCTGAATGAGAAACCTAAAAACTGTTTAATCAGTAGAGTCTCATAGTTAAGCTTTTTGTAAGTAAAGGCTAAGACACCTACAAGTAAGATTAAGAGAATAATCAATAATATAATCACCAAACCGAACATAGCTAGAGTTTGCCAGAGTGATTTTTGAACCCCATCTATGTACTGCTGGACAGTCGCAAAGTTTAATTTATTGTCTGCTAAGTGATATTTAGATAAATTATCTGGAGAAAGAACTTGTTTACGCACTGCAGAATTTTTAAATTTAAACGAACCTCCTAATCCCGATGCAAATAAGTTACCTATTTCTACAAAAGAAAAGTTTTCTGGGCTGGCAACATAGATAATTGGAGAGCTGCTTACCGTTGGTTCTTGCGGAGTATTGTTCCAAAGAAAGATAGATTTTTGAGGATAATAGGTTATAAATTTGAATTTACGAGATCGAGTAAATTTAGTTGAAATATCTGAAGATCGAATGCCTTCTTGCATACTTTCTTTTATATAAGAGATAATTTTTCTTTTCTCAGCTCCGGAAATGTTATTAGGTAAGTAAATTACACGAATTCCATTTTGAGTAGCTTTTAATGCTTGATTGGAGAGAGTAAAGTTAATCGTTTTTAGGTAGTTGGGAGAGGCAGTTAAGATAGTGAAGGGATGAGAGGGCATTTCCTTATAGCCATCTGTTATTTGTTCAATATAAGTTTTAGAAGCATAAAAAGAGTTCACGAAATAAACTCCATCTTTATTAGCATAATGCCGGTAAAGGTCATAGAAATCGCGATTGATCTTAGAGGAGGTGTCGGCGTAAGAACGTACACTATCATTACCACTATCCATTGAAGCGAGAACTTCCATTTTAGAAACTGTATGCCATTGATGAGCTTGAGTTGCAGTTTCTGAAATTGATTTTACAGGCTGGTCAATGTAAAGACAGGTACCAATAACAACGCTCGTTAGTAACAAATAAAATCCAAAAAAGAAAGAATAAATTAATTTTTTAGGATAATATCCCTTAATCAGAGCAATATTTTTTGAAATAATAACTAAGCTTGCAGCACAGAAAAAAGTAAGACTAAAAATAAATGACGTAACAATTCCTGTCTTAATTCCTAAAGTAATGAAGCTAAGAGGAAAACGTAGATTAAAAATTGTTGAAAATACACAAAGAAAAAGTGCAGTCAAACTCAGGATAACTAAATATGGTTTAAAGATTTTAAACAAGATATCTTTTTTCGACCAACCTAATAAGATAAGATTTCCATATTCTTTGAGATTGTTTAAAAAAACTATTAGGAAAAAAGCTAAAAGTCCACAAGAAGTTAAGATAATTCCTAAAATAATGCTATCTTTAAGCAAGTCACCATTGCTAGCACTCCCGCTTTGAATAAATGTGAAGTCGCTTTTTTCGATGTCAGTTATTTTATGAAGCTGATTAATAATATTATCATAGGTCTGTTTATCGTTTACGCCAACAAGTTGATAGTTTCCACGAAGGGTATCTTCATTTTTTACTAGGCTTTCTAATTTTGAAACAGTAATTAGTGGAGAAAACCAAAAGCTTGAAATTGGAGCAAGTTGATTAATGGTTCCATTAGCTTGACCAATACTAGCGTTAGGATTAGAAGACTGGAGAACTTTGTTAATCTTAGACTTGTCTAATAGGGATTGGCCTCCAAAACTAAGTTGGACATCGATGGTTTTAGGAGTTCCCATAACACCAATATTAAATAGGTCGTCATTATTTTCTTTACGAACTAAGAGAAAGTTCTTCTGGTGAGAAACTTGATTCAAATAAGCTAGAATCTCATCTTTCTTTGTCGGTGGAATGTTATTAAGATAAAGAGTATAGGGGGACTGGTCGTTTAAATAATTGGTCCAGGTAGAAATGTATTGATCGCGTAAGCCTAAAAGGAGCCATAGAAAAATAAGAAAAGTTTGTAATATAAGTAAAGCGTACCCGACAAGAGAGGTACGCTTTGTTAACGTGCGCTTATTCATTAGCGACAGTTCCAATAAGCAGTTGCGTGAGTACGAGGGACGATCCAAGTATTAGCTACTGCTAAAGTACCCCTGCCTTTCCATCCAGACCAAACTCCGTTTGCAGTTGTACAATGTTGATAAATATGGCTTTGAACTTTTGAATAAGACCAAACTCCTGCTGTTCTACCATGTTCCCAGTATACAGGCGTTCCCCTATAGTAGACTGTTTGAGATGCCGCAAAAGCTGTTCCGGATGTGGTTAGTCCAAGAGTAACAAGACCTAAAACCGCCCATTTTTTTAAAGATTGTTTTTTCATTTTTCTTTCCTCCAAAAATATACAATTTAATTACTTGTTAAAAATTTGGGATAGTAGGATACATAGAATATCTCCTTTCCTTTTCTGATTCTGATGAGATAACTAAAATTATACGGACTATATTATAAAAAAATAAGAATGCTCGTATTTGAGCATTCTTATTTGGGCAATAAAGAACTAATTCGAGTATCTCCGCATTCTTCCAAGAGAGATTTAATAGCCTGTAGTTTAATAAAATCTTTCTTTAGAAAAGCTTTGAAGTATAAATTGATTATTCTGTAATGGCTTAAAGAGGGGTCAATAGAGAGATTATCAAGTAGGGTAAAGCATTGATACCAAATTTTTTTGTTAGGGGAAGAATGTGTGTAATAAAGATAATTAAGAGTGACAGATGAAATAAGTTTTTGAACTTTTAGAGAGAAAGTACTAATATTTGAATATTTTTTGATGACACTTGTCATATGAATATCTAAATTTTCTGGAGAAAGAAACATTGTTGCGCTTCCAAAGAAGGAAAGCATCATTAAATCGTTTGACCAATTTTCATTTTTGAAAAGTTGAAATTGAATATAATTTTTTACTTCACTAGGAACATCTTTTACATTTTGAGTTAGCATAGCTTTTAAAAGAATTATTTGGTAAATCGTGAATTTTGATAAAGACATTTTTTCAGATTTACCAAATAAATAGTTTAATTCATTTGTATTTTGTTCAAAAAATGCAGTCTTTAATTCATGTAGTAGCTGTGTTTCAGAATCTTTTCCTGTTTGTGGTGATAATACTTGCTTAAAAAAGAAGTCAGGAGAGATATGGTGAAATTCAAGGAGCTTGAGTAAAACCGAGGCAGAAATATCATGTAAATCTTTCTCAACTTTACCATATTGAGATCGAGACATGATATTTGCTGCCATTTCTTTTTGAGTTAAATTTAGTTTTAAACGTTCATCTTTTAAAGCTTCGCCAATTGTCATCGTTCATTCTCCAAAATAAAATTTATTTTTAGATTAAAACATTATTAATAAAATATTGCAAATATTTTCTAAGATGATATTATTTTAGATAAAATAATCTAAAAAATTGTGGTAATCTGTGTATTTGTTTCTAAATTAATCAGATAAAAAGGAAGGTGAGTAGATGGACGATAAAAGATGGATTGAACTAGCAAAAAGAAAAAAGCAAGATAAGTATTTTGGCATTATCAGCTTGTTGATTGCTTTGATGATGGTTTTCTTCACATTGAAAAATATTGGTTGGCTACTTACTTTCATTGTTGTAGCAGTTATTCTCTACTACTGGATTGATGTGGAGCAGATGCTTGAAGAGAGTAAGGTAATTAATAGGACGCAGAAGATTATTTTTATTATCCTTGGAATAATTTATGAGCTGACTAGTATTGTTTTTGCTTTCATTAATTTAAATTATTTATTACTAGCTTTTGGCATTATAAGTGCAGGATATTTAGGCTTTAAGACAAATACGGTATTTCGTAAAGATTTGAAGAATAAAAAAATGAAATTTGGGGAAAGTATAGTCGCAATTTGTCTCGGGCTTGGAGCTGCAATCTTGCTTATATTACTTACTCCTAAAGACATTCTTTGGCTCTTCCTTTTGATTTTTGCTTTAGCCTATAATCTGATTCACCTAATTGTCAGAATTAAGGTTGAACATGACGGAACTAACCGAAAACTATAGGAAAAGAAAGGAATGATTAGATGCGCCCAGACTTAATTATTAAAAATAGAAAATTAAACCATATGATCGGTGTGATTGGGATCATTCTGAGTATAATCATAATCTTTTTAGCCTTAAAAAATTTAAGTTGGTTGTATCGATTAGTGGGCGTATGTGGAATTATTTATTATCTTATTGATATGGAACAAAAATTAGAAGAAGACCATGTGATTACGAAAATAGTGCGAATTTTTATGGTTGTAATTGATATTTTTTACATTGTATTTAGTATGATTTTTGCTTTTGTAAACGTTGATCTTTTACTAAGACTATTTGGAATTGCGGGCTCAGGCTATTTAGGATTTAAGTTCTATCAATTAGTTAGAGAGGAAATTCTTAATAAGAATCTGAAGTTAGCTGATAGTTTAGTAGCAACTTTTTTAGGCGTTTTTCCAGCTATTTTACTAATTATTTATGCGTTTATTGCGTTTTGGATAATTTTATTAGCATTAACTTTGCTATATAATTTAGTCCATTTGATAGTTAGAATTAAAATCGAACGTGGTCCAACGAATCGACAATTCTAAAATAAAAAAAGGTAGAGTATTCGATTTTCAGGTCGAGTACCCTACCTTTTTGTGAAAAATACTATACGTAAAAATTTTTTAATTAAATCAAAATTCCATTACAATGATCAACCTCATGTTGAATTACTTCAGCAGTAAAATCAGAGAAATTTTGTTGCCGAGTTTCTAAATTTTCATTTTGATATTTAACTGTAATGTTCTTGTATCTTTCAGTTGGGCGTTCGCCAGTTAAAGAAAGACATCCCTCGTACGCTAAATATTTATCATCTTGGGTCACAATGATTGGGTTAAGCATCACAATTGGGAGTGGTCCAACAAATAAAGCAATAATTCGCTTTTGAACACCAATCATATTTGCGGCTAGACCGGCTGCTCTATCCTTATTAGCGAGTAAAGTGTCCTTTAAATCAGTAGCTGCTCCTAAATCTTGTTTAGTTGCTGGTAGAGACTTAAATTTTAAAGAAAGTTCATCATGAACAATAGGTTTGACTGCCATAAAAATAATTCTCCATTGTTATTTTTATCCTAATTATCGCATATTACTTACAGAAAATTTAAGTTTAATTATTTTTTCTTTCTTTAATTGCAAGACGAATCGAATTTATTACCCAGGCAATAATGATCAATATCCCTACAAATAATGAAAGATAGCCTAATGGAAATAAGAAAAAGTTTTCGTGTAAAACACCGCTACGATCAATGTAAGAAACAGAAATAGCACTAAGTAAGAAGAAAATAATTCCTAAAATAATGAATACATTCTCGATGATAGTAGTGACCATATTAAATTTTTCCGCACGTGTTCTTTTACCATCATTAATCAAAATTTGCTCAATTTTATTCATCTTTTTATCTTCTAAAATTAATTCATCGAGGGAAACATCAAATGTTTCTGCAATCAAATAATCATTTCAAAATCTGGAAGGTTACGATTATTTTCTCAGTTAGAGATCGCCTGTCTAGTTACATTCAGTTTCTTGGCCATCTCTTCCTGAGTTAAGTTCTTTTCTAAGACATTTTATTCGTTCGTTGAATTCCATTTTGCCTCACCTCATAATTTAATTTAATGAAAATTGAGTCGAAAAAACAAGCTAGCAATGCCTGCATCTTAAGAGATAGCGTTACTAGCTTGAAAAAAGATTATTAATTAGCCCATATTAGTAATTAAGAAGAAGATAACGAATATTACAAACAAAATATACATCATTGGTGATACTTCTTTATAGCGCTTAGAAGCAATCATTGTAATTGGATAAGCAATCATCCCTAAGGCTAAGCCATCAGAAATTGAGTACGTTAAAGGCATACCAACTACTACTAAGAAGGAGGGGAAGGCAATTTCAAAGTTGTCCCAATGAATGTATTTAAGATTTCCTGCCATCAACACTCCAACAATGATTAAGGCTGGAGCTGTTACAGTGGTTGGAATTACTGCTAAAAGTGGACTGAAGATCATTGAGATTAAGAATAGAATACCAACGAAAATAGCAGTTAAACCAGTTCTACCGCCCATTGCGATACCGGCACTTGATTCAACAGAGGTACCAAGTGGAGCGGTACCTAGAACAGACCCTTCAACCATAGCTAGGGAATCTGACAAGAAAGCTTTTCCGATCCGTGGAATTTTGCCGTTTTTATCAACCATTCCAGCTTGTTGTGTCATACCAATTAAGGTACCAGCAGTATCAAAGAATGTAACAAGTAAGAATGTTAAAACAACCATAAATAGTTGTGGTGTATTGATATCTTTTAAGTGGAATACTGCTTGACCTAAAGTAGGTGCAATACTTGGAGCTCCAGAAACGATACCATGTGGCATTGGAATTTGACCAATAACCATTCCGAAAATAGCAGTTACAATCATTCCGATGAAAATTGAGCCCGGTACTTTAGCTGCCATTAAGATGACTGTTAAGATTAAACCAAATAAGGTGATCCAAACTGCTGGATTGTTAAATGAACCAAGACCAACAAGAGATGATTTATTGTCGACGATCAATTTACCATTTTGCAATCCAATAAAAGCAATGAACAAGCCAATACCAGCAGAAATTGCATATTTTAAATCTTGAGGAATTGCATCAACAACTTTTTCACGAAGTTTTAAAACAGTAATCAAAATGAATAAAATTGAAGCTACTAATACACTAGCTAGAGCAGTTTGCCAATTGATATGCATCCCGATAACAACGTTATATGAGAAAAAGGCCGCACTACCAAGTGTTGGTGCTAAGGCAATAGGATAATTTGCAATAAATCCCATTAAGAAACAACCAATTGCTGTTGCAATTGCAGTAACAGTAAAGGCAGCTCCTTTATTAATACCAGCTGCACTTAAAATATTAGGGTTAACAAAAAGGATGTATGACAATGAAACAAACGTAGTTAAGGCTGCAATTAATTCGCGTTTGACATTAGTATGAGCATCCTCTAAATGAAAGATTTTGTCTAAAAATTGCATCATTTCACCAACATAAAATAAAAATGAAAAAGGGACACAGTTTACCCGAGAGCCACGGGTAAAAGATGTCCTTTAAAGCAATTTATGACGTCTGATACCTATAGTCCTGAATTTATGGCTCAGGGTAGATACTGTCGACCTTATTTCGACGATATATAGATAACTTGATTGTTAAGTATTCTAGCAGAAATTTATCGTATACGCAAATCGAATTAAGAATTAGAGAAAAATAAAAAGGGTACTAAACCCTTTTTGCTAATTTATTTAAATCGTTTATTTCACATTCAGAACTACGAAGTAAATGGCGAAGACAAAGAATAAAATCCACATCATTGGTGTGATTTCTTTGAATCTCTTAGCAGCAAGCATTGATACTGGGTAAATAATTAAGCCCCAGCCGAGACCATCTGAAATTGAGTAGGTAAGAGGCATACCGAGTGCAATTAAGAAACATGGAATTGCAATTTCAAGATCAGTCCAGTGTACGTGTGCTAAGTTTTCAGCCATTAAAACTCCAACGATGATTAAAGCAGGAGCAGTTACTTGGGTGGTAAAGACACTTAAGATTGGGCTGAAGATGGTTGAGATTAAGAAGAAGATACCAACCCAGACCGCGGTCAAACCAGTTCTACCACCAACTGCGATACCAGCACTTGATTCAACAAAGGCACCAACTGGTGAGGTACCAAGAACAGAACCAACTAACATACCGGATGAGTCGGCAGCTAAAGCTTCACCGGCTCGTGGCATTTTGTTATTTTTCATTAAGCCGGCTTGTTGAACAAGTCCAATCAAAGTACCAGTCGTATCAAAGAAGGTAACAAGCAAGAAAGTGAAGACAACAATCCACATTTGAACGGTGTTGATATCGCTAATATGGAAAACAGCTTGACCAAAAATTGGTGAAAGACTTGGAACGCCTGAGATGAATGCTTTTGGCATTGGAATTTGACCAATTGTAATCCCAAAGACAGCAGCTACGATCATCCCAATAAAGATTGCCCCAGGAACTTTAGCAATCATTAAGAAAATAGTCACAACTAAACCAAAGATTGTGATCCAAACAAGTGGATTGTTCAAAGCACCAATAGTAACTAAGGTAGAATCACTTTTACTAATTAACTTACCGCCTTGAAGACCGATAAAGGCAATAAATAAACCAATACCAGCTGAGATCGCATATTTAATGTCGCTAGGGATGGCATCGATAATCATCTCACGTACTTTAAATACAGTTAATAAGATGAAAAGAATCGAAGCAACAAAAACAGCAGCTAAGGCAGTTTGCCATTTAACATGCATTCCTAAACAGACCGTATAGGTAAAAAATGCGTTAAGTCCCAGCGTTGGAGCCGACGCAATAGGGTAATTGGCAACTAGTCCCATTACAATACACGTGAAAGCAGCGGATAAGGCAGTTGCGGTAAAAAGAGCACCTTTATTCATGCCGCTTGCTCCTAAGACAGCTGGGTTAACAAATAGAATGTAAGACATACTTACAAATGTAGTTAATCCAGCTAAAAACTCTGTTTTAAATGAAGTGCGGTTTTCATTTAAATGGAAAAATTTACCAATTGAATTCATGTAATCCTCCAGATATGGTAATGTTCGTATTTTAAAGAAAAAGAAGTCTTAAAATGATTTACTTATGTCCTTAATCATCTAAAAGCGAATCTTCAACTAAAATTATATCTAAAATATTAACTATTTCAAGAACAATAGTCAAAATCATTCGATTAAACTAATCTAAAGGAAGACAGTAGTAACTAAAATGGCATATTTTTGACAGGATACGAACATTATCACCTGGGAAATATAATATTTTATAATTTAAATATTGACTTTAACTTTGCGTCAATTGCTATCTTGAAGCTAGGAGGTGAAAGTAATGCAAGAAAAATATTCGATTGGTGAAGTGGCAAAAATGTTAGACATAAGTACTAGGACTTTGAGATTCTATGATGAAAAAGATCTTGTTAAGCCTGCTTATATTGAAGAAAATGGTTATCGTTTTTATGAAAAAGAGCAAATAAAACAAATAGAATTAATTTTATTTCTAAAAGATATTGGCTTTTCATTAAAACAAATAAAAATACTCGTTCAAGATCAGCATGGAAAGCAATCGCTTGAGTTACTTCTAAAGCAGCAATATCAAGAAAATAAACAAAAAATTAATGAATTGACTGCAAAGCAAAAACAAATCGAATATTTACAAAAAATAGGTGTTTTATCTGCTGCATTAACTAATTTTTCTGACATTACAAGCATTATGAGAAAAGAAAACAAAATGACTACAGTAAGACGAAAAATATTAATTTTTCTAATTATGTTAATAATAATTGAATTGATAGGTATTAGCTTAATGTATGCATTACGATTAAGTCCGATTATAGCTATAGTGATAGCTTTATTAGGAGCTGTATTTTTTTCAAAATACTATTACGACCGCGTTGAATATGTATGTCCTAATTGCGGGAATATCTTTATTCCGTCATTTTTAGCCTTTAATTTAGCTCCACATACACCTAAGTTTAGAAAATTAACTTGTCCAAAATGTGGAAAGAAATCGTATTGCTTAGAAATTAGCAGAGAATAAAGAATTATAAACGATATTTCTCATTGCGATATGATATAATTGGACATGAAAAAAGGAGATCCGAAGATCTCCTTGTACAGCCCGCTTTAAGAGCGGTGGCTAGATGATTATAGAAACATTGAAAACGGCGCTCTATAACTCGCCAAAGTTATAAGTAGAGCGGCGTTTTTATTTTTTGTGGTGGTCGATGTAAGTTAGCAGGCCTAACAAAAACGTACCAAACAAAAGTATCAAAGAGATACTTTCGTAAACCGACATGGTTGAACCCTTTCTGCAGTATATTGACCATAGGCCTCACCTCCGGGAGAAAAAATAACCGCCGCTCATAAAACTTTCTGCATGAATGATTATAGAGAAAGTCGGTTTGTAAAAGAAGGCGAACAAGTCAAAAAAGATTAACCAAATTGGTAAAGATTGTATTCAAAGTTTGAATATTGAAACTTTTGCTGGGATGGAATTATTCCTCTTTTTTAATTTTAATAAAAACTAAAGTCATCGCTGCAATACTAATGTAAAAATTAAGATAATACCGTTATATAAGTTTTTACTCGAACATAGTAGAAAGCAATAAAAAATACCGATTATCAAGATGGATGATAAATCGGTATTTTTATTAGTAAATTTTATCCTACTTAAAATTTAAAACCCATAAGAAGATAATAAATACTACAAATAGTACCCACATCATTGGGCTAACTTCTTTACCACGTTTTGCAGAAACCATACAAATTGGGTAAGTAATCATTCCTAATGCCAAACCGTCAGAAATTGAGTAGGTAAGTGGCATACCAAGTAAGATCAAGAATGCAGGCACTGCAATTTCTAACTTGTTCCAGTGAATGTGCGCAGTATTTTGTGCCATTAAAACCCCAACAATGATTAAGGCAGGAGCAGTTACTTGAGTAGTAAAGACTCCAAGTAGTGGACTAAAGATCATTGAGATTAAGAAGAAGAGAGCAACAAAGACAGCAGTTAAACCAGAACGTCCACCAACTGCAATACCAGCACTTGATTCAACAAAGGCACCAACAGGTGAAGTACCGAAGATTGAACCAAACATCATAGCAGTTGAATCAGCTGCGAGTGCTTTACCAACACGTGGCATTTTATTGTTTTTCATAAAGCCAGCTTGTTGAGCAAGACCAATTAAAGTACCAGCAGTATCAAAGAAAGTAACAAGTAAGAAGGTTAAAACGACAACCCACATTTGAAGTGAATTAATGTCCTTAACGTGGAAAATTGCTTGTCCAAAGGTTGGTGCAAGGCTTGGCGCTAAAGAAATAAACTTATGTGGTACAGCAATTTGACCAGTACAAATACCGAAAATTGATGCTGCAATCATTCCGATGAAAATTGCACCTGGAACGCCTAAGATCATTAAAATTACAGTAACGATTAAGCCAAAAATCGTGATCCAAACAAGTGGATTATGAAGTGATCCTAAACCAACTAAAGTCGACTTGTTAGCAACAATTAAACCACCATTTTGTAAACCGAGGAAGGCAATAAAAAGACCGATACCTGATGAAATGGCAAATTTTAAGTCTGAAGGAATTGAATCAATAATCTTTTCTCTTAACTTAAATAAAGTAATTAAAATGAAAATAATTGATGCAACGAAAACACTAGCTAACGCGGTTTCCCAGGATACTTTCATACCAATACATACTGTATAAGCAAAGAAGGCGTTAATACCTAAAGCAGGTGCTTCACCAATTGGATAATTAGCTACAATACCCATGATTGCTGTACCAAGAGCGGCAGCTAGGGCAGTAGCAGTGAAAACAGCTCCCGTATTCATGCCACTAGCACCAAGAACACTTGGATTAACAAAAAGGATGTAAGACATACTAATAAAGGTAGTTAGACCTGCAATGAATTCAGTTCTAATATTAGTTCCCAACTTTTCTAAATGAAAGTAGTTTTTTATAAAATTCATTTTGTCCTCCAGACATAATGTTCGTTTTTTAGCTTTAAATAAGCAACTTTTACAGTGTAGCATTCAAATAAATAAATGTAAACACGAATTTTAATTCGAGAAAGCGCTAAAAAAGCTATGTAGAGTGTTTAATTGGTACTTAGTGAATTATTTCATAATAGCTTTTATTTAATAAATAGATTAAACAGTCCTAAAATTAAGATAGATAGAAACCTACTGAATGATTGGAGGAAAATTTGATGACAACTTACTATAAGGGCTTTCCACAAAGTACTAGAGAAGAAAAATTACATATGGTTAATTTGAATGAACTAGAAAATGAAGCAAAATATGTAATACCAGAAGCAGCCTACTACTACATAGCTAGTGGAGCTGAAAACGAATGGACTTGGCGTAATAATACGCAGGCATTTAATCATTTTCAAATTGTTCCTCGTGCTCTAACTGGAATGCAGGATCCGGAATTAAATACTGAATTTTTAGGGATGAAGTTAAAGACTCCTGTTATGATCTGTCCAATTGCCTGTCATGGTATTGCTAATGCAGAAGCAGAAATTGATACTGCTAAGGGTGCAAAGGCTGCAGGTTCCTTGTTTGGAATGAGTACATATGCTAATAAGAGTGTTCAAGAGGTTCAAGCAGCAGTTGGAGATTCTCCTCGTTATATGCAGTTGTACCTAAGTAAAAATTGGGACTTTAATAAGATGGTAATTGAAGAATCTGTTAAAGCTGGTTTCACTGGTTTCTTCTTAACAGTAGATGCACTAGTTAGTGGTTATCGTGAAGCAAACTTGCGGACTAATTTCACTTATCCTGTACCACTTGCTTTCTTTAATGAGTGGAATGGCGGAAAAGGTGAAGGTCAAAGTGTTGCTCAAATGTATGCCTCCTCTGCACAAAATATTGGACCAGACGATATTCGGAAGATTAAGGAAATTGCCGATGTGCCTGTAATTGTTAAGGGTATTGAATGCGCAGAAGATGCAATGCTTGCAATTGGTGCTGGAGCAGACGGAATTGTAGTTTCTAACCACGGAGGACGTGAAGTTGACGGAGCTCCTGCTACAATTGATGTTTTGCCAGAAATTGCTAAAGCTGTTAAGAGTTATGACCACCGTGTTCCAATTATTCTTGATGGCGGTGTTCGTCGTGGTTCTCATATCTTTAAGGCATTAGCATTGGGTGCCGACTTAGTTGGTATTGGACGTCCATTCTTATATGGTTTAGCACTTGGTGGTGCCCAAGGTGTTCAATCAGTTATTGAACAATTGAATAAAGAATTGTTAATTGATATGCAATTAACTGGTTGTAAAACAATTGAAGATATTAAACATGCTAAGATTGATCATATTGACTATACAGCTGATTGGGGAATTTCTTCAACGAGTAAGAGTGTTATGAAGCCATATCCTGTTACTAAAGAAAATCAATTAACTGGTGAAGCAGCCGATGCCGTCAGCGGTGCTTCAAGACATTAGTTTAATGGGATGAATATATGAAAAAACTGCGATCCAACACGATCGCAGTTTTTGCTTTATTTAACTAAATTAGGTTTCCAATTTTCGTCAAGCTTACCCATTTCTTTGAGTTTAGCAACGATTTGGTTCAAGACTTCTTGACGATCTTCTTCACTAGCCATGAAGTCTAATTTATCACCATCAATAGTCATTTTTGGTGAATAATCATACTTCTCATACCATGGCTTGTAGTAGCGGAGCAGGCGCTTGTAATAGTCTTCTAAACTTGGATCATAACTCAATTGTTCATAATTACGACCACGTTTTTGAATACGTTTAAGCATGGTATCGTATGAAACATCGATATGGACAAGCAGATCAGGATTCTTTTTAGGCATCCGATCTAATTCACTCATCATATTATGTAGAAGTTCGTAATATGTATCTACTTCTTCTTTAGTTGCACGACCAATATCGGCATTCATTTGGAAGAAAAGTGCTTCTTCGTAGATAGAACGATCAAGTACGTTATTATCGTCAGTTAACGCTGCTTTAATACTTTGGAAGCGAGTATTTAAGAAATAAACTTGCAATAAAAAAGCGTACTTTTTGGGATTTTCGTAGAATAATGGCAAAACAGGATTATCGTCTACACTTTCATAAAAAGGATTAGTACCTAAATATTTAGATAGAATACCTGTTAGACTGGATTTTCCGGCTCCAATGGGACCACTTAATACAATAACTGTCATCACGTTCCTTCTATTCGTTAACTAGTTCAAATTACCTATCTCAGCAAGTTTTTGATCGATTGTGCTGATAACTTTCTTTCGTGCATCTTCATTGGCAACAAAGTCGTATTTATCACCATCAATCATCATCTTTGGGGATGCATTATATTTTTCATACCAAGGCTCATAATAGGATAAAAGACGTGCATAGTAGTCTTTTAGATCTGGATCAGTTGATAATTGCTCAAACTTCCGGCCCCGCTTTTGAATGCGATAAAGCATGGTATCAAGAGATACATGAATATAGATTAGAAGATCAGGTTTCTTACTTGGATTACCTGGTGCTTGTTCCATCATGTTCTCAAGTAAGCTGTCATAGATCTTAAACTCAGTAGGATCTGCAATACCACTATCAACATTCATTTTGAAAAATAAAGCATCTTCGTAAATGGAACGATCAGACACACTGTTGTGATCGCGAATAGCTTGGTTGATTTGAGCCAAACGGTGATTTAGAAGATAGGTATTTAAAAGAAAAGTATAGTGTGCCATGTCTTTATAATAAAGTGGCAAAATTGGGTTGTTATCTACGCCTTCATAAAAGGCTTGGGTGCCTAGATGTTCTGCAAGAAGACTGGTTAAACTGGATTTTCCGGCTCCAATAGGCCCGCTCAATACAATAACTGTCATCACGTTCTTTCTACAATATATAGTTTGCTTTAATAGTGTAATTCAATATCTGGTATGAAAACAAGTGGTTTTTTAATTTGCTATAAAAGAAAAAAGTCAAGCGAACACGCAAAAAAATCGCAAAAAAGAAAAAACGAACTAATCTAAAAAAGATTAATTCGCTAAAATAAACGGTTTTAAATGAGGATTAATTTCTGTATTTTGGATCAAGCTTTGCAGCAGCTACTTCGTCGCAAATAATTGTTACATCTGGGTGATCTTGTAAGATAGATGCAGGAACTTCTTCAGTAACGGGACCTTCGACTAATGCCTTAACAGCGTCTTGTTTTGATTCACCGAAAGCAAGTAGAACGATCTTTTTACTGTTCATGATTGATCTAATTCCCATACAAATAGCTTGACGAGGAACTTCGTCTTCATTATCGAAGAAGCGTGAGTTTGCTTTAATAGTACTTTCAGTTAATTGAACTTTATGAGTTAAGCTGCCAAAAGGAGTTCCCGGTTCGTTGAACGCAATGTGTCCGTTTCTACCAACACCTAAAATTTGGATATCAATAGGATTTGCAGCGATAATGTCGTTATAACGATCAACTTCTTCATCGATATCCTTTGCCATTCCATTTGGAATATAAGAATGTTTAAATGGCTTCTTATCAAATAAGTGCTTTTGCATGAAGTAGTGATAACTTTGATCATTATCTGGATGTAAGCCATAATATTCATCTAAGTTGATACTTGTCATGTCAGAGAAGTCTAGGTCGCTGTCGCACATATCGTCATACAGTGGAATTGGAGAAGAACCAGTAGCTAAACCTAAAACTTTGTCACCGTCTTCCATTCCCTTTTTAATAATTTCAAATGCCTTAGTGCCGCCTTCAATATTATCTTTAGTTACGATGATTTTCATAATATATACCTCCTCGTTCATTGGTCTAGTCCATTATAAAATATAAAATTGGTCTAGTCAAATTAAACCGCTAACATTTTTAATTTTATTTTTTTCTGCGGTAAAATCTAGGTGAGGTGAGAAGAGATGGAGAAGAGTTTTGAGGAAAGTAATCTATCAGGTTTAGGTATGGGAACTTGGGGAATTGGCGAAGACACTTCAAAGAAAAAAGATGAACTTGCTGCCCTTCGCTATGGCTTAGATCATGGAATTAAAGTAATCGATACTGCGGAAATGTATGGTGAAGGAAAAAGTGAAAAGCTAGTTGGCGAGGCGATTAGAGGCTATGACCGGAGTAAAATCTTTTTAATTTCGAAATTTTATCCATATCATGCTTCTCCAGAATTAGAGCGCCAAAGTTTAGAAAAAAGCTTAAAAAGACTAGGAACCGATTATTTAGATTTATATTTACTCCACTGGCGCGGAGATAAGCGTTTATCTGAAACGGTTCGGGGACTTAAAGAATTAGAAAAAGAAGGACTAATTCGTCATTGGGGTGTGTCAAATTTTGATGTGGCTGATTTAGAAGAACTATTTAGCGTTCCTGGCGGAAAAGACTGTTTTGCTAATGAAGATCTATATAATCTCTCTGAGCGAGGGGTAGAGTACGACGTCTTACCTTGGCAAGAAAAGCACGGCGTTGGCTTTATTGGATATTCTCCCTTTAATTCAGGTAAGGGTGATTCAATCAGAATTACTAATAATCTTAAGATTGTTGCTCGCGCTCACCATGTAACGCCGCATCAAGTGATGCTCGCTTGGACTTTGAGACATGGCAATGTTTTATCGATTCCTAAAGCAGGCACAGTTAAACACATGAAGGAAAATATTGCTGCTCAAGATATTAAACTAACTTCAGATGAAATAAAATTAATCGATAATGACTTTACGCAACCGACTGAAAAGATTCCGCTTGCGATGATATAGTTTGGAAATATTTATAAAATAAAAAAGATTGATTAACCACGTTACTAAAACGTTGGTTAATCAATCTTTTTGCTTTAAGAATTATTTTTTTACGATTTTATTTATATATCTTTATCAACTTTTCGAGATCTTCATTGATTTCTTTAATTTTTTTTGTGCACAATCAAAATGTTTATTTAAATTTACGAGTTCGTTATTCATCAGTTTAGCCAAAGCTTGTAAATCTTCGCTTTGGTTAGCAGCTGATTTTTGTGAATTAATAATAATCTTTGTAGCTCTATCTGGCAATTGTTTTGAACGATCTTGATCACAATGATTATGATAAGATTCATAAAATTTATCATCCTTTTTAGGTTTGAGATTGCGGAGAAAAATAATAAAAGCGGCTTTTGATTTATAAATAAGTTGATATTATGACTCTTTTAGCGATCATATAAATTTGGATAAATTAATTGCTGTTGAAACTTCTTTCTACTTTGATTTTCCCGTAGATGATTTTTTGCTTTGCTTTTTGAACTTGAATCCAAGTATGATATGACAGATTTCCTTGAACTAAGGAAATCCCATTGTTTTTAAGTCCATAACTCAGATTTTTACCAGCAGGAAACTTACCTTTGGCAGTTTCGTCAGCAAGTTTTTCTACTGCAAGGTCAGCACTCTTGATAACTGAAGTAAGGGTAAAATTGGAAGGCTGACCTCCCTTTGCTTGGTAATTTCCAAGTTTAGTTTGATCTTCATCTGAACCAATTACCCACACCTTTTGTTTTACAGGTTGTGCTTGATTAACCTCTTTGGCAGCTTTGAAGACTCCTTGACCACTTTTACCAGCAACTTGAAAAATCACGTCGGCTTTTTTATCATACATTTCCTGGGCAATATCGTGTGCTTTATTAACATCTGAAAAATTACCTACGGTTTGATTTATCACTTTAATATGTTTATGAAGTTTGTGACCAGTAGTGACTACTCCTTGGATAAATCCAGCTTTAAAAGTATTTAGTTCTTTACTATTTTGTCCTAAAACAATGCCAACCGTATTGCTTTTGGTAGTGTAAGCAGCTGCAACCCCTGCAAGATAGGCGCCTTCTTGATTTTTAAAAGAAATACTAGATACGTTTTTAAGCTTAGGTGCATGTGTATCAATGACGACAAAGTTTTTATGAGGATTATTTTTAGCGGTTTTAACAATAGTTGGTTTTATCATATAGCCCACGCTAATAATAGTTGAAAATTTTTTGTCTAATGCGTCATTGATACTTGCTTGATAATCTTTGGAGTCTTTAGGGATAAAGTAGTTATAGCCGTTATTGCCTTCAGAAAGATTATTTTTAGTACCGTAATTTTTTAAACCTTGCCATGCAGATTGATTAAGTGAGTTATCTTTAACACCATTAACATCTGAGATTAAAGCAATATGACTATCTGACTTTTTAATTGTTTGTGTTTCATGAGTGGGTTTAGTACAAGCACTTAATCCTAAGATAAAAGCACCTGTTGCTATTAGTAGAGATAATTTATTATTTACTTTCATTTAAATACCTCGTTTAGAAATCTATTCTAATTTTAAACGAGAAAAAGACCATCCTACAAGTCAAAGTAGAGTGGTCTTTGAAAATTATTAAACTTATTTTTGAGCTTTTTTAGCTTCAGCTTCATAATCACGAACAATGTCGAAATTAGAGTCTTTAGAATCTACATAACCATAGTGTTGGTAGATGTTTTCAAGAATTTTTTTGCCTTTCTTAGTTTTAGCAATATCCTTGAATGCCTTAGCTAGTTTCTTTTTGAATGCCTTAGACATACCGCTTCTAACAGATACAGTATCGTTTGGAATATAGTTAGTGTAGTAGATTGGAACAACATCTTTCATTACACTTGGTGCGTCTTTAGCAGCAAGTGGACGAGCGTCTGAGAAGACAAAGGCAGCATCTGCATCACCGTTATAAACTGATAAAACAGCTTGATCGTGACCCTTAACTTGAACTAATTTACAGTCTTTTGGTACGTTTAAACCTTTCTTGTGAAGTTCAGCAATTGGTAGGACATAGCCAGAAGTAGAAGTTGGGTCTTGAACTGCGATAGTTTTACCTTTAAGGTCTTTCCAAGACTTAATCTTAGATCCTTTTTTAACAACGATCATTGACCGGTAGCTATCCATCAATTTATGATTTTGCTTACCACTTGGTTCATCGTAGCCATAGCGTTGTGCTTGAAGTAAAACGTCAGCTACACCACGCTTGTGAGCTAAAACATAAGCATCAGGTGGTAAGAAACCGACATCAACTTTCTTAGATGCCATTGCTTCGACCAAAGCGGAATTATCAGTTGAAACAGTTACGTGAACGGGCATATGTAATTGCTTTTCAAGTAAACCCTGTAATGGTTTAGCTTTAGCTTCAAGCTTAGAAGCTTGGACACTAGGAACGAATTGAACGTTTAACTCCTTAGGGGTATAACCATCGCTTGGTTTAGAAGCAGATTTACTGTTCGAGCAAGCTGCAGTTGTTGCAGCAAGTAAAACCATAGTGGCAGCAATCAAAAATTTCTTTATCTTCATTTTTTCCTCCAGAACTATTTAATGAAGTTGACGATTCAAAGATAGCAGACTATAGCTTTAAATTCAATAGAAAAACTGTATAATTTTATGATATATCAAAATAATTGTTCGTGTTTTATTTAAAAAAGGACTGATAAAATCAACTAATTAACTATAATAGTAGTGAAATTAGAAACAATAAAAAGTCCAGATGAATAACATCTGGATAAAAAGTTATCTAATTCTGAGGTTTAGAATTAAACCAATAAAGAACCCAACGGCTTCAGTAATAAACAATACTTGCGTATTTTGAACAACTTTAGGAAATGATTTCGGCTTTGTTTGAATCTTCCAAAGAAAGCGCATGTTCTTATAGATGGTTGGAATACAAATTAAAATTAAAGCTACACTCCAAGGAAGCACACCAATCCAAATTGCCCAACCAGTTAGGAAAAATCCTAGTAAATAGTTAAACACAAATAAATATAAGCCACCTTTGATTCCAATGTATGAAACTAAAGTATGACGTCCATTTGCAATATCTGCGTCATGATCACATAAATTGTTACCAAGCATTAAAGTAAAGTTACAAATCTCCGGTATTCCAGCGGCTAGAATAATTGGATAAATAAAGTTCCAATTAAAAGAGACTTTAGAACAAACATTGATGTAAACCATTACCAAGAAAATGCCAAAGCCCATTGCAAAACAAGCTGCAATCTCTCCAAACGGCCCAGCAGAAATTGTGTGTGAACCCGTTGAATAAGAAATAGCAATAGCATAACAAATAATGCCAACAATCCAAATATAGATATTAGTTTGAAATCCAATTAGAATAGCGCAAACAGCTGAAATGATGAATAATACCCAAACAAAAGCTAAAACGTGTTTAGGATTAAGGTGATACTTACCAATGGGATTCTTCTTGTGATCACCAGTTTTAGCTGCTTTTTCACGTTTATAATCCCAATAGCCATCATTTACGTTCATGAAAACTTGTAGAACGATCGTGGCAATACACATTTCAATTGTAGGAAAAATCCTGAAAAACTGAAAATTATATTCTGTATACATCATCCCTAATAATACAGGAATAATTGAATTAAATAGTGTACGTGGTTCAACTAATTCATAGTAGCCTTGCTTAGCTTCAGCAGACATAGTAAACTTCTTTCTATTTTTAGATTAGTCCTTGATCCATTAAATAAAGTTGGTGAAAGTGTTCATTGTGTTTAAAGAGCTCATGCGGATCTCCTTGCATTGTGACTTTTCCATCTTTAAAGAAGAGAACTTCGTTCATATATTTTACACCTTGTAAGTGGTGGGTTACCCAAACGACTGTCTTATTTTTTAAGACATCAAATACTAAATTCAAGAGCTTTTGTTCTGTCAGTGGATCTAAACCAACTGTCGGCTCATCTAAGAGGACAATTGGCGTATCTTGTAAGAGTACACGTGCTAGTGCTAGACGCTCTTTCTGACCGCCAGAAAAGCGTGCTCCAGCTTCGGCTACTTCGGTATCTAATTTCTTAGGTAATGAGTTAACAAAATCGGCTAGTTGTACTTTTTCTAAAATTTGCATCATTTGATCAGCATTAGCGTTTGGATTAGCCATTTTTAAATTTTCATAGATCGTCGTGTTGAATAAAAACGGCTCTTGATTTAGGACAGAGAATAATTTTGAGCGTTCTTTTTGAAGTTCAAGAACATTAAAATTATCCAGTGTTACGGTTCCCTGGTTAGGTTTTAAATCACCCAAGATTAATTGCAAGATAGTGCTTTTACCAGCACCTGATGGGCCGATTAGAGCAGCTTTTTGTCCTCTTTTTAAGGTAAGAGAAAAGTTTTGAATAATTGGATAATCTTCTTTGGGATAAGTAAATGAAATATCCGAAACTCTTAATGTACCCGCAAGAGCAGGATCAAGATGTTTTTGGGCAGGGAGAGTATTTTCTGGAACTTTTAATTCATTTAAGTGCTTTACGGAATCGCTATATGTATGCCATTCTTCGATACCTTGTCCAACTGGAATAAAAGCGTCTGATAAAGGAAAGAGCGCTAAGACAACTGCTCCAACATAGTTTGCGGCCTCTTGATTGCAAGTAAGAGTTTGGTTGGTGAAATAAAGAAGAGCAACCGCCATCAAACCAAAAATAAATTCAAGCCCAAAATCTCTTGCCCAATCAAACTTTCCAGACTTCTTTTCGTTTTTACTTAAAGACTTTAATGTGTTTTTTGTTTGATTGAAAAAGTCAGCTTTTCGACCAGAAATTTTCCAATCCCCAGCTCCTAGAACTTGATCAGTAAATTCTGTATAAAGCTTTGCTTTTTCTTCTTTTTCTTTAGTACGTACGGCCGCTTGCTTTAAGAGAGAAAAGAAAGGTACTAATACTAGTTCTGCAACTAGTAAAATTGCAATTACTCCAGCTAAGGGCCAAGAAAAGAGCCCAAGCAAAATTACTACGATAAAGCCAACTAAGTAGCTCAAGATCGCAGGAAAGATAGTTCTTAGGTAAAGGTTTTGTAAATGACCAATATCATCAGTAAGAAGAGACAAAATACTGCCTGTTTGAAAATTTGAGCCAACAGCTGAAGTATTTCTTTCAGCAATGTAAAAGAGGCGTCTTCTCAAAGAACTAGTGACGCGTAAAATCCAGTTATGAGATACTAAACGCTCTAAATATCTAAATAAAGGCCGGCCGATACCAACAGCTCGCATTAAAACGATTGGTACATAAATCATCAAAATGTTTTCAGGACGAGTAGCGGCCTTATCGATGGTATAGCCTGCATAAAACATCAAAGCTCCACCGCAAAAGAACATTACAACGCCGATAAAAATTGCTAAGAGAAAGTTCCATTTATATTGTGCTAGGTATGGTTTGATCCAGTGATCATTTTTCCAAGAAAATTTTTTATTCATCATAATAGGTCTTCTTTCAGTGGCTGAGTTAGTTTCTTAAAAGCAGTTCCATTTTTAGCTAAATCAGCAGGTGTGCCTTGTTCAACAATTTCCCCATTTTCAATCACTAGACACCAGTCCATATCATTCAACCAGTGCAAGCGGTGAGTTGTGAAAAATACTAAATGGTTTTCCATTAATTTTTTCATTGGTTCTTTTAATTCGTATTCAGTCTCGATATCAAGGTGAGCAGTAGGCTCATCGAAGAATAGAATCCTGCGATCTTTAGCTAAAAAAGCACGTGCTAGTGCGATTCGCTGCTTTTGACCGCCGGAAATACCACGCCCATTTTCACCAATTTTAGTATTCAAACCATCTTTTAAGCTGGCAATAAAATTATTTAAGTCAGTTGCTTTTAATGCTGTATTGATCTCTTCTTGATTGGCATCGGGATTATAGAAGGTCAAATTGTCTTTGATACTAGCAGCAAACATGTATGGATCCTGAGGGATATAAGTAATTTGATTTTGCCAATTCTTTTGATTGAGTTGAGTAAGATTTTGCCCATTAACGATGAAGTTATCTTCTTTAAGGTGTGGGGTGAGAAATCCAGCTAAAATTCGCATTAAAGTCGTTTTACCTGCGCCTGTTGGACCAATAATACCAACTTTTTGAAATCCAGTAAGGTTTAAGTTGATATTTTGTAGTTCATCAACTGTATGACTGGTTTGCGCAGATGATTTTTTATTTTTAACTACACCAGTCATTTTGGCGTTTTTATTAACAGTAAATTTATTTTGATCAACATGACTATAGTTAAAAGAAAGATCTTTAGCTATAAGCGTACTGCCTTTGTTCCACGTGAAACGTGATAATTGGTCTTCTTGCGGAGTAGTAGGAAAAGACAGGATATCAAAAATCTGTCCCAGTGCGTTTTTTCCATTTAAAGTAGCATGGAAGTCATTACCAAAATCACGGATTGGTAAAAAATATTCAGGTGATAGGATCAATATAACAAGTGAAGGATAAAGAATCAGATTGCCATTGATCAAACCAATTCCTAAAAACATAGCAATCATTGCAATTGATAAGGTAGTAAAGAAATCGAGTGTAAAAGTTGATAAGATAGCAACTCTTAAAACACCCATAGTTTTTTTGCGGTAGTTTTCACTATTTTTATAAACAATATTTCCATATCGTCTAGAAAGTCCCAGAACTTTTAAAGTACTTAGTCCACGCAAAGCATCTACAAAGTGATTTTGTAGTTTAACGTAACCAGCATATTGTTTAATAGCTTTACTTTGGGCTGCTGTTCCTAAAATAATCATGAACAAGATCAATAAAGGAAAAACTAACAGTAAAATCCAGCCAGAAAGTGCATTTAATGTAAAGACGTAGATTAAAATCACCCAAGGAATAATTGCTAGAGCTATTAATTTAGGAAAGATTAAGGATAAATAGTTAGATATTTCATCCATGCCATCAAGAAGGGTCGAAACTAAATTTCCCGTTCCAATTCTTGATACAAGAGCAATTCCTCCATCGTAAGTTTTATTAAGGAGCTGCTTACGCAAGAGAGTAGTTGTTTGATTAGCGTAACGGTTCATGTACCATTTTTGAAACCAATTAATTCCTTGTCTCAATAAATAAAAAATTAAAAATAGTAAAACATCTTGTGTAATATCGGTAAAGGGATGTCGTTTCCAAGAGCCGACAATTGCTTGAGCAAGAAATATTCCTTGCCCTAAAATAGCAAATGCTTGCAAGAACATTAGTCCTGCAAGCATTGCGAGCATGATTTTGGCTTTTGGCAATTTGAAAAGTCGTTTATCAATCATTTTTATTCCTGTTCTAGATTAAGCATTTTGGGTTACCTTAATTCTGCGTCTAAATACTACATATGACCAGATAATATAAGCTAATGCAATTGGCAAGAGGATAAGAGCTACAATCGTCATTACCTCAAGTGTCAATTTGGAGTTAGCAGCAGTCTTAATTAATAGTGAGTGAGCTGGATCAGTAGCGATTAATACACGTGGGAATAGTCCGTTGAATAAAAGTCCAACAACAGCAACTAAAGTCAATCCACTTGTTACAAAAGCAGTGGCTTGCTTATTTTTGATCAAAGCAATATCTGACCAAGCAGTTAAAGCAACAATGATTAAAGTAATAATTGTTGAAGAAATTGGTCTTAGCTTAAAGAAATCAGTTTGGAAGAAGATCAATAAGGCAAAAACAACTTCACCGATATATGCTACAAGATAAAGCTTTTCGTTTAAACTAGCAGCACGTTCACTTAATTCAGGGTCATCAATTCTTAATCTTAAGAAATTAATGCCGTGAATTAAACAAAGAAGTACTCCAGCAACTCCCGCTACAACGGAGAGTGGGTTAACTATATTCCAGAAACTTAAGCTCATATTTCCTTGAGCATCAATTGGAACACCCTGGACTAAACTACCAAACATCATTGTTAAGAAGAATGGTGCTAGTAAACTTCCCCAGAACAAAGTTCCAGTCCAAATTCTAAAGCCATGTTCAGTTTCTGCATGGGCAGAGAATTCGAATGATACCCCTCTAATAATTAAGGCAAATAAGGTAAAGAAGAGCAGAATATAATATCCACTAAATAAACTTGCATACCAATCAGAAAATGAAGCAAACATGGCACCACCAGCTGTAATTAGCCATACTTCGTTTCCATCCCAGTGTGGGCCAATAGTTTCCATCATGAGATGCTTTTCTTGATCATTTCTAGCTAAAAATTTAGTTGCCATACCTACCCCATAGTCAAAACCTTCAGTGAAGTAGAAGATCATGAAGAGTAAGCCAATCAATAAAAACCAAAGCAACTGTAAAAAGTCAATTCCATCGATCATTAGTATGCACCCCTTTCAAGTGTATCAGCTACACCCATGTCAAGTTGGCGCTTGCAGTAGTAAATCATCACTGCGCCAAGCGTTGAAAAGATAAGGAAGTACATAATGTTTGTGAACCAAAGTTCACCTGTCGTTGTACTTGCAGAAATCGAGTCGGCAATTGTGAAGAGACCATAAACAGTCCATGGAAAACGACCCAATTCTGTAATGAACCAACCACAAGTATTAGCAACAAATGGAAGGAAGGTAGAAATACCTAAAATCCATAAGAACCAACGCTTATTTTCAATTGTGTTCTTCTTTGGACGAGTCCAAATTAAACCTAGGATTGAAAGTAATGCGAATAAGGCACCAAAACCTGCCATAATTCTGAAGCTATAGAACAAGGTCTTGACAGGCACATAATAGCTCATGTCCTTGCCAAATTTCTTGTCATATTTAGCATGTAATTCCTTATTAATTTGGTTCATTCCTTTAATAGAACCGCTAGTCTTATGGTAAGTAAGAATAGTTAAAACATCAGGAATAGAAATTGCACCTTCATTTTTATGTTCTTTCGTATTTAAGTTAGCTACGATATCCCAAGGTGCGTGATCACCAGTAGTTTCGTAAACACCTTCAGTTGCAGCAAACTTCATTGGTTGTTCATGAATTTCAACTTGAGTTTGATAGTCACCAGCCCCAATTTCAGCGATTGAAGCAAATAAAGCAATCCATAAAGCAACTCTCATCGACTTCTTGTGGAAGTTAACATCGCGTTTTCTAAGCAATCCAAAAGCAGCCATACCAATTACTACAAATGAGGCAGTAACGATCGCACCGATTACTACGTGTGGGAAACTAGCCCAAAGTTGTTTGTTTGCAATTAAAGCCCAGAAACTAGCCATCTGTGCCTTACCATTTTTAATGGCATAGCCAACAGGGTGTTGCATAAAGGCATTAGCAGTCAAAATCCAGATTGCACTTAACATTGAGCCGATAAAAGAAATCCAAACCAAAGCACAGTGAAGACCTGGTTTGAATTTATTCCAAGTAAACATCCATAAGCCAATAAAGGTAGATTCCATAAAGAAGGCAAGTAAAGCTTCAATGGCTAATGGAGCACCAAAAATATCTCCCATAAAACGAGAGTAGTCAGACCAGTTCATTCCGAATTGGAATTCTTGAATAAGACCTGTAACTACCCCAACAGCAAAGCTCAAAAGATAAATTTTCCCCCAGAACTGAGCCATCTTTTTATATACTTCGTCCTTTTTAACGACGTAGAGTGTTTCCATGATTGATACAATGAATCCCATCCCAATGGAGAAGGGAACAAAGAAGAAGTGGAAGACTGTAGTCATTGCGAATTGGAAGCGGGCAAGATCTAACATTGTTACACCCGATAACATTTTCATTCACCTATTTCTATTTCCACATATATAACATCCGTTTCCTTAAGCATATACTTTATTGATGACGTTTTCAATAATATATAAGAATAAGTTTATAAATTTTTTCTTAGGTAAATTAGGGACAAAAATAAGGATCTCGAGATTGAAATCCTTATCAAGTTATTCACTTCTTAATGCAATTGCTGCATCTTTCTTAGCAGCCATTCGGGCAGGAATATGACCACCAAGCATGGTTAGAATTGTACTGATGACTACTAAGATTAAGGCTTGCACTGGATCAAGCTGAGCTACATTACTCATTTTTGTAATGGCATATAATACTGCATTTATTGGGAAAGTACATAAGTAGGCAAGAAAGATACCTAAGATGCCTGAAAATAGTCCCAAAATAAATGTTTCGGCGTCAAATACTCTGGTAATGTCACGCTTTCTAGCTCCAAGGGCCTTGAGAACGCCAATTTCTTTAGTACGTTCTAGTACTGAAGTATACGTCAAAATGCCGATCATAATCATTGAAGTAACTAATGAAATTCCAGCAAAGGCAACTAAAACATCAGTAATTCCATCAAGCAAACCACCGGTTAATTTAGTTACCGTACCCGACATATCTGTATAAATAATCTGATCTTCTTTTGATTTACCTTTATTGTATTTATCGAGGTAATCCAGTACTTTATCTTTTGATTTAAAAGAATTTGGATAAATTAGAATACCACTAGGAATGCTAGAGCCACCAAGTGAGGCAATGAATTGTTCTTTTTGAGTTTTATTCATTGGCTGATTAGTCATAACATTGGTTGAGCTATTTTTTTGAGTCTTTATAATATTTGAATTTTCATTTTGCTTAATAACTTCTTGAGTTAAACCATCGCTATAGGCAATTCCATTGTCGAGTAGCGCCATCTGACTATTATTTTTACCACGAATTACAGCAGTTAACTTTAAAGTTAACTTGCTTGAATCGTACATTGACTTAGAAGCTTTTTGTGGGAGAAAGTTTCCCGTAGGAAGTTCTTGATAGTAATCGTTATTACTAATTACTTTAAAAGTTTGACCGACAACCTTATTGAGATTTAATTTTTGCCCATCTTTTATTGAAATACCTAAATTCTTAAGTGCATTAATATTGGCTTGATTCTTATTATTTAGAACAAGAACCACATCATTGTTTGACTTTGGCCAGGAACCAGCGAGAAGTTGATAGTTATCTTTTAAAAATGTTCCATGCTTTGAATCAAGTGTTTTAGGAAAGACACTTGTATTAATTCCAACACTATTCATTCCTTGAAGTTGAGCACTGGCAATGGCTGATCCTGAATTATTGACATTAGAAAATTCTACATGTTTGATCTTGCCATTATCATTAGTTAAAAGATTAAGCTGGGTACCGCGAATAAATGAAATGTTATTAGCATAGTCAGGATTAATTTTTTTGACATAATTTATATAAGATTGAGTAATCTTATTTTCATGCGTATTTTTCTCGTTGGCAGGTTTTGAAGCGACTAGATAACCTTTATTTTTAATATTTTTGTCAGAGTCGTTTCGATTAGCGGCATCATTCATATCAGTAGCTGTTTGCGAGATGGAAATTGGAAACTTGGCTAATGTTTTGCTTTGCGTATCGTTAATTTGCTTTTGAAAACCATGCGATAAAGCTAAGACAATTGCAATCCCAATAATTCCAATACTAGAAGCAAAAGCAGTTAAAAATGTCCTACCTTTCTTAGTCATAATATTGGTAAAGCTTAGTTTTAAAGCATTCCAGTAAGACATTTTGGTTTTCTTAAGCTTAAAGGTATCTTTTATTTCCTTTTTTGGTTCGAAAGTATTTGAATCACTGAGAATTTTTCCGTCTTGAAAGTGAACAATTCGACTAGCATATTCTTCAGCCAGCTCTGGATTATGCGTTACCATGATAACCAACTTGTCACGACTTAATTCTTTAATTAGCTCCATGATACTTTCGCTAGTCTTTGTATCTAACGCACCAGTTGGTTCATCACAAAGAAGAATATCGGGATCATTAGCTATTGCCCGGGCAATGGCAACACGTTGCATTTGACCACCAGATAATTGGTTTGGGCGCTTCTTTAAGTGATTGCCAAGACCAACACGCTTAAGAGCTGCGATTGCTTTTTCATGACGCTCATTGCTATTTACACCGGATAGCGTCATCCCGAGTTCCACATTTTCAATGATTGAAAGATGAGAAATTAAATTGTAACTTTGGAAAATAAAACCAACAGAGTTGTTACGGTAGGCATCCCAGTCAGTTTGAGAAAAGTTCTTTGTAGACTTACCGTTAATGATGATGTCACCAGAATCATAATGGTCTAAGCCGCCGATTACGTTTAAAAGTGTTGTTTTTCCAGAACCACTTGGTCCTAGAATGGCTACAAATTCGCTATTACGAAAGTTGATTGTAACGTCATTAAGAGCGTGTGTTACAGTGTCTCCAACATGATATGTCTTTTTTAAGTGTAAAAGTTGTAGCATATTCCTTCCCTTCTAAGCAATTATATATTTACTCAGTCCTAAGACTGCTAAAATTGCTTGAATTATAAATAAAATTGCAATTAGTCCAATAATAACAAAGTGACGCTTCTTGTGGATAATAAAGACACCAGCGAATTCACGGATAGTAGCATTAGGCAAGAAGTAAAACCTAGTTGTTGCGCCAATACCATTAGCATTTAAATGAGCCATTTTTGCATACAATCCGGCTCTAAAAAGATGATAGTTATTAGTGAAAAATTTTGCTTTAAATTTAGTATTTCCCCAGTCTTTGGTAGCTACTTCTTTAGAGTAGATCATGTTTTGGTAAGTATTAGTTGACCTATCTTCAAGTAAGATTAGATTAGGATCATAGCCATGTTTAACAGCATAGGCTTTCATAGCAGCTGCTTCAGATAAATTTTCATCTTTTCCTTGACCACCGGACATAATTAATTTAGGTCGTTTATGACCCTTGTCATACTGTTTATTAGAAAAAGCAATTGCGCGATCAATTCTAGCACCTAAAAGTCGAGAGACTTTTTTACCTTCAATTAAGCCAGCGCCCAAAACGATTAGATAATCTTGTTTGTAGCGACGTGGTACAATTTGATATAAAACTAAATTTAGTAAGAAGTTGTACATTACAAATAGAAGATAGAAGGCAATTAATGTAGCTCCAGCGACTAATGAATGTAGCCAGCCCGGTAGTTTTTGAAAGACACCAACTTTATTTAAAGTCCATAAGCCGACTAAAAATAAACCAATAATTAAAGTTAAAAGATTGGGCAAAGAGTGACTTTCATATTTCCAAACAAAATATGCGTTCCAAAGAAAGAAAATCCATGAGAATGTAACTAAGAAAAATACTCCAAATAAAATTGCTAGGGCAATAAAAGAAAATGAAGAGGTTAAAAAAGCATTGTGCTGTGAAATAATTAAAATGGCCGTCCATATTAAAAAGCTAAGCCCAAATGCTGTAAAAATAAGGCCGTTGATCAAACGGCGTGGTTCAATTAACCAAGAAAGTAAAAATAATCCTAAAAATACTAGCATCATGAATGTAGTAATCGTTACCTTATTAGATGTAGCAAAATTTAGAAGTCGATGTAAAGATTGCATGAGTTGTGATTGCATGATTAAATGTCCTTATGTCTTTTTAATAAATAATTATAATGAAAAGAAATAGATAATTTCAATTAGAGGAAGTGTTCAGATGAAGACTTTTTTACGCTTTTTAGGAAATTTAGCAACAGTGATTATTGCTTTTGTATTATATACACTTTTGCAATTAGGTTATGCGCAAAAGAAGGTAAACTTGTTATTTGCAATTATTTTAGCAGTTTTAACAGTAGCAGTAATTTACTGGATGTATTGGATTTATAAGAGAGAGCTTAAGCAAGAAAATGACTGGGTCTTTAACGCAAAACCGCACTGGGATGTCAGAAGAGTCATTATTTCAGTAGCAGCTTTCTTTGTGCTTGTGATTTTTCAAGTTGCTTATATTAAATTGGTTGGTGGAAATGCTGTTTCTCAGAATCAAGCAGAAATTGATGAGGTTAGAAAAGTCGCATCGCCAATGTTTAATGTCTTACTAATTGTTGTAGCACCAATCTGTGAAGAGCTCATCTTCAGAGCACTGTTCTTCAACACTTTTCTTCCAGCAGATAATACTTTAAATAAGTGGGTTGGAATTGTAGCAAGTGGCTTTGTTTTTGCTTACGGGCATGACCCAATGTTTAGTAAGTTCATTTATTTATACTGGGTTATGGGAATGATTCTGGCATGGACATATGTGGAAACAAAAGATATTAGATATTCGATTTTAACTCACATGCTAAACAATATTCTGTCAATTTTATAGTAAAAGAAAAAGAGCTTTAACGCTCTTTTTTTCTTTGCCCTAATTGTTTCAAAACTATCTCGGCAATTTCATTATTAGTCCACATCCAGGCAATATGACCTAGTGCTTCTGAAATATGTTCCTCTAGTGGTTGGTCCTTAGGAGAGGGAACAGTCTTCATTAATGGCATGATAACTAGGTGAAAGGCAATCCAAACTGCCAAACCAAAAGGAACACCTTGATCTACAGTTAGCCATTTAACTTTCTTTTCTAGTAAAGCTGCATAAGCAGTTGCAAAAGAAATAGAAAAGCCAAAGTGAACTAAATAGCTGACCCATGGTAATTTTTCACCAGAATAAGTATAAGTTGCATGAGTTAATTTTGCAGGCACGCCCATTTGCTCCAACAATTTTTGCGGAGGATTAGTTTTATTTCTCTCTGGCGTTCTTGGAGGAAGAATATTTTCCCAGCCTAATTTAACTAATCCAGAAATAACGCCAGCAGCAGTACCAGCAATTAATACATTTTTCCAACTAAATTTTGTCATCAATATTCACGTCCTTTTGTCAGATCCCTTGTACTTATTGTAACAAATTCAGTCTTTAGGGGATGGTTTAAGGTCTTGGTTAGCGTGAACATTTTTATTGGCTATTTTGTTTAAATAAGTCCAAATTTGTGGACGGTATTTTCTTAAAATGAATAACAAAGCCAAATAAACAATAATACATAGACTAATCCAAAGAGGATTCTGTGAAATAAAAGCTGCAAAAACTAACGCGTTGAGGGGACGAGCCATTAAGTTAAAGCTAGTAACTAATACAATACCAGCTGGAATTGTCGCACCATACTGAGAAATAGCTCCAGTATAAATTGAACCTAGCCAGCTAGCCGCATATAAGCCTAAGCTAAACCATACAATACCGTTTGCAATAACCTTTAAGATATTGCCATCAGTAATAGCAACAATTGATTCAACCATAAATGGAAGTGAAATTAAATCAACGACAGGGAGAGTTTTGTTTCCTGGTAAAAGAAAGGCAATAACAACCATAATTGGGATTAAGATAATTCCTGAAATAATCGTGGCGGACTCGCCATAACCTACACCGTCATCAACTGCTAGGAACCAGCGTTTTTTATCGTGAACAAGATCTGCTTCAGCTTTTTGATTCTTACTTTGTTTCCTCTCTTTATCAATTTGCTTAGCTAGAGGAGTAAAAGCCTTACTGAATACATTAGTAACTAAAGGAAAGATTGTCATAACAGCTGACAGTTGAACGGCAAACTGTAGAATTTGTCCCCATGCTTTAATGGTTGTTAGATCTTTAATATTGCCTAAAACACCGATTACTATTCCTAAAATAGCCCCTAATGTAGTTGGTTCGCCAAAGACGCCAAATTTATTTTTGAAAGCTGCTGGTGTCAAATTTGCCTTATTAAAGCCAAGCAGATTCCACAGAGGATCTAGAAGAATAGCGGGGACCGTTTGAACAATGTTTTGTGCGGCACAGACAGTAGTATTTTCAATTTTGTAATAACTTGACCAGCGATCAGCCTGAACTTCAGCTAATAATAAAGTGTAAAGAAGCATAAAAAAGGATAAGCCTAGTGAAATCCACCAATTATGAGTTACATAGAAAGCAAGGGTTCCCCAAATCATGAAACCAAAATTATTCCAAAGATTAGATGGCATGAATACCTTGGTTACTCCAACAGCAAATAAAATAAATTCAGCTATCAAGCCAAATACAAAAAAAGTAAGACCAACTGGAGAACCAAAACTCGCAAGAGAACCAGCCTGCCAGCCGATATCGACAACGGGTAATTTGATGCCAGTATTGTTAACCATTTGACGAACGATCTTAGTAACTATTGGAGTAAATTCATTAATAATCCAAGAAAATCCTGTTAATCCTACTCCCGCATAAAATCCACACATCATTGCTTTTTTTGGTTTTACTTTTAGAAATAAAGCAATAATAAAGATCATAATAGGAACAATAACTGTTGCTCCAAAGGCGTTAAAGAAAGTATGAATATTATTTAGCATTTTGATCCCCTTTCTTTTGATACATTTTTAGTATAAAAAAGAAGAAAAATAAACGCTAATAATTAGGGCTATATTGCTTGGGTAATAAATAACAGAGTGCTTTAATAAACTTGAGAGGAAATTTTTTGGAGGGATTAATGATGAAAAAGATTATATCAATTGGCTTAATTGGTTTGTTAAGCTGTACAATGCTAACGGCATGTAGCAATACGCAAAATAACAATTCTAGTTCTTCAAATGAAAAAACGACAACAGTTAAGAAAAGCAGTAAAATTACAGCAAATAATTTGACTACTAAGAAGCAAACTGCAATTACAATTGCTTATGCTGGTGAAAAGTATCCTGATATTTGGAAGAAGACTTTTAAACAAGCACAAAATAATACCGTTAAAGTAAAACTCCACAATCGCAAGGATTATTCATATATGCAAAATGGTAGTGATGTTGCATACGAAATTGCCACAGCTGATGGAGATAAATATTTCTATTATACAAAGAATGATCCAACGATTTTCTTCTATCATAAGAATAAGGAAATTGGTTCATCTGATATTAAAATGATGATTAAATATCTTAACAATCATAATGATGGCAGTAAGGTTAACAAGATCATTAAGAATATCAAGGTAGTAGACGAAAGAAAGACAGCGAGTAAAGACTAAAAATATTGCTGGTGATAAAGGGTTATATACTGTTCCTACAAAATTACAAGGTAAGTGGTACAGTATGGATAAAAACCGGCATACACATAGTAAGGATGATAATCAATTAAGAGAAATTGAATTTGGTCCACATGCGCTTACGACGGAAGATCATCAATATGAGATCCATATCCCAGATAAAGAGTATTTTGAAAAGCATCAACAGTTTTCTAATGACTATCTGAACGATACTCATACATGGGTTAAAGTCTTTAATAATACTGAAGCCCCGAAAGGAGTCAATTATATTACCTTAATTGGTTGGACAGCTAAAGATAAACACCAAACGTCTTATGGTTATACAATCTTGGACGGTCATCCGGTAGTTATTTTAGCTAGTGGCCAAGGAAAAATAACGGATCAAGTTTACTGGAAGACACCTGACCAAGCTAAAAAACATCAGGATCAAAATTTTGATAAACTAATTACGAAAGCAGAAAATAATTAGAAATTAGTATGAGGTAAATTTTATGTCTGATAAACCTTATTATGAACAAGAATATCATGCACCAGAAAGTGATATTCCCGATCCATCAGTTGGAGAAATTTTTAAGGGATTATTTCTCTATCCGTTCACTTGGGCAGCGCGTAGTACACGAAAAGCCTTTTGGGTTGCATTTGTTATTCAGTTCTTATTAACAATTGTAATTGGAGTAGCTTCAATACTAGCATTATGTACTAGTGGAATCTTCTCTGTTACTCCAAATAATGTGACTTGGGCTGTATCACATATTACATTTTTTACTTGGCTAATTGAATTAATTTTATTAATCTTACTAGTTTGGATAAAATTAGGCCTTTTGGGCTATGCAGTAAGAAGGCTACATGATGCGAACTATAGTGGTTGGTGGCTATGGTTAATTATTATTCCATTTGGCTGGATTATTGTAGTTATTTTCTTATTGCTACCTACTGTTGAAGAACCAGTAAGATGGGGCAGCTACTTATTTGTTGATTAACTAATTTGAATAGAAATTGAAATACGAATGGTTTTTCCTTTCGTATTTTTTTATTGCATTTTATATAATATTTTTATAGTATTTTTTTATTTTTTATTTAAGGAATAGGTAGTATGGAATATTTAAAGCTGTTAGGAATATTGATAATTGTGGTCGGCTTTGTCTTAAAGTGGGATACGACTGCAGTTGTAGTCATTGCAGCAATTGTCACAGGTCTGTTTTCAGGGATGGATTTTGTTAAATTGCTGGAAGTAATTGGAAAGAGTTTTGTGGAAAATCGAATGGTAAGTTTGTTTTTCCTAACCTTGCCAATGATTGGGCTAGTAGAATCACATGGATTAAGAGATTATGCGGTTAATGCAATTAAAAAACTTAAAAAGTTAACTGCGGGTAAGATTTTGAATATCTATTTATTAATTCGTGAATTAGCTGGAGTTTTTGGAATTTCTTTACAAGGACAAGTACAATTCGTTCGACCATTAATTGCACCAATGGTAATTGCGGCTGCTGAAGATCAAGATAATAAAAAATTAACTGAATCAGAAATTGATCTAATTAAGGGACGCAGTGCGGCAGTTGACAACTTTGGTAACTTTTTTGCTCAGAACTTGTTTGTAGCTTCTGGTGGAGTACTTTTGATTTCTTCAACTATGAAATCACTGGGCTATAAAGTTGATCCTGTTGGAATTGTGCTTAACACTATTCCAATTGCTATCATTACTTTTATTTTAGTCTTTGCTTACAATCTTTATTTTGACCGTCAAATGAAGAAATGGGAGGGTAAATAATTATGCAAAATACAATTAACTTTTTACTTGCCATTCTTTATGCATTGATTGGGTTATGTATGGCAGTTGCTGGAATTGAAACCTTGCGCGATAAGACAAATAAGGCGAGAATTGGAACAACTGTTTTTTGGTTCTTCTTGGCAATTATTTTTGCCTTTGGAGATTGGATTCCAGCAGTTGTATCCGGTGCAATGGTTTTAATAATTGGAATTTTAGCTTTGTTTAAACAGATTCAAGTTGGTAGCTTACCTAAGTTAGACCCCAAAACCGCGCAAGAGGGTGCAAAGCGCTTAGGAGCAAAAGTATTTTTACCAAGTATAGTTTTAGCATTAACTTCTATTTTGATTGCTCAGTTTACGCCACTTGGTGGTCAAGTTGGAATCGGTATTGGTGCCGTTGTTTCATTAATCTTGGCAATTATTTTAACTAAAGCTCCGACTAAGCAAGTCTTTAAAGATTCGCAAAGAATGGTACGTAGCGTTGGTGCACCTGGCGTTTTGCCGCAACTATTAGCTATGCTTGGAGTAGTCTTTACTACTTGCGGTGTTGGCAAACTAACTGCTAATATGATTAGCCATGTTTTTCCAGCTGGAAATCATTTCTTAGGAGTAGCGTTATACTGTATTGCAATGGCACTCTTTACTTATATCATGGGTAATGCCTTTGCGGCCTTTGCTGTAATTACAGCTGCAATTGGAATTCCGTTTGTAATTGCTCAAGGTGCTAATCCAGTAGTTGTTGCTGCAATTGGAATGACGTCTGGATATTGCGGTACCTTAGTAACACCAATGGCAGCTAACTTTAATACACTACCGGTTGCACTTTTAGAAATGAAGGACCAGATGGGCGTTATTAAGCAACAAGCTCCAATCGCAGTTATCTTATTGGTTGTTCAAATTGGTTTAATGTACTTTTTAGCATTTTAGTCTTGAAAGGATAAGATTATGAAGATTTTAGTAACAGGTTTTGATCCCTTTGGCGTAGATAAAATTAATCCAGCAATTGAAGCAGTTAAAAGATTACCTGATGAAATAAATGGCGCTGAAATTATTAAATTGGAAATCCCAACAGTTTTTAATAAATCAGCCGAAGTTGTAAAAAAGGCAATTAAAGAAGAAAATCCTGATTATGTCTTAAATGTTGGTCAGGCTGGTGGTCGTTTTGGCTTAACTCCAGAGCGAGTAGCAATTAACATCAATGATGGTCGTATTCCGGACAATGAGGGCTACCAACCACTTGGTGAACCAATTCATGAAGATGGTGAAACTGCCTACTTTACACAATTGCCCATTAAGGCAGAAGCAAAGGCAATCAGGGATGCAGGTCTACCAGCTAGCGTTTCAAATACTGCTGGTACTTATGTATGTAATCATATTATGTATCAAGTCCAATATATGAGAGATAAGGAATTTCCTAACATTAAGGCAGGATTTATTCATATTCCATTCTTACCTGAGCAAGTAGTAAATCGTCCCAATACTCCATCAATGGCGCTTGATGATATTGTTAAGGGGTTAACTGCAGCTCTTAGCGCTATTGTTGACCGTGATGGTAAGGGCGATATTGAAGCAGTTGAAGGCGCAAATCACTAAAATGTAGGTGGTTTATTGTATGTTTTGGGTGTTAGCTTAGCAATTATTGGATTCATTTTATGTTTACTAGTTAGGCAGCACATTATTAAATATGGTTTTCCATTTGTTTATTGCTTAATCGGAATTTTGTTTCTAGTTTTGTTTGTTTAACTCAATTTGGCAATCATGATGTGAATTTCGATTGGTATGGTTATCTAGTAATTGTGTTTATAGTTGAAATTTAGTATTTGTACCATTACTTTTTATTAAAATCATAAAAAGAGGCTAAGGTAGCCTCTTTTACGTAAAGTCAAGCATATAAGTGTTTGGCTTTTTTCTTTGTCGTTTTCATAATTTTTATAATCTTGCCATTTTACTTTTTGTTAGCTGCAGTTGTAAGTACTGCTTCACTTAAAATGCAACAATAGTTAGTTACAACAATTAATCAGAAGATTTTAGCTTCAAGTGTAAGTTTACTTGATACGATCTTTATGGTTCACTGCGCCAGTGATGAACGTTATTAACGGCATTTCTCTAATAACATAGTATGTTTTAACCAAAATCCCAAATTTTGCACTTGTTTGGTTTTGTCTATCTCATTAAAATAGTGATAAAAATTTTTGATTAGGGGTGAAGGTAAAAATGACAATAGGAGATCTACTCAAGCAATACCGTATTAACCAAAATAAAACTTTACAAGAATTTGCAGGTAATATAATTGATCGATCTTACTACGGAAAAGTAGAAAGAAATGTACATCAAATTTCGGCGGAAAACTTAATTAATCTGCTTAGATATAATCAAATTGATGCTACAGAATTTATTGAAACTTTAGACCAAAACTATCAAAGTCAGATTCAAATTCAAAGAAAGATAATGGAAGAAGCATATTATCACGTAGACAAAGATAAACTAAAAAAAGTTAAATTAATGATTACGGATAGTGAATTATCTGAAAAAGATAAAGAAATTCAAAATTTGATTGCTGATGGACTTTTAGAATTACTAAATCCGGATAAATCTGATCAAAAAATTAGAGAAGAGATTAAGAAGAAAATTTTTGAAATTCCAAAATTCAATAGTACTAAGTTTATGCTGTATTGCAATTCTATGCGTTTCTATAGTTTGGCTGATAACGAAGCAATTGTTAGAAAGATAATTGAAAAGTATCAAGTGCGTGAATCTATGCTTGTTAAAAAATCTCTATTTTCTTTAGCTATTAATGTTTTAGTCCTTTCTATCGAAGAAAATAAATTTGAGAATATTGATTTTTATATTGATTTTGCTAATAAGGTTCCAACTAATCCTGATCTTTTTTTATAAAAGTGCTATGACCTTTTTCACTTATTTCATTCAATATAAAAAGAATCAAGATAAGTCTGCGTTACAATATTGCGATACTATAATAAAAAGTTTTTGTCTTGTAGGTATGCCTGAGTATGGGGAAGAGTTACAAAAGTTTAAGGATAAATATAAATAATGTAATATTGGGTAAATACACCCATTTTTCTTTATTCCACACTTTTATCATTTATACTTAATCTCAACAAAATAATTAACTGAAAGGAGTGCAGTGTAGTTGGAATGAATTTTATTAAATGGATACTAGGTTTAATGGCTATTAATATAGTTGGATTAATATTGATAACGATCTATTCGGCCTATTATAGTTTTGGAACCATGCTATTTGGTATTCACACTGTAGCCGCGGTTAAAGACTTTTGGAACACTGAATTTTTAATGGGCACTATATTTCTTATATGTGTTAACTTGCTAGCGATAATTACGGCAGTAGTTAGACAGTTCAAGAAATAATTTGTTTTGAAAGGGATAATATTATGAAAAGATTAGTATTAGTTTTTAAGATATTACTAGGAATAGTTCCTTTTTTACCTTTATTTGTAGATGCTATCTTCAAAACAAATATTCGTATGTCAATTATGGATATGACAATGCAGTGGTCATTGTTGATTAAAGTTCCTATTTTAGTCATGTGTATTTCAGCATATCTATATTTCTGGTACGTTATTTTTAAAGAGGTCAAGAAAAGCCTATGAAAAATGTAAAATTAATCAGTTATTCTTACAGTATAACGACAACTTTTACACTACTAGCAGTACTAAATTTAACATCATGGTGGGGAAGCTTTCCTTATCGTATGGTAATGGTACTAATGAACATAGTTGTTGGTGCGAGTATGGAATATTTAGTTAATAGATATTCTGTTACAAAGAGAAAAAACTTATTTAAAGGGCTAGTAGCTTTGGTATTATTAGTTACGAATATAGTCTGGATTGTTGCTACGATAATTTGATCGTATTTTATAGTTACAAAAAACGCAGCTTTAAACTGCGTTTTTTATTATGCCTATTAAATGATGGTGACTATATATTAGGAGCGAATAAAAATGAGTGTAGACGTTATGTTAAAAATTGTATTTTTTTCGTTGCGTTTTTAAATATTTAAACATATCTAGGTAGGTAGTTGCTTGGACACTGCATCCCAAATCTAAAACTTCTGAAATTAATGTAAGTATTGGTTTGTCATCCCCATTTTTCATGTAATCAATTGCCTTTTGCAAATAAGTCAAGGTTAGGGTAAAAAACATTAGATATTGTGGTAATTCAATTTTTTTAAGTTCTTTAACTAATCGCTGAGCATAAGACAATTCATTAAGTGAAATCAGCCGTAAAATGCCATCTGATAAACTTCCCATAATGATTTCTAAGTTAAAACTAGTTTCAGCCTCTTTAAGGCGGTCAATATTACGAATTATTTGCATTGAACTACCATAAATTTGCTTAGGATTGAATAGAAAAATTGATGCGCCAAACGCTGAAATATAGTATTGACTCCATAAATTGACTTTTGAAAAAATCGCAAAAAGCTTTTTTCGATCAATAGGAGGTAAGTAATTTTTATGTTCGATAATAAAAAGTTGATTACATAGATTAGCAGCCATAAATAGATCAAACTTATTATGATTTTTATGATACTTGGTTAGTTGTTTTTGTGTAACTTGCTTGAGAAGTGGGATATTTTCTTTTTCAATAGCTTCAGAAAGTTCAGGATCTATTTCGGGTCGTGGTGAGAATTTAGACCAACCCATAAATTCATGGCTAGTAATGTGAATTCTATTTAATAATTTCATTGCCGTACTAAATTCAACCTCGACTTGATCATTTTCCCAGCGTGATAGTTTTGATTCAGAGCAGATTCCAGGGCAGACTTCTTTTTGTGTAATACCTTGTTCTAAGCGTAATTCTTTGAATTCATGACCATACATTTTTTCATTCTCCAAAAATTAACTTGCAGATCTGCAAGAAATTTATTTTTAAGTATAATCTCGTCATATACTCTTATCAACAAGTTTAAATCGATGAGGGGATGAAGAAGATGCTGTTTAAGTATTCAAATAAATTTAGATTCATATTGATGATCATCTTTGGCTTAATTGCTAGTTTTCAAAATATTATTATGGCTAATGTTGTTCAAACACTAACTAATATTGCTACTAATAAGAATTGGGGTAAAATTGCACAATTTTTGATTATTGTTATTGCAGCATTAGTTGTTACTTTAATTGCAAGTTTAGTATTTAACAGATTGAAAACTAATACGATTAAGGAAACTAACACTTATTTAAGGACACATATTTTGGGTGGGATGCTAGAAGAGTCAAAAGATGAAAATAGTGATAGTTTAGGATTTTTAACTAATGATTTTAAACTACTTGAAACTAATCGTTTTAATGCTCAAATTGAAATTATTATGCAGATTTTTTCACTAGTATTAGCACTAGGCTATGCTTTAGCAGTTAATTGGTTACTTACATTACTATTCCTAGTTGGATCTTTTATTCCAATGATTGTTTCTAATGTTTTTCAAAAGCCGATTCAAGAATCATCTGAAAAGTGGACTAGTGCTAATAGTAAGTATGTTAATCAAACTAAAAACTTCTTAGCTGGTGTTGAAACCCTGCATCTGTATGATGGTCAAAATCAGGCAGTTGCTAAAAATAAACAAGCAATTTCTAAGCTAGAACAGACATTGAGTAAGATGAATCTTTTAAATCTTGATACTAACTCATGGATTAATTTTATTGCTAATATTATTACGTTTTTGATGCCATTTCTATTTGGAATTTATTTAGTTGTAAAAGGGCAAACAAGCTTAGGAGCTTTATTTGCAATTGTGCAATTAGCTAATTCATTTGTAAATCCAATTTTATTTATCTTAGATGACAGAAGTAAGTTATCTACTACTAAGAAGATAGTTGAGAAGGTTAATGGATTTTTAGATAAAGAAACAGATCAAGAAAATAGTAAAACTGTAAGTTTACAAGACTTACAAGTAGAGAATTTGATCCTAAAGAGAGATGGCAAGCAATTAGCTACTGGAATTGACTTAAACGTCAAACCAGGTAAAAAAATTGCAGTCATTGGACCATCTGGAGCAGGAAAGTCGACTTTATTGCAATTTTTGTTATATGGAAAATATGGACAAGCCGAAGCGATTAGATTAAATGATAAAAAGGTAAAAGCTGGTACATTTCCGGACTTATTCTCATATGCAAGCCAAGCACCGGTAATTTTTGCGGATAGTTTATTATTTAATCTGACTTTAGGAAAAAATATTTCCCGGGAAAAGGTAGAGGAAGTTTGCGATAAATTAGACTTAAATGGATTAGTTAAAGAAAAAGGCTTTGATTATCAATTGGGCGTGGCAGCGGATAAATTATCCGGTGGACAGTTGGCTCGAATTGAGCTAGCAAGAGCAATTTTAATGAAGCGTTCTGTATTATTACTTGATGAAATTAACGCTTCTCTTGATAAGAAAACTTCTGATATAATTCATAAATATCTGTTAGCTTCAAATTTAACTTTCATTGAAGTAATTCACCACTATGAGGAAGCTGAATTGAAGCAATATGACGAAATACTTGACTTGAAGGAATATATTTAGATGAATTGGAAGAAGATATTATTCAGTATTAGCATTATTGTAATTATATTAGTTGGAGGATGGACTGTGTTTAATATAGCTAATCAGAAAGTTGTTAATCAAGATTATTCACTTTCTAAATTTAATAAAGTAGATATAGACATTCCAACGGGAGATGTAGTTTTAAAAGTAGGAAATAAATATCATGTCAGTTATTCTGGAGCAGAAAAAATTGCTCCTGAAATTAAGGTTAAAGATAGCAAATTAAAAATTGGTTTTAAGAATCAAGTTACCCACATTCGTCTATTTAACTTTAAGCAGTTAAATTCTAAAATCGTAATTGAAATGCCGAAAGAGCAATTAGAAAGCTTAAATGTTGATAATGCAAATGGTAATTTTAGTGCTGATTATTTAGGAGTAAAAACAGGCAATATTGATTTATCAAACGGCAATATCGATATTAAAGATTTGAAGACTAAAGATGGAATTAGTTTTGATACTTCAAAAGGTAATATTAGAGTTAAGAGCAGTAATGCGAGTGGCTATGATTTAGATACTTCTCTTGGAAAAGTTACAATTAGTGGTAAAAAGCAAGGTAATTCCTTTGAAAAGAATAGTGACTCTAGGAATGTCTTAGAAGCAGATACTTCTCTGGGTAATGTTTCAGTAAATTAGAATATGAAAAACATTCTAAGCTAAATAGTGAATTGATATCCGACGGGATAATCAATTCACTATTTTTTGTTCTAGTCGTAGGATGAAAATAGTAGTAAAACCATATGCCGTCTTGTTCTTAGACACTTGATGTCGTATAAAAAACTGGCAGTTTTGCTCAAGAATTCAATAGTCTCTTCGAAGAATGTGGACACTTAGATGTCGAGTTTAGAAAATTAGATATGATTCCTTAAGTAAATACGTTTTACTACTAATTTTTAGGAGGTATTTATTATGCAAGTTGTATTCGGAATTGATGTAAGCAAAGCTACTTCTACTGTCTGTGAATTAATTGGTGAAAGTAAAAATGAACTCACCATTACTAACGATCTTCCTGGTTTCACATTGCTGTTAAAGGACTTAGCTGCTTTCTCTAAACAGCCACAGATAATCTTTGAAGCTACTGGTGTTTATTCTCGCAGACTACAAGCTTTTCTTGAAGACTATGACTACGACTATGTCATTATTAATCCTCTTAAGGCTAAGAAAGAGATGGATTTGGGCTTGCGTCATAATAAAACCGACCGAACCGATGCTTATCACCTAGCCCTAATTCAACGACTTTATCATCATCCGGTTAATAAAATACAAGCTAATGCATATCATCAGCTTAATGCTTTAAGCAGATTTTATGACCAGCTAACAGCTGATTTAGTGATGGCTAAAAATAGACTTCATCAAGTTTTACAATCTACTTTTCCTGAAGTAGAGCAATTATTCTGTACAGCGAAGGGCTTTAACTATTGGAAAATAATCAGTCACTACCCACACTGTGAATTAATTAGACAAGCCCAAGAAAGAGAAATTATCAACTGGCTGATCCAGCTTAAAGGTATTGGAATAAAGCATGCGCAAAAGACTGCAGCTAAGTTAAAGAAACTCGCCAATATGACTTATCCAGTTGTTTCTGAAACCAGCGTAGAAGCTGAACAAGTGCAATACTATGCCCAAAGATTAATTAACTTGAACGAGCAAAGAGAAAACTTAATTTCTAGAATGGTAAAACTAGCTAAATCTTTGCCAAATCATGATCTTGAGAATCTAGAGAGCATTCCTGGTTTTGCACAGACTACTGCTGTTAGAGTTTTAGCAGAATTAGGCGATATTCGCAGATTCTCTAATCCTAACAAGATCAACGCTTTTATTGGTATTGATCCAGGGCGTTACCAATCAGGTGAAATGGATTCTAGTTTAAGCATTACCAAACATGGGAATGCCATCGCACGTAAATTGCTTTATCGAGCTATTGGTCAAATAGACAATGCAGCTAAAACCAATCCTTGTCATATAGCAGATTATTATGAAAGCAAAAAGCGATCTCTTCAAACCAAGGGGTTTAAAAAGATCGCTATTGCTTCAATTCATAAGCTAATCAGGACTATTTATGCTCTGATTATCAATGATCAACTATATAATTACAACGTAGCCACACATAACCAAAAAGACTTTAGTCGTAATTAATTGATCAATTTCATTATAGACCTAAGCCTATAAAAACGATATGCTTATAGGCTTATTTGTCATACTTTCTTTTAGAAATAATTCGCCTGTATGTATTAAACGCTTAAAAATATGATTAAAAAATAAAGCTAAACACCTTATTATGCTTGACTTTACGTAGAAAAACGAATTAGCCTTAATTTTAGCTAATTCGTTTTTTGTTAGTCATTTTTAAGTTCGCGTTTAATATAGTAATTCAAGATAAACGGTGAAAGGACAGTGGTAATGATAATTACCAAGATTAAACTTGAATAGATATCTTCAGGAAAGAGATGGTGCGTAATTCCAATTTGAGCGACAATTAAAGCTACTTCACCACGTGACACCATGCCGGCACCAACAATATTTCCTTCATTTTTAGTAAAACCAAATAATTCGCTTGAATATTTACCAGCCCAGAATTTAGATACGACAGCTAAAATGGTCATCACGATAATGAACCAGATATCTTTGACAAAGCTTGCAAATGTCATTGATAGACCAATGTTTACAAAAAATACTGGAATAAAAATTGAATATCCAATTGCACTTACTGAGGATTGAACTTCCTTATATTGAGGCGTTTGTCTAATTGCAAGTCCACCAAAGAAGGCACCAACAACTGCACTTAAACCGACAAAGTCTGCTGCCCAAGCCATTGATAAAGCTAATACAAGTGAGCCAATAACAACAGCATAGTCAACTTCAACTTTTTCAGCTAGTTTCATGAAATATGGGGCAACAAATTTAAAGACAGCCCAAACAGCGACAAAGTAAACTATTTCAATTAATAAATTAATAAAGAAATTATTAGTCAGTCCACTCTTGCCGCCCTCGTGACTAAAGGTAGTGAATAGACTTAAAACAATGACAGCTAAAATATCATCGACTACAGCTGCTCCTAAAATAGCTGTACCAGCTCGGGTATGAATTTGGTTAGCTTCTTGTAATACTACAACTGAAATCGAAACACTTGTAGCCGCAAACACAATTCCAATAAATAATGCTTCTAGGAAATTCATTCCAAATAAATAGCTAGCAATTCCCATGAAAAATACAGGCAATACTACACCGATACCAGCAACTGTGAAACTTAATTTGAAGTATTTTTTTAATAAATCCAAATCACTTTCAAGCCCCGCTAGGAACATTAACAAAATTACTCCGAACTCTGAAAAAAGTGAAATAATTTCATTTGGTTTAACTAGCCCTAAAATGGCTGGACCTAATAAAATTCCTGATAATAATTGACCAATAACCGCTGGCATATTAAGACGTGAAAACAGTTGCCCTAATAATGTAGTAGCCAGCAGAATTAAAATTAATTCTCCTAAAAAGTGCATCTTCTCCAGCTTTCTATAACTTTGTGGTAAATAAAAAAACTTCCAAGCGCTTATTGACCCAAATAAGCAAATCTTGAAAGTTTTAAAAACCCAACCACTAATGAAAATTATTTAACTAAAAATTAGTTTAGCTAAAAATATTCATAGTTGCAAATAACTATTTATTTTTAATCCCAGTTTGTTTAGGATTAGTTGGTTTTGTCTTAGCAAGAAGAGCAAGCAAAATAGTAATTAAATCGACTACTTCTTGTAAAATTGCGCCCCAGAAAGCTGGAATAATACCAGTAAAGGCAATTAATTCAATTAAGATAACGATACAAATTGCAGTGATGATGTCGACATGGGCTACCTTCATAGTATGTTTCGAAATTGCAACTGCATCATTAACTTTAGAAATGTCATTAACCATAATTACAGCATCGGCACTTTCGCTAGCAGCGGTTGCTCCTTTAGCACCCATGGCAATACCAACATCAGCAGCCATTAAACTAGGTGCATCGTTAACACCATCTCCGACCATGGCAACAGGTCTTAGATCGGGCTTAACATCTCTAATTACTTGAATTTTTTGTGCAGGAAGTAAGTCTGCATGAACTTCACTTTCTTTAATACCAGCTTCTTTAGCAACCTTATCAGCTACCGCTCTACGGTCACCAGTTAACATCATGATTTGTTTGATACCTTGACGACGTAAACGGCTAATAGTTTCTGGCGTATTCTTTCTCATTTGATCTTGGAAAGTAATATATCCAGCAAATTTGTTGTCGATTGAAACAAAGACAGCTGTTGAATTAATAGTAATTTTTTCTTGATCGGGATCAACATAAGAAAGTTTACCAACTTTAACTAACTTACCATCAACTTCGCCGCTAACACCCTTAGCAGTAGCTTCTTTCAAGTTGGTAACTGGTTTAATTAAGTTTTTATCGGTGCTTTTTACTAATGAAGTGGCAATAACGTGACTGGATTGTTGTTCAACGCTAGCAGCTAAACTTTGTAGTTCTTCTTTTGAAATTGAGCTGTCTTTAGCTAAAATAACTTGGTCAATAACCAATTGGTTTTCAGTTAACGTACCCGTTTTATCAAAAGCAAAAGTTAAAGTGCGAGATAGCTTCTCAAGTGTAGTACCAGACTTAACGATAATGTGGCTACGTGACATTGAACTCATACCAGATACCATTGCAACTGGAGCAGCGATTAACAGTGGACAAGGAGATGCAACAACCATAACTTGTGCAAAACGCAAAAAGTGTCCTTGCCAACCTAGTGCTGGATTAGTTACAGCAGAAGTAATCATAGCTGCGATACCAATAATTAAAGAAATAATGGTAAATGGTACTGCATAACGATCAGCCATTTTAACGAACTTAGCAGGTTTTGCTTCAGAAGACTTAACTAAAGCGACAATTGATTGGTATTCAGAATCTTTAGCAGCTTTAGTAACTTTCATTTCTACAGCTGCATCCCCATTAATTGATCCTGACATTAAATTATCGCCGATTTTTTTATCTACTGGAACTGACTCACCAGTTAAAGAAGATTGATCAAAGCTAGAATTACCTTTAATGATTTCTCCATCTACTGGAACTTGGCTACCTGGCTTAATTAACACAATATCGCCAATTTTTAAGTCGTCAACCTTAACTTCTTCAATCTTGCCGTTAACTAACTTATCAGCAATTCTTGGTGAATTTTGTAATAAAGAACGTAATTCCTTATCAGCTTGACTAGTAGCATAGTCTTCGAGGGAATCACCACCAGTAAGCATGATTAAGATCATCCAAGCTGCCCAGTAGTCTCCAACAATCATGGTTGAAACAACAGCAATAATTGCTAGAATATCAACGCCCCAACGACCGGATTCAAGAGTATGAATCATTTCGCGGAGCATGGTGATTGCCATAAAAATTCCGAAGATATCAATTAGGATGCCTGAGATGGGCCATGTACCAATTTTAGGAGCTCCACACAGAAAGTCTAAAATTGCTGCAATGACACCAATTCCGAGAATCGTGAAAAATTTCCATTGATGTCTCATTAACTTTACCTCCAACTAATTTAACAATAATACTAAAACAATATTACTATACCACTTAACAGATTAAATTTAAGCGATTTAGTTTTCTTCATGTGAAACGCATTTCTCAGTAATGTCATACTTTTCGTCAATTGTATGAGTAACATAGTTGAATGCTTTGATCCATTCTCGCCGAGTTAGCAGACCTTGAAAAATATTATTGTCATTGACTATTGGAATAAATGGATTATCTACTAAAAGATGTAGTTGAGTTTCAAAATTAGTGTGAGCAAAATTGATTGTTTCGAATTCTGTTTGCATTACATCTTTGACTTTTAAGTCTGACAAAGGTCCGATAACAATATTATCAGGTGTTAGCATCTTGTTTGTAATCATGGCTAAACTAATTAAACCAACTACTTTTTGTTTTCTATCTAAAACTGGAATTTTAGAATATTTCATTTTAGTAAGAATTAAAAACGCATGGTAGAGTGGATTTTCGTCTTCTACAAACGCAATCCTAGAGGCGGGAATAATAAATGAGTCCGCTTTTTCCTCAATCAATGATTGAATAGATGGTGAGAACATGATAATCCTTTCTAAACTTAAATATTTAAATTAAAAAATATATTTCTTTTCACTTCTATTGTATGAAAGTATTGAAAATAAGCCCACAAAAAAATCCGCGCTGGGAAAGACGCGGATTTCAAAATATATAAGTATAGGATCAGTCAAAAACTGATAAATGTATTCAATCTACTTGGAGGAGTAAGAATGAAAATAAAAAGTTGGATGTTAATGCTAATAGCGATGGGGTTTTGTTTTCCCCGTTGCTATGGTTTATATATTAGAGGGAAAATGTGAACAAATTGTGACGTTTTTTATTAAAAAAGTTAAATTTACTAAAGAAATAGAATAAATTATAAACTTGCACCCCAAAGATTGTTTCCTAGCTCATTTAGGAAGAGCAGTTTGTCCCATAATTTCTCTTCTTCAGGGATAAAAGTAATATTGTCAGAAAATTTTACGATAGGTGCGCGATTAAAGAAGTATTGAAGTTGACCGGTGAAAGCAACGCCATTGCTTGATTTAATAGTTGTTAGACTATCTGTAAGGAAGCTAGTGAATTCTGAACTTGGGTTTGTTTTATTAAGTGAGTCGACTAACTCAGTCATTGTAGAAATAATTACGTCTTTAGAAACCATCTTTTTCACCTTCTGTAGATTTCAATAAATTTAGGAACTATTCTTTGTAAGATAATCGTATTACGAAAGTACAATTTGCACAATTTTTTAGGTGAAAATACCGTATTGGTATGACTTAAATAAAAATGAAATACTAGCTACTGATAACGGATTAATAGTGAAGTGTTTATCGAAAAAAATCAATATTAGTGAGATTGGTATGATATTATTTGTATATAAATGAAATCGCTTTTACAAAATTCTTATATGGTAGAAAGTTGGTATTAAATTATGTATCAAGAATATATCAGCTTACTTGAAGCATTTAGATTAAGCTTGATGGCAGAAAATGATCATGAAGTTAATAAGATAGTTGAACAAGTAAATGAGGCAGTAGCTAATCTAAAAACAGGAAAATATCGCGCGGTCGCTTTAACTTCACAATTATTTGATGTTGTTAGTTTAGTTGGAAATTTAATGGCGTTTAATGATTTAAAATTGAATGCCTTTCAAAGTAAAGTTTGGAATAAGTTAAGGGATGCCACCTATCAAAGATATACTAAAGATGGTAATTTACTTAATTTCCTTCCATTTCCTTAATCATTATCAGCACGAGAAAAGAGAATCCGAATTATGGATTCTCTTTTTTAATGCACTAAAAAGAAAACGACCTATGCTGGGAAGTGCATAAGTCGTTTCAAAGATAGATAATCAGCCCGAGGCTGATCTTGTTATTATTCAATCTACTTGGAGGAGTAAGAATGAAAATAAAAAGTTGGATGTTAATGCTAATAGCAATGGATTATTGTTAATCCACTACTACAATTAATATATTATAGTATAAAACATAAAGAAATATAAGATACTTGCTCAAAATTTTTAATTTTCAGATAGTAAAGGACTATTCAGGTATAATATCGAATTAAGGAAATTATCTATTAGGTAGGGAAAGCTAATGAAGAAATTTTTAAAAATTCTGTTTAAATTAGTCTTAGTTTTGATAGTTATTGCTGGGGCTGCTTACGGTGGATATTATGGATACCAGCAATATCAAAAACGAGAACAGGCAAAAGCTACTTTTACTTCTAGACCCGATGTAGAAAAAGCAAAAGATGGCACAAGCATTAGTCCAGGACACCATAATCTAGCTTATTTTAAAAAGTTATTGAATGAAAAATATCCTGATGTCTATAGTGCAGCCTATGAAACGCCTCGTGCTAGTAAAATCGGCAGCAGTGTTGTAATTCCGGGTCAAGTTGTAACGCCAAGCTATGATTTTAATAAAAAGAAAATTACAGATGCGGACTCAATGACTCCTCAGGGATTAACTGTAGCGGGGAAGTACTTATTAATTACAGCTTACGATTCAACGCATAATCACCGCTCAGTTATTTACTGCTTAGATAAGAAAAGTGGCAAATACTTAAAGACAGTTCAAGTTTCAGGATCTCCGCATTTAGGCGGTATTGCCTATGATCCAATTGCTAAAAATATTTGGGTAACAGGAAGTCAAGATGATTCTTCGGCCCTAATGTCGTTTTCATTAAAGAAACTAGAAAAATATAGCTATAATAAGAAAAAGCAACCTATCCAATATGATAATGTAATTGCTTTGCCTACCATTGAAAGAGCATCTTGTGTAACTTATTATGACAATCAACTGTTTGTTGGCTTTTTTAATACAGATGGACAAGGACAATTTGCTAGCTATCCAATCGCTCGTTCAGGCACCTTTAAAGGTACAATTACAAGTGATCAAATTAAAGCAGTAACTGGCCAAGTATCTTGGGCTTTGGGATCGGGAAGCGCCTCAATGGATCGGCAGATTCAAGGAATTGCATTTTATCAGAATTGGATTATTTTGAGTCAATCATATGGAAGTAAAGATTCTAAATTATACTTTTTCCCAATTTCAGCTTTGAATTATCTAGATGAAGGAAATGCAGAAAAAGTTGTTATTATGCCACCATATTTAGAACAAATTTATGTTCAAAATGGTCAATTGTTGATGTTATTTGAATCTGGAGCGAAGGCTTATGAAAGTGATCAAATAATGATTGTTGACCGAATTTTATCGGCAAATATCAATGCCTTATTAGGAGGTTAAAATGGTAAAAAAAATATCTTTTTGGGTACGATTAGCAGGCTGGAGCGGTTTGATATCAGGAAGTAGTGTTTTGGTATTATACCAGTATTCCCATAGTATTTTATTTTTAATAAACTTAATTACAATTGTATTGTTTTCTGCTTACGCTTTAACGACTGCTAATGATAGAAAGTGGAAAAATCCTGACTGGCTATTGAAAGTGATTTTGTTAGTATTAGTCTTTGTTTCAATTTTGCCATCTATTTTCTTAGGTATTGGTTATTTTATTGAAAGAAAACGTAATCAAAAGTAGCGAACTGTCCATAACTAAGGCTATTTTTGGTATAATTACTACTGTTCATGCTATTTTCCTAAAAAATAGTAAAGATATTAACCTATTTTATAACAATGTTGTAAAATTTAGAAAAAAGATACGAGGTGTAAGCATGGCAGAAAACAAAGATAAACAGAGCGATACAAAGAAAAAAGAAATAGGCTTGTTTATTGCTAAAACTCTCTTTTACTTTGCAGTGCTTGTAGTGCTAGTTTACTTGTATTCATATAGTGGCATTGGAGCTGCAAAATTTATTTATAAAGATTTCTAAAACTGAAAGGGTCGCATTAAATGATTAAAGATGTAATCAAGACAATCGATCAAATTGCTACTGAAGATCCAAACCGAATCGCCTATGATTATCTTGGCGAAACTAATACTTATGAAGACCTAAAAGCTAGGTCAGATGCTTATGCAGCTAAGATTAGCGAACTAGATCTTCCTGAAAAAGCTCCGGTAATGATTTGGGGTGGTCAAACCTTTGAAATGATTGCTAGTTTTATTGGTGCTGTTAAAGCAGGACATGCTTATATTCCAATTGCTAGCTATTCTAATAGTGAACGTTTATTAATGATTCAAGAGGTTTCTGAGGCTCCTTTAGTGATTGCTATTGATAAACTTCCTATTGAAATGGAGAATATAAAAGTTTTAACTCCTGGAGACGTTTCCGATAGTCATGTAGAAATTGATCAAGATAAGTTTGTAAATGGAGATGATAACTTTTATATCATCTTTACTTCAGGAACAACAGGAAAACCTAAGGGTGTCCAAATTAGCCATGATAATTTGCTTAGCTTTGTAAATTGGGAATTAAGTGATTTTTCACTTCCTGAGAAACCTAGTTTTTTAGCTCAAGCCCCATATTCTTTTGACTTATCTGTAATGAGCCTTTATCCAGCTTTGACAGCAGGCGGTAAATTAGTAGTTTTACCTCACGATGTAACTGAGAACTTAGGTCAATTATTTAAGACGTTGCCACAGTTAAAATTCAATGTTTGGGTTTCAACTCCATCATTTGTAGAAATGAGTTTCTTAGATCCTACGTTTGATGCTAAACACCATCCAGAACTAACTCATTTCCTATTTTGTGGTGAAGAATTAAGTCATAAAACAGCTAAAATGTTGAAGATGAAATTCCCAGACAGTCATATTTTTAATACTTATGGGCCAACTGAAACAACAGTTGCCGTAACACAAGTAGAAATTACGGATAAAGTTTTAGATAAATATGATCGTTTACCAATTGGTGTAGCAAAAGATGACACTAAGATTTCAATTGATACTTCTAAAGGTGAAGAAGATAACCAGGGTGAGGTTATTATTGAAGGACCAAGCGTTTCTAAAGGTTATCTAAATAACCCAGATAAAACTAAGGCTGCTTTCTTTAAGGAAAGTGAGCATGCAAGCTATCGTACTGGAGACTTAGGATTTTTAGATGGCGACATGCTGTTTTATCGTGGAAGAATTGACTTCCAAGTTAAATTCAATGGATATCGAATTGAATTAGAGGAAATCAATTTCTACCTTGCTAAGAATCCATTGGTTCGTTACGGCGTTGTAGCGCCAAAATATAATAAAGACCACAAAGTACAACAATTAGTTGCTGTTGTTGAACTAGCTGATGGAGTGCGCGAAAAGTATAGCGATGCTGAGTTGACTAAGAAATTACGTGAAGAGTTAAGTCAAGATATTATGCCATACATGCTTCCTCAACGTTTTATCTACCGTGATGAAATGCCAATTTCTCAAAATGGTAAGGTAGATATTAAACAAGTAATTAAGGAGGTAAATAACGCGTGATCAATATTCAGCCTTATAGTAATCCGCGTTACTTTGTTATTCTTTTTATTGCGTTATTACCACTAATCATTGGGTTATATCATGGTAGACGCTTTAAAGCATATGAAGCTTTCGTTTCGTTACTATTTTTGTTCTTAATGTTCAATGGTAAAGATTGGATACAGGGAGTGCAATTAATTGGATACATTATTTTCCAGTTTTTAGTTACTTTTGCTTATCAAAAATATGTTAATTCTGGAAAGAATAAAACCTCTGTTTTTTGTTTAGCAGTCATCCTAGCGATTTTACCTTTGGCAGCAGTAAAAATTGCACCATTAGTGCCAAATAAAGCTGCAGATTTAATTGGTTTCTTTGGAATTTCATATTTAACTTTTAAAACTGTACAAGTTATTATGGAACTTCGCGATAAGACTATTAAAAAAGTTGATCCAATTACTTATGCGAGATTTTTGCTTTTCTTCCCAACTATTTCTTCAGGTCCTATTGATCGTTATCGGAGATTTAAAGAAGATTATGATAAGGCTCCGGAAAGAGATAAATATATTGAAAACTTAAAATTTGGTACTAGATACATTTTTCAAGGATTCTTATATAAATTTATTATTGGTTACGTATTTGGTACCTTATGGCTGCCTCAACTAGCTAAAGATGCGCTCTTTTACGGTCAAGCAAATGGTGGACTTCGCTTATCATGGGCACTTTTAGGCTACATGTATTGCTATAGCATGTATCTTTTCTTTGACTTTGCAGGATATTCTTTATTTGCTGTAGGTACATCATATTTCATGGGAATTAGAACTCCTATGAACTTCAATAAGCCATTTATTTCTCAAAATATTAAAGATTTCTGGAATAGATGGCATATGACTTTGTCATTCTGGTTCCGTGATTTTATCTTTATGCGTTTTACATTCTTTGCAATGAAGCATAAATTGGTAAAGAATAGAATCAGATTATCGCAATTAGCCTATTTTGTAGATTTCTTAATTATGGGTTTCTGGCACGGATTAACGTGGTACTATATCGTATATGGTATTTTCCATGCTACAGCCATCATCATTAATGATATTTGGCTACGATTCAAGCGTAAACACCAGAAGCAAATCCCTCATAATCAATTTACGAAGTGGTTTGCGATTTTCTTAACTTTTAATGTTGTTTGTTTCAGTTTCCTAATTTTCTCAGGTTTCTTGAGTACATTATGGTTTGGCTGGAAATAATTTACTAAGTTTGAAAGGATTTTATTAATTATGGATACAAAGCAAGCTGTTTTAGATATTTTAAATGAATTAACTGGTGAAGATTTAAGTGACCAAATGGATGAAAACATTTTTGAAAATGGATTGTTAGATTCTATGGCAACTGTACAAATGTTACTTGAATTACAAGATAAATGTGGTGTTACTGCACCAGTATCAGAATTTCACCGTGAAGATTGGGATACTCCAAACAAAATCATTGCAAAGGTAGAAAGCTTAAGAAATGAGTAATAAACGCAAACTGTGGCAGATTTTCGGCCCAGTTCTCTGTGCGTTCATTTTGTTAATAATCTTATTTTTGATTCCATGGCAAAATGGTGAAAAGTCAGATAATGCTTTGTTTAAAGCGTCTGTCTCACAGTCACAAACTGTTTTTAAGGGACAATCAATTAAGCAAGCTGCTTTTGAAAAAAACTACGTTCCATTTTATGGTTCTAGTGAGTTATCAAGAATGGATGCCTTACATCCAAGCGTTTTAGCTTATAAATATAAAAGAAATTATCGACCTTTCTTATTAGGAGGACCGGGAAGTCAATCACTAACCCACTTTTTCACTATGCAGGAAACAGTAGATCAACTTTCTAACAAAAAAGCTGTATTTATTATTTCACCACAGTGGTTTACTAAGCAGGGACAAAATCCGGCTGCTTTTGGAATGTACTTTTCTCAACTTCAAGCTGTTGACTGGATTTTAGGTGCTAAGGATAGTGTAGCTACACGCTATGCGGCACGTCGCTTGCTTGATATGCCAGCTGGAACTGCTAGTGAAACAACAAAGTATGCTTTGATGACATTAGCTTCAGGGCAAAAATTGTCTAAGTATCAAACCTGGTATTTAAAAGCTAGACGTCGAATGTTAGCTAATGAGGATAACTTCTTTTCTTCTTTGGGAATGACTAATAATATTCCAAAGATTCAAAAAGAAGCCGGTAAATTACCAGGTACTTATGCCTATGATAATTTGCGTCAATTTGCTAATGAACAAGGTCAGCAAGGAACGAGTAATAATAAATTTGGTATTTCTAATGGATTTTTTGATAAAAAGTTAAATAATAAACACTTAAAGAAATTAAAGAATTCACAAAAAAACTTTGACTATACTAAGTCACCAGAATACGCAGATTTTGAATTAGTATTAAATGAACTTGCTCATGAACATGTAAATGTCTTGTTTATTATTCCACCTGTTAATGCCAAGTGGGCTAAGTATACTGGCTTATCTCAAAGCATGTATCAAGAATGTGTTGCAAAAATTACGAAGCAACTTACTTCCCAAGGCTTTAATAATATAGCTGATTTATCAAAAGATGGTGGAAAGAAATTCTTCATGGAAGATACTATTCACCTTGGCTGGAATGGTTGGTTAAAAGTAGACCAATATGTAAAGCCTTTTATGGAAGAAAAGAATCATCCAGTTAACTATAAGTTAAATAGCTACTACTTTACTAAAGCTTGGGGAAACAAAACTGACGTAAAAATGCCAGACACTAAAAGTAAGGCAGCAACAAATATAAAAAAAAACTAGCACAAGCTGGGATTAAAGGTAATGTTTTAGTAATTAAGAACAATAAGGTAGTTCTTAATGAATCTACAGGATATTCAAATATCAGTAAAAAAATTCATAATAATTCTAAGACTGCTTTTTTCATCAATTCTGTTAATAAAGTTTTTACTGGTACTTTGGTTTTAAAACAGATTGAGAATAATAAGCTTAGCCTTAACGATAAGTTATCAAAATTTTATCCTCAAGTTCCGCATGCTAATCAAATCACGATCAGCCAACTTTTGACTATGGAGGGTGGACTGAGAGGAAAAAATGAATCAGCTTATGGAACTCCTGTATTTAACAATAATCAGGCAGGAATTAAATATGATATTAAACATAATGTGATTTTTGATAAGCAGCATTATAATCAACGCATGTATTCATCAATTAATTATATTTTGTTATCTGGTATTTTAGAAAAAGTAACTCATCGTTCTTATGAAAATCTTGTCAAAAATACGTATATTAAAAAGCTAGGACTTTCTAATACGGTTTTTTATTGGGATATACCTAAAAATAGACATATACAGGTTGCAATTCCATATACAAAAAATACCGAAGGATATTTAAGTCCGCATTTTATTCCGGTAGACAGAGTACATGGAGATTTAGGAGCTGGAAGCTTGGTGATGTCTAATGATGATCTTTATCGAGCTACTAGTGCAATCCTGAATGGAGAAATAATTAAATCTGCTTCTGTGCAAAAGGCATATGCGCCTTCTGATCCTGCAAATTATAATGCTGGTTTTTATAATTTCCCTGACTTTCACTCGACAAATGGATCGGGCGATGGTTATACAACTTATTGTAGAATTTCAAATGACACTAGAGATGCATTAGTAGTTCAGTCCAATTATCCCGTTAAGGATTATTATAAAATTAGGCAACTTTGTAATGATCTCATGGAAAGTTTAATAAAGTCGGATACATAGAGATGAAAATTTAGTTTTTCATCTCTTTTTTTGCTCTTTAAGCATTCTTAAAACTAGTTGTTTAAGAATGCTTGCTGTGCTAAGATTTACCTGTACCGTTGTATTGAAGTGCATTTTCTACGGTAGCGAAAATGTGCCTTCTTATTTGGTCAGAATAGCGGTACGTAACACTGTGTGAGCCTGATTCCGATGTTGGTGGAATTAGGCTTTTTTATTGCAAAAATAAAAGATCGCTAGTCAGCGATCTTTTTCTTGTTATAGGCATTAACGAAAGCAAAAATTAGGACAGATATCAAAACTAAAATAGTACAGAAAATAAATAAAACTAGGTATGAGAAGTTATCTATTACCAAAGCACCAATTAGTGGCCCTAAGGCACGTCCAGCTGATGTAACGGATTGAACAATACCTTGATATTTTCCTTTATCTTTATTGCTAGCTCGGTCGTTTACAAAGGTTGAAACGGCAGGAAAGGCCAAAATTTCTCCACAAGTAAGGACTGCCATGGCTAAAACAAAGTTGAAGTAGTGAGTAGCACCAATTAATAGCAAGAATGCTAGTCCAAATAAGCTAAAACCAATATAGAGTCTGCCATGAAGATGAAGAGTTAGCCAATCATCAAAATGGGTAAGTAATGGTTGAAGTATGACAATTAAAACAGCATTTAGAGTCCATAATAGACTGTATAAGCGAACACTCATGTGCAATCCGAGCATATAGGAAGAAATGTTTGAGTTCCATTGTTCATAAGCAATCCAAGCTGCTAGGACGCAGATCAGAATAGAAAAAATAGCTTTTTTTGCGCCATAGGGAATTTGTTCTTTATATTCAGATTCGACGACTTTTTTATTTTTAGAAGCATGTGCTTGATTTAAACCACGATACTCCAGAAAGATTACAATACTCAAAAACACAAACATAATAAATGCAAGTAAGAAAATATAAGTAATGCCAAAAGGTAAAATAAAGCCGACCATTAAGGAGCCAAAAACTAGTCCTAGATTTTGAGTGAAATATAAAACGTTAAAAACATAGGAGGCATTTCGACTGCGGATTAGTGTGGCAATTGAATTTAAACCAGTGACGACAATTCCGTTACCTAATCCAAGAGTAATCAATAAAATCGGATAAGCAGGCCAGCCATGAAATAAAACTAATAAAAATGTAGATATTGTAGAAATAGTAACGCCCGTTAGGAGTGTTTGGTAGGGATGCCATTTATCAAATAAAAAACCACCTAGTGCGTTTCCTATCATTGTAAATGCAGAATTAATGAAGAGAACGATTCCGGCAACAGTTAGAGTTTCATGTAAATAATTGTGGATGTAAATAGTAGTTAAAGGCCAAATAAAACTAACGCCAGTATTGATAATTAATGAACCAGCAAATAACCAGATTAACTTGATTGGGTCTATTGCGTGCTTTCTTAACATGTTAATCCTCCCTGAAATTAGATTTGCAGTATAAAAAGAAGCTGACAATTGTCAGCTTCTTTTTATTAATTACTCTCATTTTGACTGAAAATAAGATTTTACGCAATGCTTATTAAGCGTCTCCATTCATCCAGCTACTGTTAAAATTTCTAAGAACTTCGTCAGCTGGAAATGCGTCTTTACCAGTATGTTTAATCGCTTCTTGAATTTGCTTTTGAGATAAATGATCGCATACGTAATTCTTAATAGCTTCATTAATTACTAAGTTCCAATCTTTATCAGAGCGATTTAAATAGTAATTTAATAGACGATTATTTTTATCGGTAATAGAAAAACTTCGTTTAGACATAATTTTTCTCCCTCAATATCTTCTCTCTAATTATAGCATGTTCTTAATTTGACTAGTTGTTATAAAGGCTTATAACTTTTAATCTATTTTTTAACAAAAATCATGGGTTTATAATGATTTTTAATTTAAACTAAGGAGTAGACTATAAAATTTAAGGACATAAAAAATGGAAAAAATAATTTTTAAAACGGTTGTTCGACTTAGAAGATTAGCATTTTTTAGGGTAGCTGACCGAACCTTGATGATGTTAATGCCGTTAGCAGTAGTGGGGAGTATTTTTCAATTTTTGTGGCAGAGTGTGTTTTCACCTACAAGTTTAATATCAAATATTTTCTATTTTGATAAATGGCTGCCAGATCAAATTTTTAATGGTGCATGGTATGCCTGTCAAGGGGTTACTAGTGTAGTATTTGGTACTTTTGGGCTTTTTACAGCATATTTTTCAGCGCAATATACAGCTAGACTTTATCAAAAAGATGCCCAAATGGCTGGAGTATCAGGGATGCTAGCTCTTCTTTTGTGTGCGTATCGTTTTAGAGATATAAAAAACTTTCAATTATCATTTAATTGGCGTTTTTTAAACATTAATAGTTTTTTATTTGCGCTATTAATAGGATTTGGTACTGGTTTAATTTTTAGGTTTTTAGGTGTTGAATATCATCACCAGCACGCGGAAAGTGCACAACGAATTAAAAAAAGGGCGTTTAATTCATTTCGACCAATGCTTGTTACTTGGGTAATTGGACTAGTGGTTGGAATTTTAGCTAGTTTAGTTCATGTGCGTGTTGTTGCTACTAACTTTTATCAATTTTTCCAAAATCAGGGACAAAATAATTTGAATTTAGGAGTTTTCATTCCATTATTGCTATTAGGGTTGCTGTTAAATTGGCTTGGGATTGGTCAACCATTGGCCTCTTTAACTACGGGTAGCGATAGTGCGACTAATGTTGCCAACCTAAACTATGCTTTAACTCACGGTTCAAGTTTGAATGTACCGAATCCTTATGTGGGAAATTCTCTGTATCAATCTTATGGAAGATTTGGTGGCAGTGGTTTAACTTTAGTTTTATTAATCGGTATTTTAATTTACATCAGAAAAAATAGCATTGCTAGAATAGCCCGCTGGAGCTTTATTCCGACTTTATTTGGTTCTAATCAAGGAGCTTTGATTGGTATTCCAATAATGCTGAACCCATTATTTTTAATTCCATATGTGTGTTTACCTGTTGTAAATATGCTTTTAGGTGCAAGTATGATTGCAATTCATTTGATTCCCGTCTCTGCATATAATGTTTTATCTGGCACTCCTGGTCCTTTAGTTGCCTTTATTGCTACAAATGGTACTTGGCAAGCTTTAATTTTTTCAATGCTCTTATTTGCCCTTGATATTTTATTATATCTTCCAATTGTTAAGATGGCTAAGGATGTTCAAGATGAAATAGATTTACTAAATGATGAGGAAGCAGGGTATGAGTATGTTAAATAAAAAAATAATATCGAAAAATCGGCTGCTTTTATTAGGTACATTTATTTTCTTAATAGTTTTAGCTATTCCAACTTTTTTTTGGATTAAGAATGCTAACAATGATTTAGCTGAACGGCGAAAGTCACAAATGTCACCGGTAATCATGATTCCCGGATCAAGTGCGACTACTGAACGTTTTAACGAATTAGTTAATTTATTGAATAAAGATACTTTTAAGAAACATAGCTTGTTAAAAATTCAAGTAAAAAAAGATGGGACATTAAAGTATAGCGGAAAGATTAATCGTAATGACAATGAACCATTTATTGTGGTTGGCTTTGAAAATAATCATGATGGTTATGCCAATATTAAAAAACAAGCAGGATGGTTCGATGAAGCATTTGCGCAGCTCAGTCAACAGTATAAATTTAATAATTTTAAGGCGTTTGGTCATTCAAATGGTGGATTGATTTGGACTTATTGGTTGGAAAATTACTATGCGGACTATAGTGATGAAATCAAAATAAAGAAATTAATGACTTTAGGTACGCCGTATAACTTTAATGAAAGCAATGTTGATCATAAGACAGAGATGCTGAATGATTTTATTAAAAATAGAAAGAAAATACCTAAAAACTTGGATGTATATTCTGTTTCTGGCGGAGAAAATTATGAATCTGATGGCTTAGTTCCTGAAAGTAGCGTAGCTGCAGGAAAATATATTTTTCAAAATCAAGTAAAGCATTATACAACTATGACTATTACAGGCGCTGATGCACAGCATTCATCGCTACCACAAAATAAACAAGTAGTTCAACTGATTGAACAGTATCTACTAGAAAATAATAATGGAGATAATACTCCTGCTAATGAACAAAAGCCAAAAGAGAATCGAAAAAATAGAAAGAAGATAAATGATTAAATTCTTTGAAAATTAATAGAGATAAATAATTATTCAACTTTACTATCATATTAATTCACAAAGATTTTAAGCGCAATGTGTTTCATAAAGCGCGTTGCACTTATTTTATTCACAAATTAAAATAATCTGTGGAAAAAATATGATATAATATTTGGCTTTTCTGTGGATAACCTGTTATAATTAAAGCTGTGAGTAGTTAGCACTTAAAACTAATGAGTGCTAAAGTTTTTGAGAATATGAGGAGTGTGTAAAGCATGGCATACTTTGACAATGGAAATTACAATTTTGATGATTTGTTTAATGAATTAAACAGAGATTTTTTCAATGATGGAAGAATGACAAATGGTCAACAACCAATGAGATATAGTACCGGTCAAGCACCACAACAAGGTGCACAAAATGGTCAACAACAAAAGGAGAAGCCAATTGGTGTTGATTTGACTGAACAAGCTAAGAAGGGCAAATACGATCCTGTTATTGGACGTACTGCTATTATTGACCAAGTTATTGAAATTTTGAGTAGACGTAAAAAGAATAATCCTGTTTTAACTGGACCTGCTGGTGTTGGTAAGACTTCAGTAGTTGAAGGATTAGCTCAAAGAATTGTTGATGGAGATGTTCCTGAAAAGCTAAAAAATGCTCATATTATTGAATTGAACATTAATGAATTAGTTGCAGGTACTTCTCTTCGCGGTAGTTTTGAAGAAAAATTAAAGAAGATTATTGATAAAGCTAAGGGTGACAAGAATGTTATTCTCTTTATCGATGAATTACATAATATTGTTGGTGCAGGTTCAACTGATTCAGAAAATAATTCTGGGGATGCTGCTAACATCTTAAAGCCAGCTTTAGCAAGTGGTGAAATTCGTGTAATTGGTGCAACTACTACTAGTGAATACCAACAAATCGAAAAGGATCCAGCTTTAGCTAGAAGATTCCAACCAGTACAAGTTCCTGAACCAAGCATTAAGGATGCTATTGAAATTTTGAAGGGCTTAGCTCCAAAATATGAAAAGTATCACAATGTAAAATATGATCCAGAAGCTTTGAAGTTAGCTGCTGAACTTTCTAACCGGTACATCAACGATCGTCACTTACCAGATAAGGCAATTGACTTAATGGACGAGGCTGGTGCTAAGAAGTCTTTAGGTATGGATCAAAAGGATGAAACTTCAATTAAGAATAAGATTCATGCACTAGAAGGTAAAAAAGCAGAAGCAGCTAAGAGTGAGAAATATGACGAAGCTGCTAAAATTAAGAAAGAAATTGAAGATCTTAAGAAAGATCTCAAGAATGCAGGTAAAGCTAGTGAACTTAAAGTTACACCAGAAGATATGTATGCTTTAATTCAAACTAAAACTGGTATTCCAATGAGTGAAATTAATGCGAATGAAGCTCAAAAGAATGCTAACTTAGCTTCTGACTTGAAGAAGGTTGTTATTGACCAAGATAAGGCAATTGATATCATCACTGACGCAATTGCTCGTAAACAAGTATTTAAGGATTCAAACCGTCCAACTGGTTCATTCTTGCTTACTGGTCCTACTGGTGTTGGTAAGACTGAATTGGCTAAGCAATTAGCAATTAAGTTATTTGGTAAGGCTGACGCTTTAGTACGTTTGGATATGTCAGAATACCAAGACCAAATGGCTGTTAACAAGTTAATTGGTTCAGCACCTGGTTATGTTGGCTATGGTGAAGGTGGTCAATTAACTGAAAAGATTCGTCATCAACCATATTCTTTGATTTTGCTTGACGAAATTGAAAAGGCAAATCCACAAGTCTTTAATGCATTACTTCAAATTATGGATGATGGTCGTTTGACTGATGCACAAGGTAGAACAATCTCCTTCAAAGATACAATCATTATCATGACTTCAAATGCTGGATACTCTGATAAGTTGCTTAAGGGAGACGATCAAGATGCTTTACGTAAAGCACTTGAAGTTTACTTCAGACCAGAATTCTTGAATCGTCTTGATGCAATTGTTCCATTTAATTCATTAACTAGTGAAGATATGCTCAAGATCTTAGACCTTTACTTAGTAAAGATGGAGAAGTCTCTTGCTAAGAGAAACATTAAGCTTCATGTTACCGATGATGCTAAGAAGTACTTGGCTAAGAAGGGCTATGATAAGGAATTTGGTGCTCGTCCATTGAGAAGGGTTGTTGAACAAGATCTTGAAACCCCAGCAGCTAAGTTGATTGTTTCTAAGCCAGATACTAAGGAAGTTAAATTCACCATTGATGATAAGCATTTATACTTAAATGGTGAAATTCTTGAAGATGTATTGTTTGACAAGGAAACTCGTGAACAAGAAAAGAAAGACATCAAGGAAGCTGAAAAAGCTGACAAAAAAGAAGAAAAATAGTTAACAATGTTGTGAAAAAAGACTACGAATTTAATTCGTAGTCTTTTTTAATTAATTTTAATTATAGGGTAGAAATAGCTATAAAATCAGGTATAATAATTAAAATTAATTAAGGAGAGTTGGAATGAAAAACTTTTTTAAGAAAGTTCCAGTAAATACTTTTTTAAAAGCAGATTCTCGCTTAACTAGACATTTAAATGCTCGTGATTTAGTTGCATTGGGAATTGGAGCAGTTATTGGAACAGGAATTTTTATTTTACCTGGTCATGAAGCAGCACAGCATGCTGGTCCAGCGGTTGCTATTTCTTTTTTATTAGCAGCAGTTGTTTCTGGTATGGTAGGGATGGCCTATGCTGAATTTTCTTCTGCGATGCCAGTAGCGGGATCCGCCTATTCTTTTGGTTCAGTAATCTATGGAGAAGTAGTAGGGTGGATAATTGGATGGGGATTATTATTAGAATATTTTTTAGCTGTTTCTGCTGAAGCGACTGGTTTTGCTTCATATTTTAATAATAATATTTTAGCTCCAATTGGAATTCATTTGCCTAAAGCACTTGAAGCTGGCCCTATGGAAGGTGGAGTAATAAATATCTCTGCCGTTTTAATTGTATTAATTGTTGCACTGATTTTATATCAAGGTGCTAACCTGTCTAAACGCGTGGAAAACATTGCTGTAATGATTAAGGTTGCAATTATTATTTTGTTTATTGTAATTGGGATGTTCTATATTAAGGCAGATAACTACGTTCCCTTTTACCCTAAGAAATTCCAAACACCACCGTTAGGAATTGGAGGAATATCTACGGCGGCGGCCACGGTATTCTTTGCATTTATTGGGTTTGATGCGTTAGCGGCAAATAGTGCTGAAACGAAGGATCCTGAAAAAAATGTTGTTAAAGGAATTATGGGAACAGTAATTATTGCGGTATTACTATATGTAAGTTTTTCTCTGGTTTTAACTGGAATGGTAAATTACAAGCAATTAAATGTTGACGATCCAGCAGCTTATGCACTAAAAGTAGTTGGCTTAACTGCGTGGAATAAATTGATTACCATTGGAGCATTAGTCGGAATCTTTACGGCAATGATTACTATGTTGCTAGGTGGATCAAGATTGCTGTATGCTTTAGGAAGAGATGGATTACTACCTGATTCCATGGGAAGTGTGCATGCCAAAAAGATGATCCCAGATCATGCAGTAATTGTTTCTACGATAGTAGCAGCTGTTTTTGCTGGATTGGTTCCTTTAATGGAATTAGCTTCATTAATTAATGCAGGTACGTTAATTGCATTTGCTTTGATTTCATTTGGGATTATTCCTCTACGGCATCGAAAAGATATTGTGAATGATGGATTTAAAATGCCACTTTATCCTGTCCTGCCTGTAATCGCTGGACTATTAAGCGTATATTTCATTTGGATGCTACCAAAGACAACCAAAATTATGGTAGGAATCTGGCTAATTGTGGGAATAATTGTGTATGCAACATATGGTATAAAACACTCTAAATTACAGAATTAATCAAAAAGGCCTCAACTTGAGGCCTTTTTAGCACTCTAAAAAAATATTGCTAATTTTTTGCAAAAAAGGGTTGACGAAAAGTAAAAAAGCCTGTAAAGTAATACATGCTGTTTGAGTCAAGCGAAAAGAGCGAATAAAAAAGTTCAAAAAAAGCTTGCCAAAGCGAGCGAAAGATGATAATATTATAAAGCTGTCATTTGAGAGAGATGAGAAAATTAAAAAGGCTCTTGTCAAAACTCAAAAGACATGATATAATATAAAAGTTGTCACGAGACAACGGTAGTACCTTGAAAACTGAACAAAGTTTCGCTGAAAGTGTGCGGGATATAAAAATCCCAAACAAAAGCGAAGTCAATTCGCAAGCAATAAATTTGAGATAACTCAAAGAAAGTTTTAGAGCTAAACGATAAAAAGCTCATTTTCAAAAAGGAAAATGAGAGTTTGATCCTGGCTCAGGACGAACGCTGGCGGCGTGCCTAATACATGCAAGTCGAGCGAGCTTGCCTAGATGATTTTAGTGCTTGCACTAAATGAAACTAGATACAAGCGAGCGGCGGACGGGTGAGTAACACGTGGGTAACCTGCCCAAGAGACTGGGATAACACCTGGAAACAGATGCTAATACCGGATAACAACACTAGACGCATGTCTAGAGTTTAAAAGATGGTTCTGCTATCACTCTTGGATGGACCTGCGGTGCATTAGCTAGTTGGTAAGGTAACGGCTTACCAAGGCAATGATGCATAGCCGAGTTGAGAGACTGATCGGCCACATTGGGACTGAGACACGGCCCAAACTCCTACGGGAGGCAGCAGTAGGGAATCTTCCACAATGGACGCAAGTCTGATGGAGCAACGCCGCGTGAGTGAAGAAGGGTTTCGGCTCGTAAAGCTCTGTTGGTAGTGAAGAAAGATAGAGGTAGTAACTGGCCTTTATTTGACGGTAATTACCTAGAAAGTCACGGCTAACTACGTGCCAGCAGCCGCGGTAATACGTAGGTGGCAAGCGTTGTCCGGATTTATTGGGCGTAAAGCGAGTGCAGGCGGTTCAATAAGTCTGATGTGAAAGCCTTCGGCTCAACCGGAGAATTGCATCAGAAACTGTTGAACTTGAGTGCAGAAGAGGAGAGTGGAACTCCATGTGTAGCGGTGGAATGCGTAGATATATGGAAGAACACCAGTGGCGAAGGCGGCTCTCTGGTCTGCAACTGACGCTGAGGCTCGAAAGCATGGGTAGCGAACAGGATTAGATACCCTGGTAGTCCATGCCGTAAACGATGAGTGCTAAGTGTTGGGAGGTTTCCGCCTCTCAGTGCTGCAGCTAACGCATTAAGCACTCCGCCTGGGGAGTACGACCGCAAGGTTGAAACTCAAAGGAATTGACGGGGGCCCGCACAAGCGGTGGAGCATGTGGTTTAATTCGAAGCAACGCGAAGAACCTTACCAGGTCTTGACATCCAGTGCAAACCTAAGAGATTAGGTGTTCCCTTCGGGGACGCTGAGACAGGTGGTGCATGGCTGTCGTCAGCTCGTGTCGTGAGATGTTGGGTTAAGTCCCGCAACGAGCGCAACCCTTGTCATTAGTTGCCATCATTAAGTTGGGCACTCTAATGAGACTGCCGGTGACAAACCGGAGGAAGGTGGGGATGACGTCAAGTCATCATGCCCCTTATGACCTGGGCTACACACGTGCTACAATGGACGGTACAACGAGAAGCGAACCTGCGAAGGCAAGCGGATCTCTTAAAGCCGTTCTCAGTTCGGACTGTAGGCTGCAACTCGCCTACACGAAGCTGGAATCGCTAGTAATCGCGGATCAGCACGCCGCGGTGAATACGTTCCCGGGCCTTGTACACACCGCCCGTCACACCATGAGAGTCTGTAACACCCAAAGCCGGTGGGATAACCTTTATAGGAGTCAGCCGTCTAAGGTAGGACAGATGATTAGGGTGAAGTCGTAACAAGGTAGCCGTAGGAGAACCTGCGGCTGGATCACCTCCTTTCTAAGGAAGGCGAAAGATGATGGAGAGTGCGAGAGCACTAAGAGAAGTCATCGAGAAAGCCAAGCGGAAGCACACTGAGAAACTTTGTTTAGTTTTGAGGGTATTACCTCAAACAACTTGAATAACAAGCCAAGCACAATCGGGCCTATAGCTCAGCTGGTTAGAGCGCACGCCTGATAAGCGTGAGGTCGATGGTTCAAGTCCATTTAGGCCCATTCAAAGCAAAAAGCTTTGATAAAAGGCAATGATGGGGGCTTAGCTCAGATGGGAGAGCGCCTGCTTTGCACGCAGGAGGTCATCGGTTCGATCCCGTTAGCCTCCATTGAGACATAAAGTCTCAAGGGTTAGTACATTGAAAACTGAATATAATCTAAAGCAAAAAACCGAGACAATCGAAGAAAACAGATTGAAGAGCGACCGAGAAGAGAGAGAAACTCAACTTGAAATAGGTCAAGTAGAAAAGGGCGCATGGTGAATGCCTAGGCACTAGAAGCCGATGAAGGACGTGACGAACCACGAAAGGCTTCGGGGAGCAGTAAGTAAGCAGTGATCCGGAGATATCCGAATGGGGGAACCCAATACCGAGAGGTATTATCATTAGCTGTTAAGGCTAATGAAGGAAGACGCAGTGAACTGAAACATCTAAGTAGCTGCAGGAAGAGAAAGAAAAATCGATTTCCCAAGTAGCGGCGAGCGAACAGGAAAGAGCCCAAACCAGCTGGCTTGCCAGTTGGGGTAGTAGGACTGCGATATAGTACTTGAAGTGATAGCAGAATTATCTGGAAAGATAAGCCAGAGAGGGTGAAAGCCCCGTAAGCGAAATTGCAGAGAGACTTAGCAGGATCCTGAGTAGGTCGGGACACGAGGAATCCCGATTGAAACCGCGAGGACCATCTCGCAAGGCTAAATACTAACTAGTGACCGATAGTGAACCAGTACCGTGAGGGAAAGGTGAAAAGAACCCCGGAAGGGGAGTGAAAAAGAACCTGAAACCGTGTGCCTACAAGTAGTCAGAGCACATTAAAGTGTAATGGCGTGCCTTTTGTAGAATGAACCGGCGAGTTACGTTATGGTGCAAGGTTAAGTCAGAAAAGACGGAGCCGGAGCGAAAGCGAGTCTGAAGAGGGCGAAAGAGTATCATGACGTAGACCCGAAACCAAGTGACCTACCCATGACCAGGTTGAAGGCGTGGTAAAACACGCTGGAGGACCGAACCCACGTGAGTTAAAAATCGCGGGGATGAGTTGTGGGTAGCGGTGAAATTCCAAACGAACTTGGAGATAGCTGGTTCTCTCCGAAATAGCTTTAGGGCTAGCCTCGTGTGAATGATAATGGAGGTAGAGCGCTGTTTGGACTAGGGGCCCGTCAGGGGTTACTGAATCCAGATAAACTCCGAATGCCAGATATCAATGCACGGGAGTCAGACTGCGAGTGATAAGATCCGTAGTCGAAAGGGAAACAGCCCAGATCACCAGTTAAGGTCCCCAAATCTATGCTAAGTGGAAAAGGATGTGGAGTTGCGTAGACAACTAGGATGTTGGCTTAGAAGCAGCCACCATTTAAAGAGTGCGTAATAGCTCACTAGTCGAGTGACGCTGCGCCGAAAATGTACCGGGGCTAAGCATAGTACCGAAACTGTGGATGCATATATTATATGCGTGGTAGGAGAGCGTTCTAAGTGCGGCGAAGTTAGATCGAGAGGACTAATGGAGCGCTTAGAAGTGAGAATGCCGGTATGAGTAGCGAAAGATAGGTGAGAATCCTATCCGCCGAAAGACTAAGGTTTCCTGGGGCAGGCTCGTCCGCCCAGGGTAAGTCGGGACCTAAGGTAAGGCCGAGAGGCGTAGCCGATGGACAACAGGTAGAGATTCCTGTACTGAAATTGTTCGATAAGAGCAAAGGAGGGACGCAGGAGGCTAATGACGCATGTTGCTGGAAATACATGTGCAAGCAGTAAGAAAAAGATGAGTCAAATGCTTGTCTTTAGATTTCAAGCTGTGACGCGGAGCGAAATAAAAGTAGCGAAGGTCATGATGTCACACTGCCAAGAAAAGCTTCTAGCCAGAACAATTTTACCCGTACCGCAAACCGACACAGGTAGTCGAGTGGAGAACACTCAGGTGAGCGAGAGAACTCTCGTTAAGGAACTCGGCAAAATGACCCCGTAACTTCGGGAGAAGGGGTGCTGATAGTAAAATATCAGCCGCAGTGAATAGGCCCAAACAACTGTTTATCAAAAACACAGGTATCTGCAAAATCGTAAGATGACGTATAGGTGCTGACACCTGCCCGGTGCTGGAAGGTTAAGAGGAGAGCTTAGCGAAAGCGAAGGTTTGAATTGAAGCCCCAGTAAACGGCGGCCGTAACTATAACGGTCCTAAGGTAGCGAAATTCCTTGTCGGGTAAGTTCCGACCTGCACGAAAGGTGTAATGATTTGGGCACTGTCTCAACGAGAGACTCGGTGAAATTATAATACCCGTGAAGATGCGGGTTACCCGCGACAGGACGGAAAGACCCCATGGAGCTTTACTGTAGCTTGATATTGAGTATTTGTTAAACATGTACAGGATAGGTAGGAGCCAGAGAAAGTAGGACGCTAGTCTTACCGGAGGCAATGTTGGGATACTACCCTTGTTTGATGGATCCTCTAACTCACAGAGCTGAGCGTTCTGGAGGACAGTGTCAGGTGGGCAGTTTGACTGGGGCGGTCGCCTCCTAAAATGTAACGGAGGCGCCCAAAGGTTCCCTCAGAATGGTTGGAAATCATTCGCAGAGTGTAAAGGTATAAGGGAGCTTGACTGCGAGAGGTACACCTCGAGCAGGGACGAAAGTCGGGCTTAGTGATCTGGTGGTACTGCATGGAAAGGCCATCACTCAACGGATAAAAGCTACCCTGGGGATAACAGGCTTATCTCCCCCAAGAGTTCACATCGACGGGGAGGTTTGGCACCTCGATGTCGGCTCGTCGCATCCTGGGGCTGAAGTCGGTCCCAAGGGTTGGGCTGTTCGCCCATTAAAGCGGCACGCGAGCTGGGTTCAGAACGTCGTGAGACAGTTCGGTCCCTATCCGTCGTGGGCGTAGGAAATTTGAGAGGAGCTGTCCTTAGTACGAGAGGACCGGGATGGACATACCGCTGGTGTACCAGTTGTCTTGCCAAAGGCATCGCTGGGTAGCTATGTATGGAAGGGATAAGCGCTGAAAGCATCTAAGTGCGAAGCCCCCCTCAAGATGAGATTTCCGATGCGTAAGCAGTAAGACACCTTAAAGACGATGAGGTAGATAGGCTAGGAGTGGAAGCATAGTGATATGTGGAGCGGACTAGTACTAATCAGTCGAGCACTTGACCAAAGCTCAAAGGTTTAGAGCAGAAGATTATATTCAGTTTTGAGTGTAAAAGCTCAAGAAAGAGTACGGTGGCGATGGCAAGAAGGATACACCTGTTCCCATGCCGAACACAGAAGTTAAGCTTCTTAACGCCGAGAGTAGTTGGTGGGAAACTGCCTGCGAGGGTAGGTAGTCGCCGTGCTCTTTTTAATATTCCGGCTTAGCTCAGTTGGTAGAGCACCTGACTGTTAATCAGGTTGTCGTCAGTTCGAGTCTGACAGCCGGAGCCAATGGAGTCAACTAGACTCCTATTTTTATCAAAAAAATGATAAAAAAGCTTGCCAAAGCGAGCGAAAGATGATAATATTATAAAGCTGTCATTTGAGAGAGATGAGAAAATTAAAAAGGCTCTTGTCAAAACTCAAAAGACATGATATAATATAAAAGTTGTCACGAGACAACGGTAGTACCTTGAAAACTGAACAAAGTTTCGCTGAAAGTGTGCGGGATATAAAAATCCCAAACAAAAGCGAAGTCAATTCGCAAGCAATAAATTTGAGATAACTCAAAGAAAGTTTTAGAGCTAAACGATAAAAAGCTCATTTTCAAAAAGGAAAATGAGAGTTTGATCCTGGCTCAGGACGAACGCTGGCGGCGTGCCTAATACATGCAAGTCGAGCGAGCTTGCCTAGATGATTTTAGTGCTTGCACTAAATGAAACTAGATACAAGCGAGCGGCGGACGGGTGAGTAACACGTGGGTAACCTGCCCAAGAGACTGGGATAACACCTGGAAACAGATGCTAATACCGGATAACAACACTAGACGCATGTCTAGAGTTTAAAAGATGGTTCTGCTATCACTCTTGGATGGACCTGCGGTGCATTAGCTAGTTGGTAAGGTAACGGCTTACCAAGGCAATGATGCATAGCCGAGTTGAGAGACTGATCGGCCACATTGGGACTGAGACACGGCCCAAACTCCTACGGGAGGCAGCAGTAGGGAATCTTCCACAATGGACGCAAGTCTGATGGAGCAACGCCGCGTGAGTGAAGAAGGGTTTCGGCTCGTAAAGCTCTGTTGGTAGTGAAGAAAGATAGAGGTAGTAACTGGCCTTTATTTGACGGTAATTACCTAGAAAGTCACGGCTAACTACGTGCCAGCAGCCGCGGTAATACGTAGGTGGCAAGCGTTGTCCGGATTTATTGGGCGTAAAGCGAGTGCAGGCGGTTCAATAAGTCTGATGTGAAAGCCTTCGGCTCAACCGGAGAATTGCATCAGAAACTGTTGAACTTGAGTGCAGAAGAGGAGAGTGGAACTCCATGTGTAGCGGTGGAATGCGTAGATATATGGAAGAACACCAGTGGCGAAGGCGGCTCTCTGGTCTGCAACTGACGCTGAGGCTCGAAAGCATGGGTAGCGAACAGGATTAGATACCCCTGGTAGTCCATGCCGTAAACGATGAGTGCTAAGTGTTGGGAGGTTTCCGCCTCTCAGTGCTGCAGCTAACGCATTAAGCACTCCGCCTGGGGAGTACGACCGCAAGGTTGAAACTCAAAGGAATTGACGGGGCCCGCACAAGCGGTGGAGCATGTGGTTTAATTCGAAGCAACGCGAAGAACCTTACCAGGTCTTGACATCCAGTGCAAACCTAAGAGATTAGGTGTTCCCTTCGGGGACGCTGAGACAGGTGGTGCATGGCTGTCGTCAGCTCGTGTCGTGAGATGTTGGGTTAAGTCCCGCAACGAGCGCAACCCTTGTCATTAGTTGCCATCATTAAGTTGGGCACTCTAATGAGACTGCCGGTGACAAACCGGAGGAAGGTGGGGATGACGTCAAGTCATCATGCCCCTTATGACCTGGGCTACACACGTGCTACAATGGACGGTACAACGAGAAGCGAACCTGCGAAGGCAAGCGGATCTCTTAAAGCCGTTCTCAGTTCGGACTGTAGGCTGCAACTCGCCTACACGAAGCTGGAATCGCTAGTAATCGCGGATCAGCACGCCGCGGTGAATACGTTCCCGGGCCTTGTACACACCGCCCGTCACACCATGAGAGTCTGTAACACCCAAAGCCGGTGGGATAACCTTTATAGGAGTCAGCCGTCTAAGGTAGGACAGATGATTAGGGTGAAGTCGTAACAAGGTAGCCGTAGGAGAACCTGCGGCTGGATCACCTCCTTTCTAAGGAAGGCGAAAGATGATGGAGAGTGCGAGAGCACTAAGAGAAGTCATCGAGAAAGCCAAGCGGAAGCACACTGAGAAACTTTGTTTAGTTTTGAGGGTATTACCTCAAACAACTTGAATAACAAGCCAAGCACAATCGGGCCTATAGCTCAGCTGGTTAGAGCGCACGCCTGATAAGCGTGAGGTCGATGGTTCAAGTCCATTTAGGCCCATTCAAAGCAAAAAGCTTTGATAAAAGGCAATGATGGGGGCTTAGCTCAGATGGGAGAGCGCCTGCTTTGCACGCAGGAGGTCATCGGTTCGATCCCGTTAGCCTCCATTGAGACATAAAGTCTCAAGGGTTAGTACATTGAAAACTGAATATAATCTAAAGCAAAAAACCGAGACAATCGAAGAAAACAGATTGAAGAGCGACCGAGAAGAGAGAGAAACTCAACTTGAAATAGGTCAAGTAGAAAAGGGCGCATGGTGAATGCCTAGGCACTAGAAGCCGATGAAGGACGTGACGAACCACGAAAGGCTTCGGGGAGCAGTAAGTAAGCAGTGATCCGGAGATATCCGAATGGGGGAACCCAATACCGAGAGGTATTATCATTAGCTGTTAAGGCTAATGAAGGAAGACGCAGTGAACTGAAACATCTAAGTAGCTGCAGGAAGAGAAAGAAAAATCGATTTCCCAAGTAGCGGCGAGCGAACAGGAAAGAGCCCAAACCAGCTGGCTTGCCAGTTGGGGTAGTAGGACTGCGATATAGTACTTGAAGTGATAGCAGAATTATCTGGAAAGATAAGCCAGAGAGGGTGAAAGCCCCGTAAGCGAAATTGCAGAGAGACTTAGCAGGATCCTGAGTAGGTCGGGACACGAGGAATCCCGATTGAAACCGCGAGGACCATCTCGCAAGGCTAAATACTAACTAGTGACCGATAGTGAACCAGTACCGTGAGGGAAAGGTGAAAAGAACCCCGGAAGGGGAGTGAAAAGAACCTGAAACCGTGTGCCTACAAGTAGTCAGAGCACATTAAAGTGTAATGGCGTGCCTTTTGTAGAATGAACCGGCGAGTTACGTTATGGTGCAAGGTTAAGTCAGAAAAGACGGAGCCGGAGCGAAAGCGAGTCTGAAGAGGGCGAAAGAGTATCATGACGTAGACCCGAAACCAAGTGACCTACCCATGACCAGGTTGAAGGCGTGGTAAAACACGCTGGAGGACCGAACCCACGTGAGTTAAAAATCGCGGGGATGAGTTGTGGGTAGCGGTGAAATTCCAAACGAACTTGGAGATAGCTGGTTCTCTCCGAAATAGCTTTAGGGCTAGCCTCGTGTGAATGATAATGGAGGTAGAGCGCTGTTTGGACTAGGGGCCCGTCAGGGGTTACTGAATCCAGATAAACTCCGAATGCCAGATATCAATGCACGGGAGTCAGACTGCGAGTGATAAGATCCGTAGTCGAAAGGGAAACAGCCCAGATCACCAGTTAAGGTCCCCAAATCTATGCTAAGTGGAAAAGGATGTGGAGTTGCGTAGACAACTAGGATGTTGGCTTAGAAGCAGCCACCATTTAAAGAGTGCGTAATAGCTCACTAGTCGAGTGACGCTGCGCCGAAAATGTACCGGGGCTAAGCATAGTACCGAAACTGTGGATGCATATATTATATGCGTGGTAGGAGAGCGTTCTAAGTGCGGCGAAGTTAGATCGAGAGGACTAATGGAGCGCTTAGAAGTGAGAATGCCGGTATGAGTAGCGAAAGATAGGTGAGAATCCTATCCGCCGAAAGACTAAGGTTTCCTGGGGCAGGCTCGTCCGCCCAGGGTAAGTCGGGACCTAAGGTAAGGCCGAGAGGCGTAGCCGATGGACAACAGGTAGAGATTCCTGTACTGAAATTGTTCGATAAGAGCAAAGGAGGGACGCAGGAGGCTAATGACGCATGTTGCTGGAAATACATGTGCAAGCAGTAAGAAAAAAGATGAGTCAAATGCTTGTCTTTAGATTTCAAGCTGTGACGCGGAGCGAAATAAAAGTAGCGAAGGTCATGATGTCACACTGCCAAGAAAAGCTTCTAGCCAGAACAATTTTACCCGTACCGCAAACCGACACAGGTAGTCGAGTGGAGAACACTCAGGTGAGCGAGAGAACTCTCGTTAAGGAACTCGGCAAAATGACCCCGTAACTTCGGGAGAAGGGGTGCTGATAGTAAAATATCAGCCGCAGTGAATAGGCCCAAACAACTGTTTATCAAAAACACAGGTATCTGCAAAATCGTAAGATGACGTATAGGTGCTGACACCTGCCCGGTGCTGGAAGGTTAAGAGGAGAGCTTAGCGAAAGCGAAGGTTTGAATTGAAGCCCCAGTAAACGGCGGCCGTAACTATAACGGTCCTAAGGTAGCGAAATTCCTTGTCGGGTAAGTTCCGACCTGCACGAAAGGTGTAATGATTTGGGCACTGTCTCAACGAGAGACTCGGTGAAATTATAATACCCGTGAAGATGCGGGTTACCCGCGACAGGACGGAAAGACCCCATGGAGCTTTACTGTAGCTTGATATTGAGTATTTGTTAAACATGTACAGGATAGGTAGGAGCCAGAGAAAGTAGGACGCTAGTCTTACCGGAGGCAATGTTGGGATACTACCCTTGTTTGATGGATCCTCTAACTCACAGAGCTGAGCGTTCTGGAGGACAGTGTCAGGTGGGCAGTTTGACTGGGGCGGTCGCCTCCTAAAATGTAACGGAGGCGCCCAAAGGTTCCCTCAGAATGGTTGGAAATCATTCGCAGAGTGTAAAGGTATAAGGGAGCTTGACTGCGAGAGGTACACCTCGAGCAGGGACGAAAGTCGGGCTTAGTGATCTGGTGGTACTGCATGGAAAGGCCATCACTCAACGGATAAAAGCTACCCTGGGGATAACAGGCTTATCTCCCCCAAGAGTTCACATCGACGGGGAGGTTTGGCACCTCGATGTCGGCTCGTCGCATCCTGGGGCTGAAGTCGGTCCCAAGGGTTGGGCTGTTCGCCCATTAAAGCGGCACGCGAGCTGGGTTCAGAACGTCGTGAGACAGTTCGGTCCCTATCCGTCGTGGGCGTAGGAAATTTGAGAGGAGCTGTCCTTAGTACGAGAGGACCGGGATGGACATACCGCTGGTGTACCAGTTGTCTTGCCAAAGGCATCGCTGGGTAGCTATGTATGGAAGGGATAAGCGCTGAAAGCATCTAAGTGCGAAGCCCCCCTCAAGATGAGATTTCCGATGCGTAAGCAGTAAGACACCTTAAAGACGATGAGGTAGATAGGCTAGGAGTGGAAGCATAGTGATATGTGGAGCGGACTAGTACTAATCAGTCGAGCACTTGACCAAAGCTCAAAGGTTTAGAGCAGAAGATTATATTCAGTTTTGAGTGTAAAAGCTCAAGAAAGAGTACGGTGGCGATGGCAAGAAGGATACACCTGTTCCCATGCCGAACACAGAAGTTAAGCTTCTTAACGCCGAGAGTAGTTGGTGGGAAACTGCCTGCGAGGGTAGGTAGTCGCCGTGCTCTTTTTTAATATTCCGGCTTAGCTCAGTTGGTAGAGCACCTGACTGTTAATCAGGTTGTCGTCAGTTCGAGTCTGACAGCCGGAGCCAATGGAGTCAACTAGACTCCTATTTTTATCAAAAAAATGATAAAAAAGCTTGCCAAAGCGAGCGAAAGATGATAATATTATAAAGCTGTCATTTGAGAGAGATGAGAAAATTAAAAAGGCTCTTGTCAAAACTCAAAAGACATGATATAATATAAAAGTTGTCACGAGACAACGGTAGTACCTTGAAAACTGAACAAAGTTTCGCTGAAAGTGTGCGGGATATAAAAATCCCAAACAAAAGCGAAGTCAATTCGCAAGCAATAAATTTGAGATAACTCAAAGAAAGTTTTAGAGCTAAACGATAAAAAGCTCATTTTCAAAAAGGAAAATGAGAGTTTGATCCTGGCTCAGGACGAACGCTGGCGGCGTGCCTAATACATGCAAGTCGAGCGAGCTTGCCTAGATGATTTTAGTGCTTGCACTAAATGAAACTAGATACAAGCGAGCGGCGGACGGGTGAGTAACACGTGGGTAACCTGCCCAAGAGACTGGGATAACACCTGGAAACAGATGCTAATACCGGATAACAACACTAGACGCATGTCTAGAGTTTAAAAGATGGTTCTGCTATCACTCTTGGATGGACCTGCGGTGCATTAGCTAGTTGGTAAGGTAACGGCTTACCAAGGCAATGATGCATAGCCGAGTTGAGAGACTGATCGGCCACATTGGGACTGAGACACGGCCCAAACTCCTACGGGAGGCAGCAGTAGGGAATCTTCCACAATGGACGCAAGTCTGATGGAGCAACGCCGCGTGAGTGAAGAAGGGTTTCGGCTCGTAAAGCTCTGTTGGTAGTGAAGAAAGATAGAGGTAGTAACTGGCCTTTATTTGACGGTAATTACCTAGAAAGTCACGGCTAACTACGTGCCAGCAGCCGCGGTAATACGTAGGTGGCAAGCGTTGTCCGGATTTATTGGGCGTAAAGCGAGTGCAGGCGGTTCAATAAGTCTGATGTGAAAGCCTTCGGCTCAACCGGAGAATTGCATCAGAAACTGTTGAACTTGAGTGCAGAAGAGGAGAGTGGAACTCCATGTGTAGCGGTGGAATGCGTAGATATATGGAAGAACACCAGTGGCGAAGGCGGCTCTCTGGTCTGCAACTGACGCTGAGGCTCGAAAGCATGGGTAGCGAACAGGATTAGATACCCTGGTAGTCCATGCCGTAAACGATGAGTGCTAAGTGTTGGGAGGTTTCCGCCTCTCAGTGCTGCAGCTAACGCATTAAGCACTCCGCCTGGGGAGTACGACCGCAAGGTTGAAACTCAAAGGAATTGACGGGGCCCGCACAAGCGGTGGAGCATGTGGTTTAATTCGAAGCAACGCGAAGAACCTTACCTGGTCTTGACATCCAGTGCAAACCTAAGAGATTAGGTGTTCCCTTCGGGGACGCTGAGACAGGTGGTGCATGGCTGTCGTCAGCTCGTGTCGTGAGATGTTGGGTTAAGTCCCGCAACGAGCGCAACCCTTGTCATTAGTTGCCATCATTAAGTTGGGCACTCTAATGAGACTGCCGGTGACAAACCGGAGGAAGGTGGGGATGACGTCAAGTCATCATGCCCCTTATGACCTGGGCTACACACGTGCTACAATGGACGGTACAACGAGAAGCGAACCTGCGAAGGCAAGCGGATCTCTTAAAGCCGTTCTCAGTTCGGACTGTAGGCTGCAACTCGCCTACACGAAGCTGGAATCGCTAGTAATCGCGGATCAGCACGCCGCGGTGAATACGTTCCCGGGCCTTGTACACACCGCCCGTCACACCATGAGAGTCTGTAACACCCAAAGCCGGTGGGATAACCTTTATAGGAGTCAGCCGTCTAAGGTAGGACAGATGATTAGGGTGAAGTCGTAACAAGGTAGCCGTAGGAGAACCTGCGGCTGGATCACCTCCTTTCTAAGGAAGGCGAAAGATGATGGAGAGTGCGAGAGCACTAAGAGAAGTCATCGAGAAAGCCAAGCGGAAGCACACTGAGAAACTTTGTTTAGTTTTGAGGGTATTACCTCAAACAACTTGAATAACAAGCCAAGCACAATCGGGCCTATAGCTCAGCTGGTTAGAGCGCACGCCTGATAAGCGTGAGGTCGATGGTTCAAGTCCATTTAGGCCCATTCAAAGCAAAAAGCTTTGATAAAAGGCAATGATGGGGGCTTAGCTCAGATGGGAGAGCGCCTGCTTTGCACGCAGGAGGTCATCGGTTCGATCCCGTTAGCCTCCATTGAGACATAAAGTCTCAAGGGTTAGTACATTGAAAACTGAATATAATCTAAAGCAAAAAACCGAGACAATCGAAGAAAACAGATTGAAGAGCGACCGAGAAGAGAGAGAAACTCAACTTGAAATAGGTCAAGTAGAAAAGGGCGCATGGTGAATGCCTAGGCACTAGAAGCCGATGAAGGACGTGACGAACCACGAAAGGCTTCGGGGAGCAGTAAGTAAGCAGTGATCCGGAGATATCCGAATGGGGAACCCAATACCGAGAGGTATTATCATTAGCTGTTAAGGCTAATGAAGGAAGACGCAGTGAACTGAAACATCTAAGTAGCTGCAGGAAGAGAAAGAAAAATCGATTTCCCAAGTAGCGGCGAGCGAACAGGAAAGAGCCCAAACCAGCTGGCTTGCCAGTTGGGGTAGTAGGACTGCGATATAGTACTTGAAGTGATAGCAGAATTATCTGGAAAGATAAGCCAGAGAGGGTGAAAGCCCCGTAAGCGAAATTGCAGAGAGACTTAGCAGGATCCTGAGTAGGTCGGGACACGAGGAATCCCGATTGAAACCGCGAGGACCATCTCGCAAGGCTAAATACTAACTAGTGACCGATAGTGAACCAGTACCGTGAGGGAAAGGTGAAAAGAACCCCGGAAGGGGAGTGAAAAAGAACCTGAAACCGTGTGCCTACAAGTAGTCAGAGCACATTAAAGTGTAATGGCGTGCCTTTTGTAGAATGAACCGGCGAGTTACGTTATGGTGCAAGGTTAAGTCAGAAAAGACGGAGCCGGAGCGAAAGCGAGTCTGAAGAGGGCGAAAGAGTATCATGACGTAGACCCGAAACCAAGTGACCTACCCATGACCAGGTTGAAGGCGTGGTAAAACACGCTGGAGGACCGAACCCACGTGAGTTAAAAATCGCGGGGATGAGTTGTGGGTAGCGGTGAAATTCCAAACGAACTTGGAGATAGCTGGTTCTCTCCGAAATAGCTTTAGGGCTAGCCTCGTGTGAATGATAATGGAGGTAGAGCGCTGTTTGGACTAGGGGCCCGTCAGGGGTTACTGAATCCAGATAAACTCCGAATGCCAGATATCAATGCACGGGAGTCAGACTGCGAGTGATAAGATCCGTAGTCGAAAGGGAAACAGCCCAGATCACCAGTTAAGGTCCCCAAATCTATGCTAAGTGGAAAAGGATGTGGAGTTGCGTAGACAACTAGGATGTTGGCTTAGAAGCAGCCACCATTTAAAGAGTGCGTAATAGCTCACTAGTCGAGTGACGCTGCGCCGAAAATGTACCGGGGCTAAGCATAGTACCGAAACTGTGGATGCATATATTATATGCGTGGTAGGAGAGCGTTCTAAGTGCGGCGAAGTTAGATCGAGAGGACTAATGGAGCGCTTAGAAGTGAGAATGCCGGTATGAGTAGCGAAAGATAGGTGAGAATCCTATCCGCCGAAAGACTAAGGTTTCCTGGGGCAGGCTCGTCCGCCCAGGGTAAGTCGGGACCTAAGGTAAGGCCGAGAGGCGTAGCCGATGGACAACAGGTAGAGATTCCTGTACTGAAATTGTTCGATAAGAGCAAAGGAGGGACGCAGGAGGCTAATGACGCATGTTGCTGGAAATACATGTGCAAGCAGTAAGAAAAAAGATGAGTCAAATGCTTGTCTTTAGATTTCAAGCTGTGACGCGGAGCGAAATAAAAGTAGCGAAGGTCATGATGTCACACTGCCAAGAAAAGCTTCTAGCCAGAACAATTTTACCCGTACCGCAAACCGACACAGGTAGTCGAGTGGAGAACACTCAGGTGAGCGAGAGAACTCTCGTTAAGGAACTCGGCAAAATGACCCCGTAACTTCGGGAGAAGGGGTGCTGATAGTAAAATATCAGCCGCAGTGAATAGGCCCAAACAACTGTTTATCAAAAACACAGGTATCTGCAAAATCGTAAGATGACGTATAGGTGCTGACACCTGCCCGGTGCTGGAAGGTTAAGAGGAGAGCTTAGCGAAAGCGAAGGTTTGAATTGAAGCCCCAGTAAACGGCGGCCGTAACTATAACGGTCCTAAGGTAGCGAAATTCCTTGTCGGGTAAGTTCCGACCTGCACGAAAGGTGTAATGATTTGGGCACTGTCTCAACGAGAGACTCGGTGAAATTATAATACCCGTGAAGATGCGGGTTACCCGCGACAGGACGGAAAGACCCCATGGAGCTTTACTGTAGCTTGATATTGAGTATTTGTTAAACATGTACAGGATAGGTAGGAGCCAGAGAAAGTAGGACGCTAGTCTTACCGGAGGCAATGTTGGGATACTACCCTTGTTTGATGGATCCTCTAACTCACAGAGCTGAGCGTTCTGGAGGACAGTGTCAGGTGGGCAGTTTGACTGGGGCGGTCGCCTCCTAAAATGTAACGGAGGCGCCCAAAGGTTCCCTCAGAATGGTTGGAAATCATTCGCAGAGTGTAAAGGTATAAGGGAGCTTGACTGCGAGAGGTACACCTCGAGCAGGGACGAAAGTCGGGCTTAGTGATCTGGTGGTACTGCATGGAAAGGCCATCACTCAACGGATAAAAGCTACCCTGGGGATAACAGGCTTATCTCCCCCAAGAGTTCACATCGACGGGGAGGTTTGGCACCTCGATGTCGGCTCGTCGCATCCTGGGGCTGAAGTCGGTCCCAAGGGTTGGGCTGTTCGCCCATTAAAGCGGCACGCGAGCTGGGTTCAGAACGTCGTGAGACAGTTCGGTCCCTATCCGTCGTGGGCGTAGGAAATTTGAGAGGAGCTGTCCTTAGTACGAGAGGACCGGGATGGACATACCGCTGGTGTACCAGTTGTCTTGCCAAAGGCATCGCTGGGTAGCTATGTATGGAAGGGATAAGCGCTGAAAGCATCTAAGTGCGAAGCCCCCCTCAAGATGAGATTTCCGATGCGTAAGCAGTAAGACACCTTAAAGACGATGAGGTAGATAGGCTAGGAGTGGAAGCATAGTGATATGTGGAGCGGACTAGTACTAATCAGTCGAGCACTTGACCAAAGCTCAAAGGTTTAGAGCAGAAGATTATATTCAGTTTTGAGTGTAAAAGCTCAAGAAAGAGTACGGTGGCGATGGCAAGAAGGATACACCTGTTCCCATGCCGAACACAGAAGTTAAGCTTCTTAACGCCGAGAGTAGTTGGTGGGAAACTGCCTGCGAGGGTAGGTAGTCGCCGTGCTCTTTTTTAATATTCCGGCTTAGCTCAGTTGGTAGAGCACCTGACTGTTAATCAGGTTGTCGTCAGTTCGAGTCTGACAGCCGGAGTTTAAAGGATAGAGAAAAAAGAACATGAAGATACTTGGGCAATTGTTTCTGGTATGAATTTACCAATGGTTATTGAAGCTTTAGGCCAGAGAATGGGAAGTGACAATGCTCATGATATTGCAAAAGCTATTGTTAAACCAGGTCGTGATGGTATAAAGACTCAACCTGAATCTCTTATGCCGAAAGAAGAAGCGAAAGCAGTTCCAAGTACTAGTTCACAACCACAAGGTGCTATTCCTGAAGGGACTGTTATTGGTGACGGTCATATTAAGTATGTTTTAGCTAGAATTGATTCACGTCTTCTTCATGGACAAGTAGCAACAGGTTGGACTAAGGCAATGAATCCAAATCGTATTATCGTTGTTTCTGATAATGTTGCTAAAGATAAAATTCGTAAGACAATGATTAAAGAAGCAGCACCAGCTGGTGTACCAGCTAACGTTGTTCCAATCGATAAAATGCTACAAGTAGCCAAAGATCCACGTTTTGGAAATACTAAGGCATTGATCTTATTTGAAAATCCAGAAGATGCACTTAAAGCTATTGAAGGTGGAATGGACATTAAAGAATTGAATGTTGGATCCATGGCATATAGTGATGGTAAAGTGAATGTCAATACTGTTTTGGCAATGGATCAAAAAGATATTGATACATATAAGAAATTAAAAGATTTGGGCGTTAAATTTGATGTTCGTAAAGTTCCTTCTGATGGTAAACAAAACATGGATGAACTTTTGGATAAAGCTCAAAAATTAGTTGATGAAAAGAAATAAATTACAGGAGGATTTATATAAATGAATGCTATTCAGATGATTCTGGTAGTGATCGTTGCCTTCTTTGCAGGTATGGGAGGAATTCTTGATGAATTTCAATTCCAACAACCTCTAGTGGCATGTACTTTAATTGGTTTGGTTACTGGGAACTTAACTATTGGTATTATTCTTGGCGGTTCACTACAAATGATTGCTTTAGGTTGGGCTAATATTGGTGCTGCCGTTGCTCCAGATGCAGCTTTAGCATCTGTTGCTTCAACTATTATTTTGGTTCAAGGTGGACAAGGACAAAAGGGTATTGGTACTGCGATTGGTATTGCTATTCCTTTAGCCGTTGCTGGTTTGTTCTTAACTATGTTAGTTCGTACTATTTCTGTTGCCATTGTTCATATTATGGATAGAAAAGCAGCAGAAGCTAACTGGAGAGCTATTGACCGTTGGCAAATGATTGCTGTTGCTTTACAAGGTTTACGAATTGCTATTCCAGCTGCCTTATTACTTGCTATTCCAGCTTCTGTTGTTCGTGCTGCCTTAAATGCAATGCCCGCATGGTTAAACGAAGGTATGACCATCGGTGGTGGTATGGTTGTTGCCGTTGGTTACGCTATGGTTATTAATATGATGGCTAGCCGTGAAGTATGGCCATTCTTCATCATTGGTTTCTGTTTGGCAGCCGTTAAAGAATTAACTTTGATCGCTCTTGGTGGTATTGGTATTTCCCTTGCTATTATGTACCTTGCTCTTGAAGGTTCTAAGGGTGGAAACAACAATAACTCTAATTCTGGTTCAGGCGACCCATTGGGCGACATCCTGGATGATTATTAAAATTTGAGTGAGAGGAGGCTAATTATATAATGACTGAAACTGCACAAAAGAAATTAACTTTAAGTAAATCAGATCGTATTAAGGTTTGGTGGCGTTCTACTTTCCTTCAAGGTTCATGGAACTATGAAAGAATGCAAAACGGTGGTTGGGCTTACAGTTTAATCCCAGCATTAAGAAAATTATATCCTGAAAAGAAAGATCTATCCCTTGCCTTAAAGAGACACTTGGAATTCTTTAATACACACCCATACTTAGCATCACCTATTATTGGTGTTACTCTTGCTTTGGAAGAGGATAAGGCTAACGGTGCAGATGTTGATAACACTGCTATTCAAGGTGTTAAAGTTGGTATGATGGGACCTTTAGCCGGTGTTGGTGACCCAGTATTCTGGTATACAGTTCGTCCTATTATTGGATCATTAGGTGCATCACTTGCTTTGAGTGGTAACATTTTAGGTCCTATCTTGTTCTTTGTATTATGGAATGTAATTCGTATGGCATTCTTATGGTACACTCAAGAAATGGGTTACAAAGCTGGTACTAAAATTACAGAAGATGCCTCAGGCGGTTTATTACAAAAGATTACCCGTGGAGCTTCTATGATGGGTATGTTTGTTATCGGTGCTTTAATTGAGCGTTGGGTAACCATTAACTTTAAACCAGTTGTTTCAAGCGTTCCGCTTCAAAAGGGAGCTTATATTGATTGGAACACCCTTCCAAAAGGAGCAGAAGGTATTCACAAAGCTTTGAGTGAATACAACTTAGGTAATGGTATGGCCTTAGATAGAATTAAGCAAACAACTTTACAACAAAACTTGGATAGTTTAATTCCTGGTCTTGCTGCAGTTCTATTAACTTTCTTATGTATGTGGTTATTGAAGAAGAAAGTTTCACCAATCGTTATCATTATTGGTATCTTTGTTGTTGGTATTGTAGGTCACGTAATTGGCTTACTATAACAATTAATCAGATAAGAAACGGTCTTGTTTAGACCGTTTTTCTTATATATGAAAAGGTCTTTTATATGGTTCAATCATTAAATACAAAATCAGAGTATGTAGATGCTGCGACTTGGTTTAGAGGAATTCCTACATATGGAAAAGTTTTAGTCGGAGATAAAGGGTTTGAGTTTTATAGTGATAATAATCCAAATGACTATGTACAGATTCCTTGGGATGAAGTAACCATTGTAGTTGCGGATGTATATTTTGGTGGAAAATATATTCCTCGTTTTAAGATTTGTACTAAAAAAAATGGTAGTTTTATTTTTGCTGCGAGACATGTAAAGCCAACTTTACGCGCTATTAGAAAGCATGTACCAGCAGATAACATGAGAAAAGCTCTTACCATTTGGCAAAAAATCAAACGGAATTTCACGCGAAATTAAATAAAAATATCAAAAATAATTTCTTAAAATAGAAGGATTGAGTATCATTTTATCTAAAAGGAGACATGGTATCTCAGTCTTTTTTTTATACTCTTGTTTAAAAAATAAAAATTGCAAATTGCAATAATAAATTGAATACTTTTAGTTAAGCTACTTGATAGATTAGATCTAATTCTCTTTCAAAGATTTCATCTAGTGTATGATAGGCCAGTATCTTTCTTGGCAAAGAATTGCACCAGGTTTCAATATCAATGATGTCTTGTAACGAATAGTTAGCTATTGCTTCTCCTTTAGGAATGAATCTGCGAATAAGACCATTGTGTCTTTCAACTGTTCCCTTATCCCAAGAAGTGTAAGGATGGGCATAGTAAACCAGTAATTTCTTTTGGACGTTCTTCAATGCTTCTGCCAAGTTTTTTCTTGTTTTTGCGAACACGGTGAAGCTTAGTATTGCGTTTAAGCTTCTCTGGTAAGTCGTAATTATAGCGAATTCGCCAGCAGCAGTGGCACGATTACTGCAAACATCAAGTGACCAGCCATCTTCGAAGAAATATTTGTGGACGTAGTGAATGAATTGGGTTTTCTTGAGAAAGTCTGATTTGCGCCCACAATTTTTACGATGAGCTTGATATGCATCATGTCCTTGAGCAGCCTTATATCTTTTGACTTTGCCATGATACAGTTTTACAGTGCCACGCTTAACCTCATAGCTGATAGTAGAAGGAGAACAGTTAAGTTCACGGGCAATTGCACGCAAAGACCACCCATCTTTCAAACGCAATTGAATAATAACTCTTTCCTCGAATGATAAATGCTTGCCTTTAATGTGCTGATTCATGGTAGAATGTAAAGAGTCCATTTTGACCTCGTTTCTAAATGTTGTGTGGTAACTACATTCTATCAAACAGGTCCGAATGGACTTTTTATTTTTCTAAAGTGTTCAATTTGATTTTACAATCAACGAAAAAATAAAAATAAATTTTTTAGATACTTATTTTTTGTTAAAAAGTTCTTGGCATTACTGGCTACCTGTATTAAAATGGCATTAATCAATTTGTTGATATTTAAAAACTAGCTCTCACTTGACTGCTAGTTTTTTTTATAGGAGTGGCATTTAAGTAATGAAAAATAAAAAGTCAATGCCTAAGTTAAAACGTTCTATGACTGCTGGTCAGATGGAAATGATATCTTTAGGCGGAGCAATCGGGGTTGGGTTATTCATGGGCTCTACCTCTACTATTAAATGGACAGGTCCTTCTGTATTATTAGCCTATATGTTTGTGGGATTAATCTTATATATCGTAATGCGTGCATTAGGAGAAATGTTATATGTAAATCCAGGGACTGGATCTTTTGCAGATTATGCAACTGAATATGTGCATCCATTAGCTGGATACTTAGCTGAATGGGCAAATGTCTTTGAATATATAGTTGTAGGAATGTCTGAAGTGGTCGCGGCAACAGAGTACTTAAAATTTTGGTGGCCGCAAGTTAATGCATTTTGGTCAGGGATAATTATTATTTTGTTTTTAGTTTTGGCAAACTTGGCTAGTGCTAAGGCATATGCCTCTCTTGAATTCTGGTTTGCAATGATTAAAGTTGTAACTATTATTTTGATGATTATTTTAGGCTTTATTGTTATTTTCTTTGGCGTGGGTAATGGTGGAAAGCCAACAGGTTTTAGTAATCTGTGGTCTCACGGAGGCTTCTTTACTGGTGGAGTAAAAGGATTTTTCTTTTCAATGTCAATTATTGTAGGTTCTTATGAGGGAATCGAATTGTTGGGTATTTCTGCTGGTGAAGTTGCTAATCCAAAGGATGCTATTGTAAAAAGCGTAAAATCAGTTTTATGGCGAATCTTGATTTTCTACGTTGGTGCAATTTTTGTTATTGTGACTATTTATCCATGGAATGAATTAAGCAATATTGGATCACCATTTGTAACTACTTTTGCCAAAGTTGGAATTACGGCGGCTGCAAGTATTATCAACTTCGTTGTTTTAACGGCCGCTTTATCTGGTGCCAATTCTGGAATATATTCGTCTAGTCGAATGTTGTTTAAATTAGCTCATGATGGGGATGCTCCAAAGACATTTGGTCATATTTCGAAGCGTATTGTACCTAATCATGCTATTTTAGGTATTTCTGGGGGAATATTGATTGGATTTATTTTAAACATGATTGCTGCTATGATAAGTAAATCTACGCAAGATCTATTTGTCATTGTTTTCTCGTCCTCTGTCTTGCCAGGAATGATACCATGGTTTGTAATTTTACTTGCAGAATTAAAATTTAGACGTAACAATAAAGATTTATTAGTAGATCATCCGTTTAAGTTACCATTATATCCTCTGTCTAATTATTTTGCGTTTGTAATGTTAATAGTTATTGTAATATTCATGTTAATTAATCCAGAAACTAGAATTTCTGTTTTAGTTGGAGCCGCTGTACTAGTTATAGCAACAATTGTTTATCTAATACGACATAAAAAGGATGGAGTAATCAATGAAAGATAATAAAAATCATCCGCCTAAATTAAAAAGATCCATGACTGCTGGTCAAATGGAGATGATATCATTAGGTGGAGCAATTGGTGTTGGTTTATTTATGGGATCAACATCAACTATTAAGTGGACTGGACCATCTGTATTATTAGCGTACATGTTTGTCGGATTAATTTTATATATTGTAATGCGTGCATTAGGTGAAATGTTATATGTAAGTCCAGGTACAGGCTCATTTGCAGATTACGCAACTGAATATATTTCTCCATTAGCTGGATATTTGGCTGAATGGGCAAACGTATTTCAGTATATTGTTGTTGGTATTTCAGAAGTTGTGGCAGCAACAGAATATTTAAAATTTTGGTGGCCTAAAGTTAGTGTTTTTTGGTCTGGAATAATTATTATTATATTTCTATTATTAGCAAATCTAGCTAGTGCGAAAGCATATGGAGCATTGGAATTTTGGTTTGCAATGATTAAAGTAGTGACAATTATCTTAATGATTATTTTAGGGCTATTAGTAATTCTAGTTGGTGTCGGTAATCACGGACATCCTGTAGGTTTTAATAATTTATGGTCTCATGGAGGATTCTTTACGGGTGGAGTAAAAGGCTTTTTCTTCTCGATGGCAATAATTGCTGGTTCTTATGAAGGAATAGAGCTTATTGGTATTTCTGCTGGCGAGGTTGCAAATCCTCAAGAAGCAATTGTAAAGAGTGTAAAATCAGTTTTATGGCGAATCTTGATTTTTTACGTTGGTGCAATTTTTGTAATTGTGACTATTTATCCTTGGAACCAACTAAGTAATATTGGCTCACCATTTGTAGAAACTTTTACTAAGGTAGGAATTACGGCAGCTGCAAGTATTATCAACTTTGTTGTTTTAACAGCAGCCTTATCTGGTGCAAATTCCGGTATATATTCATCTAGTCGAATGTTGTTTAAACTTTCGCATGAAGGAGAAGCGCCAAAAACTTTTGGAAAGTTATCAAAGCATATTGTTCCTGATCGTGCAATAATTGGAATTACAGCTGGCATTTTGATTGGTTTTATTTTGAACCTAATAGTTTCAACTATGAATAAATCTATGGGAGAACTATTTGTAATAGTCTATAGTTCTTCTGTGTTACCAGGGATGGTAGCGTGGTTTGTAATATTAATTGCCGAATTAAAATTTAGAAAAAACAATTTACATTTAATGGAAAAACATCCATTTAAATTACCTCTTTATCCTTATTCAAACTATTTTGCTTTTGTAATGTTGTTAGTAATTGTAGTTTTTATGTTTGTTAATCCAGAAACTAGAATCTCTGTAGCGGTAGGAGGGGGAGTACTAGTATTAGCAACGATCATTTATCTAATTAAACATCGAAAGAAATAATTTTAAAATCATCCTCTGTAAGAAAGAGGGTGATTTTTTATAAGACATAATATTAGCTTATAGTGAGAAAATAGTGTTAATTTTAGCTTGTAGTATTTACGCATTAAAAGTTTTAATTTATAATTAATTCAACTGTTAAAAAGTAAGTTAAAGGAGATAGCAACATGAAACCAATTATTGGTATTTCTGGTTCTGTAATTATTGATGATGGTGGAATTTTTCCGGGCTATCGTCGTAGCTATGTTAATGAAGATTATGTTGATTCTGTCGTCCAAAATGGCGGAATACCCTACATTATTCCTTTTAATGGGGATGAAGAAGTAATTAAGGAACAGCTTTCAAATGTTCAAGGATTGATTTTATCTGGAGGACATGATGTTGATCCTCATAACTATGGTGAAGAACCTGAACAAAAATTGGGAGATATTTGGTCTGAGCGTGATCAATTCGATATGCGTTTATTGAAATTAGCTGAAGAAAAGGAAATTCCAGTTTTAGGAGTTTGTCGTGGTGCTCAGATAATAAATGTTTATCACGGTGGAACGCTATATCAGGATCTCAGTTATAGAAAAGAGAAAACGTTAAAGCATAATCAAGGACAGACACCTACTTTGCTTACACATACTGTAAAAACAGTTGTAGGTACAAAAATTGCTGAATTATTGGGGAAAGAAAAATTGCAAACTAATTCTTTTCACCATCAATTAATTAAAGATGTTGCACCTAATTTTAAAGTAGCCGCTCGCTGTGTAGATGGAGTAGTGGAGGCAATTGAAAATGAAGATGCGTCAGTCATTGCGGTTCAATGGCATCCTGAAATGCTTCACCGAGTAGTTTCTTATCAAAATAACTTATTTAAATATATCATTGATATGGCAAAGACAAAGTAGAGGAAGTTATTAATAAATGAATGAAAAAGAAACAAGTAAATTAGGTTTTTGGTCTATTGTACTCTTAGCCATTAATTCAATTATTGGCTCAGGAATATTTTTGACACCAGGTAGCGTTGTTCAACAAGCTGGGTCAAAAGCCTTAATTGTGTACTTTATTGCTGCAATTTTCGCTTCAATTTTAGCTATATCTTTTGCGGCAGCAGCAAAGTATGTAACTAAATCTGGGGCTGCTTATGCATATTCAAAAGCCGCTTTTGGAAATAATGTCGGTTTCTATATGGGAATTTTACGTTACTTTTCTGCAAGTGTAGCTTGGGGTGTAATGGCAGTTGGGGTTATTAAATCTACTATTTCTATTTTTGGTGGTAACCCAAATGAGACAATGAGCGTAACTATTGGCTTTTTGATATTGATGGCCGTTATTACGATAATTAATTTATTTGGTCAAAAAGTTGTTAAGTATGTTATGAACTTAGCGACTATTGGTAAGTTAGCTGCTCTAGTATTAATTATTATTGCAGGGGTAGTTTTATTAATTGTAAGTGGTGCTTCAAGTAATTTAAGTCAGGTAGATCAGATTACTCAAAATGGTCAAAAGATTGTTCCTACTTTAACTACTACAGGTTTTGTAATGGCAATCGTATCTGCCTTCTATGCCTTTACTGGATTTGAATCAGTTGCTTCTGGGTCAGATGATATGAAGAATCCTGCTAAAAACCTTCCACGTGCTATTTCTTTAGCAATTATTGTTATTGCAATCATTTATATTGGCGTTGTTGCTGTTGCAATGATGCTCGATCCCAAAGCATTAATGACAACAAAGCAAGTTGTTGCAATTGCTGCTATCTTTAAGAATGAAATTTTAAGGGATGTTATCTTAGTTGGTGCTTTAGTTTCAATGTTTGGTATTAATGTTGCTTCTAGTTTTAATGCTCCACGAATTTTAGAAGCGATGGCACGTGAAAACCAATTTTCAAAAGCTTTAACTAAAAGAACCAAGAATAATTTTCCAATTAGAACCTTCTTTATTTCAGTATTGTTAGCTATTTTAATTCCAATGGCTTTTGAATATAATATGGTTAACTTGATTACTTTAAGTGCTATGGTACGTTTCTTAGGCTTTATTGTTGTTCCATTAGCTGTTATTCAGTTCTATCGTGGAAAGACAGCAGAGCCTGTTTTAAATGCACCAAAAAATGTATGGACTGATGTAGTTATTCCTATTCTTTCAATTATTTTAGTATTATTCTTGCTAGTAGAATACAATTGGAAAGCCCAATTTGGTGTGGCCAATGCACAAGGACAAGTAATAGGCATTAACTGGTATGCTGTTGCAATGATGATTTTTGGATTTATTCTTTTACCTCTAATTATGTTTATTATCTCTAGAAAAGATCGTAAAGCTAGTAAATAACGAAAAAGACTGTTAAGCCTATTGGCTTAGACAGTCTTTTTTTGTGCTATAGAATTTTGATGTCAGCAGCTTCACATGATTCAATCATTTCGAGAGGCCAAATACTAGCTTGAACTTCACCAATATGGGCTTTTCGTAGTAAAAGCATGCATAAACGAGATTGTCCAATTCCACCGCCAATTGTATAAGGAAGTTCACCATTTAAGAGCATTTTATGGAATGGTAAAGCAGCTCGCTCTTCAGCATGAGCTTTTTTAAGTTGTTCTTTGAGTGATTCTTCACTTACGCGAATTCCCATAGAAGAAATTTCAATTTTACGTTGTAATGGTTCATACCAGAAAAGTAGATCACCATTTAGTTGCCAGTCATCATAATCGGGTGCACGGCCATCATGAGGCTTACCACTACGTTTTAGTTTGTCGCCAATTTTCATTAGAAAGACAGCTTTTTTCTCTTTTGCAATTTTATCTTCACGTTCATCTGGCGTTAGATCAGGCCAGCGATCTTCTAAATCTTGAGTAGTAATGAAGGTAATTGTATTTGGTAAACGATAAGTAGAACTAGGATAACGTGCAGCAACTTCTTTTTCAGTTTCTTTTATTGCTTTAAAGATTTGCTTAACAGTAGTTTTAAGAGTTTCAATATTACGTTCATCTTTAGAAATTATTTTTTCCCAATCCCATTGATCAACATAAATTGAATGAAAATTATCTAAATCTTCATCACGTCTAATGGCGTTCATATTAGTGTAGAGGCCTTCATGACTACCGAAGCCATAATCCTTAAGAGCTAAACGCTTCCACTTAGCTAAAGAATGCACAACTTCAATTGTGTCGTCGGGTATTGCTTTCATATCAAAAGACACTGGACGTTCAATACCGTTTAAGTTATCGTTTAGACCAGTAGACTTTTTAACGAACATTGGTGCTGACATTCTTTGAACATTTAAATTTTCTGCAAGTTTATCTTGAAAAGTTTCTCTAATAAAAACAATTGCGGCTTCAGTGTCACGAATGGTTAAACTTGGATGATAATCCTTAGGTAAGATAAGTGTCATAAATAAAACTCCTTAGAAAGAATTTAAGAGTAAAGAAAAAGCCCTTCACCCCTGATATTCTCAGGACGAAAGGCTTTTTTCCGCGGTACCACCTAAATTGTCTAAATATAGACCAGCTTAATTAGAGCACAATCATGCTCCTCGGCTTGATAACGTACCGATGACGGCGTAGCTTACTATAATTTAGGCTAGCAGCACAGCGAAAAAGTGTTATTCGATAATTCAGGGTCTACTAGCTTCTCACTAACGCTAATTCACTGAAAGAATAAAATTATCTACTCGTCTCTTCATTGCTTTTTAAGTTTTATATTAATTATATTTAACTCGATTTGCGTTGAAAAAGCAAGAGGTAAAAAGATAATTTTTTTGGTGTGTGTTATGATGAATCTTGCAAAATATTAGGAAAGTTGGGAAGATATGACGAAAAAAAGATTGTGGACTTGTTTAGCAGCGCTAGCCTGTGTTTTCTGGGGAATTTCAGGTCTATTTGCTAAAGGATTATTCAATATAAGTTCTAGCATTACACCAATTTGGATTTCTCAGGTGCGAATGGTAGTTAGTGGAATTATTTTGCTTGTATTTGCCCAATTGGCAGGAAAAAATCCGCTTAAAACAATGGCTAATAAGAAAGATGCGGTAACAGTGCTGGCTTATGGCTTGTTAGGATTATTGCCCGTGCAATATTGCTATTTTATTGTTGTGCAACAGGCAAATGCCTCAATTGCGACAGTGTTACAGTTTATTGGACCATTTTTTGTCTTATTTTATATGGTAGTTTTTGAGCACCAGGTATTACGTGCAGTAGATGTACTAGCTGCGGTTGTTGCTTTTATAGGAGTTTTCTTTTTAGCTACACATGGGCACTTTAATCAGTTGTCCTTAACTCCTTCTGTTTTGTTTTGGGGCCTTATTTCGGCAGTAGGAGTAGCCACTAATACTCTAATTCCCCGACGATTACTTGATCATACATCAAGCTTAGTGGTAACAGGATGGGGCTTACTTTTTTCAGGTATTGCTTTGGTAATAGCACATCCGGTATGGCCAAAGGTTCCGAATAATATTAACATTTTTTGGCTAATGGCTGGTGTGATCGTGATTGGAACTCTGATTCCATTTCAATGGATGATGGGATCACTTCGTTATATCAAACCATCAACTGCTAGTTTATTAGATGCTTTTGAGCCGGTTTCCGCAACGATTGGGTCAGTAATTATTTTTGGATTAGTGATGGCTCCAATTGATTGGATTGGTTCAATAATGATCATTTGTGCAGTATTAGCACTTAATTGGGAACCGAAAAGTCATAATAAAAAAGAGTAGTTACTCGTGATTTTTGAGTAACTACTCTTTTTTGTAATTAATTATTTTTTTTGCTGATTTTACTATGTTTATATCCATAGATACAGTAAATAAATAGGCCAAATAAGAACCAAATACTAGCAAAAATATAAGTTTTAACAGATAAAAAGCACATCATGCCAATGCAGGCAAGTCCAGAAAGAATTGGAATTACTGGATAGAATGGAACCTTGAAGTCACCTTCAGGAATATCTTTTCTTCTACGCAGTAAAATGACGCCAAATGATACGAAAGTAAAGGCAAGCAATGTTCCAATTGATACTAAGCTAGTGAGTTCTTCCATTGAGAACAAACCGCCCATTAAAGCAATAACGATAGTTACAATCCAAAGTGAATTTTCAGGAAGTCCATGCTTATCAATTTTTCCTAAAAAGCTAGGGAGGAGTCCATCGCGTCCAATGGAATAAATTAGACGTGAACTTGAGTAAATCATAGTTAACATCATTGTACTCATTCCAACAATGGCACCAATCGATAATAAATCTGCTACCCAACCTTGGTTAACTAGCTTTAGGGCGTAGGCAACAGGATTGGCTACGTCTAATTGCTTGTAATTTACCATTCCAGTTAAAACTGCTGATACTCCCATGTAAAGCAATGCAGCAACAATTAATGTGCCAATAATTCCGATTGGCATATTTTTTTTAGGATTTTTAACCTCAGCTGCTGAAGATGAAACAACGTCAAAACCTAAAAATGCAAAAAAGACTGTAGTTGCCCCTCGTAAAACGCCGGTAGTTCCATATGGAGTGAAGGGTTGATAGTTTTTAGGCTTAATAAAAAATAAACCCACACCAATAAAAATAAATATGATTGCTATCTTAATTAAAACAGCAGCATTATTAAATTTCATGGATGCTTTCATTCCACGAGAAAGTAAGATTCCAATTAATAAAACACTAACAACTGCCCATAAATTTAGGTACGTACCATTTAAAGGATCGAACGGTCCCTCTAAATGATGAGGAATGTGTAATCTAAAGCTATGTAGCAAGGAGTTAAAATAAGAAGCCCATCCAGCTGATACTGCAGCAACTGAGAGCATATATTCTAAGATTAATGCCCAGCCTAAAATCCAACCAATAACTTCTCCGTAAAGAATATTTCCGTATGAGTAAGCAGAACCAGCTACTGGAATACTTGAAGAAAGTTCAGCGTAGCACATACTAGCTAAAGTACACACTAGGGCTGCAATTAGAAATGAAAGAGTAACACCAGGCCCCGCCTCTTTTGCGGCAACTGTACCAGGTAAAATAAAAATACCTGTACCAATAACGGCTCCAATACCAATAGTTAATAAGTCAAAAGCCCCAAGCGTTTTGGCAAAGTGCTTGTCTGTACCCAAATAACGCTTGAGGCTTTCTTTTCTAAACGGATTCAACTTCATTAGCAGTACGCTCCTTGCGACGTTCTAAAATCATTTTAACAATCGCATTTGCTACATTCGTATTACGAAGTAGCGGACCGTGAGAATATGAGCCAATAAAGTTTTTGTAACGTAAGCCTTCAACTTTATCTTGAGGGTTATTGCCGTAGCCTTCGATCATCTCACCAAAGGGATGAAGCATGTTAGTATTATCAAAATAAGTTTGACCTGAATGGTTTTCAAAAGCTTTAACTTCACCCCATTCAGTCATGTAACGGGTATCTCCAATCATACGTTTATCAGCCTTGAAAATAGTATGTAGAGGTAAAATACCTAGACCTTTAATGGTGATGCCAGAATTTGTTTTGTAGTAATCACCCATTAATTGATAGCCACCACAAATACAAAGCATTGGATTACCGGCCTTAATATAATTTTCAATAGTTTCTTTATGACGTGGCAGATCTTTAGCAACAACGGTTTGTTCAAAGTCTTGGCCACCACCAAAGAATAAAAAGTCGTAGTTCTTAGCGTCAAAGCTATCGTCTAGTGAAATATTATCAACTTCAGTTTGATAGCCTTGTTTAGCAAGTAAATAGCGAATCACTTTAACGTCGCCTGAGTCGCCGTAAGTATTCATTAAGTCTTCATATAAGTATGCAATTTTTATTGTTTTATCTGCCATAATTATCATCCTTATTAAAATCGTATGTTCAAAGTATAACTTAAAATTGCCTTAAATACGAGTTAATAAAAATATCTAATCAAGTTCTTCCTGTGCAGCTAAATGGTTAATTGGACCATATTTTGATCCTACATTAATTGGATGTGAAATTGCTTCGTAAGTAAAATCTTTAGCAATTTTAACTGCGGTCTTGATATCATTACCTTTTGCAAGCTCAGCCGCAATCACTGCGGATAAAGTATCTCCTGTACCATTAACGCGATCAGTTTTAAAATACGGCTTGGTTAGCCATTCTTCAGAATTGTCTTCTAGTAAAAGATAATCTTTAACTTCTGTTTGCGTATCATTATGGTGGCTACCTTTGATTAGAACATTTTTGACACCCATCTTTTGAAGTTTTTTTGCACCTTCTTTGATTTCAGCTTCATTTTTTAGATCAAGACCAGTTAACTTTTGTGCTTCAAAAAAGTTAGGTGTGATGATGGTTGCCATAGGTACTAACTTCTCAAGAAATGCTTGATAAGCGTCATTTGCTAAAAGAGTAGCACCGTGCTTAGTAATGATGACAGGATCAAGCACAATGTTTTGCATTTGATAATGCTTTAAATTTTTGGCTACTATATCAGTAATTTCTTTGTTAGCAAGCATCCCTGTTTTAACTGCTTTTATCTTAAAGTCATCATTCAAGACGTCGAATTGCTTTTGAATAAAATCTAATGGCATTAATTGTTGTGCAAAAATTCCTCGAGAGTTTCCTGCGACAGCAGCAGTTAATAATCCCATACCGTAAACACCACGAGCATAAAAAGCATGTAAATCAGCAGGCATTCCAGCACTACCATCACTATCATGACCAGCAATTGTTAAGGCTTCTATGTGTTCTTTGGACATTTGATGCGACCTCCTTGATGTGCTTTTCTTGTAAATTATTATTATCAATTATAAAAAATAAACTAACAAAGTGAAAGTATTTTGTATTTAGCCAAAGTATCTATACTTAGTTCTAAATACTTAATTACTGATAAAAATAGGCTAAAATACATCATGAGAGAAAAGCAGATAGAGGATGAAATAATGGAACATAATCGCTTAATTACTTTTGATGGTACTGTAAATTTTCGAGATATTGGTGGCTATGAAAATAATGAAGGGAAGCATGTTAAATGGAAAAAAATTTATCGTTCTGATTCTTTAAGTAGTCTAACTAAACGTGACGAAGAAAAATTAGAAAAGATGAAAGTCACGGTAGACTGCGATTTAAGAACAAGCAATGAACAAGTAATGGCACCAGATCGAAAATGGAATGGTGTTGAAGTTTTGGATTGTCATGTCTACGCAGAGGATAGCAGCGGTAATTTTGTTAATGACAGTCATAAACTATATCGCTTTTTACATCATATTCCTAAAGTTGACAGTTATTTGGGTGAAATTTACCAAAACGTGATTTTAAGTCCCGCCAGCCAGAAAGCTTTTGCTCGTGTGTTTGCGTCCCTACTTACCTTACCGGAGGATGAAGCGTTAGTATATCACTGCAGTGCTGGTAAAGATAGAACTGGAATGACCACAGCATTAATTTTAAAGGGCCTCGGTGTAGATGAGCATACAATTGCACGCGATTATTTATTGACAAATGAACTGTATACTTTTGGTCTTAAAAAGCAGCTTCCAAGTGATTCTGAGATGATTAAAATGGTTAATCGAATGAACGTTACTGAAGGTGAGGGAACGGCTGTTAAAGGAATTACACAAACAATTGATGCTGGATATGGTGGTTTTGAGAATTACTTTACGAAAGAACTTGGCTTTTCAAAGCAAGATCTAAAAGATTTTAGGAAATTATATTTAGAGTAACAAAAAACATTAGACACATTGAAGTGCCTAATGTTTTTTAGTTTCCACTAGATTCACGTTTAAGTAATTCTACGGGTAAATAGTAAGTATAGTTATCCAATTCTTCAGTCGGATTATCAATTCTTTTTTCTAAAAGTTTAACGAGTAATTGTGCAATTGAAGGAATTGGTTGAACAATTGTAGATAAACGTGGTTCAAAATTACGGACAACTTTACTACCATCAAAGCCAATAATTTTCAAATCTTCAGGAATATGAATTCCCAAATCATGGCTAATATTTAAAATAAGGAGGGCAGTGAGGTCATCAGAAGCAACGATTCCATCTACCTTATGATTTTCTAGCAAATCTCTAATTGCCATTTCTTTTAAGGCAAGAGTTTCGTTGAAGATTACTGGATGGATATGTTCCGTTAACTTGAGTTCCTTAATTGTTTCTTTATAGCCTAGGAGTCGCTTTTGAGTAGGGTGACCATCTAAAGTGGGGTTTCCGACAAAGTAAATGTGACGGGCACCATGATTATAAAGCTCTTGAGTAGCTAAACTACCACCTTTAAAGTTATCAGCACTAACAATTGGAATATTGTCCGATAGTTTTCGATCAAAGGATACAATTGGTAAGCCAGTTCTTTGATATTCTTCAATTCCTAAGTTATGTGCACCAGCGATAATGCCATCGACTTGATTAGCCATTAGCATTTGTAAGTAGGTGCGTTCTTTTTCTTTGTCATTACCTGCGTTACAAAGGATTGTTTTATAGCCATGCTTAAAAAGGCGATCTTCTATTTTAGAAACTAATTCTCCAAAAAAGGGATTAGAAACATCAGGAAAAATTAAACCAATTAATTTGGTTTTCTTACCTTGCAGAGATCGAGCAACTGAATTAGGTTGATAATTCAACTCTTTCATTGCTTCATGAACTTTTTTACGTGTTTTTTGACTAATATAGCCGTAATTATTAATTACGCGTGAAACTGTAGTAACAGAGCAGCCTGCTTTGGCAGCTACATCGGTTAATTTGACCATTATTATCTTCCTATAATATAGAATTCATGCTCCATAGTCGTCCCGTGTACTTAGTATCTTTGTCAAAAGCAATTTTTTGGTTTGGAGTTGGTGCAAAGAATCTTAAAGTAGCAACATGACGACCATTATTGATGAAAATTTCGCATAATGAGCCATCAATGAAAATATCTAAATCTAAATCTTGATCATCTTTCAGGTCAATTGTTCTAGTTGCACCATAATCTGGGTTAACAGCTGGACCACTTGAAGCACGATCAATTGTTAATTTTGCATTTTGATCTGTATTAAAATCAAGAACTAGACTTGATGATAGATCTTCATTAGAAGCTAAGTGTAATTTTCCACTTTGACCGGCTAGTAAGTGAAGTTTCAGTTCATATTGCTTACCGGCTGCTTGACTAATTATCTTTTCATTATTGAGCTGTTTCTCATTATGACGTAAATTCTTGATTGCATCTACTGGATGTTGATATAACGCACCATCTTTAATTTCTAAACGCTTAACTTGACTGTAGCAATTAGCCCAATTTTCTTTATCAGTTGGATAAGTACAATCTGGTAAGCCAACCCAAGAAATAGCATAGGCATTTCCATCAGGAGCATTAAAAGCTTGTGTTGCATATACATCAAAACCATCATCTAGGTTAACCGGATGAGCTTGAAGTGGCGTAAATTTAGCTTCACTTAAATTAATATCTTTGCCGATCCAGTACATATTTGGATAAATATTCTTGTAGTCGGCAACTGTTTTATCTAATCCTTGAGGACAGAAAATCAAAACAGGATAGTTATTAATGAAAACTAGGTTAGGGCATTCAATCATATAGCCCATTTCATCCTTACCTAAATCTAAATAACCATTTTCATGCCAAGTTTTAAGGTCGTCTGATTCATAAATATCAATATGACCACTCTTAGTTTTAGCATCTTGTGCACCAAGTAAAACGTAGTATTTTCCATCATGTTTAAATAATTGTGGATCACGGAAGTGTTCACTAACATGATTTGGTGGTAGAATTGCTGCTTTATCAGGTTTAGTAATATGATTATTTTCATCCATTTCAGCAATAACTTGATAAGGAATTCGAGTCCAGTCTTCATCACGATGATTACCAGTGTACATTAATAGAAGTTTTCCATTATGTTCCATCGCAGAACCAGAATATGCTCCCGCATTGTCTAAATCACTATCTGGATCAATTGCTGAACCTAAATAATGCCAATGAACTAGGTCAGGAGAGGCGTAGTGAATCCAAGATTTAACTCCATGAACTGGTCCAAATGGGTAAGATTGGCAAAATAGGTGATATTCGCCATTATAATAGGAGAATCCATTGGGATCATTGATCAATCCAGAAAGTGGGTGGATATGATAGTGCATTTGATATGGGGAAGTCGCAGCTTGAGCTTGAAGATTTAATAAAGTCTGTGCATCCCAATCTTTATATTTGCGATAACGTTGTTTTCTTGTCCATTCCATAACTTATTCACCTCATCGAATATGTAAACGCATTCTTATATAAGAATGTTAACTTAAAGCTGGTCTATATGTCAAACGAATAACAGTATTAAACTAGTATTTTAAAAAAATAGAAATTAAAATGTTGCAAAATAATAACATTTTCTATGATAAGCGCTTGACATAATTTTAGAATACGCTATCATAATACATGTAAATATTTAAAACGCTTACACATTTTCAAGGAGGAGACAGACATGGATCACAAAAAAGTTGCTGAAACAGTTATTGAAGCTGTTGGTCGCGACAACTTAGTAGCCGCTGCTCACTGTGCTACGCGTCTACGTTTAGTCTTAAAGGACGATAGTAAAGTAAATATGAAAATGCTTGATAGCGATCCAGATATCAAGGGTACTTTCAAAACTAATGGTCAATTTCAAATTATTATTGGGCCTGGGGATGTTAATAACGTCTACGATGAATTAATCAAAATGACAGGTCTATCTGAACTTTCAACTGATGATTTGAAGAAAGTTGCCCAAAAGGATCAAAAGTTTAACCCAGTAATGGCATTTATCAAGCTTTTATCTGATATCTTTGTTCCCATTATTCCAGCCCTAGTAGCTGGTGGTTTATTGATGGCTTTGAACAACTTCTTAACTTCTCCAGGATTATTTGGAGCTAAGTCAGTTGTTCAAATGGCACCTAGTGTTAAAGGATTATCTGAAATTATTCAGGTAATGTCAGCTGCTCCATTTATTTTTATGCCTATTTTAGTTGGTATGTCTGCAGCTAAGCGTTTTGGCGCTAACCAATTCTTGGGTGCAACTCTTGGTATGATTATGACTACTCCAGCTTTAGGCGGAGCAGGTAAGTACTGGGATATTTTTGGTTTACATGTATCTCAAACTAATTACCAATACCAAGTTATTCCAGTTTTAGTTGCTGTTTGGTTATTGGCATTCTTAGAAAAGAGATTCCACAAGTGGTTGCCATCTGCAGTTGACTTCACATTCACACCACTTCTTTCAATTATGATTACTGGTTTCTTGACTTTCACAATTATTGGACCAGTCTTTAAAGGTGTGTCAGATGCAATTACTGCTGCCATTGTTTGGTTATACAACACAACTGGTGCCTTTGGTATGGGTATCTTTGGTTTATCTTACTCAGCTATTGTTACTACTGGTCTTCACCAAAGTTTCCCAGCAGTTGAAACTCAACTTTTAGCTGAATATGCACGTGGTCGTGGATCCGGTGACTTTATCTTTGTTACTGCATGTATGGCTAACGTTGCTCAAGGTGCTGCTACATTTGCTATTTACTTCTTAACTAAGAATGAAAAGGTAAAAGGCTTAGCAAGTTCATCTGGTGTTTCTGCATTACTTGGAATTACCGAACCAGCATTGTTTGGTGTTAACTTGAAGTACAAGTTTCCATTCTTCTGTGCTTTAATTGGTGCAGGTGTTGGTGCTGCTTTTGCAGGATTAATGCATGTTACTGCTGCTGCCCTTGGTTCAGCTGGTTTCCTTGGATTCTTGTCAATGGTTCCAAAGAGTATTCCAATGTGGGCATTATCAGTAGCAATTAGTTTTATTGTTGCTTTTGGTTTAACCTTTGTATACGGTAAACGTCACCTTAAGGAAGACGTCGTAGAAGAATCGGGTACTGTTGAATCTGCTGGTGATCAAGTAGCACAACAAGAAAAAGCTGAACAAATTATCAAAGAAGATAAAGAATTACATGATGAAGTAATTGCTGCTCCTGTTTCAGGTAAAGCAGAAAGCTTGAAAGATGTAAATGACCCAGTCTTCTCTACTGAAGCAATGGGTAAGGGTGCTGCAATGGTACCAAGTGAAGGTACTATCTACTCCCCAGTAACTGGTGAAATTACAGTTGCTTATGAAACTAAGCATGCTTATGGAATTAAATCAGACGAAGGTGCAGAAGTTTTAATTCACATTGGTATCGACACTGTAAACATGAAGGGTGAAGGATTTACTACTGATGTAAAACAAGGCCAACATGTTGAAAAAGGTGAAAAGCTTGGAACGGTTGATTTAGATGCTGTAAAGAAAGCAGGATACGATACAACTGTCATGACTGTAATTACTAACACTACTAGCTATGCAAATGTTCAACGTATTGATGGCGTAGAAAAGAAGCATGGTGACGACTTAATCGCAGTTACTAAGAGATAATTATTGATAAGTAAATCAAAATAAGCTCATTTCCTGCTTTGGGGATGAGCTTATTTTTGTGATGAAAATAAATTGTTTAAAAGTTAAAAATATGCCATTTAGTTTTAATTTTTAATCAAAAAAACGCTAAATCATTCAGATTTAGCGTTCGTAATAAAGGTTAAACTTTTAAAGTAGTAGCCTTATTTGTTAATAATAGTTTTACCAGTAAAACATTCACCGAATAGATCAACTGCTAATGGATCCATATCATTTGTAAATTCCTTTACTGAAATAGTTAAAATTTCTTTCTTGCTTTCTTTCATAATTTTAATTCTCCTTTTTCTTTTTTAATGTTGACTTAATAATATTTTATTTTTAAAATTAAGTCAAGTAGTTTAGGAGGAAAAATTATGTATAATCCAGTTTATAAATTAAAAATAAATTGTTTATCAAATAGCTATAAGGTTAATTTTGATAAACAATGGATTTATTTAACATCTAAAGAAAATACTATTCCAACAATTGGGTGGAAAATACATATTTCAGCATCTCCTGTTGATTTTTGGAAAATAGTGGAAAGAGTTTCTAAAATTGTAATAGAAAAAAAAGATACTTTTAAGATTCCGATTGATTATCATGCCATGCTAGCATTGACCACTGGCGGAACTAAGCTTGAAACACAAGGAAAAATGATAACTATTTATCCATCTGACCAGAGTTTTGCTAATTTAAAAGATTATGCGGAAAAATTAAGTGCCGATCTCAAAGAGAATAAGTATCCTATAGTTAGATGGGATTATAGATTTAAAGATACTAATGTTTTTTTCAGATATGGTGCTTTTTTAGCAGAATATCTGCCGGATAGTATGGGGTACTTAAAACCTGCTATTAATTATGAAGGAAAAAAAGTATTAGATTATCGTAAAAGTCTATTGAAAACTGCAATCCCTACTTTTTTAAAGCCTCCTCTTAATGAAAAAGAACGAATAACACTAAAGTTAGAAAAATTAGGCTTCGAAAAGATTAAGCATATTAATACAACTAGTAAAGGGAATACATTTGTAGCTTTTTATAAAAATAAAAAGGTATTTATAAAACAGGCGTATGCAAATGAACTTATTGATAAGTTAGGAAGATCTGCAGCGGATAGATTGAAAAATGAATATTACTATTTAAAAAAAATTCACAATATTATTAATTCTGTAAAACCTATTTTATTAAAGGAGTATACGAACGAGTCAATATTAGTCGAAGAATTTGTATACGGTTTTTCATTAGGTGAATATTTTAGAACCGGAAAATATTATGATGCTGATAGAAATCAAAGAAATATATTTATAGTTAAAATTATTGATTATCTATTATCAGATATTAAAAAATTACATAATAATGGCATTATTTTTAGAGATGTATCTCCAAGTAATATTATTGTAAACAACGATATTCCCATACTTATAGATTACGAGCTAGCAAATCAATTCTCTAATTTAAAAGCTTATGATGGGGCAACTCCAGGATTTTTTTCAATAAGAGAAAATGGTGTTAGACGTTGGTCTACTCAACGAGATGTATATGGCTTAGGAGCCCTTATATTCTATTTAACTACTACCGTAAAACCAATTTATCAGGAAGATTTAATTAGCTCTAAAAAGCAAAGAGAAAAGTTAGAAAAAATTGCTATTGCAATAAATAAGAAAAATTCTAGGATATTGCAATTGTCTTTTCTTGGTATTGAAATGATGTATCACTGTGAGAAAGAATTATCATATTTTATAAAAAAATTTTATTTAATAAAAAATTTTACTTTAGATATGCCTCTAAACGAGCCGATAATATCTAATACGATCAATCTAAACTTAAAAGCCTATCTTAAGGAAAGAGCTAAAAAAATAGTAATTACCAATAATAAAGTGACTAATAGGATAGATGTTTTAAGAAAAACTCAAATTATTAGTTTAGATGGAGGATTAGTGGCGGATCTAATGTTATTAAAAAATCAAGCTTATTCGAATAAAAAATATTCTTATAACAAAATGACTAAGTTGTTAAATACAATCAATTATGCTTATGGTTATATTCCACACTATAATGTCCATAATTTAATTACAGGCGACGTAGGTCTTCTATACTGTATTGACTGGTACAATAAATTTTACTCAAATATCAAATATAGGGACTTACGAGAAAAAATTATCATTTCGTTAGAGAATACAGATTTTGAAAAATACTATACAAGTTTTTTGTACGGAAATTGTGGAATTGGATATATGTTGTGCAAAGCATATCATCTTTCTAAGGATAAACGTTTACTAAAAATAATTAATACACTTATAAATACAGTATATAAACGTATTGAAGTAAGAGACGGAAAAATTATTGATATCAATGCAGGTAATGCAAATTATAAACTTAATAATAAAATTTTAGATCTAGGCTATGGATCAGTTGGAGTTGGAATATTTTTCTGCGAGTATCTAAAAATTATGGATAATAAAAAAATTCTAAAGATTACAGATATGATTTATGAACAAATAAATATGAAGAAAAATTATAAAAATGGATACATATACTGGCAAATGTCAAATTTTGACAATCACCATTATCCCTTACTTTTTTCAGGAACAGCAGGAATAGGAGTATTTTTAATATCTTATAAGAGACTAACTAAAAAACACATAAATAATATAGATAATATACTTGGTCTAATAAATCATACGTTGCTAAATTTAAATATTGTATTTACAGCTAATCTACTACAGGGAGCAGCGGGAATTTTATTTTTCTCAAAGTATTATGAAAAAGGAAAAGAATTAGAAAGTAAATATAGAAAAATAATATATGCTATGTCTTCTAAAAAAGGAGCATATAGATATTGGACGGATCCGTCTAGATATAATCGAAGAGATGACTCTTTTTTAACGGGTACTCCAGGAATTTACTATGTATTGACAATGTCTAAAGAAAGAGGGTTGAGGGAATGACTTTAAAATACGCATCAAAAATAAATGTTACATTGTATATTTTATTATCAATTATATATGCATCGGGGAATGTTGCAATTGCATATGTTTCAAAATTAATGCTAAATAATGCTCAATACCAGCGTGGAGGATTAACTCAACTTTTAATAATCGCTTTGTTGGGTTCTCTTATAATAGTAATAATTATGTTTTCTAACTTTGCATATAAATATTTAAAAAATAAAATTATTTTAGAAATTAATCTTGAATTGAAAAAAAGATTAATGACTCATTTGATGAATAAAAATAGCACTTCTCAAAAAGAAGGACTTAACTTGATGACAAATGATTTAAAGCAAATAGAAACGTTAAAAATCAGTAATGAATTATTGATTATTACAGAGATTTTTTCATTTGTTTTATCATTAGTAGCTGGATTATTAAATAGTTGGTTTTTAACTATAATATTTATGATTACTACCTTATTACCCGGCTTAATACAAAAATTATTTGTCAAAAAGATTCAAAGTAAATCAAAAAAATGGGAACAAAGAAATGCAAACTATACACAAAGAGTAAGCGATGGATTAAATGGAGCAGTAACTGCAAATTTATATAATGCGAGAAATTCAGTCTTAGAGAGGATTATTACTGATGCTAAAAGTATGGAAAATGCTTTAAAGTCATTAAACTATACTCAAGATGTAGCAAATCAAATTATTATCGCTTTAGCTGATATCTTTAGTTTTATTCTCCCATTTTTTATAGGTGCTGTTTTAATGTATAACGGTCAAATTGGTTCGGGTACTTTGATTATGATTGTTCAATTATCTAATAATTTTATTAATCCTATTGTTAATATTTTTGATCAATTGAATCAAATTAAGTCAACTGAACCAATTTGGAAAAAAATAGAAGTTGGATTAAATGATGTTCCAACAGCGCCAAATGATCAGAAACAGACTTCTAATTGTACGTTCAAGAAATTACAAACAGATAGTTTAACCTATAATATAAATGGAAAAAACATATTTACTGATTTATCACTTACTATTCCTCATAAAAGTAAAGTTTTGATTACAGCACCAAGTGGATGGGGAAAATCGACATTTTTACAGTTATTATTGGGAAAATTAAAACCTGATAGTGGAAAGATTTTAATTGATTCTGAGAATATTACTAATAACTGGGAAACAGCCCATAATTATTTTAGTTATGTAACCCAATCTCCTTTTATTTTTGATGATACATTGGAATTTAATATTACATTGGGTAAAAAGTATCCATCAAAAAAGTTAAATGCGGTTATTGAGAAAGCTGGATTAAAGGAATTGGTTGATGAAAAGGGTTTAACTTACTCGGTAGGAGAGAAAGGAAAAAATTTATCAGGAGGGCAAATTCAAAGAATCGAAATTGCAAGGGCTTTACTATCAGATCGACCTATTATGTTGGCTGATGAGGCAACCAGTGCTTTGGATCAAAAATTATCCGAAAAGATTCACAGCATTATTTTAGATAATCCGAGATTAACTGTTATTGAGGTAGCACATAAAATTTCTACTAAAGAAAAAGAAAAGTTCGATAAAGTATTAAAATTAGATGAACTAGCAAAACAGAAGTAAGGATAAATAAAATCTTGGGTTGAAGAATCAAGAAATTAAGAATAAGCTCATTTCCGTTTTAGGGGATGAGCTTATTTTTTGTTCTAAATTTAGGACTAGAATTATATAATTACATATCATTAACTTAGAAAAGAGATGAAATAATGCAAATAGGGAAAGAACTGAAAAAACTACGGTTAGAACTAGGACTAAGTCAAACAGAGATGGTAGGAGATATTTTAACAAAATCCTACTATTCAAAAATCGAACGAGGATTACATGAAATTAACGCAAAAGATTTGATTGAAATACTTAAACGAAATAGAGTTAATATTTCCGATTTCTTTCAGGGTATAGAAAGTAAGGGAAAAAGTAAAAAATATTTAGAGCAGTTAAGAAATGCATATTATGAACAAAATCTTTCAAAAATTGTAGAAATAAGAAAAATTTGTGCTACAGATTATCAATACAGAAATGTTTATGCTCATGCTATTCTTTTAGAGAACTTTTTTAAAAAGAATAAACTATCATGTAAAGAAGAAGCAATGATTAAGAAATTAATACTTAATATAGATGAGTGGGGAGAAGATAACTTGCGCTTGTTTGCTATGGCTATATCTCTGTTTGATGAATCAGAGATTGAGTATGAACTAAATATGATTTTAAGAAAGTATAAGGAAATAGATAAAGGCAGCAGGAAAATTCAAGAAATACTTGGCGGAATAATGGTTAATTATTTAAACATAATGCTCATAAAAAATGATAGAAATTTTGAAATGATAAGTAAGTTGAGAAATTTCCTGTATAAGTTACCGGTTGAGCCAAGAACTATATTTTTTAAAGTGATGGCAGATTATTATGGTTATCTTTTTAATGAAGAAAAATTAGAAGCAAAAAAGATTTTAGACTTTTTTGAAAGACATGGGATGGAGTCGATTACAGCCTATATAGCATTTTAGTTGTGTCATGATAGACACTCCACTGATGGATTTTTAACAGTTTTGTATTATATACATATATTCAAAGCCTTGAAATTAATAATATTTTATCTATTAGTGGAACGAATAAAAAATGAATGTTAATAAACTTATATTAGAAATAAGCTATTTATTTTGTTGTATAGGTCCGATCGTTATACTTATTATTAGAAATATAAATGATCTAATGACTGTAACATTTGGAATAGTATCAATTGTTTTTCTTATATATATGTTTTGGTATATTTTTATATTTCACAAGAATAAGTTTTGATTAGTAAATTTCTAATAATTATTTTTTTATCAATCTTACATACATTTGCCTATAATATATACTCATGATCATAAATCAAAATAAGCTCATTTCCTACTTTGGTGATGAGCTTATTTTTGTGTTTGAGATAAAATATACATATGAAATATTAGAAAGGGTGAGAGTTAGTGAGTGATCTTCAATTAATTCAAGCGGATATCACAAAATTAAAAGTTGATGCAATCGTTAATGCAGCTAATAGAACACTTTTAGGTGGCGGTGGAGTTGATGGGGCAATTCACCGTGCAGCTGGTCCAGAATTACTAGCAGAATGTAGAACTCTTCATGGCTGTGATACTGGCGAAGCTAAAATTACTAAGGGTTATAATTTGCCAGCTAAATATGTTATCCACACAGTTGGCCCTGTGTATAATCCTAATTTTGCTCAACAAAATGCTGAATTATTGGTATCTTGTTATAAAAATAGTCTTAATTTAGCTAAAGAATATGACTTACATTCAATTGCTTTTTCTTGTATTTCAACTGGTGTATATGGGTATCCAAAGGTAGATGCTGCAAAAATTGCGGTTGAAACTACAAGAAGTTTGCTTAAACAACAAAAATTTAATATTAAAGTCTACTTTTGTGTATTTGATTCAGAAAATAAAGCCATATATAATAAACTAACGTCTAACTAAAGTGAGGAGTTTTAGATGAGTTTAAAATATGCAAGACGAAGTCAGGTGATTTGGTTCACTATTTTGGCTGCGGTAAAAGCCTGTAATATTTTATTTGTAGCGTATATGATTAAAATTATGCTAAATGTAGCATCATCGCATTCTAAAGATATAATGCATTTAGTGCGTTTAGCAGCTTTAACAGCTTTAGGGCAGCTATGCTTCATGATGAGTAATTTCATCTATGAGCGTGTAAAGATGGGAATCATTCGTGATGTTAACATGGTCTTTAAGCGAGCTAATTTGCAGTATTTAGTTGATCAAGATGAACCAGATATTAAAAATGGCTTGTCGCTCATGACTAATGATCTAAAGCAAATTGAAACTAATCGAATTACGGCACAACTTGATATGATTTATCAAGGCTTAACTTTTATAGGTTCGTTAGCGTTTGCTTTGTATAATTCATGGCAAATGACGATTATCTTCGTAGTGGCAATGGCTGCTCCAGCAATTGTACAAATTTTTACTAGTAGAATTATTACTAAAAAGTCTAAGATTTGGGCTAAAACCAATGCAAATTATACACAGAACGTTTCTGATTCTTTAAATGGGGCTCAATCAGCTAAGCTATATAATGTTAGAAACAATATTGTAGTAAGAGCAACGCATTCGGCTCAAAATATGGAAAATGCCTTGCGTAATATGAACTTAACGCAGGCTTGGGCTCTAGAATTAATTTATTCTGCTGCAGAATTGTTCTGCTTTATTATTCCATGTACAATTGGCGGCATAATGATGATGCAGGGTAGCTTAAGCGTGGGGACACTATTTATGATGGTCGACTTAGCAATGAACTTCATTACGCCTGTTGTAACTTTATTTAATGAATTTAATCAAGTTAAGTCTACTGTACCAATGTGGAAGAAAACGCAAAAGGCACTTAACTACGAAGCAATTGAAAATTCAGAAAAACCGGAGAAGTTTGAAGGATTAGATGTTGAAAATCTTGCTTACCAAACTAAGTCTGATAAACATACAATTTTTACTGATGTTAATTTGCAAGTTAAACCTGGTGAAAAGATTTTACTCATGGCTCCAAGTGGTTGGGGAAAGACTACCTTACTTCGACTAATGCTAGGATTAAAACGTCCAGTAAAGGGTAAAATTTTAATTAATGGAGAAAATGTAACTGGAGATTGGGCTAAGGCTCATAACTATTTTTCTTACGTTAACCAGAAACCTTTCATGTTTGATGACACCTTGCGATTTAATATCACTTTAGGTAGAAAAGTTAGCGATGAGAAACTGAAGAAAGTTATTCATTTAGCAGGATTAGATGAATTGGTGAAAAAAGAGGGACTAGATCATAAAGTTGGCGAGGCTGGAAACGGCTTGTCTGGTGGTCAAATTCAGCGAATTGAAATTGCGCGTGCACTCCTATCTGGTAGACCAATTTTACTTGCAGATGAAGCAACAAGTGCTTTAGATCCTAATTTATCTCTTGCAATTCATGAGACGCTGTTAAAAAATCCTCATGTAGCGGTAATTGAAGTTGCTCATAAAATCTCAGATAAAGAAAAAGCAATGTTTAATAAAATTATTCGTCTAAATCTATGTGCTGGTAAAAATACTGATAATTAAAATAAGAGCTAGAGGAAAAATTTCTCTAGCTCTTATTTTTTAGTTTAACTTATCAAAAAAGTTAGTAAAGATCTTTTCTTGCTTTGGATCATCCAGCAATTTATCAGGACGCCATTGAATTCCTAGCATTGTTTGATCAGTTGATTCAATAGCTTCGATAATTCCATCAGGGGCAGTTGCTACAATATTAAAGTTGTTAGCGATTGTTTTAATAGCTTGATGGTGATGGCTATTAACATAGGGATGAGTACCAACAGCCTTAGCAAGTTCGCTTTCTTCAGTTACATTTACGTGATGACTTTCTAAAGATAAATCATTTTTCTGAATATGCTGAACACCTGCACCAGAGTTTTGAGCATAAATATCTTGGAAAAGTGTTCCATTGAAAGCAACATTTAACATTTGCATTCCACGCCCAATTCCTAAAATTGGCAAGTTAGAATCGTGAGTGTTTTTAATTAGATTTAATTCGAATTGATCTCGATGAGGATCAGTTTCTTTAAGTTCAGGAAGTGGTTCTTCATTATAGAAAATTGGTGTAATATCAGGACCATCGCTTAGAATTAAAGCATCAAAATTAACATTTGGAAGTGGGAATGTCTTTAAACTAACTGGTGCAAAAACAAGTGGAAGATAGCCTAGTTTTACAACAGTATCTATAATACTTCGATCAACAATTAATTTATTATTTTTAATACTTGCAGTGATACCAATAGTTTTCATTAAATACTCCTTTAACAAATCAGGCATTTTCGCGATGAGAAGAAATTAGCATAATTAAGTAATTAATCAATAAGGTAATTCCAGTCGCTGCAAACACCCATTCATAGGTAAACATACCAGAAATAGTTGAACCTAGTAAAGACCCAAGAACCGCACCTATTGCTTGGAATGATTGATTATAAGAGAAAACTCTACCGAATGCTTCTGGTGGAACATTTAAAGTTAGAATAGTTTGAGCTGCCGGAAGCAAACCAGCACTAATAATTCCTAATAAAAATCTCCAGAAAGCTAATGACCAGGCATTGGGAATAAAAGTCATCGGGATGAACAAAATTGTAGCAATAAGTAGGCCCCAACGCAAAACTTTTTCAGCGCCGATTTGATCCATTAAATGACCAATATGAGAAGCAGAAAGCATCGTTCCAAGACCAGGAGTAGCAGCAACAATTCCAGCGATTAATGCAATATTGTGACTATGAGGCATGAGTGATTTCACATAAAGAGAAACAATCGGATCGATCGACATGGTTGATAATTGGACGATCATTGTAGTGACAAACATAATAATGATCAACTTAACATTAGGCAATCCATGCATTATTTCATTCATCGGTTTCATCTTTTCTCTTGAAACAGGAGTGAAATCTTCCTTAACTAATAGCCATGTTCCTAAAAAAGTTAAAAACATTAAACCACCGGTGATAAAGAATGGGATGCGGTATCCAAAGGCACTAGATAAGGCACCACCAATTAGTGGCCCGACTAAGTTGCCTGCTGTTCCGGCAGTCATCATTTGACTCATTACCCATCCGCTACGCTGATGTGGTGTCTCACCAGCCATTAAGGCAGTGGCGTTATTGATATATCCAGAAAACAAGCCTTGTAAAAAGCGCATGCAAATAATAAAGAAGGCACTTTGTGCTAGCCCTGTAATAAAGATAGTTAAACTCATAACGCCGGCAGCCCGCATACACATGAGCTTTCTTCCTTTTCGATCAGCTAAGTTTCCCCAGTAAGGAGAAATAATGGCCTGGGCAATAAAAGTCATGGCAAAGGCTAATCCAGAATAAAGGTTTAATTGTAATTTATTATAGTTACCTAACTCAGCCATAAATAGAGAAATAAATGGCATTGTCATTGAGTAACCTAATCCAGTAATAAAGCAACCTAGCCACAGGGTATAAAATATTTTATGCCAACCGCTAGGTAAAGTATAGGTGTGAGATTTAGTCACATAGTCATCCCAATCTAAGATATTTCTTATTTTTCAATAGTCTATTTTAGCATAGAGTTTTCATAGGAATTTTCATGATATTTTTAAGTTGCTTAATTTTCTTAAAAAAGTAATGCGAAGAATGATGTAACATGCTAAGATTGACTAGCAAAATAAGTTAAAGGTTGAGTGTAATGAGCAAGAAGCAAGATTCAAGGGATAATAAAGAACAAAAAGTATTAACTAGAGAAGAATATCGTCAACGTTTAGCAAGTCACGATAAGGTAAATATTTGGGACTTATTTTTAAATCGACCATATGTTTCAGTAACTTTAATTGTGCTGGCAATTATCTTTATTATGACTAAATGGTGGCTTGGACTCATAATTCTTCTTATTGCGGCAATAGTGGGGGCTTTTATTATCGTAAAAAGAAAAAATCCCAATCGAACTCTTAGTTTAGAGTTTAAACTTGGTGGTAATAAAACTCTTCATTTACTAAAAGCACTACAATTAGGCGCTTCAATGGTCATGTTTTTATCTACTTATATGCGTCAGGTTGTAACAATTAACTTTCAAACTGTGGGTTCACAAGACATGTTAAAAATGCTTCAAGGTGCAGCTGCAAGCACCAATAATGCTTATGCTGCACAAGGAGCAAATGTTGTTGGCTTACTTGATAACTTATTAGGTGGGAGTTTATGGGGGACATATCGCTATGCCACAAATACTGGGCAGTTTATGAATGATCCTGCTGGTAGATGGATTATGATTTGGACATTTTTATTGATGGTTGCACCAGCTATTTGTGTATTGGCTCAGTTCTTCAGAGAACCTTATTCAAGACGTGCAATGTTGGTAGGCTCAGGTATATCAACAATTTTATTTGTTTTAACACCAACTTTGATTCATCAGTGGGCCAATCAATTTGCGATCAACCACCAAATTAATCCAGCTCAAATTGGACAGATGTTTAGCGTCGGCTACATGGCCTATTTTGGCATGGGATGTAGTATTTTAGTATTGGTTATCGCAATCATTCGTAGTATTAAACGAGATAAATTTTAATGAATAGAAATGAAATTGCTACTATAATTTATGTAGCAATTTTTTATTTGGAGAAAATCATGAAATTTACTGAAAATCACATTCTTATAAACGATCAAAATATTTCTGTATTAACTAATACTGGAACAAATGAAGCAGATATTTTAAATCAGGCAGAAAAAATAAAAAAGCTCCAACCAGAAATGATGGAGTGGAGAATTGACTATTTTGAAGATGTAATTTTAATGAATCGACTGATTGAAGTAGCTAATAAACTTAAGGATATGATGAAGGAGATTCCAATTTTGATTACTTTTCGCAGTCAGAAATTTGGTGGTAAAACTGAATTGGATAGCGAAGACGCTTATTTAAATTTGCTGAAAATTACAATTGATTTTGGTTTAGGAAATGCTATTGATATTGAACAAGATCATGTTTCTGATCGAGTAAATGCCTTAATTCAAGACGCAAAAAATAAGGGATTAGGAGTTGTTCTTTCTTAAAGTAAAAAAACTCTCTCGGAAAAGTAACCGAAAGAGTAAAGTTAAGGAAAGCTACAAAATGTTATATGAAAGCGTTTTAATCACTTTCAATAATTATTATAGTAGAGTGTAGACTGAAGTGCAAATATTTTTTAGAAATGAGGGAAAAGTTTGAATAATGATCCACTTATATTTGAATTTGCCGTAGCTAAAAATAAGCCGTCTAGCTTCAATAGTGAAAAAAGTAATATTTGTCCTTTTTGTGATGTAGAAAATTTAACTGATATTTATCAAACTAATGGATCAATGATTTGGCTTGCTAATCGTTTTCCAACATTAAAGGATACAAAGCAAACAGTCATAATTGAGTCGGACCAACATAATGGAGACATCAGCAGTTATTCCCAAGAATATAATCGTAAATTAATGAAATTCGCTTTAAATTGCTTTGATGAAATGCAACAAAGTGGTGAATTTAGATCGGTCCTTTGGTATAAAAATTTTGGCCCTAAATCCAATGGCTCTTTAGCGCACCCGCATATGCAAGTTGTCGGTTTGAATAAAGAAGATGGCTACAAGTATATCTATGAAAATAATTTTACTGGAATTCATGTCTTTAAAACAAATAATATGGAAGTTAACTTTGCTACGCATCCCGTTCAAGGATTTCAAGAATTAAATATTAATTTGTTAGAAGACTCAGGCTTAGATAAATGGGCTGACTGGATTCAATACGGAATACGCTATACATTAAAAGAGATGTATGGCGGTCGTTGTGATTCATATAACTTGTTTTTCTATCCAAATCGAAATGGAATATGTTGTAAGATTATTCCACGTTTTTATGCGCCGCCATATTTTGTTGGTTATAAATTATCTGAATGTAATGATAACGTGACCTTGAAAAAAGAAGCAAAAAGATTATTAAACTTCGTACAAAAATCTTGAAATAGTATTTCAGCACCTTAAAATATTGAATTAGAAAAAGAGGTACAGTATGGATTTATCAACTAAAGTTTTAAACAATTATCCAAATTTTAAAGGTGCATCTAAAAAGATTGCGGATTATTTATTAGCGCATCCAAAAGTTTTTTTACAAGAAGATGCACAAGGCTTAGGAAAAATTACCAAAACTAGTGCTGCTTCAATGATTCGTTTTTGTAAGCAGCTCGGTTTTAAAGGGCTTAAAGATTTTCAAATTCAATTAGCTCAAGATACACCTCAAGAAAATGACAATGTTATTGATCCAATTGTGGGAAATCATGATAATCCTCATATTATTTTGCAAAAGCTCTTATTAAGTATTGAAAAAAACACTGAGCAAACAGCTCATTTGATTGATGGTATGGCATTAAATCAGGCAATAAACTTTTTAAAGAATGCTGATAGAATTTATTTAGCTGGCGTTGGTGCTTCGAGTTTACCAGCGCAAGACCTGTATTATAAATTTATTCGTAGCGGTAAAAACGTGATTTTTAATCAGGATGTTCATATTGCGCTAGAGAGGATATGTTATTCTCATTCTACAGATGTTTTAGTGATTTTTTCTTATAGCGGTTTAACCCAAGAAACTTTATTGATGGCTGATCAAGCACGAAAAAATCATACTCCAATTATTGCAGTTACACGTTCGCGGCAATCTCCTTTGGTTGAAATTAGTAATGTTGTTTTAGGTGTTTCAACTGATGAAAAATTACTCAGAGTTGGTGCGATTAATTCATTATTTTCAGAAATGCTTGTTTCAAGCGTATTGTTTTTGGCAACAATTAATCAAGATTTGTCGAATTTAGAAGAAAAATTTAGAAAAACAGAGTCGTTGACTAATCAGTTAAAACGTTTGAAGTAAAAAAGGTAATTCAAATATTATATTAAATAATAGTCGTAAAATATTAAGGAATAAGATGCATTGGCATCTTTTTTTCTTTGAAAATTTAAAGCTGTCTTGATACTTGATAATGAAAAGTTTTAAAATTATTTTATAAATAAAGACGCTGACATAATATATAAAATAACGTAGGTTAAGTTTTGTCTAATTTTATAAGGAAGGCGATTGCTTTATGTTAAAGGGTGGAATTACTGAAATTATCCAAAAATATGATATTAATGCAAGTGTGATTGTCAAATATGGCGATAAAATAATGTATCAATATCAGGCCGATAAGATTTTTCCAGCAGGAAGTTTGATTGACTTGTCCATTGCGACGTATATTGAAGATCAGTGGAAAGAGAATCCAGATGTTGTTAACGAAATGATGGAAGTTACCGATCTTTCTCGTGTACGTGATGCTGGAATTATCGGCGCTCTTCGTCGCACGAATTGGAGTGTGCTAGATTTAGTTTATTTGATTAGTGCATTATCAGATAATGTGGCTACTAACTTATTAATTGAAAAGTTTGATATCTACGAAATTGATGCATGGTTAAAGGACAACTATCCTGGCTTAAGAATTGGTAGGGAATTGATGCGTTATTCAGCAAGTGGTCAGGATAATGAATGTACAGCTACTAGTGTTGATAAATTGATTACACATTTGATGACTACTCAAAATCCTTTTTGTGCTTTGGTGCGTAAAGGATTAAGTAATCATACTATTCCTACAGACTTAACTTTTTATGGGGATAATCTTCTTACGTATAACAAGTTAGGACGAGATAGACAGGCACGGCATGAGGTTTGTGCGTTTATGACTAAAAAAGCTCCAGTTTTTTGTACTGTTTTAAGTAGTTATAGGGGAAGAGATATAGAGGATAGATTATTCTTCCAAGAATTAAGCGAATTGATTTTTTCACATGTAAAAACTGCTAAGCTTGAAAAAAAGGAATCCTAGATAGTCAGGATTCCTTTTTCTATGGGTAAAATTGTTAATAAAAGTAATGATTGGGGATTAATTTGTGAAGAATATTTTAAAAGATATAAATACATATTCTAAAAATTTTAAACAACATTGGTTAGAATATATAGCCTTATTTATTGGCATAGACATTTTTACTCAAGTTTTAGTGATTCCAGTATTTCGATATGTGACAACAGGGATTTTAAAAGCTGGTGCTATTCCATTTATTTCATATCAAAATATTATTATTATCATTACAACTCATACTTTAGTATTTCTATGTTTAATTCTTGAACTAGCTATTTTATTATTAGTAATTTATGGTGGATTTGCATTAATCTTACTAGGAATTAGAGAAATTTCTCAGGAAAAATTTACATTTAGATTTTTGCTAAAGGAATTAATTCAAACTTATAAATCAGTTCGAATTAGTTCTGTGCTTTTATTGGCGTTATACTTTTTATTAATAGTCCCTTTTGCTGATATTGTTTACCGGGCACCTTTACTTGCAAAAATTCAAATTCCAGAATTTATCTTGGATTTTTTGATGAGAAATGTTTGGTTGGCAAGTGGATTAATGATCTTTTATATTCTTGCTTTTGTCTTTGGTATTCGCTTAATTTTGACTCTTCCGATAATGATCTATCAAAGAAAAAAGACTTTGGTAGCGATGAAAGAAAGTTGGAAATTGACCAGCCATAAGCAGTGGTTGACGATTTTAAGTAGGTTAGTAGTATTAGGGATTAGTGCTGGTCTAATTTTATTTGTTTTTTATCTATTGGTGTACTTCTGCCAATTAGGATTAGATCATCTATCAAAAGCTCTTAGTTTTGGCTTTGCTACTTTTAATCTGATATTAGTTCAAGCAATCAGTGAATTTGTTGCAATTGGGATTAGTGTAATCTCTATTTTGATTGTTATTAAGCCTTTGGATGATTTTATAGTTCAAACACAAGTAACATCTGAAAAAAGAAAATCTATTAAAATAATGGATTTATGTTTGATAACTATTTTTCTTTTAGCTGCTGGAGTTAATAATATCCTTTATTTAAAAGGCACGGAGATGCAACGCCCAATTACTATTTCGCACCGTGGAGTTAGTGACAAAAATGGTGTGCAAAATACTATTCCTGCTTTGAAGAAAACAGCTAAACTTCATCCTGATTATGTTGAAATAGATCTGCATGAAACAAAGGATAAGCAATTCGTGGTTATGCATGATGAAAATTTGAAAAAATTAGCTGGTATCGATAAAACACCGAAGGACTTAACTTTGAATCAATTGACTAAAATTACGCTTCATGAAGATGGATACCATGCTAAAATCGCTAGTTTTGACCAATATTTAAAGGCCGCTGCCAAGCTAAAGCAAAAATTATTAATTGAAGTTAAGACAACGCCGAATGATTCGCCTAAAATGCTTGAAAGATTTAATAAAAAATATGGCAAGCTAATTCTTAAACGCAATTATCAAGTTCAATCGCTAGATTACCGTGTTATTGAAGGATTACATCAGATTAATCCTAAATTATTTGTCTTATATATTCAGCCCTACAATTTTACTTATCCCCAAAGTCTTGCAGATGGATATTCTATGGAGTATTCAACTTTAAATAATGATTTTATATGGCAAGCGCAGCTTCAAAACAAACCTGTTTATGCCTGGACTGTAAACAAATCAAATATCATGATGAAGATGATGTATGAGAACGTTAATGGAATTATTACGGATCGATTAGTTGAATTAAATAATACTATTAAAGATTTTGAAGATAAACGCAGTAATGCCAATAAGCTATTGAATTATATTTTGATATTGCCTGAGAAAGAATAATTAGTGCAAAAAAGTATCCTAGCATAAGGGTACTTTTTTGCTATAAAAGTAAAAAGAAGATGTCAAAGCAAATTTGCTTTGACATCTTCTTTTTAATATTCAGTTTTTCCTAAATCATCTTCTGGACGATGAAGTTGAAGACGTAAGCCATAAACAGAAAATTGTTCACTGTCTTCTTTACGTTTAAGTTCAATATGTAGACGATCGCCATCTTGCTTAAATTCTAATTCGTTTCGAGTATCAATCCAAGCAGCTTTTTCTACTTGAGGAACATGTTTTAACTCAATACTTTCTTCAAGTGGAATATGGATGAAAACATAGCGTTGATATTTGGCGATCGCATTGTAAAAGACATGAACATTATCTTCATCTGCTTTAATCTCATGATCTGCACGGCTTTCGTAATAAGCGTGACCAAAACGATCAATCCATGTACGCAAGGTTTTCATAGCTGGATCTGATTCAGGGTTAATAGACCCATCTTGATTTAGTTCCACTTCAAAATAAATATTCATGTTGTCTAGACGTGCTGCAATTAATTTGGCCAATACATCTGGAGAAATTAATTTTTCTGCTGGTCTTTTTTGACAGAACTTAATAGCGTATTTTTGACATGCAGCTTGTAATGCTTCTATTTGAGAATCATCGCCATCTTTAATACTTACTCCTCTAAAGCCAAAATCTCTTGCATGGCGTACAAGAGTGTCGGCGTCAAATGTTCCTTTAGGAGCAACTTGATACTGCAAGACAAGACCAATATTTAAATCTTCTTTTTCACACATTTTAGTATTCACTTTCTATTGCATATTCAAGATTGATTATAAGTGGAAAAGAAATTTTAAGCAAAGCAAAATGTTTTCACGTATAATTAAAAATAGATATAGAAGGGTACGGAAATATGCTTATTTTTATGGCTTTTTATTATGTTCTTGTTTGTTAGTGTAGCTGCTAGTGCGCGATACATTACAGCTAATTTACAAGATAAAAAGAAGGGAAAAATAGAATTAATAGTTTCTACAGCTTTAGCAGTTGTTAGTTTGATTGTTTTATTTATCGTGGTGGCTAATGTTAAATAAGAGTATGAAAATAATTATTGCACCTGCAAAAAAAATGAAGATAGATCAAGATACTTTTTTAGTAAGATCACGGCCGGTATATTTAGATAAGGCCCAAGAATTATTAGATTTCTTAAAGACGAGAAATTTTGAACAATTAAAAAGCTTGTGGAAGGCTAATGATAATATTGTTCGAACAAATCAAAATAATCTTCTAGTAAGTGATCTTGATAAAAAATTAACGCCGGCTATTTTAGCCTTTTCAGGGATTCAATATCAATATTTAGCAGGTGATGTTTTACCACGAGAAGGATTAGACTATCTTCAAGACCATTTGCGTATTTTATCTGGATTTTATGGTATTTTGAAGCCTTTTGATGGCGTAATTCCCTATCGTTTAGAATTAAAGACGCAAATGACAGGGTTTAAAGACTACAGTCTTTATCATTTTTGGGGAGATTTGCCTTATCAAGAACTTTTCCGTGATACAGAAACGGTCCTTAATCTGGCATCTCTAGAATATTCACGTTTAATTGTTCCATATTTAAAAGATGGGCAAAGGATGATCACAATTAAATTTTTAGAGAATAAAAATAGTAAGTGGCGACAAATTGCGACTCATGCCAAGATGGCCCGTGGAGAAATGGTTCGTTTTGCAGCAAAAGAGCAAATTAATACTCCTGAACAATTAAAAGAGTTTTCTGATTTTGGTTATGTTTTTTCAGCTGAAGATTCTTCTGCAGAAACTTATGTCTTTAAAAAACGGTTGTAGTAAATTGCGATAAATGATAAATTCTTCTTATATTTAATTTGGGGAGAAGAAATAATGAAAAGATCAGAACTAAAAGCAAATGCAAAAGAGCAGTTACGTGGTAATTGGCTCTGGGCTGTAGGTTTATGTTTCGTTGGTGGAATTATAGCTAGTTTAGCAAGTTCATTTAGCATTGGTATTCTAGGTAGCATGGTTCTTTATGGTGTTACCTATACTTTTTTGACTTTAGCGGATGGAGAAAAGACTGAAAATATTTTTACTGCTATGTTTTCAGGATTTACTAGTGGTAAATTTCTGCCAACACTATTAACATCCTTATTAGTTAATATTTTTATTTCTTTATGGATACTTCTTTTAGTGATCCCAGGGATTGTTAAAGGATATTCGTATTCAATGGCACCTTACATTGTCAAAGATATGGCTGAAGCAGGTAGCGATATTGCACCAACTGAGGCAATTACGGCTAGTCGTAAATTAATGGACGGTCATAAGGGTGAGTTGTTTTTATTAGATTTAAGTTTCATTGGTTGGGCAATTTTAGCTACTATTCCATTTGGTTTAGGTTGGCTCTGGCTTACGCCTTATTACCAAGCAACTAAGGCAAATTATTACCGCCAATTAGCTGGCGATCAGTTTAAAAAGGTTATTGAAGAATAAAAGGGAAATCGTTAGATTTCCCTTTTTGTTTAAATTAATTAAAAAGCATTATTATCTTGCAGAAACTCTGCAGTTAAGTCAGCCGCAATTTTTTGATAGTTATCACTAAAACTATGATCTGATCCATCAATTAAATGTAAAGTACTGTTTTCGTAGACTTGATCATATTTTTTAGAAGCATCTGGTGAGACAATAGTGTCGTTTGTACCATGTACTAAACATACAGGTCTAGTAAAGTGTGCAGATACTTCATAAATAGGCAATTGCTGAGCAACACGTAGATAAAAACCACCTAAAGTTAAATCTTTAAATGGGAGTCGGTCTGGAATGTGATTAGGATTATATGTTACGCCTTGTGTGCTACCTTTGAGTGCATCAGTTTTTAAAGTAGCTGCCGGCGCTAAAAGAACTACTTTTTTAATAATATCAGGATAAAGTCCAGCTAACATTGAAGCGATAACTCCGCCTTGTGAATGTCCCACGAGGTAAATGTTTCGTACATGGGGATCAGTTCTAACGTAATTTAAAATTGCATTAGCATCTTCGATTTCATTTAATACGGTCATATTTTCAAATTTGCCATCAGAATCTCCATGGCCATTGAAGTCAAAACGAACGCTAGCAATATTTTCATCACGTAAATTATTAGCGATTTCTTTTAGAAATGGAGTGTTACGATTAGCCGTAAAGCCATGGAAAATGATCGCCATGTCATAAATCTCGCCGAACGGTTCTTCGCGAGTACCAACCAGTTTTAGCCCGTCACGCTCAAGTGTAATTGTTGCCATATAAATGCCTACTTTCCTTTTATCTAACTTCATTATAGTCTCACATGTGAGATAATTTAGTAGCTTAATAAATTTTTAGTATAATATTTTCTTGGATAAAATATAAAGGATTGTGAATTATATGGATCTGCTATTAGTAAGACACGGAGTAAGCGAACATAATGCTTCAGACATAATTTCTGGAGGCATAAGTAACCCTAATTTGAGTCAAACTGGTGTTAAGCAAGTTGAAGAAGTGAGTAAGTTAATTGACAATAGTAAACTTGATCGAGTATATGCAAGCCCATTAATTAGAGCTAAAAGAACAGCTCAAATTTTAACTGATTTTCAAAAAGAAATTATTACTGATGATCGACTTAGAGAAATGGATTTTGGTTCTTGGGAAGGACAACATGCTGAAGATCTTAAGATAAAATATCCTGATGCCTTCGATGATTTAGGAACTATTAATAGTAAATATGCAGAATATGCTGAAAGCGGTGAAACTTTTAGTCAAGTAGCAGATCGAGTTGAAGAATTTTTATCTGAGATTCAACCCGATGCTAATGACAAGACGATTATGATTGTTTGTCACGGATTTGTGATTAGGAGTTTAATAGCTAGATGGTTTAAACTAAAAATTGAAGATGTAATGACAGTAAGAAATGTTAGTTTTACTGAACTTCATTTTGAAAAAAATGATATTGAGCGCCCAAGATTAATGACATTTAATCGAGCAGAGCCCTTATATTATGGAATTAAGAGGTAAGATGCTTTATGAGAGTAGTAATTTTACGTCATGGAACTACTGAATTAAATAAAAAAGGTATGATTCAAGGCTCAAGCGTTGATCCGGATCTAAGTAAAGAAGGTCGTGCTTATGCAGAAAAAGCAGCTAAAAATTTCGATCCTAGTCAATTTGATGCAGTCTATGCTAGTCCGTTAAAAAGAGCACAAGAAACTGCTAGGATTTTTGTAGGGGATAATACTCCAATTAAGACAGATAAACGAATTGAGGAATTAAATTATGGTTCTTGGGATGGAAAATCATCCCTTGAATATCGTGCTAAATATCCCGATGCTTTTAATAAAAAAGGTTTAATTAACGATAATATCTATAAATACGCTTCAAGTGTTGAAAAGCGAGAAGATTTTAGAAAAAGAATCGCCTCATTCTTTGACGATTTGTATCAAAAACATGCTGATGATACAGTGCTAGTCGTTTGTCACGGTGTGGTAAGCAGAATGATCTGTGCTCATTTTTTAACTAATGGTGATATTAAGTATTTTGATCAAATGCAAAACTGTGGTTTGGCTGAATTAGATATTAATAAAGAATATGGGACTTTGGTTTACTATAATCGGGTTTTAGCGTAATAAATTTAAGGCTTGATTTTGATATCTTATCGAAATTAAGCATTTTTTGTACCTAGATGTTGACACAGTGTCACTTTGGGAATAGACTTAAGATGCATCAAAAGTGACACAATGTCACAAGGAGGAAAGACATGGTTAGTGAAACTTTTATAAATCTTTCAGATGAAAAGAAAACAAGAATAGAAAGAGCACTTTTGAAGGAATTCAGTACCTATCCTTTGGCTAAAGCTCAAGTAGCAAGAATCGTAAAGGATGCAGGAATTGCTCGAGGTGCATTTTACAAATATTTTGGTGATTTAAGAGATGCATATCTTTATCTTTATCGACTTGCGATGAAAGAGGTCCACATGGGCTCTCCGGCAAGACTAAAAGAATTTGATCCGGAATCTTTCTATCAAATGACTGTTAATTTTATTGATCAGACTAAAAATAGTATTTATTTTGATCTCATTAAACTACATCTTAGTCAGAATCAATCTTTTCTTGGAGATGATAAAAAGCAGAAGGATGCTTTTCTTAATCTCGACTCTCAAGTCTGGGCTGCCATGGTTTTAACTCATGAAGCAATAGATTTAGCTTTATTTGATAAAGAGAATAAAGAAAAAATTCTAAAAAGATACCATGAAAGTTTGTGTTTATTACAAAGGAAGTAGGCAAAAATGTTTTTAGCTCTAAAAGAAATAAAATACGAGAAGTTCCGGTACGGCTTAATTACATTGATGATTTTTTTAATTGCATATTTAATTTTTATGCTGTCATCATTGTCAGTAGGTCTAGCTTCAGAAAATACCCAAGCAGTTAATAGCTGGCAGACTCAAGCAGTGGTTTTGAATGACAATTCGAATGTAAGTTTAAGTCAGTCTTTGTTAACCAAAGAAGATCTAAAAGATTTTAAAAAGACAAAAAATGATAGCTATGTCGGGATAGTGCCAATTGTAATGAAAGAAAAGAAACATCAAACAATTTCAGCTCAATTTATTGGGTTGAATAAAGATGAGTACATCTATAAAGATTTGGAAGTAGTTTCTGGTCGTAAAGCAAAGCATAATGACGAAATAGCTGTTGATCAAATTCTCTGGAATAGAGGTTACCGCTTAGGTGATAAAGTAACCCTAAATGGTAGCAATCAAAAGTATAAAATCGTTGGTTTCTTAAAAAATGCCAAGATTAATATTGCGCCAATTGCTTATGGGACGATGGCAGCATGGAAGAAACTAAGACCAATGGCTCTGAATGTAGAAGCTTCTGGAATTATTTCTAAGAAAAACTTAGATTTTAAAGCTAAGAATGTTAGATCTTACGATAAGCAGACTTTTGTTAATAAATTACCTGGTTATACAGCCCAAAACTCAACTTTTGAATTAATGATTGGTTTTCTATTCGTAATTTCGTTGATTGTGATTGCCGTATTTTTATACATTTTAACTATTCAAAAAATGCCAAATTATGCTGTTTTACGAGCACAAGGTATCCCAAGCAAGACATTAATTGGTGCTACTCTTAGCCAATCATTAATTTTAGTAATTATAGGTACGGTCTTAGCATATCTTTTGATGTTGCTTACTGTTAGCGTAATGCCAGCCACTGTACCGATTGATTTTGCCCCATGGATCATGATTTCAACGTTTGCAGGGATGATTTTAATGGGGGCAATCGGTGGATTAATTCCGATTCGTTCAATTCTTAAGGTTGATCCTTCAAAGGCTGTGTAAGGGAGGCAGTTAAATGTCAGTAATTGAATTAAAAGATGTAAGCAAATCCTATGGTCAAGGAGATGCTAAGGTTAATGCTCTAAAAAATATAAATTTTGAAGCACAAAAAGGAGAGGTGGTTCTAATTGAAGGACCATCTGGAGCCGGTAAAAGTACATTTTTAACTATCGCTGGAGCTTTACAAAAACCGACTTCTGGTGAAGTTTTTATTGGAAAAAAAGATGTAACAAATTACTCTCCTAAACAAGCTGATGCTTTAAGACTAGATAAAATTGGCTTTGTACTTCAGGCTTATAATTTAGTGCCTTATTTAACTGTTAGAGAACAATTCATTTTAGTAGATAAAGTTAAAAAGACTGGTAATTTAAGTAAAGAAGCTCTTGATGGATTGCTAGATGAATTAGGAATTTCTCAACTAGTAAATAAATATCCTAAAGAATTATCCGGTGGTCAACAGCAAAGAGTTGCAATTGCTAGAGCACTATATGCAGATCCAGCAATTATTTTAGCTGATGAACCTACTGCTTCATTAGATAGTGAAAAGGTTGAAGAAGTGGGAAAACTATTTAAGACTTTAGCTAAACAAAAAGAAAAGGCTATTATTTTAGTTACCCATGATTTAAGACTTAATAAGTATTCTGACAAAATATATGAAATGTTAGATGGGCACTTGAGTTTGAAAAAGAAATAAAAAATACGCAGGTACAAATTTGTATCTGCGTATTTTTAGACTTTATGTTTTTATTACAAATTAGGATCAATCTTAAATCTCAATGGAGAATCTGCCGTTTGAGCGGTAATAAGTTTGGCAATTAATTTTTGATAGTTCTTAGTAGCAACATTAGCCAGTTTTTTGTTTGCTTCATTGACTAGATCAATTTTTTTAGTATTCTCTTTTTCTTGAGCTAATTTTTTATCATACTCAACTCGTAGTTTATTCAAAGCTAGATTCGTTGCTTTTTGGGTATTAACTAAATCAGTTGCATATTTACCCCAATTTCGATCAACTAAGACACTAGCCATTTTAAAGACCCAATAAGCGGAATTAGTAGTAAATTCTTCTTTTCCGTATTTAAACATAGTAGGTACTTTAGTTCCTTGGGGATAGAAGGGAATATAAACACTTTGAGCAGCAATTCCCATCGCGAGCCAATGAACCATATCTTCATCTCTGAGTTGTAACAAATGAGATTCTTGAGTGGTAGCAACAGCAATTGGTCGGTAAGCCGGTTGTCCTTCATTTTTAGAATTAGTTAAATCATATTTTGTGCCATTAAAGTGATCGCTTAAAACACGTTGAGCGTCTTGAATAGATACAGGGTGATCAGGTTTTCTAATAAATGGTAAATCAAAACTTTCTGGATCTTGGTTTATTGATGGGGTTAATAGCTTTTGTCCACTCCAAACACGTGGTGTATTGTAAGTTAGATCAGAATCATCATGTGTACCAAAAATTAGTCTAAAATTAAATGGTTTATTCTTTGGCCAGAGATTATTTTGATAAACGAAATTTTGAATATCGGGAGAGGTAATGAAATTCTTTTTATCATTAAAATCAATTACTTGAATTGCTAATTGATTAGCTACTACGGCATAAGAATCATCAGGAATACGCTGAGCAACATAATGATGACCAGAACCAATTTCCATATACCAGGCTTCATCTCTATCTGCAAATAAAATTCCATCTGCTTCAGCTGCGCCATGCTCTTGAACAATTTTACCTAGACGTTCAACACCTTCTCGAGCGGATTTGATGAATGGCAAGACAACTGTTATCATAGCTTCTTCTAAGATTCCTTTTTCTTCATCAAAAGGATCAAATGCCATTACTCGGTCGTTAGCATAAGCACTTTCCGTAGCGCTCATTGCAACGTGATATTCATTGATTCCATCTTCTTCAAATACACCATATTTATCTGTCCATTCAGGAGTGGAAGAATAAGAAAAACACTCGTCTGGTAATGTTATTTCAAATTTATTGTCTTTTGATTTAAAAATGTTATGTTTCTTTATTTGATGTGAATTAAAAGCAAGATGCTTTGGCCAAGCAGTTTTAGCATCTTCGTTTCGACCGATAATCACGCTATTATCTACAGTAGCTTTCTTACCGATTAAAATAGATGTACAAGATGAACGTCCAACAGGAGATGTCATAGGTTTCACACTTTCTATTAATATAATATAATCTATATTGTATAACGTAAAAAACTTAAAGTAAGCGAGGGTATTAAAATGGCAGAATTACCAGAAGATAAAAAAATCATTCTTACCACTGATTATAAAGATAATACCATTAACATGGAATTTTCTGACAATTTAGTTGATAATCGTGAAAAAGGTTATATTCTTTCAGCAGCATTTTTGGCATTTGCAGCAAATGAAGGCTTAGATAAACAACAAGTTATTGAAATGATTAATTCTCATTATGATCAATTTACTGGGGATGATGATTCAAGTTTATTTAAAAGATTATAGAATTTGATATAAATTTCTCCACTTTTTCACATTTTTGTTATAATATAAACACGGAGAAATAACAGATGTTAGGCAATTCTGCTATTTTTAGATGATCTCTATGTGTGAATATTTGTAAAAAATTTTAATTAAATGAGGTAATTAAAGTGGCTAGAAAAAAGGAAATAGATAAGCAAAGAATTCTTGATGCTGCTTATAAATTAGCAGTTCGTGGTGGAATTGAAAGTTTAACTGCAAGAAATATTGCTAAGGCAGTTAACTGCTCAACTCAACCAATTTATCTTGAATTTAAGAACATGCAAGACTTACGTAATCAAGTTTTAGCAAGAATTTCTGATGAATTGAAGTCTAATACTCTTCAACAAAACTTTACAGGTGAACCATTGATTGACTTAGATCTTTCATACTTGTACTTTGCTAAAGAACATGTTGACCTATTTAGAGCAATGTTTGTCGACGGTAAGTTTGGTAACCAAATGATTGTTGATACTTTAATGGGACTTGGAATTGAAAAATTCAAGCAACAATTTGATGCAGAACAATATTCCGATGAAAGATTAAAGCATATTGTGATTTCTAACTGGATTGCTGCTACTGGATTGGCAACTTTACTCATTAACAAGATGGTTAACTTTACGCAAGCACAAATGATTAGTGTATTGAAAGCACAAATTCACGATGCTATGTTAAACGACCGTCTTACTAATGTAGAAGAAAATCCATTGTTTGCAGCAGATGCAGATGCATCTCTTGAAGAACGTTTAGGCTAGTTGGATAAGTATAAATTAGGCACTACTTTTAAGTTAAAGTAGTGCCTTTTTTTGTTAAAATGATATTGTGACTTTTAAAATTATGAAATTAAAACGTATAATTTAAGAGATAGATAATTAATGAAAGGTAACGAAATAAATGAAGCTCTTTGCAATCGTCGGTAGCAACGCAGATCATTCTTATAATCGAGACTTGCTAAATTTTATTAAGAAACATTTTACTGGTAGATATGATATTGAATTAGGAGAAGTTAGAGATCTTCCAATGTTTAAAGAGGGGATTAAAGAACCAAGCAAAGTGGCAAGTTTTGCTAAAAAAGTTGCTGAGGCGGATGCTGTTTTAATCTCTACTCCAGAACAACAACACTCAGTTCCTTCATCTTTAAAGAGTGCGTTAGAATGGCTTTCATCAGCTGAACATCCTTTTAAAGATAAGCCAGTAGTTATTGTAGGAACTTCAGTTTTACCTCAAGGATCTGCTCGTGGACAAAGTCATTTGAAGATGGTTCTTTCTTCACCAGGATTTAGCGCCAAGGTATTTAATGGCGACGAATTTATGATGGGAACTGCTCCAGAACAGTTCGATGAAGATGGTAATTTACCAGATGGAACTGTTAAATTCTTGGATCATTTCTTTGATGAATTTGATAGTTTTTACGCTGAAGTAGGTAAGTAAGAGAGGGTTAAGCATGAAGTTATTAGCAATTGTTGGTACAAATGCAGATTTTTCATATAATCGTTTTTTAGAACAATTTATGGCTAAACGCTATCAAGACCAAGCTGAAATTGAAGTATATGAAATTGCTGATTTGCCGCCTTTTAAAAAGGAAGCTCAACCAGATAGCAACGTTGAAGAATTCAAGAATAAGATTCGTGAAGCAGATGGTGTGATTTTTGCTACACCTGAATATGATCACGGAATTCCCTCATCTTTAAAGAGTGCAATGGAATGGACAGGTAGCCATGCACAAGGAAATGCAAATGTAATGAAAATGAAACCAGCAATGGTTTTAGGAACATCTTATGGTATTCAAGGTGCGTCTAGAGCGCAAGAAGAAATGCGTGAAATATTACTTTCTCCTGATCAAAGCGCAAATGTTTTACCAGGAAATGAAGTTTTGATTGGTCATGCTGCAGATAAATTTGATAAAAATACTGGAGACTTATTAGATCAAGAAACAATCCATGCAATTGATTTAGCATTTAGTAACTTTGTTAAATTTGTTGAACAAACACAAAAGTAATTTAAAGTATATTTTCGCATATTAAAAGAACTAGATAGAATTTTCTATCTAGCTTTTTTTGTGATTAAAGTTTATCATCTTTTATGAAAGAAAGCATTTTCAAGCTTAGAAAAGAGAAATATAGATGCTCGGTTTTTCAGTTTACTTGGATAAAGATTTAACAGCAGATGACCATAACTATTTATTAGGAATGAGAAATGCTGGCTTTAATGAGGTATTTACTTCATTAACAGGATTAAATGATGAAGCAGATGTAATCTTAAAAAGATTGAATCAGTTAACTGGTTGGTGTAAAGATCTGGAGCTAAAGATAATAGCTGATGTATCGCAAGATGATTTGCATCGACTGGGATATGATTTAGATGATGTGGAGAAGTTGAAGACTCTAAATGTTACAGGCTTAAGAATTAATGATCAAGTCTTAATGAGATTTGTTTCTAAATTATCTAAATCAATGTGGGTTTCATTAAATGCTATTTATTTACAGCCAGAAGATATTACTCATTTGAAGGAAGAGGCAGCGAACTTTGATCATATTCGAGCCTTATTTGATTTTTACTCACAACCTGAAACAGGAATGGCTGATGATTGGTTTGAAGAGAAAAATCGTTGGCTTCGTAAATGTAATTTAGAAACCGCTGCATTTATTGCTGGAGATAGAGTAAAAAGAGGATCATTTTTTGCTGGAAAAACTACTCTTGAATCTCAACGCGGTATATATCCTTTAGCTGCTGCTTTAAATTTAAAGAAATTATCTTGCAGTAATGTTATCGTAGGCGATAGATTAACTAGTGAAACAATAAAGACTTTTGCGCGCTATACTAAGGATTATGCTATTACACTCCATTTAGATAAAAAAGTTCCGTTTTTGGAAGAAAATGAATGGCATAATTATTTATATCTGGCTAGAGATATTGTTCGACTCCATAACGAAGATGAACTTCCAAAATTTGAAGCTCAAGACTTACCACTTGATCGACTAGTTGGAACGGTTACAGTTAATAGTAGTGAAAACTTAAATAGTGGTGAAATTCATATCGCTAAACGAGATTTACCAGCGAGCCAAAAAGTAAGAGTACTTGGAAAAGTTGACGATAGTGAATGTAGTTTACTTTCAAATATTGAGCCTGGACAAAAAATTGTTTTTAAAAATTTAGAAAAGTAGGGATTGCAAAATGATTAGGCCAAATATTTTACCATTAGAACATGTGCCTAATGCACGTGACTTAGGTGGTTATGTAGGTTTTGATGGTCGAAAAATAAAAATGCACCGTCTCCTTAGAACTGGTAAATTGTGCCAAATGACTAAGGAAGATGAGACTTTTTTACTTAACTATGGTTTAACTAAGATAATTGACCTACGTTCACCTAAAGAAATCAAAAATGCACCTGATATTGTACCGACGGGTGTTGAACATATTGATAATCCGATTCATGGTAATCAGAATGTGGAAACAGATCAAAAAATTTTTCAATTAAAAAAGACATATACTAAAGATCAATATGCTGGCTTTAAAACAATGTGTTACCAATACCATTCCTCAGTTGGCAAAAAATATTCACAAAATGCCTTTAGAAATTTGCTTAATATTTTTGCTAATACTAAAGATGGAGCAATTATCTTTCATTGCTCTGAAGGAAAAGATCGTACGGGTTTAGCTACTGTTTTGATTTTATATTTACTTGGCGTTGATATGGAAACCATTCGGCAGGATTATTTATTTTCGAATTTAATGCTAGGCAAGTATCAGGCAATGATGAATCAAAAGATAATTGATGAAGGAGGCAGTGTGATTTTGCGAGCTAATGTTAGAAGTTTAGCTAGTGTGGCTAATGAATATTTAGATACTGCTCTTTTATTAATTGATGAAAAATATAATGGTTTAGACAATTATATTAAAAATGTTCTGAAGATTGATGACGATTTAATTCAAAGTTTAAGAGAATTATACTTAGAGCCAAAGAAGGTCTCAAAATGATAGAAAATTATGCTTCAAATCCAATTTCAAAAGTTGGGCGTGGATTAGGAACTGTAATTACATTACAAATTTATGGAGATCATAGTGAAAAGATTTTAGATCAAAGTTTTGACTTGATTGCAGGTTATGAGGATCGATTAACTGTAAATCGTGATCATTCTGAAGTAATGGATATTAATCATGCAGCTGGAGTTCATCCGGTTCAAGTTTCGGCAAGTACATATGATTTAATTAAATTAGCTGTCTATGAAAGTAAACAAAATTTTGGCTTTAATGCTTTGATTGGACCAGTTGTAAAGCTATGGCATATTGGGTTTAAAGGAGCGCATATTCCAACTGATGCTCAAATTAAAAAGAGAATGGCTTTAACTAATCCTGATGACGTTATATTATATGATGATGATCAAACTGTTTTTCTAACTAAAAAGGGAATGGAACTTGATCTAGGAGGAATTGCAAAAGGATATATTGCTGATAGGATTAGAGACTTATGGCATGCTTATGATGTAAGAGCTGGAATTATTAATTTAGGTGGCAATGTTTTATTTGTAAATAGTTCTCCTAAAAGAACAAGTGGTGAATGGATTTTAGGTGTTCAAGATCCAAAAAAGAAGCGCGGAGACAATCTTACAACGGCAACTGTTCATGAATGTTCAGCAGTAACCAGTGGAACGTACGAACGCTTTTTAGAGATTAATGGTAAAAAATATCACCATATTATTGATCCAAAGACTGGGTATCCAGTTAAAACGCATGTAGCAGGAGTTACGCTGTTTACCCGTGATTCAGTTCAAGCAGAAATTGAATGTAAACGACTATTTTTCGCTGGTCAACCGATTCCAGGATGGAAAAATGATAAGGCTGGTCGTTATGGAGCAATATTTGTATATGCCGATGACTCAATTGAAAGAGTTGGGGTATAAAAATAGGATTCGGAAATTTCCGAATCCTATTTTTGTTGAGTTATCCTACTGTACGACTAATACCAAAAATTGTCTTAAAGACACCATTTGATAGTCCTGGAGTATTATAAATAATTACTCGTAAAATTGGTGAATCCACTGTTTGTTGGATAAACCAAGGATTTTGAAAAGCTTGGCACATCGATAGGGCAACGTAAACTAGAAAGTAAGCAGCAATGAATGACACCAGTGCACCAAGTACGTTGTCTAATAGGTTACTGATGCCCTTTTTAGTCCGATCACGTTTAGGTAGCCAGCCCTTGAATATTTTCAGAATCATCTTTCCAATAAACCAAATTACAAAGAAAGCCAAGAAACGATATCCTATTAGTTCAAGACTAATGTTGCCAGTTGTTGGAACTAGTTTCCCTGAAAATTGTTCGTAGAACCAATTTCCTAAACTATTTTGACCTAGGATGGCAGCAGCAAATACAATTGCACCAAAAATCATATTAATAACACGTTGAGCAAATCCCAGCTGGTAGCCTTTATAAGTTTGGTAGCCAAGATAAAGAATCACAATAAGCGTAACAATCATGAAATTTAACTCCTTTTGCTAATCATTATAGCCTATAGATTTTAATTTAAATACATATTTTTTGGGACTTAGTTGTTTTTTGACGATTCTTAAAAAATACTCCATAATTAAATACGTTAGTTTATGATCATAATAGTATTGTTAACCGACTTTAATTGCGGTAAATTAGGAGTGTGAAACTAGGTTTCACGGGTGAAAAATGAATCCAGAAATTTTTGCAAAAGAACTCGCAAAATATGGCTTTGAACTTAGTGATAATCAAAAAGGCCAATTTGCGACATACTATAATAAATTAATTGAATTTAATAAAAAAGTTAATCTTACCAGAATTACTGATGAAGACGAGGTTTATTTAAAACATTTTTTTGATAGCATTACACCTTTTTTGGAATTTCCCGACCTATTTAAAGGCGAAAAGACCTTGTGTGATGTTGGAGCAGGAGCTGGTTTTCCTTCCTTACCAATTAAAATTTTATGTCCTAACTTGCGGATTACAATTGTTGATTCTTTGGGTAAACGATTGAAATTTTTAGACGAATTAGTAAATGATTTAGACTTAGATGAAGTTACTTTAGTTCATAGTCGCGCAGAAGACGCAGGACAAAATAAAAATTTACGAGAAAAATTTGATTTAGTCACTGGACGAGCAGTAGCAAGAATGAGTGTCTTGAGTGAATACTGCTTGCCATTAACTAAAGTCAATGGAGATCTGGTCGCGTTAAAAGGACCTAAGGCACAAGATGAATTAGCAGAAGCTAAACATGCAATTGAAGTGTTAGGGGGAGAAGTTGAAGACGTTAAGGAATTAACTCTTCCTGATACTGATGATGAGCGTACATTAATCATAGTCAAAAAAGTAAAGACTACACCAAAGAAATATCCGCGTCAGGCTGGTACGCCGAATAAAAAACCACTTTAAATTTGATTGGGGGATTTGAAATATGGCATTTTCATTATTTGGCAATCGTCAAAAAAAGATTCCTGAAAGTAAGCAGGTTCAAGAGATTGAATTAGATAAAATTATTCCTAATCGCTATCAGCCACGTCATACTTTTAGTGATGAATCAATTGAAGAATTAGCTGCTACTCTAAAAGAACAAGGGCTATTACAACCTATTATTCTTCGCAAGCCCGCTGATGGTCCTGAGGGAGAGTATGAAATCATTGCTGGAGAACGTCGTTTCCGTGCTGCTCAGTCATTAAATTGGGCTAAAATTCCAGCAATTGTTGAAGATATGGATGATGAAAAAGCAGCCTCCTTGGCTTTAGTTGAAAATCTACAACGTGAAAATCTTAATCCAATTGATGAAGCGCAAGCTTATGTTCAATTAATGAAGGTTAATAACTTAACTCAAACCGAATTGGCTGCTCAAATGGGTAAGACTCAATCTTATATTGCTAATAAAATTAGATTGCTCAAGCTTACACCAAAAGTACAAGGCTTTTTAATTGATAAGAAAATCTCACAACGGCATGGACGTGCTCTTTTAGCTTTGAATGAAGAAGATCAAGATACTGCTGTTAGTGAAATTGTTAAGAATGGTTTAACAGTAAAAGAAACCGAAAAGATGGTAAAAGATCTTGATGGTTATTTTGAAGCACAAGAAAAGGCTAAAGAGGAAGAACTTCAAGCAGATAAACCTAAAAAAGAGAAAAAAGCTAAGAAAAAGGTCCAAGTTCGAACAGCTAATGACTTTAAAGTACAAATAAATACCATTAAAAAAGCAATTAAGATGGCAAAAGATTCAGGAATGACTGTGAAATATAAAGAAGATAAAAAGGGAGATTCCTATAAGATTACTATTGAATTGCTTAAAAAGTAAGCAAAGGGGTAAATATGGTTCAAATTATTTCGGTTGCTAATCAAAAAGGCGGCGTTGGTAAAACAACTACAACAATTAATTTAGGTGCCAGTATTGCAAATCATGGTTATAAAGTTTTAATTGTTGATATTGATCCGCAAGGAAATGCGACATCTGGTTTAGGCATTGAAAAATCTTCTGTAGATAAGGATATCTATAATGTTTTAATTGATGAAATTTCTTTGTCTGAAACAATTCATCATACTGAAACTAAGAATCTTGATGCAGTTCCAGCTACGATACAATTAGCTGGTGCTGAGATGGAATTAACTTCAATGATGGCCCGTGAAACTAGATTAAAACAAGGAATTGATGAAGTAAGTCATGAATATGATTTTATTTTAATTGATTGTCCACCTTCTTTAGGACAACTTTCAATTAATGCTTTTACAGCTTCAGATTCAATTTTAATCCCAGTTCAAAGCGAATATTATGCAATGGAAGGCTTAAGTCAGCTGTTAAATACAATTCGCTTAGTTCAAAAGCATTTTAATAAAAACTTAGGCGTTGAAGGAGTTCTTTTAACAATGCTTGATGCAAGAACTAATTTAGGTGCAGAAGTTGTTAAGGAAGTACAATCCTACTTTAATAAAAAAGTTTATAAAACCATTATTCCGAGAATTACTAAATTGGCAGAAGCACCAAGTTATGGTCAACCAATTACAGAATATGCGCCGAAATCTCGGGGCTCACAAGTGTATGATTCCTTAGCAAAAGAGGTGTTGAAAGCTCATGGTAAAAAACTCTAAAGAACCTAAAAAACGTGGTCTTGGACGTGGATTAGAAGCTTTATTTGATGAAAGCCCGCAAGTTCAAGAAACTGAAGAAATTACAGAAATTCCTTTAGATGAAATTAGACCCAATCCTTATCAACCTAGAAAAACGTTTGATAATAAAAGCTTAAAGGAACTCTCTGAATCCATTAAAGAAAATGGCGTCTTTCAGCCAATTATTATTCGTAAATCAGTTAATGGTTACGAGATTATTGCGGGTGAGCGACGTTTTCGTGCTTCCAAATTAGCTAAGAAAAAAACAATTCCAGCTATTATTCGTAAATTTGATGAAGCACAAATGATGGAAGTTGCAGTTTTGGAAAACTTGCAACGTGAAGATCTAACACCTTTAGAAGAAGCTCAAGCTTATGAAATGCTTCAAAAGAATCTGGGCTTAACTCAAGCTGAAGTTTCAAAAAGATTAGGAAAGTCTCGACCATATATTGCTAACTATCTTCGTTTGCTTACCCTGCCACAAAAAACTAAGCGTCTTCTCCAAAGAGGAGAACTATCAATGGGTCAAGCAAGAACTCTGCTGGGATTAAAAGATAAAGATGGTATTGATGACCTAGCTCGAAAAGTAGTTAAGAATGGAATCACTGTCCGTCAATTAGAGTCATTAGTAGCTAAATTAAACGAAAAAGAAAAGAAACCCAAGAAAAAGTCTATTAAAAAATCTGCTTTCATTCGGGCTAGTGAGTCTCAATTAACTGATAAATTTGGTACTAGTGTAAATATTACCGAAGGCAAAAAGGGAAATGGTCATTTAGCCATTGATTTTGCATCAACTGATGAATTAAATCGAATTTTGGATTTACTAGGAATTAATTTAGATAAATAATTAATAGGAGTTGATTTTTCATGTATCATTTGGGCGATGTAGTACAGATGAAAAAACCACATGCATGTGGTGAAAATAAGTGGGAAATCTTGCGAATGGGTGCAGACATTCGCATTAAGTGCTTAGAGTGTGGTCATTTAATTATGATGCCTCGAGCAGAATTCAATAAAAAATTAAAAAAAGTGCTGCATGCAGCAAATGATCCTGTTACCTTAAAAGAAGAACATTATGTTCCAAAGGAAAATATTGCTGTACCGCACTTTGAATAAAATCAATTAAGAGGAGAATAATATGTCATTAACTGCAGGTATTGTTGGATTACCAAATGTAGGTAAATCTACTTTGTTTAACGCGATTACTAAAGCTGGTGCCGAAATGGCAAACTATCCATTTGCTACAATCGAGCCAAATGTGGGGATGGTTGAAGTTCCAGATAGTCGTCTAGCTCGTATTCAAGAATTAATTCCAGCTAAGAAGATTGTTCATACTACATTTGAATTTACTGATATTGCTGGTTTAGTAAAGGGTGCATCAAAAGGTGAAGGACTTGGAAATAAGTTCCTTGAAAATATCCGCCAAACCGATGCAATTGTTCACGTTGTTCGTGCTTTTGATGATGACAACATTACCTCAGTTACTGGTAAGGTTGATCCGGAAGAAGATATCAACACAATTAATCTGGAATTAGCAATTGCGGACTTAGATGCAGTTAACCGTAGAATTGGAAAAGTTCAAAAGGTTGCTCAACAAGGCGATAAGGAAGCTAAAGCTGAATTAGCTGTTTTAAATAAATTAAAGCCAGTTCTTGAAGAAGGTAAGGCTGCTCGTTCAATTGACTTTAATGAAGATGAACAAAAGATCGTTAAGGGACTATTCTTACTTACTTCTAAGCCAGTTATTTATGTTGCTAATATTGCTGAAAGTTCAATGGCTGATCCAGAAAGTGACAAGTACTACCAAATTGTTAAAAAGCATGCTGAAAGTGAAAATGCAGAGGCCTTAGGAATTAGTGCAGCTACTGAAGAAGAAATTGCTTCAATGGATGAAGATGAAAGAAAAGAATTTCTTGAAATGGAAGGCGTTGAAGAGTCTGGACTTGATCGCTTGATTAAGGCTGCTTACCACATTTTAGGCCTTCGTACTTTCTTTACTGCTGGTGGTCCTGAGACTCGTGCATGGACTTTCCATGAAGGCATGAAAGCACCACAAGTTGCAGGTGTTATTCACTCAGACTTTGAACGTGGATTCATTCGAGCAGAAGTTGTTTCATTTGATGATTTAAATGAGCTTGAAACCATGCAAAAAGTTAAAGAAGCTGGAAAGCTTCGTCTTGAAGGAAAAGATTATGTAGTTCAAGATGGGGATATTATTGAATTTAGATTTAATGTTTAGGAGTTTTTTGAATGGATCCAAAAGATCAAAATAAAAGTAAAAATACTGAAGCTGCCAAGAACTCAACAGCAGGTAATGCGCAACAAGAAAAATTAAAAAAGGCACATGAACAAAATGCTCGTGATGAAGAGATTAAAAAGATGTCTCCGAAAGAATTGCGTAATAAGTTGAGTAATAAAAACCAAGATTATATTTTTCGTTTGGAGAAGTTTTTGACAGAAGATCAAAACTATACTATGGATCAAGTAGAGCCAGCAATTGATCAAATTTTGCCAGAAATTATTGTTGCGCAACGTAAAGGAATTCCAGCATCTAACTTATATCAAAAAGCTCCAAGAGAAAAAGCAATCGAAATTGCTAATCCTAAAAAAGAAGCACCTAAGACTAAGTTTTGGATGCATGCCGTAGATAATGGTTTGTTATACTTTGTTATCTTTGCTGGATTTTTTGGTGTAGTACAACTATTTAGCAACAGTTCTAAGCAACAAGATCGTATGCAACAATTGGGTATTTTAACTGTTGCATCAGTTACAATTTTATTTGGTATTTTAATGGCATACTACACTGAGTTAATTACTAGGGATAAAAGTAAACGTCCACCAATGTGGCAAATTATTTTGATAGGTGTATTTTTAGTCGGAATCATAATGGTTTGGATTCAATTTACAACAATGCCATTTATGCGAGTGATTAATCCTGTATTAAACCCATGGGTTTACATTGTATTAGCGGTAATTGCCTTCTTTGTTCGCAGATGGTTCCGTCAAAAGTACCATGTTGTTGATCCATTGCAAATTAAGCGTCAAAATGAAATTGCCGCTAGAAGACAAAATCGTCGAAATTAAAAGCGTGACTATTTATTTAAATTAGTCTACAGTATAAATAAAGATAACAAATAATTTATTGGTTAGGGGAGTGAATAGACGGCGCGAGGCGTCTATTTATTTTTATCTTTTTTAAGTAAAGAACGGGGGTTTTATATGGTTAATGAGTTACGTAAGTCAATTAGACAATACAAAAAATTGTCGTTGACTTCCCCAGTCCTGGTTGCAGGTGAAGCTTTAATTGAAATGCTGATCCCGTACTTGGTTGGTATTCTAATTGATAGGGGAATTATGAAAGGGAATATGGGCTATATCAATAAATGGGGCCTAATTCTTTTTGTATTAACTTTAATTTCTTTAGCATTAGGTGCAAGTGCTAGTTATGTTTCTGCACATGCAGCGGCGGGATTTGCAGCTAATTTAAGAAAAGATATGTTTTATCATATTCAAGATTTTTCTTTTAGTAATATCGATAAGTTTTCTAGTGCTAGTTTGGTAACACGTCTAACAACAGACGTAACTAATGTTCAAAACGCATATCAAATGCTTATTAGAATTGCTGTTCGTGCGCCATTAATGCTAGTTTTTTCAATTATTATGTCAATCGTTATCAGTCCTAGATTATCTTTAATCTTTGTGGTAATTGCCCCAATTTTCGTCTTGATTTTAGCATTAATTATTAAAAGTGCATATCCTTACTTCCCACGTATTTTTAGAGGATATGATGCAATGAACCAAGATGTTCGTGAAAATATTCGCGGAATTAGAGAAGTAAAGACTTATGTTCAAGAAGAAGCCCAAATTGAAAAGTTTGAAAAGTCATCTGGTTTTATTTATAAACTTTTCTCAACTGCGCAAAAGATTATGTCACTTAATGCGTTAGTTGTAATGGCAGTTCTTAATATTTCAACTTTAGCAATCTGTTGGTTTGGTGCCAAAGAAATCGTTGGTGGAAGTTTACAAACTGGACAATTAGTTTCTATGTTTTCGTATTCAAACTCTGTTTTGTTTAGTTTAAATATTTTAGCTATGATCACTACACAATTAGTTATTTCTGAAGCTAGTGGTAAACGTATTGCAGCTGTCTTAACCGAAAAGCCAGCAATCGAAAATCCACGTAAACCTCTTAAAGACGTAACTAATGGAGATATTATTTTTGATCATGTTAACTTCAAATACTCACCAGATGAAAAGCACTATGCTTTAGAGGATATTAACTTACATATTACCCCTGGGGAAACAATCGGTATTATCGGTGAGACTGGATCATCTAAATCAACTTTAGTTTCAATGATTCCTCGTCTTTACGATGTAACGTCTGGTGCAGTTAGAGTAGCTGGCCATAATGTTAAATCATACGAATTGAAGGCTCTTCGTGATAAAGTTGCAATGGTTTTACAAAAGAATGTTTTGTTTAGTGGAACTGTTGAAGAAAACCTAAAATGGGGAAACGAAAATGCAACACATGAAGAAGTTGTAGTTGCAGCTAAGGTTGCTCATGCAGATGGCTTTATTCGTGAAATGCCAGATGGCTACAATACAATGATTGAACAAGGCGGGAATAATGTTTCGGGTGGACAAAAACAACGTCTGACTATTGCTCGTGCACTTTTGAAGAATCCAGAAATTTTAATTTTAGATGATTCAACCTCTGCTGTGGATACGACAACTGAGCGTGAAATTCGTGAATCTTTGGCAAAAGACATGCCTCATACTACTAAGATTATTATTTCTCAAAGAGTAGTTTCCATTAAAGATGCCGATCGAATTATTGTTATGGAACACGGTAAGATTCAAGCAATTGGAACACACGAAGAATTAATGAAAACCAATGAACTTTATCGTTCAATTGCTAAGTTCCAAGAAGAAAATAATGCGGGAGAGTAGGTGAGAGTAAGTTATGGATCAAGTAAAAAAAAGAACCCAACCTAAAGGAAACAGGATAAAAGTTCTTGGTCGTTTATTAAAATTAGTTTTGACAACTAGCCCTTGGATGTTAGTTGTTTCAATAATTACTATTGTTTTAGCAGCTGCTTCTGCTGTAATTGGATCGCTATTTATTGAGCGACTGATTGATACTTACGTAACACCACTCTTACATGAAAAAGTTCCGAATTATGGTCCACTTCTAAACGCGATTTTGGTAATGTTTGGGATTTATGCAATTGGCTTCATCTCTAACTATCTTTTCAGTATGCTAATGGGTGTTTTAGCTCAAAAAGTTCAGTTCCGTGTCCGTAATGAAACATTTGCTCATATGGAATCTTTGCCAATTGCTTATTTTGATCAAAATAATTATGGGGATATCATGAGTCGTTATACTAACGATATTGATACCTTGATGCAAATGATTTCGCAGTCATTGCCGCAATTCTTAAATTCAGCATTGAGTTTGATTTTTGTTATTGTAGCCATGTTTAGTTTAAGCTGGCAACTAACTTTATTCTCATTTATTATTTTTGCTTTATCATTTGGAATTGTTAGATTTTTAACTATTAAATCTAGTTATTACTTCAAAGTACAACAGAATAAATTAGGACAAATCAATGGTTATAACGAAGAGATGCTTAATGGTTTAAAAGTTATTAAGGTCTTCTCTCATGAACCTGAAGCTGAAGAAGGGTTTGATAAGTTTAACGAAGAGTTACGTGGAGCTTCTGGAAAAGCTAATACATATGCAACAATCTTATTCCCAATTATGGGTAACATGGGAAACTTATTATATGTCTTAATTGCATTTATTGGAGGAGCAGCTGCAATTAATGGTTGGGCTCCACTAACCTTAGGTGCAATTGCTTCATTCTTACAGTTATCGCGTCAATTTAGTATGCCAATTGCTCAAATTTCACAGCAATTGAACTCAATTGTTCTAGCTTTAGCTGGTGCTCAAAGAATTTTTGCACTAGAAGATGAACCATCTGAAATTGATAATGGAGATGTTATTATGTCTCCTAATCAAGAAGTTAAGAATAGCTGGTACTGGGATGTGCCAGAAAAGAATGGCTATATTAAAAAAGTTCCAATTAAAGGTCACATTGTCTTTGATCACGTTAACTTCTCATATGTTCCAGAACATCAAATCTTGTATGATATTAATATCAATGCCAAACCTGGTATGAAAGTCGCTTTGGTTGGTGAAACGGGAGCAGGCAAGACAACTATTTCTAACATGCTTAACCGCTTCTATGAGATTCAATCCGGAAAGATAACCTATGATGGTGTTCCAATTTCTCAAATTAGAAAAAATGATTTGAGACATTCTTTGTCGATTGTTTTACAAGAAACTCACCTCTTTACTGGAACTATTATGGATAATATTCGTTTTGGTAAACCTGATGCTAGTGATGATGAAGTATATCAAGCTGCGCGTTTAGCACATGCAGATGAGTTTATTCATGAACTTGATGACGGATATGAAACTGTAATTGATGGTGATGGCGGCGATTTGTCGCAAGGCCAAATGCAACTGCTCAGTATTGCTAGAGCGATGATTGCGGATGAACCGGTAATGATTCTAGATGAAGCAACTTCAAGTATTGATACTAGAACTGAACGTATGGTTCAAGCCGGTATGGACAACTTACTTGCTGGTAGGACAAGTTTTGTTATTGCTCACCGTTTATCAACAATTGTTAACTCAGATCTTATTTTGGTTCTAGACCATGGTCATATTATTGAACGTGGTACCCATGAAGAACTTTTGAAACAAAAAGGTTACTACTACGAGTTGTACACTGGTAAAAAAGAATTAGATTAATTAAAAAATGGAGTCTAGAGATTTTTCCTAGGGTCCATTTTTTATAATTCTTTAAAAACGTGGTTTAATTTAGGTAATTAAAAGGAAAACAGGTAAAATATTAATAATAGATTTTTTAATGTGATAAATAATTATAGATAAGGAGCAATCCTCATGAAGATCTTAGTTGTTGATGATGATAAAGAAATCGTTGAATTATTAAGTATATATTTAAAAAATGAAGGTTATGAGCCAATTGCTGCCTATAGCGGTAAAGAAGCTTTAACGAAACTTTCTACTAATCCAGAAATTGCATTAATGATTCTTGATATTATGATGCCACAAATGTCAGGAATTGAAGTTATCAAGGAAGTTAGAAAAGATTCAGAGATTCCAATTTTAGTGGTTTCTGCTAAGACTAGTGATATGGACAAGATTCAAGGCTTGATTACTGGAGCAGATGACTATGTAGTTAAACCATTTAATCCATTAGAAGTAATGGCACGTGTAAGATCACTTCTTCGTCGTAGCCAGAAGGAAGTAAAAGATGATAAGCCAGATGTATTAGAGGTAGGACCTTTAGTGATCAATAAAGATTCACATGAAGTTAAAACTTTAACTGGTAAGGTTATCCAATTAACTGCCTTAGAGTTTGGAATTTTATATATGCTTGCTAGCCATTCTAATCGAGTTTTTAGTGCTGATGAGATATTCGAAAGAGTATGGCAACAAGAATCAGTTGTTTCTGCTAAAACTGTTATGGTACACGTTTCTCACTTACGTGATAAGATTCAAAAGGCAACTGATGGTGAAGAAGTTATTCAAACAGTCTGGGGAGTAGGCTATAAAGTAGAGGCTTAGTAGGGATGAAAAAGCAGAAAGTAATCCTAACCACAAAAGAAAAAAGCGAACTTTTCGGTGAAGGCGTAATAACCGTTATTTTGCTTTTACTTTTAAACCTTTCGATCATTATCTTGATTAACCTAGCTGTCTTAAATGATCCAAGATTAGAAAATGGAATTTTCTTTTTGAAGAAAACCATTACTTTTGCTAATGGAGTGCATTTATGGTCTTGGCAACGGCTTTTTATTAGCTTCATGTTAGTCAGCGATGCCATTGTAGTGTATTGGCGCTTAATTAGAAGATATCGACAAATGCAATTGCGTCACGTTATTGATGAATTACACTATATTGCAGATGGTCATTTTGATCATCGAATTCCCTTTGTTGTAAAGACAGATTTGCAAAAAGTGATTGATTCAATTAATGCGTTAGTTGATAGTACTGTTGCTTCAATGGAAGAGGAGCGGCAGATAGAGCAATCGAAGGATGACTTAATTACTAATGTTTCTCATGATATTAGAACACCACTAACTTCGATTATTGGCTATCTTGGCTTATTGAAGAACAGTGAGTTAAATGAAGATCAAACTAAGTACATCCAAATAGCTTATGATAAAGCTCTTCAAATGAAGGCTCTAGCTGAAGATCTATTTGAATATACTACTCTGCGCTCTTCGACAAATAATAAGCTGGTTTTAGCACCGCTGCATGTTAATTCGATGCTTGAACAAGTAGCTGCTGGTTTTGAATTAGAAGCTGAAAAGAAAAACATTACTTTTAATGTGATAACTAGGCCAAGAGATCTCGTAATTGATGCAGATGCAAAGATGATTGTTCGAATGTTAAATAATTTGATTTCAAATGCCTTAAAGTATGGACATGGAGCAACTGAAATCAACTTAATTGCAAATAGGGTAAATAATAAATTTGTAGAACTTAGAGTTGAAAATAATGGGGAACAAATCCCTAAGAAATCTTTGCAAAAGATCTTTGATCGTTTTTATCGTGTCGAAAGTTCAAGAAATTTAAAAACTGGCGGTACTGGATTAGGGCTAGCGATTACAAAAAGTATTGTTGATCTACATGGTGGAACCATTAAATGTCAGTCAACAGCAGAATTAACTAGTTTTATTATTCAACTACCACTCAATAGCCCCCAAGAGAAATGATGGTGTGCTATAATTTAGGCTGAATTGATTAAAAAATTGGGGAGAAAAAATGAGCGATTCTAGCATTTCTTTAAACACTTGCATCTTAATATTGAAGGAACACCACTTGCTTAAATCAAGTGCTGTTCAAGATGCAGTTCCAACTAAGATGGATTATATTTCATATGATTCACGTGATATAAAAACAAATACTTTGTTTTTCTGTAAGGGTAAAGGTTTCAGACCTACTTATTTATCAATGGCTAAAGATAGTGGTGCTACTTGTTATGTAGCAGAACAGCCCTATCCAGAAGGTAAAGGAATGCATGCTTTAGTTGTTAGAGATGTAACTAAAGCTATGGCTCTTTTATCAGCTGCATTTTACAGATTTCCACAAGATGATTTATATGTTGTAGCGTTCACTGGTACTAAGGGTAAGACAACCTCTGCTTACTTCTTAAAAGGCATGCTTGACCAAATTAATGGAGGTCGTACAGCCTTATTCTCATCAGTAGATGACATTGTCGGACCCAAGCCTGAAGATAAGTTTAAGGCAAGTTTGACTACGCCTGAAAGCTTAGATTTATTCCGTGATATGAGAACTGCTGTTGATAATGGTATGACTCACTTGGTAATGGAAGTTTCTAGTCAGGCATATAAGAAGAACCGTGTCTTTGGTTTAACTTATGATTTAGGATTTTTCTTAAATATTACTCCAGACCATATTGGACCAAATGAACACCCTAACTTTGCGGATTACTTGCACTGTAAGTTGCAATTAATGGTTAACTCACGTAAGTGTATTATTAACGCAATGTCTGATCACTTCGATGAGATTTACGCAGCAGCTACGACAACTACTAATCCAGATAGTATTTACCTATTTGCAAGAAACGATTTTGAAAATCCTAACTTAAAGCAACCAATTGACTTCCGCTTCCAATCAGTTGAAACTGATATGAAAGAGACTGAATTCAAACTGTTCTGTGCTTCTGAAAAAGCTAAGAAGTTACCAATTGCTGGAGATTACACTCTTCAAATGATTGGTGATTTCAATGAAATGAATGGTACAGCTGCTATTATTGGTGCTGGACTTGCTGGTGAAAGCTATGAGGAATGTGCTAAGGGTATTCGCCACGTAACTATTCCTGGGCGTATGGAAGCTTTGCCATCAAAGAATCATGGTACTGTGATTGTTGATTATGCACACAATAAAGCATCTATGATGGCTTTAATGAGTTTTATGCAACGTGAGTTTAATAATCCTAAGATTATTGTGGTTGTTGGAGCACCTGGAGATAAGGGTGTATCTCGTCGTCCTGGATTTAGCGAAAGCTTAACTGCTTATGCAGATAAGGCATTCTTAACAACAGATGATCCTGGCTTTGAAGACCCAATGGATATCGCACAAGAGATTGATGCTGGCATTGATCATGAAAAAGTTGATGTCACAATTGAATTAGATCGTGAAAAGGCAATTCACGATGCAATTGCCATGTCTAATAAGGATGATATCGTTTTGATCTGTGGTAAGGGTGCTGATCCATTCCAAAAGATTCGCGGAGTAGATACACCATATCCAACTGATATTAAAGTTGCTGAAAGTGTAATTAATGAACTAGAAAAAGATGACGAGGAATAGGAATGAAACACTTTTTCTCAATTATTGGCGGAATGGGGACAATTGCAACTGAAAGTTATGTCCGCTTAATTAATCATCGAGTAAAAATTGCTAAAGATCAGGATTATTTGAACTACATCTTAGTAAATGATGCTCAAATTCCTGACCGAACAGCATATATTATGGATCATAGTAAACCTAACTTTTTCTATGATTTAAAGGATGATGTAGTAAGCCAAGCCAAGCTTAATCCAGATTTCTTTGTAATGCCATGTAATACTGCGCATTACTTTTATGATGATCTGGCTGCATTAACTGATGTACCATTTTTACATATGATGCGAATTGCGGTGCATAAGTTTGTGGATGATTTTCCTAGTGAGGAAAAGATTGGCTTAATTGCAACTGAAGGTTCTATCTATGATCATCTGTATGTGGATGAACTAGAACGTGTTGGCAAGAAGGTAGAACTAGGCGGTCCAGAAATTCAGCCAATGGTTAACGAATTAATTTACAGCGATATTAAGGAAAAGGGTATTGTTGATCATGATTTATACCATAAGATCTTGAAGACAATGCATGATAAATATGGTTGTAAAGTGATTTTATTGGGATGTACTGAATTGTCTCTTGCTCAAGAAAAAGCTCCAGATCATCCTTATAATGTGATTGATCCGCAATCAATTATCGCTGATGTTTCAATTGAACTTGCTTTGAAGATACGTAATGGGATGGATCCTAAAGAAGCTACTGCAAAATATATGTATAAATAAAGATAAATGCCTCTCAGCTTTGGATAGTTGAGAGGTATTTTTGGTATATTAGCAGCTATTGAGAAAAAATATTGATATAATTAAGCCTAACTTTAATAAAATTTACTTAGAAAGAAAAGGCTATGTTACAAGTAGAGAACTTAAATAAAAGCTTTGGAAGCAAACAAGTTTTGTTTGATATCAACTTCCAAGCAGATAATGGAAAGATATTAGGCTTAATTGGTAAAAACGGTTCAGGAAAAACGACTCTTTTTCATAGCATCCTAAAGTTTGTTAAGTACCAAGGAAAAATTACTATTGATGGTCATTCTTTTTCAAGTCGTGATTATAACTCTGTTGGCTATTTGCCTGAAGAGCGGAGCTTAATGCCAAAATTAACTGTTTTAGAGCAAGTGAATTTTTTGGCTAGTTTAAAAGGAATGAAAAAAGTTGAAGTAAAAAGTGATTTGCAAGATTGGATGCAAAAGCTAGAAGTTAAGGGTCAGATTACTGATAAAATAAAGAGTTTGTCTAAAGGTAATCAACAAAAAATCCAATTAATTGCTACTCTTATTCATCAGCCAAACTTAATTATTTTGGATGAGCCTTTTAGTGGGCTCGATCCAGTAAATGTCGAAATAATTAAAGAAGTAATCTTACAAGAAAAGAAACGCGGAGCTACTATCCTATTTTCGGATCATGATATGTCTAATGTTGAAGAATTGTGTGATGACGTAGTAATGATTAATAATGGGCATATTGTGTTAAATGGTGCTGTAAATGATGTTCGTAATAATTTCGGCTTAACTCGATTGTTTATCAGAACGGACTTGAATCTTGATAATGTTAAAAATTTACCTGGGGTTGAAAATGTAGTTTTACAAAATAACGGTATCTACAAACTTTGGTTAACAGACGCTAGTTATGGAGAAGAAATTTTTAATACACTTTCCCATGGAAAATACTTGCGAACTTTTGATCAAGAACCACCAACTTTAGATGAAATTTTTAAAATGAAAGCTGGTGAAGATAATGAATAAAACTTGGTTAGTTGCTAAAGAAACATATCGTAGAGAAGTGAAAAATTGGTCATTTTTATTAATGATTTTCGCACCATTTCTTGTATTATTGATTTCTTTTTTCTTTGGAATGAGTTCATCTTCAGCTTTCGACAGTAATACAACGGTAGGAATAGTAAGTCAAAATCAGAGTATAGTTCGGCCATTAAAGAAAACAGAAGATTTTGATGGATATAAAAATAAGGCAAAAGCTGAAAAAGCCTATAAAGACGGTGATATTAGTGGTTATATTGTGGTTAAAGAGACTTCTACTCAATTAGTCGCAAATTATTATGGTACTGAAAGCCTTGATAATGATGTTAAGACTAAGTTGTTCAGAGTTTTAAACACTCAACAGCAAGCACTTAATCTAAGAAACGCTAAGCTCAGTGAGGAACAGATGCAGTCACTTTCTCAAAAAGTTAAATTTACTGAGAAGACTAATGATAAAAAGTTGAATGCAAGTGATGAAAAGAACTTAAAGACCGCTACTTTTTGGATCTTAATCTTTGTTTTATACTTTTTAGTTCAAACCTATAGCACTATCATGGCGCAAGACATTGCGAGTGAAAAGGGAACTAAAATTATGGAAATGATCTTTTCAAGCATGCCTGGTGGAAAGTACTTCGATGGTAAAGTGTTAGGTATTTTCCTCGAAATTCTTACTCAACTGTTAATTTATGCTGTGATGTTTTCTGGCTTTTACTATATGGCTCCCCATATTGATGGAGTAAAAGATAAATTTGCTCAAATAAAGCCTGCTATCGATCAAGTTTTAGGACAAATAATTTCTTGGGGACTCTTATTCGTCGTACTTGGCTTGATCCTATACATCGTTTATGCAGCTGTTTGTGGTGCAATTGTCACTAAGGCTGAAGATGCTAACAAGGCTGTACAACCTTTAGTTTATTTAACTTTACTTGGATTATTTAGTAGTATGAGTTTATCTAATAATCCTGATAGTATTTTTGCCATGATTATGTCTTACGTACCATTTTTATCATCTTTCCTAATGCCCCTTCGCCTAATTAAAGGAAATGCGACTGGCCTAGAAGCAGTCATCTCTCTAATAATTTTATTCGTATTTTTACTGGGATCGATTTGGTGGATTAGAAAAATCTATTCAAGCCTTATTTTACAAACCGATGATAATGGAATGTGGAAGAATATGAAGCGTGCCTTACAAGGTATTAAGGAATAAAAATTTAACTACTCAGCTTTCAAAAGTTGAGTAGTTTTTTTGTGATAAAATTGAAAGCGGATACAAAAAGATGTAGAGGCTTAATTATGAATACAAATAGTTTGAAAACATATGCGATTAATAAAAACAAAATAAAGATAAATTTCACTAATTCTAGTCTTGAATTAACAATCTTAACACCTGAGATAATCCGTGTATTTCAAAATCGCGGTGAGCATACTAATTCATATGCAATTGAAGGAAATAAGGCAATAGACACTAAATTTAAAGTTGAGAAAAAGAATGACTATCTTGAAATAAAAACTTCAAAATTAATCATTAAAGTTTATCACGATAAAAAAATAGATGTTTATGATGGAGAAGAAAATCCTTTAATTATTGACTATCAGGGCTCTCGAATTCCAATTGACCGACAAGTAGATTCTAGCCAACAAAAGTTGGCCGAGTCGGAAGGCCATGAAGTAGTTACTAGTAGAGGAAAAGATGACCACTACTATGAACTAGTCAAAGAGTTAGCAGACGATGAGCAATTTTATGGTTTAGGCGATAAGACTGGGTTTTTAAATAAACGTCACTATGCCTATGAAAACTGGAATACAGATAATCCCGAGCCGCAGGTAGAAAGTTTTACTCGTTTATATAAGTCGATTCCATTTCTAATTGGGTTGAAGAACAATCATCCATACGGAATTTTTTTCGATAATACTTATCATAGTTATTTTGATTTAGGCAAAGAAAGTAATAACTACTACTACATTGCAGCTGACAATGGAAATATTGATTATTACATTATTGGCGGGAGTGACTTAAAAGAAATTGTTAAAAATTATACTTACTTAACTGGAAAAACACCGTTGCCACAAAAGTGGACTTTAGGATATCAACAATCTCGGTGGGGATATAGTATAAGTGCTGAAAAGGTAGAAGAAATTGTTACTAAGATGCGCGAATATCACCTGCCCTGTGATGCTATCCATTTAGATATTGATTATATGGATGGCTATCGAGTTTTTACCTGGAGGACAGATACCTATGATGATCCGAGAAAATTTATTGATAAACTTCATAAATTAGGTTTCCATGTGATTACAATTATTGATCCTGGTGTCAAAAAGGATGATAGTTATCAGATCTACCAAGAAGGAATTAAAAAAGGATATTTTGTAAAAGCACCGAATGGTCAAGTTTATGTTAATAAAGTTTGGCCGGGAGATGCTGTTTACCCAGATTTTGGTCGTGGAGCAGTCAGAAAATGGTGGTCAGAAAATTGTAAGTTTTTAGTTGATTTAGGTGTTGATGGAATTTGGGATGATATGAATGAACCAGCGTCATTTAATGGAGAAATTCCGAAAGATATTATTTTTAGTGATGAAAAAAAGAAATCAACACATGCTAAAATGCATAACGTTTATGGTCACAATATGGCTAAAGCAACCTATTACGGCTTAAAGAATTTAACTGGTAAACGCCCATTTGTGATTACCCGTGCTGCTTATGCGGGAACGCAAAAATACTCTACCGTTTGGACTGGTGATAATCAAAGTTTATGGGTTCATTTACAAATGATGATTCCGCAGCTATGCAATTTAGGAATGAGTGGTTTTGCTTTTGCGGGGACAGATATTGGAGGATTTGGTGCAGATACTACACCAGAACTCCTAACAAGATGGATTGAGACAGCAGTGTTTAGTCCTCTTCTTCGAAATCATGCTGCTATGGGCACACGGTCGCAAGAGCCATGGATCTTTGGAGAACCAACTCTATCGATATACCGCAAGTACTTACATTTGCGATATCATTTTATTCCATATCTTTATGATTTATTTGCTCAAGAAAGTAAGACAGGTTTACCGATTATGCGACCTTTAGTTTTAAACTATCCAACTGATCCAGCAGTTAAAAACATGAATGACGAATACATGGTTGGTACAAATATTGTGGTAGCACCAATTGTTGAAGAAGGTAAAAACTGTAGAACTGTTTATTTGCCACAAGGGGAATGGATTGATTTTTGGAATAATGTTACTTATAGCGGTAATACTACTATTTTAGTCAGTGCCCCAATTGACAAGCTACCCTTATTTATTAAGAAAAATACTATTTTACCGTGGGGAGAAGTTAAGGAACATATTTCTTCTAAACCAGATGAAAAAATGATATTTAGAGTATTTGGTGAACATGGTAAATACATTCATTATCAGGATAACGGGACCGATTTTGTATATCAAAAAGGTGAGTATAATCTTTATGAGATAAAGGTTGATGATGGTAAGGCGACTATCAGTTTGAAAATTAATGGTTATAAACCAATTTATCAGAGAATTGAGATTAGGACTACTAATGAAAAAATGAATTTTGTTTATAAAGATAGAAAATATATTCAGGTTAATTAATTTAATGAAAATAGGCTAGTGCGATGTTGTGCTAGCTCATTTTTATATAGAAAACTTTTCACTTTTAATAGTCTCAGATTTGACTAACATTGAATGAATATGAATGATTTTGACGAAAGATGATTGATTTTATATCTGAAAGCGTTTATCATATTAAATGAGGTGATGATGAACGATGCTGACCGAGGAACGTCAACAAACTATAGCAACCTATATTAATAAACACAGTATCTGTCGTGTTAATGAATTGTGTAAGTTGACTAAGTCATCAGAGTCAACAATTCGCCGTGACCTCATTGAATTAGAAAAGCGGGGCGTGATTGTTCGTGTACACGGAGGAGCACGCTCACTGCAAGATTATTCACGTGATGTTGAACAACAAGTGAGATTTAATCTTAATGTTGACAATAAACGTGAGATTGCACGTTTTGCTGTGATGAATCATGTTACTAATGGAGATCATATATTTCTGGATGCTGGAACCACAACTTATGAAATGGTGCCATTCTTGCGAGAAGTTAATGATTTACATGTAGTTACTAATGGCGTTGATGTTGCACTGGCATGTTTAGATAATGGAATTTATACTCGCTTGTTAGGGGGCGAGGCTAAGCTTGAAACGCATGCAGTCATAGGCAATACAGCCATGAAGCAGCTACAAGAAATGAATTTTACAGTTTCATTTATTGGAGCCAATGGTTTAACAGCAGATGGTCAATTTACTACGCCAGATCCAGCAGAAGCAGGGATAAAAAAAGCTGCAATTGAGCAGGCTAAAGAATCTTTTATTTTAATGGATAGTAGTAAGATTGGTGCAGCAAATTTTGCAAGTTTTGCACATATCAATGAGGCAATACTCATCACTAACAATTTAAGTACGGGTAAAGAAAGTATCTTGCCTGAACAAATCAGAGTTGAGGAGGCTCGGTCATGATTTATACTGTTACAGTTAATCCAGCATTAGACTATGTTATGCAATTAGAAAAGGTGGAAGCGGGTAGTGTTAACCGTTCAAATGATTGTCAATTTTTAGCTGGTGGTAAAGGAATTAATGTTTCTCAAATTTTGAACCAACTTGATGTTGATAACACTGCTTGGGGATTTGTTGGTGGTTTTACTGGCAAAGAATTAGTTCGCCAATTAAACGTTAAAAAAATTGAAAGTGATTTTGTAACTATTTCTGACGATACCCGTGTTAATGTGAAAATTCATGCTCAAAAAGAAACTGAAATTAATGCGGCTGGTCCAAAGATTGATGCACAAGAAATTACTGCATTTAAGGCGCGTTTGGATGATCTTAATGAAGGTGATATTGTTGTATTAAGTGGTAGTTTAGCACCAAGTTTACCAACTGACTTCTATGAACAACTATTACCAACTATTAGAGAAGCTGGTGCTGAATTTGCAATTGATACTACTGGGGAAGCTTTACTTGCAACTTTGAAATACCACCCATTAGTTATTAAGCCTAACCACCATGAATTAGCAGCATTATTTGATACAAGTTTTGCTAATGATCAAGAAATGCTTGAAGCAGCTAAGAAACTTTTAGACATGGGTGCACAAAACGTCATGATTTCTATGGCTGGCGACGGTGCATACTTAGTAACTAAGGATCATGTTTACCATGCAAGTGCTGCTGTTGGTACTGCTGTTAACTCAGTTGGCGCTGGAGATTCAATGATTGCCGGTTTTGTAGGTACTTACTACAAGACTCATAATGTTGTTGAAGCATTGAAAGTCGGATCAGCTTGTGGTGGTGCTACTGCATTTACTGAAGATATTGCAGTTAAGAGCCAAATTGATGCTGTTTTACCACAAATTACAGTTGAAGAAGTAAAGTAATTAAAACTAAATAATATAGTTAGGGTAGGGAGTTATTTTCATGAAAATTGAAGATCTTTTAAGTCCTGATTTAATGATTATGGATCTGAAGGCTACTACTCAAGAAGAAGCTATTAAAGAAATGGCTGATCTTGAAGTAAAGCAAGGTGTTGTAAATAACGAAGACGAATTCATTAAATCAATCTGGGCTCGTGAAAAAGAATCAACAACGGGTATTGGTGAAGGAATCGCCATGCCACACGCAAGAAACAAGTACATTAATCGTGCAGCTGTTTTATTTGCAAAAAGTCCTAAAGGAATTGATTATAAAGCTCTTGATGGACAACCAGTTCATTTATTCTTTATGATTACTGCACCAGCCGGTGCTGATAACACACACTTACAAGCTTTAGCTAAGTTATCAAGTTTATTAATTAACCCAGATGTTGTTAATGCTTTAAAGGCAGCAACTACACCAGAAGAAGTTATTGATACCTTTAAAAAGGCTGAAGCTGAAAAGGATGCTCAAGATAAGGCCGATGCCGAAAAGAGAAAGGCAGAAGCTGCAAAAGAAGCAGCTAAGCCTACTAGCGAACAAAAGCCTTTAATTGTCGGTGTTACTGCATGTATCAATGGTATTGCACACACTTACATGGCTCAAGAGGCTTTAATCAAGGCTGGTAAAAAATTAGGCGTTGATGTTCGTATTGAAACGAATGGGTCTGAAGGTGTAAAGGATAAGCTTACTCCAGAAGAAATTAAGCGAGCAAAAGGTGTCATCATTGCTTCTGATAAAAAAGTTGATATGCCACGTTTCAACGGAAAAGAACTTGTTATGAAGCCTGTTGTAGATGGTATTAATCATCCAAAAGAATTGATTGAAGATATCTTAGAAAACAAGGCTCCAATTTATCATGCTGATAGCAGTGCAAGTTCGAGCGATAATGATGCAAAAGAAAAACAAGGTTTGTGGGCATCTATTTACAAGAACTTAATGAGTGGTATTAGCCACATGCTTCCATTCGTTATCGGTGGTGGTATCTTAATGGCCATCTCATTTATAGTTGAAAACTATATGGCTGGTGGTGCTAAGAATCCTGCATTTATTTTCTTAAACAGTGCTGGTAACTTAGCCTTTGCATTTATGGTTCCTGTATTAGCTGCTTATATTGCTGAATCAATCGGCGACTTACCTGCCTTGATGCCAGGATTTGTTGGTGGATACATGGCAGCCATTGTTAACGGTACTAATGGCTTACAAGTTAATGCACAAGCCCATGCTGTATCTCCAGCTGGATTCTTAGGTGGTATCGCTGCAGGTTTCATTGCTGGATATATTATGATTGGATTGAAGAAGTTATTTGCTAAACTTCCAAAATCAGTAGAAGGTATGAAACCAATGTTGCTTTACCCAATTTTGGGCTTGCTGTTCATTGCTTTGATTATGTTCTACATCATCAACCCAATCTTTAGTTCAGTTAACTTTGCTATTACCCACTTCTTGAACAGTATGGGTACTGGTAACCTTGTAATTTTGACAATGATCTTAGCTGGTATGATGGCTATCGATATGGGTGGTCCTTTCAACAAGGCTGCTTATGTCTTTGCTTCAGGTGCCTTTGCTAACGACCCACATTCTGCAACTGCTGCAGTTATGATGGCAGCTGTTATGGTTGGTGGTATGGTTCCTCCATTTGCTACTGCAATTGGTACTACTTTCTTTAAGAACCGTTACACGAAGGAAGAGCGTCGTGCTGGTGTGTCAAACTGGATTTTAGGTTTCTCATTCATTACTGAAGGTGCTATTCCATTTGCCGCAGCTGACCCAGGTCGTGTAATTCCTTCCTGCGTAATTGGTTCAGCAGTTGGTGGTTTACTTGTTGGATTATGGCATATTCAAGTACCAGCTCCTCACGGAGGACTATGGGTATCACCATTATCTAACCACATTTTACTTTACTTCGTTGCTACAATTGTTGGTTCTATTGTAGCTGGTCTAATTATGAGTTTCTGGAAGAAACCTGTTTCTGAAGACCCAGATGAATAAAAATAATTAATTACAAAGGATTAAACTAGTTGAATAAAATAGTTTTATGAAAAACGCTACCTCCGGGTGGCGTTTTTTAGTATAGTGGAGTGTGGATAATAAAAGTGGAAAGTGAGACTGAAAATGATTAAGCTTATTGCAACTGATATGGATGGTACTTGGCTAAGAGAAGATAAGACTTATGATAAGGAACTCTTTGAAAAAGAATTTCAAATTATGCAGGATCGTGATATTAAATTTGTTATTGCCAGTGGTAATCAGTATGAAAATATCCTCGATCGTTTTCCAAAAGCTAATAAGCATATGTACTTTGTGGCTGAAAATGGTGCCTTAGTAGCTCATGGAAATGAAATTCTTCAAATATCTGATTTATCTGACGAAGATTATCAAACCATGCTTGAAATTGTGGAAAACTTACCATATAAGGCTATTGTTGCTGGTGTAACTAGTGCATATGTTGAAAAAAGCAGTGGAAAAGAATTTGCGGAAGATCTAAAAAAGTACGTTAAGAAAATTCAAGTTGTTGATAGCTTTAACGATATAGACGATCGTATTTTTAAAGTAAGTCTTCGTGTTCCAGAAGATGAGATGCCTAAGGTCTTAGATAAACTTAGAGAAGATTATCCACAGATTGGTTTTGTCTCAGGTGCAAGTACTGCTATTGATATGCAGACTAAAGGAATGAATAAAGCTGTAGGTTTAGAATATTTAGGTAAAAAACTTAAGATTAAATCTAGTGAAATGGTAACATTTGGTGATAGTGGTAATGATGTTGGTATGCTTAAGTTTGCAGGTACCAGCTTTGCTACGGCTACTGCTCTTCCGGATGCAAAGAAAGCTGCTAATCAAATCATTGGATCTAGTGAAGAATCAAGTGTGCAAAAGAAAATTCTTGAGTTACTCTCATAATTAAATGTAAGTTGAGATAGGTGAACAAGTTGGACGATCAAATTATTCGAGTTACTAGAGCTTTAAATCATCCCATTCGAATTCAAATTCTTTATTACTTAAATGACAATCAAAAAAGCAGTGTAAATAACTTGGTAAAACAGTTTGATGTTAGTCAGCCAGCTATTTCTAGGCACTTGAGAATCTTAGAAGAGGCTAAGCTAGTTAAGAGTGAGCAAGTTAAGCAAGAGCGGTACTATAGCCTAGAGGACAAGCACGTTATTAAGATTTTAGATGTCTTGAGACGGCATGTTAACGAAGATTTTTAGTTTAAAAGCTTGAATAATTACAATAACTTTGGGTATTTTTTCTGAACCTCTTTGACAAACATATAAAAATATGTTTATATAAAGATGTAATTTTAGAAAAGCATTAAATTAAGAATTCAGCAAAATTTTTATTATTTACACTTATTGGTAGCATCAAGTCTGAGACGTCTTGATGCTATTTGTCTATCTATAAAATGGTTGACATAATAAAAAAAGTAGCTTAGTCTAACTTTAAGTTAGAACTTATGCTGAATTTTCTAACTTAATGCTTTTTTATTTTGCACAGGAGGATATTTATGCAAAATTTTAAATCTAAAATTACAAAATTCATTTCTATTATGGGGTTAGTAACCCTCCTATCATTGATAATGGTAGGATGTTCGAATAAGCAGAACTCTACTAGTCAATCAGATAAAATTTCGATAGTTACAACAACTAATGTCTATTCAGATATAGCTAAAAATATTGTTGGAAAATATGGTACAGCGACTGCAATTATCGATAAAAGCAGCGTTGATCCACACGATTTTGATCCAACAACAGCAGATGCTAAAAAGGTAGCTCAAGCAAATATTATCGTTGCAAATGGGTTAGGTTATGATTCGTGGATGAATAAGCTAGCGAAGTCTGTTGATAAAAAGCCCGTCTTAGTTGGTGAAGACTTGATGGGACTAAAGAGCGGTGATAATCCGCATATTTGGTACAATTTAGATATGCCAACTAAGTATGTTGATTATTTAGTTAAACGATTATCTAAGTTGGATAAGAAGCATGCCACTTATTTTAAGGAAAATGGCGAAAAATACTTAGCTAAGGTTGATAAAATTAAAAAGCTAGTTAAAGCTAATAAGGGTGATCAAAAACCAGTTTTTGTTAGTGAACCAGTCTTTGACTATGCTTTACAAGAAGCTGGTTATAAAATAGGCGACAAGAAATTTGAAGAAGCTATTGAAAATGGTACAGATCCTAGTCCTAAGACAATTAACGAAATGAATAATGCTATTAAAGAAAAGAAGATTGCCTTTTTTGTTAATAACACTCAGGCAAGTAGCTCCACAGTTAAGTCTTTTGTGAAACTTGCAAAAAAGAACAATATTCCAGTTTTAAATGTGCGGGAAACTATTCCTAATAACACTACTTACTTAGCTTGGATGAAAGAAAATTATCAAAAACTAGCTGATATTCAAAATAATTAAATAGGATTAGTTTATTAGAAGAAGAGGAGTAGTGATATGACTGATATATTAACAGTTAAAGACCTGGGGATGAAATTTGAGGATAAGGTAATTTTTAAAGACTTAAATTTTACTCTATCTAAGGGGTCAATGACAGCTCTACTTGGTGCAAATGGTACAGGAAAAACAACTTTGATTAGAATTTTGATGGGAATGTTACAACCAACGACAGGATCGTTTAAATTTGCGCCAGATACAGAAATTGGTTATGTACCTCAATTTAGAAATCTAGATGCTGATTATCCCCTCTCAATTCGGGCTTTTGTAGAACTTAATACTCCTTTATTTAAGAACGCTCGGGTAAAGGCAAGAGTAAATCAAATTTTAAAAGAGACTCATTTACTAGATATTCAAAATACTAGGATGGGCGAAGCTTCCGGAGGTCAAAAGCAGCGTGCATATTTAGCTCAAGCTTTGTTGGATAAGCCAGACTTTATTATTTTGGACGAGGCAACAGCTAGCTTAGATCCAGTCGCTAAAGAAGAGTTAATGTCATTAATTAAGCATTTAAATGAAAAACACGCAATGACTGTTTTGTTTACAACTCATGACATTCCTCTAGCTAAGAAATACATGAAAGATTATCTTTTATTTAAAGGTAAAGGCTTAGTTGCTGGAAAAATTAAGGATCTAAATGAAGAGGTGGGTGAAGAATAATGTTTGCATATGATTTTATGCGCTATGCATTTCTAGCCAGTACTTTTATTGCTATTACCTGTGGAATAGTGGGTGTATATGTTGTAGCTAGAAGTTTTTCATTCTTAGCTCACACTCTTTCAGAAATTGGTTTTGCCGGAGCTGCTTTTGCGGTTTGGATTGGTTGGATTCCACTCTGGGGCATGGTTCTTTTTACTTTGCTTGGCTCAATCAGTGTTGGCGAATTATCCATGAGAAGTGATCAGAAAGAATCCGCAATTAGTGCGATTTCAGCCTTGTTTATTGGCTTAGGTGTACTATTTTTAGCCATTGCCGGTGGTAATAGTCGATATGCGACTAACATCTTATTTGGTTCAATTATTGGAGTTGATAGAGACGGAGTTATTCAACTAGTTGTTCTTTCTCTCTTTGTATTAGCAATAATTTTCTTAGTTTTAAGACAATTAAATTATGATTCATTCGACCATGTTGGAGCTGTTAGTCATCATATTAATACTAGTTTGGTCTCAGTAGTATTCTTAATAGCCTTGGCTCTAGCTGTTTCGATTGGTGCGCAAGTTGTTGGTTCATTGTTAGTATTTATTTTACTAACTTTACCATCTTCCAGTGCACGTTATTTAGGTAAAACTATTCTAGCTATGCTTTGCTGGTCAGTTGGAATTGCCTTGTTTGGAGTTTGGACGGGGTTAGTTTTGGGCTATATAACTAATTTGCCTGTTACATTTTTCATTTCGATTATTGAAGTTGGAATTTATTTATTAGTTTATGGTATTCACGCCATTAAGAAATAGTAATCAGATTTAAAACCTACAAGAGTAGAAAATGCTTTTGTAGGTTTTTGTTTTTAAATTTCCCTAAAATGTGGAAAAACGATAAAATTAAACAGTATTACTTTTTTAAATGAGGAAAACTATGTGGATAAATTTCTTATGGGCATTATTACCAATTTTATGGTTAATAATTTCGCTCGGAATAATTGGAATGCCCGCTTCAAGAGCTTGCGTAATTGGCTTAATTATTACAATTGCGGACGCAGTTTTACTGTTTAAGCAACCAGTACTTAATACCTTATCGGGAGCATTAGAAGGCATTATCATGGGAATTTGGCCGATTATGTATGTAATTCTGGCGGCACTTTTTGTCTACCAGATTACGACTGAATCAGGCAGTATGCAGACGATTGAAAAATTGCTGTCGTCAATTACGACTGATAAAAGAATTCTAGTGTTAATAATTGCTTGGGGTTTTGGTGGATTTCTTGAATCTATTGCTGGCTTTGGTACAGCAGTGGCAATTTGTGCTGGAATTTTGATTTCATTAGGTTTAGAGCCAATTCAAGCCTCTGTGATTTGCTTAGTTGCTAATAGTACAGCAACGGCCTTTGGAGCAATTGGCTTGCCGGTTCTGACGTTAGCTGAAGTAACTAATCTTAATGATGTGCGATTAGGATTTATTGTAACTTTGCAATTAGTTGTTTTAGTGATTTTAGTACCGTTTATTCTGGTATTTCTTACTGAAAAGAGTATTAAGGCATTTAAGGGGATAGGCTTTATTACTTTGATGTCAGGACTTGGAATGGCGATTCCGCAAGTCATTATTGCTAAGTTTACAGGTGCAGAACTTCCAGCTTTAGTTGGTTCATTGTTTTCAATTTTGATTACGGTGTGGCTCACGAAGCGAAAGACTGGTGCAGTAGAAGAAGTAGAAAATGAAAGTATTAGCGAGATTATAAAGGCTTGTTCACCATTTATCCTAGTCTTTATTTTTGTATTACTTGCTTCTTCACTTTGTCCACCTGTGAATAACTTTTTAACTAGTATAACTACCCATTTACATATTTATTTAGGAAAGAATCCTAATGATTTACCAATTAACTGGCTGTCATCTCCAGGAACGTTAATTTTATTAGCTGGCTTAATTGGTGGAAAAATTCAGGGATTGAGCTTTAATAAAATGTTCAAAATTTTGGTTAAAGTTTTAAAGACAATTGGCATGACGACTGTTACAGTGTGTGCAATTGTTGGTTTAGCTAAAGTAATGGTTTATGCGGGGATGACGAATGCTTTGGCTTTGGCCTTAGTAAGTTTGCTTGGACCAGCTTACCCATTATTTGCACCGTTAATTGGAGCACTTGGAACATTCTTAACAGGGTCTGCTACTTCAGCTAATGTCTTGTTTGGTAATTTACAATACTCGGCTGCTCAATCTTTGGGTGTAAGCAAGTACTGGATTGTAGCGTCGAACATGACAGGCGCTACGGCAGGGATGCTGTCACCTCAGAATATTGCAGTAGCTACTGGTGCGATTAATAAAGAAGGCTTAGAAGGAAAAATTCTAAAAGAAACCGTTAAGTGGGGAAGCTTATACTTGTTGATTACTTGTGTATTTCTTTATTTAGGTGGTTTGTTTGCTAAGCTGGTGTAATAAAAAAGTTCTTAACCTCATAGTTAATCTTTTTGTTTATCGAGACTTTATATTCTTTTTCTCTGTAATTTTAAACCTAAGAAAGATGATAAATTTTATGACTTTTATCATATATATTTTGATTAGGATAGGGCGAAACTAGTGAATAATGGCAGTACTTTGAAACTGATTTCTGATAAAGAGCTAGAAAAGATCGTCGCTATGTATAAAATAAAATAGCTAACGAAAAAGCTGGTAGAAATAAAATCTACCAGCTTTTTCTATTTAAATGTGAACCTTACTTTTCAGCGTTTAATTCATCTACAATTTTTTCAAATTCATTAAGACGCTTTTCAAAAGTATCAAAAGCATCCCTCAAGTAATCAGCCTTAGTCATATCAACGCCAGCTCGTTTCATAATTTCTGTTGGGTAATCCGAAGAACCTGATTTTAAGAAATTAATATAAGCATCACGTTCTTTGTCAGTGCCGTGAACAACTTTATTGGCAAGAGCAGTTGCAGCCGCAAAACCTGTTGCGTATTGGTAAACGTAGAAGTTGTAGTAGAAGTGAGGAATACGTGCCCATTCCATAGCAATTTCTCCACCAGGTTCTACGCTATCTCCATAATATCTTTGGTTTAAGTTGCCATAAAATTCATCAAGTACATCAGCAGTTAATGGTTGTCCATTAGCATCAGTTTCATGAATAAATTGTTCAAATTCCGCAAATTGAGTTTGACGGAAAAGAGTCCCCTTAAATGAATCAAGATAATGGTTCAAGACAAATGCTCGAGTTTTAGGATCAGTAATCTTGTCTAAGAAATACTCGGTTAAAATATTTTCGTTAGTAGTTGAAGCAATTTCAGCAACAAAAATTGGATAATCACCGTAGACGTAAGGTTGAGTGTTTCTTGTATACCAAGAGTGGACAGAGTGACCAGTTTCATGAACTAGAGTATAGAGTGAATCAAGGTTATTTTCCCAGTTAAGTAGTTCGTATGGATCAGTATCGTAGGCACCACCTGAATATGCACCAGTTACTTTATTTTGACTTTCAACTACATCAATTACGCGGTTATTAAAAATGTAATCAACGTGCTTTAAATAGTCTTCTCCTAGTGAAGCTAAGGCCTTTCTAGCTTCTGCCTTAGCTGTTTCAAAATTATAAGAAAGAGGTGGCTCTCCTGTTAAAGGAACATACATATCATACATTTGAAGATCTTTTAAGCCTAAAATTTTCTTTCTTAGTGAAACGTAGCGGTGAAGTAAGTCAAGGTGGCTGTTTACTTCTTTAATTAATGTATCGTAAACGGCTGTTGGAACACCATTTTCACTTAGAGCAGCTTCTCTAGCTGAATTATATTTATGCACACGAGCATTAAAATTGTGAGCCTTTACTTCGCCTGATAAAGTTGAAGCGAGACTGTTTTCAAATTGACCATAACTTGCGTACATAACATCAAAAGCATTTTTACGTACTTCACGGTCTTGAGATTGAATCAAAAGTGAATATAAACCATCAGATAGTTGAATCATATCACCGTTTTCGTCTTGGACATAGCCAAATTCCATATCAGAATTAGTTAAAACGTTAAACGTATTAGCAGATGTCCCCATTGCATCTCCTGCGGCAGCAATAATCTTTTCTTCATTTGCAGGCAAGGTATGAGGACGTTTTTGGGTAATTTGCTCAAGACGATGTCTATAGTTTTCTAAGCGAGGTTCATCTTGTATAAATTTAGCTAGAGTTTTTTCTGGAATGGATAAGATTTCAGGATCTACAAAAGATGTTGCAGCTGCCATTTGATTAGCTAAGCTTTGGACTTTAGCTACAAAACCAAGGTAGTGATTATTTTTGGTATCGACATCACTTGACATTGTGGCGTAAACATAGACTTTTTCTAATCGACGTTCTATAGCTAAAATTGCAGTAATACCTTCATATAAATCTTTACCAGATTTGGTCAATGTTTGCTTATATTTGCTTATATTTTTAATTTCATTTGTGACTTGTTGGTATTCTTTTTCCCATTCTTGATCATTTTCAAAAACGCGACTTAAGTCCCATTTTAGATCATCAGATACTTCGTTTCTTGTTGGAAGAGACATATATTTTCCTTCTTTCTGTAATACAATTTTTATTAATCACCATTATAGAACATTATTTCGCTTGCTAAAAAATAAAAATTTTTTAATAATGAAACTAATGCGCATAGATCGTGATTTTTGTATTATGAAAAGCAAATAGTAGGCAGAGGAGTTAATAGGTTAATGAAACCTGATGAACAAAAAAAGCTAAATAAAAAACTAAAAAGGAATAATGTTTTTGCAGCAAATAGAAAAAACATTAAAGATGGAAATAGTTTGGCTCGCCTGGTAGGTCTCTTAACAATTCTACTTGTTTGCGGAAGTGTTGCGTATTTTGCGCATGCCTATTTCTCAGCTATGAGTTCAGTGCAGCAAGCTTATCGTGGTACTGGTAAGACATCGCAATTGATTTCTCAAAAAAAGCCAATCTCAATTTTGATTCTTGGAGTTGATCAAGGAATTGAAGGAAGACATGATCGAGGAAATTCCGATACGATGATTTTAACGACAATGAATCCTCAGAAAAAAGAAGCAACTATGACGTCGATACCTAGAGATTTATTAGCTGATATTAAAGGGGACGGAACTGGGGAAGGAAAGTACTACATGTTTCGGGCAAATTCAGCTTATCAAGTTGGCGGTAGTAAAGGAGCTACAAGAACGGTTAGCGCGCTTTTAAATACGCCAGTTAACTATTACATGGAAGTTAATATGAAGGCGCTAGAAAGCATGGTAGAAGCCCTTGGGGGTGTAGACGTTAATGTGCCATTTACATTTACCTATCACACGTATTTTAAGAAGGGAAAACAGCATTTAAACGGTAAAGAAGCATTAGACTATGTTCGAATGCGAAAAGAAGATCCTCAAGGCGATTATGGCCGTCAGATGCGGCAAAGACAGGTAATTAACGATATTGTTCGCAAAGGTATGTCAGTAAATTCAATTACTAATTATCGTAAGATTCTTAAGGTATTTGCTAAATATGTTAAAACTAATTTAACTTTTGATGATATGCTTTCCATTGCGATGAATTATCGAGATTGTACTCAAAAGATTCAAAGTGGCTATATTCATGGTCATAATGTTTGGATTGGTACAGCAGCTATGCAGGTAGCTTCTACTAAAGAATTACAACGTGTTTCAGATTTAGTAAGAACTAGTTTAGGACTGAAAAAAGAAAAACTTCGCAATCAAGAAACACGACAGAATAGTCTACAACAAGGGTTAGATTGGAATGATCCAGACGATTTCAGAAATTATGTAATCTATGATAAAGATTCCGATACTATGGATGGTAACTAATAAAAAAGCAGCTAGCGAAATGCTAACTGCTTTTTATGTATATCTGTTGATGATTCTATCTTAGTAATTTTAAGTGATAACTTCAACTCTTGTCGGTGAAGTTTTGGTTATCTAATTAATAATTTTGCTCATTAAGTCTTTTTTCTTCGAATTTAATATCTGCTAATTTATTTTCCTTGTCTTCTTTAAGTTGATTTTCTTTAAACTTTTTGCTAAGAAGAGTTGGTTTGATTGTGTTTTCTGCTAGGCTTTTAGATACGTTGAAGTTAGTATCTTTGTCGGCAGCTTGTGAAGTAACTGAATTAGTAAGAAAGCCTAAGCTTAATAATGCAATAAGTACTACTGAAGTTCCCTTCTTATATGTCAAAATATTTACTCCTTTTGAGGCATTAACTAATAATTAAATGTTAATCGTGATACACTAGTGATATTTAAAAAATCGTTTTTAATTTACTTAACAAACTGTATTATATAAGAAGATTATTGCAGTAAAATAAAACAAAATTTACAATTTTTTACAAAAACGTCAATCGCGTAAATTTAATGTAATATTTGAAAAATCAATGTAATAAAAAGGATGATGAAATATGAAGCAAAATAAGTATTTTCCAGTTATTTATGGGGTAATTTCTGCACTTATAGCATTTATTGCAGTGTTTTTTATTGCTCAAAGAACTTTTCACTTTTCTTTGCCAATGGCCGTGTTGAGTGCCGGAATTTTTGCGGCATTCTTTTATGTTCTTTCATATTTTAGAGGACATGCTTCTTATGAAATTAAAGCAATTGTAGCTAAATATCATTTAACGGATCAAGATTTAGCTAAAATAACAGGGATGAAAGCAAGTGACTTTCCTATTTATCATAATAAACTTCAATTAATCATTCCCAAAAGACAGTGGCCTAAAGTATTAAATGCATTGCAGGAATATGACAAACAGCATAAAGACGATATAAATAATCAATACGAGAGGAAATAATGAGTCTACTAACAGTAAAAAATTTGAGTCAAACATTTATTGAGAAAACTTTATACGAAGATGCTAATTTTGTTTTAAATAAAGAAGATCATATGGGAATAACTGGTCAAAATGGAGTTGGTAAATCAACTTTAATTAAAATTTTGACGGGTGAAATCACTCAAGATAGTGGTGAGGTTAAATGGCAAAATAAGCTTCACGTTGGTTATTTAGATCAGTATGCTCGACTTGAAGCAGGTATGGGAATTAAAGAATTTTTACAAACTGCTTTTAGCGATCTTTTTGAAAAAGAAAAAGAATTAAATGATCTCTATGTAAAATATGGTGAAAATGGCGATAACGCTTTATTAGAAAAAGCTGGTAAAATACAAACTTTACTTGAAGAGAAAGAATTTTATGATATTGATACAAAAATTGATCGAGTGGCTACGGGATTAGGGTTAGCAGAATTAGGTTATGATCGGGATGTAGCAAAACTTTCTGGTGGACAGCGATCAAAATTAATTTTGGCTAAGCTTCTTCTGCAAAATCCTGATGTCCTAGTCTTAGATGAGCCAACGAACTATTTAGATGTTAATCATATTGATTGGTTGGCTGATTATTTAAACGACTTTGAGGGAGCATTTATTGTTGTATCGCATGATTATGATTTTTTAGGTCGAATTACAAACTGTATTATTGATATAGATTTTGGAACGATTACTCGCTATACAGGCGACTTGAAACATGCTCTTAGACAAAAAGAAGCGGATCGTGAAAGTTATTTAAAGGCATATGCTAATCAACAAAGAAAAATTAAAAAGACAGAAGCATATATTCGTAAAAATAAGGCTGGTTCCAGATCTAAGAGTGCCAAATCTCGTGAAAAGCAACTTGCAAAGATGGAAATTTTAACACCACCGCAAAATAATAAAAAGGCGCATGTGATTTTCCCTTATGTTGATACAGCATCTAATTTATTACTGCAAACGCAAGACTTAGTAATTGGATATGACCAAGCACTAGTAAAATCAGCATTTGATTTTTCTGTTGGAAATGGTGAAAAAGTTGCTGTGACGGGATTTAATGGGATTGGAAAGACTACTTTATTAAAAACGTTACTAGGCAAGCTAAAACCTATTTATGGAAACTTTGAATTATCTTCGACTGCAAAATTGGGATATTTCCAGCAAGACTTAGTTTGGCCGAATAAAAATATGACGCCTTTACAATATTTACAGGAAGAATTCCCACGTCTGCGTCCCAGAGAATTACGTCAAGCTCTAGCCAGAATGGGATTAACTGCACAGCAGGCTATGAGCCCTCTGAAGGAATTATCTGGTGGAGAACAAGAAAAAGTTAAATTAGCAAAAATGCAATTTGAGCCATCTAATTTACTATTTTTGGATGAACCAACTAATCACTTAGACGTTGCTACAAAAGATTCTTTAAGAAAAGCAATTGTTGAATTTAAGGGTGGAGTAATTATTGTCAGTCACGAAAGAGATTTCTTTAGAGGAAATTGGGTTGATAAGACAATTGATATTGAAAAGATGAATAGTAATTAGAGGATAGAAATGGATAAAGAGCGTGTAAGTCAAGATTACGTTGGTGAAGTTTTAGATACTTGTTTAAAAGCGGGTAGACTAATGATTGAGGGTGGCAGTGAAACTTATCGAGTTGAGGATACAATGATGAGAATAGCACGCAATGCTGGTATTGCTGGAGCTAGATGTTTTACAACGCCAACTGGAATATTTATGAGTCTGGGTGAACATTCCTATACTCAAGTTACTCAAGTTAAGAAGCGAAATATTAATCTAGAATTAGTAGACCGTGTTAATGAATTATCGCGTGAATTTGCGGCTAAAGAAATAACATTAAAAGAATTACAAGAGCGGTTAAAACAAGTTTCCATTTCGATTCCAGATTTTCCTATTTGGCTTCAAATTATTGGAGCAGCAATTTTAAGTCCAACTTTAATGGTTCTTTTTATGGATGATTATGATTGGATTGATTTCCCGGCAGCTGCTGTAATTGGTGGTGTATCTTATGCACTTTATTTAGCTATTAAGCGCTATACTAATATTCGTTTTTTAGCCGAGATGGTAACTGCAATATTTATGGGTGTTATTACTATTTTGACATGTAAAATCTTCCCTAAGCTTGTCGTTGATAATATTTTAATTGGTTCTTTGATGACTTTAGTGCCAGGAGTAGCAATTACGAATGCATTAAGAGATCTCTTTGGTGGAGACTTATTATCAGGGATGGCGAGAACTACGGAAGCAATTTTGACAGCAATTGCATTAGGTGGCGGCATAGGTATTGCAATTAAATTGTTATGGGGTGTGATGTAATGCCTTTTTGGTTAGAAATAATTATTAATATAGTGTTTGCCTGGCTTGCTTCTGTAGGTTTTGGGTTAATTATTAACGTTCCACATCGTGCACTATTCTTATGCGGAATTAGCGGTAGTGCAGGTTGGATTTTATATTGGTTAGCTAATAGAATTGGTGTTGGCCGTTTAGGTTCTAATCTTTTGGGTGCCTTGTGTGTTGGAATTTTAGGTTTAGTGTTTGCACGCATTAAAAAGTGCCCAGTAACAGTTTTTAATATTCCGGGAGTAGTACCACTTGTTCCTGGAGTGCCTGCTTATCAGGCTGTGCGTGCGATGGTTGAGGGACAATTATCTGATGCAGAAGATTTAATCTTACGTGTAGCAATTGTAACGATTGCAATAGCGATGGGATTTATGTTGGCGCAGTTAATTGGAGAAATCTTTTTCAAGAAGCGTCAAAATAGAAAAAATAAGAAAAATTTGGTACAATAGTAGATGCGACGAGTCGAGGAAAACGCGAGATGCGTTCTTTGACAGAGATCATCTAGACTTTCGAAGTCAAAGCACGGGAAGTGCTGATGATGGGCTACTTTGGCTGTGAAACAAAGACCCTGACATACTTTTCTATGTTTCTCGCAAAAAAGACTAGCTTTCTTTTGAAAGTTAGTCTTTTTTAGTACTACAATATCCTTGAAAGTAACTTAATGAGGTAAAAACTTATGAAAATATCTATTCATCATATTGTAACTCAAAAAGTCGGTAATTCAGTTGGCTTTTCACTACCTGCTTCTTTTAAAGTAGAAGTGGGTACTGAGTATGCAATTCATCAGAAGTCTGATGGAAGTTTGATCTTAATACCGAAAATTTCTAATCCTTATACCTCCGATGCTAAATTTGAAGATGTACCAGGACCAGAAAGGGAAGCTTGGGAAAATATGGCTATGGAGGAATTACGTCATGCCGAAGAATAAATTTAAACAAGGAGATATTGTGTGGGCGGACTTCTCACCATCAGTTGGACAAGAAATGAAGGGAAAACATCCTGCTGTAGTAGTGTCGTCTAATTCATATAATGAAAAGACTAATTATCTAATGGTTTGTCCAATTACATCCCACGGCAATCATTTCCCTACCTACTTAGACTTGTTCGGATATCATATTCATGGTCGTGTAAATGCAGCTCAAATTCAAACTTTTTCAAGGATGCGTTTACTTGATGAAAAGCCCGCTGATCATTTGCGTCCTGAAGATATGCTTAAAGTAATGGAATTACTTAGTTTTGCTTTGCAATTTGATTAGGCATTTTTTATTTTTTAAGTTGCATGAAGAAGATTTATTGAGTATCTTATTAGTGAAAAAGGATACATAAAGGAATTTTATTGTGAAAATTAAACAAGAAGAAATAACTAAAAAAATTGAAGAACAAGATTATCTTCAAGATCTTGAAACTCTCAAATATAGCGAAATAACTAAAACAAAATTAAGAAATATTGCAAGCAAAATGATTAGTGAAGCTGTTCAAGCTTTTAAGCACGATTCACTAATTCAAACTCAATTAGCAATTAGTGGAAGAAGACCAATGACTTTTGCACTTGAAAGTAGTATCATTAATCTTCCATTTGCGAACTATAAGAAAATTAGCAATTTCTGTAATGATGAAGATGAATATGAAGTAAATATCTATTTTGAAACTATTTCTGAATATGTAAATGTTTCCCATTTTAGAATTGATATTTTAGGCTCAAGTGATGAAATAATTGCCGATCCAGATAAATATAGTCAATTGTTAGTTCAGGCGATTGAAGAAAAAATCGAAGTTATTCGAAACTATCAAAAATCTGAAACCGAAACTAAGAAAGCAAAAAAATAAGGAGTTGAAACTCAACTCCTTATTTTTTTATTTCACGCATTTTAAGAAGGGGATGCGCGTTTGTGTAAAAGAAGAAATCCTCAATCATTGCACTATCCATTATACCTGTTATAAGAATAGGATCTAGAATTTCAATATTTTCAGGATATTTTGGTTCTTGTCCTAAGTTCATTAGTGCCTTATTTAAGGTATAGCGGATGTAATGTTCTACTTTATCTTCTAGGCCGGTATGATGATAGAGAAGTTTTATATGATTGAGTTCATTATCGTATAATTTGTCACATAAATCGGATACCCAGTTATGTACAGTATCTTGTTCTTCTTTAGACAATTTAAAAAAGTCACGGCGAAATTTTATTCCTGTATAAATTCCGTTTAAAGCTGTAATTCGAAGGGCGTACTTAATTAATTCGGCTGTTCGTGGTAATTTGTGCTGACCGAATAAATAAAGTGGACCAAAAAAAGAAGAATGGTATAAGCCAGTAGAAATAAAAACATGAGCAGCTTTTTTATGGATAGAGTTTTCTGCTTGATAAACTGTATTTAAAAGCTTCATTTTCTTTTGTAAGTATGGATTACTATGTACCCATTCATAGGATTCATTTTGCTCTTCTTTGCTAGCGAATGCATTTAAAGCATGACCATAAGCCTTATTATTAATTGATTCTAAATATTGCAATGCATTATATACAGCTGCTTCTTCATCAGAATTTCCGGCATCTTCTTTAATCTTTGATAGTGCCACTTTCATTTGAAGAGTAGAGGAAAGAGTTAAAGAGACGAAACTATGAAGAAGCATGGTTTGTTCGTTTTTTGGGAGATGAAAAAATTCATCTTGATCTTTATAAAGTGGAACACGACGAGGTTCGTAAACAATATCGTTTAGTCTCGCCCAAGCAGAACGATCTACTTGATCTTCAACGGCATTCCAGTTACTTGCTTTGTAATAAGTTTTTTTATTCATTTTTTTGCCTGAAGTCCCTTAAGAAATTAATATTGCTAAGAGATGGATTTGGAATTGGGAGATCTTTTTGTGTGCCGTGCTCTTCTTTGCAAGCTTCTTTAACAATTTGGCGAACGTTTTTGACGTCGACTGAATTGCCACTTAATTCAAGTAAATAGAGGATTGGTACATGTAATGTAACGGAGATTTTTTTGGCTGTTTGAGCAAAAAGATCATTAAAGTTACGATTGCCGCATCCAATTAATCCTAGAAGATTCTCTTTATTATCTTTATATGTTAAAAAATCAACAACGGAATCCATCATAAAATCTTGATACGAAGGTAAAATCAAAATGTATTTATCATTCATTTGATATTGAGGATGAGCATCTTCAATTCGATGTGCATCAAGACCCGTTTTATTTATGAATCGTTGCGTTTGTCCTGTAATTGTATAAAAAGCTATTTTTACCATAGTTTTGCCTAACGATATATACCAAAACTACCTTTTACATATTTAATTGTCGCGACTTTTTGCAATAAAGTCAAATCAAAAAAAGTTTTAAAAACATCCATAAGTACCGTATACTTAACTTAAAGAAAAATGGAGGCTCCTTTATGACACTTGGATGGAACATTTTAGGTATTTTGGCCTGGTTAATACTTGTTTTATATTTAATCTTTATTGTACAGAATATTCGTAAACGTCACTTAATGATGATTGTAAAAGACCGTAAGCGTTTTGAATGGAAAACAACTTTACTAGATATTTTAGAAGTTTTAATTCTATTATGCGGTGCGATCTATATGTTTAGCATCACTTTATTTTACAATCCAAATTTAGAGAATAAACAAGTTCTATCTAGTAGAGTGGACTACCAACCATTGATTTTAACGGCTGGTAATAAACGCTCATATTATGTTACTGCTAGATCCGATAATAAGAAAGCTCCAATTCAGACTTATACTTTTTATAGTAATGGAAATAGAGTAACAGTTAGCAGCACCTATGCGACTATTTCTGATGGAAAGAATCCGATGTCAGTCCAAGCAGCAGCAATTCCTTATTCCGATAAGCAATTAAGACAAGCTGATGGACGTTATCAAAATGCTTATGTGGCTACTTATACCGCAACCTATAAAAAGAATTGGTACAATGGTTTAAGAATGCATGCAGGAAAGACTGCAGCAAAATATTATTTGATTAGAGTACCAGATCGTACTTTTGTTAGAGAATTAAAGTAATAAAAAGCTTTTGAAAAATAAAAGACCTTACTTCGATTAAGTCGAAATAAGGCCTTTTTTAATAGTTAGTTTCTTACTATTTCTTTCGTAGATCTACTACAGCGAATATTTTGTAATAAAAATCCTAAAATAAATGCCATCACTAGAGTTGCTGAGAGGTATTCAAGTACGTTTCCTGCATAAAAAGCAGCAAAGAGAATAAATCCTCCCGATGCTAGGAGCGAAGAATTTAAAAAGGTTCTTGTCTTTTTATTGACGAGCCAATAAAAGATTCCATATCCAAGTACAATAATGTAAATTACTGCTAGCAGAAGTACCCCTAGTATTCCCATTGAGTAATATTGAGCGAGAAAATCGCGCTCAAGTGGAGAAATATTGTTTTCACGACTAAAAGAAATACCAAAAAGCTTATTTAGCTTATTTTTATCATTATTCATGACGCGACTTAAGATATCTTGTTCAAGATGTCGATAATTGAGTCGCTCATTTGCGGGTCTTCTCATAACCTCAAGCCAAAAGTAAGGATCATTTTTATATGAATAGTGATCTAAAACTAGATCATGTTTTAATGAATAAACCCAATAGTTCTTTTTGATAAAATCTTTTAAAAATTCTTCTTGTTTTTGACCCTGATATCTTTTTAGTCCAGTGTTTAATTCTTGATCAAGCTTGTTTTTATTCCCAAGATTACTACGCTTTTGAGCTACTCCACTTTCAAGAGAAGAACGTCTGAGAGTGGGACTGTAAGGGAAGATAGCAGCAGAGGCAGCTAAAATACAAATCATGGTAATTAGAAACTTGGATGAGAATTTTGTGTTTTTCAAAATCAAACTATGTAATAAGAAAATAATTAGAAAAGCAACTAAACTAATGATTAATCCAAAATTACCAACTTTTGTTCCTAACATTAACATTGCTAAAACTTGAGCACTAACTAAAATTATATTCAGAAGATTGAATTCTTTATAAAGAATATAGAGCATTATTGGCATAATCATAAATAATATAGCCGATAAAGTATTGGCTTGAAAGAAGATGCCTTTAGAAGCCAAAGCGTTAAAGGGATAATTCGTATGATCAAACCAGGAAAAGATATTAGCACTAATTCTCTGTGCTTCACTTGTGTGATATGAAGTTAGGGAAAAAACAAAAAGATTCGAAATAACTATTGTTAAAGAATATAAGCCCGAGATAGCTTGAATAACTCTAAAAAAGTAGTATGGCTTAAATTCACTATACGAAGTAATGTATAAAATTGTTAAAGGTAAGCAAGCTCGTACAAGATAAAGAATCTCGACAATAGGTGAATAGTGAAAACCAGTTGGTTCTACGCCGATAAAATTCTTGACTGAAATTAAGTGACAGAAAGAATAAATGGCTAATATTGCAATATAAGCAATGATCCACCATTGTTTTTTGAATCTTTGCCAATTATTTTTAATACTGAAAAACAAAATAATGGCAATAAAAACTCCTAAGACTCGCAAAATGGTAGGAATTGAGAATCTTAGAAGTGGCGGCCTAGATAGCCAATAAATATCTAAAAATGGCTGAATTAAGATAAACCAAAATAAAAATGTTTGAAGCCTTTTTTTCATATGATGATAGATATCCTTTATAAAAAATAAAATTATATAGGCTTAACTTTTATTTTGACTTTTTGTCTTTATCTGGTTGAACTTTTGAAATTTTTACATCATTTGTAGCGGCAGTTTTTCCACGTGCAGGTGATTTTACTTTCTTCAAGTTCTTAAAGTTGATCACCATTTTGTTGTTTAATTCATTAACTGAAGATTCATCTTCTGGATCGTATGAAGTAATAGCTAGCAAAGCAGAATTTTCATAAATCTTTTCTACTTTTCCTTGAAAAGGATGCTTAAGTTCTTCCTCAGAAGTAGCAGCTAAAATTTGACCAATTTTTACATCAGCTTTTTTCATTTAAAAAACTCCCTTTTCTGTATAGAAATGTTTTACAATAGTGAAATACTATTATATATAATAGTCGATTTCAAGCGGGAGAGTAATATTTTGCAAAGAATTATCATAATTGCTGGTCCAAGTGGAGTAGGAAAGACCACAGTCTCAAAGTACTTAACAGAAAAATATAACATTCCTCGTGTAGTAACTCATACTACTAGACCAATGAGAGAGGGCGAAGTTCCCGGAAAATCATATTATTTTGAAACTGATGAAAGTTTTAAAAAGCTCCATTTTTTCGAGCATGTAAAATATGGAGAATATCAATATGGGTCAAGTAAAGAAGCCTTAGATAAAGCATGGACAAAGAACGATCTAGTTTCTCTAATTATAGAGACAGATGGTGTTAAGTCTTATTTGGAGAAGCTAGGGCAACAAGTATATTTTATATATTTGACTGTGTCTGACTTTTCAGTTTTGAAAAAAAGATTATTAGGACGCGGAGATAAGGTGAGTGAAATTGATAAGCGATTAAACAGTTACGAATTTAAGCGTGATTTGCATCTATCCGATGAATTAGCTAAAAAGGCTCATGTATTAAATAATGACAACTGGGAAGAAGTAGCCAAAGAGCTTGATACAATTGTAAAAGAGCTAGAAGATTAATAGGTTTTGAATATTGAAAAAGGTTGATAACAAGCTAAATGTAATGACAATGATTTAGCTTTGTAACAGGTCTGTAATATTGATCTCCTACAATAACCATTGTCAATTAAAAAAAGAGACACATAGCATAACTTTTTAGTTAATTAATGACGGCTATGTTAATAATTGAGAAAAAAGAATTTTATGGAGGAATAACCCTTGACTATCAAATCTAAAGTAATCAAATTCACAACTGCTGCTTCATTCGCTGTTGCAGGTATCGCAACTTTAAGTGCAGCTAAATTAAATGCATTATCTTTTAACAACACTGCTCAAGCTTCAACTGTTCAAGCACCAGCACAAGAAATTGGTGTTGTAAAAGTAAATTCCAAGACTGGTGAAAATGTTGCAGTTTGGAACAGCTACGAAGACAACAAGCAACAAACAGGTAAGTACTTACCACATGAATCAACTTGGAAGACATACAAGAAAGTTAAGAACGTTAAGGGTGAAACTTGGTACAACTTAGGTGGAGACCAATGGATCTCAGCTGACGACGTACAAGAAGAAGCTCCTATCGCAGTTACTGCTGATTTAACTGCAGTTAAGGCTGCCGTAAGTCAAGTTCCTGCAGCAAACGTTGCAAACAACGCTCAAAACACTACTGCACAAACTGCTGTAGCTAACGTTAACAACGCACAAGTAGCAACTGCTTCAACTAACAACACTGCAGCTGTAGCAACTGCACCTGTACAAACTAATACTGCAGCAAAGGTACAATCAACTTCAGCAACTGCACAAGCTCCAGTAGCACAAGCAGCAGCTAGAACTACTGTACAAACTAACACTGCTTCAACTAATGTTGCTCCAGCAGCAAAGACTAACTACGTACAAACTAATACTGCAGTTAAGGCTCAACAAGCAGCAACTACTTACAGTGCTCCAGCACAAAACACTACCACCGCAGCTAAGCCACAAGCACAAACTGCACAACCAGCTGCTAAGCCAGCTCAACAACAAGCAGCTTCAAGCCAAGCGCCAGCACAAACTGCTAAGCCACAAGCTTCAACTCAATCAAACAGCAGTGTAGCACAAACTGTGGTTAGTGCAGCTCAATCACAAGTTGGTAAACCTTACGTATGGGGCGCAACTGGTCCTAACGCATATGACTGCTCAGGTCTAGTACAATACGCATACAGCCAAGCTGGTAAGAATGTTGGACGTACTACTTACCAACAAGCAGGAGCAGGTCAACACGTTTCTGTAAGCCAAGCACAAGCTGGTGACATCTTAATGTGGGGTGACTACCACGATGCTATTTACGTAGGGAACAACCAATACGTACATGCACCACAACCAGGTCAAAACGTAACTCAAGCTACTATTTCTAGTTACTTTATGCCAGATTACGCAATCCGTGTAAACTAATTTATTGAAATAAATATAGTTATTTTAGAAGGTTAATCAGAAGATTAACCTTCTTTTTTGTGATATAATAAAAAGAACTTTTTTTAGGAATTAGGTATTTTTAATGAGTAATAAAAATGTAGAAAAAAATACCTATCCCACAAATAACTATCGTAAGTGGCTGATAGGTATTTTAATTGGTTTAGCAATTATTCTAATAGCTTGGTTAATTTTGGGACATCTTCAATCGAAAAGAAATACTGAGGCTGAAAAATTTAATGCCAGTCACTTTAATTCAAATGTTGTAATTTATGATGTTCCAGTTGGAAAATTAACGGTTAAAAAAGCTACTTCTAAAATCAATAAAAATGCGAAGAATACTGCTATTTTAGAAGGAGATAAAGTTGTTCTAAAAAAGACTAGTGATAAGGTGATTACTAATAAACAGGTACAGTCTTACTTTGAAAGTCAACATACTCGCTATCCTAGTCATAAAAAGTGGAATTTTAAAAATGAAACTTTATTAAAAGCACGAGATAAGCTCAATCAAATTAAGGATCGTCAAGTAAAATATACCGTTAATGGAAAAAACTTTGTATTTAAAAGGGCAGAAGTATTTTCAAATGTATCTTATGAGAATGATAAATATATCTTCTCTGATACCAAAATATTAGAAGATAAAATAAATAATATTAATAAGGAAGTAGCAACACTTCATAAATCTTATGACTTCCAACTTCCGAATGGTCAGACTACAAAAGTTAAAAATGAGAGTTACGGTTGGGCAATTAATGAGAAAAAATTAGTAGCCGCTGTTGAAAATGCTCTAGCTGATAATGTTAAGGAACTTAATGGAAAAAACTATATTTATGGTGAAGGTTTTAGCACGTACGGGACTGGTTATGGACTAAGCAATAATGGAATTGGTAACAATTATATTGTTGTTTCCTTAACCGATCAGAAAATGTGGATTTATAAGAATGGTAAGTGTGTCTTAACTTTAGACACGATTGTTACTGGAACTGTTGAAACTAAAATTGCGCATAAAAATTTAGAAACTCCAACAGGAGTTTGGTATATTCAATATAAAGAATCGCCGAGTGTCCTAAAGGGAACTAATGATGATGGCTCTAAATATGCAGTTGATGTTAAGTATTGGATGCCATTCACTTTAACTGGCTGTGGTTTCCACGATAATAGTTGGAGAAAGAACTGGTCGAAGACAGCTTATCTAAATGATGGTTCATATGGTTGCGTAAACTTGAAACCAAGCGACGCACCGAAGGTTTGGAACAATATAGAAAAGAATGAAGCTGTAATTATTTATAAATAATATGAAAAAAGAGTAGATTTTCAGAATCTACTCTTTTTATTTGTTATATAGCATTAGTCTTAAATTTATCTAGATCTTTTGGAGATAGACGTACTGTTACATGAATCCCATCATCTTTAAAGTCTTCACTTAAAATTTGACCATATTCATGTAAATAAGCCAAATTTTTCCCATCCGACAGTGGTAAAACTAAATTTACCTTTTCATAATTATCAAATACTCTTTTTACAATTAAATTAGCTAATTGCCTAATTGATTCTGGATCTTTAGCAGAATATAAAATATCATTTCCTTCAATTTGAGGATAATTACGTTCTGTTAAGTCAGCTTTATTATAGGCTGTAATCATTGGCATATCGGTAATGTTTAATTCAGCTAATACCTTTTGTGTAGTCTTAACCATTTGCACCATATTGTGATCTGAAGCATCTACGACATTGATTAACAAGTCTGCATCTTTAGCTTCTTGCAGGGTAGCTTTAAAAGATTCAACAAGATTATGTGGCAGTTTAGAAATAAAACCAACTGTATCTGAAAGAATAAAACTTAAATCATCTTTTAAATCAATTCGTCTAACACTTGTATCTAAAGTTGCAAATAGCATATCTTTTTCAAAAACTTGTTTTTTGTTGGCCTCATCACTAAAAACATTCAGTAATTCGTTCATAGTTGTAGATTTACCTGCGTTTGTATAACCAACAAGAGCCACTTGTGGAAGACAAGAATTGTTTCTTCTAGCAGATTTAATTTCTTCTTGTTTACTAATATCCTTTAATTCTTTTTTGATGGCACTGATTTGTTTACCGATCGTACGTCTATTTAATTCTAACTTAGTTTCACCAGAACCACGGTTCGCAAATCCACCACTTGCTCCACCAGAACCACGTTGTTGGTCTAGATTATTTTCAGATGGATGAAGTCTAGGAAGTTCATATTGAAGACGTGCAAGTTGGACTTGCAGTTTTGCTTGTCTACTGCGAGCACGATTAGAGAAGATTTCCAAAATCAATTCAGTTCTATCTAGAACTTTAAGCTTAGTCATTCCTTCAATATTCCTAATTTGAGTTGGAGAAAGTTCATCATTAATAACTAAAACTTTGGCATATAATTCACGCGCCATGTTTTTAATTTGGTTAATCTTTCCAACTCCAAAATAAGTTCCGGAAACAATATTTTCAGCTTTTTGGCTAGCTTGTCCTACAACGTCTAGATTATTTGCTAAGGCTAATTCTCTTAATTCAGTCATGTAATAGTCGAAGTTAGGATCATTTAAATTTACGCCTGCAATAAATGCTTTAGTCTTTTTAGGTTGGTTGTTGATCAAATAATTCACCTACTCTCATAAATTTAGTTTTATATTGATTAATAAGTTAAAAAATCATCATAACCAGTCCTTTATTTGATAGTATGAAAATTATAATTTCTTTTTAAATAAAAAGCAATTTTAATGCAAAAAGGTCACTTCGAAAAACGAAGTGACCTTAAGGATATTTGAACACGGTAATATCCCAATAGAGAGAATTACTTTAACTAACCGTGCACATAAATATTAAGTGGAGCATATTATTGTTACTCTGAAATCATAATAAATTTTTACACTTGTAAATGAAATTAAACTGATTGTATCAAAGGTAGTTAATTAAGAAAATCACTTAAGCCATATATAATTATGGGGGAATAGGAAAGCTCACGACTTAAGGGTATATAGGGTGACAAATTTATTATCTTTGTAATACATAGTTTAAACTGAAAAAATTATATTAATGTACATTCAGCTCCCTGAAGAATTTAGTTAAACTATATTTTATTTATTAACAATAAGTTTCACTATTTTCAATTTTGTTGAACTATAGACGGGAAAAAGTAGTGAAAATAGTGAATTATTACTATGATTCAGAATATCAAGAACTTCTTCTTAATATATTTACTAGATATTTATATAAAGTAACAGCAATTAATATTTGTTATTTATTGCTTCTCTATGAAGACTGCCTTCATTTATAAATATAAGACCTTATAAAAATAATAGCAAATAAAAGAGATTTCATAAATTGTTATGTTATTGAAGTATAACAATTTATCGATGTAACAAAATAAAATAAAGAAATAATTAAATTTTTATTGAATATTAATTTATACGATGATATGCTTATAAAAAATCAAAAAGAGGTAATGCTATATGTTAGTAAAAGTAGTAACAAAAGATATAAAGAATTTGAAATTTAATCCAATAGGAATTTTAGAAAATTATGACAAATACTATATTTAAAGCTGACAACATTACACGTGATTATAAAGATAAGAAAAAATTATTTCATGCAATAAAAAATATTAGTTTTGAATTACATGCAGGAGAAGTAATTTCTTTTGTTGGACCAAATGGAGCTGGCAAAACAACACTCATTAAATCTATTTCTAATTACTTAGTTCCTACTTCAGGACAAGTTGAAGTAGAAGGTGTTGATCTGATTAAGTACCCACGAAAAGCTAGGAAGAAGATGGGCATTGTTTTTGGTGGTGATCGTGGATTTTACTACGGTGCTACTGCGAGAGAAAATTTAGAATTTTTTGCTCGAGTCGTAGGTGTTAAAGAAAGAAATATTAAAAGCGGTGTTCAAGAAGCTTTGAAGACTGTTAATTTAGTCGATGTAGCTGAAAAGAAAGTATCTGCTTATTCTAAAGGCATGCTGCAGCGACTTCATATTGCTCGTGGATTAGTAAATCATCCCAAAATATTAATGTTAGACGAACCAACAGCAGGCTTAGATATTGAATCAGTTATTTCGATTAGACAATTAGTTAAAAGAATAGCGTCAGAAAAACGAGGTATTATTTTAACTAGTCACAACATGTCAGATATCGAAAGCTTGGCTGATAGGATCTTTTTAATTGGCGGTGGGATGATTCATTTTGAAGGGTCAATTCAAGAAGTAAAGAAATTTGCTGGTGTGGAAAATAATGCAAGTTTAGCTGATGCCTATTTAGCAGTAGCTGATCAGTTGAAAAGAAGGCAGGTGTAATATGTCTTTTATTAAATTAGCATTATTTCAAGTACGCTTATATATAAAAAATACTTATTTTGTAAATTTAGTGATTATTGAAACAACTACAATGTTACTTTATGAGTATTTGGCTCACTATGTCTTGCAAACTTATGACGGTAAAGAATGGTTAATTGCGGGAGTAATAGGAACATGGGCATCATGTACTACTAGTGCTGGTGCATTAGGTTTTCAGAGGTTCCAAGGTACACTACCATATCTATTAAATACTGGGGTAGCTAGAGAAAAAGTTTTGCTGGCTACTCTGATTCCAGCTTCTGTGTATGGTTTAATTGCTTTTCCTTTAGCAGGATTAGAAGCTTGGTTATTAAAAATGCCAGTTAATTACTTAGATTTTCAATTATTAGTAGGAATCATCTTATTATGGATTGCAGCTGCAGTTTTAAGCTATTTTATTAGTTTATTTTTCGTTTTAAGCAAGAATGCAATTGTTTATGAACAGCTTTTATTATTACCAATTTTACTTTTATCCGGACTTTTAAGTATTCCAAACGCAATTAGAACAAGTATCAAATCTTTTCAAATGCTAAGTCCGTTAACTTTACCAATTAGGATTATCTATCATGAATCTATTCAATGGAATTGGATAATGAGCTACATTTTAGTTGTAGTGGTCTTTGGAGTTTTATCTAAATTAATGACTAATATTGTAATTAAACGATCTTTTAAAGAGGGGAGGTTGAGCATATTTTGAAAGCTGCCTATCGTGTTACTCTACGTTCGATTGGAACTTTTGACGATGTTAACGTGATTTTAGTTAATTATTTACTGTTACCATTAGTATCTCTAATTATGTTTTTGTTGATTGCCTTTGGAGCGAGTCAAGATTATTCTCGGATTTTGGTCGGAAGCGTGATTACTACAGGTATTTCTACAGGTATTGGCATTGTGGTAGCGTCCACAGTTTATGATCAAAATATTAATTTATTGGACGATATTTTTTCAATTAGACCTACTTTTAAAAACTATTGGCTAGTAAAATTTGTAATTGCGGCAGTTGTCCTTTCTCTAGAAACCATTCTTTTGGGAGTAATAGGTTTACTAGTGCTTAATAAAGTAAATATTATTCCTAGGCTTTTTCTGGCTTTACCCTTTGAAATCTTTATAAGTGTTCTCTTAGCTTATTTTTGTGCTGTATGGGGAATGAAGAAAGAGAATCCTTACTGGCTTTCTAATATTGTAACGGGTAGTTTGATTATTTTAGCTGGGATGATTATTCCAGTAAGTGAATATCCTACTTGGTTAAAATTTTTTGCAGAACTACTTCCAATTAGTAATTTAATAGATTGGATAGTTAACAGTAATATTTTTAGCCAAAGAATGTTAATTTTATTAATAAAAATTTTAGTTTGGTATTTAATTTGCATATTAAGTACTAAAATAATTCATAGTAAGTTATTAGAGAAATAACTATCAAAAAAGCTGTTAAATCGTGGTATTAAAACCGTGATTTAATAGCTTTTTACGTTTTTGCGTAAATTGTCTAATTTATTTCAATATTACGAAAGAGAGAGAAAAAATTGAAAAACAAGCTTTACTTTTTTGTGTGGTGTCTGTATTATATAGTGTAACAGGTACGTAATACACTATAACGAAAAAGGAGACAAAATGAGTAAAGTAGTTCAAGTTCAAAATATTACTAAGACTTATGGTAAAAAAGGTGAAAAACAATACCAAGCTTTAAAGGGCGTTAGCTTTGATGTGGAACGTGGTGAATTTGTTGGAATCATGGGTGCATCTGGTTCTGGTAAAACCACTTTGTTAAATATTTTATCTACATTAGATCAACCTACAACTGGAAATGTATACATTAATGGCCGTGATATTACTGGCTTAAATAAAAATCAAATGGCAGACTTCCGTGGTCAAGAAATTGGTTTTATTTTTCAAGATTTTAACTTATTAGAAAATTTAACTAATCGTGAAAATATTGCTTTGCCTTTGTCTTTGCAAAATGTAAAAGCTAGTGAGATTAACCCTAAAGTTGATAAGATTGCAAAGCGTTTAGGGATTGACCATATCTTAAATAAGTATCCAGCAGAAATATCCGGTGGTCAAAAGCAACGTGTTGCAGCAGCACGTGCATTAGTTCATGAACCAGCTATTCTTTATGGGGATGAACCAACTGGGGCACTTGATTCTAAGAGTGCTACAGAGCTTCTTGAAACTATGAAGGGATTAAATGAAAAGGATAGAGTATCGATTTTAATGGTAACTCACGATCCATATTCTGCTTCGTATGCTAGCCGAATCCTTTTTATTAAGGACGGTAAAATTGGCAAAGAAATCAAAAAAGATGGTAAGAGCAGAGAAGAATTTTATCAAGAGATTATTGCAGAATTAGGTAGACGCTAAGAGATTAGAAAGGAAATAACTATGCTTTGGAAATTATCATTAACCGGAATTAAAAGCCGGTTCAAAGACTATTTAGTCCTTTTTTCTGGCTTAACTTTTGCTAGTGCGATCTTTTACATGTTTATGACCTTAGCAACAAATCCCGCTTTCTTAAAGGGCTCGTTGAGTATTGCATTCCAAATTACTCAAATTGTCTTTGGATTCGGAATTGCATTGTTATCAATTATTACTTTTGTTTATATCGTGTATGCTAATAGCTTTTTGTTAAGTATGCGGCAAAAAGACTATGGAATGTACATGATGCTAGGTGCTAGGACTAGTAAAATTGGAAGATTGATTTTTACTGAAACACTTGTTGTTGGTTTATTAGCTACCTTATTAGGAACAGTTCTAGGAGTTGCTTTAACTCAAGGCGTTTCTAGCATTTTGATTTCACAATTAGGTTTGCAAATTCATAAATTTGTAGGATTCTATTTACCAGCATTACTTTGGACGATTGCCTTTTTTGCAATTTTATTCTTCTTAGCTGCTTTTTGGAATCGTCATAAGTTAGTTAAATCAAATATAATTAATTTACTTCATGAAGATCAAAAACCAGTTAAATTACATAGAAATAAATTATGGAAGTTTATTGAGGTTCTTTTAGGAATTGCATTACTTGGAACTGGTTATTGGGCAATGATGCATGCTGTAAAATTAGGTACCAAAACTATTCCAATTGCCTTCTTTACGATCGTTTTTGGTTCTTACTTTACTTTTGATTCCTTCTTTACAGCAATTATTGATTTGCTACGTAAGAACCCAGCTTTCAAATACAGAAAACTTCATTCCTTTACTTTAGGTCAATTAAAATTTAGATTAAGTGATTACACTCGTATTCTCTCAACTGTTTCCTTACTTTTCGCTCTTGCCTTGGGAGCAATTACTGTTGGTTTAAACTTCAATAATATGACTGAACAAGCTATGGAGAGTACTTACTACGATGTGGTTTTATATAACCATAATAAAAAAGTAGACAATCAATTAAAGAAAGTTTCTGTAAAATCAACTACGAATCTTGAGTATAAGATAATAATGGAAGGTAAAGGCAAGGAGAGACAACGAATTCTTTACATTCCTGAAAGTCAAATTAAAAATAATAAAATCATGTATCAACATTATTCACGTAAGAATGATGTAAGCCATTATGATACTAGACGTATTACTTTGAACGATTTTAAGAATAAAAAATCAAATGTTGCTGCCGAAAGCGAATATCAATTAGTGTCTCTTACTCCATATAAAGACGCTCAAGTTAAAGTTGTACCGCAAGTACAATATAATCGAATTAAAGCTAAGGTAAATAAGATTGAACTTTTAAGAGTCAATGACTTCAGAAGTAATTTCAATAATATTGAAAAATTACAAAAATTGTCTGTAAATCAAATGATTAGCTCACCAAATGCAACTAAAGATGGAATTAATGTAAATCTTTCTAATTCTAAATCAGCTCAATATCGTCTAGTTTCAAGTATGACTTCTGGCTTTGAATTTATGGGCTTCTTCTTAGGTCTTGCATTCTTAGCAATGCTTGCATCAACATTAATGTTTAAAGTATTGTCTGGCGCCAATAGCGATAAGCCAAGATATCAAATGCTTTGGAAAATTGGTACTAGAAAGAGCTTATTAAAATCTTCTATTGCGAAAGAAATTGGTATCTTGTTTGCTTTGCCGGCTGCCTTGGGTGTAGTAGACGTTTTATTTGGACTACAATTATTTAAATCAATTTTAGGAATGAATACCTACGATAAACTTTGGATTCCATTTACAATTTTTGGAGTACTTTATGTAATTTACTACCTCTTAACAGTAATTTTATATCAACATATCGTTTTACAAAAAGAAGATTAAAGAAAAGACTTCATCAAAAATTTGGTGAAGTCTTTTTGTGTTAAATTGACATTTTATTATAAGAAGCGATCTTCATATCTTTATCAGTAATGTTCATGATAGTAATTGAAGCATTGCGTGGACCATGAGCTAAATTATATTCTCCAGGTGCAAAACGGGAGACGATGCTTCGAATGGTAAATCCGTGAGTTACAAGCAAAATATTTTCAGCACCGTCTAATTGACTGATTAAGTCAAAGCCCTTGTTAACACGATTCCAATATTCTGCTGCATTTTCAGCTTCGTGGTAAGGATCTGCTTCTTTCATATAGTCCTTAATAGTATTAATATCAACCTCTTTAAGTAGTTCATCGCGTCTTGGATAGCCATGAGGACCACCGATCATGCGCCAAGCTTCGTCAGAATTCATTCCTTCAAAGAATCCATAGAATTGTTCTCTAAAAAATGGAGTAGCGATATGCTGTAACTCATCGCGATTACAATTTTCGCTGATAATATAATCGCAAGTATCGCTGGCTCTCTTTAAGTCGCTAGAAATCGCAATATCAAAAGGTATTTTCCTTAAAGCCTTACCTGCATCTTTTGCACCTTGAATTCCTTCCTCAGTTAAAGGTGTATCGCACCAACCTTGCATTTTGTCATAATGATTAATATAGGTTTGACCATGGCGAACGATATAAATTCTTTTCATTTTAGTTAGCAGCTCCTTGATTAACATAGTTTAATTATAACAAAACTAAAAAATCAAAATTTTGAAAGGTGTGTAAAGAAATAATAGAAGTAGTACACCAACTATGATTAATAAAATTGTATTTTGCTCCATTAGTTTTCGATGCTTTTCTTCGGTAATTTTATTGGCTTTAAATTTTTGACTGACTTTAATTTGGCGAACAACAATTATTGCAATTAAGATCAAATAAATGATTAAACCTATGAATTCAAATATTATCATGATAATTCTCATCTTTCATAATGATAAAAATATTGTATCAAAAATTTTGAATATTAAGACGAAGTATACTAACTTAGTAGGTGAAAGAAGAGATGTATATGAAAGTTACTAAATTAGTTGTCGGAATTTTAATGATTGTATATTCAGTTTGGCTATTTATTCAAGGCCTATTGGGAGGATTCCTAGGAGTAATGGCCGATAAAAATATGTTAGCAGGTATTATTGGCATCCTACTTTGTGGTTTATTTATGGCAAGTGGAATTGTTTATATTTCAACTGAAAATAGCGATGGCTTAGGTGGAGATATAGCAGGACTGGCTATGATGATTGTCGCTGGAATTTTAGGATTTTTTGGTGGTACTTATTCTGGATTAGTTTGGACTGGAATTTTAGCTTTGATTATTGGAATAGGTTTCTTTATTTGGCATCTGAAGACAAGATAAGAAAAATCAGCTTAACAGGTTATGTTGATCTAATTTTTTAGTTCGAAATATTTCATCTATTTGAATTAAGTTTGTACAATTGAGTTGATGAGATCAATTGTTTTTTGATGGAAAGAAGAATTATTATGAAATTAATGTCTTGGAATGTAAATGGCTTAAGGGCAGCCTTACGGCATGGTTTTGTTAATACATTTACAGATTTAGATGCAGATATCTTTGCGATTCAAGATACTCGTCTTGAACCAAATGAAGTGCAAGTTGACTTGCCTGGGTATTATCAATATTGGAATTATGCTAAAAACCGTAAGGGTTATGCTGGCACTGCTGTGTTTACCAAAGAAAAGCCAATTACCGTGGCTAATGGTTTCGGAGTTCCAGAAGTTGATGGAGAAGGCAGAAGCATTACGTTAGAATTTTCTAACTTTTACTTTATTAATGTTCAAGCTCCATTTTCTGGCGAAAAATTGCAAAGATTGGACTTTAGAGAATTATGGGCACAAGCATTTCGAAACTATGCAACTAAGCTTATGCAATATAAACCAGTAATTATTGGTGGAGATATAGGAATAGCTCATGAAAAGATTGATTTAGCTGAACCTGAAGATAATCGTCATCGTGCTGGTTTTACCGGTATTGAAAGAAAAGAATTTACTGAATTATTAAATGCTGGCTTCATTGATACCTTCCGCTACTTCCACCCAGATGAAGCTAAGTATACTTATTGGAGCTATCGTGAAGATGCGCGTGAAAAGAATATTGGTTGGAGATTAGATTACTTCTTGGTATCGAACAATCTAGAAGATAAATTGACAAATGCTAAGATCTTAAGCAATATTATGGGATCTGATCACTGTCCAATTGAATTAGATGTCGACATTACTACTAGAAACTAATTTTTATATGTGATACAAAAAATGTACTCAAGCTTTAGTTACTTGAGTACATTTTTTATTTTGTAAAGTATTAAGTTACTTAGTGATTACTGAATAGACATCATTATGTGCTCCAACTAATTGTCCGCTGGTAATAATATCTTCAACTTGTTCAACTCTTTCATTGCTATTGGTAATGAGAGTCATCACCGTAGTATCTTTGCCAGCATCTTTAACTTGTTTCAAATCCATTTCAATCAGTTGTGTATCAGGAGTAACTTTGTCGCCTTCTTTTACTTTCATTGTAAATGGTTTTCCTTGAAGCTCAACTGTATCTATTCCAAGGTGAAGCATTGCTTCTAAGCCAGATTCAGTCTTAAGACCAATTGCGTGTTTTGTCTTGAAGATTGAGACAACTGTAGCATTAACAGGACTATAAATTTTGCCATTTTCTGGCTCAATTGCAAATCCTTCACCCATCATTTTTTGTGAAAACACTTCATCTTTAACTTGAGTTATATCTTCAAACTTACCCTTAACTGGGGCTTTAAAAATAACTTTTTCAGATTTGTGAACAGGCTCTGATTTAGCAGAACTAGTTTCAGTATTTTTATCCACTTGTGGATTACTTGCTGGCTGCATATCAGGATGGGTAATAATATCGTTAATTTCTTGACTATATAAGTCAGCTTTTCCACCAAAGATTGCTTGAACGCCGCCGGCAACTTTTAATACGCCAGTAGCTCCCAACATCTTAAAGACATCATCGTTAACTAAACTATTATCTTTTAAAGCGACTCTTAATCTAGTAGCACAAGCTGAAACAGTTTCAATATTGTCTAAACCACCTAGAGCTGAAATGATTTCGCATGATTCATTATAAAGTTTATCGTCAGTTTTTGGACCAGCTGCCATGATTTTATCAGCAGCTTGGTTTTCTTCTACAACCATACCAGGAATGCCGACATGGAATTTCTTAATACAGAAAGTAAAGACGAAGAAGTAAAGGAAGAACCAGATGACACCCATGATTAAGACGTTAGGCCAATTGGTTTTATCTTTGCCTTGTAGGACCCCGAAGAGCAAGTAGTCGATTAAACCGCCAGAGAATGAATTACCAATTCTGATATTCATGATGTCTGCTACGTAAAATGAACAACCATCAAGAAAGGCATGGATCACATATAACCAAGGGGCAACAAATAAAAATGTATATTCAATTGGTTCAGTAATACCAGTTAAGAATGAAGTAAGACCACCTGAGATATATAAACCACCATTAGTTTTACGGTTTCTCTTAGGTAAGCAAAGGTACATTGCTAAGGCAGCACCTGGAAGACCAAACATCATTGTTGCAAAACGACCAGCAAAGAATCTTGTTCCGTAGGTAAATAGACCATGGTGATTTGGATCGGCTAATTGAGCAAAGAAGATATTTTGTGCCCCGACAACTGTTTTACCAGCAACATCCGCTGTTCCACCTAAAGCTGTGTACCAAAACATTGGATAAATAGTGTGGTGAAGACCAACTGCACCAGTTAACCGTAGTAAGAATCCATATAGAAAACTACCAAAACTACCCATTTTTGCAATTGCATAACCAGCACTAGTTAAGCCGCTTTGAATTGGTGGCCAGATAATAAAGAAGATGGCACCAATAACAATGGCAGCAAGAGATGAAATTATAGGAATAAACCTTGATCCACCAAAGAATCCTAAAAATTGTGGCAATTCAACTTTACGATAATGGTTATGAAGATAAGCAACAACAGAACCAATAACAATTGCTCCTAAAACACCGGTATCAATAGTATTTTTAGGTGAGAATAACTGTAGTAAGCCTGAAATAGTTGCTGTGTAAACTAGGTAAGCGACACCACCCGCTAAACCAGCTGTCCCTTTATCACCTTTGGCTAAGCCAACGGCTAGACCAATTGAGAAGATAAGAGCTAAGTTATTGAAGACAGCGCTACCTGCAAAGTTCATTACTTTTAATATTGTTTGAAGCCATTCTTGGTTAAGCCAAGGATAAGCACCAACAGCTGCCTTATTTGTTAAAGCACCACCTAAACCAAGAAGTAAACCAGCAACTGGTAAAATGGCGATTGGAAGCATAAAGGCTTGACCTAGTTGGGAGAAGGCCTGCCCAATATGAGAAAATTTCTTAGACATGATTACGCCTCATTTCGTTACACTTGATTATTTTTCAAAAACAGAAGTGAAAGTTTTAGCAATTTGGAGTGGACGAGTAATTGCTCCGCCTACTACAATTCCTGCTGGATTAATGTCAATTACTTGTTTTAATTGCTCTGGAGTGTGAATCTTTCCTTCGGCAATTACCGGTAAACCATCGTCAACTAAGGCTTTAATTAAGTCAAAGTCTGGATGATCAGTTTTTGGACTTTCTTCGGTATAACCAGAGAGAGTAGTACCTACAAAATTAACACCAGCTTCATAAGCGTTCTTTGCTTCTTCAAAGTTTGAAGTGTCAGCCATTAAAAGTTGATTTGGATATTTAGCTTTGATTTCTTTAATGAATTCAGCTACTGTTTTGCCATCGTGTCTTGGACGTAAAGTACAGTCAAGAGCAATTACTTCAACGCCAGTTTCAACTAATTCATCTACTTCTTTCATAGTTGGAGTAATATATGGCTTTTCAGGTGGGTAGTCACGCTTAATAATTCCGATCATTGGTAAGTCGACTACTTTTTTGATTTGCTTAATATCTCTGACAGAGTTGGCTCTTAAGCCTGTTGCGCCAGCTTCTTGAGCAGCTTTTGCCATTAATGGCATAATTCCGCCTTCTTCGGTATATAGTGGCTCACCAGGTAAGGCCTGACATGAAATAATTAAGCCACCGTGGATTTTGTTGATAAATTCTTCCTTGTTCATTTGTAAATATACTCCAAACTAATTATATTTTGGAGTTTTCCTCCTAAAAAGATAATATAATGAATTCAAATATTATGCAAGCGCTTTCTAGCGAAAACATGATATAGTTATTAGGATGAGGACGTGAGAAAATGGAATTTATACAACTCTATAATCAAAATAAAGATAAATTGACTAAGTCAGAAAATAAATTAGCTAACTATATTGCTGCTCATACTGAACATGTGATTTATGACACTATTAAATCTCTGGGAAAGGCGACCAATACAGGAGATGCAACGATAGTTAGATTATGTAAAAAATTAGGCTATTCGGGTTTTTCGGATTTAAAAATTGCTTTAGCGCAAGATTCGATGATGACCACAACCAAGAACCATGATGGAGCTCAGACAAGTTCACAACGAAGTAGTAAAGTTTTAATTTCTTCAATAGAAAAAACAGAAGAGTTAATTAATCCACCGACTCTAAAGAAAGCAGTTAGTTTATTAGCTAAAGCTCAGCGAATTCATATTTTTGGGTTAGGGCATTCTGGCGAGTCTGCTAGAGACTATGAGAGAACATGGCTTAGAATTGGGTTAATTGCTAACGCAGAGTCGGATCCTCATATTCAAGTCCAAGTGGCAGCCTTGCTGAATAAAGATGATGTAGTAGTTGGTTTATCTCTTTCAGGCCATACTAAGGATACGTATGATTCATTAAAAGTTGCTAAAGACTACGGAGCAAAAATTCTGGCAATTACCAACGATCTTAATTCGCCAATTGCTCAATTAGGGGATGTGAGTTTACAAACGTCAGTTAGCGAATTTATGAATATTGGTAGTGTAGCAGGGCAAGTTTCACAATTATATTTGTGCGATGTTTTAGCTAGAGAATATGAAAAGCTCAACAAGGTTGATGTCGATAAAATTAAAGAGCGAGCTTTGTCAGAAGTAATGAAAAAATCTATTTAAAACACAAAAAAACCAAACTACTCAAAAACGAGTAATTTGGCCTTTTTAGTATCTACGATACCGATTATTTTGATTATTGAAAAGTGGAAAGCATAAAGCTTTCTAAGTCTTTATGCTAGTTGTAAGTGTTAAATTTATACTTTTATTATATTAGTTAATTAAAGTTAAGTCTAAAAATATGCTCAGCTAAGTGATGTTAGTATATTAGGATTAGTCAGTAGCTGTTTGTAATTTGCGATCTTTTTGTCTAACTCTACTTAGTCGCTTAATTAACTTAGTAATTTCAACTTGTAAGATTGAGAATAAGGAAAGGATAATTACTACTAACCATTGCTTTGAACTAAGGTTAGTTAAATGGAAGAGATCTTGTAAGTTAGGAATAAATAGAATAATTCCCATTAAAGCTGCTGAAACCATAAAGGAGATAATTAGCCAAATATTCATTTTATTTCCTCTAACCCAAATTGGATCAGTATTAGAATGCTGATTAAATGCCCGAAGCATTTGAGATAAGGCTAAAACGCAGAATGCCATTGTTTGACCAGCAATTGGATTATCGAAAGTTGCGCCTATCCAGTAAGCTAACAAGGTCATCAAGGCAACAAATATTCCCTGACTAATGACGCGCCAGATAAGATCTCTTTCAAATAAGGTTCCAGTTTTTACTGGCTTATGTTTCATGATATTTTTACTTGCTGGATCAACCCCTAATGCTAAAGCAGGCAAACTAGCTGTAGCTAGGTTAACCCAAAGAATATGCACGGCAAGTAGGGGTGGATCCCAATTGAAGATTGTGGCCACAAATAGAGTGGTAATTTCTGCAATATTACCAACGAGTAAGAATTGAATTACTTTCTGAATATTGCGGTATACTTTTCGACCTTCTTTAATGGCAGCTGTAATTGTTGTAAAGCTGTCATTAAGTAAAATCATGTCTGAAACATCTTTGGCAACATCTGTGCCACCAATCCCCATGGCAACTCCGATGTCAGCAGCTTTTAAGGCAGGTGAGTCATTGACTCCATCACCTGTCATTGCTACGACTTCGTCATTTCGCTTTAGGCTTTGAATAATTCTTAACTTATCATTTGGTGAAACGCGGGCAAAGACAGTGGCAGATTTAACTGCTTGGTCTAATTGCTTATCCGTCATTTCATTTAGTTCAGTTCCCGAAATAACAGTGTTTCCATTAGTATAAATACCTAAATTCTTAGCAATAGCGACTGCTGTGTTTTTATGATCTCCTGTGATCATAATTGTTTTAATTCCAGCTTCACGAGCCATCTTAATTGATGCCTTAACTTCATCTCTAGCTGGATCAATCATACCAACTGCACCTAAGAAAACCAAATGCTGTTCGATATCTTCATCTTCTTGAGGTAAGTTTAAAATGTTTTTACTTGCAAATCCTAAGACTCTCAATGCCTGGTCAGACATTTTATGTGATAAGGCAAGAATATTGTCTTTATCAGCCTTAGTTAACTTACGTGTACCATTATTTGTGTGAATATAGTCACAAAGTGGCAGTAACTCATCGAGCGCACCTTTAGTGTAAGCAACGTATTCATTGTTTATTTCATGAACCGTAGTCATTCTCTTTCTAATTGAATCGAAAGGATATTCGCTAAGCCTTGGATATTCTTTTCTTAAGTTAAGAGCCGAGTAACCTAAATCGTGTGCTAGAGGAAGAAGTGCACCTTCAGTGGGGTCTCCAATTACTTCTTTAGGATTCTCTAAATTAAAGCTAGCATCGTTACAAAGACTAGATGCATAGATTAATTGCTTGTATGAATTCGAATCCTTATTTGCTTTTTTTACACTTAGAACTTTTTTATTAAGGAAATCATCACCGTTAGCTAAATGAGTTACAGTCATTTTATTTAACGTTAATGTTCCTGTTTTATCAGAACAAATAACCGTCGCATTTCCTAGAGTTTCAACAGCAGGCAACTTCTTAATTAAGGCATGTTGTTTTGCCATTCGTTGCACGCCAAGCGCCATAATGATTGTTGCTGTTGCTGGTAAACCTTCTGGAATAATTGAAATAGCTAAAGAAATTGCTACCAAGAATTGTGGTAAAAGTGGACGACCATAAAAGGCACCAATTGCAAAAATTAACACACAGATAATTAAACCAATGATTGTTAAAATTTTACCTACTGCATTAAGTTTACGCTTAAGTGGTGTATCACCAGCGTCGTCATTTTCGAGCATGCCAGCAATTTGACCAATTTCAGTGTCCATCCCAGTTTTAGTGACAATTCCGCTTCCTCGACCATAAGTGACGATTGAAGAAGTGTAAGCCATGTTTTTTCTGTCTCCTAAGGGACAGTCTGGTGAAAGAACAGCAGTCGCATTCTTTTCACTAGCAATAGATTCTCCAGTTAAGGAAGCTTCTGCAATTTTTAAGTTAGCTGATTGAGTTAAACGCAAGTCGGCTGGCACCATATCGCCGCTAGCTATGCTGACAAGGTCACCGATGACTAATTCGCTAGCAGGGATGATTTTCTCCATGCCGCCACGAATAACTGTAGCTGTCGCCGCACTCATAGTTTTAAGGGCTGCAAGAGAAGATTGAGCCTTCTTTTCTTGGATAATGCCAATGATTGAGTTAACTACAACGATAAAGAAAATTACTCCTGCTTCAACCCATTCGTTTAGAATAGCTGAAAAAGCGGCTGCTCCTAGTAAAATCAAAATCATAGGGTCGATGATCTGCTCTTTGAGCATCGTTAAAATTGATTTTGGTGGCTTTTCAGCTAGAGCATTAGGGCCATATTTCTTTAATCGCCTCTCAGCTTCTGGCTCACTTAAACCAGAAGAACTTGTTTCTAAATTTGAAAATAATTCATTTGTTGTTTGAGAATACGAGGGAGGTTGTTTCTGATTATCCATAAAGGCTATACCATTCCTTTCTTTGTTTAAAATTTTCGATTTGTATAGATTTTATATTTACTGCTGCAGCAAATATATTCAAAATTTGTTTATGATATATAGTGTAAAATGAGAAACGAATTAAGTCTAAAAATATGCCTATAATTAATTGATTTTGCTATGATTAGGATAGAAACGAGGATGGAAAAATGAAGCAGCTCGATCAATCTTTTACTATTGGAATTTTTGGCTTAATTGGTCTGTTTATCGGCTTATTTGTCAAAAATATTATGGTGTGGACTTTTGTAGGGATTGCAGTTGGTTACGTAGTAACCTTTTGGATTTCATATTTTAAAAAGCAACATCAATTAAGAAAGAAAAATGCAAAATAAGAGCGATTCTTAAAGTAGAATCGCTCTTATTGTTCTTGATATAATTTTTTAACGTCTTCAACGTCGCTGGGTTGAATTGTGTAGAAAGATCCTTGAGGATACATAACTGAAATACCATCCTTATGTCCTAAGCCGATTGCATGTCCTAGCTCATGCTCAACTGTGTTGACGATTCGGCCGTGATTATAGCCGTAGCTTGGATTTAAAAGATAATATGAATTCAAGTTAACGGTGGCTTTAATTAAGTGACCGGTTAAAGAATTATACTGCGTATCAGTTAGACCGGCGGCATTAGTTTGACCATCATTCATTGCTTTGATGATGATTTTTGCACTATTTTTGTCATTTGTCATTTTAAAATTAAAGGCACCTGTATTGTTCCAAATGTTAATGCCATCAATCGCTGCTTGCTTGAGAGTTGGATCAGAGAGATCAAGATAGACTGTTGCTGTATTGGATTCAAAAGTATGGCCTTTAGCATTATTGTCATTTTTATCGTCATTTTGAATTTTTTCAGGTGAAATAAATTGTTGGACTTTGGCTGTTAGATATGGGAGCGGATTTCTAGTTCCAAAAGTTTTTTCAATTTCTGGAGCGGCTTTTTGATAAGCAAAGTCGAGACCAATAAACAGAAAGGCTAGAACTAGAATCGTTTTAAAAAATCGTTTCACTTTCTCATCTCACTATATAATTTTATTTAATTATAAAACTAATTATTTAAGAAAAGACTAAATAACAATTGAGACTTTCTGAAAGTTTTAATTTTTTTGGAAAGCGTATACATATGATAAAATAGTATGCAAAGTTTTTACTAATGCTAGAAATAGGTGACTTAATTTTGGTAAAAGAAACTGAACAACAAAAAGAACAAAAGCATTTAGATGAAGTTCTTGGCTTAATTAAAAAGAAAGAAAGCGAATTAGATCATTCAATTGAACATGCGCAAAATGAAGCGCAAAACATTAATTCGCACTTTTTTGATGATGTGAAATTAGACTATGATGGTTATTCAACTTCAATGGATACCGCGCTGTCCATTCACCAGCAGCAACAAATGCTGGCAGAACGTCAGAATGCATGGCAACATTCCGCTAAACAATTATCAACTTTGCAACGTTTAGAGAAGAAACCTTACTTTGCCAGAGTCGATTTTCAAGAGCCTAATGAAGATCCAGAAACAATTTATATCGGCTTGGGATCTTTTGCAGATAAAGAAGATCACTTTTTGATCTATGACTGGCGGGCTCCAATATCTTCTATTTACTATGATGGTAAATTAGGCAAGGTTTCTTATAATTCTCCTGATGGCGTTCAGACAGTTGATATGACTAAGAAGCGTCAATTTTTAATTGAAGACGGCAAGATTACTAATATGTTTGATACCAATGAATCAATTGGAGATCAAATGCTCTTAAACGTCTTAAATGAAAAATCCTCTACGCAAATGAAGTCGATTGTAACAACGATTCAGCGAGAGCAGAATAAGATTATTAGAAATACCAGTGCAGATCTTTTATTTGTTCAAGGGGCAGCAGGATCTGGAAAAACATCAGCTATTATGCAACGTGTAGCATACTTACTTTACCGCTATCGTGGTAATTTAACTTCTAGCGATGTTATTATGTTTAGTCCTAACCAATTGTTCAACGATTATGTTAAAAATGTTCTACCTGAAATGGGTGAACAAAATATGGTGCAGATGACTTACTGGCAGTTTGTTTCTCGCCGTGTTCCAGGAATGAACGTTGAAAACTTATTTGAACAATTCGAAGATAATGAGCAAAACGATAAGATTGTTAACTTGAAGAATTCATTGCAATTCTTTAATGCAGTAACTCGCTATGCTAAACATCTTGAAAAGAATGGTTTGATTTTCAAAAATATTTACTTTAAGAGTAAGAAGAAACCATTTTTTGATAAGGAAAAGATCAAGGAAATTTACTACGGCTTTAATGAAAACTACCATCTGAGAAATAGAATTGAAGCTACAAAAGAAGCTTTGATTAATAGCTTGAACCGCAGAATTGAACCAGAAACTAAGAAGGCATGGGTTGATAAAACTATTGAATCTTTGGATCAAGAACAATTAAATAAGCTGTATGATCGTCCAGATCAAGAATTTGAATCTAGTGCAAAAGAAGAACACTTTTTAGCTCGTAAGATTGTAATTAAGCAATTAAAACAAGTTAGCCGCAAGATCCACCAGAACCGTTTCTTAAATATTCGTGCACAATACTTGCGTTTCTTGCGTGCTGTTCCTAAGCTAATTGACCTAAGTAAGTGGGATATTAGCGAGGAAGAGTGGGACGCTCATATTGAAAATGTTAAAGAGCGGTTTAAGGCTGGCAGAATCAAGATGGCTGATATTTCACCTTACCTTTACCTATATGATCTAGTAACCGGACGTAGAACAGACTATGAAATGCGCTATGCCTTTATCGATGAAATTCAGGATTACACTCCATTCCAATTGGCATATCTTAAATACAATTTCCCTAGAGCCAAGTTCACGATGTTAGGTGACTTGAATCAAGCTATTTTTACTAAAGATGAAAGTAAAACACTTTTGAGTCAAATTTCTAAATTATTTGATCCTGAAAAGACTGATGTTGTTCAATTAACGAAGTCGTATCGTTCAACTAAGGAAATAACTAACTTCACTAAGCAAATTTTGCGTCAAGGTGAAAAGATTGAAGCTTTTGATAGACGTGGTCCAAAGCCAGCCTTTTACAAGCGTGATAGTATTGAAAAAGAATACAGTGCCTTGCAAGATATATTGGCAGAAAACAATGAGCAAAAACTAACAACAGCGATTATTACTAAGACATTAGCTGAAGCTCAAGAAGTCGCTAAAGTATTAAAAGAAAGAAATATTAAAGCAACTTTGATTGGGTCTGCGAACCAGCGTTTAGTGCCTGGTACTTTAGTAATGCCGTCCTATCTTGCTAAAGGATTAGAATTTGATGCAGTAGTTGCTTGGGGCGTTTCAAAAGAAAATTATCATCAATTAGATGAAACTCAATTGCTTTACACGATTGCTTCCCGTGCAATGTATAAATTAGACTTAATTTATACAGGTGAGAAGAGTCCTCTGTTTGATAATTTGGATGAAAAAACTTACGTAAATAAGTAAAATAAAATTCCTCTTAGATCTTGGTAAGAGGGATTTTTTATTATTCAAGTAAGCAGATAAGGATTTAAAGTTAATTCTATTTAATTTGCAGTGTCATTTAGCATATAAATTAAATAGACTTCATTCTTTTGCAAAAACTAACACATAAATTAAATCTATTTAATTCTTATGCATTTTGACAGAGCTGATACGTAATAGTTAAAATACTTAGCATGAAAAGAATAAGTAGAGCTAGAAAATATCGGCGTAGAAGAAGAATTTTATATACATTTTTACTATTAATTACTGCAGGAGTAGTCGCTTTAGTACTTAATTTTGATAAGATTCAAGATGAATATGATTGGCTTACTTTAAAACCAGAACAGAAACTAAATGTTCCCTTAGAAAATCAATTACCGGACTTGCCAAATGGATGTGAGGTTACCTCACTTTCAATGTTGTTGAAATACTATGATATTAATGTAAGTAAATTAGAGTTGTCGTCAAATATTAAGCATGTTTCCTCATTTATTGATAATGATTATCGCGGTAATCCGCATGTTGGTTTTGTTGGCTATATGAGTATCAACAATGCAGGCTGGTGTGTTTATAATGAACCTCTGTATAATGTTGCAAGAAAATATACTAAGAGAATTCGCAACTATACAGGAAATAACTTTGTTCGAGTATTGAAGTTGGTATCTAAGGGACATCCGGTAATGATTATTACAACTTTGAAATTTGATCGTGTCAACGATATGCAGATATGGCAGACTAAGCAGGGAAAAGTTAATGTGACACCTTCCTCTCATGCATGCGTAATTACTGGATATAATAAAAAGAAGAGGATTGTTTACGTAAATGATCCTTATGGTGTTAAAAATAAAAAAGTAAGTTTAAAGAAAATAGAAGCCAGTTACAATCAGCAAGGTAAACAAGCTTTGTACGTAGAATAGGTATATTAAAAAGGCATCCCACAAACAGGATGCTTTTTTATGATGTAGTAACCATTTCTTTCTCTTTGACTAATTCAGCAAGCTTTTCAATTAGTAATTTATTACCTTCTTGATTTAAATGGATGCCATCCTTCTGAAGTAAATTATTCGGATGACCTGTCTTACGCATTACTTTTGCAAAGTTTAAGAATGGAATATTGTTTTCGATATGACATTCCTCAACTACTAACTCAAATTGCAAAGTTTTAGGCCATGCTTGATCTGGAACAATTTTCCAATTAGTATAGGAAGGTCCCATTAATAATGTTTTATCAGCCCCAATTAAGTCAACTAATACTTGTAAGTTATGCGCATATCGTCCAGCGCTTAAGCCAAAGTGTATATTAGCATCGTTAGTACCTAAAGAAAGAATAACTAGGTCATAATCAAAAGGCTTGACTCTTAGCTCGTAAAAATCAATTGCTTCTTCAGTAGTTGTGCCAGGTACAGAATTATTAATAATTGTAAAATTAGGTAATTTTTCTTGCAGTCCTTGAGTTACAATATTAGTTGCGTGTCCATCAATATAACCTGCAAGTAGGGAATCACCAAAAAGAATTAATTTTTTCATAGATATCTTCTTTTCTTTCTCTCAATATATATGATAGGCTGAACAATGTAAAAATACTAGGAACAAGGCAGAAGGAAGGCGGCTTTTTATGCAAGAGCAATTTTTACACCTGACACCTGAAAAGTGGCAGGCTTTAATTCCTCCAAGTGATGAATTTAGCGCAGAAATTTTCATGATGAAAAATCTTCAATATATCATGAGTCAAAAAAATGCTGTTTATCATACTCAACAAACATTTTATAAAGAACAGTGGCAAAAGATTCCTTTTATAATTGGAGTAACAGGATCTGTTGCTGTTGGTAAGTCCACCTTTGCCAAGAAAATAACTCGCTTATTTGAACGCCTTGAACCGGATAAAAAGATTGCACAAGTTTCTACAGACGGCTTTTTGATGCCTAATGCAGAACTTAAAGCTAAAAACTTAATGGATCAAAAAGGCTTCCCAGTGTCATTTAATTGGGATGCCTTTTCTACTTTTTTGGCAAGTGTTAAAGCTGGTAAAGAAAGAGTACCATATCGACTATACTCACAGGAAATTTCTGATCTGATACCTAATGAAATAGGTTCTGTTGAACAACCGGATGTTTTAGTAGTAGAAGGAATAAATTTACTTGAAGTTCCCCCGGACGGTCAAGCACCGCCAAGTGACTTTTTAGATTATGTGATTTATCTTGATGCTAGTGAAGAAGATTTAGAAAGATGGTATCTTGATCGTTATCATTTAATGCTAGAAATTAATTGCAATAATCCTGACAATTATTTTTATCAATGGGCTCATGTGCCGCGTGAACAAGCAGATATTTTTGCTAAGAAAGTTTGGCGGCATGTTAACTTAAAGAACTTACACGAGTATATTGAACCAACTAAAAAACGAGCAGACATGATTATTAAAAAGTATGGTAATCATGAAATTAGTGATATGTATATTAAAAAATTTTAGAGGTATGTGTTGATGCAAGCAATTGAATTGAAAAAAGGTATGATTTTTAATCAAGATGGTAAATTGATTGAAGTGTTGAAGAGTAATCACCATAAACCTGGTAAAGGAAATACGGTTATGCAAATGGATTTGCGTGATGTTATGAGTGGAGCAGTTGTACATAAGACTATGCGTCCAAGTGAAAAAGTAGAGCTAGTCAATGTTTCCTTGAAAAAAGCACAATATCTTTACGATGATGATGCTAACTTTATTTTTATGGATACAAATACTTATGAACAATACTTAATTCCTAAGGAACATCTTGAAGCAGAAGCTAAGTTCTTGATGCCAAATATTGATGTTGATCTTAAGTTTACTGACGAAGGTAAATTAATTGGAATTAACTTACCGTCAACTGTAAAGATGACTGTTAAAGAAACTCAACCAGAAATCAAAGGAGCCACTGCTGCTGGTGGTGGAAAACCCGCAACTATGGATACTGGTTTAGTTGTAACGGTGCCAGACTTTATTAAGGAAGGCGAAGAATTAATTATTGGAACTGAAAATGGCGACTATAAAGGTCGTGCTGATAGTATTAGTAGATAGATTAAAGTAGAGCTGTTTGAATAAAACAGCCCTATTTTTTTTGAACTTTTATAATGGCAATGTTATATAACACACGGAATTTAATCTACACAATTATGAGAAACAGTATTATAATGAAGATGTGGTTTTTATAATTTACTAAAGGAGAAAGGAAATAATGCTATCAAAAAACAATTATCACGAAAAGCTTCGTAAAATGGAGCCTAGAAAAGAACGTTTTTCAATTAGAAAGTTTTCTATTGGAGCCGCTTCTGTTTTAATTGGTTTCAGCTTTATGAGTATGGCTGGAAATCAAAAAGCTCAAGCTGCTGAGCAACAAGAAAAACCAGCAGTAGTGCAAAATGCAAAAGATAATGAGCAAAGCCAAAGTAGCGCTGGAGCTACTCTAGAAGCCAAAATGGGGGGGGTAAACTCAGCTACTACAGCTAATAAAACAGCTACTGATAGCAAACTTACTCAATCTCCTATTCAAGATAGTACTCACTCTTCTGCTAATACAGAAGCAAATAAATTAACTAACTCTGCAAATTCAAATGTACAAGCAGGTCAAAGTAATGATTTGACTATTTCTAACAAAGAAGATTCAACTAATGTAGAAAATAAAACAGCTGTATTAAACACCGATAAAAAGCAAACATCTTTGACTAAGGATAGTCTTAGAGATGAAAAAGTAGCTGCTGCTTCTGTTGAAAGTACTGCAACTAAGAATCTTCGTGGTACTCAATCACAAGACGTAAATGATTGGCAAGGTTTTGTCAATGCCATGAATGATTCCAGTGTTGGTACCATTAAATTGACGAGCGATATTACAGTTGCTAACAAGGGTACTAATGTTAACGGCATTCATCGTCCACAACCACTAATTAGCTCTGGAAAGATGAATTTAACTGGCTCTAACATTTCTGGTGGATTAGATATTGATGGTCAAAATCATACCATTAATTTTGGAGCTAATTATCTGAGCTTTGATACTAATAATCAAAAGAATAGTAATCCTTGGGACATTGCTTTCAAGAATTTAACTATTAATGCTGATGGTTATGATAACAGTTGGGGTACTTTGGGTGGTGCGTTTAGCCCAATTTATATGGGCGGAGATGATATTAACACTAGTCTTTTAGCTAAGAACAAGGTTACCTTTGAAAATGTGACTGCTGATGTTAAAAACGGTGCCTTTTATAACACTACTATGGCTCAACAAGTTACTGATAATCCATACACTACAGTAACTTTCAAGGGCAATAATAACATTACTGTTGAAGCTGTAAATGTTGCTGGAAATCAATTGTATAACTATTCTAGTGCTGTTTCAGCTTCACACATTGTTTTCGCTGACGGTACTAATACTGTCTTTAATGTAAGCAGTGCGAAAACCAACAATGACCAAAATGCTGGTGGCAATATTTTACGTGCCAAAGTTGAAGATAGTTCAGATACTACTCCAGCAATTGACGTTCAAGAAGGTGCAACTGTTACCTTAAATGGTAAGTCCACTGATGTTAAGGGAATGCTCGTAAATAATGCTATTACGGGTACTGTACAAGTTGATGGTAACTTAAATGCTAACATGGCTGACGGTCACTCAATGGCTATTTGGGCTGGTAACTTAAACATTGGTAAGGCTGGTGTTGTTAACATTAACACTAAGCAGAGCAATGATGGTAGTGGTTTAAACGGTGTAACTAATTATAATGGTTACCACTTTGCACCAATTTCGCTGGGTGTTGGTTTTGCAGCTAACGTTACAAACGCTGATGCAAATACTTTAGATAACCAAGGTAAACTAACGATTGTACGTAGTGGAGACAATACTTCAACTTCACCATTAATTTCTTTTGGTAGTGGAAGTGCTGCCGCTCTAACAGGTAAATTTACTTTAAACGTTACCGATGGTGCAACTTTGGACCTTCAGGATTCAGCTCAATCTTCAATTGCAGGTGCCACTACTAATACTCCTAACATTGGTTTAATTACTATGTGGGGTTCAGGTAGTTCATCGACTGCAAATAACATTAATATTACTAATCCTGCTTATGTCAATTTACAACGGACTGGTAAGCAAACAGGTACTTTAATACGTCTTGAAAACTTGACTAACCATGTTACTGTTCAAAGTAATGGTGCTAATAATCCGTTACCACTGGCACAATGGGACGAAGGTAACTACAACAATCCATCATACTACTGGTACATTAATAACCTTACATCGCATAACAACTGGGGGAACAATTCAATCAGTGGTTTTGCTAAACAAGGTCAAACTGCTGGTGCAAATAAGGCTGGTGAAGCTAAATTCCTTCACTCAAATGGTATTGTTACCATGGGTGGTAGCCAAGCAGGTTTAAACCAATATCAATACACTGACGGTACAATTACTCAAGGCCAACCAGATCCTGGTGTAGATTATGAAACGCCATACTTAAATAAATTCTTGAATAACTTTAATTGGTGGACACCACAACAAATTTCTATGGGGACTAACCTAGAAACTAAAGTAACACCAACCGATGCTGACAAGTATCAACCAGTAGTTCAAACTATTGATGGTAATACTAGCCAAACTCTGAAGGATTTAACTGCTAAAGCTGGTATTAAAGGTTTACTTTCTGGTAATGGTACAGAGACAGATGATCTTTCTTCTGTTAAGAGCGTAAGTTGGTATGATGCAGCTACTGATGCTAATGAGTGGAAGAGCGTAATGGGCAATGAAGCAGAACCAACTAACCCAACGGGTAATCTTAAGACTAGTGATAAGTCAGCTTGGGCAAAAGTAACCTATACTGATGGTTCTGTTGACTTTGCAAATATTCCATTGAAGATTACTGAACCAATGGCACAGCTTTACACTCCATCATACAAGCCAGTAAACGTTGAACAAGGTCAGACTGCAGCTGGTGCCCCATCATTTACTGATCAAGATGGTAAGGATGTAACTGCTCCAACTGGAACTACCTTTACCACGGGAACTGATACACCAGATTGGGCTTCGATTGATCCATCAACAGGTACTGTAACTGTTAAGCCAAGTACTGAGGTAACACCAGGTGCTTACAATGTTCCAGTAACCGTAACTTACTCAGATAAGAGTACCGATGAAACTACTGTGCCAGTAATTGTTACTAAGGCAGGACAAACTGTAACTTGGGGTGATAATGGTGCAGTTGTAACTACTGTTGATACTTCTAAACTTAACGCTCACGAAACTACTGAAAATTCACAAGTACTTTCTCCAGCAACTGTTGTAACTGCAGAAGGTTACGAATTAACAGATGGTAAGATTTCAACTACTGCTACGCCAATTACGATTGATCCATCAACTGTTAGCTGGACTACAACTCCAAATACTAATGTTGAGACTGCAACTGCAGCTGGTAAGGAAATCACTGCCAGTGTTACTGTTGACTTCACTAATAACGATGCAGCAAAGAACATCTTAGGCTCAAAGAACGGTGTTGTAACTACTAATCCATTTACTATTGATGCTAAGGGTGCAGGTGCTAAGAATATCACTACTCCAGTTACTGTTGCTCTTGGTTCAGCTTTGACTAGTGAACAATTTGGACAATTAGTAGAAAACAATATTCCAACTGACGAAATTGCAAGTACTACTTGGGAAACTAAGCCTGACGCAAACGGCAATGGTGGAGTAATCAAGATTACCTTTACTGATAAAGATGCTAATGGTAACCCAACTTACTTGAACGTTAACATTCCAGCAAGTTCAATCAAGGTAACTACTGATGCAGAAATCAATACCCCACAAGGGCAAGATGTTTCAACTAAGGTTGGAGAAGTTCCTGATGCTAAAAAGGGTATTAAGAATCCAGATACTTTACCAAATGGTACAACTTATACTTGGCAAAATACTCCAAACACTACTACTCCAGGTAAGAAACCAGCAGTTATTGTAGTAACTTACCCAGATGGTTCTAAGGACGAAGTTCCAACTAATGTAGTTGTTAATGCTAAGCCAGAAATTAAGACGATTACTACCACTGTTGACGGTAATCCAGCTGCCACTGAAGGAATTGCCAACTTGAATAATGGTGGTACTACTCCAGTTGACGGTTATCCAACAAGTGCAACTTGGACTACTAAACCAGATACTTCAAAGCCTGGTGCAACTACTGGCACGGCAACTGTAACTTATCCAGATGGTACTACTGAAACAGTAACAATTCCGGTTGCTGTAAATGGTCAAGGAGATGTTACTGTTATCGATAATGGTCATGTCTTCAGCCTTCATGCCAATAATGTTGTAACTCACAAGACCTCAGATAAGAACATTATTGGTGGACCAGTAATTGAAAACTTCAAGTTAAGCTACTACCAAGGTGGTCAAAACTACAGTAAGCCATACATTTACACTTTGAATGCTGACAAGACTGCATATGTTCTTACCCAAACTGGTGATAATCCAGCTGGTGTAACTGTTGATGCTCCACAATCTATTAATGCTAGTGACATTAAGATTAGTTGGACTGCCGATGGAACTGTTCTATTCAATAATGCATTAGGTCCAATCAAAGGTAATGGTCAACCATCAAGCTTAGCATCAGACAACAATGGTGGAACCAAGACGATTACTTATACTAACTGGGTCAATAATCAATTTGGTTATCCTAAGTATTCAGCTGTTGTTAACAGCTCAGGTGTAAACTGGCCAATTTATGGAAAAGGTCCAGTATCAACTTATCCATTCCCATCAGTTTACATTTATGGTGCAGAAGCTAACGGTACTATTCCAAGCGTTAACTCCGACGTTAGCGATTTGAAGACTGCTTTAGGAGATGCTTCAAAGCTTGTAAATACTAATGATTTAACTGCTGATCATAATTCTGAAATTAGTTCAGTTAACTGGCAAACTTTACCAAGTCTTGCTGAAGCTAATGCTAAGGCTCCTGCAACAGTACGAATTAACTTCACTGATGGTAGTTATCTTGATGTTCCAGTAGCTGTAAATGTAATCAAGGTTGATCAAGGTGTTGATGATAAGACTAACCACGACATTTATCGTGATATTACTCGTACGATTAATGTTGAAGGCGAAAGTACTCCAGTTGTTCAACACGTAATTTATAGTCGTGCTAAGATAACTGATCTTTCTAAGCCAGCAGGTCAACAAATCAGTTACACTGATTGGGCAGCTGCTAAGAATAGTGAAGGTCAAGCAGTAACGAACTTCCCACAATATGAAGTAACTAAACCTGGCTACACTGCTACTGCAACTGGTGCAACCATTGAAACTGTTGATGGTAAGCAATATGTTCCAGCTTCAGCAACAATTACTCCAGATTCATCAAATGAAACTGTTAATGTAACTTACACTGCTAACGAACATACTTTAGTAATTAATTATGTTGACGGTAATGGCACTGTGGTAGGTACTTACAATGTTCCTGGTAAGACTAATGAAATTGTTAATGTTGATGTACTTGGACATGTTCCAACTAACTGGAAACTAGTTCCAAAGCAACAAGTTATCGGATCTTACAAGTTCGGATCAAATGATCCACAACCTGTAGACTACAAAGTTGAACATGGTACTAAAGTCGTTCCTGTTGACAAGAATGACAAAGATACTTACCGGAAGATTACCCAAACCATCCAAGAAGTACCAGCTGGCAAGACTAATGCCGATATGCATGTTGTAAGAACTGCTTCAGTTGAATTTGAACGTACTGGTGTGAAGGACTTAGTAACTGGTGATATTGCTTGGAATGCATGGAATTCAAACAGCGAAACTTTCCCAGTTTACAACATTAAAGAACAAAAGGGCTATGACAGCTATGTAAATGGTGTTAAGGCAACCGAAGTAGCAGCAGTAACGGTAGATCCAGATTCACAAAACATTACTGATACCATTACTTACGTAAAACAAGCTGCAACTCCAGTGCCATATGATCCTTCAAACAAGGATATGAATAAGTCAGTAACCCGTACCATTAACTACGAAGTACCAGCAGGACATGAAGCAATTGCCCCTGTAACACAAACTGTAGAATACACTCGTGATGTTAACGGTGTCGCAGGTTACCAAGATCCAGTGACTGGTGAGATTACTTGGAATCCATGGCACGTTAAGAGTGGTAAAGCAGAATTTGCTTCAGCTAGTGTAGAACAAATTAAGGGTTACGATTCATACGTAGATGGTACAAAGACAACCGAAGTACCAGCAGCTGCAGTAACTGAAAAAGATGGAGTACCACAAAATGGTGCAAACGTCACAGTAAGTTACCAAAAGCAAGCTGATACCCCAGTACCATACAAGCCAGGTCAAGAAGGCGTAAACGATGACATGAACCAGTATGTAACTCGTACGATTGTGGTTCATGAACCAGATCAAGATCCAGTAAGTCATGATCAAACCGTTCACTTTACTCGTGAAGATGCTCAAGGTAATGCCGGTTACACTGATCCAGTGACTGGCAAGATTACTTGGAACGCATGGCATGTGGCAGGTGAACTTAACCAAGCAAATGGTACTTGGGCAGAATTTAATGCACCAACTGTTAAAGGGTACACTCCAAGTCAAGCTAAAGTAGCAGCTGAAGAAGTTACTGCTGAAACTAAGAATGTCATTGTTGACATTAAATATGCTCCAGTAGCTCCAACTGGTCAAAATGTAACTACTAAGGTCGGTGAAGTACCAGATGCAAGCCAAGGTATTGCCAACAAAGATGATTTACCAGATGGTACTAAGTACTCATGGAAGACAACACCAGATGTATCTACTGAAGGTGAAAAACCAGCTGTAGTTATTGTAACTTATCCAGGTGGCTCACCTGTTGAAGTACCAGTTACCGTAACTGTAACTAAGAACCCAACCGATGCAGATAAGTACACTCCAGAAGGTCAAGACGTGAACACTAAGACTGGCGTTGTACCAAATCCAGCAGAAGGCATCAAGAACAAGAGTGACTTACCAGATGGCACTAAGTACACTTGGAAAGACACTCCAGATGTAACTACTGCAGGAGACAAGCCAGCAACTGTTGTTGTAAGCTACCCAGATGGCTCAAAGGATGAAGTACCAGTAACCATCCACGTAACCAACCCAGCAACCGATGCAGACAAATACACTCCAGAAGGTCAAGATGTAAACACTAAGACTGGCGTTGTACCAAATCCAGCAGAAGGCATCAAGAACAAGGGCGACTTACCAGATGGCACTAAATACACTTGGAAGGACACTCCAGATGTAACTACTGCAGGAGACAAGCCAGCAACTGTTGTTGTAAGCTACCCAGATGGCTCAAAGGACGAAGTACCAGTAACCATCCACGTAACCAACCCAGCAACCGATGCAGACAAGTACACTCCAGAAGGTCAAGATGTAAACACTAAGACTGGCGTTGTACCAAATCCAGCAGAAGGCATCAAGAACAAGAGTGACTTACCAGATGGCACTAAGTACACTTGGAAGGACACTCCAGATGTAACTACTGCAGGAGACAAGCCAGCAACTGTTGTTGTAAGCTACCCAGATGGCTCAAAGGACGAAGTACCAGTAACCATCCACGTAACCAACCCAGCAACCGATGCAGACAAGTACACTCCAGAAGGCCAAGATGTAAACACTAAGACCAGTGTTGTACCAAATCCAGCAGAAGGCATCAAGAATAAGAGTGACTTACCAGATGGTACTAAGTACACATGGAAAGACACCCCAGATGTAACTAAGCCAGGTGAAAGTACTGGTGTGATTGTAGTAACTTACCCAGACGGTTCAAAGGATGAAGTACCAGTAACTATCCACGTAACCAACCCAGCAACCGATGCAGACAAGTACACTCCAGAAGGTCAAGACGTAAATACCAAGACCGGCGTTGTACCAAATCCAGCAGAAGGCATCAAGAACAAGAGTGACTTACCAGATGGTACTAAGTACACATGGAAAGACACCCCAGATGTAACTAAGCCAGGTGAAAGTACTGGTGTGATTGTAGTAACTTACCCAGATGGCTCAAAGGATGAAGTAACTGTGAAGGTAGTTGTTAATACAAACGATGTAACACCAGAAACACAGCCAATTCATACTACTCTAGGCGTTCTTCCAAACCCAGCAGATGCTATTAAGAACAAGGATGAAATGCCAGTAGGTACTAAGTACACTTGGAAAGAAGTACCAAATGTCAATACACTTGGTGAACACACTGGTGTCATTACTGTAACTTATCCAGATGGTTCAAGTGTAGACTTAACAGTTAAGGTATATGTCGATGCTGTCGCAAAGGAAAACAACAGCAACAACACTGCTCAAGTTATCACTAAGCATGTTGCGGAAACTAATGAAAAGAAGACTTCTGCAACTCCAGCACAACAAATTAACCATTCTGAAAAGGCTACATTGCCACAAACCGGTGCTAAATCAGAAAATGCAGCTGGTATCTTAGGCTTAGCTATTGCTGCAGTAGGTAGTCTATTCGGATTAGCTGCTGATAAGAAGCGTAGAGACAAGTAAATATTGTAAAAGTTTGATTTTCTAAATATAGACAAAGAAAGAAGAGACTAGAGGCCTCTTCTTTTTTGTTGCATAAAAATAAGTATTTTTATTTAAATACTTATTGGCACAATTATATGTAAGCGTTATTATAGTTATTGCAAATAAGCGGATTTACTGATGGGATCAGGTCTGAGCTACTACAAATAAAGATGATATACGTAGATAGGTATATTCTAGTTTGTGGTAGCTTTTTTCTATATAAAGGTGATTCGTCGGATGATATTTCTTAAAACATTTAATAATAGTGCACCCTTGGTTCAGGACGATCAAGGTCAAGAACAAGTAGTCCTAGGTAAAGGCGTAGGCTTTGGCTTAAAAAAGGGTGATGAGATTGATGAAAGTAAAATTGAAAGACGTTTCATTGCGAACTTTCATCAAGATGAGGTTAACCAAGTTAAAGAAATAAACGCTTCGACCATCGATTTAACTAATAAGATGATCCAGATGGTGGAGCCGCTATTGAATGTAAAGTTCAACGATTTTCAATACTTGGCTTTAGCAGATCATATTGATTTCGCTCTTTCCAGAATTGAAGATAATATTGATATTAGTGCTGCAAATACGCGCTGGGAAGTTAAGAATCTTTTTCCTAAGGAATATAAAATTAGTGAAAAAGTTATTGCTTTAATTAATAAAGAAATGAATGTTAACTTGCCAGTAGATGGGAAAAAGGCAAATGATGATGCCTTAAAAGACACTGATGGTGTTGTAACTGTTGTTAAAGCAGGTGGCCAATATCAAGTTGTTATTGGCAATGAAGTAGCTGATGTTTATGACGCTATCTTAAAAGAAGGTGGCTTTTCTGGCGGAGGTCAAGTAGCCGATGACGATCTTGAAGATAGTAATATGAGTGTGATGGATGACCTTATTTCAGGTATCTTTACGCCAATCTCATGCCCAATGGCAGCTGCTGGTATGACCAAGGGATTAACTGAAATGTGTGCTTCCTTGGGCTGGCTTTCTGAGACTTCGGGTACTTATGAAGTTTTATATACAATTGGGAATGGATTTTTCTATTTCTTACCACTTATTTTATCTCTTATAAGTGCTAAGAAGTTTAAAGTTGGCGGTAACTTTGCTGCGAGTGTTAAAAATCCATATTTGAAGTATTCCGAATGGAGCTGGGCAACTGATCCAGATGGTCTTCAATATTATCTTGAAGTGATGTATGACCATTATGATATTCCAATGATGGTTGTTGAAAGTGGCCTTGGCGCAGTGGATAAAATTAGCGATGATGGCGTTGATTTGATTGTCTACACTACTTGGGGTTGTATTGACTTAGTTAGTGCCGGAACTGGTCAAATGTCAAAGCGCTATGGTTTTATCAATGTTGATCGAGACGATGAAGGAAAAGGCATTCTGAAGAGAATGCCGAAAGATTCATTCTATTGGTACAAGAAAGTAATTGAATCTGACGGTAAAGATCTAGACTAATTTGAATTTTAAGAATACTGCTCAATTTAACGTCAAAATTGAGTAGTATTTTTTTATCAAAATTACAATGATTACTTATATAACTATGCTATGATGGTTTAGATTAATTATTATTTGTGAGGAAGAAGTTGGATGGATAAGCAAGCTACTAGAAGTAGACTATGGACAATTTTAGCTGCATTGGCAGCTGTAATGTGGGGAATTTCAGGTTTATTTGCGGAATCTTTATTTAAGATTAGTTCTAGAATTACACCAATTTGGCTAACGCAGGTTAGATTAATTATTTCTGGGATTGTCCTATTAATCATTGCGTCAGTTTTACATCAAAAACCATTTTCTGTTTTAAAAAATAAGAAAAATACCTTGCGTATTATTGCCTATGGTATTTTTGGCTTGCTACCAGTACAGATTTTTTATTTTATTGTCATTGAAATGGTAAATGCCTCGATTGCTACAATCTTGCAATTTATCGGGCCTTTTTTCGTCCTTGCTTATTTAGCGATGACCCATCAGCAGGTTTTAAGAAAATTAGATGTTCTAGCAGCAATTATGGCGTTTATTGGAGTATTTTTGCTGTCGACACATGGAAATTTTAATCATTTAGCTATTACTCCTTTAGCATTGTTTTTTGGTCTATTATCTGCTTTAGGTGAGGCAAGTTATACTTTGATTCCAGTTAAAATTGTAAAAAGAATTTCTAGTTTAGTTTTGACTGGGTGGGGGATGATCTTTGCTGGTTTTGGTTTGGTAATTGTTCATCCAAGTTTTCATGCCATTCCAGTCACGCCAAAAGTGTGGCTCTGGGTTGGGGCAATTATTATTATCGGAACGATTCTGCCATTTCAGATAATGGCGAATGCCTTACGCTATGTTAAGCCATCAACTGTTAGTTTACTGGACGCCTTTGAGCCTTTATCGGCTACTGTTGGATCAGTTTTAATCTTTGGTTTAGTGATGTCAGGGATGGACTGGTTAGGTACAGCCTTAGTAATTACAGCAGTTTTAGCTTTGAATTTTACTCCTAAAAGAAAAATTAAAAAAACTGAAAATAAATAATAAAAGAAAAGCTGGTAATATCTTCGTTTGAAATGAAAATATTACCAGCTTTTTTGAAGTTTTTATAGTTCATTTAAGATCATTTCTTGCTCAATAAATTTATCAAAGTGAGGGAACAAGAAAATAACGTAGCCATAACCATCAGGTTTAATAACTTGGTCATCTACTAATTTTCTGCGATAAACAGCTAAATAATTTGCACTTTTATTCATTATTTTACCAATTTCTTGGCCTTTAACTCTAGTTTTTCCTACTTTTACCATTGCTTGCACGAACTCTTTTTCTTTGAAAGATATGTTTGTAGCTAAGTTTAATGGTTTCTAAATCTAGTGAAATAAGATATTTGGTGAAACAAACTAGGATTGAAAGGATTGTTGTCCATACGTTTCACTTTCTAATTTTATAACTAGTAGATTATTTTCTTAAAGAAAACAAGTGTATTAATATCGACTTTTTAATAAAATGCAAATTTTATCGAAAAATATTTTAATTTTATATTGTCTTTTTCATTTTAATATCATATAATCAAAAACAAGAAATTTAAGTCAGCTCACAAAGGAGGAGAACAAATTGAAAAAAGTTAAGTGGTTAGGAGCAATTACTGTTTTGTCAGGGGCGGCATTAACTTTAACTGCTTGTGGGAATAACAACAATAATAATGCTAGCGATAAGAAAGTTAGCTTTAAGGAAGCAGTTCCTAAGAAACAAGTTAAAAAAGGCGGAACATTAAAATACGCTATTGAAAGTGACTCACCATTTACTGGTATCTTCTTACCAGAGTTATCAGATACGGCAACTGATGGGGAAATTCAAGGGCCAGGTTTAGAAGGTTTATTTGCAACTGACGATAGTTATAAGATTAACAACAAGGGTGCAGCTACCTTTAAGTTAGATAAGAATGCCAAGACAATCACTATTGAAGTGAAAAAGGGTGTTAAGTGGTCTGATGGTAAGCAAGTAACTGCTAAGGACCTTGAATATGCCTACGAGATCGTTGGTAATCCTAAGACTAAGACTTCAAGATATACAGATTCTTTAGCTAACCTTGTTGGTTTAGAAGAATATCACAAAGGTAAGACTGATAAGATTTCTGGTATTGAAATGCCAAATGGCGAAGATGGTCGAAAGGTCGTTCTTCATTTTAAAGAAATGAAACCAGGTATGCTTCAAGATGGTAATGGTTACTTCCTTGAAACTGCAGAACCATACCACTATTTGAAAGACGTTCCATTTGATAAACTTTTATCAGATGACAAGGTTCGTAAACAACCACTTTTCTTTGGTCCATACAAGGTTCAAAAAGTTGTTCGTGGTCAATCAGTTACTTATGTACCAAATGAACATTACTGGCGTGGTAAGCCAAACTTAGATAAGATTACTATGGAAGTAATCGGAACTAACTCTGTTTCTCAAGCTATTAAGAATCACAAGTTTGATATTACTGGTGTGCTTAACTCTCAATGGAACAACGTTAAGGATACTAAGGGCGTTAACTTCATTGGTAAGATTCCTCTATCTTACAACTACTTAGGCTTTAAGGTAGGTAAGTTTGACAAGAAGACTGGTAAGAACGTTGAAGATAAGAATGCTAAGATGAACAATGTTTCATTACGTAAGGCGATGGCTTATGCAATGAACATTGATGCCGTTACCAAGCGTTACAGCAATGGCTTGAGTTTCCGTATTAACACTTTAATCCCAGCACAATTTGGCGACTTCTCTGACAAGAGTATCAAGGGATACCCATACAACTTGAAGAAGGCTAATGAATTGTTAGACAAGGCTGGATACAAGAAGCGTAAGGGTGAAAAATACCGTCGTCAACCAAATGGTAAGAAGTTAACTATTAACGTTGCTGTTCGTAATACACAACCAAACGCTGAAAAGATCTGGACTAACTACATCCAACAATGGCAAAAGATCGGCTTAGATGCTAAATTTGTTGGTGGTCGTCCAATGGAATTCAACTCTTGGGTACAAGATGTTCAAGCAGATAGTCCTAAGATTGATGTCTTTGAAGGTGGTTGGAGTTTATCAGCTGAACCATCACCAATGGACCTTTACAGTGAAGGTGCTCCATACAACATGGCTCGTTTTGTTTCTCCAACTCAATCTAAACTTCTTACTAACATTGATTCAACTAAGGCCTTCAACCACAAGTACCGTGTACAAGCATTTGATAAGTGGCAACAATGGATGTATGACAATGCCTATGTTGTACCTACCACAAACAGCTGGTCAGTAACTGCAGTTAATAACAAGGTAACTGGCTGGTCACTTAAGCCATCAGCAAACTCATGGTACGATGTTGGCTTTGCTAAGTAGTAAAAAATAATTTATTCCATACATATAATCCTCATACATTAACACAAATTCTTAAATAATATTTCCTTAAATTAAATTTTCATAGTTATATTCCTACAGAAGGCTCTACTTTCGTTAAGTAGAGTCTTCTTTTTGTATCAGTAATGACAGCGATTACAAGTACAAACTATCATAATTGAACTATACCAATATTTAATAATTAGCTGAAATCACTACTATATTTAGCTTTAATTTATATACCAATTAGGATAAAATATAAACATTGTGAATTCTGGAGGAATTAAATGTGAATAATTTTTTAATAGTTAGTCATGGTGAATATGCTAAGGCAACTTTAGCTAGCTGTGAGATGATCGCAGGGAAGTTGCCGAATGTAAAGGCAATTGCTTTTAAACAAACAATGAACCAGGACGATTTACTTAATGAGATTGAAAAGGTTGCAGAAAGCTTTGATAAAAAGCCGACGATAATTGTTGATATTGCTGGAGGAACGCCCGCAAATGCATCTTTGCGCTATCATCAAAAGCACCCCGAGGTAAAAGTATATAGCGGATTATGCTTACCGCTTTTGCTGGCTGCTGTAATGGGAACACCGATGGAAGAAGCTATCAAGCAAGCCCAAGAAAACATAGCCCCGGTTGGAGAAAATTTAGATATTAAGAAGACACCGGCTAAAGAAAAAAATACTGAAGAAACAAAGCCCAATGAAAATGCGGAAATTGAGCCACAGACGATGCACAATGTGCGAATTGATGAACGACTTATCCACGGACAAGTTGCTACAATGTGGACAAATGCACTTCGTTTAACACGAATTATGGTAGTTGGGGACGATATTGTTAAAAACGATATTCAAAAGACTGCTTTAAAAACAGCTTGTCCACATGGGGTTCATCTCAGTATTTTAACTGCTAAGGGAGCAGCCAGACGAATTAATTCAGGTAAGTATCAAGGTCAAACTGTGCTAGTTTTGGTAAAAAATCCTAGTGTCTTACGTCAAATGTTTGATAATGGCGTGAAGTTGCCTGAGATTAACGTCGGCAATATGTCGACTAAAAGCGATTCACGTCAGGTTGCTAAGAGCGTGGCTGTTACTGCTGAAGATGTTGACGACTTTAATTACTTAAACAAGCAAGGCTGCCATCTATATCATCAAATGGTACCCGCAGAAGATAAAGAAGACTTCATGAAATTATTAGAGAAATAGAGGAAAAATAATGACAATACAATGGTGGCAGATTTTACTGCTGACAGGATTAGCTTTTTGGGCAATTATTGACCAGCTTACTGTAGCTGTGTTGAATAATCCATTGGCAATAGGGATGATTTCTGGAATTATCATGGGAGACATTACGACTGGATTAGCAGTTGGTGCAACTCTCCAGTTAATGGTGTTGGGTGTTTCTACTTATGGCGGAGCTTCAATGCCGGACTTTATGACTGGTGCGATTGTTGGTACAGTTTACGCCGTTATTTCAGGAAAAGGTGTGCAGTTTGCAATTGGTTTGGCAGTTCCAGTTGGATTATTGATGGTTCAATTAGATGTATTAGCGCGTTTTGCAAATACAATTTTTCAACATCGAATTGATTCTTTTATTAGAGAAGATAAGCCAAATGCAGCAGCACGTAATGCTTTGTGGGGAACTTTTACTTGGGGATTTTCACGTGCATTACCCGTCTTTATCTTGCTTGTGGTTGGAAATGATGTTGTAAAAGCAATTTTACGAGTTATTCCTGCTTGGTTAACTGATGGTTTAAAAGTTTCAGGACATATTTTGCCAATTGTTGGTATTGCAATTTTACTTAGATACTTGCCAACTAAGAGATTCATTTCATATCTAGCAATCGGATTTATTGCAGCGGCTTATTTAAAGATGCCAATGCTTGGAGTTGCACTTCTTGGGACAGCGTTAGCTTATATTCACTATACTCGTGAAGTGGAAAAGTTAGAAATGAAGCAGACAAATACAGAAAAGCAAAATGAAGATGAAGAGTATACGAATGATGAGGGAGAGTATGAAAACTAGTTCAAATAAATTAACAAAAAGAGATCTATTTCGAGCAACTTGGCGTTGGTTATGGGCTAGTCAATTATCTTGGAATTATGAAAAAATGATGGCTCCAGGTTATTTTTATTCTGTTTTGCCTTTTTTAAAGCGTTGGTATAAAGATGATGAGTTAGTTGAAATGATGCAAATGCAGTCTCAATTTTTCAACGTTAATGCTTTTGATGGAAATTTTATTATTGGGATGGATTTAGCAATTGAAGAAAAGCAAGGTAGTAAGGCTAAAGATACAATTGCTGGATTAAAGACTGGTTTGATGGGACCACTTGCGGGAGTGGGAGATACGATTTTTGGCGCAATTATTCCAACAATCTGTGGATCAATTGGGGCATATATGGGGTTAAGAGGAAATCCATTTGGCGCATTTCTGTGGATAATTGTTAACTTGATTATTTTATTCACAAGATTTAGCTTTTTAAACTTGGGTTATTCACAGGGTGTAAAGCTAATTGATTCTGCTTCAGGTAAATTAAATGCAATTACAGATTCCGCAATTTTACTTGGGGTTACCGTCGTTGGTGCCTTAATACCAACAGTAGTGAATGTTAAAGTGCCATTTGTATATCGAGCAGGTAAAGTAACATTAAAGATGCAAACAATTTTAAATCAAATTATGCCATCCTTAGTACCTGTCTTACTTGTAGCTTTAGTTTACTGGTTGCTAGGAAAGAAACATGTGACGTCCACTAAGATGATCTGGTTTGTTTTGATTTTAGGAATTGTTTTAAGTTACTTCCATATCTTAAGTGCCTAAAGCCAGCTTTAATATTTTTAATGCTGAAATGGAAACTATTGTTCTATAATTAAAAGTAACAATAAAGATTTATAAAGGGACTTTTATGAAAGAAAAAGAAAAGAACACCATTATAGGACAATTACTTACTTTAGATTTATTTGCAATTATTTGTGGTTATTATTTTATTGATACGATAAATATGTTTGTTAAGCAGCAAGACTGGTGGTATGACTTACTGGTAGTGTTAATTGTAATCTGTGAGATGATCTACAATTGGCTTCAGTTGCTAAAATATAAGGAAAAAATACCAAATTTAGTAGTTATCTTAACTAGTATTACCTTAAGTGCAATTCTGAGCGGAGTATACTTTAGTGTAATTTGGGTTAATATTCAAAATAAACAAAATTATCAAAACAATATAGTTCTAGCATTAATCTGGGTATGTATGCTAGTAATTGGCAACATAGTTTTGTGGAATAGATATAAGAAAAATAATTAAAAAATGCATTATTACTAGTTTGAAATTAGTAATAATGCATTTTTATATTTATTCAGAAAAATTATTCTACAACATTTCTTTCAAATGGATCGTCAGAAATTCCTTTTTCTAAAATATCTCTTGACCACTGTTTAGCAGAAAATAGGGAGTGATCACGATAATTGCCACAAGATTCAATAGTAGTACCAGGAACGTCTTCCCATTGAATCTTGTCGCGAATTTCTTCAAGCGATTCTTTAAGTGCCTTAGCTACCTCTGTAGTGGATGGGGTACCCCAAACTAAGAGGTGAAAGCCGGTGCGACAACCAAATGGGGAGCAATCAATGTAACCGTCAATGCGATCACGTAACAATCCAGCTAATAAGTGCTCAATAGTATGTAAGCCCCCAGTAGGGATGGCATTTTCATTTGGCTGAACTAAACGAAGATCAAAATTACTAATTTTATCTCCTTTTTGTCCTTCTTCAACAGTAATTAAGCGAACGTAAGGTGCTTTAACTTTAGTGTGATCTAATTCAAAACTTTCAACTTTGCCCATAATAAATTTCCTCCGTATAAAATTTTTTTATTTCCAAATTTTATTAGCAGTATCAACGACTAGTTTTATTTTTTTCCATTGGTCAGCTTCAGTTAGAATATTGCCTTCTTCTGTTGAAGCAAATCCGCATTGCGTACTAAGAGCTAAATTAGTTAGAGGAACTAGCTCGGCTGCTTCATTGACTCTTTGAATAATTGTATCAGGATCTTCTAGATGTCCATTTTTTGATGTAATTAATCCTAAAACAATTGTGACGTTATCACGATTGTTCCAGATCTTTTTGATTGGTTCTAAATCTCCAGAACGATCATTGTCATATTCTAAGAAAAAGCGATCATAATTTAGCTGGGCTAGGTACTTAGCAATTGGCTCATATCCACCTGAGAAAAGAAATGTAGATTTAAAATTACCACGGCAGATATGTGTAGCAACAGTTAGATCATCTGGAAGATTTTCTAGCGTTTTATTGATTACGTAAACTGAATCTTTTGCTAATTGAACGTATTTTTCATGTTCTTTAGGATCATTTTCAGTTTCATTCAACTTACTAATTAAGAAGGCCCAAGTTGTGTCATCAATTTGAAGATAACGACAGCCTAAATCATAAAATCGCTTAATTGTCTTGTGATATGCCTTTGCTAGATCATCAAGATAATCCTGTTTATTCTCATAAAAGTTAGACCAGTTGTCTGAACGGTTATCTCTAAAAAGTAGAGTAGGTGAAGGGATCGTTTGCTTAGGAGTTACGTTAGTATGTTCCTTAACAAACTCAAATGCTTTAAAGAACGGATGATCGGGATTATAAGCTACTTTGCCAGCTAATTCTGCATTGTCGGTTCTAGTTTTAGCACCATGGAACTTATAGCTTTCTTGATAGTCATATTTTGCGACGCCATTTAAGCCCCATAAGAAATCAAGATGCCACCAGCTACGACGAAATTCTCCATCCGTTACAGCCTTTAAGCCTAAGTCTTCTTCTGTATGGATTAATTTCTCAATTTCTTGGTTTTCTATTTGAGTTAATTCAGCTTGCGAAATATCGCCGTGATTAAACTTATCTCTGGCCTGCTTTAATTCTTTTGGTCTTAAAAAACTGCCTACAATATCGAAATGTACTAATTCTGTCATAGTAATCTACCTCCTAATTTTAACTAAATTTTTCATTTAAATGTTCTTTGAGGATCCACTAACAAAAGGGATCATGTTCAAGTAGCACATTCGATTAAATACCCGTTCGTTAAAAACAATATACTTATTTTTCATAATGATCCCTCCTTAAACAATAAATAAGCAAAAGAAAAAGCGTCCTTAGCATAGCTATTACACTACACTAGGGACGCTTATCACGTGTTACCACCCTGTATTCAAACTGACTTTACAATCAGTTCCTCGTTAAGTACTCCAAAATATGGAAGACTCAGACGTGATAACGTACGTCAATCGTAAATTGCTTACTTAATTAGCTCGCATTTTATTCTAAATCCAAGACCATATTCATCACTCTAGTACCATCGGTTTTCACCAATTCCGACTCTCTGTGAGATACTTTAAGCAATTACTCATCTCTTCTAAGTTTTAATTAATTTTGTTGTCATAATAATACAACTTCTAAAAATTAATGTCAAGAATATTTAGAAAAATTATTCAACTTCAGTATCTACATCATCTTTTTGATTATTAAAAATACCCCAGTCTAATTCTCCAGTTCGCTTAGCGGTAATCACACCAGCAACCATTGAATCGTTAACGTTAAGAGCAGTTCTTGCCATATCAACGATTGGGTCGATAGCAATTAAAACTCCAAGAACTGTTACTGGTAAGTTAAGTGCACCAAGTACCATTAAGGTAGTAAATGTTGCACCACCACCAACGCCGGCAACACCGAAGCTAGAAATAACGTCAATTACAACTAAACTTAAGACAAATTGCCATGAGAAGATGTTAACTCCAACAAGTGAGGCAGTGATTGCCGCAACCATGGATGGATAAATACCTGCACATCCATTTTGACCAATAGTTAGACCAAAGCTAGCGGCAAAGTCTGCAATGGTATCACTTACTCCCATTGATTCGCGTTGAGTACGTACATTAAGTGGTAAACTACCACCACTAGTTCTAGAAGTAAATGCGAAAACTAAAACGGGCCATGCTTTCTTAAAGTAGGTAACAGGATTAATTCCATTAATTAAAAGTAAAACAGCATGTACGATAAACATAACAGCAATTGCAACATAAGCAGCTACGATAAATACAAGAAGTTTACTCATTGTTGCGAAACTGTTAGTTGCAGTAGTTCTAGCAATTAAAGCAAAAATTCCATATGGAGTGAGTTCAAGTACAATTTTTACTATACGCATGATAATTGCGCGTAATGCTTGGATACCACGTGCGAAAGTTGCAGCGACTTCAGCTTTTTCTTTCTTAACTTGTAAGAATGCAATTCCGACAAAAATAGAGAAGATGACGATTGCAATTGTGCTAGTTGAACGCATTCCTGCAAAGTCTGCGAAAATATTTTGTGGGAAAAACGAAGTGATTTGTTGTGGTAAAGTTAGACCTTTCAACTGTTCTTGGTGGTCCTTAATTGCACTAAGAGCAGTTGAAGAAGCAGACATTCCTTTAGCAAAACTAGCTCCACCCAAGTTAAAGATTGCGACACTGCTAAAGCCCAAGAATGAAGCAACAGCAGTAGTTCCTAGTAAAATGGCTAAGACGCTAGCTGCAATTTTTCTAATCTTAGTCGTAACCTTTAGTTGAGTGAAGGCACCAACTAGTGAAACGAAGATTAAAGGAAGAACTAGCATTTGTAATAATGAAACATAGCCATCCCCAACGATTGAAAGCCAATCGATACTATTTTTTACAATATCGCTTTTGGCACCAAACATTAATTGAATAGAAACCCCAAAGACGATTCCGGCTACTAATGAGAGAAATACTAGCTTAGTAAATCCCCAATTTTTTCTATGTAAGTAGGCCATACCAGCTAGAATAGCAATGGCTACTAAGACAATGAGAGTAGTTTGCACTTTCTTCAACTCCAATTCTAAGCAAACAAAAAAGAGCCATTGGCTTATGCCAACAGCTCTTAAGAAAAATCATAGTTATAACTTTGAAAAGTTAGTTTCTAACTAGAGAAATTCTTGAAGTGAACTAATGACTGTACGCCAAATAATTGCCAAATTTTTTGACAATTACAACAACAAGAATTTGTTTGACGTACATTAAACATAATCATTAGCTCCTTTCTTACTTTTCACAAGTTATAATATCTCATAGCTTACTTTTAGTCAACAGTTAATTTTAAAAAGAAAGCAATATTCTATAAATATATATTATGAAAGATTTACATATAAAAAAATATATATTTGTATTGCAAACCCTTTCTTAAGTGAGTATAATTAAATTGAAGAGTTGTTGATTAATATGAGGTGAAGTAAAATGGCAGAACCTAAATGGTTAAAAGATTTAAAAGAAGAAGATTATCTTAAAGAAGATTTCGATGCAACTGGAAAGTCACGTTATACTGTGGACGGTATCGATAAAAATGATCCAGATTGGTTAGATAAAGCAGCAAAAAAAGTAAATGCTGCTGAAGGAGACGATTATGTAAAGCTTGATGCTGGACTTCTTACAGTTAACCAAATTAATTGGATGCTTCGGCGTGCTTTTGGTGAATTAACTTATGTTGATGATAATAATCAATTTTTATGGTATAACAAACCAACTGATCCAAATAAAAAGATGTTAGCTGGTCGTACTCCAGACCAAGTTGGTGATACAATGGGAGCTGTTCACCCTGATATTCGTAACGTTATTCCTGAAGCAAAGAAAGTTATCTATGCTTTAAGAAATAAAGTCGGTGGACATGATGAAGTTAAAATGCCTGTTCCAAATGGTAATCGTCATAAGTTGATTCTACATGATTATAAGCGAATTGAAGACGAAGAGGGTAACTATGTTGGTACTTATGAATGGGTACAAGATATATATCCGTTTGTAAAATATTTCTGTGAAACTACTGGACAAAAACTTGTTGATGATCCCGATGCTACAACTGGTGCAACTTATAAGAGAGATACCATTGATACTGCAACAGGTGCTTCTAAACATGAAGAGCCTGTAGAAGAAAAGAAAGAAGCAAAACCTGATACCAATTCTGGCGCTTCAGAATATTAATTGAATAATTTTTAGATTTTAAAAAGTCTACTTTTTTGAAGTAGGCTTTTTGTGTTTGATAGCTAGCTGATAAAGAAATATAAAAAATACCTGATATATCTCTGCTTATGAAGCATTGATATATCAGGTATTTTCAATTATTAATGTATTTAATTGTTTTTAATAAAATGTTTTAATTCTTCTTGAGAAAAATATGTGCCATAATCCTCAGTTAATTGTTTTAATACGAAGTCATCACTAGCATTTAATTTTCTACTGAGGTTAATCATCTTTCTAATAGCATTAATTCGGTCCTCTTCTTTTCAACTTTTGGATAAAGCTATCATTTGTATTAATTTTACCACCCATTAGATCGAAGAATTCGTGTAGACGTGGCGTGATTTTCTCTTTTGTTCCACTTGCATTAAGCAAAAGGAATTTTTGACCAATATGTAGTGGATCATCCTTGAATCCCTTGGTGCTCCAAGTCGTATCGTAGCGATACTGGTCAAGTCCGAGAGGATCAGTTGGCAGAATTAAAATTAAGTACGTAGTAGGCAAATTACGATAATTTTCGCCTTGCATAAACGGACTTTGATCCATCATTGAAAAATAATACCGCATTCGTTAAAAAGGAGTTTTATTTTTTTAGACAAAAAGCATCCCTCAAACATTTAAGGGATGCAGTAATCTATTTATTTTTTTCTTGCAATAAGTCACGAATTTGGCGAAGGTATATTTCTTCGTTAGTTGGTGTAGGATCGTCTTCTTCGACTTCTTTTTTAGGAGTGATTTTGTTAACAAGTTTAACTAATAAGAAAATAACTAATGCAATAATTAAAAAGTTGATTATTGCATTGATAAAACTACCATATTTGAATGTGACTTCACCAACTGTGAATTTTAAGTTGGAAAGATCAATTCTCCCAATAAATAAGCCGATTAAAGGATTAATTCTTTTTTCTTCGTTTAAGCTCATCTACTGCAAGTCCTAATAGACTTCTCAATTTTCAGGATAATGTAATATTAAGACTGCGTAGTCTTTAGATAATAGAATAATCAAAAAGCTGACTTGAGCATTTTTACTTAGTCGGCTTTTTAAATTATTTTTTACGCTGATTGTAAAATTAAATTGAACACTTGATAAAAAATAAAAAGTCCATTCGGACCTGTTTGATAGAATGTTAATAACCACAAAAACTTTCTATTGGAGGTCAAAATGGACTCTTTACATTCTACCATGAACCAGCACGTTAAAGGCAAGCATTTATCATTTGAAGAGCGAGTTATTATTCAATTGCGTTTGAAAGATGGCTATTCTTTGCGTGCAATTGCCCGTGAACTTAACTGTTCTCCTTCTACTATCAGCTATGAGGTTAAGCGTGGCACTGTAAAACTGTATCATGGTAAAGTCAAAAAATATAAGGCTACTCAAGGGCATGATGCATATAAAGCTCATCGTAAAAATTGTGGGCGCAAATCAGACTTTCTCAGGAAAGCTCAATTCATGCGCTATGTCCACAAGCATTTTTTTAAAGATGGCTGGTCGCTTGATGTGTGCAGTAATCGTGCTACTGCTGTTGGCGAATTCGCTAGCAGCGATGTTGTCTGCACCAAAACTCTTTATAATTACGTTGATCAAGGCTTATTAGGAATTTATAATTACGACTTGCCAGAGAAGCTTAAACGCAATACTAAGCTTCATCGTATTCGCAAAAATAAGAAAAAACTTGGCAGAAGCATTGAAGAACGTCCTAAAGAGATCAATAAACGTAATGAATTCGGTCATTGGGAATGCGATTTAGTTCTCGGACATAAGAGCAAAGATGATGAGGTACTGCTAACCTTATCTGAGCGTATGAGTCGTGAGTTTTTAATTCTTCGTATTCCTGACAAGACTTCTGTCAGTGTCATGCAGGCCTTTAAAGAACTCCAAAGGCAATACAGCGAACATTGGAATGATATTTTTAAAACCATTACCACTGATAATGGCTCAGAGTTTGCAGATCTTTCCAACCTAGAAAAAGTATCCAATACACTGGTTTACTATGCCCATCCTTACACTTCTTGTGATAAGGGAACAGTTGAAAGACACAATGGTCTTATTCGCAGATTCATTCCTAAGGGAGAAGCAATAGCTAACTATTCTTTACAAGACATCATTAATATTGAAACCTGGTGCAATTCTTTGCCAAGAAAGATACTGGCCTATCATACACCAGATGAAATCTTTGAAAGAGAATTAGATCTAATCTATCAAGCAGCTTAACTAAAAGTGTTCAATTTATTATTGCAATTTGCGAAATTATTTTTTATGCTAAAAAAAGTATAAAAATAGCTTTTACAAAGCTGATGTAAAAAAGTTATAACTAGTTCTTAATATTAATAATATGTTAGATATAAGATTAAAATTTTTGCTTTTATCAGAAATGATTAATTTATTTTTATAAAAATGATTGAAAAATGAAAAAATAGATGTATTATTTAATCAAGTCCTTAAATAAAAATCTTAAGGATTAAAAAATAGAAGATATTTTAATATAAGGATGTCTCATTATGAAGATCAAAGATAAAAGTCATAAATTTTATGAAGAAAAGAATTTAAATAGAGAGTTACCAGCTGCAGGGTGTTGCTGTACTAATGACAGACCTGAAGAAACAGACGATTGCTAAATTCAGATTTTATTTTAATAATTATTATTAGCGTAGTATTTATGTTTAATCATATATATGTTATTTATAGGTCGCCGAATAGCATTACAGCTTTTCTGATTCTGCTTGTATTGAATTTGGGTTTAATATTTATTGCATTATACATTGATGTTTGGTTATGTCCATTGATACACCTTATGTATGACCTAGAAGTTATAAGGAGACAAAAAGGAGGTAAATTATGACTTTGTTGTCTGTAAATAATATTTCAAAAACATATCGAAAAACAAAAAAAAGAGCAGTTTCTGATGTTTCTTTTAAAGTAAACGCTGGTGATATTGTTGCTTTTCTTGGACCAAATGGCGCGGGAAAAACGACAACTTTAAAAATCATTCTTAATCTGGTAAGCCCTGATAAGGGAAGTATATTTTTCGATGGGAAAGATATTACTAATAATAATTTATTTCTTTTAAAAAATACGGGGGTTTTACTAGAAGGATCTAAGAATATGTTTTGGGCTTTATCTCCTATGGAAAATTTCATTTATTGGGGTGGTCAACGTGGGCTTAGCAAAAAAGAAGCAAAAAAAAGAGGAGAAGAGCTATTAAAAACATTTGGGTTACTAGATAAAAAATATACATCAATCACTATGTTGAGTCGCGGTATGCAACAAATTATTGGGATCTGCTGTGCCATGATTGCAAAACCCAGACTTTTAATTTTAGATGAGCCAACTTTAGGATTAGACCTTAATGCGACTCAAATAATGACTAATAGTTTAAGATTATTGTCTAAAAGTGGAGTAGGCATTTTAATTACGACCCATCAACTAGACTTCGCACAGGAAGTAGCTAATAAAATTTTATTAATTAATCACGGTAAGCTTGTCTTTTCAGATAGCGTAAAAGATAGTTTGGAAAGATTAAATAAACGAATTATTTTTGAAGTTGCATTTTCTAGAACTCTTACTGCTAAAGAAGTAGAAAAGTTATTAATTTATTGTGAAGAATTGAAGAAAACGGATAAAATATATCGCTTAAGTGGTAGAGAAAAAACAAAATTAACTGAAATACTTAAAATGCTGAGTGAATTACCTGTGATTAAAATAGAAACAGTAACTAGAGGCCTGGACGAAATATTTAAATATTATATTGGGAGGAATAATGATGACTAGTTTTAAAGCAGAGCTTTGGCGACAGTTTTATTTATATAAAAGATATACCTTTAACTATATTTCAGACTTCTTCTTGTTAATTTTAATGTTTATGGCTATTTTTTGGGGAGGAAGTCTTGTTGGTGGAGGTGTACTTGGTAAGTCATTAAATGCACTAGTAGTTGGATACGTTTTATGGAGTTTGATTCAAAATACTATTAGTCAAATGGGAACTACTGTAATGAATAATGCCAAAAGTGGTATTTTAGAGCAACAATATTTAATGCCAATTTCTTCCAAAAGGTTATTTTTAAATAAAAGTATTGTCAATATAATTGTTTCGCTTGCACAAGCAATTTTGATTTTGATCGTAGTTATGTTTTTTACTAATCATTGGATAAAATTCCCACCAGTGATGATTATTCCATTTCTATTAGCGCTGGTTGTAACTGTAGGACTAGGGTATCTAATAGTTAGTTTAGTATTACGTTTTAAAAGAATAGGGAGTACATTAATAATTTTTCAGTATATTTATTTGGGTGTTTTATTAATTAACTTTGAAAACTATAATGACATTACTAAGTATCTTTCGTGTCTTTTACCAATTTGCCCAATGGTGAGCTGGATGAGGCTAGCTATTAATAATAAACCATATAATATTGCTTTTTATTTTGGTGGTTCATTGTTTAATGCTATCCTATGGGTGTTAATTGGGCTTTTTATTTTTAGGCTAACAGATAAATATGTAAAGAAAAATGGAACTTTGTCTTTATATTAGTAAGTTGTGCACCAAGTTAGAAATTCTAAAATTCAACGAACTCAAAAAGCATTACCTAAATCGCAACAAAAGGTAATGCTTTTTTTATCGCTCGACGCCTACTAATAATTTACTAAAAACACGTAGATATAAAAAGAGCATAGGTACATTACATATGTACTTATACTCTTTAGCAGTAAAACACCTTGAACTAACAAATTTTAAAATATACATAGGAATTCAAATTTATATGATCTACTTGGACATTAAAAATTGTTGTTCAAAATAAACAAATTATTTTCTTTGAAGTGGACATTCCTTTAATACCTTTTAATATATATTCACACGTGGTACTAGTTAAATCTCTCTAGACAATAAGCTAAATTATAGGCAAGTATGGCAATTTCTAGGCGAACTTAAAATCCTGTTAGACTACGAGTTCGATTATTTTCAGCATTATAATATGTTAAAAGTGAAAAATCACTTTCAACTGTTCTACGAATAGCCATTAATAGATGATTATTGTGCTTCTTGGCCTCTGCCATATTCTTATGATAAGGCGTCCAAAGTATATAGCCCATTTCTTTTAGCTGATTATGTAATCTTTTACCTAAGTAGCCTTCATCTGCAAGGAGATAACGATTGGCTGGATGGGCGTCCTCATTAACTCAACCGTTTCTTTAGCATCATGCACGGAAGCTTTAGTAACTACATAATCAAGAATGTAATCATCGCCACTGACAATTGCGTGTACTTTGAAGCTATAATAGTAAATCTTCTTAGTAGCTTTATACCTAATATCCGCATAGCTACGAAATATTTTGGCTCAATAATTACGAATCGACTGACATACAGGTACTGGAAAGCTGTCAAGAATCAAAAATTGTCCGCTTAAATCAACGTTTTGATTCATCTTGTGATTCAATCTCTGTTTTGGCTTGCCAAATGAGCAAAGCTAGGAGAAAACTGTCAGAAATCCTAGTATGCTTAAAATTTCGTCGATGTGCAAATTTACCAGGAACGTATAAGTTATACCAACGACGACAAACTATGACTAAATCTTTAAAACTAACTTGTAAATGATAGCTAAAACGCTTTAACTACCACTATGCGTAGTTACTTATTTTTTTCTTGCAATAAGTCACGAATTTGGCGAAGGTATATTTCTTCGTTAGTTGGAGCTGGATCGTCTTCTTCCACTTCTTTTTTAGGGGTTAGTCGATTAACTAATTTAATTAAGAAAAAGACAACTAGGGCAATAATTAGAAAGTTGATCACAGCATTTAAGAAGCTACCGTATTTAAATGTGGCTTCACCAACTGTGAATTTTAAGTTTGAAAGATCAATTCTCCCAATAAATAATCCAATCAAAGGATTAATCAAATCTTTGACTAAGGAATTTACAATTGCTGTAAAAGCTGCTCCTATAATAACTCCAACAGCTAAATCCATCATATTACCACGTGAAATAAACTCTTTGAATTCTTTAATCATATGATATCCTTTCAAAAATAGCTATTAATTAAAAAGTATAGCGAAAGAAATTCAGTTTTTGCTAGTAAAATGCTTTCAAAGAGTAATGTATGAATCTGCCTACCTGATAAAAAATATCCTACTAAATTTCAGGATTGATAAATCTTGATTTAGTAGGATATTTTGTTTCTGAACTTTCTCAGAACAATTTCTTAAAGCTTAATTTTTCTTTTTCCGTTTGAGATCATTACCGATTAAGCCTAGCAATAGGGATACGGCACTGAAAGACAATCCTAAGAGACTCGCTCTATTCTTTTTAGTTCCGGTCTGAGGTAAGATGGTTTGCTTATCTTCTTTTATTGAGACAACTACATTATTCTGATGAGGTATTTTACCTTTTGAAGCAGATTGAATGGGTTTAGTAGGTTGAACAGATTTGGTAAGCTCAACTGTTTTAGTAGGTTGAACAGGCTTAGTAGGCTCGACCGGTTTAGTAGGTTGAACAGGCTTAGTAGGTTGAACGGGCTTAGTAGGCTCAACGGGCTTAGTAAGTTTGGCAGTATAAATTACTTTAAATAATAAGTCAGAACTACCATGAGAAACAACTTGTTGATCAATTTGTTTGTGATCAGCAGTATAACCAGCAATAATCGGAGATTCAACTAATTTGAAAACATTAGAATCGGGTGTCCATTTTTTCAGACTTTTAACATTAGTTACTAAGTCAAGTTTACCAGTTTGTGAGAAGCTGGTTGAAGAAGTGTAGTTTGGAGCAGCTTCTTGGCCATTGTCATACATATAGATAATAGTTTCAGTAACAACCTGAGAATTACGTAAATCTTTAAATCTATGAGTAAGATGAACTTCGTAATTTTGATCATTAGGCTCTTCGTCATTGTCAAAGATCAGATTTTGTTGGTTCGTTGAATCAGAGACTAGAGCATAATGTTGAGACAAATATTTATCAATTGTGTCTTTAGTAGAATAATTAGCGCTAGTATTTGGTTCACCGGATAATTTCTTAATTTCTAAGACTTTACCTGTAGTGTCATCTATATAAGTTACAGTGATATTTTCACTGAGTGCATAAGGAACTTTGACTGAATAAGTACTATTGTTTTCAAGACTAGCAATTAAGCTTTGATCATTAGTTGCATCAAAATTCAAAGGAGAGATTTGGTTATTACTAATTTCAAATTTCTTAGAAGTAGGAGCTACTTGTGTAATACTTTGTGGATTAATTTTGTAGACATTCGAAATTACAGCAGGGAGTGAGAGTACTTTACTATTATTTTCCACAGTCCAGTTATCCCAAGTAGTTTGGTTAGTAACTAAGTCTTTTTGTCCTGTTCTAGTGAAGTTAATATCACCTAGATTCAAAGTATCAAAAGTTTGCCCTCGTTTAGGACCATTTTCTGCATAAAGAATAGCTTGTTCTGAAATGGTTTTATCCTCAGTAATCGGTTTGAATTCATGAGTGAAATGAAGAACAAAAGCTTGATCTTTAGTTTCATCGTCATCAAAATCACCATAAGAAATCTTGGAATAGTCGGTATTATTGATTGAACCAATACCACTAACACCAGCAAATTTGTAATACTTACTGTTTAAAAAGTTAACAATCTTATCAGCACCTATAAATGAAATGGTTTGTTTAGAAGATCCATCACTTGGATTGGTATAATTATCACTTAATAAAGTAGGTTGATTATTTTGACTTAAATAATTGTCTAAATATTCTTTATCAGTATCGTCGTAGAAACGAAGAGTAGCTTTTTCTGGAGCATAATAATTTACGGTGTAATCTAAAGGAACATTATCTTGAGTAGTAATTGTTCCCTTAGAAGTAATATTTAAGTTAATTGCTGGAATACTTGTAGGTGCAACTAAGGTATAGGCTGAATCATCAGCTTTTGGAGAAATTACTTCATCAAACGAAGAATTAGCTTTCCAGGGATCCCAAGCGATTTCATTAGTCACTAGATCTCTACTTCCCTGACGAGTGTAGGTAACAGTTTGACTATAGGGAGCAGCTGCTTGTTGACCGTTTTTGGTTCCGTTAGCGTAAACATAATTAATCTTTTCAGTTACTGAAGATGTCTGTATTTCTGGTTTAGCACTGATACCATGATAAAGGTAAACATAATATTTTAATGAATCATTTGAAACATCTATATTGTCATTATCGTAGTTAATAAAGTTTTGTTTAGTTGGATCAAAGTTGAGTAAAGGTTTAACACTATGTTGACCTTTAGTCGCACTTTCATCTACTCTATAACCCTGACTTTCAAGGGTCTTAATTATATTTGGAGTCGGATTAGTTATTGAACTATTAGGAGGAGTAATAATCTCTCGACTAGTGTGGGCAATTTCCTGATCAGTATTTTCATCAATAAAGTAAATATTAACCATTAAGTCTACTTTTGGATCAAACTTGAAATTAGTATAAGTTTGAACAAAAGAATTAGTAGTTCCAGAACCATTTAAATTCCATTCGTTTTTTATTGGGGTAGTGATAGATGGACCATCGTTAGGATTATTAATCCAGTATGGAATATAGTTAGTATCAAGTTGTGTATCTAGCTGAATGAAATATGGGCCTTTCTCAGAATAATCTTGGCCGTTAACAGTAAAGGGGCCCGTTTGATCAATAATAATTTGGTGATTATTATCATAAATTGAATTTTTTAAGAAATTTTCAAAATTAGTATCTTCTAAACTTGGTTGATGACTAATAATCTCATTATAGTAATCGTTAATATTTGTTCTTTGACCATCTGCATTGATTATTTTTATATCATTGGGAATTTTAAACACCTTAATAGTTGATGGAAGAATTTTTTGATGGTTGCTAAATTTAATATGGACTAAAACGTTGTATAAAGGATCTAATGGAGAATTACCATTAGCAACTGAACCATAGTTCCAGTCAATTCCATACTGCATTAAGCGAGCATCTCTTTGTTGGTCAGCTGGAATGTCGGCTGCTGCGCTAGGCTCAGGACCGGTATAATTTGCACCATTTTCAGTATATATGCCGTTAGTACCAGGATTACCATCTTGACCTGGTGTCCAAATAACTTTAGGCCCCATGATAAATCCGTGTAAAATTTCACCCTTTACAACTTTATCTTCATAAGGATTAATTTTAATTGGAAGAGTTTGTGTATAAGATTGGCTATTAGGTAAAGTTACAGTAATTGGTAAATTGAAATCCGGATATGCTCCATTTTGTTCATGGTATGCTTGGGCAGCTGAATTGACTGCCACAAATGGAAAAGTTGCATCAAAACCAGACAAAACACCATTGTCACTTCCCGTATAGGTAAAGGTGAAGTCTTTAGTACCGGAATTATTATTAACGCCAACATCAAAATTGCCAATTTTAGTTGCATTAACATCAAATTTTAGCAAGTTATCAGAATCTGCTACTGAAATGTTGACTTGCTGATTATGATTGATAATGATTGGATGACTTGAATTGTTAGCAACATGAACGTTAAAGCTACCTTGAGTTACGTCAGCAATGAGAGAAGTATTGGTTGAGCTTCCTGTAATCTGTACTGGAGCCGTAGTTTCTTGTTGTAATGTTGGTTTATCATTTTTTAAATTATTGGTCGTATTTTGCTTAGAATTATTTTCATATGAAGGATTAGTCTCATTGTTTTGAGAGACTGTAGTATTGTTTGCAGTATTTGCCGTTTCTGATTTTTGAATAGTTAAGGTTCGAGAATTATCAGGATTGACAGAGTTTTGATTAATAGTTGTATTTTGTTGAGAATCGTTATTAGCTTGATCCGCGGCTTGTACAGTTTGTCCACTTTCTAAAAAGAAGATGGTACCTAAAGCAACAGTAACTAATCCAACTGAAATTTTTCTAAAACTAAACTTTTCCTTCCCATTAAGTTTAGTAATAAAAAATAAATCATTTTTATGTTCCATTTTTATTCTTTCCTCGATTGTGAATGTTTTTTAATAAAATAACATTTAGCTTTCTAAAAGAACATTATACTCCATATTTAAATAATGGATTATTAGATAAGGAAAATAGTCTGTTACTAGTAAGGAAAAAGACAAGCTAAAGGTAAAAAAACGACCTAAAAAATTAAACATAAAAATAAAAAATACGTGGCTTATTGAATCATAAAGACAAAAAATTATATAAAAATTTAGGTGAAGATGATTATCAAGATAAAGAAAGCGCTATCCGGATTTTAAATGACACCTACCCGCATATTTAACGAAAATTGTAAACTCTTGTTTTCAATTTGTTAACTACTATACTAGATACAGATGCTTTTTTGAAAAAATGCGGATAAGGCACAATATATTGTGTGACCTAATATAAAGAAAGAGGAGTTAATAAATGGACAATTCCACATCATTACAGGAAGATCGTAAAGAAAGAAAGGATAACTACTTCGTTTGGCTTTTTAAGCAATTACACGGTTGGCCAGTTCAAAATTATATGCTTTGGTTCTTTGCTTTTGGCTTCCAATTAGCTATTTTGATTCAAAATAAGATTACTACTTTAACAGTAATTACTTTTATTGGTACATTGCTTGGGACCTTATGTGTTTTAGCTATTAATGCAACGAAAGCAATTAATGGGTGGTTAGGATTAATCTCAGCAGCTTGTTTCATTTATGCAGGACTAGCTGCTAAGAATTATCTTTCAATTTTTGAACAAATTGCCTATATTTTAACTTTAGACTTACCAGTTATTATTTCAGTTAGATCTTGGAATGATGATACTAAAAACCACTTACGTAAGTTTGGTACTAAAGAATGGATTGTTGCTATTGTTGGTACATTAGTTGTTTACGCTGTATCTGGCTACTTAATCGGTAAATTTACTAATGATCCACGTCCTTGGATCGATGCTATCAGTTTTGCAATTTCATTAACTGCTGGTATTATGTGTTTCTTACGATACAACAACCAATATTTCTGGTGGACTGCCAGCGGAATTTTTCAACTAATTCTTTGGGGCATTACTTATGCACAGGGAGATGCAACTTTAGCAATGGCTGTTAACTCCTTAATTTATGTTGTTAATGATGTTTTAGCCTTTACTGTTTCACCATGGTTCAATATGGGAAGAAAGCGTGAAGGATTAAAGTCTATTAAAAATTAATAATAATCAAAAATAAGTTAAAATTAGCATGTCGACTTCGACATGCTTTTTTGTTTATGAGGTGTGAAAGATAAGATGAATGAAAATTGGATAAAAAATGGTCAAGAGGCTGTAAATGATGATGACTATGTCAAATTAAATGCAGGCTTAATGAAAGTGTCTGATTTAAATGATTATTTAGCATCTTTTCCTAGCAGTCTGCTTAGCTTTAATAAGCTCGGAGAATTTGTATACTATAAGCAACTGCCGGAAATGAATTATAATCCGCCGGAGCTTGGAGAAAATATTACTGCATTAGCTAAAACTGAAGATGAAAAGAAACAATTAACAGAGATTTTCCACAAGTTGAGCACAGGTGAAGCAAAAGAATTGCACTTTGCGGATCAAACTAATACACAAAAGCGTTTTATGGTGGATAGTTACCGAGCTATTTATAATAAGGAGCATCGCTTTATCGGAATTAATGAAAGTATTCAGGACATTTATCCACTGGTGGAATATTATCTAAAAGAAACAGGACAGAAATTGATAAATGATCCCGATAATCCAAATGGTGAAGTGTATCGTAATAATCAGCAAATTGACGCAGAAAGTGGAGCTTCTGAATTGTAGGAAATTGACAGGATGTTATTTTTCCTTAAAATATAATTAAAAATAGCTAGGGAGTGGTTTTAATGACTAAGATTGATCAATCATATATTCAAGATAAATTCGTTGAGTATTGTAAAGTAAATACTCGCTCTGATGAGCAAAGCACGGCTGTGCCTACAACGCCTGGACAGGTTGACCTGCTTAAAATTATTGAGAAAGAATTAGAAAAATTAGGCTTAACAGATATTTCTTTTTCAGAAGAAGATTCATATTTAGTAGGAAAGTTATCTAGCACAACTAATAAGGAAGTTACACCAATTGGTTTTGTGGCACATGTGGATACTGCAGATTTTAATTCAGAAAATATTCGGCCTCAAGTTCATAAAAATTATGATGGAAAAGACATTTCTTTAAAGGAAGGGCGCATTTTATCAACAAGTGAATTTCCTAGTTTAAATAAGCATATAGGAGAAACTTTAATTACTGCTGATGGAAGCACATTGCTTGGAGCTGATGATAAGGCGGGAATTGCTGGTTTGCTTGGAATGCTTAAATTTTTGAAAGAAAATTCAAGTATTGAACATGGGGACGTTTGGGTGGCTTTTGGTCCAGATGAAGAAATTGGTAAAGGTGCAGCTCGTTTTAATGTAAAACGATTTCCAGTTGAATTTGCTTATACGTTAGATAACGGAGACCCAGGTGATATTGCTTTTGAAACTTTTAATGCTGCAGCAGCTACTGTTGATTTCCATGGGACTGTAGTTCATCCAGGTGAAGCATATGGCTTAATGGTTAATGCAGCTTTAATGGCCAGTGAATTTATCCAGGGATTACCAGCCAGTGAAGTGCCTGAGAATAGCAGGGACTTTGATGGTTATTTTATGATTTTATCTAATATCGGTAATGTTGATCATGCTGAAATTCAGCTGATAATTCGTGATTTTGATACGAATAGTTTTGAGCAAAAGAAAAAGTTAGTCACAGGCTTGGTGGGTAAGTTAAATCAAAAATATGGCTTAAATCGAGTTAGTTTAAAAATGCATGACCAATATCGTAGTCCTGGTGATTTAATTAAGCAGCATCCGTATGTTGTAAATTTAGTTTTACATGCTTATAAAACTTTAGGACTGAAGCCTAAAGTTATTCCATTTCGTGGTGGAACAGATGGTGATTTTATTTCAGAAAAAGGAATTCCTACACCTAATTTATTTAATGGTGGAGCAAATTTCCATGGACCATATGAATATGTAACGACTGAAAGTATGACACTTTTAGCTAAAACTTTAGTCGAAATTGCTAAGCAACATGTGCTATTAAACAATCATCGTGATGAAAGTCCTTTAAAGAGAAAGTATTAGTTGAGATGAATTTTTATACCATAAATTATATTCAAAGTCATCAAAATACAGACCGGACAGCTTTATATATTTTAATGATTGTAGCTGCTAGCGCGATGATTATTTTTGCTATTTTATATTTACGCAATCGATTCAATACTCGATATCGAGATTTAGGAATAATTGCACTTTTATTTTTATTATTATTTACAGGTACTCAATATGAAAAATATCTGCAAAATAATGAGCAAAAATCAAAAGCAGCTCAAATTGTTCCTTTTATTAAGTCAGTTGCCGATGATGCAAATGTAAAAGAAAGTGATGTAATGGTTAGTTCAACAACACTTCAGAATGGCATGATTGTTCGAATCGATTCAAAAAATGAAGATTATCAATTGAATTTGAATGAAGACAATAACAGTTATACTTTAAATCGTGCTCACGTAATTGATCATCATGCATATGTACAGAAGTAGGTCAGAAATGGATTATACACAATTATTTATTAAATTTGCTTTAGGGATATTAACCTTGATTATTCAGATTAATGTTTTTGGTAAAAGTAATTTGGCTCCAACTACTGCTCTTGATCAATTACAGAATTATGTGCTTGGTGGAATTATTGGTGGCTTAATTTATAATCAAAATATCACTATTATGCAATTTTTATTAGTATTAATTGTTTGGACTTTGGTAGTTTTTATTTTAAAGTTTGGGCGAGAACATAGTAATTGGATTCGTAATTTAATTGATGGAAAACCAGTTCAAGTAATAAAAAATGGACATGTTTTAGTAGGCAATTGTATGAAAGCAGGTATTTCTGCGAATGAATTAATGTTTAAACTTCGAAGTCGAGGAATTTATTCTGTTGAAAAAGTTAAAAATTGTATTTTTGAACAGAATGGTCAATTAACAGTGATTGAAAACGATGAGGCAAATATTCGCTTTCCAATTATTAGTGATGGACAGATCAATGAAGATGTTTTGGACTTAATCCATAAATCCAATGCTTGGCTTGAACAAGAAGTATCAAAAGCTGGTTATAATAGTACTGATGATATCTTTTTAGGAGAATATGTTAATGGGCAACTGCGCCTAATAGGATATTCCGAAAAATAAAGAGGAAGACAAGATCATGAAGAATTTTGAAGAAATAAAAAAATGGCTAGCTGAAGCAGATGCTGTAATTGTTACAGCAGGTAATGGTTTTGCACAAATGGAAGGTCTTGATATGTTTGATGATGTGGCCTTTCCGATTGAATATAAGAAAATCAGCGAAAAATACTATGTAAAAACAATTGCGGATGCATTAGATAAAAACTTTGATTCTTGGGATGAAAAATGGCAATTTTGGAGTCAGTTAATCAATGAATATTCAGTTGAATATGAACCGAGCAAATCAATGAAAGAATTAAAGATATTATTGACTGATAAAAATTATTTTATTGCTACTAGTACCTTTGGACATTTTTTTGAAAAGGCTGGCTTTGACCGAGAAAAGATTTTTGATGTTTTTGGCGATTGGACCAGAATGCAGTGTTCTAGTGGTTTAAATCATGGCACTTATTCTGATCTTTCAGTAGTAAAGAGATATATTAATGGTCAGGGTGAAATTCCACGATGTGAAGATTGTGATTCACCAATGGAAATTCATATGCCGCTTAATGCTCACTTTTTCCCGGATGAAGATGCTAATACTAGATTTCGTTGGTTTTTAACAAGAAACCAAACTAAGAAAGTTGTAGTTTTGGAGTTGGGCGTCGATCCAACTAGTCCTCAACTTCTTGATCCAATGGTAAAATTAGTAGAACAATTTAAAGATTGGCACTATATAGCGGCAGATTTAAGTCAAGATGACTTACCTGACTCTATTCAAAAAAGAAGTGCTGGATTAGGGATGGCACTTCCTGAAGTGATTGAAAAAATTTCTAATTAATGAAAGGTATAAAATGAGTATTTCAGTTATTCAAGGTGTTTTGCGAATTCCAGCTGCTCAAGAAAAAATTCGTCAAAAAGGAATTGAAAAACCAAGTTTTCCAGAAAATTACACCTTAATTGATGTAGAAACTACAGGTCTTAGCCCATATCGTGATCGTATTACTGAAATGGGAGGACTAAAAGTTCGTCATGGTGAAGTTGTAGCAACTTTTTCAGAATTGGTAAAATTTCCTGATGGTAATAAAGTTCCTGCTTTTATTACGAAATTGAATGGAATTGATGAAGCGGCAATTGAAGAAAAAGGTCTGCCAGTTCAAGAAGCAATTAAAAAGTATCGTGAATTCATTGGTAGTGATCCAATTGTGGGTTATAACGTCAACTTTGATTTGAATTTTGTTTATGACTTAGCAGAAAAGTATCACTTAACAGTTTTAAATAATGATTATGTGGATGTATATCGTCTCGCACGTAGTTTTTATCCTCAAGAACGGCATAATCGCCTGCTTGACTGTATGCATCGATTAAATATTGCGGAAGAACAGGAACATCGCGGCCTAGACGACTGTCTTGATACTAAAAAAGTGTTTGATGAATTTCATAGATTATTTAAGCAAGATCATATGTTAAGAGCACAAGAAGCAGTTAAGACCTTAGACTTAACAAGCGAATGGCCTGATATGGTTAAGCAGACACAAGTATTTCGTAGTCCCTTTAATCACAAGAATGTTGTCATTGCTGGTGATTTAGCTGTAGATGAAGATGAATTAGCAAATGTTGTAAAAAATTTAGGTGGTTTTATTCAAGAAGAAGTTGGTCAAGATACTGATTATGTTTTAGTAGGTGATCATGATTTCTTTAGAACAGATATTACTGAATTGAATAAGGCGAGAGCTTTTAATAAGCAGGGGCAGCATATTAGAACTTGGGCTGAAAAGTTCTTTTTAAATGTTCTTGATAATTGGGCACGTAGTTAATGATTAACCAAAAAGGAATCCTAGAACAGGATTCCTTTTTTGATGTGTGGGATAGTAGTGTGAACTAACCAACTAATATTAATTGCTACGATAATAAAGGTAAGAATTGTAATTACTTCAAAGCTTGACCAGATAAGGCAAGATATTGTGCCAATTAAAGTAGTTGTAAAGAAAATAAAAATAGTAGATTTCTTTAATTTGAATTGTAGTTTATTATAGCGAGTTGAAAAGAATAAACCTAAATAAAATAGTCCAATTCCGCAATATAAACATAGTACTGCAAACCAAGAATTAGCATCAGACTCGTGGATAAATTTAATACTTACTGTAATTAGACTAATTCCGAAAATGATCAAGTAATGTAAATAAATTAAAACATTTCCTGTAACGTCGTCTTGGTCTTCATTGGTTAACTTATCGAATTGTAAGGCGTAGGTGAAAAAGAGCAAAGCAACAGTTAAAAAGATAAAGATTGAGTAAAATGAAAAAGTATTGGGACGAAAATAATCCGCAATGCCAATAATTGTTTCGCCGAAGATAATAATAACTAAGAGATTTAGTCGTTCGAGTAAGTGTGGAAAAATAATTGGATGTTTAATAGTATATTTAGTAGTTAAGGATGGCATTAACCAACTAAAAATGATTCCGATAACTGCTAGGGCAAAACCAGGTGTATTATCAAGAATCCCTCCAATGATTAAGGTGATAGATCTAAATATTAAGATTAAGAAAAATGCCCGGGAAATACTTTTATCTATATTGTTTTTTACTTGGAAGTAGTTAATTAGATAGTGGCTTGCTAAAGTAAGCGATAGTAAACCAGCGGAGATAAATAGAACTTTCATTTCTTTTAAATTATTGGTATCAAATGAATTAGACATATAAAGCAGAATCATCATATCAATAAAATAAAAGGTAATATCAGCCCAGCTACCAATACCGTATCGATTCGTAAATACAGTTTGCACCATCCAAGAATTGATAAAAATAATTACAATTAGAGCAAATAAAGCGAATGAAGTAGGAGATACTAATCCATGTTCGAGATGATGGAGTATTTCAGTTGTCTTAGAAATCATGTAGACAAAAACGAGATCATAAAATAAAGCGATTTTTGAAACTCGTTTATTTAGAATTGCTTGCATAAAAGGCTCCTACTTTACTAAAATTCTTCGTGTTCATTAGGATCAAATCGTCTTGCAGAAATTTTATCTAAATCAATGATACTTTGAATTTCTTTAGGAGTTAATTTGAAATCGAAAATATTTAAATTGCTGAGTTGATGTTCATAAGAACTAGCTTTTGGAATTGGAACAACATTAATTTGAGTTTCCCAGCGTAGAATTATTTGGGCAGGAGTCTTATGGTATTTTTGTGCTAAATCAATAATTTCTTTTTCTTCAAAAGCTTCTCCTCCTCGTTGAAGTGGACTCCAAGCTTCTGTAATAATGTTGTGTTGATCATCGTAGTTACGTATTTTTTTACTTGACCAGTAAGGATGAAGTTCAATTTGGTTAACAGCAGGCATAACTCCAGTTTCACGATATAGGTAATCAATATGTTTAGGTTCAAAATTAGAAACACCAACTGAACGAATTAATCCCAGACGCTGTGCATCAATCATAGCTTGCCAAGCTTCTAGGTAGTGGTTTTGCTTGGGATTTGGCCAGTGAATTAGGTAAAGATCATAGTAATCAAGTCCCGCACTGTATAAGGATTCTTGAATTTGTTCTAAGGCTTCTTGATATTTATGATGACGACCTGGTAATTTAGAAGTTACAAAAATGTTATCACGGCTAACATTACTATTTTTAATAGCACGACCAACTGCACCTTCATTTTCATAATTAACAGCAGAATCAAGAAGCTGATAACCATTCTTTAATGCAGCTTGAATTGCAAAAACTCCACGTGAACCATTTAACTTATAAGTTCCAAAGCCGATCTTAGGAATTCGATTGCCATCATTTAAATTAAAGTATTCCATGTATAAATTCTTCTTTCTATTTATATAAATCTTTCAAGATTATTGTAACAGTCTGGCTTAGTAAAAACTTATTAATTACATTGCAAACGTACGTTCAAATATCTATACTGAAAGAAATAATGTTAGGGGAATTTATAAATGGCAAAAAGAAGAAAATATCGAAAAAAGCAAAAAAACACAGTAGCTAGCTGGGGGCTGGCAATCATAATTATCCTTTGGGGTGGTTGGTTTAAATTACATTCTCCTCAACAGAATTCAAATCAAACGCAAGATAATAGTTCTCAGCAGGTAGTGAATAAGGCTACGACTGCTGATACTAATTATGGTGGTTTATCCAATGCAGATTACCAAAAGCTCGCTAATTTGAATTTTAAAAGTGGAGATAAGGCTTACGTATATGTAAATAACAATAAATCGACCTTGATTAAAAATGCCTGGAAAGTAAATCAGGTAATTTATTCTAATTTAGATAATTTGAATAGAACTTCACATTCAAATACCGCTTTTTTAGAACCAAAGAATGTAGCGAATGACTCATTGCGAGTAAGACAGTTCATTAATCCTACTGCTTGGCATTCTAATCGTGAAAACGGAACGCAGATTTATAATCGTGGACATTTAATTGCTTATTCTGTTTCAGCCGGGATTGATCAAGATGGAAATTATAATCCTAACAATCAGTCAGGAGATCAAAATAATCCTAAAAATTTATTTACGCAAACTGCTTTTTCTAATCAAAAGATTCAGACCATCTTTGAAGGAAAAGTAAGAAATGCCTTGAAACAAGGAAATAAAGTTATTTTTCAAGCAACGCCAATTTTTAGAGGAAACGAATTAATGGCACGCGGGATTAACTTACAGGCGATTAGTTTAACTAGTAATTTAAACTTTAATGTTTATCTTTTTAACGTTCAGCCAGATTATGTATTTGATTATAATAATGGTAGGGCTAAAATAGATCGTAATATGGTAGTTAATCAATAATTAATTTTTAATACTAATTAGGAGAAAATAATGAATAAAAGCAAAGATAATTGTACGGCCATGATTGTAGGTAAAAAAGCTACGATAGATGGTTCAACTATTATTGCGCGTGATGAAGACGGGTATGGCGGCATTAATGAAAAGCTTTTTGTTGTACATGAAGCAAAAGACTATGATGAAGAATATGTTTCAAAATATAATGGCTTAAAACTTCATTTAGAAGGACATGGCTACAGATGGACTGCTACGCCGACAGCTGATGAATCAGAAGGCCGCTGGGATGAACAGGGAATTAATGAGTATAACGTCGCAATGTCCGCAACAGAAACTGAAGCGACCAATGCTCGTTGCTTAGGACATGATCCATTAGTAGAAAATGGTGTAGATGAAGATTCAATGGTCTACCTTGTCTTACCATTTGTTAAAACTGCTCGCGAAGGGGTGAAACGTTTAGGTAAATTAATTGAAAAATATGGTACTGGTGAAAGTAACGGTGTTGCATTTTCTGATCATAATGAAGTATGGTATTTTGAAACCGGAGCTGGTCATCAATGGGTAGCCCAAAGAATTCCAGAAGACTCTTATGCAATTTGTCCTAATATCATGGTGATTCAAGATATTGATTTCGATGATCATGATAACTTTATGTATGCTTCTACAATTCGCGAATTTGTAGAAAAGAATCATCTGAATCCAAGTACTGACGGTAAGTGGAGTTTTAGAGATATTTTTGGTACTAAAGCTGAGGCTGATAGCTATTACAACACTCCAAGAACCTGGTATGGTCAAAAGTTGTTTAATCCAAGTATTGAACAAGATCCCTTAAGTCAAGAGATGCCCTTTATCAGAAAACCAGAAAAGAAGATTGGTGTAGAGGACATAGAATTCTTTTTGTCAAGTCATTATAACGGTACTGAATATGATCCAATGGGATCTTTTGCCTCTGGCGATGATAAGAAGCAAAAGATGTTTAGATCAATTGCTTTAGATCGAAATCAATCTAGCTGTATTTTGCAAATTAGAAATGACGTTCCTCGGGACATAGCAGGGATTCAATGGGTTAACTTTGGTTTTTATGCTTATAGTCCTTACGTACCTTTCTATATAAATATTAATGACACACCATTAAATTATCAAATGGCTAGTCATATGGTTACTCCAGAGTCTAGTGCATATTGGTTGTATAAGAGTTTGCAAGTTTTGGTAGAGCCAAGATATCATCAGTTTATTTACCAAGTTGACAATTTTAGAGATGAATGTCAAAGTTACGCTGTTAGCCGTATTTCAGCAATCGATGAGAAAGCAAGAGAATTGTCTGGAAAAGAACAAACTAAGTATTTAACGGCTGCTAATGCTGAAACGGCTGCGTATATTACTAATGAAACTAAGAAATTGATAAGTGATTTGACGAGACAAGCACTAAATTCTTCTAAATTTCAATTTGAACGTGGCGATAATTTGTAATTTTTTAAAAAAACACTGCACAAGATGTAGTGTTTTTTATTGTTCGACTTTCTTTATCTTGTATGTTAGTAAAACAGATTCCAAGAAGAAATCCCAAAAATGCAAGAGGTAAAATACGATCTATTTATATTTTTATAGATATATTGTTCCTAAAACGATATTATTATCCACATCTTATCCACAAAAAAGCAGCGAAAATTCACAAAGTACGAATTATTTATTGAAAAAATATTTGTGATTTTGTTGCTTTTATCATAAAATTTGAGATGTAATATGATTTAAATCTAAATGTAGTAGTGAGAGATATATGAACGAAGATAAATTCATTCAGGTAAATAACCTAGAAAAAACTTATGAGAATGGTTACCAAGCAATTAAGTCTGTCAGCTTTTCTGTAAAAAAGGGCGACTTAGTGTGCTTGTTGGGTCCTAGTGGTTGTGGAAAAACTACAACTTTAAATATGATTGCTGGACTATTGAATCCGACTGGTGGAGACATCATTGTAAATGGTAAGTCTCTTCTTAATGTTGCGCCAAAAGATCGTAATATTGGCTATGTATTCCAAAATTATGCCTTATACCCACATATGACTGTTTTACAGAATGTAATGTTTCCAATGACAGTGGGAAAGAACAAGAAGCCAAAAGATGAAGCTGAAAAAATTGCCCAAAAATTTATGAAATTAACTCATATTGAAGAATTAGCGGATCAAAAACCGGGCAATCTTTCTGGTGGACAACAGCAGCGTGTCTCGATTGCACGTGCATTAGTGCAAGAACCACAAATTTTATTAATGGATGAACCATTAAGTAACTTAGATGCCCGCTTACGTTTAAAGATTCGTGAAGAGATTCGTAATTTGGTTAAAGAAGTAGGAATTACTACTTTATTCGTTACACATGATCAAGAAGAAGCCCTCTCAATTGGTGATAAGATTATTCTTTTCCATAACGGAGTAATTCAACAAGATGATAAGGGACAAGACCTTTATCTTGAGCCCAATAACCAATTTGTTGCTAACTTTATTGGTAATCCCGTAATTGATAATTTTGATGTGAAGGTAACAGACAAGAAGATTAGTGGGACAGACTTTGAAATTCCAGTTGAAAAATTAGATAGTACAAAATTTAGAGGCGGCTTAGTAGACGGAGATTATACACTAAGTATTCGTCCTGAAAACTTAAAGTTAAGTGATGAAGGCGAACTTTCCGAAGTAATTGATGATGTCGAATTAATTGGGCGCGAACGAGTATTGAAATTTACTCATGCTGGAACAAATCAGCGTGCATTGATTGATTTAGAGCAAGAAATAAAACCGGGAGATAGCGTGAAATTTAAGATGAACTTAGACCGCGTTTACTTATTTAAGCCAGATGGGGAGCGAATCTATTAATGAAAGATAATCAGAGAAAAGCTTGGTTATTTTTAGCACCGGCCATTATTTGTGTTACGGTATTTAGTATTTGGCCAATTCTACGTGCTTTTACGATGAGTTTTCAGGGTGGTCCATTAATTGATCTTCAATTTAATGGACTCTCTAACTATCAGTATATTTTTAGCGATCCAGAATTCTGGCGTGCAATTATGAATACGGCTATTTATTCATTTTTAGCTGTACCAATTGCCTTAATAATTTCTGTTGTGTTAGCATGGTTTATCTTTTCAAAGATTAAACATACTGCCTTCTTTGAAACTATGTTTTTTATGCCATATGTTACAAGTACGATCGCAATTGGAATTGTATTTCGCTATATCTTTAATGGTGAATACGGTTTATTGAACTTCTTATTAAAACTTGTTCATTTACCACAACCTGATTGGCTAGATAATCCGAGTCTAAGTCTTGTTTCATTGATTATCTTTGGTATTTGGTCATCTTTGGCATTTAACATCGTTATCCTGATGGGTGCGTTAAGAAACATTGAACCAAATTACTATGTCTTAGCTGATATGTATGGTGCAACAAGTAGGGAAAAGTTCTGGCGTATAACAGTACCACAGTTAGTCCCAACTTTAGCCTTTCTTTTAACTGTTAACTTAATTGGGGCATTTAAGATCTATACCCAAGTTTATGCATTATTTAATGGACAAGCTGGTGTAGGTAATTCAGCAATGACGGCAGTTTACTATATCTATAATAAATTCCAAATTGTTGGTACACCTGGTGTAGCGATGGCTGCAACAGTAGTCTTGTTCCTATTTATATTGTTCGTAACTTTCTTACAGAGAAAATTAATGAAAAAGGTGAACAGTTAGAATGAAGAAGAAAAAACTACGTTGGGGAATGATTTTTGTCTATCTATTCATTGGAATTTTTGGCATTATAACTGTTTTCCCATTTATTTATATGATCTTAGGTGGGTTAATGTCCTATCAGGAAACTACTACTATTCCACCAACTTTAATTCCAAAGACTTTGCGGTGGAGTAACTATCAAAAAGTATTTGAGCAAGCACCATTTGCAAGATATTTCTTAAACACATTTATTACAGCAGCAACTACAACAATTGTTACATTGTTTACTTCAATTCTCGGTGCATTTGCAATGACCAACTTAAAATTTAAGGGAAAAGGATTTATTCAGTTAATTTTTCTTTCACTCTTAATGGTTCCGGGAGAAGCAATAATTTTTACCAACTACAATACAATTGCTCATTTAGGCTTATTGAATACATATTTAGGATTGGTTTTACCGTTCTTAACTTCTATCTTTTATATGTACTATTTACAAAGCTACTTCACAGCAATTTCACCAACAATTTATAAAGCAGCCATGATTGATGGAGCTTCTGACTGGGAATATATTTGGAAGATTCTGGTTCCAATGTCTAAAGGTGGTTTAATTACTGTTGCCTTGCTTAGCTTTATTTCAGGATGGAACTCTTTCCTATGGCCATTATTGGTAACAAATGAAGACAAGATGCGCTTATTGAATAATGGTTTAGCTGCCTTTGCATCTGATGCAGGTGCTCAAACGCAACTTCAACTAGCAGCAGCGACTTTAACAGTAGTACCTGTTTTAATGGTTTACTTCATTTTTAGAAAGCAAATTATTCGAGGAGTAGTACGTAATGACCTCAAAGCCTAAAACGACAGTTACTTTTTATAATGGGTTAACGACTATTGGCGGCCCAATGATTGAAGTAGCTTATGATAAGTCACATGTATTATTTGATTTAGGAGAAGTGTACCGTCCAGAACTCGGACTAAAAATGGAAGATGAAGATTTTTCAACTCTTCTTAAATATCAATTGATTGGTGATGTGCCGAATTTCTATGATCCAAAGATTACGGGAAAAGAGATAGATCATGAACGGTGGCAGCACAGCGCAGCTTACATTTCTCACCTTCATCTAGATCATAGTAAAGCTATGAATCTTTTAGCGCCAGAGATTCCATTATATGCTGGTCCATTAACTGCGGCCTTGTTACCAGTGTTGAATCGGGATGGAGAATTTCTATTACCAGCAGCTAATAAGCCCAAGAATTATACTCGTCCTATAATTGCTGCTAAATTAAACCAACCCATTAAAGTTGGAGATATAACTTTAACCGTTGTTCCTAGTGATCATGATGCTTACGGAGCAACTGGGTTAATCATCGAAACACCTGATAAAACAATCGTTCATACTGGGGATATTCGCTTGCATGGCTATCATCCCGATTGGGTGCGTCAATTTATGGCGGCCGGTAAGGGATGTGATATGCTAATTATCGAAGGTACTGGTGTTTCATGGCCAGAACGTAGCGAAGAGGATAGTGAAGAGTTCAAAGGCGTTAAGAATGAGGTTGAACTTACTGAAAGAGTAGTTAAATACCAAAAAGATAATCCAAAGCGTCAGTTAACTTTTAATACTTATCCTACAAATGTAGAGCGAATTTTGAGAATTATTTCAGATTCGCCTCGAAAAGTAGTACTTCATGCTAAACGTGCTGAATTATTAAAATTAGCATTAAAGCAGGATGTTCCTTATTACTACTTACCAGAAGATGAAAAAATTGATGCGCTCGATCCAAATCTTGAGGTAAATTATCAAGATCTTTTAAAAGACGATCATCAATATTTCTGGCAAGTAGTTGATCATTATGACCAATTACAAGAAGGTGGTTTATACATTCATAGTAATGCTGAGCCACTAGGGGATTTTGATCCAGCATATGCTCCGTTTATTGAAAATATTGAAAAGCGTGGAATTGAGTTAGTAACTTTGCGCTGTTCAGGACATGCGGATGTAGCTGAATTAAAAGAAATTATTGCGGGTTTTGAGCCAAAAATCTTGGCTCCAGTGCACACATTGCATCCTGAATTAGAAGAAAACCCATTTGGAGAACGGATTTTACCTAAGCGTGGAGAAGCTTTTACGCTTAGCTAAAATTAAAAATTATTTTGTTGTTTGTTTTATTGGGAGGAACATATGAAGTTCACTAAAAAATTTGCAGCAGTTGCAGTTGCTGCTTTAGCCCTTGTAGGCACTACTGCTTGCTCAAATTCTAAGAGTAATGATAGCTCAAGCAGTAAGTCAGCTGATATTCCAACTAAGATTACCAAGAAAACTACTGTTGTTTTCTGGCATGGTATGACTGGAACTCAGGAAAAGACTTTACAAAGCTTGACTAAGGATTTTGAAAAGAAGAATCCTAACATTACTGTTAAGCTCGAAAACCAAGGTAAGTATAATGACTTACAAGCAAAGATTAACTCAACTTTGCAATCACCAAATAACTTGCCTACGATTACTCAAGCTTATCCTGGCTGGCTTTTAAATGCCGCTAATAGCAAACGTTTAGTCGATATGACCCCTTACATTAACAACAGTAAGATTGGTTGGGGATCAGCTAAGAAGAGTGACATCCGTGAAGAATTATTAAAGGGTGCACAAATTAAAGGTACTCAATATGGTATTCCATTTAATAAATCTGTTGAAATGTTGACTTATAACAAGAATTTATTAGATAAATATGGTGTTAAAGTGCCAAAGACAATGTCTGAATTAAAGGCAGCATCTAAGAAGATTTACGAAAAGAGTAACCACAAGGTTGTTGGTGCTGGATTCGATTCACTTTCAAACTACTACGTTTTAGGTATGAAGGATGAAGGCGTAAACTTCTCTAAGAACATCAACTTTACTGGTTCTAAGTCTAAGAAAGTAATCAACTACTATGCTGATGGTATTAAAGCTGGTTACTTCAAGACTGCTGGTTCAGCTGGTTACCTTTCTGGTGACTTCTCTAACCAAAAGGTTGCTATGTTTGTAGGTACTAGTGCTGGTGAAGGATTCGTTAAGATGGGTGTTGGCAACAAGTTCCAATATGGTGTTGCTCCTCGTCCTTCTAAGTACAACATGCAACAAGGTACTGATATTTACATGTTTAATAAGGGTACTGCAGAGCAAAAGGCAGCAGCCTTCATGTACATTAAGTACTTGTTAGGTAAGAACCAACAATTAACTTGGGCTGATAAGACTGGATACATCCCTGTAACTAACAATGTAATTAATTCTAGTGCTTACAAGAACTCAACTAAGTCTAAGGTTCCTGCTCAATTAGACAAAGCAATGAAGAACTTATACAGTGTTCCTGTAGTTAAGAACAGTAATGCCGCATACACTCAATTGAATTCAATTCTGCAAAACATCTTTGCACAAGCAAAGAAAGGTCAAAGCTGGAATTCACAAATTGATGCTGGTAAGACTAAGTTCCAAAGTGCTTGGAATCAATAAAAACAGAATATTAAGTAAAAAATGAGGACTGTCGTTATGACAATCCTCATTTTTTATATAGATATTTTTAGAAGAACAGAAGAATGAAGGCAATTAGTGCAGGCAGCATTTGAACAACAAAAATCTTTTTACTTGCTGTAAAACCACCAAAGATAGCGACAACTATAACAAAGGCAAGTAAAAGTTGCCATACAGTGATTAAAGTTGGCATTCTAAAGAAGAAAAATACAATTAGAATTAAAAGTCCTAGCATACCATTATAGATACCTTGATTGGCTAAGGCGGTTTTAGCAGCAGCTTGTTTAACAAAATTTATATCCATATCAAAAGATTTTGCTTGAAGCTCTGGTTTACCAAAAATTTCTAACCACATAATTCCAATATGTTCAATTCCTACAATAATTGTTAGAAGAATTCCGATATTTCTTAAAATCATTTTATAATCTCCCTTATTTAACTATTCAGATAGATTTTACTTATTGTTAGCATAGAAATCAAATGGTGTAACAATCGGTTTTATTATTGTTGTAAATGCGACAATAATAAAATATACTAGAAAAAACAAATAGGAGGGGATAGACAGAAAGATGGCAGAAGAAGATATTTTGAGGAAAATTGGCTCAATTTCACGGGCCTTAGATTCAATTGCGAATATTGAGTTTAAAGATTTGGAATTGAATCGCGGCCAATACTTATATTTAACTCGAGTTTTTGAACACTCAGGGATTATATCTGATCAACTAGCTATATTATTAAATATTGATCGTACAACGACGGCCCGCGGAGTTAGAAAACTTGAACGAGCTGGACTTATTTTTAAAGAAGACGATGAAACTAATAAGAAAATTAAGCATCTATTTGTAACAGATGCAGGTAAAAAATTAGCTGAAGAAATAGAAAAAGAAAATGTCTATTCAAATACGTTAGTAACAAAAGGCTTAACTAACGATGAACAGGCTCAATTACGAAAATATCTGAGCATCCTTGAGAAAAATGCACGTGAAAACTGGAATTTTGTAAAGAATGGTGGAAAGAGGAAATACTAAAATGACTCCACAATATAAGATTAAAGAAGTATCAGTAGACAATATTAAAGAATTACAACAAATTTCAAGACAAACATTTTTAGAAACATTTGGATCACAAAATAGTGCCAAAGATATGAAAGAATTTTTGAATACAGCATATGCAGAAGAGAAGTTAAAAGATGAAGTTGAAAACACAAATAGTAGTTTTTACTTTTTAACTGTAGATAATAAAGTGGCTGGCTATCTAAAGGTGAATGAAGGTCATGCTCAAACAGAACAGGTGGTTGCTAATGCTTTAGAGGTTGAAAGAATATACTTGAAGCAATCTTTTCAACATCAAGGATTAGGATTAGTTCTAATCAAATTAGCTGAGAAAATAGCTAGAGAAAGAGAGAAGGACAATATGTGGCTTGGGGTTTGGGAGAAAAATTATCAAGCCCAAACTTTCTACGAAAAAGATGGTTTTAAAAGAATTAGTCAACACACTTTTGTGGTTGGAGAAGATCCACAGACAGATTTGATTTTAGTTAAGAGGTTGAAGTAATGAAATTCTGTTTTAAGACAATTGATGAAATGACTGGATACGAGGCTTTTTGTGTCGAAAGACTAAGAAGTGAGGTTTTTGTTAGTGAACAAAAAATCACTTTACCTGAAATAGATGATGAAGACTTTCATGCAATTCATGTTTTTAGTTTAAATGACGGAAAAGATAATGCATTAGCTACTTGTCGAATTTTTAAAGATGAAAATGGAGATTGGTATTTGGGCCGAGTTGTAGTTTCAAAAGATGCAAGAGGAATGCATCTGGGAAGCAAGATGATAAATGCGGTTCATGAGTACTTAAAAGAAAAGAATGTTAATCGAATATACTGCCATGCTCAAATGATCGCAAAACCTTTCTATGATCGTCTCGGCTATCAAGTTAAAGGTGACATATTTGATGAAGGCGGTGTAGAACACGTATTAATGTATAAAGATCTATAGATAAAAAAACACCTCGGAAATATTCCAAGGTGTTTTTACGTGTCTTAATTTATTTATTCATCATCGTTATGGTTAGTGAAGTAGCGGTAATCTTTACTCTTGTCAAAAATTACACCACGTGCGTTTTCACCGTTTGAAACACTGAATACTGCATCTGGGTATTTTTCTTTAACTTCTGCTTCCATGTATGAACGCATCATAGCGTTGTTTGAAAGAACGGAACCAGTCAAGGCAACGCGCATTGGTTTAGGATCTTCGTAACGGTCTAAGCACATAATAATATCGCGTGCCAAAAGATGAGCTTGATCTTCAATGATCTTACGTGCATCCTCATCACCGCCATCTGCTAACTTAGCTACTTTAACAGCCTTTGAAGCAACTTCTGGACTGGTTAAGTTGTAGAATTTAGCAGGAACTTCCCCCATGTTGTCAACATCAAATTCTTTTACGAATAAATCAATTAATGAATTCTTTTCACGCTTGTCCCAGCTGAGGAGAGCTGATTGAAGAGCTGCCTTAGTAATAGCGTAACCACTACCTTCATCTCCAAGTAAAGAGCCGTAGCCACCAACAGCGATTAAAGAGCCGTCTTGACGACCATTAACAACAGAACCAGTACCGGCGATAACTAAAGCACCATCTGCTCCTTCAAGTCCATTATAAAGGGCAAGAAGTGAATCAGTAATAGCACGAGTTGGAATATTACCAACCATTGAAGAAATCGTTGCTGCAACTTCAGGTGCATTACCAACAACAGATAAACCAGCGATTCCGGCTAAAACTTTAATACAGTCGCCATCAATTTTATCACGCAATTCATTAACTGCTTGAGCGATATTTTTAATACCAAGTTCGTAGTCGTTGTTGATTTGACCTGGACCAGATTCTGCACGACCTAATTCTTTACCATTTTCATCATAAGCGATTGCCGTAGAGTGAGTACCACCTGCGTCAATACCAATCATATATTTCAACATAACTAATAATCCCTCACTGTAAATATTAATACTGAAATTATTGTACTAAAAAAAGTAGCATTTGTGAACGCATTCAGCAAATCCTATATAAAGAAAAGATAATCTTAAAAAAATAGAATAATCCCTGATCTTTAAACTTTTTTAGATATTAGCATGATAAAATAAAAAATATGTGATTAAGGAGATTTTTAATGAAAAATAAAATATTTTTAGGGGCGATTTTATCCTCTTTTTGTGCATTAGCTTTTTATATGACTAGTATTAATCATATGAAGACACAAACTTTAGAAATTTATGGAAATTCAACAGCCAAAGTAGCTCAAAAAAGTAAAATGAAAGAGGGCACTAAACAAACTCGTATTACTAGTGGAGAAAGCGAGATTGGAGAGGCCGTTATTTCAAGAAATAGTAATAAAAATTTAACGAAAGCCATTGTTAAAGCTAGTTCAAACGTTCAAGGAAGCTATCAAGTAAGTGTAAAGGACTTAAATAATCCTAAAATATTTGCTGATTTAACAAATACTAGTCAAGATAATTTAAATGCTGGAAATGTTTTAAAGTTATTTGTGTTGCTGGCTTATTACAAGGCAGTTCAAGATAAAAGCTTAAACTCGGCAACTCCTTATAAAGTTAAATCAAGTGACTTAAATAATGGAGATAAGGTATTAAAGGACGATATGTCATATTCTTATACCTATTTACTTGACCTAATGATGCGTCAGCAAAATGATAATGCTGCTAATATTATTTTAAATAAAATAGGTAAAGATAAAGTAAATCAAACGGCAAAAGATTTTGGTGTAGGTGAGACTGAAATTACTGAGAATTTTGGTAAAGATTTTTCTGGAAAAACGAGTGCTGCTGATTTAGTTACTATTATGAAAAAACTATATCAAGGAAAAGTATTAGGTACGGATATTGATAATAAAATTTTAGGACAACTAGCTAATTTTCCAGAAAAAGGACTTGCTAAGAATATTAATGGGACAGTTTATAGGATAGCTGATAAAAAACAGGGAGTTGCCTTAGTTCAAGAAAATGGGAAAACCTATGCTATGGCATTAGTTAGTGAAGAGGATGCTGATTTAGCTAAAGTTGGGAATGCAATTAATGACTGGATGGTTAAACAGAAATAGTTTAAAAAGGAGTTTTGGTACTCCTTTTTCTTTTGCTCAAAAAGTAGATAATTTTCTACATATTGTAGATTGTTTTCTACACATTGTCGTGTTAAAGTATATGAGTACACAAAAAGAAGGTGATTATCTTGGCTAAAAAGAGAGCTCTAGATCGTTCCAAAGTAATCGATCAAGCAATAGCAATTATCAGTGAAAAAGGATTAAGTGAACTAACAATGCCAGCCTTAGCTAAAGCATTGGGAATTAGGTCTCAATCCTTGTATCACTATGTTGCTAATCGAAATGATTTATTAGTTTTAGTTTGCGTAAATAGGCTGCAAGTCCTAAGACAGCATTTAACTAAGAAGATAATAGGTCATTCTGGGTTGGACGCTTTGTTTAGATTTGCAGATGAAATACGTGATTTTTTATTACATGATAAGGCAATTTCTAGTATCTACTATGGGTTAAATGAATATGTTCAAAATGAACAAATTCGTGAAGAAGTTATGAAAATAGTAGATTTAGGAGAAAAGCTTGATGTAGATAATAAAAATATCGTTTCTCTCCATAGTTTACTTGGAGCAGTCTTAGGATATGTTTTCTTAGATCGGTATGTGATTGATGAAACAAAAAAAGATGCTGATGATAATTACCATGAGATGCTTTTACGACTTGTAGCGCCAAAACTTCAAGTTGAAGGTACAAAATAAGGGGAAAGGAAAGTAGCACATGAAATTGCTGAAAAATCATCTTGGTGCTTTGATAGCATGGATAGCAATTTTGCTAATTGCTGTCTTCTCGTTGCCAAATGTGGATGCATTGACACGTCAGCATTCAGAAATTTCACTTCCTAAAGATGTTCAAAGCTCTATTGCAACGAACATCGAAAGTAAGTGGGGCCATGGACAAGATAATACCTATGTTGTAGGGGTAGTTTTTAATAAAAAACATGGAAAACTAACCTCGAGTGATAAGGAGAAAATTGATGATACAATCCGCTTTTTAAAGGACAATAAGAAAAAGCTGGGTATCAAGTCAATGATGACTCCGAATGATAATTACGCAACAAAAGCACAATTGATTTCCAAAGATAAAACGACAGAAATTGTGCAATTAAATATTGCTAATGATCATTCGACTGTTTCTAACGTTAATAAGACTCTAACAAAGGCTGTTAAAACTCCAGGAGTTAGAACGTATGTCACTGGGGTAAGAATTCTTGAAGATGATTTTTCTGCTTCAGTTCAAACAGGTATTAAAAAGACTGAATTAATTACTATCTTTTTTATTTTTATTGTTTTAGTAATTGTATTTAAGTCACCAATTGTACCAATAATCTCATTATTGACAGTTGGAGTTTCATTTATTACTTCATTTTCAATTGTTACTAACTTAGTAGAGAAAGTTAACTTTCCATTTTCAAACTTTACTCAAGTCTTCATGGTTATTGTGTTGTTTGGTATTGGTACTGACTATAATATTCTGCTATATGATAAATTTAAAGAAAACTTGAGTAAGGGGATGTCTAACCAAGAAGCGACAAATGACGCTTTGCGCAAGGCCGGTAAGACCATTCTTTATTCTGGATCTTCGATCTTAATTGGATTTAGTGCGTTAGGTTTAGCTAACTTCTCAATTTACCGTTCAGCTGTTGGGGTTGCTGTTGGGGTCGCTGTATTATTAGTAGTACTTTTAACTTTAAACCCATTCTTTATGGCTGTCTTAGGTAAGAAATTATTCTGGCCAGTTAAGAAGTTTGAAGGTGAAAGCAACTCTAAATTATGGCATGCTCTTTCTAAGGGAAGTCTAACTCATCCAATTGTTTACTTAGTTGTAATGGCTGTTGCAGTATTACCATTCTGCTTGTTCTATTCAAATAATTTGAACTATAACGATGCAGATGAAATTTCTGATTCTACTCCTTCCAAGGCTGGTCTACTTTTATTGCAAGATCACTTCTCTGAAGGCACGTCAGAATATTCAACCTTATATATTCAAAGTGGTCATAAGCTCGATAACGAAAAGAGCTTGAAAGAAATTGATCAGATTGTTAAAAAAATTCAAGCTGATCCAGATGTAAAATTTGCATCTTCAGTAACTGAACCAAATGGAAAATCAATTAAACGTCTTTACGTTGACAATCAATTAGGCACTGTTAATTCAGGTGTTAATACAGCTAGAAATGGTTTAGGAACTTTAAGTAACGGTAGTAGACAAATTACTAATGGTGCTGTTCAACTACAAAATGGTGCAAACCAACTTTCTAACGGAACTGGCCGTCTGCAAGCTGGTGCAAATCAATTAGCTAGTGGAACTACACGTCTTCAAAATGGTGCAGAAGCTCTTAGATCAGGAACTATGCGTTTAGCGACTGGTGCTGGTCGTTTAGAAAGTGGAACCTTGAACTTACAACAAGGTGCTGTACAACTTGAAAACGGAACTATTAAGTTGGCTAATGGTGCTGCAAGTTTACAAAGTGGTACTCAGAGTTTGCAGAATGGTACTCAGGCCTTAGTAAATGGTTTGAATACTATGAGTACACAATTATCTGGACAAATGAATAGTGCTACTAAGGCACAATTAGAAGCTCTTCAAAAGGGATTGCCTCAAATTAACAATGGTATTCAACAATTGAATCAAGCATTGGCTCAGTCAGCAAGTTCTGTAGATACTGCTGGTCTAAAAGCTAATTTAACTGATGTTGGTACTCAAGCCAAAACTATAGGCGATAATTTAACTCAAGCAGGTAACACTTTAAAAGGGTTACAGAGTGCAGGTGCTGGTCTTAGCGATAGTGAAAAAGCTGAATTAACACAAGCTTATGCTCAAGCTATGGATAATGCTAAATTAAATGACCAACAAAAGCAGGCTATGAGTGCAGCTTTTAGTCAAATTTTAGGTAAAGTAGAATCTGCTTCTACTCAAAAAACTCAGAATTTTACTTCAAGCTTACAAAGTGTAGCTGGTAATATTCAAGCAGCTGGTGAAGCAGATAAGAAACTTGGAGAGTCAGCAAATAATGTAGGAAATACTCTACAAACTCTTCAAGGTTTAATGGGTCAAGTTGATAACTTGAAACAACAAGTAAACACTTTAGCTACTGCATCAAACACTGCTTTACCAGGCGCAACTACTGCTTTGAACCAATTAAGCTCAGGCTTAACCCAAGTTCAAAGTGCAGTAGCTCAAGGTGCAGCAGGAGCTAGTCGCTTAAATGACGGCGCAGCTCGCTTAAACAGTGGAGCAGGCCAACTTGCAAGTGGTTTACAAGCAGGTGTAGCTGGTTCTAGTCAGCTTGCAAACGGCGCAGGCCAATTAGCAAACGGTGCTGGTCAATTAAACACTGGTTTACAATCTGGTTTAAACGGTACTAACCAATTGGCAAATGGTATTGGTCAATTAAACAGTGGTGCAGGTCAATTAAGCTCGGGTATTGGTCAACTTAATGGCGGTGCAAATCAATTAGCAAACGGTGCTGGTCAAATTGCATCAAATAATCCTAAGATTACCGCTGGAATTGATAAAGTAAACAGTGGATTAGGTGCTGGTCAAGAATACTTAACTGGCTTAGCTGATTCAGCAGCTGGTAAGACTTTCTACATCCCGGCTAAGATGATTCATTCATCAACCTTTAAGCCAGCTCTTGATAATTACATGAGTTCAGATCTTAAATCTACTAAGATCATCATCATTCTAAAGATGAACCCTGCTTCAACTGAAGGAGCAAAGAAGGCTCATGAAATTAGCAACATGGTCAAGAAATCAGTTAAGGGAACAAGTCTTGCTGGCTCAACAGTTGCTATGGGTGGACAATCTGAAAAGATCTACGATACTCAAGAAACTGCAAGCAGTGACTTCTTAAGAACTGCAATTATTATGTTGGTAGGTATTGGTATTGCCTTGATCTTCGTCACTAGATCAGTATTACAACCAATGTTTATCTTAGGTACTTTAGTAATTGCTTACCTAGCTTCTTTATCAATTAATCAATGGATTGTTAAGGCGGTTTTAGGTAGATCACTATTAGCGTGGAACACTCCATTCTTCAGCTTCATCATGATTGTTGCTTTAGGTGTTGACTACTCAATCTTCCTAATGATGCGTTATCGTGAATTGGGAGAAGTAAACCCTGGTTGGAGTACAAGTCAACGAATGCTTGAAGCCTGCGATATCATTGGAACAGTTGTAATATCAGCGGCTATTATTCTTGGAGGTACTTTCGCTGCCTTAATCCCATCTGGTGTACCAACTTTAATTGAGGTTGCATTATGTGTGGACATTGGATTATTACTTTTAGTATTCTTACTTCCAATTAATATGTCTGCTGCTATGAAGATTACTTATGAAGGCTTAGGCAGAAAAAATAATAAAAAGGATACTGAATAGGATTTAGCGTTCAAAAAAATAAAAGATTGAAGTTATTCCTTTATGATTAAGGATTAACTTCAATCTTTTTTCTTTATATAAGTTAATCAGATATTTTATTTAAAACAGCTGCAATTCGGTCATGATCATTATCTAAGGTAATTGGAAAATCAACTTTATTTTTTAGCTGCCCCCCTTTATTAACTCCTTTAGGGATAATTTCTAAAAGATGAGAGGCTTAACACTAACTATTTTTTCTCTTTTACAACTAACGAATTTTTATTAAGAGAGGAAAACCAATTGTAATCACTATAGACATTCCAAGCAAGATCTGAAGTCTTAAGAGATTCTACTTCATTGATTAATTTAACTGCTTCTGCAGCATCAAAAAATTGTGAATTAAGAGGTCGTCCCATTTCATCTAAAACTAAAGTTCCATTATAAGCAATAATTGGACAAAAATTAGGCATTTTATCTACAACGTTCATAATCCCTTTTGGCATGCGAGCAGAGACAGGAATGAATAAGTTGCCAGCAATAATCTGTTTTCGAATTGCATCTATGGTAGCAGGTGAAACATCGCCTTGAGATGTAATTAGCGTTCCGTCGATATCGCTAAAAATAGGTTTGACTGTCATGAAAATTTTTTCTTTTAAATAGCTTTATCTTTATTATTATAATACGATAAAGATAAGAAATGATGAGTATTATTCGCCTTTGCTTATTAAATAAAATAGTGGAAAAATATAATTAACGACTATTGATAATTGAAATAGATGAGTGAAACTATGACAAAAAAATTGAGAAAAGTGGTATTTATCATCGGTGGTATCTTAGTAGCAGTAATTTTACTCTACTTGCTCTACCGTGATTATCGCCCTGAAATTGATGTTTTAATGCATCCTAATAGCCATACTAAAACGAAATTGCTCTACTTAATTCGCCAACATGAAGTACGCGATAGTCTATTTTTATTGGGACTGATAGCAGTTCTAAATGCTATTCCTGGTATGTCAAATTCCGTTTTTTGTATTTTGGCAGGACTTTGTTACGGACCGTGGATTGGGTTAGCAATTAATTGGGCTGGAAATATTTTAGGAAATTGTATTGTAGAAAGTTTGATAAAAAGAGTTGATTTTTCACATCGATTTAAGAAAAATAAGTTTTTAAATTGGTTAATGAATCAAAAGCATCCTAGTTTGGGGATGACTTTAGGTTTTATGGTGCCAGTGATCCCTAGTGTATTGGTAGATTATACAGCAGCTAGATTGGGCACACCTGCTAATAAATTTTTATCAATGGTAATCGTAGGGATGTTTCCTACTTCATTTATTTATGCCTTTGGCGGGGATGCAATTTTCAATGGTGATTTCAAAAAATTAGCTGGTGCTTTGATTGGAATAGCTATTTTATTTATTATGGCTTGGTGGTTAGTCAGCATGGCATCTAAAAAGAGACAGGGAGAAGATTAGCTCTTTGCCTCTTTTTTGGTTTAATTAGTTTAAATGCTATAATAAGCTAAAAAGTTTATGAGGGAATAAGTATGAAGTGTCCAAATTGTGGAGAAGATGTAAAATCTACAGATAAACAGTGCCCTAATTGTAACTTTGATTTAGAGAAATTTAGAAATGAATTCTTTACGGGACAGAAAGTAACTCGTAATGAAGAAAACAATGATAAGCAATTAAATAGGGAAACTAGATCGGTTAAAAAGATTGAGCCCAAAAAGCAGAATTCTACAATTGCTACGATGATTAATTGGATTCAAGTTAATTCAATGATTGTTTTTGTTGTAGGAATTATTCTTTTGATTTTAACTAGTTTTTCTCCAGCCTTAGGTTGGTCATGTTTTATTGCACTATTAATTTGGTTGTTTATAGTTTGCGATAAAAATAAGGGTAACACTACAGAGCAGTATACAGTTGATAAAAGGTTAACTGAACATGTAAATAAAGTTGGTTCTGATGTAGTCAATTCTTTTGAAGAAGGCGAAAATAAGGTAAAAGCACGTAGACAAAAGATTGATGATAAACTGGGACGTGATCCAGAAGCAATAAAGAAGGTTGTTAAACAAAAAAGGACTGCTACTCAACTAGGTGTAGTTCTAATAGCAGTTTTAAATTTATTACTAGTTTTTAGTGGCCCGTTTTCGTCGGGAACTATGCAAGGCTACCAAGCAGTATCAATTTCTAAAACTCTACTTTCACTTGGAAGATTTAGTGGCAAATATATCTTTATTGGGTATGGAATGTGGCTGTTACTAGTTAGTGTGCCGATTGCAATTATTATTTTGACTATTAAAAATGGTAAGAATAATAAGAGAAGAGTTTTCCTCTTGTCTTTGATAGAATCAATTGTGCTAGTAATTTGTGCGGTTGAATTGATTTTTATGAATGCTGGTTTATCGGTAGGAATAACTAATAACTCAGCAACTAATAGTATGGAAATTCAAAGAATTGTAGCCAATGCAGTTTCTTTTGGAGTATCTACGTACTTATTGTTCGTATCAAGTATTTTGTTAACGGTAGTTGCTTTTCGTAGTATGAAACAAAAATAAAAAGAATTGGGTTAGACCCAATTCTTTTTTTTGTACTGCTAAAAAATTATTTTGATACATCAATTACTAAATGTTCATTTACAAATGACATTAAGCCAAGCTCACTTAGTTCACGACCATAACCAGATTTCTTTACTCCGCCAAATGGTAATTCGGGAGCAGTAATCCAGCGCCCATTAATTACAGTCATTCCAGTCTCAATTTGGCTAGCAACTTCTTGAGCGTGACTTACATTTGAAGAAATAACACTTGAACCTAAGCCAAAACTTGAATCATTAGCTAATGAAATGGCTTCTTCTTCATTTTTAACTTTAAATACTTCAGCCACAGGACCAAATAATTCTTCGTTAAATAATGGATTCTTTTTATCAATATTAGTTAAGATCATTGGGCGGAAGAAAGCCCCAGAACTTTTAATTTCAGGATACTGATAATTAACCATAGCACCGTGCTCGATGCCTTTCTTTACCTGTTCAGCTAATTTGTCAGCAGCTTTTTGAGAATTCATTGGTGCAAGAGTAGTAGATTCATTTAGAGGATCTCCTGGTCTCAGACTAGCAAAGGTATCATGTAGAATGTTCATCACTTCGTTATATAGAGACTCAACAACAATGATTCGTTTAGAAGAGGTACATACTTGACCACAATTGTATGTTCTAGCATCACCTAATACATTTCTTAAAACATCTGGATCTGCATCAGCCAAAACGATAAATGGATCGTTTCCACCCAATTCCATAGTAGAGTTTTTAATGTTTTTTCCTGCGGCTTCAGCTACGCTACTACCACCACGTTCTGATCCAGTAACAGCGACACCTTGGACGCGTTTATCAGCAATTACATCACCAATTTGATCATAAGAAAGAAATAGATTTTGTAAACTCCCTTTTGGAGCACCAGCTTCTTCAATAATTTTTTCAGTTAATTCTGCGGATGCTGGAACATTATGAGCGTGTTTTAAGATAATTGGATTTCCAACCATAAAGTTAGGAGCAAAAACTCTAATAACTTGATATAGCGGAAAATTCCAAGGTTCACAGGCCATAATAATTCCTGTTGATTGTTTTAAATAATAAGCTGATCCTAATTCCGACTCTAAAGGAGTGGGTTCTAGCATGCTAGGAGCTTTATCAGCATAATAGTTACAAATATTAATACATAAATCTACTTCTTCAAGTGATTCTTGGTATAGTTTTCCCATTTCTAAAGTCATGGTTTTGGCCATTTCTTTACGATGTTTGCTGAAATTGTTTGCAATTTCATGAAGTGATTTGCTTCTAGTAGCAGGGAGTTGATTATACCAAGTAAGGTATAACTTTTCACCCACATCTAGGGCTTGATCTATTTCTTGTTGAGTAGCATTTGGATAACTTTTAATTAATTGATTTGTGTATGGATTAATTGATTCATATTTAGACATAAAATTTCCTCTTTTCAATATATTCATATTATGAAGCGCTTACTTTATAATGCTTATAAAAACCACTTCTTTTTAGTAAGATGATAAAAGAAGTGGTTCAATTAATTAAGACTGCTAATCTTTTCTAAAAGGACACGATTATTATTAAGACGAGCAAAAGCAGCTGCGTCATTTAGATACTGAGTAGTTTCTTCTTGAGTCCCGTCTTCTGCAATATTATTTTGTGCTAATTGATAAAGAATTCGAGCAGCAAAATAAATTACATGTCTTTTCTTGCATAAATCGTATCCCATTTTTAATAGCTTATCGGATTGTTGATAATCTTTGTTGCGACCATAAAACTCACCACCATTACATAAAATAGAAAGAAATTGTAGCAAGGAGTCTTCATCTTCAAGATCAACATTAGAAATTGAATTCAAAATAATGTCATAATAATGACGAGCTTTGTAAACGTCGTGCTGTAAATCGTAAACTCGACTACATCCTTTAAGAGCAAGAAGATAGTAAATTTTATTTTGCTTTGATAACTTTACATCTAAGATTGAATTGAAATAATATAAAGCATCAGTTTCCGAATGATCAAGTTCTAGAGCGATAAGACCGCGTAAATAATAATAGTGGAGAGTATCTTCTTGACGAACTAATTCTTTTTTATTAATGCTGCCTAAGATTTGAGCAACTTTTGGAAAATCAAGTTGAATAACAGCAAAGTCTGCTTCAAATAATTTATGGGATGTTTTTTTATTAGAATCTACATCCATAATATCTGCTACATTAATATTCATGCGGTCGCAGAGACTGTTTAAGATTTTTAAAGAAGGGATATGACCATTATTTTCAAATTTACTCAATGTAGATTGAGTACAAATGCCATTGCATAATTCGGTTTGAGATAGACCTAATTTTTTACGAATGGAAATAAATTTGTTAATATTAATCATTCTTTTTCTCCTTGATAGTCTGGAATAGAAAATCTAAAGATTCATCCAAGTAGTCTTTGGCATAGTCCATTGCGTGGCGATGCCCTTTGATGACTAATAATTCAACTTCATGATCTTTATTAGCTAAAAACGCAATAAAGTTTAAAACACTATCTAGAGGAACCAATTCATGGGCCGAATTAATCATTTTTAGGCGTCCTAATTTACTAAAATCATAATTTTGAGCATCCATTTGTTTATAGATAACTGGATCATCCTTACCTGCATAGGTCATGACAAAGAACTTATAAAAAGATTCAAAGATATCATGCAAATCAGTTAAGTGTAATTCATTGGCGCCATATCTTGAAGGTATAACTTTTTGATGATTCTTCATCCAATTAGAAAAGTCCACTGATGCAGACCAAGTTACGGTAGGAAAACCATATAACCCAGCAATATATAAAGCTTGAGTTCCGCCTACGCTAGCGCCAATCTGAACAATATTTTGTTGATCATCGTCATCAGTATATTCTGAATCTAAAAGCCATTCTACAAATTTTTTACTATCATTATGAGCAGCTGGAAAAGTGAATGTTGGTGCAAGACGATAATCTGGGATTAGAGTCATAAAGCCTGCGTTTGCTAACTTTATCCCCCAATTTTTGACATCATTCTTAGAGCCTGCAAACCAACCTCCACCATGCCAAAAGATTAGAATTTTAGTTTGTGAGTTAGTATTATTTGGAAAATAGATATCCGTTTTTAAATTGTTATTTTCATCGTAAATTATATCTTTTTTTATAACAACCATAATTAAACCTCTTAGTTATTTTATAGCACATTATTATTATAGAATAAATTTTTAGAGCTTATTCATTTATTTATTGATAATTCTTAGGCTATAGCGCCTATTTTGCCTTGTTTTTGTTATTATTAATTTAACATACCAAGGAGGGCAGAAAAATGTCTACTAAAACGAGTCGGAAATTAATCAATATTTTGACTATTATCATTACAATTATTCTGATTATTTTGAGTATTTATTGGTACAAATTAGGCATTTTTACCAGTCAAGAGAAAATGAAAGCTTATCTAGCAAATAAGCAAATAATTGGACCATTAATTTTTACTTTAATTCAAATAATTCAAGTTGTAATTCCAATTATTCCAGGTGGAGTTTCTCTGCTTGGAGGCGTCATATTTTTTGGACCAATTTGGGGTTTCGTTTATAATTACGTTGGAATTTGTATAGGATCTATTATTTTATTTTTCCTAGCACGACATTACGGCAAACCATTTATTTTGCATTTAGTTTCAGAAAAAACTTATGAAAAATACATGAAGTGGACAGCAAATCAGAAAAAGTTTAATTGGTTCTTTGCACTTTGTATTATTGCGCCAATGGCACCTGATGATATTTTATGCATGATAGCAGGCTTGACTGAAATGAAATTTTCTACGTATGTATGGATTATTTTATTAGGTAAGCCTTGGACTATTGCTGCATACAGCTTAGGCTTAATTTACGGCGCAAAATGGTTAGTGAAGTTAGTAGGCAAGTAATGCTGGAAAGTAAAAGAATTGTTTTAAGAAATATTGAAATGACAGATGCACCTATACTTTTAAAATGGGGACAGGATAGTATTTATCATAAAAGCGCTGGTTATCAATATTTAGAAGATTTAGATGCTGCTAAGAAAAGTGTCTTACAGTATCAGAATAGATCTTATAGCTACGGAATAGTTTTGAAAGAAAATAATCGTTTAATTGGCTTAGTTGAACTATATGAGCGTGGATTAGATGAATATAATGGACTTTTGATGACTAAAGATTTAGGCTTTTTATTAGATAAGGATTATTGGCATCAAGGGCTTATGACAGAAACTTTAAAATTGATAATTAATTATGCTTTCAAAGACCTGAAGCAGAATCAACTCTGGGCTGGGACATTTGTCTCTAATATAAATTCTCAAAAACTTTTGAAAAAATTAGGTTTTAGATATGTTTATACTACTGATTATTCAGCTGTTACATCTCTATTTAACTATCAAGAAAAATATTATTTATTAACACTACAAGATTGGCATGATATAATGCAAATAAACATGAAATCCTAAGACTAATTTCAGAGAGCTCATGGTTGGTGTGAATGAGTAAATAGTCGTTTCCAGATTTCGTATATGGGTAGGTAATTCTACACGGCTAGCACCGTTATCGCTATTTGAGTGTGGTATTTTTAACCAAATTTGGGTGGTACCGCGAACCGTGTAAGCCGATTCGTCCCAGTAGTAGGGATGGATTGGCTTTTTTATATTTAGGAGGAAATATGTTAGATATAAAAGTAATCAGAGAAAATCTAGATTGGTCAAAGAAAAAATTAGCTACACGTGGCATTAAACCAGAAGAATTGGATAAATTAGTAGCAATTGATAAAGAAAGACGCGAGGCTTTAACAAAGAGTGAACAATTAAAGCAAAAGCGTAATGAAGTATCTGATCAAATCGCACAAGCTAAGCGTAATAAAGAAGATGCAAGCGAAGCTATTAAGGCAATGCGTGAAGTAGGTAAAGAAATTAAAGATTTGGATAAAGAAGTAGAAGATCTTACTCAAAAGCAAAATTATATTTTGCTTCGTTTACCAAACTTCCCAGCAGATTCTGATCCGATCGGTCCAGATGAAAGCTACAATGAAGAAGTCCGTAAATGGAATGAACCAACTAAGTTTAATTTTGAACCAAAACCTCACTGGGAAATTGGTACTGAATTAAATATTCTTGATTGGGATACTGCAGCTAAAGTTTCAGGTGCGCGCTTTGTTTACTATAAGGGTGCTGGTGCTTTACTTGAACGTGCAGTTACAAACTTCTTCTTAGATGAGAATACTAAAGATGGCTATACAGAAGTAATTCCACCATACTTAGTCAATGACGCCTCAATGCAAGGAACAGGCCAATTCCCTAAGTTTACTGAAGATGTTTATACTATCGTTGATAATGACGATCCAGATAAGCCACGTGACTTAACTTTGATTCCTACTGCTGAAGTACCTTTGGTTAATTATTTCCGCGGTAAGATTTTAGATGCTAAGCAATTGCCAATTAATGTAACTGCATTTTCTCCAGCATTTAGAAGTGAAGCAGGTTCTGCTGGACGGGATACTCGTGGATTAATTAGAATGCATGAGTTTAGAAAAGTTGAAATGGTAAAAGTAGTAGATGAAGATAGCTCATGGGATGAGTTAGAAAAATTGACTCACAATGCTGAACATTTACTTCAAAAATTAGGTTTACCTTATCATGTTGTTGCATTATCAACTGGGGATGCAAGTTTTACTAGTGCCAAAACTTATGATCTTGAAGTTTGGATGCCAGCACAAGATAAGTATCGTGAGATCTCAAGTTGTTCAAACTGTACCGATTTCCAAGCACGTCGTAGTATGATTCGTTATCGTGATGAAAATGGTAAATTACATTTGGCTCATACCTTGAATGGTTCTGGACTTGCTGTTGGTAGAACAGTAGCTGCAATTTTAGAAAATTATCAAAATGAAGATGGAACTGTAAATGTCCCTGAAGCACTGCAACCATATATGCAGGGTATGAAAGTAATTACCAAGGAACCAAAATTCGGTGAATAATTAAGATTAATAGGTGAATAATTAAGATTAATATCAGTCTTTTGGTAGATAAAAGACTGGTATTTTTGTTTTATATGGATAAATAGCGTTTTATAATTTAGCACTCTAGAAAAATATTGCTAATTTTTTGTAAAAAAAGGGTTGACGAAAAGTAAAAAAGCCTGTAAAGTAATACATGCTGTTTGAGGCAAGCAAAAAGAGCAAATAAAAAAGTTCAAAAAAAGCTTGCCAAAGCGAGCGAAAGATGATAATATTATAAAGCTGTCATTTGAGAGAGATGAGAAAATTAAAAAGGCTCTTGTCAAAACTCAAAAGACATGATATAATATAAAAGTTGTCACGAGACAACGGTAGTACCTTGAAAACTGAACAAAGTTTCGCTGAAAGTGTGCGGGATATAAAAATCCCAAACAAAAGCGAAGTCAATTCGCAAGCAATAAATTTGAGATAACTCAAAGAAAGTTTTAGAGCTAAACGATAAAAAGCTCATTTTCAAAAAGGAAAATGAGAGTTTGATCCTGGCTCAGGACGAACGCTGGCGGCGTGCCTAATACATGCAAGTCGAGCGAGCTTGCCTAGATGATTTTAGTGCTTGCACTAAATGAAACTAGATACAAGCGAGCGGCGGACGGGTGAGTAACACGTGGGTAACCTGCCCAAGAGACTGGGATAACACCTGGAAACAGATGCTAATACCGGATAACAACACTAGACGCATGTCTAGAGTTTAAAAGATGGTTCTGCTATCACTCTTGGATGGACCTGCGGTGCATTAGCTAGTTGGTAAGGTAACGGCTTACCAAGGCAATGATGCATAGCCGAGTTGAGAGACTGATCGGCCACATTGGGACTGAGACACGGCCCAAACTCCTACGGGAGGCAGCAGTAGGGAATCTTCCACAATGGACGCAAGTCTGATGGAGCAACGCCGCGTGAGTGAAGAAGGGTTTCGGCTCGTAAAGCTCTGTTGGTAGTGAAGAAAGATAGAGGTAGTAACTGGCCTTTATTTGACGGTAATTACCTAGAAAGTCACGGCTAACTACGTGCCAGCAGCCGCGGTAATACGTAGGTGGCAAGCGTTGTCCGGATTTATTGGGCGTAAAGCGAGTGCAGGCGGTTCAATAAGTCTGATGTGAAAGCCTTCGGCTCAACCGGAGAATTGCATCAGAAACTGTTGAACTTGAGTGCAGAAGAGGAGAGTGGAACTCCATGTGTAGCGGTGGAATGCGTAGATATATGGAAGAACACCAGTGGCGAAGGCGGCTCTCTGGTCTGCAACTGACGCTGAGGCTCGAAAGCATGGGTAGCGAACAGGATTAGATACCCTGGTAGTCCATGCCGTAAACGATGAGTGCTAAGTGTTGGGAGGTTTCCGCCTCTCAGTGCTGCAGCTAACGCATTAAGCACTCCGCCTGGGGAGTACGACCGCAAGGTTGAAACTCAAAGGAATTGACGGGGGCCCGCACAAGCGGTGGAGCATGTGGTTTAATTCGAAGCAACGCGAAGAACCTTACCAGGTCTTGACATCCAGTGCAAACCTAAGAGATTAGGTGTTCCCTTCGGGGACGCTGAGACAGGTGGTGCATGGCTGTCGTCAGCTCGTGTCGTGAGATGTTGGGTTAAGTCCCGCAACGAGCGCAACCCTTGTCATTAGTTGCCATCATTAAGTTGGGCACTCTAATGAGACTGCCGGTGACAAACCGGAGGAAGGTGGGGATGACGTCAAGTCATCATGCCCCTTATGACCTGGGCTACACACGTGCTACAATGGACGGTACAACGAGAAGCGAACCTGCGAAGGCAAGCGGATCTCTTAAAGCCGTTCTCAGTTCGGACTGTAGGCTGCAACTCGCCTACACGAAGCTGGAATCGCTAGTAATCGCGGATCAGCACGCCGCGGTGAATACGTTCCCGGGCCTTGTACACACCGCCCGTCACACCATGAGAGTCTGTAACACCCAAAGCCGGTGGGATAACCTTTATAGGAGTCAGCCGTCTAAGGTAGGACAGATGATTAGGGTGAAGTCGTAACAAGGTAGCCGTAGGAGAACCTGCGGCTGGATCACCTCCTTTCTAAGGAAGGCGAAAGATGATGGAGAGTGCGAGAGCACTAAGAGAAGTCATCGAGAAAGCCAAGCGGAAGCACACTGAGAAACTTTGTTTAGTTTTGAGGGTAATACCTCAAGGGTTAGTACATTGAAAACTGAATATAATCTAAAGCAAAAAACCGAGACAATCGAAGAAAACAGATTGAAGAGCGACCGAGAAGAGAGAGAAACTCAACTTGAAATAGGTCAAGTAGAAAAGGGCGCATGGTGAATGCCTAGGCACTAGAAGCCGATGAAGGACGTGACGAACCACGAAAGGCTTCGGGGAGCAGTAAGTAAGCAGTGATCCGGAGATATCCGAATGGGGGAACCCAATACCGAGAGGTATTATCATTAGCTGTTAAGGCTAATGAAGGAAGACGCAGTGAACTGAAACATCTAAGTAGCTGCAGGAAGAGAAAGAAAAATCGATTTCCCAAGTAGCGGCGAGCGAACAGGAAAGAGCCCAAACCAGCTGGCTTGCCAGTTGGGGTAGTAGGACTGCGATATAGTACTTGAAGTGATAGCAGAATTATCTGGAAAGATAAGCCAGAGAGGGTGAAAGCCCCGTAAGCGAAATTGCAGAGAGACTTAGCAGGATCCTGAGTAGGTCGGGACACGAGGAATCCCGATTGAAACCGCGAGGACCATCTCGCAAGGCTAAATACTAACTAGTGACCGATAGTGAACCAGTACCGTGAGGGAAAGGTGAAAAGAACCCCGGAAGGGGAGTGAAAAGAACCTGAAACCGTGTGCCTACAAGTAGTCAGAGCACATTAAAGTGTAATGGCGTGCCTTTGTAGAATGAACCGGCGAGTTACGTTATGGTGCAAGGTTAAGTCAGAAAAGACGGAGCCGGAGCGAAAGCGAGTCTGAAGAGGGCGAAAGAGTATCATGACGTAGACCCGAAACCAAGTGACCTACCCATGACCAGGTTGAAGGCGTGGTAAAACACGCTGGAGGACCGAACCCACGTGAGTTAAAAATCGCGGGGATGAGTTGTGGGTAGCGGTGAAATTCCAAACGAACTTGGAGATAGCTGGTTCTCTCCGAAATAGCTTTAGGGCTAGCCTCGTGTGAATGATAATGGAGGTAGAGCGCTGTTTGGACTAGGGGCCCGTCAGGGGTTACTGAATCCAGATAAACTCCGAATGCCAGATATCAATGCACGGGAGTCAGACTGCGAGTGATAAGATCCGTAGTCGAAAGGGAAACAGCCCAGATCACCAGTTAAGGTCCCCAAATCTATGCTAAGTGGAAAAGGATGTGGAGTTGCGTAGACAACTAGGATGTTGGCTTAGAAGCAGCCACCATTTAAAGAGTGCGTAATAGCTCACTAGTCGAGTGACGCTGCGCCGAAAATGTACCGGGGCTAAGCATAGTACCGAAACTGTGGATGCATATATTATATGCGTGGTAGGAGAGCGTTCTAAGTGCGGCGAAGTTAGATCGAGAGGACTAATGGAGCGCTTAGAAGTGAGAATGCCGGTATGAGTAGCGAAAGATAGGTGAGAATCCTATCCGCCGAAAGACTAAGGTTTCCTGGGGCAGGCTCGTCCGCCCAGGGTAAGTCGGGACCTAAGGTAAGGCCGAGAGGCGTAGCCGATGGACAACAGGTAGAGATTCCTGTACTGAAATTGTTCGATAAGAGCAAAGGAGGGACGCAGGAGGCTAATGACGCATGTTGCTGGAAATACATGTGCAAGCAGTAAGAAAAAAGATGAGTCAAATGCTTGTCTTTAGATTTCAAGCTGTGACGCGGAGCGAAATAAAAGTAGCGAAGGTCATGATGTCACACTGCCAAGAAAAGCTTCTAGCCAGAACAATTTTACCCGTACCGCAAACCGACACAGGTAGTCGAGTGGAGAACACTCAGGTGAGCGAGAGAACTCTCGTTAAGGAACTCGGCAAAATGACCCCGTAACTTCGGGAGAAGGGGTGCTGATAGTAAAATATCAGCCGCAGTGAATAGGCCCAAACAACTGTTTATCAAAAACACAGGTATCTGCAAAATCGTAAGATGACGTATAGGTGCTGACACCTGCCCGGTGCTGGAAGGTTAAGAGGAGAGCTTAGCGAAAGCGAAGGTTTGAATTGAAGCCCCAGTAAACGGCGGCCGTAACTATAACGGTCCTAAGGTAGCGAAATTCCTTGTCGGGTAAGTTCCGACCTGCACGAAAGGTGTAATGATTTGGGCACTGTCTCAACGAGAGACTCGGTGAAATTATAATACCCGTGAAGATGCGGGTTACCCGCGACAGGACGGAAAGACCCCATGGAGCTTTACTGTAGCTTGATATTGAGTATTTGTTAAACATGTACAGGATAGGTAGGAGCCAGAGAAAGTAGGACGCTAGTCTTACCGGAGGCAATGTTGGGATACTACCCTTGTTTGATGGATCCTCTAACTCACAGAGCTGAGCGTTCTGGAGGACAGTGTCAGGTGGGCAGTTTGACTGGGGCGGTCGCCTCCTAAAATGTAACGGAGGCGCCCAAAGGTTCCCTCAGAATGGTTGGAAATCATTCGCAGAGTGTAAAGGTATAAGGGAGCTTGACTGCGAGAGGTACACCTCGAGCAGGGACGAAAGTCGGGCTTAGTGATCTGGTGGTACTGCATGGAAAGGCCATCACTCAACGGATAAAAGCTACCCTGGGGATAACAGGCTTATCTCCCCCAAGAGTTCACATCGACGGGGAGGTTTGGCACCTCGATGTCGGCTCGTCGCATCCTGGGGCTGAAGTCGGTCCCAAGGGTTGGGCTGTTCGCCCATTAAAGCGGCACGCGAGCTGGGTTCAGAACGTCGTGAGACAGTTCGGTCCCTATCCGTCGTGGGCGTAGGAAATTTGAGAGGAGCTGTCCTTAGTACGAGAGGACCGGGATGGACATACCGCTGGTGTACCAGTTGTCTTGCCAAAGGCATCGCTGGGTAGCTATGTATGGAAGGGATAAGCGCTGAAAGCATCTAAGTGCGAAGCCCCCTCAAGATGAGATTTCCGATGCGTAAGCAGTAAGACACCTTAAAGACGATGAGGTAGATAGGCTAGGAGTGGAAGCATAGTGATATGTGGAGCGGACTAGTACTAATCAGTCGAGCACTTGACCAAAGCTCAAAGGTTTAGAGCAGAAGATTATATTCAGTTTTGAGTGTAAAAGCTCAAGAAAGAGTACGGTGGCGATGGCAAGAAGGATACACCTGTTCCCATGCCGAACACAGAAGTTAAGCTTCTTAACGCCGAGAGTAGTTGGTGGGAAACTGCCTGCGAGGGTAGGTAGTCGCCGTGCTAAATGGAGGATTAGCTCAGCTGGGAGAGCATCTGCCTTACAAGCAGGAGGTCACAGGTTCGAGCCCTGTATCCTCCATTGAGTCGTTAGCTCAGTTGGTAGAGCATCTGACTTTTAATCAGAGGGTCGGCAGTTCGAGCCTGCCACGACTCATTGGCCCAGAAAAACTCAAGCGGGTGTGGCGGAATTGGCAGACGCGCTAGATTTAGGTTCTAGTGTTTTCGGACGTGTGGGTTCAAGTCCCACCACCCGTACCATGCCGATTTAGCTCAGTTGGTAGAGCATCTGTCTTGTAAACAGGGGGTCGAAGGTTCGAGTCCTTTAATCGGCATAAAAATTGAATAAAGAATGCGGAAGTAGTTCAGTGGTAGAACATCACCTTGCCATGGTGGGGGTCGCGGGTTCGAATCCCGTCTTCCGCTTATCATTATCATGCCGGGGTGGCGGAACTGGCAGACGCACGGGACTTAAAATCCCGCGGTTGGTGACAACCGTACCGGTTCGATTCCGGTCCTCGGCATATAATGATGCACCCTTAGCGCAACTGGATAGAGTGTCTGACTACGAATCAGAAGGTTGAAGGTTCAAATCCTTCAGGGTGCACACTTCGGGAAGTGGCTCAGTTTGGTAGAGCACCTGGTTTGGGACCAGGGGGTCGCAGGTTCGAATCCTGTCTTCCCGATTGTAGCTTAGAAGAAAGTTACAGGATGGCGGTGTAGCTCAGCTGGCTAGAGCGTCCGGTTCATACCCGGGAGGTCGAGGGTTCGATCCCCCCCGCCGCTATAGAGGTAAGCTTGGACCTTTAGCTCAGTTGGTTAGAGCAGACGGCTCATAACCGTCGGGTCGTAGGTTCGAGTCCTACAAGGTCCATAGGATCTTGGTTTTTTTATATAGAAACATCGCGGGATGGAGCAGTCTGGTAGCTCGTCGGGCTCATAACCCGAAGGTCATAGGTTCAAATCCTGTTCCCGCAATATGGTCCCTTGGTGTAGGGGTTATCACGCCTCCCTGTCACGGAGGAGATCACCGGTCCGAATCCGGTAGGGACCGTAATGGCTCGATAGCTCAGTTGGTAGAGCAAAGGATTGAAGCTCCTTGTGTCGGCGGTTCGATTCCGTCTCGCGCCATTAGGAAGCAAGAAGTTGCGGGTATAGTTTAGTGGTAAAACGAAAGCCTTCCAAGCTTTAGTCGCGAGTCCGATTCTCGTTACCCGCTTCAAAGGAAAAGGGGCCTATAGCTCAGCTGGTTAGAGCGCACGCCTGATAAGCGTGAGGTCGATGGTTCAAGTCCATTTAGGCCCATTGGAGATTTACTCAAGTGGCTGAAGAGGCGCCCCTGCTAAGGGTGTAGGTCGGTTTATACCGGCGCGAGGGTTCGAATCTCTCAATCTCCGCTTTGATAAAGCACATTGATATATATCAATGTGCTTTTTGTTTTGGCTATTTGTCAAATCCTGTTGATGAATAGTTTGTAAAGAGAGCTAAGCAACTAGAAAATAGTTATTTGGCTCTTTTTCTTTTACAATATTTTCTTCGAATCTAATTCTAATTAAAAGATGACTAAAATTTCTATAGCCATAAGCAGTCCGCTCAATTTGCTTAATCTTCCGATTGACACCTTCAAGACAACCATTAGAGTAGTTAGAAGATATACCGTTTGGGACACCGGTATAATTATGCTTAAAGGTCAGTAGTGTTTGATGCATCTGCTTGCCTACAGTGTGTTTTGAGTTAAGTAAGTGAATAATCTGTTTTGAATAGCAGTCATAAAGTCCAGCATAATCCAATATGTATTTTTGAGATCTTTGTTGCACTCTAAGCCGTCTAAGACAACATGTTCCTGAGTGAGATAGTCTTTAAAGTGCCAATCGTAGTAGGGAGTAGTCTTATTAAGTTTGTCATATTTCATGAGATAAAGCTTCCAAGGAGACTTTAAAAGCTTATATTCATGGCTTTAAATTGCTTCATAATTTGAACACGCAAACTATTGAAAGATCTAGTAAGCATTTGAACCATATGAAAACGATCAATAACAATCTGAGCATTTGAAAATAATTCTCTAGCAACTAGTGGATAATAGCAGTTAAGATCCATGGTCACTGTCTTAACCATTGGGCGAGCCTTAGGGGTAAACTTGTAAAAATAGCGTAGAATATCAGGCTTAAAACGAGTTCTAAGAATTTGAACAACTTTGTGAGTATCACCATTTAGACAAATGAAGTGAAGCTTCTTGCCTACACCTTTGAATTCATCAAAGGCTAAGTGTTCAGGCAGATGATCAAAATCCTCATAGAACTTAGAAGAGCAGGATTCTAATACTCTTTGAACCGTGTTGACAGATACAGTATGTTCTCTAGCAATTACTAGTCATTGAACGATCTTCAGTAAGAGCAGAAAGTATTTTTCGCTTAGACGTGTTAGAGATATAGCAGGCTTTATTAATAAGATTAGATTGAGCCATAGATCTTTTTAAACAGTCATTGCCGAGAACACGTTGTTTTCTTAATCTGATAGTAACGGGCTTACTAGCATCAGCAGTAATGAAATGAACGTTAGAAACGTAATGATCATTATGCTTAAGATTAGTAGAACGACAATAAGGACAAGTAGGCTGGATCAGCTCAGCTAAATATATTTTGTAAATCTTACCGTTAATATTTTCATTTGAATAATCAGAAAAAATAATGTTTTGATCTTCAGTATCAAGAGTAAATTTAATATAATCATTTAAAGAGGATATAGTTTGAATCTCCATACACTTAATTGAATTGGTCGAAGAAGGATTTTAAGTTAAGAGAGGCTATGGCCTCTTTCTTTATGCAATAAAAAATCCTGTCGATAGAATATCATAAATATTCATCAACAGGAAAAAGTATAGAACCTTTGTTTTGTATTATGTGTCTCTGTAGCATATGAGAATTAATCTAGTGTTAGCATTTTTAGAGAAGTGTGATGTCCTAGTTTTACTGAAAAAATGTCTCTTTAATATTAATTTGAATCAAATTATTTATAGAATGTAAGGCACCTAGAGCGTCTTTTTGTTTAAACATAGGAAGTTATAGCAGTTAATAGTCGTAGCAGACTACCTAATCGTAATAAATAATATGCATAAGAAGATAATCGAACTGTTTAAAAGTAAATAAAAACGATCTTCAAATAGCCAATACTATAAGAAGATCGCCATTGCATCAGTTCAAAAACTGATACGTAAAAAAATTGATCCTATCAAATATAATTACAACGTAGTCACAGAAAATAAAAGACTTTAGCTGAAATCAAATAATTAACTTAGGTACAGTAACCTATGAAAAAAAGTATAAGTTTTCATAGGCTTATTTTACATACTTTTATTTTTTAGTTAAATCAATAACAAGATTCAAGTAAGGAAAATTAGAAAATTAGTATAATCAACCATTAATTAGCTAAATAAAGTGCTGAGAATACTTGAATTGTGATAGAAAAAGGCACATTTATAAAAAACGTGCGCATCTATAAATAATTAAAAAAATTAGTTTTGAGACTTTAATTCTTTTAGAAGGTTAATGATTTCAGTATTTTGTTTAATCAAAATCCAATTTTGAAGTTTGATTGTATCTTCTGCAGATGTGTTTTTCATTAAATCACTTTGAGCGGCTTTATTAAGAAGAGATTCATAAGAAGAGTGGATACCTTGTAATTCGTGTTCAAATAAGTAGGTATCAGTTAACTTATCGATATAGGCAGTCACTTGATTGGCATCTTTTTCAATTAATTCTTCTTTTTGCCATGGTGTTAATTTTGCATGATCTTCACAGATAGAATTTCCATCAGCGAGTTTGATCGTATTCTTACTTTTTTCATTATCTATAATGCATTTATTTTGAGACATAGAAACACCTCCATATATGCACAGTGTAACACTTTGTAGGCAGTAGAAGATAGAAAAATGCAATAAAATGAAAAAAATACAAATTAGGGGTTGCATCATATGATTGTTTTTAGTAATATAGTTATTGCTGATGCGGAGAGTGATACAAAACAAAGCGTCAAAAAAAGTTAAAAAAACTTGTTGACAAAACTTTCCAAGTCAGGTATGATTAATAAGTACGTTAAAAAACGTATGACCCGTTGGTCAAGTGGTTAAGACACCGCCCTTTCACGGCGGTAACATGAGTTCAAATCTCGTACGGGTCATTACCATATTATAGATGGTATATTGGAGGATTACCCAAGTCCGGCTGAAGGGAACGGTCTTGAAAACCGTCAGGCGGGTTCTGCCCGCGCGTGGGTCCGAATCCCACATCCTCCTTAATCATCGCGGGATGGAGCAGTCTGGTAGCTCGTCGGGCTCATAACCCGAAGGTCATAGGTTCAAATCCTATTCCCGCAATATGGTCCCTTAGTGTAGTGGTTATCACGCCTCCCTGTCACGGAGGAGATCACCGGTCCGAATCCGGTAGGGACCGTAATGGCTCGATAGCTCAGTTGGTAGAGCAAAGGATTGAAGCTCCTTGTGTCGGCGGTTCGATTCCGTCTCGCGCCATTCTGGAGGCCTAGCGAAGTGGCTAAACGCGGCGGTCTGTAAAACCGCTCTCTCTGAGTTCGGTGGTTCGAATCCACTGGCCTCCATTAAATAGGGATATCGTATAAAGGTAGTACATCGGTCTCCAAAACCGCTAGTGTGGGTTCAATTCCTACTATCCCTGTTTTTAATATTATGGCGGAATTGGTGAAGTGGTTAACACACCGGTTTGTGGATCCGGCATGCGTGGGTTCGATCCCCACATTCCGCCCTAACATTGGGATATAGCCAAGTGGTAAGGCAATGGACTTTGACTTCATCATGCGTTGGTTCGAATCCAACTATCCCAATTTGTTAATGATCAGAGGTTGGCGGTGTAGCCAAGTGGTAAGGCACGGGTCTGCAAAACCCTAATCATCGGTTCAAATCCGATCACCGCCTTCGCCTGAATTTCCTGATTAATTTCATTTATGGCGGTGTGGCGGAATTGGCAGACGCGTCAGACTCAAAATCTGGTGTCCCCTAGGACGTATCGGTTCGACCCCGATCACCGCTATTTATTCAGACATTCTGGCAAAAAGACGTGAGTTGATTCTCACGTCTTTTTTTTATCCAAAATTGCAACTCCTATCTACTAATTTTATAATGGTCTTTAATGGAGGTATTTTACATGAATATTGGGCTATTTACCGATACTTATTTTCCTCAGCTTTCTGGGGTAGCAACATCGATCCAGACTTTAAAGAATGCTCTTGAAAAAGATGGACATTCTGTCTTTATTTTTACTACTACAGATCCCCATTTGGGAAAAGGAACTATTGAACCAAATATTTTTAGAGTTAGTAGTGTTCCCTTTGTTTCTTTTACTGATAGAAGAATTCCAGTGCGTGGGCTTTTTCAAGCTACTAAAATCGCTAAAGAAGTAAAACTAGATATTGTTCATACGCAGACAGAATTTGGAATGGGAATGATTGGAAAATATGTTGCTCATTCGCTGAATATTCCTGCAATTCACACTTACCATACTATGTATGAAGATTATTTACATTATGTTTTAAATGGACATTTATTGAAGCCATACCATGTTAAGCAAATTACTAAAGCTTATTTGCATAAGATGGATGGAGTTGTGGCTCCTAGTGAACGAGTTAGAGAAACGTTAACCCGTTATGGAGTTACAATTCCAATGCGAGTAATTCCTACTGGTGTAGATTTAACGGCAATTAATGAGAATCCTCATCGAGATGTACGTAAAGAGTTGGGCATTAATAAAGAGGATAAAATTATTTTAACTTTAAGTCGTGTAGCCGCTGAAAAGAAAATAGATCAAATTCTTGATGTATTACTTGCAATTTTGGAAAAAGAACCGGATGTAAAGTTTGTGATTGCAGGTGACGGACCAGACGTACAACCATTAAAAGATCAGGTGGCTCGGCTTTCATTAGAAGATTATGTGATTTTTGCTGGTAGCGTTGAACATAGTGACGTTGGAAATTATTATCGAATGGCAGATTTATTTGTATCAGCTAGTGATACAGAGACGCAGGGATTAACATATATTGAAGCTTTAGCAGCTGGTACCAAGAGCGTGGTATATAGTACAGATTACACAGAGCATGTTTTTGACAATAAGAAATTAGGCAGTACATTTACCACAAAGAATGAAATGAAAGATGAGATCATTGATTATCTAAAGGAAAATCAATTTAATATTCCTGAAGATTTAAAAGAGAAGAAATTGTCGGAAGTTTCAGCAGCTACGTTTGCACATAAGATAGAAGAATTTTATCAAGATGTAATCCAAAATAAACAAAAAACTGAGGTAAATTATGATTAGAATTAATATGTTTTCCCAGGCTGACTCTGTTCAAGGACAGGGAGTAGGTTCGGCATATAAAGAACTTGTTCGTTTACTTAGAACACGATTAGTAGATGACTTTTATGTAACGATTAATAAGTATGGCGCTAGTGATTTAACTCATTATCATACTATTAACCCAACATATTTTGCTAATAGTTTTTTACCTAGTCGAGGTAGAAAAATTGGATATGTACATTTTTTGCCAGAAACTTTGGATGGATCAGTTAAATTACCTGAACCAGCAAAAAGTATTTTTTATAAATATGTGATTGATTTCTATAAAAGAATGGATCAAATTGTAGTAGTTAATCCAATTTTTATTGATAAATTAGTGAAATACGGTATTAGTGAAGAGAAAGTAAAGTATATTCCAAATTTTGTAGCAAAAAGTGAATTTTATGAACAAACTCAGGTACAAAAGAATGCTTTTAGAAATAAATTGAATATTCCTTTAGATAAGTTTGTAATTGTTGGTGATGGCCAAGTACAAGAAAGAAAAGGGGTAGATGATTTTGCTAAATTAGCAGAAGCTAATCCTGATATTCAATTTATTTGGGCTGGTGGTTTTTCATTTGGCAAAATGACTGATGGATATGCTCATTTTAAAAAATTAATTGATAACCCTCCAAAAAATCTAAAATTTACTGGTATTGTACCACGCGAAGAATTGGTTAGTTATTTGAATATTGCTGATCTATTCTTATTACCATCTTTCGATGAATTGTTTCCGATGTCTGTCTTAGAAGCTTTTTCATGTAATACTCCAGTTTTACTACGAGACTTAGATCTATATCAAGCGATTATTGATGGCTATTACATGAAGGGAAAAAGTTTTGATGAGCTAAATGCTCAAATAAAATCTCTACGATCAAATCCAGATAAGCTAAAGAAATATCGCGTTTTATCTGCCCAGGCTAGTCAAGAATATTCAGAGGAGCATCTTGCTAAGATATGGCATGATTTTTATACGGAACAATATGAAATTGGTAGAAAGTTAGGACAAATCAAATAATGAACAAAAAACATTTTATAGGGATGCTGGTTGTTCTTTTAATTAGTGGTTTCGTTATTTGGCAGGAATTACGAAAAACCCCCATTAAAGAATTATGGGCAGCAGGTAAGAAGTTAAATATAACTTTTTTATTGCTAGTTTTATTTGTAATGATTCTGTCTTATGTTTGTGAAGCTGCAATTATTTGGATTTTGGAACATAAAAAAGGCGAAGTACATAGATCTGCGTGGTCCTTCTTTAGAATTCCAATTATTCAGGCTCTTTTTAATGCCATAACACCTTTGTCTACTGGAGGGCAGCCTTCTCAATTAGTAGCTATGATTCAAATGGGAATAGAGGGCGGGAGAGCAACCTCTATTTTGCTAATGAAATTTATAATTTATCAAATTTGTGTTTTATTTGCGTATGTTTCAACAATTATCTTTGGATTTCATATGGTAGTAACTAAATTTTCCGGCTTAGCCTTATTTATTTTGTTTGGTTTTGTACTTCATGTTAGTTCAATAATCTTTCTCTTAGCCATTATGTTTGCCTATCGTTGGACTAAAAATACAACAAACTGGCTGATGAATATATTAGAAAAGTTTATAAATAAAAATACTGTTGAAAAATGGCGTAAGAATACTATGGAAAAAATTGAAACTTTTTATGCAGAAGGTCAACATCTAAAGCGTGAAAAGAAGAAGCTACTTGGAGCGAGTATTTTAACCGTTGGGCAATTGCTATGTTTCTATTCAATTCCGTATTTGATTTTATTAGCTTTGAACTTAACTCCGTCTTGGCTAGAAGTTACGCAAATGAATATTATGATTATTATGTTCATGGCAATTGTTCCAATTCCAGGAGCGTCTGGTGGAGCGGAGTTTAGTTTTCAAACTTTATTTTCTACTTTTATTCATTCAAATATTTTGTTAACTCTAGGAATGTTTTTGTGGCGCTTTACCACTTACTTTTTTGGGATGATTTTAGGAATATTTGGTTGGTTATTCAAGCCTAAGAAAGTAAAAAGTCATTAAAATTCCTTAAATTTACTATTTTAATTTATCAAAACTATTTTTTAGTAGTAATATCATGAAAGAACAAAGTTGAGGAGGACTTAGATGGGACGCCTAAAAGCATCATACAATTGGTTAACTAAAACTAAATTAGGCTTTTTCACTGTAGTTGTTGTATTTTTTTGGATAAAAACATACTTAACATATATAACTAAGTTTAATTTAGGTGTAGTAGGTCCAATGCAAAAATTTTTGCTATTGATTAATCCGCTACCGACAGCAGTTTTATTGATTGGAATTGGGTTATTCTTTAAGGGTAGGAAATCTTACTGGATTATGGTCATAATTGATTTTCTTTTATCCTTGTGGTTATTTTCAAATATCTTATATTACCGAGAATTTTCTGATTTTCTATCAACATCGATTATTAAAACTTCGGGATCTACTTCAGATAATCTAGGAAAAAGTATCGCTGGAATTACAAAAGGTACTGATTTTTTAGTATTTTTGGATGTAGTTATTATTGTTTTATTAATAGCTTTTAAAGTTTTTAAAATCGATGTTCGCCGATTGAAGCTAAAGGTATCACTTTTAATTGAAGGGTTAGCTGTAGTATTAATTGGTACCAATCTGACTATGGCCCAAAAAGATCGCTCTGGTCTTTTAACTCGAACTTTCGATAATAATTACATTGTTAAATATTTGGGATTAAATGCTTTTGCTGTATACGATGGCGTAAAAACTGCGCAGAATAATGCTATTATGGCTAAAGCTAATCATAGTGATTTAAAGACTGTTCAATCGTATATTAAGAAAAACTATATTGCTCCTAATCCTGAGTATTATGGTGTAGCTAAAAATAAAAATGTATTAGTTATTCACTTAGAAAGTTTCCAACAGTTTTTAATTGATTATAAGTGGGATGGAAAAGAAGTTACACCAAACTTGAACAAACTTTATCATGCTAACGATACGATTAGTTTTGATAATTTCTTTAATCAAGTAGGACAAGGAAAAACTTCAGATGCTGAAATGATGCTGGAAAATTCTATTTTTGGGTTACAGTCAGGTTCGGCAATGTCCAGTTATGGAACGTCTAATACTTTTGAAAGTGCACCTGCTATCTTAGATCAAAAGGGTGGTTATACCAGTGCAGTTATGCATGGTGGAGCAGGATCATTTTGGAATCGTGATAATGCATATAAATCTTTTGGATATGATTACTTCATGCCATTGTCTTATTATCAGAATAAAAAAGGCTATTATTCAGGGTATGGAATAAAAGATAAGCTATTTTTTGAGCAATCTATTAAATACATGGAGCATTTACCACAGCCATTTTATCTAAAAATGATTACGGTAACTAATCACTATCCTTATGATTTAGATAAGAAAAACCAATCTATCGATAAAACTGATACTGGTGATAAGACAGTAGATGGTTATGTTCAAACTGCTCATTATTTGGATCAAGCTGTTGGGGAATTGATGAGCTATTTAAAGAAATCAGGTTTAGAAAAGAATACTTTGATTATGCTTTATGGAGATCATTACGGAATTTCCGGGAATCACCATAAAGCATCAGCTCAATTGTTAGATAAAGATAGTTTTAATAATTTTGATAATCTACAATTCCAACGTGTACCTCTAATGTTTCATATGCCAGGTCTTAAAGGCGGGATTAATCACACTTATGGGGGAGAAATTGATGTTAGACCAACTCTATTTAATTTATTAGGTATTAATGATCAAAATATGATTCAATTTGGTCATAGTCTTTTAGCAAAAAATGCTCCTCAGATTGTAGCTCAAAGAAATGGAGATTTTATTACTCCAAAATATAGTAGAGTAGAAGGAAGCTATTATTATACTAAATCTGGAAAACGAATTACTCATCCAGATAAAAAGGTAAAGGCACAATTGGCATCAATTTCAAATACTGTAACAACAGAATTATCTTTATCTGACCGTGTAATTACAGGTAATTTGCTGCGTTTCTATAGACCAGATGATTTTAAATATGTGAAGAGAAAGAATTATTCGTATAAAAAATCAGAATCGCTGAAGAGGTTAAAGAAGGCTGAAAAGAAGAGTAGAAATAGTCTATGGTATCAAAATGGAAAGAGATCAACACAAAGTGATTTTAAGACTGATGCGCCAGAATTGAAGAAGTAATCAAAATCGTGTTAAGCGAATATGCTTAACACGATTTTTCTACGTAAAGTCAAGTACAATAAGATATTTGGCTTTATTTTTAAGATTATATTTTTGAGTATCGTAAATATAGGCCGAATTACTTTTTTTAAGAAAGTACGACAAATAAGCCTGTAAACATGTCGTTTTTACAAGCTTAGAGCTATAATAAAATTGATCGATTAATTACTATCAAAGTCTTTTTGGTTATATGTGGCTACGTCATAATCATATAGGTGCTCATTGATAATCAGAGCATAAATAGTTCTGATTAATTTATGAATTGAAGCAATAGCTATCTTTTTAAACCCTTTGGGTTGAGAGGATAGCTTTTTGCTTTCATAATAATCTGCTATATGACATGCCTTAGTCTTAGAAGCTAGATCTATTTGTCCAATAGCACGATAAAGTAGTTTTACATTACCGTGTTTAGTAATAATTAAACTAGCATCCATTTCACCAGACTGATAGCGTCCTGGATCAATACCAATAAAAGCATTGATCTTATTTGGACTAGAAAATCTACGAATATCACTTAATTCAGCTAATATTCTAACAGCAGTAGTTTGAGCAAAACCGAGAATACTTTCTAGATTCGCAAGATCATGATTTGGTAAAGATTTAGCTGGTTTCACCATTCTAGAAACTAAATCATTTCATTTTTACTTTGACCAATTAATTCACAGACAGTAGAAGTAGACTCGCTTACAGCAATTCCGAATATAACTTGCATAATTAAACTTCCTAAGCTCAGTAGTAAAACCTATTTGCTTAGAAAGTTAGATCTAATTTTCAAAACTCGACATCAAATGTCCACATTCTTCGAAGAGATTACTAAAATTTTAAGCAAAACTGCCAGTTTTTTGTACGACATCAAGTGTCTAAAGCGTCTATGGCATATTGTTTTACTGCTATTTCAATTCTACAAGAGAACAAAAATAGTGAATCAATTATTCCGTCGAATAACTAATTCACTATTTAGCTTAGAATATTTTTTGTATCCGAATTTTAAAGATGGTTAGTAGGCTCAAATAGAATAATGTTGAGAATAAAACCAGATAATAATAGATAAATAAAAATTTAATATTCGGGAATGCAATTTTTTTAAAAAACTTGTTGACGAAAAGTAAAAAAGCCTGTAAAGTAATACATGCTGTTTGAGGCAAGCAAAAAGAGCGAATAAAAAAGTTCAAAAAAAGCTTGCCAAAGCGAGCGAAAGATGATAATATTATAAAGCTGTCATTTGAGAGAGATGAGAAAATTAAAAAGGCTCTTGTCAAAACTCAAAAGACATGATATAATATAAAAGTTGTCACGAGACAACGGTAGTACCTTGAAAACTGAACAAAGTTTCGCTGAAAGTGTGCGGGATATAAAAATCCCAAACAAAAGCGAAGTCAATTCGCAAGCAATAAATTTGAGATAACTCAAAGAAAGTTTTAGAGCTAAACGATAAAAAGCTCATTTTCAAAAAGGAAAATGAGAGTTTGATCCTGGCTCAGGACGAACGCTGGCGGCGTGCCTAATACATGCAAGTCGAGCGAGCTTGCCTAGATGATTTTAGTGCTTGCACTAAATGAAACTAGATACAAGCGAGCGGCGGACGGGTGAGTAACACGTGGGTAACCTGCCCAAGAGACTGGGATAACACCTGGAAACAGATGCTAATACCGGATAACAACACTAGACGCATGTCTAGAGTTTAAAAGATGGTTCTGCTATCACTCTTGGATGGACCTGCGGTGCATTAGCTAGTTGGTAAGGTAACGGCTTACCAAGGCAATGATGCATAGCCGAGTTGAGAGACTGATCGGCCACATTGGGACTGAGACACGGCCCAAACTCCTACGGGAGGCAGCAGTAGGGAATCTTCCACAATGGACGCAAGTCTGATGGAGCAACGCCGCGTGAGTGAAGAAGGGTTTCGGCTCGTAAAGCTCTGTTGGTAGTGAAGAAAGATAGAGGTAGTAACTGGCCTTTATTTGACGGTAATTACCTAGAAAGTCACGGCTAACTACGTGCCAGCAGCCGCGGTAATACGTAGGTGGCAAGCGTTGTCCGGATTTATTGGGCGTAAAGCGAGTGCAGGCGGTTCAATAAGTCTGATGTGAAAGCCTTCGGCTCAACCGGAGAATTGCATCAGAAACTGTTGAACTTGAGTGCAGAAGAGGAGAGTGGAACTCCATGTGTAGCGGTGGAATGCGTAGATATATGGAAGAACACCAGTGGCGAAGGCGGCTCTCTGGTCTGCAACTGACGCTGAGGCTCGAAAGCATGGGTAGCGAACAGGATTAGATACCCTGGTAGTCCATGCCGTAAACGATGAGTGCTAAGTGTTGGGAGGTTTCCGCCTCTCAGTGCTGCAGCTAACGCATTAAGCACTCCGCCTGGGAGTACGACCGCAAGGTTGAAACTCAAAGGAATTGACGGGGGCCCGCACAAGCGGTGGAGCATGTGGTTTAATTCGAAGCAACGCGAAGAACCTTACCAGGTCTTGACATCCAGTGCAAACCTAAGAGATTAGGTGTTCCCTTCGGGGACGCTGAGACAGGTGGTGCATGGCTGTCGTCAGCTCGTGTCGTGAGATGTTGGGTTAAGTCCCGCAACGAGCGCAACCCTTGTCATTAGTTGCCATCATTAAGTTGGGCACTCTAATGAGACTGCCGGTGACAAACCGGAGGAAGGTGGGGATGACGTCAAGTCATCATGCCCCTTATGACCTGGGCTACACACGTGCTACAATGGACGGTACAACGAGAAGCGAACCTGCGAAGGCAAGCGGATCTCTTAAAGCCGTTCTCAGTTCGGACTGTAGGCTGCAACTCGCCTACACGAAGCTGGAATCGCTAGTAATCGCGGATCAGCACGCCGCGGTGAATACGTTCCCGGGCCTTGTACACACCGCCCGTCACACCATGAGAGTCTGTAACACCCAAAGCCGGTGGGATAACCTTTATAGGAGTCAGCCGTCTAAGGTAGGACAGATGATTAGGGTGAAGTCGTAACAAGGTAGCCGTAGGAGAACCTGCGGCTGGATCACCTCCTTTCTAAGGAAGGCGAAAGATGATGGAGAGTGCGAGAGCACTAAGAGAAGTCATCGAGAAAGCCAAGCGGAAGCACACTGAGAAACTTTGTTTAGTTTTGAGGGTAATACCTCAAGAGTTAGTACATTGAAAACTGAATATAATCTAAAGCAAAAAACCGAGACAATCGAAGAAAACAGATTGAAGAGCGACCGAGAAGAGAGAGAAACTCAACTTGAAATAGGTCAAGTAGAAAAGGGCGCATGGTGAATGCCTAGGCACTAGAAGCCGATGAAGGACGTGACGAACCACGAAAGGCTTCGGGGAGCAGTAAGTAAGCAGTGATCCGGAGATATCCGAATGGGGGAACCCAATACCGAGAGGTATTATCATTAGCTGTTAAGGCTAATGAAGGAAGACGCAGTGAACTGAAACATCTAAGTAGCTGCAGGAAGAGAAAGAAAAATCGATTTCCCAAGTAGCGGCGAGCGAACAGGAAAGAGCCCAAACCAGCTGGCTTGCCAGTTGGGGTAGTAGGACTGCGATATAGTACTTGAAGTGATAGCAGAATTATCTGGAAAGATAAGCCAGAGAGGGTGAAAGCCCCGTAAGCGAAATTGCAGAGAGACTTAGCAGGATCCTGAGTAGGTCGGGACACGAGGAATCCCGATTGAAACCGCGAGGACCATCTCGCAAGGCTAAATACTAACTAGTGACCGATAGTGAACCAGTACCGTGAGGGAAAGGTGAAAAGAACCCCGGAAGGGGAGTGAAAAAGAACCTGAAACCGTGTGCCTACAAGTAGTCAGAGCACATTAAAGTGTAATGGCGTGCCTTTTGTAGAATGAACCGGCGAGTTACGTTATGGTGCAAGGTTAAGTCAGAAAAGACGGAGCCGGAGCGAAAGCGAGTCTGAAGAGGGCGAAAGAGTATCATGACGTAGACCCGAAACCAAGTGACCTACCCATGACCAGGTTGAAGGCGTGGTAAAACACGCTGGAGGACCGAACCCACGTGAGTTAAAAATCGCGGGGATGAGTTGTGGGTAGCGGTGAAATTCCAAACGAACTTGGAGATAGCTGGTTCTCTCCGAAATAGCTTTAGGGCTAGCCTCGTGTGAATGATAATGGAGGTAGAGCGCTGTTTGGACTAGGGGCCCGTCAGGGGTTACTGAATCCAGATAAACTCCGAATGCCAGATATCAATGCACGGGAGTCAGACTGCGAGTGATAAGATCCGTAGTCGAAAGGGAAACAGCCCAGATCACCAGTTAAGGTCCCCAAATCTATGCTAAGTGGAAAAGGATGTGGAGTTGCGTAGACAACTAGGATGTTGGCTTAGAAGCAGCCACCATTTAAAGAGTGCGTAATAGCTCACTAGTCGAGTGACGCTGCGCCGAAAATGTACCGGGGCTAAGCATAGTACCGAAACTGTGGATGCATATATTATATGCGTGGTAGGAGAGCGTTCTAAGTGCGGCGAAGTTAGATCGAGAGGACTAATGGAGCGCTTAGAAGTGAGAATGCCGGTATGAGTAGCGAAAGATAGGTGAGAATCCTATCCGCCGAAAGACTAAGGTTTCCTGGGGCAGGCTCGTCCGCCCAGGGTAAGTCGGGACCTAAGGTAAGGCCGAGAGGCGTAGCCGATGGACAACAGGTAGAGATTCCTGTACTGAAATTGTTCGATAAGAGCAAAGGAGGGACGCAGGAGGCTAATGACGCATGTTGCTGGAAATACATGTGCAAGCAGTAAGAAAAAAGATGAGTCAAATGCTTGTCTTTAGATTTCAAGCTGTGACGCGGAGCGAAATAAAAGTAGCGAAGGTCATGATGTCACACTGCCAAGAAAAGCTTCTAGCCAGAACAATTTTACCCGTACCGCAAACCGACACAGGTAGTCGAGTGGAGAACACTCAGGTGAGCGAGAGAACTCTCGTTAAGGAACTCGGCAAAATGACCCCGTAACTTCGGGAGAAGGGGTGCTGATAGTAAAATATCAGCCGCAGTGAATAGGCCCAAACAACTGTTTATCAAAAACACAGGTATCTGCAAAATCGTAAGATGACGTATAGGTGCTGACACCTGCCCGGTGCTGGAAGGTTAAGAGGAGAGCTTAGCGAAAGCGAAGGTTTGAATTGAAGCCCCAGTAAACGGCGGCCGTAACTATAACGGTCCTAAGGTAGCGAAATTCCTTGTCGGGTAAGTTCCGACCTGCACGAAAGGTGTAATGATTTGGGCACTGTCTCAACGAGAGACTCGGTGAAATTATAATACCCGTGAAGATGCGGGTTACCCGCGACAGGACGGAAAGACCCCATGGAGCTTTACTGTAGCTTGATATTGAGTATTTGTTAAACATGTACAGGATAGGTAGGAGCCAGAGAAAGTAGGACGCTAGTCTTACCGGAGGCAATGTTGGGATACTACCCTTGTTTGATGGATCCTCTAACTCACAGAGCTGAGCGTTCTGGAGGACAGTGTCAGGTGGGCAGTTTGACTGGGGCGGTCGCCTCCTAAAATGTAACGGAGGCGCCCAAAGGTTCCCTCAGAATGGTTGGAAATCATTCGCAGAGTGTAAAGGTATAAGGGAGCTTGACTGCGAGAGGTACACCTCGAGCAGGGACGAAAGTCGGGCTTAGTGATCTGGTGGTACTGCATGGAAAGGCCATCACTCAACGGATAAAAGCTACCCTGGGGATAACAGGCTTATCTCCCCCAAGAGTTCACATCGACGGGGAGGTTTGGCACCTCGATGTCGGCTCGTCGCATCCTGGGGCTGAAGTCGGTCCCAAGGGTTGGGCTGTTCGCCCATTAAAGCGGCACGCGAGCTGGGTTCAGAACGTCGTGAGACAGTTCGGTCCCTATCCGTCGTGGGCGTAGGAAATTTGAGAGGAGCTGTCCTTAGTACGAGAGGACCGGGATGGACATACCGCTGGTGTACCAGTTGTCTTGCCAAAGGCATCGCTGGGTAGCTATGTATGGAAGGGATAAGCGCTGAAAGCATCTAAGTGCGAAGCCCCCCTCAAGATGAGATTTCCGATGCGTAAGCAGTAAGACACCTTAAAGACGATGAGGTAGATAGGCTAGGAGTGGAAGCATAGTGATATGTGGAGCGGACTAGTACTAATCAGTCGAGCACTTGACCAAAGCTCAAAGGTTTAGAGCAGAAGATTATATTCAGTTTTGAGTGTAAAAGCTCAAGAAAGAGTACGGTGGCGATGGCAAGAAGGATACACCTGTTCCCATGCCGAACACAGAAGTTAAGCTTCTTAACGCCGAGAGTAGTTGGTGGGAAACTGCCTGCGAGGGTAGGTAGTCGCCGTGCTAAATGGAGGATTAGCTCAGCTGGGAGAGCATCTGCCTTACAAGCAGGAGGTCACAGGTTCGAGCCCTGTATCCTCCATTGAGTCGTTAGCTCAGTTGGTAGAGCATCTGACTTTTAATCAGAGGGTCGGCAGTTCGAGCCTGCCACGACTCATTGGCCCAGAAAAACTCAAGCGGGTGTGGCGGAATTGGCAGACGCGCTAGATTTAGGTTCTAGTGTTTTCGGACGTGTGGGTTCAAGTCCCACCACCCGTACCATGCCGATTTAGCTCAGTTGGTAGAGCATCTGTCTTGTAAACAGGGGGTCGAAGGTTCGAGTCCTTTAATCGGCATAAAAATTGAATAAAGAATGCGGAAGTAGTTCAGTGGTAGAACATCACCTTGCCATGGTGGGGGTCGCGGGTTCGAATCCCGTCTTCCGCTTATCATTATCATGCCGGGGTGGCGGAACTGGCAGACGCACGGGACTTAAAATCCCGCGGTTGGTGACAACCGTACCGGTTCGATTCCGGTCCTCGGCATATAATGATGCACCCTTAGCGCAACTGGATAGAGTGTCTGACTACGAATCAGAAGGTTGAAGGTTCAAATCCTTCAGGGTGCACACTTCGGGAAGTGGCTCAGTTTGGTAGAGCACCTGGTTTGGGACCAGGGGGTCGCAGGTTCGAATCCTGTCTTCCCGATTGTAGCTTAGAAGAAAGTTACAGGATGGCGGTGTAGCTCAGCTGGCTAGAGCGTCCGGTTCATACCCGGGAGGTCGAGGGTTCGATCCCCCCCGCCGCTATAGAGGTAAGCTTGGACCTTTAGCTCAGTTGGTTAGAGCAGACGGCTCATAACCGTCGGGTCGTAGGTTCGAGTCCTACAAGGTCCATAGGATCTTGGTTTTTTTATATAGAAACATCGCGGGATGGAGCAGTCTGGTAGCTCGTCGGGCTCATAACCCGAAGGTCATAGGTTCAAATCCTGTTCCCGCAATATGGTCCCTTGGTGTAGGGGTTATCACGCCTCCCTGTCACGGAGGAGATCACCGGTCCGAATCCGGTAGGGACCGTAATGGCTCGATAGCTCAGTTGGTAGAGCAAAGGATTGAAGCTCCTTGTGTCGGCGGTTCGATTCCGTCTCGCGCCATTAGGAAGCAAGAAGTTGCGGGTATAGTTTAGTGGTAAAACGAAAGCCTTCCAAGCTTTAGTCGCGAGTCCGATTCTCGTTACCCGCTTCAAAGGAAAAGGGGCCTATAGCTCAGCTGGTTAGAGCGCACGCCTGATAAGCGTGAGGTCGATGGTTCAAGTCCATTTAGGCCCATTGGAGATTTACTCAAGTGGCTGAAGAGGCGCCCCTGCTAAGGGTGTAGGTCGGTTTATACCGGCGCGAGGGTTCGAATCTCTCAATCTCCGCTTTATAGATTGCTTCATTAATAAATATTTAATGAAGCTTTTTATTTTCCTTTGGTTAAATCTGTAAAGTAATACATGGTGTTTGAGGCAAGCAAAAAGAGCAAATAAAAAAGTTCAAAAAAAGCTTGCCAAAGCGAGCGAAAGATGATAATATTATAAAGCTGTCATTTGAGAGAGATGAGAAAATTAAAAAGGCTCTTGTCAAAACTCAAAAGACATGATATAATATAAAAGTTGTCACGAGACAACGGTAGTACCTTGAAAACTGAACAAAGTTTCGCTGAAAGTGTGCGGGATATAAAAATCCCAAACAAAAGCGAAGTCAATTCGCAAGCAATAAATTTGAGATAACTCAAAGAAAGTTTTAGAGCTAAACGATAAAAAGCTCATTTTCAAAAAGGAAAATGAGAGTTTGATCCTGGCTCAGGACGAACGCTGGCGGCGTGCCTAATACATGCAAGTCGAGCGAGCTTGCCTAGATGATTTTAGTGCTTGCACTAAATGAAACTAGATACAAGCGAGCGGCGGACGGGTGAGTAACACGTGGGTAACCTGCCCAAGAGACTGGGATAACACCTGGAAACAGATGCTAATACCGGATAACAACACTAGACGCATGTCTAGAGTTTAAAAGATGGTTCTGCTATCACTCTTGGATGGACCTGCGGTGCATTAGCTAGTTGGTAAGGTAACGGCTTACCAAGGCAATGATGCATAGCCGAGTTGAGAGACTGATCGGCCACATTGGGACTGAGACACGGCCCAAACTCCTACGGGAGGCAGCAGTAGGGAATCTTCCACAATGGACGCAAGTCTGATGGAGCAACGCCGCGTGAGTGAAGAAGGGTTTCGGCTCGTAAAGCTCTGTTGGTAGTGAAGAAAGATAGAGGTAGTAACTGGCCTTTATTTGACGGTAATTACCTAGAAAGTCACGGCTAACTACGTGCCAGCAGCCGCGGTAATACGTAGGTGGCAAGCGTTGTCCGGATTTATTGGGCGTAAAGCGAGTGCAGGCGGTTCAATAAGTCTGATGTGAAAGCCTTCGGCTCAACCGGAGAATTGCATCAGAAACTGTTGAACTTGAGTGCAGAAGAGGAGAGTGGAACTCCATGTGTAGCGGTGGAATGCGTAGATATATGGAAGAACACCAGTGGCGAAGGCGGCTCTCTGGTCTGCAACTGACGCTGAGGCTCGAAAGCATGGGTAGCGAACAGGATTAGATACCCTGGTAGTCCATGCCGTAAACGATGAGTGCTAAGTGTTGGGAGGTTTCCGCCTCTCAGTGCTGCAGCTAACGCATTAAGCACTCCGCCTGGGGAGTACGACCGCAAGGTTGAAACTCAAAGGAATTGACGGGGGCCCGCACAAGCGGTGGAGCATGTGGTTTAATTCGAAGCAACGCGAAGAACCTTACCAGGTCTTGACATCCAGTGCAAACCTAAGAGATTAGGTGTTCCCTTCGGGGACGCTGAGACAGGTGGTGCATGGCTGTCGTCAGCTCGTGTCGTGAGATGTTGGGTTAAGTCCCGCAACGAGCGCAACCCTTGTCATTAGTTGCCATCATTAAGTTGGGCACTCTAATGAGACTGCCGGTGACAAACCGGAGGAAGGTGGGGATGACGTCAAGTCATCATGCCCCTTATGACCTGGGCTACACACGTGCTACAATGGACGGTACAACGAGAAGCGAACCTGCGAAGGCAAGCGGATCTCTTAAAGCCGTTCTCAGTTCGGACTGTAGGCTGCAACTCGCCTACACGAAGCTGGAATCGCTAGTAATCGCGGATCAGCACGCCGCGGTGAATACGTTCCCGGGCCTTGTACACACCGCCCGTCACACCATGAGAGTCTGTAACACCCAAAGCCGGTGGGATAACCTTTATAGGAGTCAGCCGTCTAAGGTAGGACAGATGATTAGGGTGAAGTCGTAACAAGGTAGCCGTAGGAGAACCTGCGGCTGGATCACCTCCTTTCTAAGGAAGGCGAAAGATGATGGAGAGTGCGAGAGCACTAAGAGAAGTCATCGAGAAAGCCAAGCGGAAGCACACTGAGAAACTTTGTTTAGTTTTGAGGGTAATACCTCAAGAGTTAGTACATTGAAAACTGAATATAATCTAAAGCAAAAAACCGAGACAATCGAAGAAAACAGATTGAAGAGCGACCGAGAAGAGAGAGAAACTCAACTTGAAATAGGTCAAGTAGAAAAGGGCGCATGGTGAATGCCTAGGCACTAGAAGCCGATGAAGGACGTGACGAACCACGAAAGGCTTCGGGGAGCAGTAAGTAAGCAGTGATCCGGAGATATCCGAATGGGGGAACCCAATACCGAGAGGTATTATCATTAGCTGTTAAGGCTAATGAAGGAAGACGCAGTGAACTGAAACATCTAAGTAGCTGCAGGAAGAGAAAGAAAAATCGATTTCCCAAGTAGCGGCGAGCGAACAGGAAAGAGCCCAAACCAGCTGGCTTGCCAGTTGGGGTAGTAGGACTGCGATATAGTACTTGAAGTGATAGCAGAATTATCTGGAAAGATAAGCCAGAGAGGGTGAAAGCCCCGTAAGCGAAATTGCAGAGAGACTTAGCAGGATCCTGAGTAGGTCGGGACACGAGGAATCCCGATTGAAACCGCGAGGACCATCTCGCAAGGCTAAATACTAACTAGTGACCGATAGTGAACCAGTACCGTGAGGGAAAGGTGAAAAGAACCCCGGAAGGGGAGTGAAAAAGAACCTGAAACCGTGTGCCTACAAGTAGTCAGAGCACATTAAAGTGTAATGGCGTGCCTTTTGTAGAATGAACCGGCGAGTTACGTTATGGTGCAAGGTTAAGTCAGAAAAGACGGAGCCGGAGCGAAAGCGAGTCTGAAGAGGGCGAAAGAGTATCATGACGTAGACCCGAAACCAAGTGACCTACCCATGACCAGGTTGAAGGCGTGGTAAACACGCTGGAGGACCGAACCCACGTGAGTTAAAAATCGCGGGGATGAGTTGTGGGTAGCGGTGAAATTCCAAACGAACTTGGAGATAGCTGGTTCTCTCCGAAATAGCTTTAGGGCTAGCCTCGTGTGAATGATAATGGAGGTAGAGCGCTGTTTGGACTAGGGGCCCGTCAGGGGTTACTGAATCCAGATAAACTCCGAATGCCAGATATCAATGCACGGGAGTCAGACTGCGAGTGATAAGATCCGTAGTCGAAAGGGAAACAGCCCAGATCACCAGTTAAGGTCCCCAAATCTATGCTAAGTGGAAAGGATGTGGAGTTGCGTAGACAACTAGGATGTTGGCTTAGAAGCAGCCACCATTTAAAGAGTGCGTAATAGCTCACTAGTCGAGTGACGCTGCGCCGAAAATGTACCGGGGCTAAGCATAGTACCGAAACTGTGGATGCATATATTATATGCGTGGTAGGAGAGCGTTCTAAGTGCGGCGAAGTTAGATCGAGAGGACTAATGGAGCGCTTAGAAGTGAGAATGCCGGTATGAGTAGCGAAAGATAGGTGAGAATCCTATCCGCCGAAAGACTAAGGTTTCCTGGGGCAGGCTCGTCCGCCCAGGGTAAGTCGGGACCTAAGGTAAGGCCGAGAGGCGTAGCCGATGGACAACAGGTAGAGATTCCTGTACTGAAATTGTTCGATAAGAGCAAAGGAGGGACGCAGGAGGCTAATGACGCATGTTGCTGGAAATACATGTGCAAGCAGTAAGAAAAAGATGAGTCAAATGCTTGTCTTTAGATTTCAAGCTGTGACGCGGAGCGAAATAAAAGTAGCGAAGGTCATGATGTCACACTGCCAAGAAAAGCTTCTAGCCAGAACAATTTTACCCGTACCGCAAACCGACACAGGTAGTCGAGTGGAGAACACTCAGGTGAGCGAGAGAACTCTCGTTAAGGAACTCGGCAAAATGACCCCGTAACTTCGGGAGAAGGGGTGCTGATAGTAAAATATCAGCCGCAGTGAATAGGCCCAAACAACTGTTTATCAAAAACACAGGTATCTGCAAAATCGTAAGATGACGTATAGGTGCTGACACCTGCCCGGTGCTGGAAGGTTAAGAGGAGAGCTTAGCGAAAGCGAAGGTTTGAATTGAAGCCCCAGTAAACGGCGGCCGTAACTATAACGGTCCTAAGGTAGCGAAATTCCTTGTCGGGTAAGTTCCGACCTGCACGAAAGGTGTAATGATTTGGGCACTGTCTCAACGAGAGACTCGGTGAAATTATAATACCCGTGAAGATGCGGGTTACCCGCGACAGGACGGAAAGACCCCATGGAGCTTTACTGTAGCTTGATATTGAGTATTTGTTAAACATGTACAGGATAGGTAGGAGCCAGAGAAAGTAGGACGCTAGTCTTACCGGAGGCAATGTTGGGATACTACCCTTGTTTGATGGATCCTCTAACTCACAGAGCTGAGCGTTCTGGAGGACAGTGTCAGGTGGGCAGTTTGACTGGGGCGGTCGCCTCCTAAAATGTAACGGAGGCGCCCAAAGGTTCCCTCAGAATGGTTGGAAATCATTCGCAGAGTGTAAAGGTATAAGGGAGCTTGACTGCGAGAGGTACACCTCGAGCAGGGACGAAAGTCGGGCTTAGTGATCTGGTGGTACTGCATGGAAAGGCCATCACTCAACGGATAAAAGCTACCCTGGGGATAACAGGCTTATCTCCCCCAAGAGTTCACATCGACGGGGAGGTTTGGCACCTCGATGTCGGCTCGTCGCATCCTGGGGCTGAAGTCGGTCCCAAGGGTTGGGCTGTTCGCCCATTAAAGCGGCACGCGAGCTGGGTTCAGAACGTCGTGAGACAGTTCGGTCCCTATCCGTCGTGGGCGTAGGAAATTTGAGAGGAGCTGTCCTTAGTACGAGAGGACCGGGATGGACATACCGCTGGTGTACCAGTTGTCTTGCCAAAGGCATCGCTGGGTAGCTATGTATGGAAGGGATAAGCGCTGAAAGCATCTAAGTGCGAAGCCCCCCTCAAGATGAGATTTCCGATGCGTAAGCAGTAAGACACCTTAAAGACGATGAGGTAGATAGGCTAGGAGTGGAAGCATAGTGATATGTGGAGCGGACTAGTACTAATCAGTCGAGCACTTGACCAAAGCTCAAAGGTTTAGAGCAGAAGATTATATTCAGTTTTGAGTGTAAAAGCTCAAGAAAGAGTACGGTGGCGATGGCAAGAAGGATACACCTGTTCCCATGCCGAACACAGAAGTTAAGCTTCTTAACGCCGAGAGTAGTTGGTGGGAAACTGCCTGCGAGGGTAGGTAGTCGCCGTGCTCTTTTTTAATATTCCGGCTTAGCTCAGTTGGTAGAGCACCTGACTGTTAATCAGGTTGTCGTCAGTTCGAGTCTGACAGCCGGAGTTTAAAGGATAGAGAAAAGGGAAGAATGAAGTGAAGACTTTATTCTTCCTTTTTCTTTGTATAGTTTTTATTTTTGATATTAAAAAAGTCTCTAGTTAAATAAAACTAGAGACTAAAAAATCAATTTGTCTTTTTTTGTATAAAATGCGTAATGCAAACTAAGATTATAAAGATGATCCCTGCACTTATCATTGGAATACGGTAATTTGGAAAAATTAGTAATACAATAATCATCGAAATAAAGAAAAGCAATACTGCTAGATCAGATAAAGGATAAAGTGGCATTTTAAATGAAGGGAGCTCCAGTTTAGGCGTTTTCTTTCTATATGTCATATGGGTAATAATCATTATCGACCAAATTACTAAGAACATACTTGTTGCTGTTGCAGAAATAAATGTGAAAGCGTCTTTTAAAAAGAAATTTAATAATGGAGCTAATGCAATTAAAATTGTTGAAAATATTAAAGCGTTTTTAGGTAATTGACGATGGTTTAATTTCCCTAAATGCTTACTTATCTTATTCTTACTCTTATAGTTTATTGAAAATAATAAGCGGCCAGCGCTATAGATAAAACTATTAGTTGATGAAATAGCAGCACTTATTACCACGAAATTAATAATGGAACCTGCATTTTTAATTCCAGTTGCACCTAATGCTTGAACAAATGGTGAACTGGATGTTGAAACTTTATCCCACGGTATAGCCAATAAAATACTAAGAATTGCTAGAACATAGAATAAAATAATTCTAACTGGTAATTGATCGATTGCACGAGTAATAGTTTTTTTAGGTTCTTTAGCTTCAGCCGCAGTTAATCCAATTAGTTCAACGCCAATGAAACTAAAAATTACCATTTGAAATCCTAATAAGAAACCTTTTGGTCCCTTTGCAAATATACCTCCATCGACTACCATATTTTGCCAACTTACATGACCGTACTTGGTTGTTCCATTTGTAATCAAGAGATAGAACATAAGAATAACGAATGCAATGATAGTAACAATTTTTATAATTGCAAAACTAAATTCGAGATTTCCAAAAACACGGGCTGAGATAAGATTAATTGCTAGTAAAACCAATAAAGTAATTAATCCCGGAATCCAACTTTGTAGGTGTGGCCACCAATACTGAAAATAAATTCCTAAAGCAGTAATTTCTGCCATGGCCAATGTCAGCCAACTGAACCAATATAAATATCCAGTTGTAGTTCCAACACTCTTTCCAAGATACTCGCTAATAAAATCAATATAAGTATTTTTATTAATATCCGAGAGTATCAATTCTCCTAATGCTCTCATTAAAAGAAAGAGAAAAAAACCTACTAGACAGTAAATAAAAATTACAGCAGGACCTGCTAATTCAATACTGTTGCCGACACCTAGAAAAAGCCCAGTTCCAATTGTCCCTCCCAACGCAATTAGTTGAATATGGGCATTCGTTAAACTACGTTTCATAGTTTTAACCTCAGATGATTCTGAGCTATTTTTTGACATTAAAATATAAAACTCCTTTCATAGTTTATTAAAATTTTAACATAAAAATCTATGATAACTGCTAAATTGTATAGTTTTTAATATTTTTTATAGGATTTGAGTTAAGAAATTAGTTGTGAAATATTTTTCAATATTAGTAAAAATGAAATCGTTAACATTACTGAAAATAGTTATTTCTTACTTTTAATCATATTGTGAATTTGTAAAAAAGTGCACAAAGTCATTTACAAACGTTTAAGAGAGGCGCTATACTGTGATTGTTCATAAAAAATGCCTAGATTTCCGAGTAGGAGGCCCAATAGATGGTGCAAGATAAAAAGGCTGAAAAAGAAAATAAAGCAATCGATGTAAATAAAATGATTAATAGCTATGTTGAAAAGGCACATAATGCCTTGGATGAAATGACTAATTTTAATCAAGAACAAGTTGATAAAATTTGTGAGGCTATTGCAAGTGCTGGTGAACAAAACAGTTATTTGTTAGCTAAGATGGCAGTTGAAGAAACTGGCCGTGGAGTAGTGGAAGATAAGACTATAAAAAATATGTTTGCTAGCGAAAATATTTGGAACAGTCTTCGTCATGAAAAAACGGTTGGCGTGATTGAAGAAGATAAAGAAAAGCAATTAATTAAAATTGCAGAACCAAAAGGTGTTATAGCTGGTGTAACACCTGTTACTAACCCAACTTCAACTGTAATTTTTAAGGCTATGCTTGCATTAAAGACTAGAAATGCTATTATTTTTGGTTTTCACCCACAAGCACAAAAGAGTTGTGTTAAAACTGGTGAAATTATTCGTGAAGCCGCAATTAAAGCCGGTGCTCCTAAGGATGCTATTCAATGGATTGAATATCCTAGCCTTGAAGCAACTAGTACGTTAATGAACCATCCAAACGTTCAAACTATTTTGGCTACTGGTGGTCCTGGAATGGTTAAGGCTGCTTATTCATCAGGAAAACCTGCTATTGGTGTGGGTCCTGGTAATGGTCCATCATATATTGAAAAGACTGCAAATATTCCGGAGTCTGTATATGATATTGTTTTATCTAAGACTTTTGATAATGGAATGATTTGTTCTTCTGAAAACTCTGTTGTAGTAGATGAAGATATTTACAATAAGGTAAAGGAAGAATTCAAGTCTTGGAATTGTTACTTCTTGAAGCCAGATGAAATTAAGAAGTTTGAAGAGAAATTCATTGATCCTAAGAGAGGAACAGTTGCTGGTCCTGTTGCAGGTCGTTCTGCTTATCAAATTGCAAAATTATGTGGTGTAGATGTACCAGAAGATACTAAAGTAATTATCGCTGAATATAAGGGAGTAGGTAAAAAGTATCCTTTATCTGCTGAAAAACTTTCTCCAGTATTTACTATGTATAAAGCTAAGGATCACGAAGATGCTTACAAGATTTGTACTGATCTTCTAAACTATGGCGGTCGTGGTCATACTGCTGGTGTTCATTCTCAAGATGAAAAAGTAATTGATGACTTTTCAATGAAGATGGATGCATGTCGTATTTTGGTAAATTCTCCGGCTTCAGTTGGTGGTGTTGGTGATCTTTACAATAATATGCTTCCTTCACTTACTTTAGGAACTGGATCTTATGGTGCAAACACATTCTCACATAATATTGGTGCTAGAGACTTGCTAAACATTAAGACAGTTGCAAAACGTCGTGACAATATGCAATGGATTAAGGTACCGAAGAAAACTTATTTCGAACATAATGCGGCAAATTATCTAAAGCATATGCCAGATGTTGAAAGATTTTTCATTGTGACTGATGAAGGCGTAGCAAGTAAATATATTAATGAAATTACTGATATCATTAGTCAACGTCGTGGTAAAAAGAGCTATGAAGTTTTTCAAGCAGTAACTAAAGATCCAGATACCGATATCATTGCTGATGGAGTTCATAGAATGAATATCTTTAAGCCTGATGTAGTTATTGCTGTTGGTGGTGGCTCAGTAATGGATGCTGCCAAGGCAATGCGTTTATTTTATGAAAATCCAGATATGAGTTTTGAAGATGCTTATTCAAAATTTCTAGATATTAGAAAAAGAACAGTAAGATTTCCAAAATATAATGCCATTCAATTAGTATGTATTCCAACTACTTCGGGTACTGGTTCAGAAGTATCTCCATTTTCAATTATTAAAGATACTAAAACGGGTATTAAACATACTCTTTGTGATTATTCTTTAAATCCAGATGTTGCAATTGTTGATGACCAATTTGTAGAAACTATGCCTAAAGAATTGATTGCTCGTTCAGGGTTTGAAGCATTAGCTCATGCAGTTGAAAGTTACGTTTCAACAATGGCCACTGACTTTACTCGTGGTTGGTCAATGGAAGCTATTAAATTGATTTTTGAAAACTTAGAGAAGTCATATAATGGTGATCAAAGTGCAAGAAGTAGAATGCACAATGCTGCTACCCTGGCTGGTATGGCATACGCAAATGCATTCTTAGGAGTAGGTCATGCAATTGCTCATACTGAATCATCTGAATTTGGTGTTCCAAGTGGCTTAAGTGATGCAATTGCAATGCCATATGTAATTAAATTTAATTCTAAGAAGCCTAGAAAACTTGCTATGCGTCCGCATTATTCAACTTTTAGAGCAGATAAAGATTATGCAGAAATTGCACGTAGTTTAGGTTTAAAGGGAGACACTACTCAAGAATTAGTTGATGCCTTAATTAAGAAGGTTGTTGAACTAGGTCATGGCGTAGGAATGAAGTTAAGTCTTAAAGCTAATGGAGTTAATGAAACAGATTTCAATAATAAGATTGAAAATATGGCTATTGAAGCTTATGGTGATCAAAATGTTGTAACTAATCCTTCTGCTTTATTAATTAGTGAAATTAAGGGATTAATGAAAGAAACTTATGCAGGAAAGGGAATTGAAGCTTAACTCTTTTTCTCATACCTCATTTGAAATATTAATATGAATTCGCACATAAAATGTGTCTGGGAAAAAACTAACTCCTAGACCATAAAAAAGAACGATGATTTCCATTTGGATTTCATCGTTCTTTTTCTATACTTTTAGTTTCTTCCTTGATATCATCAAATCACCACAAAATAAAAACAAAAAGGTGGAAACTAGTATGTACAAAGATTATAACACAGGTCAAATTGCTTTAACACTCAATTTAGATTTTGCCATTCCCAGCAATCACTTAGCTAATGCTATCAGCTGGTTTGTGGATTCAATTCTAGAAGAGTATTTTCAGGCAGAAAGATTGAGCTGATGCTTTTGGCTGACCAGCAAAAGATTTCATATCATACTATCAATAACTTCAGATCCAGCAGCCATGCCAATGAATTGGTGAAGAAGAGCTTTATCTACTTTACCAATCTATTGGTGGATGAGGGGCTAATCGAGGGGCTAATCAATGAAGAGACCATTTTTATTGATGGCACTAAATAAGAAGTATTTTATTCCCTACACTATGTATGAAAAAGAACAAGACAGAAAGTATAAAAATGATCCATCCAAGCTGAGCAATTGGTACTACAGTGAAAAAGATGAATTATTACATTGATCATCTTGGCGTTAGATTCAACTTCAAATATTATAGCCAGCGTCAAGTACGCTATAATCCTAATTGGCAATATTTAAAAGAAAAAACAAAAAAGTTCTTCAAAGCGAACCTATCTACGGCATGAGAAAATATGACGTAGAGCCAGTTTTTTGGCATTTGAAGAACGTATTTGGTATGTGCAGAACACATATAAGAGGCAAAAAGAAAGTTGAAACAGATGTCGGAATAGCCTTCATGTTTTGGAACAGAAGATAGAAGACCATTTTTGTTTAATTAAAAGGAAAAAGGACAATCAAAACTCAATTGAGAATTTTGATTGTCCTTTTATTATGGTCTAGAAGTTAGTTTTTCCCCAGACACTTTTCTTAATGTGTATGTAAATTAAATATTTAATTTATCGATTATAAATTAGTTTAACTTACCGGCTTTCTTCAAGATGTCTTGAGCCTTTTCAAGATAGTGATGTTCGGTTCTAAAGGCATCAATGTCACCACCGTTGAAGTCGTTTAATTTAGCAAGCTTGTCATCTAATTCTTCAAAGTCTTTCTTTAAATCGTTGATAACAGGTTCTTCTTCTTGTTCATAGACGTAGTGATTTTCGGTTGAATCTTTAGGACCTTCACCCTTGAATTGTTCGATCTTGTCTTCGTCTTTGTCGACTTTTCTTGCGTGCTTAAGAATTGATTTAATATCCTTAATTGTTTCGTGTTGAGCGGTGCGATGTTTCTTATCATCAATACTATCTTCAATCTTTGTTAAGTGACCTTCTGCATCTGAAATCTTCTTAGCGATTCTATCTAATGCTTTGAGTTCTCTTTTTGCATAATCTGTCATAACAATATACCTCCTAAAATCTTTCTATTAACTTAATCATCCTTATTATAAAATCTAATAAGGATAGTTTCAAGAATAAGGCGTTATTTTATGAAATAACCGTATAGGTTTGAAATATCTAATAATATTATAAACTTAAGTACAATTATTTAATTAAATGAAATTAGCTGATAGTATATGCGTTATTTTTATTTCATGCTTTAACTGTATATTTCTACATAAATATACAGTAATTTTCATTTGATGTGGCTGCATTTATAAGAATGAAGCGTGGAATTAATGTTTAGAGAAAATGCAAAAAATACTCATGAAAAACTTTTAAAAGAAAATGATCCAGATGTATGGGAAAGAATTAGTCATTTTACTTTTGAAGAAGTACAAGATGATGTTGCCTTACCAAATAAAAAAAGTTACTTTCTAATTTAGCATGTTTATTGGGGATGCAAGGACTAGAAGAATTTTGCTTAATGTTTCCAGTTGCCTTGTCTAATGTTGTCAGCCCTATAGAAGCAAAGGAAGTTGTTTATCAAGCAATAGATTATCTAGGGTTAGGACGGGTAATGCCATTTTTTAAAGTAATGAATAATATATTATTTGAACGTGGTGTGAAATTATCTTTGTCAAGGCAAGCCACTACTACAATGGATAATCGTCTTGAAAAAGGCGAAGAAACTCAAATGAGACTGTTTGGTCCACAAATGAAAGATTTTGCTAAAAAAGGAATTATTAATAGATGGTTAGTAGATAGCTGTTTTGGAGATTATTACACTGGAAAAGGGTTAGATGATAAAGAGCGCGAAATGATAACTTTTTTATTTAGCTGCTCAAGGCGCATGTGAACCATAATTATTGGCACATGCAAAAGCTAATGCAATTAATGTTATTAACCAAGTAAAATAGATTATTTATAGTTAAATAACTGCACTGAAATTTTAGAGATCTCAGTGCTTTTTATTATGGCTTAATGGCTAGGACGAAGAAAATATAGTAGAATGTATGTTCGAAAGGAGATAGAGCCATGAATACCGATGAACTGTTGAGCTACGCGATAAGACATTTTGGAAGAAACAGTATTAGTAAAGTTAATAATAACGCTAACATAATTGCTTTTAGTTCACCGATTACTAAAAAATGGTTTGCTATTTTAAATTTAGACCCTAAAAGTAAAAAATTAAATCTTAATTGTGGTGAATTTTCGGCAACAATTAAAGATCTGCCTGGGTTTTCAACTGCTTCTTTAGTGAAAGATGATAATTGGGTTGAAGTTAGTTTGCTTTTAAGCGAGCAAAAAATAAAGCAAGCGTTGGAATATGCTTTTAAAGTTGTATTAATGACAAATAAAAAGAATAATCCAGAAAAATTAATTTATATTCCTGATGTCAATCAAAATGATGAAGAAAATGTATATCATGAACAAAAATTAAATTTTAAGAATTGGAAAAAATCGTCACGTTTTGTTGAAGAAAAAAATAAATTTACTGAAGATAAAATTGATTTAAATTTTGAAGAAACTCAATCTGTACCTAAAGAAATTAAAGAAATGATTAAGTCGTATCAGTATTTATTAAATGGAGCTATTAGAAGAGAACAAAATTTTTATTCTCAGGGGAAATTAATGGCTGATTATGAAGATGACTATGATCGAAAGCAATCATTCTTAAGATATTATCCAACGTATCATGACTTAACTGTGGGACAGGCTCGAACATACTTTACTTGGCGAACGAAAATAAGACACAATATTTATGAAAAAACTTCAGATTCATATGCTTATATATATTTATATGAACTACTGAATGGAATTGGAGTTAAAAATTCGCAAGAAGGATTAGAGGGGCTAATTAATTTTAATAAAAATTATGCTCAAAAATTTTCTTCAGAAATGGGGGCTTATATTGAAAGATGGATTCGTGATTATCTTATTTTTTATAATATTGATTCGAAAACTTATGACTCATTTATTAAGGAACGCGATAAAGATAAAAAGTATGAACAATTACTATATCCGCAAAACTTTTCTGAACATGAAGTTGTTACTAGTTTAATAAGCCTATCGAACTATAAAATTACTAATTGTCCTTTATATAAAAAGGATGAAGAAAAATTTGAACATTTATTGGCTTTAATTTGGCAGCAAATTTTAGATTTGAGACAAGATGGATTTGATTTTTTTACTAATTACATTGCGTATAAAAATCAAATGACAGTTCAGCTTTTTGCTGCTGCTGTTTTTAATCATAATTTGATTTCAAAAACGAATAGTTATGAAGTTGATCAAATTAGAAAGTATTTTTATGATGAAGAAAAGAAAACTTGGTATTGTGAATCTTATTGGGGATTAGCTGGTCAAAAAAGTATTGTAGGAAATTTATTGCATGAAGTTGATCGTGAAGTAAGACAAAGTTTTCATTTAGGAAGAGACTTAAAGCCTAGAAAAATTGAAAAACATTATCTTCAGGCGATTAAAGATGGAATAAAAGAATATCAAATAGAAGAACAGAAGCTAAATCATCCTGAACTAGAAATTAATTTATCTCAATTATCTATGATTAGAGAAGATGCTGCAGATACCCGAGATAGCTTGTTGACCGAAGAAGAGCTTAAAGCTGAACAAGAAGAGAAGACTCAGGTTGAAGAGAATTCTGTAGATAATGTTAAAGAAGATTATGGTTTAAGTAAGGAAGAAGTAACCACAGTAATAATGCTTTTAAATGGAGAAGATCCAAAGAAGTATCTTAAAGAAAATCACTTAATGGCAGCAATTGTAATCGATAATATAAATGAGAAAATGTTTGATGAAATTGGAGACAATGTAGTTGAGTTTATAGATGATGCACCTATACTTATTGAAGATTATCGGGAAGAGTTAGAAGATATGTTTTTGAAAGGAAATAGTTAATAAAATGGCTAATCAAAAGAGAAAAGTGCCTAAAAGAATAGCTCAGACTATTTTAAACTCTTTAAAAGGAGGAGTAGTTCCAAGAATCGGCCTGCCATATATTACAGTAGGACGAAAAGCAGAAATTGAAGCTTTATTACATGATGTGGAATTGATTGGAGAAGGAGGAGCTTCTTTTAGATTTATCGTAGGGCGGTACGGTTCTGGTAAAAGTTTTTTACTTCAAACAATTAGAAATTATGTAATGGATAAGAATTTTGTTGTAGTTGACGGAGATTTATCACCAGAAAGACGTTTGCAAGGTGGAAAAGGACAAGGATTGGCTACTTATCGAGAATTGATTCAAAATCTTTCTACTAAAACTCGACCAGAAGGAGGAGCCTTAACTTTAATTCTTGATCGTTGGATTAATTCAATTCAAATGCAAGTTGTAGCAGACACAGACTTAAATGAAGGTAGTCCGGCCTTTGAAGAGGCTGTTAATAAAAAGATTTATGTGGTAATTTCAAGTTTATCCGAATTAGTACATGGGTTTGATTTTGCCAAATTACTCGAGATGTATTATCAAGCTTATGTTAATGCTGATGAAGAAACTAAGGCTAAAGTTGTTAAATGGTTTAGAGGTGAATATGCTAATAAAACTCAAGCTAAAAAAGAATTAGGAGTAGATATTGTAATCTCGGATGATGATTGGTATGAATATTTGAAACTTTTTGCGTCATTCTTTAGACAAGCAGGATATACAGGTCTGATGATTATGATCGATGAATTAGTAAATATTTATAAGATTCCCAACAGCATTAGTCGTCAGTATAATTATGAGAAAATATTAACCATGTATAATGATGCTCTTCAAGGAAAAGCAAAGTATCTTGGCCTTATTATGTGCGGTACGCCGCAAGCTGTTGAAGATAAAAGAAGGGGAGTATATTCCTATGAGGCTTTACGTTCTCGTTTAGCTAGTGGGAAATTTTCTGAAGCTGGAAATCGTGATATGTATGCCCCAGTTATTAAACTTGATCCACTTACTCCAGAAGAAATGCTTGTTTTAACTGAAAAACTCGCGGATATGCATGCTAATTTATACGGATATGAAAAAGTAATCACCGAAAATGATTTAGAAAAATTTATTAAGATTGAATATTCACGTGTAGGTGCATCTTCTAACATTACACCACGTGAAATTATTCGTGATTTTATTGAACTATTAGATATTGTTTGGCAAAATCCTCAGACTGATATTGAGCACCTACTTAATTCAGATAAATTTTCTTATACTGAGTCAAATGTAGTTTCAGATGATAAATCTGATAATTTCGCTGAGTTTAAAATTTAAGTGAAAAATGGATATTTTTACACGTTTTGCTCCTTTTATTCAAGATTATATTTATGAACATGATTGGCAAAAATTACGTTCAATTCAAGTTGGAGCAGCAGAAGCTATTTTTAATAGTCAGGATAATGTATTATTGGCAGCTTCAACAGCTTCGGGGAAAACGGAAGCTGCTTTCTTTCCTATTCTGACTGAACTTTATGAAGATCCTTCTAAATCGGTTGGAGTGTTATATATTTCGCCATTAAAAGCGTTGATCAATGACCAATATGAGCGTTTAAGTGACCTTTGCCAAGAGGTTGACATTCCAGTTTGGCGCTGGCATGGTGAGGTAGCTCAGACTCAAAAACGAAAATTGCTTAAGCATCCTTCTGGAATCTTACAAATTACTCCAGAATCTTTAGAGTCATTAATGATTAATAAGCATATGGATATCCCGAATTTATTTCATGATCTAAGATATGTAGTCATTGATGAATTACATTCTTTCTTAAGATCAGATCGTGGGGGACAAACTTTTTGTCTGATTGAACGCTTGTCTAAAATGGCGGGAGTTGATCCGAGACGTATTGGACTTTCGGCCACAATTGGAGATACGAAAGCAGCCGCGGAATTTTTAGGTGCTGGTTCAAGGCGTAAGACAATTGTTCCTAAGTCAGAAGGTGGCGGTCAAGTTTGGCGTCTATCAATGGAGCATTTTTATGATAATGGACCACAAGCTGATAGTAGTGACTTTGATCCAGCGCAACCAGTTTTAGATGAAAAAAGTGATCAAGCCCCTGAGATGGCTGATCCGTCAATAGCTTATATTTTTGAACACACACGTGGAAAGAAATGCCTAGTTTTTACCAACAGTAGAGAAGAATGTGAAGCTGTTTGTCAAATTTTAAGACAATATTGTGAAGTAAGACATGAACCGGATCGTTTCCTAATTCACCATGGTAATTTGTCCGCAGCTTATCGCCAAACAGCAGAAGCTGAGATGAAGGATAAGGATTCATTTATGACTACTTGTGCTACAGCAACACTTGAGTTAGGAATCGATATTGGAAAACTAGAGCGAGCATTTCAAATTGATGCACCCTTTACTGTCTCTGGCTTTTTGCAGAGAATGGGTAGAACTGGCCGACGTGGAAATCCATCTGAAATGTGGTTTGTAATGCGTGAATCACATCCTGAATCTCGTGCCATGCTTCCAGAAACTATCCCTTGGTCCTTACTTCAAGGTATTGCCTTGGTTCAGCTTTATTTGGAAGAAAAATGGGTAGAGCCACCAGTGCCGAATAGATTACCATATAGTTTGCTTTATCATCAGACAATGTCTACTTTAGCGTCAAATGGAGAAATGACACCAGCAGAGTTAGCTTCTAGAGTATTGCCCCTTCGTTATTTTCATAATGTTAGTCAAGATGACTATCGCATATTGCTCCGTCATCTAATAAAAGAAGATCATATTCAGCAAACAGAAAATGGTGGCTTAATTGTTGGTTTAGCTGGGGAAAAAGTAGTTAATAATTTCAAGTTTTATGCTGTTTTTCAGGAAAATGAAGAATATTCGGTTAAATCTGAGTCTGAAGAATTGGGTACTATTGTTAAACCACCGCCGGTAGGCGATAAAATTGCTATTGCTGGCCGTGTGTGGGTAGTAGAAGATGTTGATCGTAAAAGGCATCAAGTTTATTGCCATCCAGTTAAAGGGAGAATTCCTGCATATTTTGGTGATGTAGCAGGTGATATTCAACCTAAAATTTTACAGAGAATGAAAAAGATTTTAGGCGAAAAGATGAAATATCCGTATTTAATGGAGCATGCAGTAGCACGTTTGAAAGAAGTACGAGATGCCGCAAACACTTCCGGGATGCTAGAAAGTAATTTAATTAATTTAGGTGGAAAAATGTGGTGTCTTTTTCCTTGGACTGGAACCTATGCTTTCTTAGCATTAGAAAGATTAGTTAAGATTAAATGTGCTAAACGGGTAGGATTAAGAGGCTTTAATTCTAGTCGTCCATATTTTATGCAATTTGCAATGGATGTAAACAAGGATGAGTTTCTAGAAATTTTAAGAGAAGAAGCAAATAAAGACTTTGATCCTTTGGAGCTAGTTTATCCAAAAGAAGTTCCTGTTTTTGATAAGTACGATGAGTATTTACCAGATGAATTAGTAAGAAAGGAATTCGCACAAAGTATTTTAGATATTAAAGAAATGAAAAATTGTGTGAATAATTTAAGATAAAAAATAACCATTCAGTATCCACTAACTGAATGGTTATTTATTTTATTATTTACTTATCTTCGTAACCCTTTGGGTGGGTCTTGTGCCAGTTCCAAGCAGTTGCGATAACGTCATCAACGTTTTCATGCTTTGGTTTCCAGCCTAGAACTTTACGAGCTTTGCTTGAGTCTGCAACTAAGGAATCAGGGTCTCCGCCTCTTCTTGGTCCAATAGTGTAAGGGATGTCAATGCCAGTAACTTTCTTAGCAGCTTCAAGAATTTCTAAGTTTGAGTAACCTTGAGCAGTACCTAAGTTAAAGACATCAGACTTGTTAGTTTCCATTACGTGCTTAAGAGCTAAGATATGGGCGTCAATTAAGTCTTCAACTTGAACGTAGTCACGAACATTAGTACCGTCTTTAGTGTCATAGTCGTCACCAAAAATAGTAAAGTTGCCATCACCAGAAATAGCACTCTTTAAGATATTTGGAATTAGGTGAGTTTCAGGACCGTGATCTTCACCAATTGAACCGTCGCTTGAAGCACCAGCAACATTAAAGTAGCGAAGAGCGATTGACTTGATACCATCAGCTTTGTCAGCCCAGTGCATGATCTTTTCCATCATCATCTTAGTTTCACCGTATGGGTTGATTGGATCAAGTGGTGTATCTTCAGTAATTGGTAAAGTCTTTGGAATACCGTAAGTTGCAGCACTTGATGAGAAGACCAAATACTTAACTTTAGCGTCCTCCATTGCTTGAAGTAATGAAATCATACCAGAAACATTGTTGTCATAGTACTTCAAAGGCTTTTTAACAGATTCAGGAACTAAAGAGTAAGCTGCAAAGTGCATTACAGCATCAATATTTTCATCACGTAAAATCTTGCTTACTAAGTTAGTATCTTCGATATCGCCTTGGTAAAATTTAGCCTTTTTATCAACAGCCTTTCTGTGGCCAGTGTAAAGAGAATCTAAAACGACAACAGTGTTTCCTTCTTCAATTAACTTTCTAACAGCGTGAGAGCCGATATAGCCAGCTCCACCGATAACTAATACTCGCATTAACTAGTTACTCCTTTTTTATTAAATAATAACCGAATCAAATTAATTTTATCATAATAGATAGATTTAAAAATTTCGATTTAAAAATTTTGAGCATAAATAGTGCAATTTAATAATATAGGTTTAAAATAATAAATAAGAAATTAAGCTTATAAAAAGTAAGAGGATAAAAAGATGCAAACAATAAAAAATATAATCATTGGATTCGGTAAGGGTGGAAAAACTTTAGCTAAATTTTTAGCACAAAAGGGTGAAGAGGTATTAGTCATTGAAAAATCTAATAAAATGTACGGTGGTACTTGCATTAATATTGCATGTCTTCCTTCAAAAAGATTGATTATTGAAGCAGCTAATGGTGTCAGCTATGTAGATGCAGTAAATGGTAAAAATGAAATGACAGCGCAATTGAGAGATAAGAATTATCACATGCTAGCAGATGAAAAGAACGTAACAGTATTAGACGGCGAAGCGCATTTCATCGCAGATCATGAAATTGAGGTAGTTTTACCTAATGGTGAAAAAACTCAGTATAGGGGAGAGAGAATCTTCATTAATACTGGAGCCGTTCCAGTAATGTTACCTATTCCAGGTTTAAAAGAAAGTAAGTATGTTCTGAATTCTACTCAGGCAATGGATGAAAAGAAGATGCCAGAGAACTTAACAATTATTGGTGCTGGTTATATTGGCTTAGAGTTTGCTAGTATGTTCGCAAAATATGGTAGTAAAGTAACTGTACTTGACCATAGTAAAGAATTTTTAAGCCGTGAAGATGAGGATATTAGTCAATTAGTCAAGAAAGATCTAGAAGAGGCTGGCATACATTTTGAACTTGGCGTCGATATCGAAGAAATTTCTGATGGAGAAAATGAGGCAAAGGTTCGTTATCAGGTAGATGGTCAGGAAAAAGAGATTAGTGCAGATCGAATCTTAGTGGCAACAGGAAGAAAACCCAATATTGAAAATTTAGGATTAGAAAATACTGCAATTGAAGTAACTGATCGTGGTGCGATTAAAGTAGATGATTTCCTAAGAACAACTGTAGATAATGTATGGGCAATTGGAGATGTTAAAGGTGGTCTTCAATTTACTTATATTTCACTAGACGATTTTAGAATCATTAAAGATCAATTATTTGGCACTGGCGCACGAATGATTAGTGATCGTAAAGTAGTACCTTATAGTGTATTTATTTCACCAGCTTTATCTCAAGTTGGCTTAAATGAAAAGCAAGCACAAAAACAGGACAAAAAATATAAATTGTTTAAATTACCAGTTGCTGCTATTCCTAAAGCTAAAGTGGCTAAGGATAGCAGAGGATTATTTAAAGCTCTAGTTGATCCTGAAACCGAAGAAATTTTAGGTGCAACCTTATATGGAATTGAGTCGTATGAATTAATTAATATGATTTCGTTGGCTATGAAAGCTCACTTATCTTATACGGTTTTAAGAGATCAGATTTATACTCATCCAACTATGTCAGAAGCCTTTAATGATTTATTTAAATAATTGGTATCATAAAGTTTTCATAACTTATTTTTATAATATAAAGTAATTTAAGAAATGAGGTAAATGAATGAAGTTAAATTCAATTGAAGATACTTATACATTGAATAACGGTGTGAAGATTCCGATTATTGGCTTTGGTACATGGCAAACTCCTGATGGAGATGTTGCAAAGCACGCAGTAGAATCTGCACTCAATGCAGGGTACCGCCATATTGACACTGCTGCAGCTTATGGCAATGAAGAGAGTGTCGGAGAAGGGATTAAGAGAAGTGGTGTAAATCGTCATGATTTATTTATTACTACTAAACTTTGGAATGCAGATCATGGTTATAAGCTGACTAAGGAAGCTATTGATAGAAGTCTGCAAAAACTAAAGGTAGATTATTTAGACTTGTACTTAATTCACTGGCCTAATCCAGTTGCTATGCGTGATCACTGGGCTGAAGCAAATGCTGAAAGCTGGCGCGCCATGGAAGAAGCAGTAAAAGCTGGAAAAATTAGAACGATCGGTGTATCTAATTTTAGAAAACATCATTTAGATGAACTCCTTAAAACAGCTGAAATAAAGCCTGCGGTTAACCAAATTATGCTTAATCCTAGCGATCTTCAAGAGGATGTTGTTAAAGTTAATGATGAATTAGGTATGCTTAGCGAAGCATATAGTCCATTAGGTACTGGCGGGTTATTAGGTAATGAAACTGTTAATGAAATAGCTAAGGAAGTAGGAAAATCTCCAGCTCAAGTTTTAATTCGTTGGTCTTTAAAACATGAATTCTTACCGTTGCCTAAGTCAATACATGATAAATATATTACAGCTAATATTGATGTATTTGATTTTGATTTAAATAATGAACAAATGGAAAAATTAGATGGTTTACATGGAGTTAGTGGCTTAGCTACTGATCCTGATAAAGCTAATTTTTAATGAAAAGTCGGAGTAGGATTACTTCGACCTTTTTGTTTGTAAAAAATCATAGATTCTTTACAGGAGAAGAAAATCTTTGTTATAATCTTAGTGTTAATGCTGAATTAGCTCAGTTGGTAGAGCGCTTCCCTCGTAAAGAAGAGGTCGCCAGTTCGATCCTGGCATTCAGCACTCAGGGTATTAACTGAAGAAGCCTTTCAAAGAGTTCACAGTAGAGCTTAATTTGAAAGGCTTTTTTGTATATTTTATAAAAGATTTCGTACCTTTTTCGTAATAAAAAGTAGGACATAAATCTACTCTAGGCGAAAGAGGAATAAAATGAATAAACTATTTGAAAAGAAACCATGGCTTGGTTTCACGGAAGATAAAGTGTTCGGAGAAGTAATGTCAAATAAGGGATTTTGTAAACACGTTTTACAGGGAATTTTACCAGAACTGTCAATTGATGAAATTTATTTTCCGCATAAGCAAGAAGAAATTAACGATCCTGAACACTATAGTCAAAAAGATGTACGCTTAGACATTTTAGTTGAGGATTATAATCATAATCTTTATAACATTGAAGTTCAGACTACTAATACTGATGATATCGCTAGACGAATGCGGTATTATGCTGCAAAAGCAGATCAAAGATATACTTTGAAGAAGGGCAGTACATATCGAAAATTGAAGAATGTATATATAATTTTTCTTTGCACATTTACACGAACTGAAAAAAGACCAATTAGAAATAAATATTTAACTATAAATTCCAATGGAATTCCAAATGGTGACGAAACGAAAACTTTGCTTAATTTGGTGAAGTTGATGAAGAATTTACCTGTATCTGGCGATACATATTTTGATATAGCACAAAATAGAATTAAAGAAACTAATAGTGATGAGAATTGGAGGGATATGATTATGGATTATGAAACTAGATTGTTAGAGCGCGAGCAAGATTATGGGTATAGTTTCTCTAAAGAACAATTGAAGGAGTTTCTGAGAGAAAATTAATAATTAGAGAAGAGAAAATAATGTCTTTAATTTATACTCGGTTTGCTGTTAATACAGATTTACCTAATATTATGCATATTATTAATGAAGCTAAATCTTTCTTAAAACAGAGTGGAAGTAGTCAGTGGCAAGGAGCATATCCTACTGCAGAAACTATTGAAACTGACATAAAGAATAAATATGGACTAGTTTTAATAGTAGATAATCAAATTGCAGGATATGCAGCAAGCATAGTTGGTGAAGAACCAACATACCAAAAAATTGATGGCGCTTGGAAAAATAATATTAATCCCTATGCTACTTTTCATCGCTTAGCGATTAGTAGTAAATATCGAGGTGTGCACTTGGGTAGCTTTATGTTTTCAGATTTAATTTCAATTATGGCTAGCCAGAAAATCAGAAATTTTAGAATTGATACTTCACGAAAAAACGAAATTATGCAACATTTAGCTGTAAAACATAATTTTATTGAACGTGGAATTATTCAAGTTGATGAAGATCCAGAAGACCCAAGCCGGTTAGCTTATGAATTGAACATTTAATAAAGTTAGAAAAGAGGACATCAATGTTTTTATTGCATTGATGCCCTTTGTTACTATAATTTTATATGTTTATTCAAAATAACAATTCCAATTATTAACAATAAAATTGAAACTGCATGAATTAAAATTTGCATTGGTTCTCCATGAGCAGTAATTAAATTTCTTAATAGAGCAGTAATACCTAAGCTCATTAAAAAATTTAGGCTTGTGTGTCCCATATGCTTTAAGGCAGCAACAATCATTACAGAGAATTCAAAGAATAGGAAAAAAGTAACAATTTCGTCTAGAATTTTGGTTGGTATGTTAGTTAAATTTTTTATGAACATCATTTGGCCAATCGTAAATAGTTGACTAAACATTAGGATAGTAATAAGGGTGCCTAGAATTCCTAGTGCAATGATGATAAAAAATCGAAGAAAGTTAGCATATGTACTAGCTGTTTTATTTAGTTTCTTCATTATATGTACCTTTCTAATTGTAGTTAAGAATATTTTTGCGCTTTTTAATAAGTTTTTCCAGAGGTCTTTTAAACCGTAGTTTGGCTAAAACCCTGATATCTTTAATATAGAGGAATTATCATGAGGTAGTAAAGATGCCATTTACTTTTTCTGAGATTGTTGTGCTAGCGTATTTTTAGAGTATGTTTTTCATATGAAGCTTTGGGATTATTCGCACCTATGGGGAAATATTTAAGGAAGGGTTGCACCAATCATCTCTTTGTTTTGGAGAGTAGCAGTAGTATTTCTAGTAAAAATTATTCAGTCCTTTATCCAAAAAGTAGTTAATTGGGAAGAAGCAAAAACTCGTGGATACTTAGCCATAATTATCCTATTAGTAATGGGAACTGATTTGATTCTTACTACTATCAGTGTAGAAAGACTTCATATAAGTACTAAGCGATGGGATGAGAGACTAAATACACGAATCAGAATAGATGAAGGAAGATTCAATCAGCGTTTTGATAAATTAGTGGGATCCTTATCATGAAATTAAAAAGGATTTCTTACAGTTTTCCACATCTTAAGTTTACAGATATAACTTATTTCAATAAAGTTAAGTACAGATGGATTAAGAAAAGAGTAAATAAGAGCTAGAATTTAGCTCTTATTTTTTATTTTTTACTACAGAAAAGTTACAACGTTACATTGTTGTAATCTAAGGGTCAAATATTACAGCAATGTTACAAGTTGAAATATATCTTTAATTTTATAGGAACTATTCTGCAATATTGGGCATGTATTATATAAGCTGTAAATCGAAATTGACGAAATAAATAATTCAAATCGAATTTTATCAAGGAGAGAATTTAATTTTGGATATGCTTAACAAAAATTTGAAATCTACTTTAACTAAAACTGCTGCAGCTGCTGCTCTTACTTTAGCAGGCGCTGCAATTGTAAATAATACTCAAAATACTGTAAAGGCTGCAGAAGTTACTGTTGGTCAACAAGAAAAAGTTGTTACAATTAACTACCTTCCACATCAAAGTATTGCAGTTTGGAATTCATACGGTCCTAACAAGCAAATGACTGGTCAATATTTACCACATGCAACTGCTTGGAAAGTTATTAAGGCTGCATATGATGATGCTGGTAACAAATGGTATGACCTTGGTGCAAACCAATGGGTAATGGCTAAGTATACTCGTCTAGGTAAAGATACTGTTGATCCTAACGTTGCTTCAGAATTGTTTACTTCACAAGTAAGCTCATACAATACTGTTGCACAAACTCAAACTACTCAAGGTTCATACTCAGCACCTAAGACTTCAGTAGGTTCATACTCTTCAGCAAAAAATACTCAAGCTCAACAAGCACAAGCTCCAGTACAACGCCAAGCACAACCTGCACAATCAAGCTACACTTCAAACGTATCTGGTTCTGAAGCAGCAGCTAAGGCATGGATTGCAGGTCGTGAATCAGGTGGTTCATACTCAGCAAGAAATGGTCAATACATTGGTAAATACCAATTATCAGCATCATACCTTGGTGGAGACTACTCAGCAGCAAACCAAGAACGTGTAGCAGATAACTACGTAAAATCACGTTACGGTTCATGGAGTAATGCTCAAAGCTTCTGGCAAGCAAATGGCTGGTACTAAAATTAGCTAAATAATTAATAAAGAGACATCAATTGATGTCTCTTTTATTTTTGAAGAAATATTACAAGAAAGCGCCTTTAAATTACAAATATTACACAGTATGTAATATAAGGCTGTTTTATTTAATAATGTAGTAGCATTTATGTTATAGTTTTGAAATTTTAGGGCTGTATTATGTAACTTGTAAATTAAATGACTGACAAATATGAGACAATATGAAAGGAAGAATTTTTCTTGAAATTTCAATCTATCTTAACTAAGTCACTTGCAGCTGCTGCCCTTACCGCAACTGGTTTGGTAGCCTTAAATTCACAAAATACTAATGACGCACAAGCTGCTACTATTGTTCAAAATGATACTAATGTTGTAACTATTAATAATGCAAATTCTACTGTTGCTGTTTGGGACGGTATTGAAAGTGCCCACTTCACTGGTAAAGAATTAACCCATGGTACTACTTGGAAAGTAGTTAGAACTGCATATGATGCTATGGGTAACAAGTGGTACGATCTTGGTGCAAATCAATGGATCATGGCTAAGTACACTGTAGAAGGTGGAAATGCTGCTACTGCTAGTGTTGCTACTCAAGCACCAGCGCAAAGTGCTACTGCTGTACAACAAGCACAAACTACTCAAAGTGCATCAGTACAACAACCAGCAAAACACGTTACTCCAGCTGCTTCACAAAATGTTCAAGCACAAGCTTCAACTCAAACTAAGCAAGCTCCAGTACAACACCAAGTACAAACTCAAACACCAGTACAACACCAAGTACAAACTCAAACATCAGTACAACATCAAACTGTTGCACAAGCTCCTAAGACTAACTACAACTACAGTGCACAACGTACTTACTCAGCACCTGTACAACAAAGAACTTACAGCTACGCACCTGCACAAAAGCAAACTACTCAAGTAGCACAACCTGCACAATCAAACTACACTTCAAACGTATCTGGTTCTGAAGCAGCAGCTAAGGCATGGATTGCAGGTCGTGAATCAGGTGGTTCATACTCAGCAAGAAATGGTCAATACATTGGTAAATACCAATTATCAGCATCATACCTTGGTGGAGACTACTCAGCAGCAAACCAAGAACGTGTAGCAGATAACTACGTAAAATCACGTTACGGTTCATGGACTGGTGCTCAAAAGTTCTGGCAAGCAAATGGTTGGTACTAATATCAACTAATTAAATATATTTAAAGAATCGTCTTTATGGACGGTTCTTTTTTATTACAAAAATTTTCTGAATAAATTTATTGACAGTTATTTGTATTTATAATATGATATTAATCGTTGAGTGATTAAGTTCATTCAAATAGAGCCAACAAGTAAAAGGCTTGAAGGATGGGTTATAGCCAAGTGGTAAGGCAATGGTTTTTGGTACCATCATGCGCTGGTTCGAATCCAGCTAACCCAATTAATTTCGCCAGGTTTAACCTGGCTTTTTTTGTACCTAGAAATGAGGCTATCTTTCATGGAAACTAGACATGGACGTAATTCGTTTTTTGATGGTGGTTTATTATCTTTCATTGGCTGGCATCTTTTAGGAACAATGATCACTGTGTGTACCTTGGGTATTTGTTATCCTTGGGCGGTTTGTATGATTTATGGTTGGGAAATTAATCACACTGTAATTGAAGGGCATAGGATGAAGTTTGTTGGAAGTGCATTTGGTTTATTTGGTAATTGGATAAAGTGGCTGCTTTTGACGATAATTACACTGGGTATTTATGGTTTCTGGGTTGGTATAAAAATTAGAGACTGGAAAGCAAAAAATACAATTTTTATTAGTTAGAAAAAACTAGAGATCATCAATCGGACCTCTAGTTTTTTTGATATGTGATTACTTTTCATCGAATGGATATTCATTTCCCATGATGTATAGACGCTGGTTAAAATATGGGCCACGTCTCTTGAAGTATCTAATTCACCATCGTCATGTCCTTGATCAACCTAGCGTTCCATATCGTGTACTTCGTATTTTAATGCTTCAGAGCTTTTACCAGCGCTTAGTGTTTCATATTTTTCTTCATGAGCACTGGCTGTATAAGTGATATGTGCTTCTGTTGCACGTGGGTAATTTGAAATTTCAACATAATCTTTAGTTCCAGAAATTACTCCTCGCTTCGGCAGTTTTGCGCGCATTGAAAGCTTTTTTGATGTAGTCATAGTGAAAAGTGTGCGGGATAGCAATATAAATAATATCAATATTAGGATCCTTGATCATTTCATTAGAATTTGTAAATAGGTGCTTAATATTTTTTTCAGTCCCAAATTTTTGTAGACTATCTTCATTTGGATTAGCTACTGCATGTACTTCATCTTTAACTTCTTGTAATGCGTCAGCCATTTCATTTGCAATCCAACCTGTACCGATAATTCCCCAATTATATTTTTTCGTCATTATTATTACCCTTTCTTTATTTCAATTGCTTTATTATCATCTTCGGTAATGATACTCGTAGTGAGTTTTTCAAAATAAGAGCTATTTACAGCTCCATTTTGCTTTAAGAGAAAATTATTTATTTGTTTAATATTTGCCCAAGAATCATTTGGATAAATATCAACTAAAAGATTGCCTAAAGGGGAGCGTGCAAATGATGCTACTGCCTTACCTAAACGAACTTCAGTCTTGTATTCTTGGGATACATTTTTATATAGGTTTCTATGCAATTTGGAATGACTGCTATACACAAAGGAACGGCTGGATTAAGTACTTCCTTAAAATGTTCTTTTGGTAATAATAGAATATATTCTTTGCTATTTTCAGCAGCTATTTTTTCAAAAAGATGAATTCTACCACCACTTTTTAAAGCATTGAAATTTTGATCAATGCTATGCAGCCATCAAAGGCTAGATAAAATTTTGACATTGTATCATTTAAAGGTAAAACAGATAAACCTAACTTTTTACATTGCATTCTAGTAATTTCAGATGGTAAATAAAAATGCAGGTTAGGAATTTGAGCAGTACTCAAGTCCTTAGTAAGATTTAAAATGTTACTGCCACCACCAAGACTAATTGTCATATTTGGTTTTATTTTACTGAGTGCTTTTTTGCTAATTATCGGCATTAAAAGTCTTCGTTAATATATTTCATATTTTAAAATTTATGAAAACTATTTACATAATAGATGGTAATATCAAAAAAATTTGTCAAACATTAAAACGTGAAAATTATTTTATAGTCATAATATAATTTTGATGAAATGGGGGGAGAATATTGGAAAATATTATTGATAAAATTTATAGACAATTAAATAAGATGTTAGCTTCCGACCAGAAGATTGGGAAGACTATTATTGAAGACCCAGTAAAAGTCATGAATGTTACAATTTTTCAATTAGCTAAAAGAGCAGACGTAAGTGATGCTTCAATAACAAGATTTTGTAGAAATTTGTCTTTATCTGACTTTCATGAACTAAAAATTATGCTTGCGCAAAGTGTTGGTCGAAGAGAAAGTGAATCTTTAAAAAAATACCTAAGGATGATATGCAAGCTGCATTAGCGCAGATAGAGAAAAAATAAAATAGATGAGCTTCATGCTACTTTAGGACAAATATCTACGGAAAAATTAGAAAAAATTCTTACAATTATTGAAAAAAGTAGAATTATTCAAATAAGCGCTGAAGGTGATACTTATCCTGTTGCAGCCGATGCAGTATATAAGTTTAACCAAATCGGTTTATTGGCCTTTGCGTCTGGTGGGAATGTTGAAACTGCAGATACTCAAACAATGAATTTGGGAATGAATGATTGTTTAATTGTAATTTCGAATTCAGGAGAATCAGCTCCTCTATTAAAAAGGTTAGGTTAGCTAAGCAGAATAAAATTAAAGTTCTTACTATTACTAATAATCCAGACTCGCCTATTGCACTTGCAGGCGATTATCATTTGAAGACAGGAGTAAGACAAACCATTTTAGAGAATCAATATTATTTTTCAAGAGTGGCAGCATTTACGATTATCGAGGCTCTCTTTTTATTGCTCATTAAAAGAGATGAGAAGCGAATTGAAAAGATTAAACAACATGAAAAAATTGTTTCTAGTTAAAAAATATAAAAACAATTTAAAACTTATCTTAAGTGGATTATCCTTAAGGTGTAAGAAAATTTATAGAAAGTAGGAATTACAATGAGAAATGTAGCAGTAATTGGTATGGGACATGTTGGTGCAACAGTTGCATTTACTTTGTTTACTCATGGAATCGTCGATAATTTATATTTATTAGATAAGAATAAGGCTAAAGCAGAAGCTGAATACAACGATTTACGTGATACTTTAGCTAGAAATGACTATCATGTAAATGTTTTTCTTGGCGACTATAGCGATTTAAAAAATGTAGATGTTGTGGTAACTTCATTTGGCGATATTGCTGCAACAGTTAAGACCGGAGATAGATTTGGAGAATTTGAGATTAATGCCAAAAATGCTAAAGAAGTCGGAGAAAAAATTAAGGAATCTGGTTTCAATGGTATTTTGATTAATATTTCAAATCCCTGTGATGCAATTTCAACTCTTCTACAAGAGACAACTGGTTTATCTAAAAAGCAAGTCTTTGGAGCTGGAACGTTCTTAGATACAGCTAGAATGCAAAGAATTGTTGGTGAAGAGCTTGATGAAGATCCAAGAAACGTTGCCGGATTTGTTTTAGGTGAACATGGAGCATCCCAATTTACTGCTTGGTCAACAGTTTCTATCAATGGTAAATCCGCTAAGGAACTATTTACAAAAGAGCAAGAAGAAAAATTGAGTGCACAACCTAATAAGAATTCAATGAAGGTCGCTTTTGGTAAAGGATATACATCTTACGCAATTGCTACATGTGCAGTACGCTTAATTCAAGCGGTCTTTAGTGACGCACGTCTATTTGCACCAACTTCTGTTTATTTAGATGAAGTTGGCACATATATAGGTTATCCAGCAATTATTGGTAAAAATGGAGTAGAGAAGGTTATAGCTTTGGAATTGACTTCTGAAGAAGATGAAAAACTAAAAGAATCTGCTGAAATTATCAAAAAGCATATTGCACAATTGAAGTAAATAAATATATAAAAAGAGTTGGAAAAAATCTAACTTTTTTTTATTTTTTACTTGCTTTTTACTAGGTAGTCCGTTATTATAATTAAGTAACGTTTCGGAGGCCTAGCGAAGTGGCTAAACGCGGCGGTCTGTAAAACCGCTCTCTCTGAGTTCGGTGGTTCGAATCCACTGGCCTCCATTGCTGGATTTATTCCAGCTGGTTGCATTGAATAACAAGTAAAAGTTCAATCAAATGGGTTATAGCCAAGTGGTAAGGCAATGGTTTTTGGTACCATCATGCGCTGGTTCGAATCCAGCTAACCCAATAGTTCGAAAGAACACCCAACCCGAAAAAAGGTCATCATTGGATGACCTTTTTTGTTATATTATGTTTTTAAGTTAAGCTCTGTATTTTACCTTTCCAATTAAGGATGCCATCATTAATGTTAACTAAGTGTTTGTATCCTTTAGATTTTAAAATTTGGCATACATGGTTAGAAAGGTCTCCTGACCGACAAATAAAGTAGTAGGTCTCATTTTTGGGGTCATTAAAGTATTTTAATTCTTCAAAAGGAAGATTGTGGCTATCAGGAATATGTCCTGATGCAAATTCAATTGGTGTTCGTAGATCATATAAATTAATAGTAGAATCTTTTTCTAAAATTTCTGCTAATTGATTTGTAGTAATGTTAATCATAGTTACCTCCATTGATGGTTATTATTTAAGCAAAATTAATTGAAAATAAAGAGAATAATTTGTGAACTTTTTATGCAGAAAGGATTAGCTAAAATGACACGTCTTGTTAAAGTTAGCGGTCGCGGAGACGGAATTGATTGGAAAAGTGCACTCAAAAATTTAGAGCCAGATGACGTATTGCTCCTAGCTCCCGGATTTTATGAGTTGGATCAAGGTTTAGAAGTAAATAATATTACAATCAAGGGAACAGGTAATACACCTGAAGAAACAGTAATTAATGGTTTTTTCGTTTTAGAGAGTAATTGCGACTTTTTTACCTTGGAAAATGTGAGTCTGCAAACAAAATCCGATCATAATACTATCTATGTTGAAGATGATGCTGACACATATTTAACATTGCGTAACACAACTCTTTATGGTGATGAAAATGATATGGCCGCAATTGCAGTTAATGGAAAATGTACGCTTGAATTATTTTCAAGTAAAATTTTAAATTCAAGTATTTCTTTATTTGCACAAGCTGATTTTCGTTTAACGATGAGTGATTCTGTAGTTGATTATGATTCTAAAGAGTATGCCGCTGTGGGGATTCAAGGAAAAGGAACTGCAATTATTTCTAATAGTATAATTCGTGGTAATTTAAGTACATATCCTAGTTCGAATTCAGAAGTGGATTTAAATAGTAGTTCTATTTCGTATGGTTTGATTCATGGCCAAACATGGGTCAATATGCTAAATTCAACTGTTGAGAAGAATGATGACTCTAGTTTTTATGTTTCTGATGATTCTTGGGTAAATATAGTGCAGTCTGAATTTAAGGGTGGTATTTTTCTTGATAAAAATACAAGAACTTTAATTCAAAATAGTAAAATTGATCGCTTAATTGCTTGTGACAATGCTAAAGTAACGTTAAATAATTCAACTATCGTTAGTCATGCAGATTTTCAGGATAATGCAAGTGGGGATGCAACAAGAGTTGCTTTTTCAGGGAGAGATGAATTTGAATACTTTTTGGCTTTAAATGGCCATGCTAGTTTAAGTGGGAGAGATTTAATTATTAATCCTAATGGTAGTACTTTAGCTGTTCAAGACGATGCTAAGATTAAATTAAACATTGTTTCAAGTAGTGATAAGGATCTCGAAGTAGAATGTAATAGTAGACCTAACGTAAATATTTTAGGAATGCGTTGGGAAGCAAAGAAGAACAATGACTAATGAGGTTGTTTAGGCTAAAATAAACTTGAGAGGATAATGAAGCGAGGTTTTATCATGCAAGAACCAATGTATATTAAAATTCACAATCAAATAAAGCGTGATATTGAAAATAAAAAATATAAAGTTGGCGAGCGAATTCCTGCCGAACGGCAATTAGCCTTAAAATTTAACGTTTCTAGAATGACTTTGCGTCAGGCAATTAAAACATTGGAAGATGAAGGAATTTTAGAAAGACGCTTAGGTAGCGGGACATATGTCTCTAGTCAAAAAGTTCAAGAGAGAATGTCGGGAATTATGAGTTTTACCGATATTACGCGTGCTAATGGACAAGTTCCATCTAGTAAATTGATTTCATATCGAGTTACTAAACCTTCTTTATCAGAAAAAGAAAAGCTAAAATTAAAAGGTACTGACGATGTTTTAAGAATGGAACGTGTCCGTTCTGCGGATAATGTGCCAATCTGTTATGAAGTAGCTACAATTCCTTATAAGTTGGTCGATCGTTTTTCTAAAGAGGAAATTTCAAGCAGCTTATACCAAACCTTAGAAGAAAAAGGCGGTTATAAAATTGGTAGCGTAGTAGAAAATATTGGAGCTGCTGTTGCTAATGAAAATGAAGCTCGTTTATTATCTGTTAAAAAAGGTGAGCCATTAGTAACTAGACGGCAGGTAACAGAACTTAATGATCATTATCCTTTTGAGTATGTTCGTGCATCTTATGTTGCTGAAAGATTTGAATTTACTTTTGAAAAATAAAAATGCATAGTGCAGTTTAGCTTTTGATGTATTAAGCTGCATTATGCATTTTTTTATTTTAAGTCTTCTTTGATTTGAGTTGTAGAAATTCCAGGTGTTCTTTCAAGATACTTAACATTGCAGTATGACTTTAGAAAATCGAATTTTCCTTCCCAATCATTTCCCATTACGAAAGTATCAATATCATATTTTTGAACATCATTGATTTTTTGATCCCAATTCTCTTCTGGAATAACTTGGTCAACATATCTTATTGCTTCAAGAATATATTTTCTTTCTGCATAGCTATTATAGGCTTGTTTATGCTTACTGAATTCATTAAATTTATCAGTTGATAAACCTACGATCAAATAGTCACCTAAAGCCCGAGCTCTTTTTAAGAGACGAATATGACCGTAATGCAATAGGTCAAATGTTCCATAGGTTATAATTTTTTTCATGGTAGATACTCCTTATATTAGTTTCTATTCTAGCAGAAGTAGAAAAAAGTGAAAATTTTCTACTATAAAAAGTTTAGAATGCTTTTTTGTTAGAATGGTAGATAGACAATTATTTCAGCTAGAAACGGTTAAAGACAAAATGAATAAAGTTAATATTTTAGGAATAGAATTTGATAATTATTCTCTGGAAGAATTTAAGGATAGATTAATTAATAGATTAAATAATAAGTTATCAACCATGGTTGTTACAGCCAACCCGGAAATTGTTATGGCTGCAAATAAAGATCCGAAATTTATGAAGATCATAAGGCAAGATGCTGATTTAGTTACGGCAGATGGGATTGGCATAGTCTTAGGTGGAAAAATGTTAAAAACGCCAATGAAAGAGCGAGTAACGGGTTATGATTTATTTACTTGGCTTCTTGAAGTAGCAAATTTAAGAAAATTACGTGTCTACTTAATTGGCGCAACGCCAGCAGTAATGAAAATTACTAAAGAAAAGGTAGCCAAGGTTTATCCAGGAGTAGAATTGGTTGGTGCTGAAGATGGCTATTTTAAAGATGATTTAACTACTGTTGCTAAGAGAATCGAAAAAGCAAAACCTGATATGATTTTTGCAGCAATTGGTTTTCCTAGACAGGAACAATTGATCTCTTTACTGCGTCAAAAACAAGTCCCAGCAATTATGATGGGAGTAGGTGGAAGCTTTGACGTCTTTTCAGGTGTAGTTAAACGAGCACCTGAAGTATTCCAAAAAACGCATCTTGAGTGGCTTTATCGCTTAATTACTAATCCCACTCGATTTAAGCGGATGTTAGCTTTACCAGAATTTGTTGTTGAAGTAGAAAAATCTAAGAAGCAAAAAAATAAAAAGTAATAGAAAGAATACAATTTAAATGAAAGTTTTACATATTAATGCTGGTCTAGAAAAAGGCGGTGGCTTGTCACATATTGTTAATCTTCTGACCGAGGCTAAAATTGAAAATGCAGATTTTGAATTATTGACATTAGCCGATGGTCCTGTTGCACAAACTGCTAAAAAAGCGGGCATTAAAACTACTATTTTAGGAGCACAAAGTCGTTATGATTTAAGTGTTTTAAAGCGCCTTACGAAATTTATTAATAGAGGAAACTTTGACATCGTTCACACTCATGGAGCACGCGCTAATTTATTTATTTCAATGATTAAAAAGCAAATTAACGCGAAATGGATTATTACTGTTCATTCTGATCCTTTGAAAGATTTTGAAGGACGAGGGATGCTTGGAAATATTTTTACTAAATTTAATGTACTAGCTTTGAAAAAAGCTGATGGAATTTTTGCAATTACACAGAATTTTTCCGATCTTTTGGTGGAAAAAATAGGAATTCCTAAAACTAAAATTTGTGTAATTTATAATGGTATTTTCTTTCATAAAAATAGTGAACTACCTAAAAAATATGCTCATCCATATTTCAATATTATTAATGTCGGACGAACTGAAAAAGTTAAAGGTCAGGATTTGCTTCTAAAAGCAATCAAGAATCTTAATGATAAAAATGTTCATTTGCATATTGCTGGTGATGGTAGTGAATTTAATAATTTAAGAGCTCTTGCAAGAGATTTAGGGATTAGTTCACAGGTAACTTTTCATGGCTTTTTAACCCAAAAAGAAATTACTAAATTGTATCAGAAAATGGATTTAGCAGTTCTAACATCTTATTCAGAGAGTTTTCCACTTGTTTTGTTAGAAGCTAGCGATAACTTAGTGCCAATTTTATCCACAGACGTTGGTGATATCGAAAAAATGATTCCTGATAAAAAAAGTGGTTTTATTGCCCAAATAGGTAATCTAAATGATATTAGTAAAAAATTGAAATTAGCAGTTACAACTAATAAAGATGATCTTGAAGCAATGGCCGAACGTGAAAAAGAGTACTTGATGCATGCATTTTCTATGAAGAATCAATTAGTAGCAATTGAAAATTATTATAAACTTGTTCTGGGTGAAAATAGTGGAAAATTATCATAAAAGTAATATCTTGGCAATTTTGGTTGGCTTTTTACCCTTAATTTACGAAATAAGTAGTAATATTTGGAATGGTGATAATGGCTTTTTTATTATTAGTGCAGCATACGGCTTAATTTTACTTTTGCTTGCTTTGTCTATTGATCTTGAAGATTTAGATCAATGGTTTGCAGAAAAAGCGTTGAGCTATATGTCAGTTTTTTTAGCGTTAATATTGATTTTGAATAAGCTGGATATTTTATCCTTAGCCGAGATTGGAGCTTTATATCAATTAGCAATAATTGCTTATATGGGAATTTTGTATTTTTTGGATCGACATTTTAATACAAAAAATATAGTATTACTCTTAATTAATTTAAATGTTTTAGCGAATTTGTCACTTAAGGGCGCTACTTTATTAATTTTAATTATTTCTGTTTTAGCTTTTGTGTTCTACTTAATTAGAATAGCAATTACTTTTAGTGAACAATTACGGCCCGTTTTATTATGCGTTTATTTGATTGTTCTACTTATTTCTTTAGTTTGGTATGTTCCGGAATTACCTGATTTTATTTTAAAAAATCTTTCCAGGAATATTGCAGCAGTTCTTTTATTGTTAGAAGTAATTGGTGCAATCCTTTATCTGAAAGTTAGAAGAAGATTATCGATAAACAGTCATTTGCTTGTAGGAATAATTATCTTTGGATTAGTTAATGAAATAAGTTTGATTGTTGCTGAATCAAATGTCATTAATACTAGCTATTTAGTTTTAATATTTATTTTGGCTTTATGTATTGTTAACGTTTTTGGAAATATTGAACTAGATAGAAAGCAAAGAAAAATTTCAGTTTTAATTCCTGCTCATAATAGTGCCAATACTATTGTTGAGGCTTTAGAATCAATAAAAAATCAAACTTATCGCAAATGGGAGATTATTTTGATTAATGATGCTTCAACTGATGAAACGGAAGAAATTGTAAAACGTTATTTAGAAAATAATAAGCTGACGCTAGAATACGTTAGACAAAAAGAACATAATTATTTTAAAGCGATTAGACATGGTCTGAAGTACGCAAATGGGGAGATTATTTTTGTTTTAGATGCAGATAAAATTTTATTTAATCAGAACGTCTTCTACCGCGCTGTAAGCACTCTTTTTGGTGAAAAATGCGATGGGATGTTTGTAGGCATTAGAGCCATGTATCAACGGCTAAAAGATGGAAAATTTCATTTAATTCGACCGTATTATCGAAATGAAGCCAGCTTAGTAAAAACTGCTCTTGGTTTTGGAACAAATATTTATGCTAATTATGCCTTTTGGCGTAGAGAAGTATTTGAAACTAGCGTGTATGAAAATTATTTAATTAATGGGATGCCAGCTTGGTATAATGCTAAACGTAATTTAGGATTAAGAGTAGTAAATGGAAATTTTGTTGGTTTAAGATATCGAATTTTTAAGAAAGAAAACTTAATCGGAGAAAGTTTTAGTGCAAATGATTCTAAGCGTTTATTAAAATTGTCAACAGAATTACGAACTTTGCACCATATTGTAAGTAGAATAAAAATTCCAGCCTATTCTACTCAGACGGCTGTGTATAGTGCAATTAATAAATTACATATTGCTTCTTTATGTCCGATAATTTTTAAGTGTGGTCAAACGTCCCTAAAAGAAGTAACACCATTAATTGCTGAAGATATTAAGAATTTAAAATTAGATAATTTATATTTAAAAACAATTATCGATTTTGGTAGTAATTTTTCCCCTCAAAAAAGTGAAAAAATTACTATTCCAAAAGGTACAAAAATATATTATGGAACAGAAATTGAAGAGTTTGATCGAAGGTTAGCTACAGGTACTTTGGATCAGTTCTACTATTATTTGATGAAAATAATTGGGTGTGGAACTACTATTTATGAAATAAGAAGGGCAGATAAGGAAAAGCTAGAGCGGATTTTAGAATTTTTCACAATTAAGGATTATGTAAAAATAATAAGTAAATAAAATATAAGTTTAGAAAAGAGGCATCAAATTTGATGTCTCTTTTTGATATCTCAGCTACTTTGATTATAATAAAATACAAGAAAAAAATTATTTATTTAGTGACGAGGAAGGCAAAATGTTTTACCCACAAATTGATCAAGAAGATTCGTTAATTCTTCATACAGACTTGTATGAAATTAATATGATGTATACTTATTTTAAAAAGGGTGTAAGTGAAAGAAATTCAGTATTTGAAGTATTCTTCAGAAAAGAACCTTTTGGTAATGGTTATGCAGTTAATGCAGGCTTAAGTCACGTTATCCAATATTTGAATAACCTCCATTTCAAAGAAAGCGATTTGGAATACCTTAAAGAAACTTGTGGTTATGATGATGAATTTATTGATTATTTACGTAATCTAAAATTAAAATTAACTATTCGTAGTGCTAGAGAGGGAGAACTAGTCTTTGCAAATGAGCCAATTATGCAGATTGAAGGACCTTTAGCTCAAGCACAATTAGTAGAAACTGCGATTTTAAATATTATTAACTTCCAGACCTTAATTGCAACTAAAGCAGCAAGAATTAAGGTAGCAGTAGGCAATGACGGTTTAATGGAATTTGGCTCACGTCGTGCTCAAGAAACTGATGCAGCTATTTGGGGAACTCGGGCAGCATACATTGGTGGTTTTGACGCTACTAGTAATGTTAGAGCAGGAAAGTTATTTAACATTCCTGTTGCAGGAACACACGCGCACTCTTTAGTTGAAGCATTTAATAATGAATATGACGCCTTTAAAGCATATGCGGAAACACATAAGGATTGTGTCTTTTTAGTTGATACTTATGACACTTTACGAAGCGGAGTTCCAACTGCAATTAAAGTTGCTAAAGAAATGGGCGATAAGATTAATTTCCAAGGGGTTCGAATTGATTCTGGAGATATGGCCTATATCTCTAAGAAAGTGCGTAAGCAATTAGATGATGCTGGTTTCCCTGATGCAAAAATTTATGCTTCAAATGATCTAGATGAAAAGACTATTCAGAACCTTAAGATGCAAGGTGCAAAAATTGATGTTTGGGGAATTGGTACTAAGTTAATTACAGCCTTTGATCAACCTGCTCTGGGTGGGGTATATAAGTTAGTAGCAATTGAAGATAAGGAGGGCAATATGCGCGATACTTTGAAAATTTCTTCGAATGCAGAAAAAGTATCTACTCCAGGTAAAAAGCAAGTTTGGAGAATTCAGGCTAACTCTGAAAAGAAAAATGAAGGTGACTGGGTTTCACGGTATGATGAAGACCCAAGAAAATTTGATGCACTCTTCATGTTCCACCCTCAATATACTTACATCAATAAGGTTGTTACTAACTATACAGCTCGTCCTTTGTTACATGAAATATTTCATGAAGGTAAGTTAGTTTATCAAGAACCGACTCTAAAGGAAACCAAAGAATTTACGGCTAATAACTTAGATGGATTATGGGATGAGTATAAGCGTAGCCTAAATCCACAAGATTACCCAGTTGATTTATCGCAAAAGTTATATGACAACAAGATGAACTTGATTAACGATATACGCAATCGAATTGTGAAAAGAGGATATTAGAATGCGCCCATTACAAGAAAAAATTATTGCTTATGAACATGTATTACCAAAAATTGATCCTAAAGAAGAAATTCGTAAATCAATTGATTTTCTAAAAGATTATTTAAAAGAAAATCCATTTTTAAAGAGCTATGTTTTAGGAATTTCTGGTGGTCAAGATTCAACCTTAACTGGGAAACTTTGCCAAATGGCAATTGAGGAAATGCGTGAAGAAACGGGTGATGATTCTTACCAATTTATCGCTGTTCGTCTCCCTTACGGTGTTCAAGCTGATGCAAGTGATGCGGCAGATGCAATTGCCTTTCAAAAGCCTGATCAAGATTTAATTGTAAATATTAAAGAACCTGTTGATGCCATGGTTAAAGTTGTTGAAGCAACTGGTCAAAAAATTACTGACTTTAATAAGGGTAATATTAAGGCACGTCAAAGAATGGTCGTTCAATATGCAATTGCTGGTGCAAATAATGGAGCAGTTGTAGGAACTGATCATGCAGCTGAAAACTTTTCTGGATTTTATACTAAGTATGGTGATGGTGCAGCAGACCTCACACCTCTTTTCCGCTTAGATAAACGTCAAGGAAAAGCAATGCTTAAACAATTAGGTTGCCCAAAGCATTTATATGAAAAAGCACCAACTGCTGATTTGGAAGAAGAAAAGCCTGATTTACCAGATGAAGTAGCTTTAGGAGTTACTTATCAAGAAGTTGATGACTACTTAGAAGGTAAAGATGTAAGCGATAAGGCAGCTGAACAAATAGAAAAGTTGTGGAAGAAGAGTGAACACAAGCGTCACTTGCCAGTAACTATTTTTGATGATTTTTATAAAAAGAACTAAACTTGTATCGGACTCGTTAGTTTAATATAATAAACTTGTATAAGAGAGTAACGGCAATTTATTGCGATAAGTTCAACAACCGAGATAACTGTCTCTGGACTTATCTTAATTAGTGAGACTTATGACGATGGGTTCGTTATAAGTCTTTTTTAGTTATTGGAGGGATTGACCTTGAAAGAGAAGTACTATGCTCAAGATATTTCTCAGATTGAGAAGGAGCTGCATACGTCGTTAGATAATGGATTGTCTGACGATGAGGCTAAGAAAAGATTAGCAACTGATGGTCCTAATTCTTTAGCGTCGAAGAAAAAGCGCAGTATGTTTATGCGTTTTATTGATCAGTTTAAAGATTTTATGATCATTGTTTTGATTGTAGCCGCAATCTTGTCAGGAGTTGTAGCTAATGAGTGGACTGATGCAGCAATTATTATGATTGTTGTTTTACTTAATGCAATATTAGGTGTGATCCAAGAAGCTAGATCAGAAGCTGCTATTGATGCTTTAAAAGAAATGTCAACGCCAAATGCTCATGTAAGACGTGGTGGTGCAATTTTAGAAATTCCAAGTACTGAAATTGTACCAGGAGATGTTGTTTTACTTGAAGCTGGTGATGTGGTTCCTGCCGATATGCGGTTAGCTAAGACGGCAAGCTTAAAGATTGAAGAGTCAGCTTTAACTGGTGAATCAGTACCAGTTGAAAAAGATAGCGAAGTCTTAAAAGCTGATGATGTTGCCTTAGGTGACCGTGTAAATATGGCTTATGCCAATACTAATGTTACTTACGGACGAGCAGAAGGTATTGTTGTTGGAACTGGAATGAAGACTGAAGTCGGTAAGATTGCTACAATGCTTAATAATGCCGATGAAACAGCTACTCCATTAAAGGAAAACTTGAATCAACTTGGTAAGACGTTGACCATTATGATTTTGGCAATCTGTGTGATTGTCTTTATCGTGGGGATGTTTACCAAGCAAGGCAGCGAGCCGACTAACAAGTTAATTATTGACATGTTCTTAGTTGCTGTTTCCTTAGCGGTAGCTGCAATTCCAGAAGGTTTGCCAGCAATTGTTACGATTATCTTAGCTCTTGGCACGCAAACAATGGCTAAGCACAAGGCGATTGTTAGAAAGTTGCCAGCTGTTGAAACTTTAGGTGCAACGGATATTATTTGTTCCGATAAAACGGGTACTTTAACACAAAACCAAATGACTGTAGAAAAGATCTATTATGCTGGAGAACTTCATAATGATGAAGCAGCTATTAAAGTAGATAATCCAGCTATGATGGCTATGATTTTGGCTAATGACACTAAAATTGAAGATGGCGGAAGACTATTAGGAGATCCAACTGAAACAGCTTTGATTCAATATGCTTTTGATCAAAACATTAAAGTTGAAGATTTACTCAAGAAAGATAGCCGTGTTCAAGAAGTTCCTTTTGATTCAGAAAGAAAGTTAATGTCGACAGTTAACCATTATGGCGATAAATTCTTTGTTGCTGTAAAGGGTGCACCTGATGAGTTATTAAAGCGTGTAACTAAGATCGAAAAGAATGGGCAAGTAACGCCAATTTCTGACAGTGAAAAAGAAACTATTTTAGCTTCAAACAAGAATATGGCTGAACAAGCCTTACGTGTTTTAGGACTTGCTTACAAGGTTGTGGATAAAGCTTATGATGATCCAACAACTAATAATGTCGAACAAGATTTGATCTTTGCTGGATTAGTCGGAATGATTGACCCAGAAAGACCTGAGGCTAAAGCTGCTGTTGCAGAAGCTAAGAGTGCTGGTATTAGAACAGTTATGATTACTGGTGACCACCAAATCACTGCTGCTGCAATTGCTTCTCGTTTAGGTATATTAGAAGAAGGTTCAGACAAAGATAAAGCCGTAATTACAGGCGCTGAACTTGATAAGTTGTCGGATGACTACTTTAACAAGCACGTTCAGGACTATAGCGTTTATGCACGTGTATCGCCTGAAAACAAGGTTAGAATTGTTAAAGCATGGCAAGCAAATAATAAGATCGTTGCAATGACTGGTGATGGAGTAAATGATGCTCCTAGTTTAAAGCAGGCTGATATTGGTATTGGTATGGGAATTACTGGTACTGAAGTATCAAAGGGTGCAGCAGATATGGTATTAGCCGATGATAACTTTGCAACAATCGTTGAAGCAATCAAGCAAGGACGTAAGGTATTTGCAAATATTCAAAAGGCGATCCTTTATCTAATGAGTTGTAACGTTGGTGAAGTTTTGACAGTCTTTATGATGACGATGCTTGGTTGGGATATCTTAATGCCAGTGCAATTGTTGTGGATTAACTTAGTTACTGATACTTTACCAGCAATTGCCTTGGGTGTTGAACCAGTAGAGGCAGGAATTATGAAGAAGAAGCCACGTGGTAGAAAGTCAAACTTCTTCAGTGGGGGCGTTGCAAGCTCGATTATTTACCAAGGTATTTTAGAAGGTATTTTAGTTTTAGGTGCATATCAATTTGGCTTGCATGTCGGTCCTCATATTGGAAATGCAGCTATGCAGCATGCTGATGCTTTAACTATGGCCTTTCTTACTTTGGGATTAATTCAATTGTTCCATGCGTTTAATTCTAAGTTTATTCATAAGTCAATCTTTAGAGTACAAACATTTGAAAATAAGTGGTTCAACGGAGCAATTCTTATTTCCGCTTTGATCATGGCTGCTGTAGAGATTCCATTTTTGACTAAGATTTTTGATGTGACTGAATTAGATGGAATGCAATGGTTAGTTGTAATTATTGCAGGACTTTTGATGATTATCATTGTTGAAATTGTTAAGTTCTTTGAAAGACGCGCTGCTAGAAAATAATGTAAAAAACAAAAGATGTTAAAGCAGGTTAAGAAATCTGTTTTAGCATCTTTTTTCTAAAAAATTTAGTTTTGGAGTTAAAATATTAAAAAGTAAATTTTAGAAGGGCTAAAGAAAATGAAAAACATTGGTCAAATATTAAAAAAAGAACGAAAAATTAGAGGCCTGACTCAAGAAGAATTTGTAAAGGAAATTATTTCTGAATCATATTATTCTAAAGTTGAACGTGGACTGAATGAGATTAGTGCTAAAGATCTATTTGCTATTTTGGATCATAATAATATTAGTGAAGAAGAATTTATCTCTAAGCTGCACGATAGTAAAGACAGTGAGAAAGATTTAGAAATTGAACTACTTCAAGCTTTTTATCATAAAGATATTAAAGAAATTAATAATATATTTGAGACAATTTCTAATTCGAATTGTAGTGAACGTTTAAAACTTACAGCTTTGATAGTACAAGCGCAATCTCAAAATAGAATTAAGACATTAAGCAAAAAAGTTAGGTCGAGAATTAATATAATTTTTTTTGAGAATAAAGAATGGGAAATAGATATAACTGCACTTCAACTTTTTTGTAACTCTATGCTTTTATTTGACTTTGAAGAATTAAATGATCGTTTTTATCAACTGTGGAATTTTTATAATTGTAAATTAGATAAATACTCTTTTCATATCCAGAAGTTAATCGGGACGATTTGTATCAATTTTTTACAGAATTGTTATTTAAATAATAAACATAATGATGTGGAATTAGCTTATAATTTAATTAATCAATTGGCTCCAATCCCTGATCTCGGAATGTTTCAAATTGTTAAGAACTATTATTTATTTTGGTTTAAAAAAGATTTTACTCAATGCAGAATAATTAAAGATTTTCTAATTAAGAATAAATTGAAATTATTTACAAATAATTTACCACCTTTAAATTAAAAATCTTCAAATATGACGATTAAAAAGTAAAAAAATAAAAATAAGATAAACTTTAAATTAAGAAATTTTTATTGAGAACTAGGTAGGAGGCTAGAAATTTATGGTATGGCTTGGATTTACCATAGTATCAGTAAATTTTCTTTTAAATTTATTGTAATTATTTTATTAGGAGGCTTCATTATGAAGATCATGGATAAAAGTCGTAAGTTTGATGAAGAGAAGAATTTAGGTAGAGAACTACCTGCTGCAGGATGTTGCTGTAGTTGTAATGGTAATGAGGAATCATCAGATTAAAGGAAAAAGCTCCTGGTACAGGAGCTTTTTTGGTAGGTGAAAGTTATGGAATACAAAGATATATATGATTGTGGTAACAAACTTAATAAGCTCGCATTTAATAGAACCTTCTCATTAGCCACAGGAAGTAAAGAAGATTATTATAATCGCTTTGTAAGAAAGACGGATTATCTTGAACTGAATAATGTAGAAAATGATTTTATTGGAGATAAGTTTGTAAGGAGTTTTGAATCATATTCAAATCCGCAAAATCAAAAGTTTTCAATGTCATTTAATCTAAAAGAAGATTTAAACCGTGCTATTAAATTACCAAAGGTATACAAGTCAAGTAATAAAAATCTAGAACAAATTTTTTTTGAGAGAAGTAGTAAAAGAGAATTTAAAAATACTATTTGGAGTTTACAAGATGTAAGTAATTTATTTTCCGGAATTAGAGTATTTTCAAATAAGCATAGATCATATGCTTCTGGGGGAGGATTATATCCAATAAATTTATATTTCTTTGCACAAAAAATTAGAGGATTAAAGAAAATGGCAGTGTATAGATATCAGCCAGTGACCCATACAGTTTTAGAAATAGGAGAAATCCATCAAAATAATCTTTCAGCGTATGCCCATATAGAAAACTTTGTAAATCTTGAAAATATAAGTATGATGATGTTTTTGGTTAATAATAGAAATGAAAATGAATTTAAGTATGGTAATCGAGGAACGATTTTTTCTTTGGTAGAAGCTGGAGAAATGATACAAACTATTGCTCTGTGTGCAGCTGAATATAATTATAAAATGTGTCAGTTAGGTGGATACAACATTGAAAAAAGTAATGTTGAATTAAAAATTGATGGGGTTAATACATTTATTGCAGCCTGCGCTGTTGTTGGGAGTTGATGAAATGGATTATATAGAGTTGAAAGATAAAAGTGTAAAGTTTCGTCTGGAAAAAGACAGACTGTATCTAAGATTGGGAATATGGGATTACACAGATATATATATTGACAGAGAAGCATTCATTGAACATAATTCGAATTTTGATAATTTTGTAGTACTTTTTTTAGATTTATTGAATGGAAAAAGAAAAAAGAAGAATGATTTTTCTGATCCATATTGGATAGCTTTACTTGATGAATTGATAGAGAATCACTTAATTATTGGATATGAGGAGCGACAACAGTCTCTCTTGTATGTGATAACAGATGAATCAAATTATGATAAGTTAGTTAAATATAATTGTCTATGTAATCGAAATGCACAAATTCATCTGTTGAATGAAACTTTTGAAGTAGATGAAAACTTTAATTATTTTGTTGTGTTAGATAATCCAAAGGTTCATACACTTAAAAATCTTAACAAACAATTTTTTAAAGCTAAGAAAAGTTGGAATATGGGTATTATAGATGGAAAATTTATGCATCTAACGTCTTTTGTACCAAATATCACAGGCTGTTTTGAATGTTTTGAGCTAAATAACAGTATAAGGATGGCGGACTATGAAAATTATATCAATTATCTAGAAATAGAAGAAAAACTGAATTTAACTAAAAATGTATGGAGTTCTTCCTTATTTATGTATCAATTTCTTTTGATGCTGGCTGATAAAAAAGTTAGTTCATTGAGAGGAAAATTGCTAAGTGTATATCTTCCAACACTTGAATTTAACCTAGAAACGTTACATAAGAGTAGTTTATGTTCTTTGGATGGTCTGAGAGCTCAAAAAATATCCCAAAATTTAAATTTGAATGCACAGACGGTAATAAAGAAAATATTAGAGGATAAAAATGATAAATAATTGGAAATTATCACCCTTAGGTATAGATAAAATAAAAAATATAAGTGGGAGATACACTGGATTGCTTACAGATGAAGTATTTTATACGCCTGGTGCAAATGATGGAGTTCAAATGAATATAGCTACTGCCTCTTTACCCAATTATGAAAAACTACTAAATGGACCAAAATCTAAAATTAATTATCATTTGTCTGGATATGGTATAGATTTGAATGATAGTTTAATCAGGCTGGGCGGTGAAAGTGTAGAAAGAGCAGCAGGCGTATTTTCACATGTGTATCTACAAAATAGAGTTATCAATGCAGAATATGCGGAGTTTAATGAGAAAAATATAGTAAATATTAACTATCTATTTCCCTACACTAATAAACAATTAACTCTTTTACATAGACTTAGTAGTAACTTTTTAAGTAAAAATCCTACTAAAAATTTACGACAGAATTGGATAAAAACTTATTCTTTGTTTAACCCTGAAAAAGTAATTTATGTTCCAGAAAATATTTTCTTTTTTGGACCTAAAAGTAAATCCAGGTTTTATCTTTCTGTTTCTACTGGAACGGCTGCTCATATTAATTGGGAAAAAGCTTTATTGAATAGTTTAATCGAATATATTCAAATAGATGCTTTTATGTTTTCTTGGTATGCAAATAAAAAGTATTTAGGATGTGAGCTAAGTAATATTAAAGAAAAAGCAATAAAAGAAAGAATATATAAGTTATTTGGAAATTATAAAGATGAATATAAATGCATGATCATTGATATTTCAGAGTATGCACAAATTCCAATTTTTGTATATGGGGTGTTTCTGATATCAAAAAATGGGAAAAATGTTCCTGCCATTTCTTTTGGATTACAGGGAGGAATAAAAAGAGATGAAACTATTTTAAGAGCATTTTGTGAATCATTAGCTGATTTAAAAATGTCAGAATCTAATTACATTAGAAAAATGAATTTTTCTAAGATCGATACTGATAAGATATTAGACTTTGATAAGAATGTTGAATATTTTGCTAATCCTGAAAATTATATCAAAAATGTTAAGTATCTGTTAAGTAGGATTAAAAGTGTAAATAAACTTGGCACTAAGGAAAACTATGTAAAAAACCTTTCTGAAATATTAGATAGATTAAGGGAGATAGCACCACAATCTTCTTTTCTTGATATAACGCCACCGTATGTTAATGGATATAGAGTAGCACGAGTATTTATACCTGAATTTTTAGCAATGACTTTTCCATCGTTTCCCCAATTAAATCATCCGCGATTGAGAAAATACATCAATGAAAAATACTACATTCATCCTATGCCTTAATTTATTCATAGTATTATTTTCGAGTACTATAGCTGGATATATATTTGCGTATACCAAATATTCGTTTTATAAAATATATAATTTAATATTAATTGGAATCCTATCAATTCAGTTAGTTGAAATACCAAATAATATAATCTTTAATTCGCTTTATAAAAAACTATATATAAATATTTTTGTTTTACTATTAACTTTTTTTCTTTTAGTACTAAAAATAAAAGAAAAAAAGATGCTAGCTTTAACCGCTGTTTTAGAGGAGTGTATATATCGAATTGTTGCTGTTCCAGTTTTTATGTATGCATCAAACTCTAAAATATTATTGATTATAGTCGTTAGTTTAGTCTTTATGATTAATCATATATATATAATATTGAAATCAGCAAACATTTTTGTGTCTTTCATGATTCTATTTATGCTCAATCTTATTTTAATCTTAATGGCACTCTATATAGATATTTGGATTTGTCCGTTAATCCACCTCTTATATGACTTGGCGGTTATGCGACAGCAGCAACAGAAGGAGGGAGAAACATGACTTTACTATCAGTAGCAAATGTTTCTAAGACTTACAAAAAAGCAACTAAAGATGCAGTTTCCAATGTATCGTTTACAGTAGATAAAGGTGACATTGTCGCTTTTCTTGGACCAAATGGAGCAGGGAAGACAACTACTTTAAAAATGATTTTAAATCTAGTTAGTCCCGATAAAGGAAAAATTTTTTTTAAAGAAAATGAGATAACAAATAATAGTACTACCTTGTTAAAGAACACAGGGGCTTTATTGGAAGGATCAAAAAATATGTTTTGGTCTCTTTCTCCGATAGAAAATTTTATCTATTGGGGAGGGCAACGAGGACTAAGAAAAGAGGTTGCTAGGCAAAAAGGATTAGCATTGTTAGAGCAATTTGATTTACTTGATAAAAAAGACATTTCGATTACGAAATTAAGTAGAGGTATGCAGCAAATTGTTGGAATCTGTTGTGCCATGATTGCAGATCCTAGTCTTTTGGTCTTAGATGAACCAACATTGGGATTAGATCTTAGTGCAACGCAAATAATGATATCTAATCTGAAAAGATTAGCCTCCAATGGAGTAGGCATATTAGTAACTACTCATCAACTAGATTTTGCTCAGAAAATTGCAAATAAAATATTATTAATAAATCATGGAAAATTGGTCTTTTCAGATAGTATAAAATCTAGTTTAGATTATTTAAATAAACAAATAATTATGGATTTAAATCTATCTAGACCATTAAATTTAGAAGAAACAGCTGGATTAGTATGTTATTGCAATCTTGTTTCGCAAGATTGCAATAGTTATCAGCTAATCATTAAGAAACAAGAATATCTGCCTAAGGTACTTTCTTTACTGGGAAGACTTCCTATTATAAAAATACAGACGAAAACTAGAGGATTAGAGGAAATATTTGAACATTATGCTAAGGGGGAAATAGAAAGATGACTAGTTTTAAGAGCGAATTATATAGACAATTATATTTATACAAAAGATATCCTTTCAATTATATTTCAGATTTTTTTTTATTAGTCTTAATGTTTATGTCTATCTTTTGGGGCGGTACGCTTGTCGGCGGAGGAGTAATTGGAACCTCGTTGAATGCTTTGGTCGTTGGTTATGTTTTATGGTCTTTGGTACAAAATACTGTCAGTCAAATGGGAATGACAATTATGAATCAAGCTAAAAGTGGAATTCTTGAACAGCAGTATTTAATGCCAATTTCTTCTAAGAGATTATTTTTTAATAAAAGTATAGCTAATATTATTGTTTCCTTGTTACAAGCTATATTGGTTTTAGTAGTTTTGATGGTATGTACTAGTCACTGGATTAAACTTCCGTTAGTTACTATAATTCCATTTACACTATCTTTAATTGTAACAATTGGTTTAGGTTATCTAATAGTTAGTTTAGTGTTGCGCTTTAAAAGAATTGGTAGTACTTTAATTATTTTTCAATATATATATTTAGGTATTTTGTTAACTAATTTTGAAAACTATCCTTTTTTTATTAAAATTGTTTCCTGTTTTTTGCCAATTTGTCCCATGGTTAGTTGGATGAGATTGGCTGTTAACAATAAGTTTTATGATTGGTGGTTTTATCTACTTGGATCACTATTTAATACGATCTTGTGGTTGGTTATTGGTATATTAATTTTTTCTTTAGCAGATAAATATGTAAAAAGAAATGGAACACTAGCACTATATTAATTACAGAATAGATTATTAGAAAATAAAATTTTATCAAATAATCAAAAAAAGCTTGAGTTTACTCAAGCTTTTTTTATACCCTTAGTAATGAGTATATAATTGGCAAATGTTAAATATTTGTCAACAAATCCATTTATTTAAGGAACATTTAAATGAAAAGTTTATTTTTTCGCTTATACTTATGGGGAATGAGTTTCCTTGCAAGTCTTCGACCAATTAAAGAAAAGAATATTGTAGTTTTAAATGGCTCAGGTAGATCCGGTTCAAACGGCTATTTATTTTATAAATATATTAAGGCAAAACATCCTGACTATAACATTACTTTAGTTGAGCCTTGGCCATCTTCTCACTTATCTTGGGAAACTTGGAAAAAAATTGGTACTGCTAAATATGTGATCACCACTCATCAACCTTTTAAAGCGCGACGAGATCAAGTTAACATTCAATTCTGGCATGGCGTACCTTTGAAGCGAATGGGCTTTATGGCGCATAATACACGCTATCGTGATAATAAGCGTAACCAAAAGCTATGGCATAAAAATGCGGACCTGGTAACTTCAAGCTCCGATCTCTATGAAAGTTTAATGAGTGCTTGTATGGCAATTGAAGGTAAAAAATATCAAAAACTTGGCTTTCCTAGAATTGATTACATTGATCAACCAGCAATTTCTAAGGAAAAATTACTAGCAGATTTATTTAAAACTAAGGATGATCAAGCACAAATAGGAATCTATATGCCAACTTTTCGCTATGAGTTAGAAGATAAGTTCGTTATGGAAGAAATAAAACAAGGTAATTATTTTGCTTTTCAAGATTTTGATTCTTATAAATTAAATGATGCTTTAAAAGCAAATCATCAGTATTTAATCGTGAAACTTCATCCTTATGAAATGCGGATGTTTGAAGATTTAAATAGTTACTTCTCAAATATTGCGTTCTTAAATAATAGTTATTTATTTGAAAATAATCTTGATTTATATGAACTGCTCGGAAATACAGATTTCTTAATTACAGATTTCTCATCAATTTATTTTGATTACCTGCACTTGGATAAGCCAATTATTTTTATTACTAATTATTTAAAACAGTACGAGAAAGTACGTGGCTTATTGTTAAGTCCATACGAAGATGTTACGCCGGGACCTTGTGTTAACTCACAAAAAGAACTTCTGCAAGTTTTGAGACATCCTGATGATCATCAATACAAAAATCAGCGTTTTGATTGGCGTGAGTTAATTGATGAAGTTGACTATCTTGATTCTTGCGAACCTATCTTTAATTACATGACAAAGAAGTTTTAGAGGAAAAAGTAGTGAAGCGAACTTTTCTTAATATTTTATATAATGCGGTCTACCAGATTTTTCTAGTTTTAGTACCGTTAATTACCGTTCCATATTTGTCTCGAGTTTTAGGACCTAAGACTTATGGTATTTATGGCAGTGTTAATAATACTGTGCAGTTTTTAATGGTATTTTGTACTTTGTCAGTTTCTTATATTGGAATACGAACTGTTTCTCGAACTAGAACTTATGGAACACCGCAAGAATTGACTGATGCTTTTTGGGGCCTATGGTATTTTCAAGCAATTGCCGGATTAGTTACGATTTTAATTACGTTGTTAATTACTAACATTTTTCATATTCAATATTGGAACTATTTGATCTTAATGGTGCCATATTTAATCTCGGCACAAGTTGATATTTCATGGTTCTTTCAAGGATTAGCAGATTTTGGACGAGTGGTTTTAAAAAATACTGCTGTTAAATTAGCAAGTGTAGTTTTGATCTTGCTATTAATTAAATCACCAGCTGACCTTTGGAAGTACTTTTTAATTATGTCAGTTTCAACTATGCTCGGGTCATTTGTTTTTTGGCTTGATATCCATCGCTATGTTGGTAAACCGGTTAATCATTTTTATAAATATAAAACTACGATTGTTTCTATCATTACTTTGATGATTCCGCAGATTGCTACACAAATTTATACGTCACTTGATAAGCCGATTTTGGGCTTCTTTAGCAATTCAACGCAGGTTGCCTTTTATGATAATTCGCAAAGAATTTCTAATATGATCTTGGGAGTAATTACTAGTATTTCTTTAGTTATCATGCCAAAAATGGCTAGTGAGGAAAAAGAAACGCAGAAAGTTGTTTTGAAGAAGTCGCTTGAAGCAACGACAATGCTTGGTACCTTGTTTGCGGTTATTATTATGGCAAACACTAAGCAGTTTGTGCCGTTTTTCTTTGGAAAAAAGTTTATTCCAATGACTCCTTTAATGTTCTTCTTTACCTTAACGATTATTATGATTCCTATGGGAGGAGTATTTGCTAATCAATTTGCATTAGCTAACAGGAGAGATAAAGAATATGCTATCCCAGTAGTTATTGGAGCAATCATTGAAGTCGTATTAGCGGCTTTATTAGATCGGCCATACGGAGCAGGTGGGGCAACAATCGCAATTTTAATAACGGAATTTGTAGTTCTAATTTTGCGACTTTGGATTGTGAGAGATGATTATAATTTTAAAGAAGCTTTTTATGATGTACCTAAGTATTTCTTAATTGGAATAATCACGCTAATTGCTGGTATGTTCATGCCTAACTTGATTAATTCAATTTTTTTAAATATGGCAGTTAAGTCCATTTTAATGTTGATTATTTATGCAGTAATTATGTTTATAATGAAGTTGGACTTTAATCAAGATATTGTAGATTTTATTGCACGCTTTCTTAGAAAGGTAAAAAGATGATCCCTAAAAAAATTCACTACGTTTGGGTAGGGCATAATCCTAAGTTACCATTAGTTGAGGAATGTATTGCAACTTGGAAAAAGAAATTGCCTGACTATGAATTTATTGAGTGGAATGAAGATAGCTTTGATATGCATGAAAATAAGTATATTGAACAAGCTTATCAAGCAAAAAAATGGGCTTTTGTGTCGGACTATATTCGTGCTCGTGCGATTTATGAGCAAGGTGGAATTTACTTAGATACAGACGTTAGAATTCTTAAAAAATTAGATCCACTTTTAAGTAATCATGCTTTTATTGGGTTTGAGAACAATGACTACTTATCAGCCGCTATCTTTGGCGCGGAAGTACATCATCCCTTTATAAAAGATATACTCGACTATTATCAGGATAAAAAATTTACTTTTGATAAAAATAATCAAATGGCTGGTGTAAACAGCTTGTCAGTAACTGATATTTTAAAAGGGAAATACGGCCTAAAAACAGGTAATTATGAACAAAGATTAAAGGCTGGCATTCATGTCTATCCAGATGGTGTTTTGTGTAATCCTAGTAAAGACTCATATTCAATTCACTTGTTCACGGGTACTTGGATAGATGGACAAGAGACAGTAAAGCAAAAAATTGTAACGGCTTTAAAGAGAAGAATCTCTTCTCCAAAACAGGCTAGTTTATATCAAAAATTAATTCGAAAATGAATCAAGAAGAGTTACAAAAATTAGTAGAAGAAATTTCATTGAAATATTTTCATGTGCCGTTTAAGTATGAGGTCAAAATTAATAATCGTATGACAACTACTGGAGGAAGATACTTTCTTAATGATCACCATATTGATATCAATGGTCATTTTTTAGAAGAAAGATATCGCGCAGATCTTATTGGAATTATTAAACATGAATTAACGCATTATCATTTACATTTAGCAGGTAGAGGCTACCAGCATCGAAATCGTGATTTTAAAAATCTTCTAGCTTATGTTGGTGGCAGTCGATATGCACCAGATCTTGGCTTAAGGCGTAGACAGAAGAAAAAATATATTTACGAATGCGAAAATTGCCACCTTCAATATCCGCGTGTTAGAAGAGTCAATACGCGAAAATATCGATGTGGTAAATGTGGCGGAAAACTAGTCTTAGTAAAGAAAAATAAATAAAAACCAAAAATCCATTTGCTAAAAGAAAAATTATCTGGTATATTAGTTAAGTACCGCGGGCGTGGCGGAATGGCAGACGCGCAAGACTAAGGATCTTGTGATCGCTTTTAGATCGTGGAAGTTCGAGTCTTCTCGCCCGCACTACTAAGAAAAGGAAGTCGCAAATGCGGCTTTCTTTTTTGCTAAAGTTAAAAATTAATAAAGCAGGAAAGACTATGATTAATAAAAAAACTTTTAGAATTGCCATTAGTGCTATTTTTATTGCAATTATTTTAGTTCAAACATTTGTCCCTTATATTGGCTATATTCGCATTTTACCAGGCTTGCCATCAATTACGACTATACCTTTGACTGTTGGTTTGGCTGGCTGCTTAATGGGACCGGGATTTGGGACAACTATTGGTTTATTTTGGGGATTATTGAGCTTATTTGTAGCTTATACACAGCCGGGCGATATCGTCAGTATGCTGTTATTCCGCAATGTTTTGATTGCATTAGTTCCTCGTACAGCCGCAGGTTTTATTGCAGGGATGATCGGACAAGCTGCTAAGGATGATTCTAATTTGCAAAAAACTGTTGTTTATACCATAGCTGGTTTATGTACTTCACTTGCTAATACATTATTAGTAATCGGTATTACTAGTTTATGGTATATGAAAGATCCGTCGGTTTTACTTCATTCATTGGGGCAAACTCAAAATTCTGCTCCTTTAATTGCAATTTTATTAAGTGTTTTAGGCGTTAATGGTGTTGTAGAAGCAATCTTTACTGCTGTTCTTACTCCAGCAATTGCACTGCCTTTAAAGCAAGTGATGAGAAGGAAGATGAATTAAAATGTCACGCAGACGCCGTCAAAAAAATATTCAATATGTAGTTGCAAGAGCTTTTGCTATTTGTTTTACTTTGGTAATAATTTTATCAGGATTTTTGTATTGGCGTCATCAGGTCGTGACTAATGAAAGATTACGACAAGAGCAGTTAGAAAAAGAACGCTCTCTTCAAAATAAGGAAAACTTTATCAAGGTAGTAGCTCCAATTGCTCAAAGAGCCGATAAACCTTATGGACTTTTTCCTAGTGTCACGATTGCCCAAGCGTGTTTAGAGAGTAACTTTGGTCAAAGCGAACTCTCTAAAAAATACAATAATTTGTTTGGTGTAAAGGGAACGGATCCTAATACAAGTAAAGAGTTGACTACTTCTGAATTTGTGAATGACCACTGGGAGACGGTAACGGGACGCTTTCGTGTATATGAATCTTACGACGAATCTATCCAAGCTCATACACGTTTATTTGTAAATGGAACAAGCTGGAATAGAAATCAATATCAACATGTTTTAGTGGCTAAAGATTATGCTAGCCAAGCGCAAGCTCTAGAGACAGATGGTTATGCAACAGATCCAGGTTATGCTAAAAAGCTTCTTGATTTAATTAAAGAGTTTAATTTAACACAATATGATTAATTCCAAAACAACGATAGTTAAGTTAAAAGCTATCGTTGTTTTTTGTTATAATAGACAAGTCTATTTTAGTGTTTGAGTAATTAAGAAAAGGAAGAAGCAATGAGCGAAGAAACAATTCTTGCAGGATTAAATCCTCAGCAGAAAAAAGCTGTGCAGTGTACTGAAGGTCCACTTTTAGTAGTTGCTGGAGCTGGTAGTGGAAAAACATCAGTTTTAACACGTCGAATTGCCTATTTAATTGAAGAAAAAGGCGTTGCACCATGGAATGTTTTAGCCATTACTTTTACTAATAAGGCAGCTAGCGAAATGAAGGAGCGTGTTCAAAAGCTCTTAGGACCAGCTGCTGATAGTGTTTGGATGTCTACCTTCCATGCTTTGTGCGTTCGCATTTTACGCCGAGATGCAGAAAAAATTGGCTATTCAAACAATTTTTCAATTGCAGATTCTGCAGAGCAGTTGACTTTAATTAAGCGAATTGAAAAAGATCTTAATATTGATCCTAAATTGTATGATCCAAAAGCAATTTTAGGTGCTATTTCTAATGGGAAAAATGACTTGCTTACTCCTAAAAATTTTAAGGAACAAGCAGCCAGTCCTTTTGAAAAAGTAACTGCTCAAATTTATGCAGAATATCAACACCGTTTAAAGCGTGATCAAATTATGGATTTTGATGATTTGATTATGCAAACTTTAATTTTATTCAAAAAAGATAAAGAAACGCTTCATTATTATCAAAATAAGTTCCGCTATATTCTAGTAGATGAGTATCAGGATACAAATGAAGCTCAATATCAGCTTTGTGTTGCTTTAGCTGCTCAATATAAAAATATTTGTGTTGTTGGGGATGCTGATCAATCTATTTATGGTTGGCGCGGAGCCAACATGGAAAATATCCTTAACTTTGAACATGATTATCAAGATGATGAAGTTAATACAATTAAATTAGAACAAAACTACCGTTCCACTGGCCATATTCTTGATGCAGCTAACTCAGTAATTAAAAATAATCTGAAACGTAAACCTAAGAAACTTTGGACGGATAAAGGCGCTGGCGATAAAATCAATTATTACCGTGCTCAAAGTGGAAATGATGAAGCACTGTTTATCATTTCAAAGATTAAAGAAGAAATAAAAGAACATCAAAGAGACTACAAGGATTTTGCTGTTCTTTATCGTACCAATGCTCAATCACGTAACGTCGAAGAAGCTCTAGTTAAAGCTAATATTCCGTATCGGATTGTTGGAGGACATAAGTTCTACGACCGAAAAGAAATTAAAGATATTTTGGCTTATTTAAAAGTTGTCGCAAATCCTGCTGATTCAATGAGTTTCAACCGAATTATTAATGTACCAAAACGTGGTTTGGGTCCAACTACGATGGCTAAGTTTAACGGTTTTGCTAATGATAATGACTTTACAGTAGAAGAAACATTTAAAAACTTGAGTTTAGCTCCAATTACTGGCCGTCCTGCTAAAACTTTGTCTATCTTTGGAACTAACTTAAGAGATGCAATTGAATACAGTAAGACACATACTGTAACTGGTTTGACCGAAAAGTTATTAGCTGATTTTGGTTATAAAGAAGCCCTCGAAAACGAACATACTATTGAAGCTGATACTCGTTTAGAGAACTTGAATGAATTCTTAACTGTTACTAAGCGATTTGATGATAATTATGAGCCAGAAGATGAAAACTCAACTGCTTTAGGTGATTTTCTTTCAGAAATCTCACTTTTAAGTGATCAAGATGACTTGGAAAACCAAGATAATCAAGTTGCCTTAATGACACTCCATGCAGCTAAAGGACTAGAATTCCCAGTTGTTTTCTTGGTAGGAATGGAAGAAGGCTTATTCCCACTTTCAAGAGCAGCAAGCGATCCAAGCGAGCTTGAAGAAGAGAGACGTTTAGCATATGTAGGAATTACGCGTGCCGAAAAGAAACTTTACATCACTAATGCTTTTTCTAGAATGATGTATGGGCATCCTCAAAATAATCAACCATCGCGTTTTATTGATGAAATTGAGAATAAGGACTTAGAATTTATTAATCCAGTTCAATCTAGTTCTTCAATTTCTGTTCCTTTTGCTAAAAGTAGCGAGAGAGCAAATTCTCAAGTTTATCGAACAAAAGTAAAAATTGAAACTGCTAAAAAGGCAAGCGGTGCTGTTGGTGCTGATAAAAAGTCTTGGAATGTTGGAGATCAAGTATCTCATAAGGCTTGGGGTAAAGGTGTTGTAGTAAAAGTTAATGGTACTGGTGAAGACATGGAATTAGATATTGCCTTTGCTAGCCAAGGTGTAAAACGCCTTTTAGCTGCCTTTGCGCCAATTAGAAAGATATAATTGAAGTAAAAGCAGTTTGATTCAGAGAAGGACTAAATTATGACAGTTTTAACTCATACTCAGGCTTCTCAGAAAGTCGATGAATTAAGAAAAAAGCTCAATAAATGGGCTGATGATTATTACGCAAAAGATGCTCCAGTTGTTGAAGATGCAGTTTATGATAAAACTTATCAAGAACTAGTAGAATTAGAACAGCAATTTCCTGATTTGGTAACGGCTGATTCAATTACTCACCGAGTAGGTGGCGAAATAAAAAGCGATCTTTCTAAAGTTGAACATCCCGTTCCGATGCTTTCAATGGGAGATGTTTTCTCAAAAGAGGAACTTAAAGAATTTGATGATCGGATCACTAAGTTAGTTGGACATCCTGTAGCTTACAACGTTGAATTGAAAATTGACGGCTTATCTTTGTCACTAGAGTATACTGATGGTAAATTAACTCGTGCTTCTACGAGAGGAAATGGGCGCGTTGGTGAAGACGTTACTGCAAATGCTAAATTTATCAAAGATATTCCACAAACCTTGCCTGAACCTTTAACAACTGAGGTTCGTGGTGAATGTTATATGGAAAAAGAGGCATTTGCTAAGTTAAATGCTGAAAGAGATGAAAAGGGTGAGCAAGTTTTTGCTAATCCTCGAAATGCTGCTGCAGGTTCATTAAGACAATTAGATGCTCGAATCACTAAAAAAAGAAATTTAAGTACTTTTATTTATACGTGGGTTAATCCACCAAGAAACATTACAAGCCAACATCAAGCGATTGATGAAATGAATCGATTAGGATTTCATACTAATCAGTCTGGACAACGCTTTGAATCAATGGATGAAGTATTTAAATTTATTGATGAATATACCGCTAAACGTAATGATTTAAGTTATGGGATTGACGGAATTGTTTTAAAGGTTGATGACTTAAGTTTACAAAATGACTTAGGAAATACTGTGAAAGTACCACGCTGGGAAATTGCATATAAGTTTCCACCTGAAGAGCAAGAAACAGTAGTGCGAGAAATTGAATGGACAGTTGGAAGAACTGGAGTTGTAACGCCAACTGCGGTGATGGATCCGGTTCAACTTGCAGGAACTATTGTGTCACGAGCTTCTTTACATAATCCAGACTACCTGAGAGAAAAGGGAGTAAGAATTGGCGATACCGTTAAGTTACATAAAGCTGGAGATATCATTCCAGAAATTTCTAGTGTTGTTTTAAGTAAAAGACCTAAAGATAGTAAGCCTTATGAAATTCCAAATGTTTGTCCTTCTTGTGGTGAAACTTTAGTTCATTTACAAGATGAAGTAGCTCTTCGTTGTATTAATCCAATGTGTCCTGCTCAAGTTGAGGAAGGAATTATTCATTTTGCTTCACGTGGAGCGATGAATATCATGGGCTTGGGACCTAGAATTGTAAAACAGTTAATCGATAAAGGATTTGTGAATGATGTAGCTGATCTATATCACTTAACTAGTGAACAATTAGGTCAATTAGATCATTTTAAGGATAAATCAATTACGAACTTATTATCTTCTATTGAAAATAGTAAACGAAATTCTGCTGAATTATTACTGTATGGCTTAGGAATTGATCATGTCGGTGCTAAAGCTGCTAGATTAATTTTGGAAAAATATAAAAATTTGGAAAAGGTTAGTCAATTAACAGTGCCAGAATTGACAAGTATAGATACAATAGGAGAGACGATTGCGGAATCGTTAACAGCATATTTTAATCAGCCTAGTGCACAAAAACTCTTACAAGAGTTACGTGATAGTGGATTAAATATGGAATATTTGGGAACAGTTGAAGAAGAAGCACCAGATAATTTCTTTAAAGAAAAGACTGTTGTTTTAACTGGAAAATTATCTGACTTTACAAGAAGTGAATTTACCAAAAAGCTTCAAGATCTTGGAGCAAAGGTTACGGGCTCGATATCTAAGAAAACTGATTATCTAATCTATGGTGCAGATGCTGGTTCTAAAAAAGATAAAGCTGAGAAACTTCAAGTTCCGATGTTAACTGAAAAAGAAGCAATTGCAAAAATTGAGAAATAAGAAGGATAAATAAATTGAAAAGATTTTTGCAAATAGCATTGCTAGTAGCAACTGGTTTAAGTTTAAGTGCATGTGGCAATTTAAAAAATTCTGATCTTGCCAATAACCCTACAACTTCAACTACAAAGAAAAAGAGCTATCAAACAACTAGTACAAGTAAAAATGGTTATAATGTTCTTTTAAAAGATGGTGAATATGTAACTAGTCCAATTGAAGGAATTACGGAAAATACTGGTGATAACAATGTAGATAGTCGTGCTTTAGAATCTGGATTAATTGACTTATCTCATAATACTTTTTCAAGTAGTAAGTATGTTTTTCAAGAAGGGCAAAAAATTTCTGTTACTGATGCCACTGATTGGCTAGGAAGAAAGTCTAAAAGCAATCCAGAAGGCCTAAATGCAGAAAAAAGTACTAAAAAGAATTCATATAATCCAATTATTTTAGATCAAATTTTAGAACAAGATTTTTTGACTAAATCTAATTCTAGTTACAAAATGGATGGTATGAGTGTTGGGCTAGCTCTTAATTCAGTGGATTACTATCAAAAAACTAAAGACGGTGCCCAATATCATAAAGATATTTCTCGTGCAGAACAAGAAACTTTTGGTAAAGAAGCAGCTAATAAGTTAGTTTCTTACTTACGTAAAAAGAAGGGATTAAAAAATATCCCAATTTTGGTTGGACTTTTTAGTAAAACCAGTAAAGATTCTCTTGTAGGTGGAAATTACTTTGCATATGGAATTGCTAATGCAAATAGTAGTAAAATAAGTGATTGGAAAACAGTCAATAATCGTAGTCAAGTGCTACCGACTGTTGGAAGTGAAAAAGCAATCAATTCTACTGATGCAGCTTCATTTAGTGATTTTAAAGCAGCTATTCAAGGTTACTTTCCTAATATTAGTGGGGTAACAGCGACTGTTCATTATCAAAATAAAACTTTGACACAAATGAACATTACTGTAACTACCCAATTCTTTGGTTATGCGCAGATTGAGAGTTTTTCAAGACTTGTATTGTCAGCTGCTAAGAAGTATTTACCTAAGGATGCACCAATAGAAATTAAGATTAATTCTGTTAATGACACGCAGGCATTAATCGCTAAGAATTCCGCAGACGATAGTTATTATGTCCACGTCTTTGGCGGTGAATAGGAGGCAAATGGTGAAAATTACAAAAGATGAAATCAATCACGTTGCAACACTATCTCGACTTGAGTTTGGTGAAGACGAAATTGATAAGTTTACTGAACAAATGGGTGACATTATCAATATGGCACATCAATTAGCTGAAGTTGATACTGAAGGAGTTCCCGAAACTGTTCAAGTTGTTGATCGAGAAACTGACTTTAGAGAAGACAAACCTGAACATTGGGAAAGTCGTGCAGAATTAATGAAGAATGTTCCTGAAAAAGCTGATGGCTTCATTAAGGTGCCAGTAATTATTGATAAGGATGATAATGAATAATGAATTACTTAAATGAAAACATTGACTCATTAAATAAAAAATTACAAGATGGCGAAATAACAGCTGAAGACCTAGCTAAGGAAACAGTTAAGAACATTAAAGAAACTGACAAGAAGATTAATGCTTGGATTACTGTGGACGAAGATGCAAAGCCAGCAGAAGATTTGGATTTTGCAAAAAATAAATTAGCTGGTATTCCAATTGCAATTAAGGATAATATTATTACCAATGGTATGAAGACGACTGCTGCTAGTCATATTCTTTACAACTACATGCCAGTTTATGACGCTACAGTAATTAGCAAGTTGAAAAAGGCGCAAGCTACCTTTGTTGGTAAGACTAACATGGATGAATTTGCAATGGGTTCATCAACTGAACATTCTTACTATGGTGCAACTCATAATCCATGGAACTTAGATAAGGTTCCTGGTGGTTCGTCTGGTGGTTCTGCTGCAGCAGTTGCTAGTGGTGAAGTAGTTGCAGCTCTTGGATCAGATACAGGTGGTTCTATTCGTCAACCAGCAGCTTTTAATGGTATTTTTGGTATTAAACCAACTTACGGTAGAGTTTCACGTTGGGGTCTTATTGCCTTTGGATCTTCATTAGACCAAATCGGTGTAATGAGTAAGCGTGTTAAGGATTCAGCTGAAGTATTAAACGTAATTGCTGGTCCTGATGAACATGACGCTACTGTTTCGGAAAAAGAAGTACCTGACTTTACTAGCTTTTTAGGTCAAGATGTTAAAGGTTTATGCGTAGCTGTTCCTAAGGAATACATGGACGCTGTTGATGGCGAAATGCACGATGTTATTCAAAAGCAAATTGATGTCTTAAAGGATGCAGGTGCAATCATCAACGAAGTTTCATTACCACATACTAAGTATGTTGTTCCAACCTACTACATTGTTGCTTCTAGTGAAGCTTCCTCAAACCTTCAAAGATATGATGGTATTCGTTACGGCTATCGTGCAAAAGATACTAAGAACTTATTAGATGTTTATGTAAAATCTAGAAGTGAAGGCTTCGGTGAAGAAGTTAAGCGTCGTATTATGCTTGGTTCATTTGCTTTGTCAGCTGGTGCATATGATGAATTCTTTAAGAAGGCTGCTCAAGTTAGAACCTTAATTTGCCGCGACTTTGAAAAAATCTTTGAAGAAAATGATGTTATTGTTGGACCAACTACTACTGAACCTGCATTTGGTATTGGGGAAGAAGTTTCTGACCCAATTAAGATGTACAACAACGATCTCTTAACTATTTCAGCTAACTTGGCTGGTATTCCAGCAGCTAGTGTTCCAGCAGGTTTAGTTGATGGAATGCCTGCTGGTTTTCAAATTATGGCTAAGCGTTTTGATGAAGGTAACGTATTTAAGGTTGCTGACTTCATTGAACGTAATAACAAATTCTACGAAAAAACACCTACAGGAATGGAGGATTAATTAATGAATTTTAAATCGACTATTGGTCTAGAAGTCCACTTCGAATTAAAAACAAAGAGTAAGATTTTTTCTCCATCACCAGTTACTTATGGTGCTGAAGCAAACACTGAAACAAATGTTATCGACTGGGCTATGCCTGGTGTCTTACCTCGGTTAAATAAAGATGTTTACCGTCTTGGTATTATGGTTGCTTTAGCAACTCATTCACATATCTTGCCTGTAACTCACTTTGACCGTAAGAACTACTTCTACCCAGATAACCCTAAGGCTTACCAGATTACGCAATTCTTCCAACCACTTGCTCGAGATGGTTACATCGAAGTTGAAGTTCGCGGAAAGAAGAAGCGCATTGGTATTCACGAAATGCACATCGAAGAAGATGCTGGTAAGAACACTCACGGTGCTAACGGTTATTCATACGTTGACTTAAACCGTCAGGGGGTTCCTCTTCTTGAAGTTGTTTCTGAACCTGATATGGAAGATCCAGAAGAAGCTTACGCATACTTGACTAAATTACGTCAAATTGTTCAATTTACTGGTGCATCTGACGTTAAGATGGAAGAAGGTTCAATGCGTGTTGATACCAACATTTCTATCCGTCCTGCTGGTCAAGAAAAGCTCGGTACTAAGGTTGAAATGAAGAACTTAAACTCATTTGACCACGTAAGACGCTCTCTTGCTTATGAAGAAAAGCGTCAACAACAAGTACTTCTTTCTGGTGGCAGAGTTCAACTTTCTACTCGTCGTTTTGATGAAGCTACTGGTAAGACCGTCCTAGAGCGTGTTAAGGAAGGTGATGCAGACTACCGTTACTTCCCAGAACCAGATATTGCTCCTTACCACATTAAGCAAAGTTGGATTGATGAAATTGCAGAAAGCTTACCTGAATCACCATTTGAACGTCGCAAGCGCTACGTTGAAGAATATGGTATTAAGGAATACGATGCAGATGTTATTTTGCAAACTAAGGAATCAAGTGATTTCTACGACGCTGCAGTAGCTGCTGGTGCCGATCCAACTTTAGCTGCTAACTGGTTGAACACTCAAGTTAATGGTTACTTGAATGAAAACCAAGTTGGTATTGCAGACATTAAGTTAACCCCAGAACACTTAGCTGAAATGATCAAGATGATCAAAGATGGTACTATTTCATCCAAGATTGCTAAGAAGGTCTTCAAGGAATCTATTGAAAATGGAACTGATCCTAAGAAGTACGTTGAAGACAAGGGTATGGTTCAATTATCTGATGTTTCTGTTCTTGGACCTATGGTTACTAAGGTTGTTGACGATAATCCACAATCTGTTGAAGACTTTAAGAATGGTAAGGATCGTGCAATTGGATTCTTAGTTGGTCAAATCATGAAACAAACTCGTGGTAAGGCTAACCCTAAGGTTGTTAACCAATTGCTTAATAAGGAACTTCAAAGTCGTTAATCATTTTAGGGAGGCGAAAGGCGATGACGAAAAAGGCAAGATTAATTTATAATCCTGTTTCAGGTCATGAGCAAATGCTTCAAAATGTGGCAGATATTTTAAATGTATTAGAACAGGCTGGTTTTGAAGCCAGTGCTTTTAGAACTACGCCAGAACCTTTGTCTGCTCAAAATGAAGCAAAAAGATGTGCCCTAGCTGGCTTTGATTTACTGGTTGGCGCTGGTGGAGATGGAACAATTAACGAAGTAGTTAATGGGGTTGCTTCATTAGAAAAAAGACCAAAGCTTGCAGTTATTCCAGCTGGTACAACGAATGATTTTGCTCGAGCATTGAAGATTCCAAGAGATAATTTAGTCGATGCCGCTAAAGTAATTCTGACTGGTAAAACGCAAAAGATGGATATTGGGCGTGCTGGTAAGCAATACTTTATGAATATTGCTGCTAGTGGTTCATTAACTGAATTGACCTATGGCGTTCCTTCAGAAGTAAAGTCAGTATTAGGCTATAGTGCATATCTACTTAAAGGCGCAGAAATGTTGCCCAAAATAAGTAGCAACAAGATGCGGTTGACTTATGATAATGGTGTCTATGAGGGAGACTTATCAATGTTTCTTTTGGGGATGACTAATTCAATCGGTGGTTTTGAACGTATTATGCCTGATGCGCAATTATCTGATGGTTTGTTCCAGTTAATCGTGGTTAAAACCGCAAATCCAGTAGATGTTTTACGGTTGATGGCAATGGCCCTAAATGGAAATCATGTTAATGATCCGCAAATTATCTACACTAAGACTAAAAATTTGAAAGTAGAATTATTAGGTGAAAGTAAAGATAAGGATCCGATTCCTGTGAATCTAGATGGTGAGATTGGTGGTCATTTACCCATTGATTTTGAAAATCTAAAACAGCATATTGAATTTTATATTGGTTAATATAAAATAGAGACTAATAATTTGTTAGTCTCTATTTTTATTGGAGAAGAAATGAAAAAATTCATCCATAATTTAAGTACAGATGTTAATGGAGTTGCTGAATGGGCAATCATTTTTTACACTGTTTTTCCCTTAGTAGGCTTTATTGCTAGTCTTGTGTATTTAATAAAAAAAGAAAAAATTAAAGCTAATGCGGTGTTCTTTTATGCATTAATGGGGTTATTGATAAATGTGATTTTCTATATGATTTTTGGAAGATAGGGGTAATTTATGGCAGTAAAACTAATTGCGGTAGATTTAGATGGAACTTTACTAACTAGTGGAAATACGATTTCACCTGAAACTCTGAGAACTTTACAAGTGGCACATGGGATGGGAATTAAAGTGGTGCTTGCTTCTGGTCGCCCTCTCTCTGGAGTAATGCCTTTTGAAACTCAATTAGGACTTGAGGGGCCAGAAGAATATGCAGTTGTCTTTAACGGCGCAGTTGTACAGGACTTGTCCGGAAAAGTTCTGATGAGTCAAGAGATGAACTATCGTGATTTTGAAGTAATGCTTCGCTTGCAGAGACTTGCTCACGTGAATTTACACTTTGAAACAACTGAACGTTTTTGGACTTTAGATCGTGATCTTTCAGTACAAATGCAAATTAATGCCGCTTTAACTAATAATGAAATTAGAGTTCGTGAACGTAAAGAAATCCCACAAGATTTTACCTTTAACAAGGTTGGATTTACTTGTGCTAAAGATAGTGATCAAATTGAAAAACTATGGAATTCTATTCCATACTGGGCCTTTGAATCCTACGATATAGTTCGTAGTTTAGATAACTGTATTGAGCTAAATGGGATTGGGGCTTCAAAAGGAAATGCTTTAATGGATCTAGCTCAACGTTTAAAGATTAGTCCAGAAGAAGTCATGGTCTTTGGCGATCAAGGTAATGATGTTTCTATGTTTGAAAATCCAAGCTTTAAGAAAATTGCGATGGGAAATGCAATTGAAGATATTAAGGAAAAGGCTGATTTCGTAACCGATGATAATAATCATAATGGCATTGCAAAAGCTCTTAAAAAGTTTGTGATTTAAAAGAATTTATGAAAGCTTTTTATAAAATTAATAGATAATAAAGTACACCAATCTGAAAAATTAAAACTTAATTTGACTTAAAAAATTTTTTTAGAAAGAAAAATACTGATATATCATCTTATCGTGATGATATAGTCCTACTTTAGTAGACAGTACAAATATATAAAGTACTATCTATGAAAGTAGGACTTTTTATATGTCTAGAAAAAGTAGATTTAGCTTTGAGGTGAAGCTTAAAGCAGTTAAGCAATATTTAAACGGTGAAGAAAACTATCCATCTATTGCAAATGCTTTAGACGTTCCAGATAGCACGATACGTATGTGGGTAAAAGCATACCAAGTGGATGGTGAGGACGCATTAAAACCTCATAATCGTAATAAAAGGTATTCAAAAGAATTTAAGCTTAAGTGTGTAGCTGCTTATTTAGCAGGTGAAGGTTCCTATTTAAATCTGGCAAATAAGTTTGGTCTAAGAAGTCCTCATCAACTAAGACAATGGGTTATCAAGTATAATAGTCATCAAGAATTGCAGGATTACGATCCTACCCCGGAGGCTTATATGACTAGTAGAAGAAAGACAACCCTAGAAGAACGACAAAGTATTGTTAAATACTGCAAGAAACATAATTGGAATTATAAAGAGACGGCAATTAAGTATGACTGTAGTTATGCTCAGGTATATAACTGGTGCAAGAAGTATCAAACTAAAGGATCAAAAGGACTTAAAGACAAACGAGGCCATCGTCTAAAAGAGTCGGACCTAACTGAAACAGAAAGGCTTAAGCGTGAAGTTGAACGCCTTAAGATGCAAAACCAAATCAAAGATAGAGAAATAGCTTTCTTAAAAAAAGTGAAGGATTTAGAGAGGATGTGGTTATTGGACAACCAAAGCAAAGGCAAATAGCTCTTAGACACAGTCAAAAACAAATTCTTTATGAATTAATCAAGCAGTGCCATCAAGAATACAACTGGCCTATTGATTGGATGTGCAAACAAATTAATATTGCTCGATCGGCTTATTACAAGTGGTTGAAGCATACGCCGAGCAAACGTGAATTAAGAGATCAAAAGATTCTTGAGCGTATTAAAGCAATCGCTAAGAGCAATAATAGTCTTTTTGGTTCACCTAAGATGACATTAGCCTTAAACAATGAACTTGAAGAAGGCGAACCTAAAATCTATCGGCGAACTGTTGCACGCTTAATGTGCGTTAACTATATCTACACAAGCAAAGCTAGATTTAATAAGAAGTATCGCTACAAAGCATCTGGACCTGAGGAAACGTCTGCTAATGTGTTAAATCGTAATTTTAATGCTTCTAAGCCTAATGAAAAATGGTGTACTGACATTACTGAAGAAAAGATCCCTGGCACAGGTAAAAAGATCTATCTTTGCACTATTTTTGATCTTTATGATAGATATCCGGTTGGTTATGCTTTAAGCCAGCGTAATGATACTGCATTAGTTAATGCGGCCCTAATAGCTGCTTGGAAAAAAGAACCTGATAGTCATGCAATGCTTCACAGTGATCGTGGATTTCAGTTTACCCGTGTTCCATTTACAAACGAATTGAAAGAACATGGCATGTCACAATCAATGTCTAGGGTTGGTCGCTGTATTGATAATGGTCCTATGGAGGGGTGGCAAGGAATAATCAAAGAAATGAGATTGGTCTTATATCCAGAAATAAATAGTTACGAAGAAATGGTGCACGCTTTTAATAAGACTATTGATTATTACATAAATTACGATCCACAAGAACGGTTTGAAGGTAAAACCGCAGGAGAAGTACGAGCAGAAGCAAAACGTAATCCAAGTAAAGCCAGAGAATATAAAATCAAACAGGATAAGCGTTACAAAGATTATTGGGAAGAAATAGAAGCAAAGAAAAACCAGCCTGCATAAACAGGTTGGTTCATCAATCATTTTATATATTTTAACTGTCTACTTGACACGGTACGGATCATGACGATGATTATCAGTGTTTTTTATTTTAAATTTTTCTAGATACATATATTATTTTTAGTTTAAACTTAGTAAAAATTACATTATCGTTGATTTGTTATGTTACATGTATTACATTAGTTATGTAAAAACGTATTGATGATTATATAAATTCATTTTAATAAACGATAAAACTAGTATTTAAAAGAGATTTATTATATCAAATAAAAATAACTTGTGTATGTAATGAATTATTAATATTAATATTTGGTGTAATTTAATATGCAAATTAGGGAATAAGTATGAGAAAAGAAAATTTAAGAAAGAATCGGAAACAAGGAAATAAGTATATAGATCCTAATGAACTAAAAAATGGAGATGATCCAAACGCTTATTTTAAAGAACTGGCTGGATTAGCAGCAATTTTAGGAACTGGTATTGGTGGACCAGCTATTTTTCTAAATGATCGAGTATATGCTGCAAAAAATTCTGTTGATCCTAAATCACAAATCGTTGGCTCTGTGTCTACTAGTACTCAAATAGATGCAAATAATAAAATAAACAGTAAGTCAAAGGGAAAAGAAGTAAGTATTAGTAATTCCGAAGCACAAAGTATATCTAATTTTAATTCGAGAAGTTTATTGATATCTCAAAGCACTTCTTCTTCTTTGAAAGAATCATTAAGTCGTTCTCAAAGTACATCTACATCTTTAAAACAATCACTGAGTTATTCTCAGAGTACATCTGAACTTCACTCATTAAATAGTTCTCACGTAAAAAAAGCATCTTTGGGTTCGGAAAAAAGAAAAGTATCTCAGTCACATCTTAGAGATAGTAAAAGTTTATCAAATCATGAAAAAACAAATGAAACAGTTTCTAGTATTTCACATGACAATAATAATACTAATTTAGGAAAAACAAACTATACTAGAGTGTCCTCTAATACTATTTTGGAAAAACAAAATAGTATTAATAATGTAAATAGTCTCAGCCTAAGTAATGGACAAATTATTGAAATGGTCCCTCAAATACCAGTTGTTTTTAATAAAAATACGACTGATAGCAAAAGCCAGTCAATCAATAAATTAAATTTGAATAATGTTTTTGCTAGTGTAGACCAAGCGAATACTGGAGTTAATGAAAACACGGCTGAAGTAAGTAATGGAACTGAATTTCAAACTGCACTTAACAATTCAAATATTAGTCTTATTCGATTGACCGATAATATTGATTTAGGTCAATCTGGAATGGGAGATCTTCAAATTCCACCACGTAATCTTACTATTGAGGGTAAAGGTCACGATCTTAACTTAGGAGACAATTGTATTTGGCTTAATAACTGGCTTGATAACTCTACTTCAAGTAAAACGACGACGATTGTTAAATCTCTTAATCTTTATACAGCTAATGAGCGAGGTGGTTTTGCTCTTACTGGTTCAGGAGCAGAGACCTTAATATATGATAATGTGCATGCTACCGGCGGTGCAGCAGTTATGGCTGATACTTTTGCTTCAAGTGGCTATTTAAAAACTTTTGAAGTTCAAGGACATACTACCATTGATGGTGTAAGTTCGTACCAATATAATGGCAATACTTATTACACAAGCTCAGCTAATTTCCTTGGATATGGTACTTTAATTTATGCTGGAAATGATTTAATCGTTGATGACGATGCAAGTTTGATTATTAATAATAGTATGTCACCATATGATGTTGCAATGTTAGCAAATAATGGAGAACATGCTGTAGAAGTTGGTAAAAATGCTACTTTAGAAATCAATAATACTTATAGTGGCTATTCTGGTGGTCAGATCTGGAATAATGTTGGGAATATTGCCTTAACTAATAGCAACGGTAGGTTTATTGCTGGTGAAAATTCATACATTAACTTGAGTACTAGCGGAGCAAATATTTATTTTGCTAGTGGAAGTTCAAATAATATAGTTACCTTTAATTCTGGAACAGCCACTAAATTTTCTGGTAATCAAAATATTTACTTTGGAGGATCAGAAAATGTAGTTAACATTGATGATCCAGATTATGTAGTTTTAAATACAAGCAGTGGTACTACGTATGCTACAGATAGTAATGCTGTTGTAAATGCCACTAACACTAATGTCATAGTAACTAACGATGGTATAACTAGAGAATCAAATTATTTTACAAATAATCAAAGTAGTGTAAATGGGACTACCTATAGCGTCGGAACTACAATTGGTGAACAAAATAACGGTAAAGCATCAGTTGCTAGTGTAATGAATAATATTAATAAGAATGGAACTACTCAAGTTGAATATATGAGTGGATCAAAACATTCGGAAAGTATATCGTACTCTATAAGTACATCAGAAAGTGTTTCAACATCATTTGTAGAAAGTATTTCTAGAAGTACTAGTCAATCCTTGTCACGAAACGGTTCAAGATCTTTAAGTGAAAGTCTAAGTAACTCCGTATCACAAAGTGAGATTTTGAGTAACTCAGTAAGTCAGAGTGAAAGCTTAAGTAAGTCAGTAAGCATGAGTGAGAGCTTAAGCAACTCGGTATCAATGAGCGAGAGCTTGAGTAACTCGGTATCGATGAGTGAGAGCTTGAGTAACTCAGTAAGTATGAGTGAAAGCTTGAGTAACTCAGTAAGTCAGAGTGAAAGTTTAAGTAACTCAGTAAGCATGAGTGAGAGCTTAAGTAACTCAGTAAGTATGAGTGAAAGCTTGAGTAACTCAGTATCAATGAGTAATAGCTTATCTAACTCAGTATCGATGAGCGAGAGCTTAAGCAACTCAGTGTCGATGAGTGAGAGTTTGAGCAACTCAGTATCAATGAGTGAAAGTTTAAGCAACTCAGTAAGCATGAGCGAAAGTTTGAGTAACTCAGTAAGTATGAGTGAAAGCTTAAGCAACTCAGTAAGTATGAGTGAAAGCTTGAGTAACTCAGTATCAATGAGCGAAAGCTTAAGTAACTCAGTAAGCATGAGTGAGAGCTTGAGTAACTCAGTAAGTATGAGCGAGAGCTTGAGTAACTCAGTAAGTATGAGCGAGAGCTTAAGTAACTCAGTAAGCATGAGCGAGAGCTTATCTAACTCAGTAAGTATGAGTGAGAGCTTATCTAACTCAGTAAGCGTGAGTGAAAGCTTAAGTAACTCAGTAAGCATGAGCGAAAGCTTGAGTAACTCAGTAAGCATGAGCGAGAGCTTAAGCAACTCAGTAAGTATGAGTGAAAGCTTAAGTAACTCAGTAAGCATGAGTGAAAGCTTAAGCAACTCAGTAAGTATGAGTGACAGCCTAAGTAACTCAGTAAGTATGAGCGAGAGCTTAAGCAACTCAGTAAGTATGAGTGAGAGTTTGAGTAACTCAGTAAGTATGAGTGACAGCCTAAGTAACTCAGTAAGTATGAGCGAGAGCTTAAGCAACTCAGTGTCGATGAGTGAGAGTTTGAGCAACTCAGTATCAATGAGTGAAAGTTTAAGCAACTCAGTAAGCATGAGCGAAAGTTTGAGTAACTCAGTAAGTATGAGTGAAAGCTTAAGCAACTCCGTAAGTATGAGTGAAAGCTTGAGTAACTCAGTATCAATGAGTGAAAGCTTAAGTAACTCAGTAAGTATGAGTGAAAGCTTGAGTAACTCAGTAAGCATGAGTGAAAGCTTAAGTAATTCAGTATCAATGAGTGAAAGTCTAAGTAACTCGGTATCAATGAGTGACAGCTTGAGCAACTCAGTAAGCATGAGCGAAAGTTTAAGCAACTCAGTAAGCATGAGCGAAAGCTTAAGCAACTCAGTAAGCATGAGCGAAAGTTTGAGCAACTCGGTATCAATGAGTGAAAGTTTAAGTAACTCAGTAAGCATGAGTGAAAGCTTAAGTAACTCGGTATCAATGAGCGATAGCTTAAGTAACTCAGTAAGTATGAGTGAAAGTTTGAGTAACTCAGTATCAATGAGTAATAGCTTATCTAACTCAGTAAGTATGAGCGAGAGCTTAAGCAACTCAGTGTCGATGAGTGAGAGTTTGAGCAACTCAGTATCAATGAGTGAAAGCTTGAGTAACTCGGTATCGATGAGCGAGAGCTTAAGCAACTCAGTAAGTATGAGTGATAGCTTAAGTAATTCAGTATCAATGAGCGAAAGTCTAAGTAACTCAGTAAGTATGAGTGAAAGCTTGAGTAACTCAGTAAGCATGAGCGAGAGCTTAAGTAACTCAGTAAGTATGAGCGAAAGTTTAAGCAACTCAGTAAGTATGAGTGACAGCTTAAGCAACTCAGTAAGTATGAGTGAAAGCTTGAGTAACTCAGTAAGCATGAGCGAGAGCTTGAGTAATTCAGTAAGTATGAGTGAAAGTTTAAGTAACTCAGTAAGTATGAGTGAAAGCTTGAGTAACTCGGTATCAATGAGTGAAAGCTTAAGTAACTCGGTATCAATGAGTGACAGCTTAAGTAACTCAGTAAGTATGGGCGAAAGCTTGAGTAACTCAGTAAGCATGAGCGACAGCTTAAGTAATTCAGTAAGTATGAGTGAAAGTTTAAGCAACTCGGTATCAATGAGCGAGAGCCTAAGCAACTCAGTAAGCATGAGTGAAAGCTTGAGTAACTCAGTAAGCATGAGCGAGAGCCTAAGCAACTCAGTATCGATGAGCGACAGCTTAAGTAACTCAGTAAGTATGAGCGAAAGCTTAAGCAACTCGGTATCAATGAGTGAAAGTTTAAGCAACTCAGTAAGCATGAGCGAAAGCCTAAGCAACTCAGTAAGTATGAGCGAGAGCTTGAGCAACTCAGTAAGCATGAGTGACAGCTTAAGTAACTCAGTGTCAATGAGTGAAAGCTTGAGTAACTCAGTAAGCATGAGCGACAGCTTAAGTAATTCAGTAAGTATGAGTGAAAGTTTAAGCAACTCGGTATCAATGAGCGAGAGCCTAAGCAACTCAGTAAGCATGAGCGAAAGTTTGAGTAACTCGGTATCAATGAGCGAGAGCCTAAGCAACTCAGTAAGCATGAGTGAAAGCTTGAGTAACTCAGTATCAATGAGCGAAAGCTTGAGTAACTCAGTAAGCATGAGCGACAGCTTAAGCAACTCGGTATCAATGAGCGAGAGCCTAAGCAACTCAGTAAGCATGAGTGAAAGTTTGAGTAACTCGGTATCAATGAGTAATAGCTTAAGTAACTCAGTGTCAATGAGTGAAAGCCTAAGTAACTCAGTAAGCATGAGCGACAGCTTAAGCAACTCAGTATCAATGAGCGACAGCTTAAGTAACTCAGTGTCAATGAGTGAAAGCCTAAGTAACTCAGTAAGTATGAGTGAAAGCATAAGCAACTCAGTAAACAAGAGCGAGAGAGTCTCTGAATCCACTAGTTTCTCTACTTCTAAATCTATGGGTTCAACAAGTGTTAATGAAAGCCTAAGTACCTCGAATGTTTCAGCTTCTCAAAGTTTGATACCTTCTGAAATTCCTGCAAATTCATTAAGCAGTGAAACAGGACAAGCAACCCCAGTTACACCTATTGCTAGTGAAAAGCGTCTATCTTCAAATAGAAGAAATTCGGAATCAATTGGAATAATTAAAGTAAATAAGACTAATAGAATGGCAAAGCGGCCTCGTAACCAGAAGCTTCCACAAACGGGTACTAAAAATAATTCCGGTTTGTTAGGAATAATTGCAGCTAGCTTGGGAGCATTATTAGGGTTAAGATCCAGAAAAAATAATAAAAAATAGGTATTTAAAATGAAGAAAACACTGATAATCATCGTTAAATAAACGTTGATATATCAGTGTTTTTGCTTTTATACGGTAGAAAAGATAGGTGAAATAGACGCTTTAATTTTTCAAGGGGATAGATTATATAATTCTATTGATATGGGATAAATTTTTTATTAAAATAACATCAACTCAATAGTAGTCAAAACTAAAGTTTAATAATCGAGAAGTGAAGAGAGAAATAATGAAAACACTTGTTTTATGTGCTAATTACGATAAAATTGCTCAAGTAGAAACAATTTTGAAATCCATTTATATTAATAATGAAGGTATTAAAACTTATATTATTAATTCGGATATATCACATGAATGGTTTGTAAATATTAACCACTTTCTGGAAAACATCACCTCAGAGGTAGTTGATAAAAAAATAGACTTAAATCGTTTTAATGACTTACCAGAATTAAAAGATACTACTAGGTCAAAAATAGAGTATGGCAAATTTTTAATTCCCGAGCTAGTAGATGAAGATAAAGTGCTTTACTTAGGTAACAATACAATTATTGATCAAAATTTAGATGATCTATTTGCAATTGATGTAGAAGATAAGCCTTTGTATGCAATAATTGATTTTGTACATCCCGATAAGTTTAATATGGGTGTTATGTTTATAAATAATATCTACTGGCGCAATAACAATATTGGTAATCAATTTTTAGAACTAAGCAAAAATTATGGTCTAGTTCATGAGCAAGCTATGATTAATGATGGGTTTGGTACCAATATTGGAAAGTTGCCTGAAATTTACAATTATCAAATTGGATTTGGAGATCCTAATTTTGAATTAACAAATTCATATCTGTATTATGAAGACACTGTTGAGAGGCCTGCAATTATTCAATATGCTAGTGATAGTAGGCTAATTAGAGAAAGTTCACCTAAAAACTTAAGTAAAAAGTGGTGGAATTATCATAGTAGTGAATGGTCAGAAGTAATCAATCATCTAACTTCTAACAGACTTGAAAATAAATTTGATAAAGAAGCTATTATTTTTTTGAATTACGCAGAAAATCATGGCGCACAAGAACTAATCAGGCGCTTCCCAAATATTCATTTTAATATTGTTTCGGGACGGGCATTATATACAGGTTTAGACATTTTAACGCAAAATGGAAATGCAACCCTTTATCCTCAAATTTTAAATTACCAATTAAAGTCAATTATCGAAAAAACAGATCTTTGTTTTGATATTGGCTATGGCGATAAGGATGTCCATTTCGAAACTGCATTGAAATTGCTGGATATTCCTACTTTTGCTTTCAGGGATACTCAATATCATGAACAGAGTAATAATTGTTACGTAGCTGACAGTATGGATGAGATGATAAAACAAGTTAATGAATTACCAGCTAATAGTTCTAAGAAGTCTTTTGATGATATTTTTGATATTTCAGTTAAATCAATTGATGAAACTTTAGATGAAATAATTGAAAATAAGAAATCTGTGGTGCGAATTGGAGATGGTGAACTAGACTTGATATATCGTGAAGACATTATTTATCAACATTTTAATCCAGAGTTAGCGAAGATATTAAAAGATAGTATTCTAAATAACCATAATCCAAGGGTATTAACTTGTTTACCGGATATCTTTACTAATTTAGACAGATATAATGAAATGCGTGGTTATTATGCTGTAGGGGTGTTACCGAGATTTAGTGACTTTTTTAAAGAAATTGAAAAGACGAAGTATTCATATGGCTCGACATTTATGTCTAGAATGTATATGAGTTTCAAGGATAAGAGTAAAAGTCAACATTATTTCCATAAACTTAGGAAAATTTGGCAGAATAAGGATATTTTGATTGTGGAAGGGGAATATACTCGTTCAGGAGTAGGCAATGATCTTTTTGAAAATGTAAGATCAATTCAGCGTATAATTTGTCCTGCTGAAGATGCTTACGATGAAGTACATGAAATTGAAGAAGCGATTAGAAATAATGCTCAGAATAAGTTGATATTACTAATGTTAGGACCTACTGCCAAAGTAATTGTTAATGATTTACAAGATTTAGATAATCAGATACTTGACATTGGGCATATTGATACAGAATATGAATGGTTGAAAATGAATGCTAAATATGTAGTATCGATTGGTAAAAATAAACATATGGCAGAATCTGTAGATAAAAATCTGAATGAAGAAGATAATCCTCAGTACCAAAAAGAAATAATTACGCAAATTGCAATAATAAATTGAACACTTTTAGTTAAGCTGCTTGATAGATTAGATCTAATTCTCTTTCAAAGATTTCATCTGGTGTATGATAGGCCAGTATCTTTCTTGGCAAAGAATTGCACCAGGTTTCAATATTAATGATGTCTTGTAAAGAATAGTTAGCTATTGCTTCTCCCTTAGGAATGAATCTGCGAATAAGACCATTGTGTCTTTCAACTGTTCCCTTATCACAAGAAGTGTAAGGATGGGCATAGTAAACCAGTGTATTGGATACTTTTTCTAGGTTGGAAAGATCTGCAAACTCTGAGCCATTATCAGTGGTAATGGTTTTAAAAATATCATTCCAATGTTCGCTGTATTGCCTTTGGAGTTCTTTAAAGGCCTGCATGACACTGACAGAAGTCTTGTCAGGAATACGAAGAATTAAAAACTCACGACTCATACGCTCAGATAAGGTTAGCAGTACCTCATCATCTTTGCTCTTATGTCCGAGAACTAAATCGCATTCCCAATGACCGAATTCATTACGTTTATTGATCTCTTTAGGACGTTCTTCAATGCTTCTGCCAAGTTTTTTCTTATTTTTGCGAATACGATGAAGCTTAGTATTGCGTTTAAGCTTCTCTGGCAAGTCGTAATTATGTATATCTAATAGACCTTGGTCGACATAATTGTAAAGAGTCTTAGTACAGACAACATCTCTGCTGCTAAATGCGCCAACAGCAGTAGCACGATTACTGCACACATCAAGCGACCAGCCATCTTTAAAAAATGCTTGTGGACATAGCGCATGAATTGAGTTTTCCTGAGAAAGTCTGATTTGCGCCCACAATTTTTACGATGAGCTTGATATGCATCATGCCCTTGAGTAGCCTTATATCTTTTGACTTTGCCATGATACAGTTCTACAGTACCACGCTTAACCTCATAGCTGATAGTAGAAGGAGAACAGTTTAATTCACGGGCGATGGCACGCAAAGAATAGCCATCTTTCAAACGCAATTGAATAATAACTCTTTCCTCGAATGATAAATGCTTGCCTTTAATGTGCTGATTCATGGTAGAATGTAAAGAGTCCATTTTGACCTCCAATAGAAAGTTTTTGTGGTTATTAACATTCTATCAAACAGGTCCGAATGGACTTTTTATTTTTTATCAAGTGTTCAATTTAATTTTACAATCAGCGAAAAAGAAATAATTATGAAAATAAATAAGAAATAAAAGCTCTTAATGAGGAATCAAGTAGGGATAAGTTATCTATTTGATTCCTTTTCTTTTATATAGTGTTATCTTTGATTTTGCACTTAACTATAGCGTAGTACATTTAATTTGTTTATCTACAATCTAAAAACAGCTTTTAAGTGAATTAGAGACTTATAGATAAATAGAATATAAGTGTTATATAATATACTTTTAGTAGATAATATATTAGGCGATTCGTGAAAGTTAGATGTTTAAATATTAATAGAAATGAGTGATAAGTTTGAAAACGATAGTATTAAATGGTGATTATGGATTCTTAGATAAAATTGAAACAACAATTAAATCAATTATTTATCATAATCAAAAAGTAAAAATCTATGTTATCAATCCTGATATTCCACACGAATGGTTCATTAATTTGAATCAATATCTCAGTCAAATAGGGTCACAAATTGTAGATAAAAAAATTGATCAGGCATATTTAAATGACGTTAATTCTTCTTTTAAAGGAATTAAAAATATTGCCTTTGCGAGAATACTAATTCCTGAATTAATTAAAGAAGATAAAGTACTATATTTAGATTGTGATATAGTTGTGAATGCCAATTTAGACGAATTATTTAATATTGATTTAGAAAATAAATGGGTTTGTGGTGTGCGTGACTATCAAGTTCCTGCAGAATTTAATTCGGGAGTGTTATTGATTAATAATAAAAAGTGGAAGAAAAGTAACATAGTTTCTAGACTTTTAGAGAAAGCAAAAGATACTAATCTTCGAAATGGTGATCAAACTGTTATCAATGAAGTATTTAAAGATAAAATTGAAGAATTAGATCTATCTTATAATTACCAAATTGGTTTTGAAAAAGCAGCTTTTTGGGGAAATTTGCAAAAAACTACACAATTTCTTGATAAAGTTAAAAAACCAAAAATAATCCACTTTATTACTGAAGACAAACCATTTAACTTAGTATCAACAGTTAGTCTACGAAACAAATGGTGGCATTATAGAAGACTAGAATGGTCAGAAATTATTTCTAAATATAGTAGTTTTAATAAGAGTAAAATTAAAGATCCATCTTTTGATGGAGAGGCATTTTTGCTTACTCGTATGGCGGAGGTACAGAATATTGAACAGTTGATAAAAAAATTACCAAATATAAGATTTAACATAGCAGCCTATACCCCCATGGCTTTTCTTTTATTGAAATTAACACAATATGATAATGTGAGACTTTTCCCAACTATTGTAGGAAAAACTTTGGATAAAGAAATAAATGAAGCAGATATTTATTTAGATATTAATTATGGTCCTAAAGCTGATGAAATAATTGAAAGAATTATGAAGAAAAATATTCCAATCTTTTCCTTCGATCAAACTCAGTCTCAAAATTTGGATTATGATAATTATCATGTCTTTCGTGATAATCAAATTGATGAAATGGCAGAAGCGATTAAAGAGACGGTCAAAACTAATGCTCCAAAATATAATATTAGAGTAAAAGATATGGACGAATCATTAGACTTGATTTTGCGAGACAATAAATCTGTGATTCGCTTTGGAGATGGTGAATTTGATTTAATTAGAGGAGGTTCAATTCCCTATCAAACTTATGATTCAGAACTTGCTAATCGACTAAAAGATATTATTTTGCGGGGGCAATTTAATAATACCTTGGTTTGTCTACCAGATGTATTTACCAAACTAGAACGTTATCAAGATTTTACTCGATACTTTTATAAGACATCTTTCTTTCCAAATAATGAAAGTTTCTTAAATAAAATTGGACAGACTGGTAATTGGTATGGTTCAACTTTTATTTCAAGACCATACATTGATTTGTTTGATAAAAGTAAAAGTGCAGCATACTTTGATAAATTAAAACAACTTTGGAGTGGTCGTAATCTGCTAATCGTAGAGGGAGCACTAACGCGTTCGGGAGTGGGAAATGATTTATTCGCTAATACTAAATCAATTAAAAGAATTATTGCTCCATCAAAGAATGCGTACCAAAAGATTAGCGAAATAGAACAAATGATTCGAGAAAATGCAGAAGATAGATTGATTTTGTTGATGCTCGGGCCAACAGCTAAAGTAATTGTAGATGATTTGCAAGATTTAGAGAATCAAATCATTGATTTAGGTCATATTGATTCAGAATACGAATGGTTCAAGATGGGAGCTACTCATAAAGTTAAGCTTGAAAATAAGCATACTGCAGAATTTAATTTTGATGAAAATATTGGGTCGGTCCATGATCAAACTTATGAGGATGAGATTATTGGAGAAGTTGAATAAATGAAGATAATTGCATTAAGTGTAGATTACGGCTGGATTGATAAAGCAGAGACAACTTTAAAGTCTATCTATGCGCGTAATCAAGATATCAAAACCTATATTATTAATCCAGATATTCCTCATGAGTGGTTTATGAATATTAACCGATATTTAAAAGAGTTGAACTCAGAAGTTATCGATTTAAAAATTGATCTTAGCCGTTTTAAGGATATGCCAAATCCTGAAAATCGAATTTCTAAGATGGTGTATGGTAAATTTTTGATTCCAGAATTAATTAAAGAAGAGAAAGTGCTTTACCTAGATAGTGATGTAATTGTAGACAAAAATTTAGATCAACTTTTTGAAACTAATATTGAAGATAGGCCTCTCTATACTGTAGTCGACTATTTTAATCCTGGTCAATTTAATTCAGGAGTCTTATTAATTAATAATAGATTTTGGTATAACAACAATATTGGAAATCAATTGTTAGATTTAGGGAAGAGATATAATCTAAGTAATACTCAGGTTATGATGAATGAAGGTTTTGCGCAGAACTATGGAAAGCTAAATCCAAAATATAATTATCAAATTGGTTATGAACGCAAAAGTTACTGGAATGATAAAGATAGTTTTTATTCATTTTTTGATCATATAAAAGAACCTGCTATTATTCATTTTACTGAGCGAGATAAGCCATTTAACATTACTAATACAACTGAATTAAGAGAAAAATGGTGGGATTATCACAATCTAGAGTGGACAAAAATTATTTTCAGAAACTTTGAACTAAATAACGAGCATGATAGGGCTTTTGATGGAGAGGCCTATACATTTACGAATGTCGCTGAAGTTCATAATTTAGAAGAGCTAGTAAAAAAATTGCCTAATATTCACTTTAGTATTGCTGCGTTTACTCCAGTTGCCTTTTTATTAAGTCATTTATCTCAATATGACAATGTAACTATATATCCAAGTGTTACTGCAAAAAAACAAATTGAACTTATTAATAAGTGTACAGTTTATCTTGATATTAATTATGGTAATAAAAATAAAATGGTGCTCGATCGGATTGTACATCGCAAAGTTCCTATTTTATCTTTCATCACAATCTAAAAAGTTAGATTATGAGCACTATCAAGTATTTGAAGACGATCAAATTAATGAGATGGCTAATAGAATTCAGAAAGTAGGAAAGAGTATCACTCAACAATTCGTTCCTCAGCTTTTTAATATTCATGTCAGAGGGATGGATGAAGCGCTTGATCGACTTATTAATAAGAAAAAGTCCATTATTCGCTTTGGTGATGGAGAACTGAGCTTGATTAATGGAAAGGGGATTACCTATCAAGCATATGATGAAAATTTGTCGAGACAATTAAAACAGATACTTTTTGCTGGAGGTAATAATAAATACGATGTAGCTCTTCCAGATGTATTTGAAAGTTTAAAGAATTATGGTCAATACACAAAAGATTTTTACGAAACTAATTTCTTTTTTAACAATCAGCATCTTCTAAAAGAAATAGAAAAAACAGAAAATATTTATAGTAATACTTTTATTTCAAGACCATACATTGATCGAATTGATAAATCTAAAAGTGCACACTGGTTTGATAAACTCAAACAAATTTGGAAAGATAAAGATATCTTAATTGTTGAAGGAAATTTTACACGTTCAGGATTAGGAAACGATCTATTTGCTAATACTAAATCAATTAAAAGAATTATTGCTCCATCAAAGAATGCGTACCAAAAGATTAGCGAAATAGAACAAATGATTCGGGAAAATGCAGAAGATAGATTGATTTTGTTGATGCTCGGGCCAACAGCTAAGCTAATTGTAGATGATCTCCAAGATTTAAAGAATCAGTTAATAGATTTGGGACATATTGATTCAGAATATGAATGGTTCAAGATGGGGGCTACTCATAAAGTTAAGCTTAAAAATAAGCATACGGCCGAATTTAATTTTGATGAAAATATTGAGTCTGTTCACGATAAAACTTATGAGAATGAGATTATTGGAAAAATTGAATAATAAATAATACTAAGCAAAAAAGCTACTAAATCAAGGCTTGAATACCAAGATTTAGTAGCTTTTTATGTAGAATATTAATTTCTATCGCTAAGTCCAAAGATTTGTAAGAATTGTAAGAATAAGTTAACGAAATCTAAATAAAGAGCTAAAGCACCAGCAACTGCTAGGCCGTCAACAGAAACTTGACCATTATAGTTTTCGTAGATTTGCTTCATTCTTTGTGCATCCCAAGCAGTTAAGATAGTGAAGATGATAACTGCAATGAATGAAAAGATGTAAGAAACCATTGGATTTCTTAAGAACATGTTGATTAGCATTGCAACAATTAATCCAATTAAAGCTGCTGAAGCGTAAGAGCCAAGATTATTCAAGTTCTTCTTAGTTGTTGTACCGATAACTGCCATAGTAATGAAGACAGTTGAAGAAGCAACGAATGCAGAAGCAATACTACGACCAGTGTAAGCACCAGCAATTAGTGAAAACTCGACTCCGTAAACAATTGCCATGATCATTAACATAACAAAGCTAGCTACCGGATTTCTTGTTGCTCTAAAGCTAATCCCAAAAGTTAGTGCAAGTGGAACTAACAATAAAATCCAAGTCATTGCTGGGTTACTAGAAAATAAAGTTAAAATTTGAGTTCTAAAGACGGTCATTGTTAAGTAAGCACTCAAAGCAGACACTAAAACGGCAATTGTCATCATACCGTACATTCTGCTTAAGAATCTATTTAATCCAGTTACATCAACAATTGTACGACGTTCTGGTTCTTGTGAAAAGTTATTCATAAGCTCTCCTTCTTTCTTTTTATTAGTATATTTTAACGTATATTAAATATAAAAGAAACTTTTATACAAAGGGATTATAGAAGCGTCCAGAATTAACTTTAAAGAGCAAAATAACGACTAAAACTAGAATAAAGGCTAAGCTCGTGACTAAATAGTCTGCTAAGCTAAAACTTTCTGCAACATACCAGGTACGTTTTTTCTTTGAGCCAAAACGTCTAAGTTGCATAGCAGTACTAATTGTGTCAATTCGGTCAAGACTTGAAAAGATAAGTGGAGTAACGATGTTTAGTGTTCCATGAATTCTTTTGCCCAGGGATGCTTTTTTAGATAATTCATTACCACGCGCTTGCTGGGCAGCAGAAATTGACCAATAACTTTCTTGAATGTTAGGGATATAGCGCAAGGCTAAAGAAACGGCATAAGAGACCTTATAGCTGACGCCAATTTTATTTAAACTAGCTGCGAATTGACTAGGATTAGTCGTTAATAAAAAGAGCAGCACTAGGGGAATAGAACAGATGTATTTCAGACTAACGTTAAATAAATAAAACAATTCTTGAGCAGTCAAAGTGAAGTAACCTGCATTAATTAGGACTGTTCGTGAGTGATACAACGTTTCACCATAAGTTGGCTGAAAGATGAAGACTGCAATAATATTGATAATCGCAAAAACAATAATGAACTTAACGATAAACGATACTTGTTTCCATTTGATGCCAGCTATTTTTAATAAAATTTCTGAACCAATACCTGGGTCAACAACTGAAACAAAACTTGTACCTTTTGGCCAATACTTAATAGTTTGGTAAAGGCGATAAGAGGCAGACCAAATATCATAAGGTGGAAGCTCATGAGTTAAATCTGAAACAACGATGTGAGGGGCAACCATGTGGGCAACTCCGTGCATGATACTAACGGCCCCATCTTTTAAGCCGAAATCGATTTGTAGTACTAGAAAATGATTTGTTTTCCTTCCTCCCTTGATATGTTTTTAATTACTAATAATTTACAATGTATTAAAAGTTTCGTCAATGGGAAAATCCGTACTATTATAACTATATAAGTGTATATAGTACGGATTTTATGGTAAAAATTATTTTTTAGACTTAGGTTGCCACTTTAATCCAATTCCTGTTACTCCAGAAAGAATTGAGAAAACAGGAGAAAGTAAACTAAAGAAGGTAAATGGGATAAAGGCTAAAACTGGAACCCCCAGAGTAGAAGCAGCAAATGATCCAGCCACGCCCCAAGGGATTAAGTAGTTAATTACGCTACCTCCATCTTCTAACACACGGCTCAAGGCAAGTGGGGCAAGACCGATTCTGTCGTATGCTTGTTTAAAGGCGCGACCTGGCAAGATTACGGATAAGTATTGTTCGCCGACAAATAAGTTAATGCAGATACCGGAAAGAATAGTAGTAATTACTAAACGACCAGGCTTTTTAAGGTGTTCAACTAATGGTTCCATGGCAGTTTGAACGATATTAAACTTCATTAATAAACCACCGAGAGATAAAGTAGCAATAATTAAGCCCACAGTATCCATCATGCTAGAAATACCACCACGGGTTAGTAGGACGTTAACGGAAGCATCACTAGTTTTGGCAACGAAACCTTTCATAATTAGATTAGTTAAATCAGTAAGGGTTTGATGAGGATTTTGAATAAAAATCATAATGATAGTGACAGCGATATTTAAAAACAAAGTGGGAATAGCTGGAATCTTTCTCCATGCACAAATTAACATTAAAATAATTGGAACAATTGCCCACCAAGTAATAATGAAATTATGTTGTAAAACTGAAGCTGTATGATTAATCTTGGAAGCATCAATTGAGCCACTGTTTCCTAAGATCCAAAAAAGAATTAAAGATACTACAAATGCTGGAATCGTAGACCACATCATATTTTTAATATGGGCAAATAGTTCACTTTCTGCGACAGCAGAAGAAAGGTTAGTAGAGTCAGATAAAGGTGACATTTTATCGCCAAAGACTGCTCCAGAAATAATTGCACCAACAACAAGTGCAGGATTGGCATTCATACTGGCACCAATTCCAAAAAGAGCAATTCCAACTGTTGAAATAGTTGTAAAGCCGCTTCCGATTGCTAGACCCACGATTGAGCAAACAATGAAGACGGAAGGAACGAAGAATTGTCCACTAATTAAGTGAAAGCCAAGCACCATAATTGAAGGGATAATGCTGCCTTTGATCCATAAACCGATTAAGGCCCCGATTAAAATAAAAATAAAGATAGGAATAATGGCAACACCAATCCCTTCTTTAATTCCGTCTTGAATAGAAGTCCAGTCATTTCCTCTAAGTCTGAGCCAGAAAACTAATAAACAGACTGTGAATAGAACTGGAACTTCTGGCATTAAGCCAAATTTAATTACTGAAATACCTAAAATAATTAGGAGTAACAGTAAGATAATAATTGCTTCTGAGAAAGAAACTTTCTTTTTCATAAAAAAATCCTCCATAAAAAAAGTCCTGTTGAAATTAATCAACAGGACGCATTACCGTGGTACCACCTATTTACTGCATATTTGCAGCACTCTCATCAGGTGATAACGGCACTGATTGTGGCCAAATAAAAGATTGATCGCTGTAATTCATAACTTATGCCTGACTGGTTCGCACCTTACCACCAACTCTCTGACGCTTAACATAAGCACTACTATGACGATAATTGTTGCAGTTATGATAACAAGCTTAAAAAAAGATGTCAATGAATTTATTAATAAAAATGATTAGAATTTCGAATTATGGACTTCGAGCGGTAAAATAGATAGGTAGAGAAAAAGTATAAATATAAATTGAGGGATTAAGATGACTGATATTTTAACCACCAAAGAATTAGGGAAAAACTTCAAAAATAAACATGTTTTGAGCCGAATCAATATTCATGTTCCTGAAGGAAAAATTTACTGCATCATGGGACCGAATGGGGCTGGTAAATCAACTCTTTTGAAAATGATTAGTGGAATTGAGAAACCAACCGAAGGAGTGATTAACTTTAAGGGCGAAAACTGGAAGCGAGAAGATTTAAAAGTAATTGGTTCGTTAATCGAAGAGCCGGGCTTATTTGATAACTTAACAGTTGAAGATAATATCAAATTAAAATTAAAACTTCATCATGTTGAAAACAAAGATCAAGAACAGATTTTAAATACGCTTGGCTTTGGTGATCATAATCAAGAAAAGGTTAAAGGATTCTCAACAGGGATGCGCCAACGTCTTGGTATTGCGCTCGCTTTTATGGGAAATCCAGACTTAGTAGTTTTAGATGAACCAACAAATGGTCTTGATACGTTTGGAATTCATGAACTACGTGAATTATTAATGCTAGAAAAAAAGCAAGGTAAAACAATCATCATTGCTAGTCACAGGCTTTCTGAAATACAAAAAGTAGCTGATCGCATTGCTATCTTAGGTAATGGGGAGCTTTTACTAGAAGAAGATTATGACCAAAAGACAGATTTGGAGGACTTATTTATTTCAACTCTAGAGAAGGCAGGCGTAAAGCATGACTAATATTTTAAAAGTTGAATTTTTAAAAAACAAGCATACTATTATTCGTTTGCTTATTTGGCTTTTGCCATTAATTGCCATTTTGATGATGACTGCTGTTTTCTGGGATAATCAATATTCGGTGCAATTAATGATGGGACAATGGAGTTATTTTTGGTTAAATATGTCAATTGCTCTCGTAATCGGAATTAGTACTTATTATCAAAACCAAGCTACAAAATTCAAAGAAATTTTAACTTCGCCGCAAGATCTTTTTACTTACGAAGTTGGGCGAATTATTCATGGAATTTTACAAGCAGCTTTAATGAGCGTGATTTTCTTAGCTTTGGTAATTTGTGTACGATTCATTTTTTCAAGTAGTGAAGAAATTGTTTGGATGCTTTGCTCAGGGATTGGAATTTTCTTAACTTCCATTTGGCTAGTTCCGTTTTATTCATGGCTTTTCCGTATTACTAACTTATATTTTGCCCTAGGAATTGGATTTTTAAGTTCAATTTTGGCAATGTTTTTAAGTAGAACTTCTTGGAGTATATGGTGGCCATTTGATTGGGGAATGCTTTTAAACAATATGTGGCTTAAGGGAGACTTCGTTTTAGGATCCTGGAGTTTAATCATTTGTAGCTTGATTTTAGGATTTATTTTAAGTGTCTTTAGTGCCTATTCTTTTAAAAAGCAATAGTATTTTTTAGTAAAATAGTAGCAAGTATCTAAAAAGGAATTGAAATTATGCAAAAAAATCAAATTGTCGACTTAGAAATTACGGATTTATCTTATGAAGCAATGGGCGTTGCTCACTTAGACGGAATGACTATCTTTGTAAATAATGCTCTTCCAGGCGAAGTAGTTTCCGCTAAAATTTTAAAGGTAAAGAAGAATTTTGCCTTTGCGAAAATTGAAAAAATTAAGAAGGAAAGTCCAGATAGAATTAACGTTGAACTTCGTCAATGGGTTCAAACAGGTTTAGCCTCACTTGCTCATATTAAATATGAAAAGCAACTTGAATTTAAACGTAATCAAGTAGTGAACTTATTACATAAGGCCGACTTAGATAATATTAAGGTTGGTCAGACTTTGCCTAGTCCAGAAGAGACAGGCTATCGTAATAAGGCACAAGTGCCAGTTCGTGAAGTTCATGGCAAGCTTGATATTGGTTTCTTTAGAAAGCATTCACATGATTTAGTACCGTTAACTAATTTCTTTACCACGGATCCAGAAATTGATCGAGTTTTAATTAAAGTTCGTGATATTTTAAGAACGAATTATATACCAGCTTATGATGAAATTCACAATAAAGGTGAAGTGCGTTACCTTGATGTACGGCGCTCAAAAGCAAGTGGAGAGATTATGGTGATTTTGGTCTGCTTGCATAAGGATTTTCCACAATTGCAAAAAGTGACTAAAGAAATCAGTGAAATTAAAGGTGTTACAAGCGTAGTGTTGAACCATAATCCTAAAAAGACTAACGTGATTTTAGGTAAGAAAGATTACTTGCTGTGGGGAGAGCCTCAGATTACCGACAAAATTGGGGATGTTAGTTTTAAGATTTCACCACAAAGTTTCTTTCAAATTAATTCACTGCAAACTCCGCGCTTATATGACTTGGCAATTCAAAAGGCAGACCTCAAACCTGATGATGTAGTGATCGATGCTTATTCTGGAATTGGAACTATTGGCTTGTCAGTTGCTAAGCATGTTAAGGCAGTTCGAGGGATGGAAGTTATTAAGCCAGCTGTTGACGATGCTAACGCTAATGCAAAATTAAATGGTATTCATAATGCTGAATATGTTGTCGGAAAAGCTGAAGAAGTAATGCCACGCTGGGCTAAGGAAGGACTTAAGACTGATGTGATCTTTGTTGATCCACCAAGAAAGGGATTAACACCAGAATTTATTGATGCAGCCGTTGAAACTGATCCTAAGAAGATTGTTTATATCTCATGCAATCCGGCTACAATGATTAGAGATCTACAATTGTTCCGTGAACAGGGTTATGACTTTAACGAAATTGATCCTGTTGATATGTTCCCTCAAACTCCGCACGTTGAAGCAGTGGCGGTGCTTGAGAAGAAATAAGTAGAATTTATCAGTGAAAAGTGTACTTTTCCATAAATAATTGGAATTAGTACACTTTTTATTTTTTCCAGTGTTAGCTTGAGTACATTTACATCTTAGGCATACAATTAAAGAAAAGCAATAAAAGGAAATTCTGCAAAAACGTAGTTGCCTTAGGTAATAATTGGAAGGAATAACTATGCGTCTGAAAAAAATTATCCTCTATATTTTCTTAGCTATCTGTATGTTCTCAGTGTTTTTATTTATTGTGCCTTCAGGAAGCAGGATTGATCCTGGACTTAAAAATTCACAAAAGCAGCTAAAGTCTTATATGAAATCTAATCATATTAATGGTTTGATGCTCGTTAGCGGTAAAGACGGCAAGCCAATTGTCATTAAAAATAATGAAACGTCTAACAAAAATGACCTAGTGAATGCAGATCAGCTATTTCCAACTGCTTCTCTTCAAAAGATTATAACGGGAACCGCAATTTATCAGTTGCAGCAAAAAGGGCAGCTGAATTGGAATACGCCTTTGTCAAAATATTATCCACAAGTTTCAGGTAGCCAAGATATTACAATTCGTGAATTAATGAATCACACAAGTGGATTAATCAATAATGCTCGTCCATCTGAACCACTTAAAAATCAAGAAGAACAAATTGCCTATATGCTTAAGTATATGCAAAATGATCATCTTCATACTTGGGATTATCAAGATGTAGACTATGAGTTATTAGCTGCAATTATCAGTAAGGAAAGTCATTTAAGCTATAACGACTATATTCAGAAGAATTTTGCTAAGCCATTAAAACTGCGTCAAATTAAGGATTACTCTGAAGTTAATCAAAATGAGATTCCTCAACCAATGAGTAGCAATGTTGACTGGCATAAAGTAGTTGTGACTACATCATCTGATTTTGGAGCAGGAAATTTATTTATATCACCTAATGATTACTGGAAATTTGTGTATAACAGCGTTTTAAAAGATCCGAAGATGATTAATGAATATGCTCAGCAGGCTAAGCATCAAGAAGTAGCTTACTTTGGTGGAGTGTATTTTAAGGACGATGTTATTCGTGCAGAAGGTAGTATTCCTGGATACAATGCTTGTTTTGTTGCTAACTACAAAACTAAGGAAATGATTATGCTGTTTTCTAATAATATTAATTACTTAACTCTGAAGAAAGCATCTGATTATTTGCTTCATCATTATATGGGATTATTTTAATGAAAAAGACTTTAATTAAGAAAATTTCAAATCAAGTGCCACAAGAATTGCAACATTTTATTGCTGATGCGGATATTTATGATAGTTCATCATCTCCTGAAGCTCGCGTATATTTTATTGATAAAGATGGCGGTTATTATTTAAAATGCGCCAAAACTGGTATGCTTGAAAAAAAAGCTAAAATGACACAATATTTTTACTCAAAGAATTTAGGCGCTGAAGTATTGAACTATAGTTCAAATAATCATGATTGGCTGTTAACTAAGGCAGTAGTAGGACATGATTGTATAGATAGCGAATATTTAGCTAATCCAAAGCGCTTATGCGATACGATTGCCACCGAATTAAGAAAATTGCACGAAATAGACTATAGTGATTGTCTCATTATGGATCGAACGACAGAGTATTTGGCAAACGCGGAAAATAATTATCGGACAGGTAATTATGATAAGTCGAGTTTTCCGGATAGTTTTGGTTATCGTTCAGCCGAAGAGGCTCATGAAGTTTTAATTTCTGGTAAAAATGCTTTGCAAAGCAAAGTTTTACTGCATGGAGATTACTGTTTACCGAATATTATTCTAGATAACTGGAAGTTTTCAGGATTCATTGATCTTGATTGTGCAGGTGTGGGTGATCACCATATCGATTTGTTTTGGAGTGTTTGGACGCTTGGGTTTAATTTGAAGACTAGTAAATATCGCGATCGCTTTCTTGATGCATATGGACGTGATAAGGTAAATGAAGAGTTGCTCAAAGTTGTTGCGGCTGCCGAAGTATTTGGGTAATTGAAGTATGGGCTTAAAAAGTAATATAAATTCTAATTATGATTTTTTAGTATTAATATTTTATTATTAACCTTTCCAACTTCATCAACTTTTTGGTATGATAGATATGTTATAAAGGTTGCCTCAATGGCGGAATTGGCAGACGCGCAGCGTTCAGGTCGCTGTTCACGCAAGTGAGTGCAGGTTCGACTCCTGTTTGGGGCACTTGAAAAAAGAGATATGCATTTTTGCATATCTCTTTTATTTTTATCTTAATTTAACAGTTTTACTTTCAAATTTAAACGGCCTCATAAAAGTAAGTTGGTAGGCAGTTAACTGTAATTTTTCTCCGTCGTGGTAATTAGAATTGTACAGCGGATCACCGATAATTGGAGCATTTAGAGCAGCTAAATGTACCCTAATTTGATGAGTGCGGCCAGTCTCTAAAATTAGCTTTACTAATACTTTATCATCATGTTCTTCAATAATTTTATACTGAGTAAGAGCTTTTTGCCCATCTTCACGTACCATTCTTTTTCTTTGATCACTTGGGTCATGACCAATTGGAAAAGAAATAGTGCCACTCTGTTTTAACTTACTAGATTTATTTACCCAAGCCAAGTATTCACGGTGCAATGTTTTATTGGTTAACTGCCTATTTAAAATTGGCACAACTGCTGGATTTTTAGCTACTAATAAAAGACCGTTGGTAAGCATATCAAGTCGGTGTACAATATAAGGACTGTAGCCAAGATAAGTTGCACAATCATTTAAAGCAGTATTTGTTTCATTTAAGTTAGGATGCGTTTTTTGACCAGCTGGTTTATTGATCACTAAGACATCGGAATCTTCATAAATTATTTCTGGTAATTTACCACTTGCAGGATAGGTTTGCTGCTCACTCTCTACTTGATCAAGATAAATATCTATTTTGTCGCCAGCCTTTACTAAAAAATTTAAGGGTAAGTATTTTCCATTAACTAGTATTTTATTTTCAGTACGCAAAAAATGACGCCATTTTCTTGGAATTAATAATTTACGCATTAATTTATCTACACTTCTTTGTGAGTAATCTTTCGGATATATCAGAGAATAATGGTATGTGGCCATCTTTTCCACCTTATCTAATTTTTAACTTTTAAAATACTATTTTTCAAATAAAGATATGCTAAAATCGTCATATTAGGTTTATTGACGAAAAGGGAGTTTTAATTTTATGCATTCCCAAAATCATGAGTTTTGGCATCGCGTTTATTTAGCGATTAAAAACTTCAACCATCGTTTTCAAATTTGGCGTTGGTTAATTTTAATTTTATTGTCGTGTTGTTTATTTGTTTGTACCTATTATACCGTTAAGGTAAAAACTTCAAATATTTCAAATATGAAGGCAGCACTTTCTACGACAACTACTATCTATGATAATAAAAATCAAAAAGCAGGGTCACTTTATTCGCAAAAAGGATCATTTGTGGAATTGAATCAAATCTCGCCTTATATTCAAGATGCCGTTATTGCAACAGAAGATCGGACTTTTTATAAAAATCCTGGTTTCAGTGTAAAAGGAATGGCACGTGCTGCAGTAAGTAGTCTAATTCACCACGGAATTGTTGGTGGTGGATCTACTCTAACGCAGCAGTTGGCAAAGAATGCGTTACTTACACAAAAGCAGACTTTTTCTAGAAAAATAGAAGAGTTATTTTTTGCGATCGAAATTAATCGTGTCTATTCTAAAAAAGATATTTTAACTATGTATCTAAATAATGCCTACTTCGGTAATGGAGTTTGGGGTGTTCAAGATGCAGCAAGACGATATTTTGGTAAAAACGCTAACGATGTTACTGTTGGGGAGGCAGCAACTATTGCAGGGATGCTTCGTAGTCCAAGTTACTACAATCCAATTGATCATATGGATAATGCCGTTGCGCGTCGTAATGTTGTTTTAGGCTTAATGGCTGATACAGGTAAAATTTCTAAGACGCAGGCAGATAATGCTAAAAGAACTACTTTAACTTTAGAAGATACTTTTTCTCAAGAAGATGGATATCGTTATCCTTACTTCTTTGATGCGGTGGTTGATGAAGCAATTGATCGCTATGGCTTAAAAGAAGAAGATGTGATGAATAAAGGTCTGAAGATCTATACTACGCTAGATACTGGTTATCAGAGTGCTTTGCAAGATAGTTTTGAAGAAAGCTGGAATTTTCCTCCAAATGCAAGCGATGGTACTAAAGTTCAAGGCGCCAGTGTAGCAATGGATCCCAAAACTGGTGCTGTGCGTGCGATGGTAGGAGGCAGGGGACAACATGTCTTTCGTGGCTATAACCGCGCTACGCAAATGAAGCGTCAACCTGGTTCAACCATGAAGCCACTTGCCGTATATTCTCCAGCCTTGCAAAGTGGTTATCATTATGATTCTGAGCTTTCTAATAAGCTACAAAAATTTGGTAAGAATGGATATGAACCAAAGAATGTTGATAATCAGTATTCTAACAAAATTCCAATGTATGAAGCTTTAGCAGAGAGTAAAAATGTTCCTGCTGTTTGGTTATTGGATAAGATAGGCGTCAGAAAAGGTGTTCAATCCGTTGAAAACTTTGGCATTCATGTAAATAAAAATGATCAAAATTTAGCCTTAGCATTAGGGGGATTGTCAACTGGTGTATCTCCAATGCAAATGGCACGTGCTTACAGTGCTTTTGCAAATGAAGGGAATCTGCCAAATCAATCCTACTGTATTACTAAGATTACTGATGCAAGCGGTAATGTTATTGCTCAAAACAAAAATCCTGGTAATCACCGTATTATTTCAACTAATACTGCTAAAGAAATGACATCAATGCTTTTAGGAGTATTTACCTCTGGTACTGGTAAATCAGCACAGCCAGCAAGCTTTAGAGTTGCTGGGAAAACTGGATCAACTGAAGTACCTGATAGTTATGGCTTTGGTACTAAAGACCAATGGATTGTTGGTTACACGCCAGATGTTGTCTTATCAACTTGGGTAGGATTTGATAAGACTGATCAAGAGCATTATATGGAAGGTATTTCTGAAACAGGAATTACCCACCTCTATAAATCTGAATTAGAACGTCTGCTTCCGTATACACCACAAACCCAATTTAAGGAGAAGAGTGCCCAACAAATTTCAAAAGATACGGGGGCAAATTCTGACTGGCTCGGTAATTTAGGTCAACAAGTACAAAAAGGAATCAATGATACTGGGTCTAAGTTTAACGAATGGTATAATAATCTTAAAGGACTTTTAGGTCAGTAAAAATAAAGGAGAATTAATTTAAAATGGTTAATATTTATGATAACGCCAATCAATTGGCAAAGGACTTACAAGAAACTGAACAATTTAAAGATTTAAAGAAGTCTCTTGAAAACTTAAAGAATAATCCAGAAAGCTTAGATTTATATCAAAGAATGGATAAGCTTCAACAACAAATCTTAGCTGCACAAAATTCTGGCCAACCACTTTCAGACGAAGTTAGAAAAGAATATCAAAGGATCAATGAAGAAGTTCAAAATAACGACGAATTAAAGGACATGATTACTAAAGAACAAGCTCTTTTCCAAATGATCAATGATGTTCAACAAGCTATGACCAAGCCAATTGGTGATTTATACGATGATTTAAAGGCAAAATAATAAATATGAAATTTATGCATTTAGCAGATGCGCACTTAGATAGTCCTTTCCAGGGACTATCTTTTTTGCCATCTAATGAATTTAACGATATTAAAGAGTCAACTCAAAAATCCTTTACTAAAGCGATTGATACTGCAATAGAGCAAAAAGTAGATTTAGTATTAATTGCTGGTGATACTTTTGATTCGGTTAATCCAAGCCCGCAGAGTCAATTATTTTTTAATCGTGAAATTAAAAGATTGACTGATCAAGAAATTCAGGTAGTGATGATTCTGGGAAACCATGATTACTTAAATCCTGAAGAAATGATTTTACCTCAAACACCATATTTTAAGCTCTTAGGTTCTGATGAAAAAGTAGAAGAGGCGCAATTTAAAACTAAAACTGGCTTTCCTTATACAGTGGTCGGGTTCTCTTATCAACATAATCACATTGAAACAGATAAAATCAGTGAGTTTCCTAAAAAGGGTGATAACTTTACTTTCGGTTTGATGCATGCGGGAGCGAAAACTACAGATGCTCATCAAAACGTTTATGCTCCTTTTACAGTCGCCAAAATTAAGAACTTGAATTATAACTATTTTGCTTTAGGACATATTCATTTGCGTCAAAGCTTATCTGAAGATCCATTAATTGTTTACAGTGGAAATTTACAAGGTAGACATATTAATGAACGTAAGGCTAAAGGTGTCTATTTTGGTATAGTAGATGAAACAACTAAAAAGATAAATTTAGATTTTGTTAAAACAGCACCTATCATTTGGCAGATAGCTGATTTAGAATTAGATCATGAAATTTCTCAAAGTGATTTAACTAGAAAAATCGTTGATATCTTAACTAGAAAAAATACACAAAAGACCTTATTTGGTTTAACTATTAGTGGAGCCCAGTATTTAAGTGAAAAAGAATTAGAACTAGTAAATGATAGCGATTATTGGCTACAACTTTCAAATTCTTTGAATTTTGATTCTCGTTTGGTAAAAGTTTACCTAGTAAATAATGAAAAATTGCAACTTAAGTCAGCTGATAAAGAGGCTTTTAATCAAGCAGAAAGTGAAACTTTTGCTTTAGAAAAGATATATTCTCTGGCAAATGATTTAAGTAAAAAGAGCGATTATGTTGCTGATCTATTAAAAAAGCCAGAATTCATTGAGGAAGTAAAGGAATTATCACAAGTTAAATTGGGACAGAAGTTAAAGGATATGGATGATGAAACTAACTCAAATTAAAATTATTCACTTTGGAAAGTTAAATGATGTAACTTTTAATTTGAACAAAGATTTAACGATCTTTTTGGGTGCGAATGAAGCTGGAAAGAGTACAACTGTTGCCTTTATTAAACAGATATTATTTGGTTTTCATTTAAGAACTAATAAGTCCCCCTTTTTTGAAAACTATCAACCTTTAGATCATGTCAGCCCGATGGGTGGAAGTCTAACTTTTGAAGATGAAGCAGGTACTTTTGTCTTAAATCGACTATATGCAAAAGGTGATCCCAAAAAGGGCGTATTGACAGTTAAATTGAATGGACAAGAAGTTCCAGAATCAGTTTTCTTTGATCGTATTCAAAATATCGATGGTAGTTTTTATACTGATAGCTTTATTTTTAATCAAGATATGATGCGTGAGATAAATAGTCTGTCACAAGCTGAATTAATGGAACAGATTTACTTTTTAGGTGCATCTCAGAGTCATAAGCTGCTTGATTTACGTGATGAATTTAATAATAATGCACAAAAGCTATTTAAAAAGAATGGGCGTAAGCCTGTAATTAATCAACTAATTAACCAAATCCAGGATCAAAAAGATGTTTTGGCGGAAACTGATAATGAATTTAGTAATTATCGTGAATTAGAAGAAAAGCTAAATAAAGAAAAAGCTGCTTTGGCAAAGTCACAAGTAGAATTAGCAAGTTTAAATGAACAGGGACAAAAAGTTAGTTTATTGATGCAAAAGCTAACTAATTTTAAGCAATATCAAGACTTAAAACGAGAATTAAAACCAGTTCAATTTTCTAAGGAATCTTATGAAAATGCGCAAGCAATTAAAAATAAAATTGCTGATTTGACTGAAAGTATTGATAGTTTGACTAATCAATTACAAGAAGTTGAGTCAAGTAATACTCTGTCTAATAAGGATAAAATTCGAGCTTTAGTTGATCATAAAGCAGAAATCCTTCATTGGGAGAGTGAAAGTAAAGACCTAGCGCGTCAAGTTGAGACTGCTAATCAAGATTTACAATCTTATGAGCAGCTGCAACCAGAAGCTGTTAAATTAAGTAAATTGCCTAGTGAAACGAGAACTCAAATTAAATCAGATTACCAGGAATTGAAAAAGCAAAAAGAAGATGCCAATAACTTACCTGGAATTTTGTCATTAATTTTATTGGTTGCAGGGATTTTTAGTGCAATTGCAATTAGTAATTTATTTGTACGCTTTATTGGAATAATGTTGGCACTTGGAAGTATGGGTTTATTTGTTTGGACACGACAAAAGAATAATCAAAGTAGTCGAAAAGAGCAGACTTTTATTGAAAAATATGGACTTAATCCTAATGAAATTGATCTAAATAATTTATGGAATGAAGTAGTCCAAATTGAATCTAAAAAGCAAACTTTAGAGCAATTAACTCAAGAACAAAAGACATTAAATGAAAAAGTGAAAAACTTTATTCAAGAGTTAAATCCATTTATTCAAGGAAAAGTCCAAACTTTTTCAGATATTATCAGCTTATTAAATTCACTTCAAAAGTTGTTAGACCAAAATTATTTGGCTCAGCAGCATTTAAATGATCTTGCTGTGCAATTACAAGAAAGAAAAAATCAATTAGCTAAAAATAAAATAGAATTATCTAATATTTTTGCTAAGAATAAAGTTACTAATTTTGATGAGTTTTCAGACTTAAAGAAGCAGGTCGAAGCACAAGAACAACTTAAATTGAAAGTTGATGCTTTACAAAATAATTTACAAGAAGATTTAGCACAATTAGAAAAGGTTACTCAAGACCCAAGTGCTTTATCTAAAGAAAAGCAAGAAATAGAAGCACAAATTTCTCAAAAGCAAGGGCAAATTAATACCTTACATGCAGAAAGTGCAAAACTTGAAAACCAAATGAATATTTTAGCTAACTCGGACAAATATTTTGCTGAAAAGCAAAAGCTTTCTGATCTAGAATCTTTACTAGCTGAAAATATTAAAGATTATCTTGCTAACTTGTTAACTAGTAACTGGATTGCGAGAGGATTAGACTTAGCTTCAAATGAGCGTTTTCCTAAAATGCTTGAGGATGCTAAAAAGTACTTTACCTTGTTAACAGGTGGAAGATATGTTGACATTAACCTAGATAAGCAACTTAAAGTTAAACGAGTAGATGGTAAGAAATTTGACGTTGAGTATTTGTCTAGAGGTACAAGTGAACAACTATACTTTGCTTTAAAATTAGCTTTTGTCGAACAAGTCTCTGATAAGATTGAATTGCCAATTTTAATTGATGATGCTTTTGTAAACTTTGATGCTCAAAGAACAAACTATATTGTTAAGTTATTAGAAGAATTAGCTAAGAAGACGCAAGTTTTAATTTTTACGGCGCGTAAAGATTTGGTTGAGAAATTAACTATTGATCCGATAAGAATAGAAAAGGAATAATCATGATAAAAAGATTGCTTGATTATAATGATGGTGAGGATATGAATCTGGTTTTATTAATCAAGGATTCAAGTCTTCGCACTAGTAAAAATGGAAAAAAATACTTAGTTTTACAATTTAGTGATTCAAGTGGTGCAATTAGAGGCAATCTTTGGAATGCTAGTCAGCAAGATGCGGATACTTTTAGCTCAGGAACGATTGTTGAATTAAGTGGAAGAAGAGAAGAATATCAAGAACGACCACAGATTAGAATTTATGATTTAAGAGTTGTGGGTCCAAATGAGGGTTATGACCTAAGTCAATTTGTTCATTCAGCTCCGATCAAACAGAAGGATCTTGAAGAAGAAATTAATAAACGTGTCTTCGAAATTTTGAATCCAACTTGGAATAGAATTGTGCGTTACTTACTCAAAAAATGGAATAAAGAATTTTTCTCATTTCCAGCTGGTAAGTCGAACCACCATGCTGTTAAAAACGGGCTAGCTTTTCACACTGTTTCAATGTTAAGAGATGCAGAAGGAATTGCTAACACATATCCGCAAATTAATCGTTCGCTCCTTTATGCGGGATGCATTTTGCATGATATGGGAAAGGTAATAGAATTGTCAGGTCCTGTAGCAACAAGCTATACAACTGAGGGAAATTTGATTGGACACTTAGTTTTAATTGATGAACAAATTATGCTTGCTGCATATGAATTAAAGATTGATGAACATAGTGAAGATTTGATGCTATTGAGACATTTGGTTTTATCTCATCATGGTCTACCAGAATACGGGGCAGCACATCGACCAGTTGTTCTTGAAGCAGAAGTTTTACACAAGATTGATGATTTAGATGCTACCGTTTATGCGATTACAAATGCTTTGCAACAAACTAAGCCAGGAGAATTTACTGAGAGTATTAAGTCACAAGATAATCGCAGATTTTACCGTCCAAAATGCGATGAGGCCTTAGATAAGGCTCCAAAATTAGAATAATAAAAATACCGGGATCACTTTTCATGATCTCGGTATTTTTTTAGAAATATTATTTAGAAAGACTGTCAGTTGAAACGTATTGTGAAAGAACATTCTTTAAGTCTTTGTCCTTGATAGAAACATCGGCACGTTTAAGAACTGTAGCAATTACACTTCTCATAACGTTTTGATCTTCTGACATTGATTGATAGATTTGATTATCAATTTGCTTCTTGTGATCCTTGAAACTACCCTTAGCTGGGTGCTTAATCATTTTAATTACGTGATAACCGTATTGGGTCTTAACTGGAGTAGTAGTAATTTCACCAGTCTTAAGTTTAAATGCAGCAGTCTTGAAGCTAGAATCTAAAGTACTATCAGTAGAGTCGAATGCAGGTAATTTACCAGCATCATTCTTAGTAGCAGTATCGGTTGAATACTTCTTAGCTAACTTCTTGAAGTCGCCACCATTTTGTAATTGCTTAATAATGTCTTCAGCAGTACTCTTTTTTGAGACAAGAATATGTTGAACTGTAACTTCTGGTTGGTAGTTCTTCCATGCTTTCTTTTCTTGAGCAGGAGTAATCTTCTTAATGTGCTTCAAAGCAGCTTCAGTTAAAAGATTGGTCTTCAAATTGTCTTTAAAAGTAGAAGCAGTCATTCCATTTTGTTCAAGAACAGAATCAAATTGACTACCGTATTGTTTCTTGTATTTATCATATTCTTTATCAACTTGCTTTTGAGTGACATCCTTACCGTATTGGCTTTCTAAGGCATCAGAAACAATCATGCTGGCGAGAGTAGATTGACCTGCTTGAGATTCTTTCATCTTGTCGTAATATTGTTTCTCGGTGATTTTACCACCTTTATAAGTAACTACAGCCTTGCCACCAGAACAAGCGGTAGCTCCTAAAGCAATACCAGCAAAAGCTACAATAGCAGCTGCTTTTTTCCACATTTTTTTCATAAGTTAATTTGCACATCCTTTGTTTAATTCACAGTTTCAAATATAACATAAAAACCCTTATTATCCCAATGGACAATAAGAGTTTTCTATATATTTATAAAAAAGACTAACAAATCTTAAAATTAAAGTTCATTTTTAACCTTATCAGCAGTAGATTTTACTTCTTGAGATAAATGAGAAATATTTTCCTTCATTTGGTCTACTTCAGGTTTAATTGAACTTTGAAAATTAGTTACGCTACTTTGTATATCTTTTACTGACTGTTCAGCCTTGGGTAATTCACTCATTAATTGACTGGCAGCAGCCTGTGCTTGATTTTTGCTAGCTGCTAAAGTTGTAGCATCATTTTTTGTATTATTTAAAAATTGACGCACATCTTCTTTAACTTTGTGACCAGTTTGCGGGTTAGGGAGAAGAGAAATACCTAACCCTGCCAAACTACCAATGCCTAAGCCTATTGCAAAAAATTTCATTAATTTTCTTCCTTATGTTCTTCTTCACTCGCATCAGAATTGCTATCTAAAGATTCTTCATCTTGGGTAGCATCCTTGACATCCTCAGTAGCATCTTCGATTTCGTCTTTGGCTTCATTTAACTTGTTTTTTACTGCAGCAAATACACGATTGTGATCAACAGCTTTAAATGAGGCAGCAGAGAATGCATCAACTAGATCATGAGCCTTGTCTTTAAGAGATGGACCCTCAGATACTTCAACTTCTTCCTTTTCATTTGGAGCTTCAGTTGTATCAGCATTTTCATCTTGAGTTTCCTCAGCTTGTTCCATTCTTTTTTCTTCTAGTTCGTCATAAATAGTTTTAACGCGGTGAACTGAGTCAGTAAAGTTATCTGCCGAATCTTTAACATCACTTCTGATTGAATTACCACTTAATGGGTTTTTAGCGTATGATAATAAACCACCTGCAACTGTACCGGTAAGAATCCCTAATAAAAATCCAGACATAATATATACCTCTTATCTATTTAATAATTTTTAACTTAATAACCACTTTTATTATACCGCATTAAAGGGAAAATTACTGAGATTATAGATTATTTTTGATAGCGTTTGCAACAGCTTGATAATCATCTTCTGAATATTTATCAGCATTATTCACATGAGGAGTAGAAATAGGATCATTTTCTCCCCGACGTGGAATTAAGTGAATATGTGAGTGCATAACAACTTGACCAGCAATTTCGCCATTATTAACTTCAACGTTCATCCCTTTAATAGTAGGGTCTGATTTTTTTATTGCTTGAGCAACGAGAGGAATATATTGTAAAAAGCGTGCTGCATCTTCTTGACTATAATCAAAGAAATTTACTAAATGCTTTTTAGGGATAATTAAAGTATGACCTTTAGTTACTTGAGAAATATCTAAAAAAGCTTTAACGTCATTATTTTCAAAAACTGTGTAAGAAGGAACTTCTCCTCTAATAATCTTACAAAATAAACAATCTTTTTCTAATTCTGCCATGAGACCGGCTCCTTTCTTAATGAAAAGAAAATTTAGTTTAACTTATGTTCATGCTATCATAATAAGGAAGTATTTGCAGTAGAGAGGAAAAATCTATGGCACTTAAAATTGAGAATTTAACTGGTGGTTATTCCGGAATTAATGTCATTAAGAATGTGAATTTAACAATAGAACCTGGCCAAGCGGTTGGCTTAATTGGTTTAAATGGTGCAGGTAAGTCTACAACAATTAAACATCTACTTGGACTATTGAGAATGCAGAAGGGCAAGATTACTCTAAATGGCGTTAGCTTAACTGAAAATCCCGCTGAATTTAAGAAAATGATTGCTTATATTCCTGAAACGCCAATTTTATATCCAGAATTAACGTTAAAAGAACATCTTGAGCTCGTAATGCTTACATATGGATTAGACAAGGACAAGGCCTGGGCACGAGCTAAAGAATTATGCAAAATGTTTCGTTTAGAGAATAAATTAGATTGGTTACCAATTAATTTTTCTAAAGGAATGAAACAGAAAGTCATGATTGTTACTAGCTTTTTAGCAAATGCGGATTTGTTAGTAATTGATGAACCATTTACTGGGTTAGATCCATTGGCGGTTGCTAACTTTATTGATTTAGTTAAAGAAGCCGTTGCTAATCAAAAAATGGTTTTAATGACTACTCACGTTTTAGCTGAGGCACAAGAAGCTGTTCAAACTTTTGCAGTACTCAATAACGGCACAATTGAAACTGAAGGCAGTTTAACTGAAATTAGACAGTTTTATGGCTTAAAGCCTAGCGATTCATTTGATCGTTTATATCAAATTTTAAATCAGGAAACGGTGAAGAAGCATGACTGATTTAATTAAGAATAGACTTAATAAGAATTTTAAAAAGCAGACGCATTATTTAACGTTGGTTTTTAACGATTTCTTTATCTTGGCATTAATTTTTCTATTCGGAGCCTTAATGTTTTGGTATGCACAAAATATTAAGAAATGGCCGAATAATCTTTGGTTTTATAAACCGCTACTTGCCTTGATTTGGACAACGACATTAGGAATTGGACATTTTGCAACTTTATTTAATCGAGCAGATGAGCATTTTCTTTTTAATCAAGATAGTGAAATGAAGGATTATTTCAAGCCGCTATATCTGCACAATATGATTCTTCCAGTTGTTTTGATTATCTTGATTACAGGAATTTTATTACCATTTGCGACAATGAGAGCAGGATTTTCAATTGGAGGACTTATTTTTATAATGATTGGTTTAATTGCAAGTAAAAATTTGCAATTTAAATTGATTATTAGAAGTTTTTATTTTAATAAGCATGATTACTACAATACTTGGCTTTTTTTAGGGATAAATTTTATAGTTTTGTACTTATCCTTTTTAGGTCATTATCCTAATCCGCTTATTTATACTACGTTAGCAATTGCAGGCGGGATTGGAGTGGATTACTTACCACGTGGTAAAATGTTTGACTGGTACAAGGCTTTAGACTATGAAGAAAGACGAGTCGATCTCTTAAATAACTTTTATAGTATGTTTACCGATGTAGCAGATAAGAAAGTTCATATTTCAAGAAGAAAATATCTGGACTTTTTGATTAAAAAAGATAATCAAACACCAAATACGTACATCTATCAGCGGGTACTTTTAAGAGATCCTGAGTATAGCAATTTATTAATTCGGATGATTATTTTTGCTTTATTGTTAATTGCCTGCTTACAAGATGCACGCTGGGCGATAGCAAGCGGAGCTTTGATTATTTTCTTAACACTTTATCAGTTGATTCCGTTGGGTACGGTTTATGAACATAATATGATGTACCATGTTATGCCGATTCCGTTTAAGTCAAGAGGGCAGGCTTTAAGAAAGGTTTTACAAAAGGGAATGCTGCTTGAATGGGGATTAGTTAGTCTTGGTTTGATAATCTTTTCTCCTCAAAAATTAGAAGCCTTTGAAGGAGTATTATTACTTCTTGCTTTAACATTCTTATTGCTATATTTCTATTTACCAAGTAAAATTGAACAGTTATTTAAAAAAGTTAGATATTAGGTTGTGAAAAAATGAGATTAAGAAATAAACCTTGGGCTCAAAAGTTGGTAGTTGAGCATCCAGAAGCAATTTTAAATGAGCCAGATCCAGAAAAGAAAATTAACTGGGAAGAAAGATTTGATGATTTTTCTAAACCTTTAGCAATTGAAATTGGTTCAGGTAAGGGTCAATTTATTACTACTTTAGCTAAAAGTCATCCCGAAATGAATTTTATTGGGGTAGAGTTGCAAACAACAGCTGCAGGGATGATTTTGAGAACTAAGTTAGAGGAAAAGATCGATAATCTCCAATTAATGTGTGCCGATGCAGCAAATATTGCAATGTATTTACCAGAAAATAGCGTAGATATTATATATTTAAATTTCTCTGATCCTTGGCCAAAAACACGTCATGAAAAGCGTCGGTTGACTTATAAGAGCTTTTTAGACAAATATAAACGTATCTTAAAACCAGATGGACATTTGGAATTTAAGACTGATAATCAAGGATTATTTGAATATAGTTTAGTAAGTCTTAACAATTATGGGATGAAATTTGATTATGTAAGTCTAGATTTACATAATGCAAATGACGAAGTTTTTGAAAGAAATGTTGAGACTGAATATGAACATAAATTTGCAGCTAAGGGTAATCCGATTTACTGCTTACATGCACATTTTGTACAATAAATTGATAAAAACATTTTAAAAAGCAAAAAAAGTGTCTAGGAAAGTTAAATTCTAGACACTTTTTAATATAATTATTTACTTTATAATTTTAATTCTAAAAGTAATTCATTTGTATAATTAACAGCTCTAAAAAATCTTGTAACAGCTTTGATATGCTCACTACTATTTGCAAAATTATCAAAAGTAAGAATCTCATCATTAAATGTATCCATCACTTTTAAGGTATCATCTGAAGCAGACTTTAAGTGTGGAGGGAGTCCATTTTTTCGAGTATTGGTGGTAATTGTAGCTGCAATTTTATGATAGGCAGAAATTAATGAGAAAATTTGGTCGATATTTTTTTCAATAATCATAATCCAATTATCAGGATCTTTTCTAATATCTTGAACCATTTCGTCAAAAACTAAGTGTAATCGATAACCGGCATGGAGTAATTCCTTATTCATATCAACCATTATTTTAATGCCTTCTTTTTATATTTTTATTGTAGAGCGTTTTTAATCTAAGCTAAAAGATTTGAGACTAGATTTTTGAAATAAAAGGATGTAAAATAATTATGACTTATAAAAAGTAAGAAAAGGTGAGATAAATGGAAGAAATCAAAGAATTAACTCCTGAGCAGTTAAAAGACATTACCAAAAATGGAAGAGTAGTATTATTGTTTTCAGCTATATGGTGCCCAGATTGCCGCTTCTTAGACCCATTTTTACCACAAATTGAAAAAGATAATCCTGATGCGAAATTTTATAAAATTGACCGTGATGGATCAATTGATGTAGCCAAAGAATTAAATATCTTTGGAATTCCTAGCTTTGTTGTCTACCAAGATGGCAAAGAAATTGGTAGACTAGTAAATAAGGACAGAAAGACTAAAGAAGAAGTAGAAAGCTTCCTTAACTCTCTCAAATAGTCTAGGAAAGGAAATTTACTAGAAATGATTATTTCTACTAATAAAACAAGTTACCCTGATACTTTAATTGTGATTTTGGACCAAGATAAGGGTCGTAGTAAATTCACAGAGAAAGATCAAGTTACAAGAGTTGAAAATGAAGATGGCGAAGTTATTGGATTTAACTTCTTCAACGTAAGTAGCTTTTTAGATTATGATAAGCTACCAAATGGTGAAGTTAAGCCAACACAAGAATTAGTTGATGCTTTAAACAAGAAAATTGCTGAAGCTGGCTTCGATACTAAGCTAGAAATTGGAAAGCCAACGCTTGTTTATGGTTACGTTAAGACTTGTGAAGCACATCCAGATTCAGATCACTTACATGTAACTACTGTTGATGTAGGAAATGGTGAAGAACACCAAATCGTTTGTGGTGCTCCAAATATTGCTCAAGGCCAAATGGTAGTTGTGGCACTTCCTGGTACTTTAATGCCAAATGGTCAACAAATTTGGTCAGGTGCACTTCGTGGTGTTGATTCATACGGTATGATTTGTTCAGCACGCGAATTAGACTTAGCACACGCTCCTCAAAAGCGTGGTATTATGGTTGTTCCTGACGACTTTAAAGCTGGTGATGAATTTGAACCAACTAAGTGTGATGAATTACTAGCTAGTGGTCAAATTAGCCTTTAACATCTGTTCGAACTAGATATAACAAAACCCGAAATTCATATAAATCTCGGGTTTTGTTGGAGAGGATGGATTATTTTTCTGATAAGAAACCATTATTTAAAACTTAATATTATGTGCTGTTAAGTTTCTTTTGATAAGTTATATGACATTTTTTGTTGTATCTCCTTTACTATTGGTAAGAAGATGTTTAAATAATATGAATCTTTATTATGCTATTTAATTACAATAAGTGTTATAGTAAAAATGGTAAGAATAATGTTTTTTGTGTTATATATAGTGAACGGAAAGTGAGGGAACGAGATAACATATATGAAGTATAATACAGCTAAGCTAGCAGGCGAGCCTCTGAAAACTCTGGGGGGGGGGATAAGCCCCCTTATCGACCAAGTCCAAAAGATATGAGAAATTTTTTTGATGATTATCGTTTTGAGTTAGTAATTACATAAAGAAAGATTTGGCGCGGATTGATGATCTAAAACTACTTATATGTTAGGGCTTGAAAAAGAATTTTTGTAAATAAAAGAAAGTAGGGAGTAAGGATGAGCTAACTACTTTCTAATTAGAACATAACGTTGTGTTATGTTCTTTTTTTGTGCTAAAAATGGTAGAATTAAAACGAATATTTTGGCACAAACAATGGAGATAGTAATAATATGTTAGACAAAAATAAACAAATTTGGTTCATTGGCATTAAAGGAACTGGTATGGCATCCTTAGCTTTAGTTTTGCACGACTTAGGCTATAATGTTGCAGGTAGTGACATTGAAAAGTACACCTTTACTCAAGTTCCTCTTGAAAAAGCTGGTATTGAAGTAAAAAACTTTGACCCAAAAAATATTAAGAGCAATGCAGAACAAGTAATTGTTAAAGGAAATGCTTTTAAGCAAGATAATCCTGAAGTAGCAGCTTGCTTGGACAAAAATGTTGAATGGCAAAGCTATCCTGATACTGTTGAAGAAATTGTTCAGATGCATACTTCAATCGGAGTTTCTGGTACACATGGTAAGACTTCAACTACAAGTCTTTTATCACACGTTTTAGGTGAAGTTGCTCCTACTTCTTACTTAATTGGTGATGGTCGTGGTAAAGGAGTAGAGGGTTCACGTTTCTTTGTTTATGAAGCCGATGAATATCGTCGTCACTTCTTAGCATATCACCCAGACTACCAAATTATGACTAACATTGATTTTGATCACCCAGATTACTTTAAGGATCAAGCTGACTATACTAGTGCCTTCCAAACTGCTGCTGATCAAACTAAGAAGGCTCTCTTTGTTTGGGGAGACGACAAACGTCTTCAAAGTCTTAAGACTGATATTCCTAAATATACTTATGGCTTCAAAGATACTGATGACTTCCAAGCAGTTAATATTGAAAAGACTACTACTGGTTCTAAGTTCAATGTTTTAGCACATGGAAAAGATTTGGGTCGCTTTGAAATTCATTTATTTGGTGATCACAGTATTTTAAATACTACTGCTGTGATTGCAGTAGCTTATACTGAAAAAGTTCCAATGGAAGATATTAAGAAGGGACTTTTAACTTTCAAGGGTGCTAAGAGAAGATTTGCTGAAAAAGATTTTGGCGATGTTTCAGTAATTGATGATTATGCTCACCACCCAACAGAAATGCGTGCAACTATTCAAGCTGCCCGTCAAAAGTTCCCAGATAAAGAATTAGTGGTAGTTTTCCAACCACATACTTTCTCAAGAACTAAGAAATATCAAAAAGATTTTGAAGAAATTTTACGTGATGTAGACAAGGCTTACATTACTCCAATTTATGCTTCTGCACGTGAAGCAAGTGGGGATATTTCAAGTGAAGATTTAGTTAACAATATTCCTGGTTCAGAAGTAATTGATTTAGACAATATTGCTGATTTAACTAAGCATAAGAATGCTGTTGTAGTATTTATGGGTGCTGGTGACATTCCTAAGTATGAAGACGCATATGAAAAGTTACTATAATTAAATTAAACGCTCAATTCATATAATTAGAATTGAGCGTTTTTTGTCGTAATTGTTGGTTTGTAGTTGAAAGACTAATACAATGTAGACAGGGAATATTGTTAAGCATTGAGGCGTGAAGGATGTCAATTTTAGCAATTATAGAGATAATTTGTATTGGTCTAGTAACAGGGACTATCACTAGTTTAATTGGAGCGAGTGGTGTTACCATTGTTGTTCCTAGCTTAACGTTGCTTTTTGGAATTAATTCTCATTTAGCAATTGGAACGAGCTTATTAGTTGATGTGATTACAAGTATCGTTGTTTCAATTGATTATATCAAGCATAAGAATGTCAGGCTGCAGGCTAGTATTTGGATTACAGTAGGGTCAATTATTGGAGCTCAACTTGGAAGTCACTGGGCTGGGATAATCTCTGATACGAAACTAAGCGGTATTTTTGCGATAATGTTAATTATTTCAGGGATTTCGACGCTGCGAAAGAAGAACAATTCGTTTGATCCTAACAAAGGTGTTCATTTTAAGTCGAAATTTGCACAAACAATGGCATTACTAGGATTAGGCTTTGGTATTGGGATCATTAGTGGACTAGTTGGTGCTGGCGGCGGTGTGGTGGTGTTATTGACTATTATTTTTATTTTGCATTATCCAATGCATCAAGCTGTTGGAACCTCAACCGTTATTATGGCAATTACAGCATTATCATCATTATTAGGTTACGCAAGACAAGGCAATGTCGATTGGAAATATGGTCTTTGGATAGCGTTAGGCGCAGTTGTAGCAGGTATTATTGGTTCACGCTTTGCTAATAAAATTGATGAGCAAAAGCTCAATAAGGTTGTTGCTTGGGTCTTTATAGGTTTAGGAATTATTATGATTGGGATGAAATTTATTCGTTGAAATCATCAAAGGTCGAAAAAGAGAAACGTTTAAGTACGTTTCTCTTTTTTAGCGGTTAAGATCAATTATAAAAGAGTTTAAGTCACCACGATAAGTAGCAGTCGAATATTCGATCAACTGGTTCTTATTTGTCTAGCCCAGATTTAGAAAATTATCGTAAAGAATTAAGCCTTGATGAAAATTCAAGAATCATTGTCTTAAGTACTGAAGGTGGTACTGATAATTATCGTGAAGTTGGTGATGAAAATAATCCACTTTAGGTATTTAAGTACTAAAGCAAAGTAGATAATTAAATGATGTATCAAAAACTGTTAAAATAGTTAAGAGACTATTTGACAGTTTTTTTATTTAAGGAGAAAAATATGGCACAAAAGAAATTGCTTTTAATTGACGGAAATTCAGTGGCCTTTCGTGCCTTTTATGCTTTGTACCGTCAGTTAGATAGATTTACTAGTCCAGACGGTTTGCATACAAATGCAATTTTTACTTTTAAGAATATGCTTGATGCAATTATGAAGCAGACAAAGCCGACTAATGTCTTAGTTGCTTTTGATGCTGGAAAAGTTACTTTTAGAACCAAGATGTATCAAGATTATAAGGGTGGTCGACAAAAAACTCCAAGTGAATTATCGGAGCAACTTCCTGTTATCCGTGAATTGCTTAAAGATTTAGGAATTAAGAGTTATGAACTAAAAAATTATGAAGCAGATGATATTATTGGGACCCTTTCAAAGATGGGTGAAGATGCAGGATATACAGTTGATGTTGTAACTGGAGATCGAGACTTGACACAACTTGCTTCTGATAAGACAACCGTTTTAATTACTAAAAACGGTGTTGGTGATACAGAAGCCTATACGCCAGAACATATGAAAGAAGTTAATGGTGTTACTCCGACAGAGTTTATTGATATGAAGGCTTTGATGGGTGATAATTCTGATAATTACCCTGGTGTAACAAAGGTCGGTCCTAAGACTGCTTCACGCTTAATTCAAAAATATGGTTCAGTTGAAAAACTTTATGAACATGTGGATGAAATGAAGAAGTCCAAGTTAAAAGAGAATTTAATTAACGATAAAGACAAGGCCTTTTTAGCTAAAAAATTAGCAACTATTGATCGTGATTCTCCTGTTGCAGTTACTTTAGCTGATACTAAACTTCAAGATCCAAACATTGAAGACTTGCGTAACTTGTATGAACGGTTAGGATTCAAGAAATTTTTAGCTGAGTTAGGTGCGTCTGCTACTAATAGTAATAAACAAGAAATTGAAAAATATGAATATCTTGAATTAACTAAAGAAAATATTGTCGAATTGGACGGTATTAATGAAAAAGGAGTTACTTTTTATTTAGCAATGTTGGGTGATAATTATCATTTAGCACCGTTAGAAGGATTTTCATTAAAAGTTGGTAATAAGATTTATGTTTCAAAAGACGTTGTTTTATTGCAAGAAAATCCGCTTCGTCAAATGCTAGAAGATAAGAATATTAAAAAGAATGTTTTTGATATTAAACGTACTTATGTAGGCTTGAATCGACTAGGCATTAAAGCTGAAGGGCTAGATTATGATATGCTTTTAGCCTCTTATCTGGTTAATAATGAAAATAATTCCAATGATCTTGGTGAAGTAGCCCATCTATATGACGATTATTCAGTTAAGACCGATTTAGAGGTTTATGGTAAGGGTAAAAAGCAAGCTGTTCCAGAAGATGGAGAATTTTTTGAACATTTGTCCGCAAAAGTTGCTGTAATTGAAAAGCTAAAAGAGCCGCTTCTTGCAAAATTAAAAGATCATGAACAAGATGACTTATATGAAACAATCGAAATTCCAGTTGCTTTTGTTTTAGCAAAGATGGAGATTACTGGGATTAAGGCTGAAGCATCAGTTTTGAATCAACTTGGTAATGAATTCGCCATTAAATTACAAGAATTAGAGCAAAGGATTTATCAACAGGCTGGTGAAGAATTTAACTTGAACTCACCTAAGCAGTTGGGTCATATTCTGTTTGAAAAGTTGGATTTGCCACCAATTAAAAAGACTAAGACGGGATATTCAACCTCAGTTGAAGTTTTAGAGCAATTGAAGATGAAGAGTCCAATCGTTTCAGAAATTTTAGACTATCGTCAAATTGCTAAGATTCAAAATACATATGTCAAAGGATTGCTTGAATGTATTCAGCCAGATGGTAGAATTCACACACGTTACTTACAAACATTAACAGCTACCGGTCGACTTTCTTCAGTTGATCCTAACTTGCAAAACATTCCAACTAGAACAGACGAAGGAAAACAAATTCGAAAGGCTTTTGTTCCATCAACTAAAGATGGATATATTTTCTCTTGTGATTATTCACAAGTTGAATTAAGAGTACTAGCTCATGTTTCTGGTGATGAACATATGCAGGAAGCCTTTAAGTCGGGGTATGATATTCACGCGCATACTGCAATGAAAATTTTCCATTTGGACTCACCTGATGAAGTAACGCCATTAATGCGTAGACATGCTAAAGCTGTTAACTTTGGTATCGTTTACGGTATTTCAGACTATGGCTTATCTAAAAACTTAGGTATTAGTCGTAAGCAAGCTAAGACGTTTATTGAAAATTACTTTGAACAATATCCACAAATTAAAAATTATATGGATGAAGCAATTAAAAAAGCGCGTGAAAATGGTTATGCAGAAACTATTATGCATAGAAGACGCTATTTGCCAGACATTCATTCTAAGAACTTTAATGTAAGAAGTTTTGCGGAAAGAACTGCGATTAATTCACCAATTCAGGGATCAGCAGCTGATATCATTAAGATTGCTATGATTAACATGCAGAAAAAACTTGATGAATTACATTTAAAGACTAAGATGGTTTTGCAAGTACACGATGAATTGATTTTTGATGTACCTAAGGATGAACTAGATACAATTAAGAAGATTGTGCCAGAGGTTATGCAATCAGCTGTAAAATTAGATGTACCTTTGATTGCTGATTCAAACTGGGGTCATAATTGGTATGATGCAAAATAAAAAGTAGGTGATTTGATGCCAGAAATGCCAGAAGTTGAAACGGTCAGGAGGACTTTAACGCCATTAGTTAAAGGAAAAACAATTGAAAAAATTGTTGTTTGGTATCCTAAAATTATAGTTAATGATCCAGATGAGTTTGTTAAAAAACTGACAAATAAGAAAATCTTGAAGATTGATCGTTATGGTAAATACTTACTGTTTAGATTTAATGATGACTTAACAATGGTGTCACATTTGCGCATGGAAGGTAAATATCATTTAGTTACTCCAGATGCTCCTAAGCAAAAGCATGAACATGTGGAATTTATCTTTACAGATGGAACAGCTTTACGATATGACGATGTGCGAAAGTTTGGAAGAATGCATTTAGTCGAGACTGGAACAGAACGCCAGACGACTGGAATTCGACACTTAGGACCTGAACCAAATACTGATGAGTTTAGTCTTGAATATTTTAGGGATGCATTAAGTAAAAAAAGGAAAAATATCAAGAATACAATTTTAGATCAGACAGTAGTTTGCGGATTAGGTAATATTTATGTTGATGAAGTGTTGTGGCAGAGTAAAATTCATCCCCTAAGTAGCGCTAAAAAAATACCATCCGATAAGGTGGCTGATTTATATCGAAATATTAATCATACAATTGCTGTAGCAACTAAAGAACGCGGTACAACTGTTCATACTTATTTAGATGCAAATGGAGAAACTGGTGGTTATCAAAATATGCTTCAAGTTTATGGTCATGCAGGTGAACAGTGTAGCAGCTGCGGTACTGTTTTAGAAAAGATTAAAGTAAACGGACGTGGCACTACTTTTTGTTCACATTGTCAGGTGTTGTACAAATGACATATTTTTTAGGTTTAACTGGTGGAATTGCCAGTGGTAAAAGTACGGCTGATGACTTTTTCAAAAAGAAAAATATTCCAATTATTGATTCCGACTTGATTGCCCATAAGATAATGGAAGTTGGACAAGCTGGGTATCAGGCTGTTGTTGACTATTTTGGATCAAAGATTCTTACTGATAATCAAACAATCAATCGTCGCAAGTTAGGTGAGATAGTTTTTAACGATCAAGCTAAGTTAAAGAAGCTTAACAGTTTAACCCACCCACTTGTTCATCAAGAAATTAAACGACAGATGGAGCACTATCGTTTAAATCAAGAAAAATTGGTTGTAATTGATGTGCCATTACTATTTGAATCTGGCTTTGAAAGTTTATGTGATGGAGTATTAGTTATTTCGATTTCTCCAGAGTTGCAGCTTAAGCGACTGATGAAGAGGAATAATTTCACTGAAAAAGAAGCTTTAAGTAGAATAAATAATCAAATGCCACTAAGTGAAAAAGAAAAAAGAGCTACCTATGTTGTAGCGAATACTGGTACAATAAATGATTTAGAGAAAAGATTATCCGATTTATTACAAAAGATAGGCAGGTAGAGAAGATGGAATGTCCAAACTGTCACAAGAATGCTTCAAGAGTAATTGATTCTCGTCCAAGCGATGAAAACAGAGCAATTAGACGACGTAGAGAATGTGAAAATTGTGGTTTTCGGTTTACTACTTTTGAAAGGGTAGAGCGATCACCTTTATTAGTAATCAAAAATGATGGGACTCGTGAGGCCTTTAACCGCGATAAAATTTTGCATGGTGTAGTGATGGCTGCGCAGAAAAGACCGATTTCAAGTGAGCAATTAGATACTTTAGTTGACCATGTAGAAAATGAAATTCGTAAGCAAGGTCTTAATGAGATTTCATCTAAAGATATTGGTAATTTAGTGATGAAAGAGTTAGCTAATTTAGATGATGTAGCTTACATTCGTTTTGCAAGTATTTACCGTCAATTTAAAGATGTTTCAGGATTTATGGAAGCCATGGAAGATATGATGGCTAAACATGATAAGGAGTAGGTAGCCTGTGTTTGAAAGTGCTGACCCTAAGCAGCCTTTTTATGTGGCTAATCAAATAGCTGTTAGTGAGGAAAATATTAAGGTTCTAACAACTCTTTTTGAACCCTTAGTAGGAATTCAAGGAGTGGGATTATACATAACTTTAACAAAGGAATTTGATGAAGTGCCTTTTGCTAAAGATTATAAAACCTTATATCAACTTCAAGATCAGACAAATCTAAAATTAGAGGATTTATTTTCTACATTGCATCATTTAGAAGCGACAGGTTTAGTTAAGACTTTTTTAGGTTCAAACCCTGTTCTAGGCGAAGTATTAATTTTTGAAGTTGAAAAAGTTCCTTCAGCAGGTGAATTTTTTCATACCTTTTTACTTTCAAGTTTATTACTTGAACGTGTAGGGAATGTAGCATTTAATCGTTTAGTAAAGAAATTTACACCACGTACTTTTGTCGGTTTAAAAGATGCTAAAGAGGTTACTAGTGGATTTTTTGATGTATTTCATTTAAGTGCTGAAAGTGCGATTGATGCTCCTGTCGAAGTTAAAGAAGCAGCTGGCGAAGTTCCTAAGGATAATAAGAGCGAAATAAAGCTGGGCAATGAACCAGTAAAAATTGATTGGAACTTTTTGGTAGACCTATTTGCGAGCTATCACATCGATAAGGGCGAAGTTTTAAAGCATCAAGTCGAAATTAAACAGATTATTGATTTTTATCATCTAACAGAGCAAGAATTTGTGGATACGGCTTTAATTACTATGTCAGCTGGTTCAGAAAAACTGAATATGTATGCAATTCAAAACGCTGTTAACGAGAACTTCGGACTTAATCGCAATAAAAAGATGGTTAAAAAGCAATTGCAACAAGTTCCTAAAGATGCGGATAGGACTATTAAGAAATTGTCCCAATCAGATGCAGATTTACTGAAGGCTATAGATAGTAAAGTGCCAACTGATTACTTGTATGAACTAAAAGAGAAAAAGGGTGGCTATGTAACTGCAAATGAAAAGAAAGTTATTTTTCGTTTACAAGATCAAATGGGACTAACTCCGCCTTTAATTAATATGATTGTTTATGCATGTTTTGAATATGATGCTGTATTGACCGCTAATCTTGCAGACCGAATTGCTAATGATTGGCTTCAGCAAGGAATTACTACACCAGCTGAAGCAATTGCCTATCTAAAAGAAAGAAAGAATACGCGCAAGCGTCAGTATTATCGTGCACCTAAAAAGACTGTGCGTAAAACAACTGATTGGTCGAAGTATGAAAAGCAGAATCAGACTAAGAGAAAAACAATGTCTGCTGAAGAAAGAAACCGAATTTTTCGCGAATTTGGTAAAAATGAATAGGAAGTGTTGTACTGATGGAAGATATTTCTAAAGTAATTACACGAATTTTGAAAAAACGAAAATTAGATGAGGATGGTCAAAAAATTGCTAGAACGGCAATAAAGCATCCAAGTGTTCAGACATTTTTTAAACAAAATAAGGATAAATTAAATAAGGAAATTGTCCAGGCTTCGCTTCCTACAATTTTTAACTATGTTGAGCAGATTAAGGCGCCAAATCCTGTGATGAAGGGATACAAGCCTAGACTTTTTCTTAACGGTAATGTAATTGATATTACTTATGTGCCTACTCAGGACAAATTAGATTCTGAGGCGAAAGCACGTGCAGAGCGCAGGATTGAATTAATTGATTTACCAGGTAAACTGCGTCATGTCGAATTAGCAAATATCGATTCAACACCAGAACGTGATGCAGTTTTGGATGAAGTAGCCTTGTTTTTAGCTAATTTTAAGAAAAATAAGCATATCAAAGGATTATATCTAACTGGAGATTTTGGCGTTGGTAAAACTTATATTTTAGCTGGTCTTGCTAATGCTATTGCTCGTCAAGGAAGCCGAGTAGTCTTTCTACATGTACCATCTTTTATAGCTAGTTTAGGAAGTCATTTTCAAGATAATAGCCTAAATGATGAAATTGATCGTATTGCTTCTGCTCCCGTTTTAATTTTTGACGATATTGGAGCAGAAACATTAAGTGAATGGTCGCGTGACGATGTTTTAGGTGTGATTTTACAAAAACGTATGGATAATGTCTTACCAACCTTTTTTAGCTCAAATATGACCATGGATGGCTTAATGGAGCACTTTGCTGAAATACGAAATAACGTAGATGAAGTGAAAGCCAAACGATTAATGGAGCGAGTTCGTTTTTTGAGTAAAGAAGTTTTTGTTGGTGGTAAAAATCGTAGAAATTAATTTAAAATTTCTCTTGCATCTCTTCGATGAGCTAGTATAATGAAAGTCAATGAAAGACATGATTTTCTTCAACTCAGAGACAGGAGCCTAGTTCTGGAAGCTCCTGATTAGAAGAGAACCCCAATTTCATTCCTGAAATTTTTTATATTTGGCTAGGTACCATTAACGACCTTTAGAGGAATTAATTTTTACGATTAATTCGAATTTCGGGTGGAACCACGTATTTTAACGTCCCAGCACTATTTTTAGTGCTGGGATTTTTTATTTGGAGGTAAAATTTTATGAGTTTTTCTGTAACTTTGCCAGACGGCTCAAAGAAAGATTTTGACAAGGCAGTTTCTGTTAAGGAATTAGCATCTTCTATTGCTACTTCTCTAGGAAAAGCTGCTGTTGGTGCAAAAATTAATGGCGTAATGAAGCCTTTAGATTATGTTGTTGATGAAGATGTTGAAGCAGCTATTATTACTGATAAGGATGAAGAAGGTTTAGATATTTTACGTGCTACTGCCGCATTCTTACTTGAAGCTGTTGCAAAGCGTAAGTACCCAGAATTACGTTTAGGTATGCATGAAGCAGATGAAGGTGGCTTCTTTGTAGATACTGATAAGGAAGATCAAATTAAGATCACTGAATTACCAGAACTTGAAAAAGAAATGCAAAAAGCTATCAAGAATGGCGAAAAGATTGAATACACTTCAATGAAGAAGAGCGAATTGGAAGATATCTTTAAAGATGACCAATTCAAGTTAGATCTTTTGAAAGATGAAAAGGACGAAGTGGCAGTTTATAAATTAGGTGACTTTGTAGACTTTGGTTTTGATGCTTTATTGCCAAACACTGGTAAAATTAAGAACTTCAAGTTGTTATCTGTTGCTGGTGCATACTGGTTAGGCAAGTCTTCTAACCCAATGCTTCAAAGAATTTTTGGTACTGCATTCTTCAAGAAGGCTGCTTTAGATGAAGACTTGAAGCGCCGTGCTGAAATTAAAGAAAGAGACCACAGAACTATTGGTAGAGATTTAGACTTGTTCTTTGTTGATCCTAAAGTTGGTGCTGGTCTTCCTTACTGGATGCCAAAGGGTGCAACTATTCGTCGCGTTGTTGAAAGATACATTGTTGATAAAGAAGTTGCTGATGGTTATGAACATGTTTATACTCCAGTTTTAATGAACGTAGATGCTTACAAGACTTCTGGTCACTGGGCACACTATCGTGATGACATGTTCCCACCAATGGATATGGGTGACGGCGAAATGCTTGAACTTCGTCCAATGAACTGTCCTTCACATATTCAAATTTATAAGCACCACATCCGTTCATACCGTGAATTACCAATCCGTATTGCTGAATTAGGTATGATGCACAGATACGAGAAGTCTGGTGCTTTATCAGGTCTTCAACGTGTACGTGAAATGACTCTAAACGATGGTCACACTTTTGTAGCATTAGATCAAATTCGTGAAGAATTTGCTAAAGTTTTGAAGTTAATCATGGACGTATACAAGGACTTTGACATTACTGATTACTACTTCAGACTTTCATACCGTGATCCAAAGAATACTGACAAGTACTACGCAAATGACGAAATGTGGGAAAGATCTCAATCAATGCTTAAAGCAGCTATGGATGATCTTGGTCTTGACTATGTTGAAGCTGAAGGTGAAGCTGCTTTCTACGGTCCTAAGCTTGATATTCAAACTAAGACTGCTTTGGGTAATGATGAAACTATGTCAACTATCCAACTTGACTTCATGCTTCCAGAAAGATTTGGCTTAACTTATGTTGGTCAAGATGGAGAAGAACACCGTCCAGTTATGATTCACCGTGGTATTGTTGGTACTATGGAAAGATTTATTGCTTACTTAACTGAAATCTACAAGGGTGCATTCCCAACTTGGCTTGCCCCAGTTCAAGCTGAAATTATCCCAGTTAACGAAGAAGCTCACGGTGCATATGCTGACAAGGTTCGTGAAGAATTAGCTAAGCGTGGATTCAGAGCAGAAGTAGACCACAGAAATGAAAAACTTGGCTACAAGATTCGTGAATCACAAACTCAAAAAGTACCTTACACTTTGGTTTTAGGTGATGAAGAAATGAACGCAAATGGTGTTAACGTTCGTCGCTACGGTACTGAAGAACAAATTTCTAAGAGTTTAGATGAATTCATCAATGAAATTGATGCTGATGTTAAGTCATACTCAAGAGAAAAATAATTGATGAAATAAGACAAATGAAAAATAAGAGAGGATTTAATCCTCCCTTATTTTTTTACCCAAAAATACCATTCACCGTGATATTTATACCATTTACCGAAAATTTATAGCTAAAAAATTTTAAGTCGATATACTGTTAATAATTAATCAAGCAGGAGGGATGAGCGTGAAAGTAAAGTTTAATATTGATAAAAATTTTAAAGAAGAAAGAGCAGAATTTTGGTTACATAAAATGACAAACAAAATAAACAGTATTGCTCAAGAACTAAATAATGAGAATGATTTTGTTTGGTGTTATCGAAGAGGTGATATGTTTCCGGTTAAGTTTTCTAAAATAGATTTGATTCAAGTTGAAAATGAAAAGACTTATGTTTATACAGAAGAAAATGTTTATCTATTTAAAGGGCGACTATATCAAATTAATAAATTATTGCCAGCTGATTTTGTTGCTGTTTCAAGAAGCTCAGTAATTAATTACCACAGACTTGATCATTTGGAGATTTTAAGTAATGGAAATATTGATGCGAGCTTAAAAAATAAAATGACTGTGCAAGTATCACGAAGAAAGATTAGAACTTTGAAAGAGAGGTTAGGAATATGAAATATCTAAGAAATATTTTGATTAGTGGATTAATTGGGATCGGAATAGGGATGATTTGGCTCTTAGTCGAATTATTATTTTCTATGAATAGCAATAATTTACATTCAGTAACTATTTCAGGAACAGAACTCGCATTTTGGATTGTTGCAGCTTTTGTGATTGGTGTCTTCTTTTATTTAGCAGGCTTAATTTTTCAAAAGGATAATTGGTCTTTGAGAAAGCAATTCGTCATTAATTTCTTTGTTTGTTTTGTGGCGTGGACATTTTTTGAATTAATGATAAATAATTTTTCTCTTTCTTTTGGCTTGTTTTTTGGAATTATAGTTAGCTTTGTAATTATGTATGCAATTGCTTATGGTAGTTATTTTTTTAAGTTAAATAGAGATATTAGTAAAATTAACCAAAAATTGAAACAAGTAAAATAAACCGTTGTATTTAATTAGTTCTTGACGTAAATTAATTAGATGGTATAATTTAGAAGTTGAGAACAAGAAGAAGCACCCGCTTCTCGCCTAAGTTGATATACCTCTGGGCTGATCGATAATATCTGTTGATTAAAAGCGGGCGTTAACTTTGCCCGCTTTTTTCTTGTCCTCGAAATTAACGTGGAGGTGAATACTCATACCAAGAAATATGATCTTAAACGAAGATATTCGTGCTCGTGAGGTTCGTTTAATTGGAGTTGACGGCCAACAAGTTGGTGTTGTATCCAAGAATGAAGCTTTACGTAAAGCAGCCGATGCTGACCTTGATTTGGTTTTGCTTTCTCCTAATGCTAAGCCACCTGTTGCTAGAATTATGGATTACGGAAAATTCCGTTTTGAACAACAAAAGAAAGCCAAAGAAAACCGTAAGAATCAAAAGGTTATGGCTGTTAAAGAAATCCGTTTAAGTCCAACAATCGAAGGTAATGACTTTGACACTAAGTTAAAGCATGTTCGTAAATTCTTGACCAAAGGCGCTAAAGTTAGAGTTTCTATTCGCTTTAGAGGTCGAGCAATTACTCACAAGGAGTTAGGTAAACAGGTCTTAGAAAAGATGGCCGAAGAAGCTAGTGACTTATCTAATGTAGTTACTAAGCCTAAGATGGAAGGTCGTTCAATGTTCTTAATGCTTGCTCCATTAAGTGAGAAAGACAAAAAGAAAAAGTAGTTAATTGGAGGAATAGATATGCCAAAGCAAAAAACACACCGCGCTTCAGCAAAGCGTTTCAAGAGAACTGCTAATGGTGGTTTAAAGCGTCACCATGCTTACACTGGACACCGTTTCCACGGTAAGACTAAGAAACAACGTCGTCATTTGAGAAAAGCTGCTATGGTTTCAGCAAGTGACTTAAAGCGCATCAAACAGATGCTTTCCCAAATGCGTTAATTATTTAGAAGACTTTTTGAGGAGGAATTTTAGATGCCAAGAACTAAAGGTGGAACCGTAACACGCGCTCGTCGTAAGAAGATCATGAAGTTAGCCAAGGGTTACCGTGGCTCAAAACACTTACAATTTAAAGCAGCAAGTACTCAAGTATTTGTATCACGTAAATATGCATTCCGTGACCGTAAGAAGCGTAAGAGTGAATTCAGAAAATTATGGATTGCTCGTATCAATGCTGCTGCAAGACAAAATGGTCTTTCATACTCTAAGTTAATGCACGGCTTAAAGGTAGCTGGTATTGACATGAACCGTAAGATGTTAGCTGACATTGCTTACAACGATGAAAAAGCTTTTGCTGATTTAGCAGATGCTGCTAAGAAGGCTTTGAACTAAGAATATTAAAAATGCTCCGCTTTAGCGGAGCATTTTTTCTCATTTTAATTAAAGATATAGAGTAAATATTTCTTTTCTTGATCTGAAGCAAAAAATAAAAGTCAAATTTAATTTTTCAATCATCAAATGTTTCTAAAGATTAAAGATTTCTGATACTATAGATATGAGAAAAAAGTGGAGATTTTTTAATGTTGTTTAGACCTCGTTATACAATAGATACTATCTATAATTTAGATCCAAAGCAGTTGAAAAAGATGGGAATTAAGGCCGTTTTTAGTGATTTAGACAATACGTTATTAGCTTGGAATAAGTCTGATACTGCAGTTGAAATGGATCAACTTAATCAGCGTTTAGCTAAATATGGGATTCAGTTAGTTGTTATCTCGAATAATAATTCTGAACGTATTGGAAAAGTTTTGAATCCATATCATATTTCTTTTATTGCAAAGGCTAGAAAGCCTCTTCCCATTGGTATCAATAAGGAATTGAAAGAATTAAATTTAAAAAAAGATCAGGTTTTAATGGTAGGAGACCAGTTGATTACAGATATCCAAGCTGGAAATTTGGCTGGAGTAGCTACGGTACTAGTTAAACCATTAGTTGAAACTGATAAATGGAATACAAGAATTAATCGTTTCTTTGAAAAATTTATTTTTTTCTTTTTGAATTTAAAAAAGCCAGTAGTTTTTAAGGAGAAATTAGAATGAGTGAAGAATTACGTTGTATTGGTTGTGGAAGTGTATTGCAAGATCAAGATCCTAAAAAGTCGGGTTATTTGCCATCTTCTGCCTTAAAGAAAGCCTTAGAAAGTGATGATAATGAAGTATATTGTCAACGTTGTTTTAGGTTAAGGCATTATAATGAAATTATGCCAGTAGAAGAGAATAATGATGACTTTCTAGCTTTGCTTAATTCAATTAGTCAAAAAAAGGCTTTGGTGGTTAATGTAGTTGACCTATTTGATTTTAGTAACTCATTAATTTCATCAATTAAACGTTTTATTGGTGGAAATGAATATATTTTGGTAGGAAATAAAGTAGATTTATTTCCTAAAAATTCAAAAGAATCAAAAATCAAAGACTGGATGCGCCAAGAAGCTAATCGAAACGGTTTGAAGCCAGAAAAGATCTTTTTAGTTTCAGCTGCTAAGAAGAAAAACTTGGAAGACTTAATGGCTTTTTTGGCTAAGAAGGGTGAAAAGAAAGATATTTACTTTATTGGAACAACCAATGTAGGTAAATCAACTTTGATTAATGCAATCATTAATATGAATAGTGATTTAAAGGATGTAATTACTACTTCTAAGTTCCCTGGGACAACTTTAGATGAAATTAAGATTCCACTTTCTAATGAGCACTATTTGATTGATACACCCGGAATTTTGAATGCTAACCAATTAGCTAGTCATTTAAGTGGAAAAGAGCTTGAAGTGGTTGAACCAAAAAAGCCATTAAAGCCCGCAACTTATCAGCTTTTACCAGGACAAACAATTTTCTTAGCTGGTTTAGGACGCTTTGATTATGTTGATGGACCTTCAGCTGGTTTTACTATTTATGTGGCTCGAGATCTTTATGTTCATAGAACGAAAACGGAGAATGCAGATGCCTTTTATGAAAAACATAAAGATGATTTGCTTCTTCCGCCAAGAAAAGAAGATAATTTAGGACCTTTGAAGGGCCAAACTTTTTCACCAAAAGAAAAAAGCGATATTTTATTTGGGGGCGTAGGTTTTATTACAACGCCAGCTGACGTTGTCGTTAAGGCTTATACTCCAGAAGGAATTGGTTTAGGGATCAGAAGAGCGTTAATATAATGCAGTGTGTTGTAAAAGAAAAATCGGAAGTAAAATTTGAACCAGCAACAAGTTCTGCTCAGCAAATTGGAATTATGGGTGGAACTTTTAATCCGATTCATATGGCTCATTTAGTTATGGCAGAACAGGTTAGAAAGCAGCTTCATTTAGATGAAATATGGTTTATCCCAAATAATACGCCACCTCATAAGCAATTAGCGGGGAATGTGAGTGCAAAAGATCGTTGTGCTATGCTCGAATTAGCTACGCATGATAATCCCTATTTCCATGTTAAATTATTTGAAATTATGCGAGGCGGTACGTCATATACAGTTGATACGTTACGCTATTTGAAAAAGAGGGCACCACGTAATCAGTACTATTTGATTATGGGCAGCGATGAAGTAAATGATTTTGAAAATTGGCGTGAGCCTGAAACAATCGCTTTGTTGTCTACCTTAGTTGGGGTTAGAAGGCCAAACTATCCGCAAAATCCAAGTTTTCCAATGATTTGGGTTGATGCACCTAATTTAGATATTTCATCTTCTTTAATTCGTCAAAACATAACTACTGGCAATTCTATTCGCTACCTAGTACCCGAAAGTGTACGATTATATATTGAATCAAGAGGCTTATATCGTGAATGAAATTAATTTTGTTAATACTTATTCCTCGTTAACTTCTGACGAAATTATTGCTAAAGAAAAAAGCAACATGGATGAAAAGAGATTTAAACACTGTATTGGCGTAAGTCAGACTAGCCGTAAGTTAGCTAAGCTTAATAATTATGATCCCGATAAGGCAGCCTTAGCTGGCTTCATCCATGATTATGCCAAACAAGTAGCGCCAGAACGGTTTATTAAGGTAATTAAAGAACAAAATTTTGATCCAGATCTGCTTAACTATAATCGTGCTATTTGGCATGGAATTGTTGGAGCATATTTTATTGAAAAAGAATTAAAGATAACTGATCCAGAAATTTTGACGGCTATTAGACGTCATACAACTGCTGATGTTGAAATGACTACATTAGATAAAATAGTTTTTGTAGCGGATTTTATTGAACCGGGCCGTGATTTTTCTGGTGTAGAAGAGGCGCGTAAGATAGCTTATGCCAATTTAGATGATGGAGTAGGTTTTGAATTAGCGCATACGCTTGACTTTTTAATAACTAATAGAAAAAAGATTTATCCTAAAACTTTTGCTGCATATAACAAATGGTCTGTAAAGGATTAGGATTTGAAAGGAAAAATAAATGGAAAGTAAGAAATTATTAGACTTAACTGTAGAAGCAATTGATGAAAGACATGGTGAAGATACTGAAGCATATGATATGCAAGGAATTAGTATTTTAGCTGATTATTATGTGGTAACAACTGCTGGTTCCAATCGTCAACTTCATGCAATTGTGAACAGCATTATTGATAAGATTCATGAACATGAAAAAGAAGATTATCGAATTGAAGGGACTCGTGACTCTAACTGGCTTTTAGTAGATATGGGCGACGTAGTTGTAAATGTATTTACTGAAGACGCAAGAGACTTTTACGGTTTAGAAAAATTATGGAGCAATGGTAAGAAATTAGAGTTAAATTTAGAGTAAAGGTAAAAGTATGAGTGTAATTGGCATTGTAGCCGAATATAATCCTTTTCATAGCGGACATGAATTTTTGCTAAATCAGGCTCGTTTAGTTGCTGAAAACGATCCGATTATTGTTATAATGTCAGGTAATTATGTTCAACGTGGACAGATGGCAATTATGGATAAGTGGCAAAGAGCTAAGGCTGCTTTGAATTCAGGTGCTGATTTAGTATTTGAACTTCCTTTTTCTTTTGCAGTTCAACCAGCTGATATTTTTGCTAATGGTAGTATTAAGATGTTAAGCGATTTAGGGGCATCAGAATTATTTTTTGGAGTAGAGGATGCTAATTTAAACTTTTCATATTTAGGACAAAAAATAAGTCAAATTCCTAAAAGTCGACTAGATTTTAGTGATTATACCCAAACTTATGCTACTCAGTATAACGAAATGATTGCTAGAGAAATTGGTCATGAAGTAAACCAACCTAATATGATGTTAGCTGTTGCTTATGCAGTAGCTAGTGAGCAATTAGAAAATCCACTTCATCTACACCCTGTGACTAGATTGGGTAGTGGACATGATGATCCGCTTCTGCAGGATAAAATTATTTCGTCAGCTACAGCAATTAGAAATTATTGTTTGCATCATCCTGATAACTTAACAGAATTAAAAAAATATCTACCTAAAGGTGAATTAATAGCTTTAGAAAAACAGAAAGTTTATCCAAATTGGAATCTGTTATTTAAATTTTTAAAATATCGAATTGAGAGTGCAAGTGTAGAAAACTTACGATTAATTTATCAAATGAGTGAAGGACTAGAATATAAAATGAAGGAAGAAATCCATACGGCAGAAGATTTCACTTCATTTCTGCGTCAAATAAAGTCTAAACGCTATACATATGCTCGATTAAGACGACTTTGCCTTTATACGCTTTTAAATATAACAGCAGATGAAATGCAGGCTTCGTATCAAGATACTTCCACTTTGCTGCTTGGATATAATAACCGGGGCAGAAATTATCTAAAAAAAATTCGAAAAGATGTTGAACTTCCTATTATATCTAAAGTGGATAAGAGAAATGCAACTACTGGAACGTTAGGGTTACAGGTTAAAGTAGATAGACTTTTTGAACAAATTATGGGTAAAGATCAAAACTTTGGTCGGAGACCAATCGAGGTAAAATAATGTTAAATTTTTCATATTCACAAATAAAAAATAGTCGTAATCCATTAACGCATGTTGATGAAGATGTTGAACTAAGTAAAGAATTTTTTGATAGAAGTAAAGAATTACTTATAGATGCAAAAAATGTTCACGTAAGTGGAGACTTCTTCTATGATGAACCATTTGTAACTGGAAACTTTACAGTAGAAGCAGATGTTGTAGCACCGTCTACTCGTAGTCTAAAGCCAGTAGAATTACATCAAAAATTTAATTTTACTGAAAACTACAGTGAAGTAGAACCTACTCAGGAGCAGCTTGATGAAGAAGATACAATTGTAACTGTTAAAGATGATGTGATTGATCTTCAAAAAGCTGTTGAAGATAACTTGCTGTTGAGCTTGCCATCAGTGATTCTTACTCCTGAAGAAGAATCTGAAGGTGATTTTCCTGAAGGAAAGGGCTGGAAAGTTGTTTCTCAAGAAGATTATCAAAAAGAACAATCTAATAAGGAAAATCCTGCTTTTGCTAAATTAAAAGATTTATTTAATGATGATAAAAAGAATGAATAATCTCTTGCATTAATGTATCTTTAAATTTAATATTAATTTATTAATAAAATTTTTAACCAAATTAGATAGTAGTGGAGAAAATAATGAGTAAAATTCTGATTATTGAAGATGAAAAAAATCTTGCCCGTTTTGTAGAACTAGAATTAAAACATGAAAAGTATGAAACTCAAGTTGAAGGAAACGGCCGGAAAGGATTGGATTTAGCTTTAAACGAAGACTTTGACGCAATTCTACTTGATTTGATGTTGCCAGACTTGAACGGGTTAGAAATTGCTCGTCGTGTTCGTCAAGAAAAGACTACTCCAATCATTATGATGACTGCTAGAGATTCTGTAATTGATCGTGTTTCTGGCTTAGATCACGGCGCTGATGATTATATTGTTAAGCCTTTTGCAATTGAAGAATTATTGGCTCGTTTACGTGCCGTTTTAAGAAGAGTACAAATTGAAAAGAGAGCTATGGGTGACACTATGGGTGTCCAAAAAGTTGTTCACTTTAATGATTTAACTATTGAAACTGCTAATCGAATTGTTCATCGTGGTGACAGTACAGTTGATTTAACTAAACGTGAATATAACTTGTTAATGACATTAATTGAAAACAAAAATAATGTTGTTACGAGAGAACAACTTTTGAATAAGATTTGGGGTCCCGAATCTAAGATTGAGACCAACGTTGTCGAAGTTTATGTGCGTTATTTACGTAATAAAATCGATGTACCAGGTCGTCCATCATACATCAAGACTGTTCGTGGTACCGGTTATATGGTGAGAACGGATGAAAATGATGAAGCACGTGAAGAAACAAAATAAGTCAACCAAAGAGACCCTCAAGTCCTCGCTAACTTTTAAGTGGGTGAGTTTAGTAGCAGCGACAATTACGGTCTCTTTTGTTATATTTTCAATTGCAATTTATTCTTTAGTTAAGCAACAAATAGTATCACAGGAAAGAAATCTGACTGAAGGTGTTGCTACTACCTTTCAGAGAAGATTAGTTGAAATTCCAACAAGTTTGCAGATTTCAAATGTTGTTCCTCAACTTTCACCTAACACTAATCGAATTTTAGAAGGACAAACGCCAATTACTTCAAATGATGGTGGGAATGTCTTTAATGACGATATTTTAGCAACTTTATCTAATCGTGATACGAGTATTACGATTTATAATCCTGAGGGGGATGTTGTCTTTAGTAATGGTAATGTTCCTGATAATGGGATGCCTAACTTTAGTAAAACAGAAAATCATGTTTTAAAAATCGTTACAACTCGTGGAAAAATCCATATGAAAATTTATCAGAAAATTTATTCTGATAAAACACATCGTCTAACGGGTTATTTAGTAGTTGATAATTCAATGGACCAGCAGAATCATGTTTTAAAGTCGATTCGAACTTGGATGATAAGTCTATCAATTATTGCAATTGTGATCTTTATTGGCTTGTCTTACTTGATTGTTAATAGTGTCGTACGACCAATTAAGAAAATGTCACAAATTTCTCACGATATCAATAAAGATCCAACAGATAAGCGAAGAGTACCTGATTTGCATCGAAATGATGAATTAGGAGAATTGGCGACTTCTTTTAATGAAATGCTTGATCGAATGCAAGCCTATATGCAACAGCAGAAACAGTTTGTTGGGGATGTTTCTCATGAATTACGTACGCCTGTAGCTGTAATTGAAGGACACTTAAATTTGCTTGAGCGCTGGGGAAAAGATGATCCTCAAGTACTTGAAGAGTCAATTCAAGCATCTCTTCAAGAAAGCAAGAGAATGAAACACTTAATCCAGGAAATGCTTGATTTAACTAGAGCTGAGCAGGTTGATTTACAATATCCTGATAAAACAACGGATGTCAATGAAGTTCTTAATCGAACAGTAAATGATATGAGAATGATTCATCAGGACTTTACTATTACATATGATGATGCTGATTTGAAACCTGATACAATTGTCAAAATTTACCGTAATCATTTGGAGCAAATTTTAATTATTTTAATTGACAACGCAATTAAGTATTCTAATGATCGTAAAGAAATTATAGTCGATGCAGCAACTGAAGAAGATAAAGTTAAAATTTCTGTTCAAGATTTTGGTGAAGGAATTGCACCTGAAGAACAAGATAAGATTTTTAATCGCTTTTATCGTGTGGATAAGGCTAGAACTCGTGAAAAGGGTGGCAATGGTTTAGGTTTAGCGATCGCTCAGAAATTGGTAGAGAGCTATCATGGAAAAATTAGTGTAAGTTCTACACTTGGCTCAGGTAGCAAATTTATGATTGAATTTCCACTGTTAAAGTCTGATTTAGTTAAATAATTAAAAGGGAATCCGTTTAGGATTCCCTTTTTTGTCGTGTTATCTATAGTTATTAATCTTTATCAGAGTTATTGGGACGTTTTTGCTTGCCTGCATTACGTGCTCTTAAATCTTGGTGAAGGTTTTTTGTATCTTCAGTAGTAGTTGATGATGAAGAACTTGTATTAAGAATATTATCGATCGTTTCTTGTGTAACTACAACCTTTAATGGCCGATCATTTAATTCTTTAGCAACATCTTTTTTAACTTTTGGCATAATAATAAAAGTAGTGATTAACTGTTGCAAAATCGCAATAAAACCACCTACTAAGAAGTAAAGAGCTAGGGCACCGGGAGCGGAAATACTAATGAAGAAAGTCATTGCAGGACTTAAAATTAATGTCATCTGCATTGCCTTCTTTTGTTCTTCAGGTATTCCGACCATTGAAAGATATCCTTGAATTATATAAAGCAAGGTTGCAATAACAGTCAAAATAATCGATCGTTGTCCAAGTGAAATTCCAAAGAAGCTTGAGGCTGCCAATTCTTTAGAATAAGCTACCGCTTGATAAATTCCCATCATAATTGGAAGCTGGATAAGCAGTGGTAGGCATCCCATACCACCCATCATGGACATGTTATTTTCTTTGTATACTCGCATTTGAAGTTGACTGATTTGCATTTGTTGAGGTTGAGTTAGCCCCGGCTTTTTAAGTGCTTCTTGAATTAACTTCATTTGCGGTTGCAACTTTTGAGTTTTTTCTTGTTGCGTAGTCATCTTACGTTGAGATGCCAAACGAAGAGGCATAACGATTAATTGGACAACAAAAGTAATAATAATAATTGCCCAACCGGCTCCATTAGTACCACCAATTTGATGCTCAACAGCAAGCATGATATTTTGAATTGGCTTACCAAATAGGCTGAAAACCCATGCATATGGTCCACTAGTAGGTGCTTGGTAGATGCTTTGTCCATTATTGGCACAACCACTTAGAATTAATGCAAGAGTTCCTAGCAGGGCAAATAGACTAAAATATTTAGTTTTCGATTTCATTAACTATAACCTTTCCTACTTTATTGTTACTGCAATAAAGTTTACTAGTTATTTGTTAAAGTATCAATAAACCACACTAAAGCGAGTGAATTTTTCTGCGTCTAAAATTGTATCTATATCAACATGGTCGACATGACTAGCAACTGAAGGCGATGCTTTAATTTTTTTGATAAAATGTTCTAAAGGGAGTTCATCACCTTGGGCGACAATTGAGACTGATCCATCGGGATTGTTTTTAACGGTTCCAGTAATACCCAATTCTTGGGCAATCATTTGTGTAGTCCATCTAAAACCAACACCTTGTACAAGTCCTGTAACTCTCATTTTGACAGTTTTCATTATTATTCGCTCTTTTCTGTTTATTCTAATTTAAATTTTAACATGTTAATTTCGAGTCAAGTAATTTAAAATATTAGAATTAGAAGGAAGTATAAATTTATGATAGAAATTAATTCAGTAAACAATCCTACAATTAAAAGTATTAGAAAACTTGAACAAAAAAAATATCGCAAAAAGACCCAAACATATTTAATTGAGGGCTTTCACTTGGTTGAAGAAGCCTTAAAAAATCATGAAAATTATTTATATATTTTAGGTACTCAAGCAGCTTTAAACAAACTTACTCCTAATTATCAATTAAAGGATAATAAAGTAATTCAAATTACTGATGCTATTGCAGAGCACTTAAGTAGTACCAAAAATAGTCAAGATATTTTTATGGTGTTGCCAATCAATCAGCCTAAATCTTTTAGTTTTGAATATGGGAAATGGGTAGTTTTAGATAATTTAACTGATCCAGGAAATGTTGGTACTATTATTCGTACCGCTGATGCAGCTGGTTTTGATGGTGTTGTCTTATCTGAGGAAAGCGTTGACTTATATAATCCAAAAGTTCAACGTAGTATGCAAGGAAGCCAATTTCATATTCAAATTATTCAAAATCTAGTCTTAGAATCCATTAGTAGTTTTAAAGAAAATGGAATTCCTATTTACGTAAGTATTTTAGATAAGACCGCTAAGTCTTTGAACAATTGTGTTCCAGTTCCTCAATTAGCTTTAGTAATTGGAAATGAAGCACATGGAGCTAGCCCAGAAGTAATTAATACAGCAGACAAGAAGATTTATATTCCAATTAAAGGAAAGGCAGAATCCTTGAATGCAGCGGTAGCAGCAGGTATAATGATTTATCATTTTTCATAAGCGAATAGCTTGTTTTTAGTAAGTAATATTACTATAATTTTAGTATAGATGATTGAAAAATTTTAATTTTTTAGGAGGAATATGTATGTCCCAAGAAATTGAAAGCAAACCTAAAATGACTGACTGTCCAGATCCAGAAGATTATTCACTGTGTTCGCATTTTATTGATGCTTTTGCAATTATTGGTAAAAAATGGAATGGGTTAATTATTAGTTCGTTATGTGATACTAATGCAATGCGATTTAAAGATCTAGCTCGTTGCATTAGTAAGTGCTCTGATCGAGTTTTAGTTGAACGATTAAAAGAACTGGAAAAAGAAGGCATCGTTAATCGTACTGTAGATCAAAAGAGTGGTATTATTAGCTATACTTTGACTCAAAAGGGTGCAGATTTACAGCCTGTTTTTGATCAGGTTCACAATTGGGCTGATAAGTGGGCCTAAGAATAATTGCAAAGTTTAATAAAAAGTTTTAAGATACTATTATACTAAATGCGATGATTAAGATTAGTAGTGTGGATATCTTTTTAGAGAGAGTTTTATTGGTGAAAGAAACTTAGGATAGAAGCATGAATTTCATCTTAGGAGCAGAATCTAATCAATTCCGGTATTTCACCGTTACAGGAAAAGAGTGTGAATACGCACTTTATTTGTGCTAGTTCAAACTAGGGTGGTACCGCGAAGCTTCGTCCCTTTTGGGACGGGGCTTTTTTTGTTGGAAAGGAAAATGAGATGGACTTATTCGATAGAATAAATAAGTTAAAAGAAGAAGGTTTAGATCAAATTAAGCAAGCTGAAAATCAAAAAATGCTTGATAAGATCAGAGTTGAATTAATGGGGCGTAAGGGTGAATTAACTGAAATCCTACACTCAATGAAAGATATTGCACCAGAAAATAGACCCAAGGTTGGTCAAGAAGTAAATCAAGTTCGTGATATTCTTCAAAAGCAATTGGATGAAGCAAAAGATCATTTCTTACAAGCAGTAATTGCTAAGAAACTTGAAGAAGAAAAAATTGATGTGACTTTGCCTGGTCGTGAAGGACATTTAGGTTCAAAGCATCCAATCAATATTATTTTAGACGACTTAGAAAGCTACTTCATTGGAATGGGTTATGAAGTAGTACAAGGCCCAGAGATTGAAACTGATCATTACTGTTTTGAAATGATGAATTTACCTAAGGATCACCCAGCTCGTGATATGCAAGCAACTTTCTATATTGATGAAGAAGATCTGCTTAGAACTCAAACTTCAGGAGATCAAGCTAGGGTTTTAGAAAAGCATGATTTTTCTAAGGGGCCATTAAAGATGGTGGGTCCTGGTAAGGTATACCGTAGAGACGATGATGATGCAACTCACTCTCACCAATTCCAACAAATGGAAGGTTTAGTAGTTGATAAAAATGTTACTATGTCAGACCTTAAGGGAACTTTAGAGATGATTGCTAAGCACGTGTTTGGTCAAGATCGTAAGACTCGCCTTCGTCCATCTTACTTCCCATTTACTGAGCCATCTGTTGAAATGGATGTTTCGTGTTTCAACTGTAATGGTAAGGGATGTCCAATTTGTAAGTATACTGGTTGGATTGAAGTATTGGGAGCAGGAATGGTTCACCCTAATGTTTTAGAAAATGCAGGTGTTGATTCAACAGTTTACGGTGGCTTTGCCTTTGGTTTAGGTTTAGACCGTTTTGCTATTTTGAAGTATGGCATTTCTGATATTCGTGATTTCTACACTAATGATGTTCGTTTCTTAGAACAATTCCGTAAGGAGGAAAATTAATGCTCGTTTCATATAACTGGTTAAAAGACTTTCTTAATTTAAATGAAGATCCTAAGGATTTAGGAGAAAAAATTACTAGAACTGGTGTAGAAATTGCATCAGTAGTTCATCCAGCAGAAGGTTTGAAAAAATTAGTAGTTGGTCATGTTATTGAATGTGAAGATATTGAAGGAACTCACTTGCATAAATGCCAAGTTGATGTCGGTGAAGATGAACCAATTCAAATCGTTTGTGGAGCACCTAATGTTGCCGCTGGTGAAGATGTAATTGTTGCTTTGCATGGTGCGCGTATTGCAGGCAATGAAAAGATTAAGCGTGGAAAAATTCGCGGCATTAAATCAAATGGAATGATTTGTGGTCTTCAAGAAATTGGCTTTGCTGACAAAGTTGTCCCACCAAAATATGCTGATGGAATTTTTGTTTTTCCTAAAGATTCTGATGTAAAACCTGGTGAAGATGTTTATGAAGCACTTGGTATGAATGATTACATTTTAGATTTTGATATTACTCCCAACCGTGCTGATACATTATCAATGGAAGGTGCAGCTTACGAAGTTGGTGCAATTGTTGATGAAAAAACTAAAGTTGAACCAGTGGTTCTTAAAGCTGATGGTCCCGACTGGACTGATGAATTAGATGTTAAAGTTGATGAAAAATTAGCACCTAAATTCTATTTAAGAAAAGTATCTAATGTAAAAATTGGTGAAAGTCCATTATGGATGCAAAGACGTCTGTGGAATGCAGGAATTCGGCCAATTAATAATGTTGTTGATGTAACTAACTACGTTATGCTTTTAACTGGTCAGCCACTACATGCATATGATGCGCGTACATTTAAGGATGGTAAGTTAGAAGTTAGAAAAGCTAATAAAGGTGAAAAACTTACTTTATTAAATGATAACGAAGTTGAATTAGATCCAAACGATATTATTATTACTGATGGTGAAAAACCGGTAATGATGGCTGGAGTAATGGGCGGAAAGAATTCAGAAGTAGAAGATAGTACTACAGATGTGATTTTAGAATCTGCTATTTTTGACGGAACTAGCGTTAGACAATCAGCATTACGCCATGCTAATAGAACTGAAGCATCTAGTCGTTTTGAGAAGGGTGTTAATTGGGATAATACTCAAAAAGCTTTAGATATGGCAGCCTTATTATTACGTAATGATGCAGCTGCTACAGTTAACGAAGGCGAAATTAAAGCAACTGATGTTCAAAGAAATCCTTCAGTGGTTAAAACCACAGTTTCTTACATTAATAAGGTGTTAGGAACAGAATTGACCAGAGTTGAAATGGAAAAGATTTTTGATCGTCTAGGCTTTACCGTTGGTGGATCTGAAGACGAATTAATTGTTACTGTCCCTAATAGAAGATGGGATATTTCTATTCCAGCTGACTTAGTGGAAGAAGTTGGTAGAATTTATGGTTATGATAACTTGAAGTCTACTCAGCCTCTTTTAGCCGAAACTCATGGCGGTTATTCAGAAAAAGAAACAGCAATGCGCAGAATCAAGGATATTGTGCAAGGACAAGGATTAATGGAGGCAATTTCTTATTCATTAACCTCTCCAGAAAAAGCAATTTCCTTTACTAAGGATCCAAAGCCAGTTGTAGAAGTGCAATGGCCATTAAATTCAAGTCGTTCAACTATGCGAGAAAACTTAATAACTGGTTTAGTTGACGCGGCAAGCTACAACATGGCACGTAAACAAAAGGAATTAGCCTTATTCGAGCAAGGCCGAGTTTATGATCATGAAAACAATAGTTTTAATGAACATGAACATTTAGCTGCTCTTTATTCGGGTCATACTTTATCAGCTAATTGGCAACATTTAGATCAAAAGATTGATTTCTACTTTGTAAAAGGTCAATTGACTAACTTATTCAGAGCTCTTGGCATAAAAGATGCAGATGTAGAGTATCGTGCAGAAGTTATTGGCGGTATGCACCCAACTAGAACTGCTGGTATTTACATTAAAGATCAATATGTCGGTTTGATCGGGATGTTGGCTCATACTGTAACTACTCTTGATAAAGCTTTACGCGGTAGCGAGATTTATGTTTATGAAATTGATTTAGATCTTATTACTTCAATGCTTGATAAGGGAATGAAAGCTAAAGCCGCACCCAAGTTCCCAGCAATTAAGCGTGATTTATCATTATTAGTACCAAATGCAATAACTAATGCCAAAATTGAAGCTCAAATTAAATTAAATGGTGGAAAATATCTTCATGATATTCGAGTAATTGATGTTTACTCAGGTAGTCAAATTGAATCAGGACATAAGTCAATTTCCTATTCATTAACTTTCTTGAATGAGAAAGATACTTTAACTGATGAAATAGTAGCTAAAGCAATGGAAAAAGTTGAGGCAGCTCTGAAAGAAAGTCTAAAGATTAAAGTTCGTTAATTCTTTTTAAGAAAGCTTTGCTATAATTGTCTTAGATTTTTGTGATTTTCGGAGGAAGAGCATTTGCTGAATCAAGACAAAAAGAAGAATCATGAGTTAGAAGAAGAAGCATCTAAAAAGATTACGCGTTGGATTCTTAGCGGAATTGGAGCTATTTTAGTTTTAGTTATTCTAATCGGAGGATGCTACGTAGGTTATGCACTTCAACCTGTTAATCGCCATGATGAAGATGTAGTTAGTGTCCATATTCCTGAAGGTGCAACTAATAGTCAAATTGCTCAGATTTTACAAGATAAAAAAGTTATTAGAAATGCGGCAGTTTTTAATTTTTGGCTGAAAAGTCATAGTGCGACTAATTTTCAGGCAGGTAATTTTTATCTGTCGCCTTCAATGCATAATAAGGAAATTGTTAGTCAATTGCAGGGCGGTGGCGGACGACCAATTGTTGGTCATGTTTTGATCAAAGAAGGTCAAACTATTGATAGTATCGCTACTACAGTTGGTAAAAATACAAAGTATAGTCGTCAAGATTTCTTGAAGTTGATGAAAGATCAAGACTTCATGAAGAGCTTAGAGAAACAATATCCAAAACTTTTAACTAGTTCAATGAATAGTAAGGGTGTTCGTTATCACTTAGAAGGCTATCTCTTCCCAGCTAAGTATGATGTTTATCAAGGAGCGTCTTTAAAGGAATTAGTTAACCAAATGGTTGATAAAACTAATCAGGTTTTGCAACCATACTATGGTTCTATCAAAAAGAAACATTTGACGGTTCAGGAAGTGTTAACTTTAGCTTCCTTAGTAGAGCGTGAAGGTGTTAAATCTAAAGACAGAAGAATGATTGCTGGAGTATTCTTTAACCGACTTAAGGCAAATATGCCACTGCAATCTGATATTTCAGTTATGTATGCGCTGAATAAGCATAAGCACTCTTTGTCATTAAAGGATATTAAAGTTAAGTCTCCATATAACTTATATGTTCACAAGGGATATGGTCCTGGACCATTTAATAATCCAAGTTTAGATTCAATTAGTGCTGTCTTGAACCCAATTAAGTCTAACTATCTCTACTTTGTCGCAAATCTTAAGACTGGTAAAGTTTACTACAATGAAAATTACGATGAACATTTGAAGCGTAATAGTAGTTTAGGTCAGTAAAAATGGTTGACTTTTTTAGATAGAAAACATAAGCTGTTTGGTGCAAAGAAAAATAGGTATAGGTAAGGAGAATTTTTTAATATGGCAGAAAAAGTTTATCCAATGACTGCTGAAGGTAAGGAAAAGCTTCAGAAGGAATTAAAAAATTTAAAGTTAGTAAAGCGTCCAGAAGTTATTGAAAGAATTAAGGTTGCTAGATCTTTTGGTGACTTATCAGAAAACTCAGAATACGATGCTGCAAAAGATGAACAAAGTGCTGTAGAACAACGTATTGTTCAAATTGAACAAATGCTTAAGTATGCACAAGTTGTTGATGCAGATAGTGTTGATCCAAATGAAGTTTCTATTGGTAAAACTGTTACTTATACAGAAGTAGGTACTGATGATCCAGAAACTTATACCATTGTTGGTTCTGATGAATCCGATCCACTTAATGGTAAGATTTCTAATGATTCACCAATTGCCCAAGCTTTACTTGGCAAGAAGAAAGGTGAAAAAGTAACTATTAATACTCCTGGTGGAACATTTGATGTTACTATCAATGAAGTTAAAACATTGAATTAATATTTAATAATTTTATGAAAAAGGGATTAGCTGCCATAATGGCAGTTAATCCTTTTTTGGTCTAAAGACGAGTATGAAATTGAGTGACATAATTGAAATTAAAATTCCAATTATAAAAGTAATTGGAATATAAATTAAAGTAATATGGTGATACCCCTTTTTTAATTGAGCACTTAAAAATGTGTGAGCAAATTTTTGCTTTTTAAGTACTTTACCATTATCTAAGAGTAACCAGTTACTTGAATAGGGAATAGTAGAATTTAAAATTTGTTTATTTTTGGCCTTGTAATCAAGAGTTAGAGTGATTGGACTTGTTTGCTGAGTTACAGGCTGCCGTTTATTGAATTGGTGAATAATTTTATTAAAATTTGATTGTCTAAATTGAAGAACACGCACACCATTCAAATTGATATTTTTATTATTTAAATAAAAAATAATTTTAATTGATGTGTTGGCTGAGTAATAACCGATATTTAGCAGTTTAGTTGAAATTCCTAGATCTTGATTATTAAGTGAATGACCATTAACAACGACTGACGTTGTTTTTTCATCTAGATTTGAAGGAAGCTCGAGATAATAAGGCCCTTTTTGAAATGAAGATATATTAAAAATAATTGCGGACGTTTGTTTGCCTTTGATTTTTTTATATTCATTAAGATTCTTAGTAGGCTTAACATTTTGTATTTTGGTTGGATTGGTTAGATATAAGCTATTAAATAAATTTGTTTTTTTACCAGTAATATTATCAAATAGAAGATTTTGATTAGTAGCAGGCATACTTGGATAAAACTTAGTTTTTTTATGAGTAGGAGAGACAAAAAGAAGTGGTAATGCAGTTGAATTTTGTCTAATTTGTAATTGTTTAAAGCTTTTAACAACTTTATTTGTAATTAAATCGGGACGATAAAAGGCATTTGTGAAAACAACTTGTTCCTTTTCGGGAAGATTGCGACGATTTTTAATTGGTACAATATTATATTTGACGCCTAGAATACTATCAGATAAGGGAGTTGCATAGTTATTAGTAAAAGAATTATCATTATTTTCCAGTCCTAAATATTCAACTAAGTTAATAATTGATCGATCTGAAATAGAATTGAAGTTACTAATACCATAGTAGTTATTGCTTAGTGGATCATTATCAGATCGAGTAAATGTCTTTTCTGTTCGGTAAGGTCCTGAATCATATTTATGTAAATAATTTATGCTCTCTGAAACATTTTTAGTGAAATTAGAATAGTCATAATTTTTTTGATAAGAAATATTATCTAAACTAGCTAGTAAATTAATGCTTACTTCAAGACCAACTAAACCAAAAAATATTACCGGAATCCACTTGTAATTAAAGAATAGAATGATTAGTAAGCTACATAAAAAGAATAAAATTGTAAGGATGATATTGGTTTGATTTAGAAATTCTTTTTGATGAATATTTAGGAAAAGAAAGATACCAAGACAGATGACTAAAATTACACATGCTAACTTACTGAGAAAGTCAAATTGTTTTGTACGGGCAAGAACTTGCACGCCAAGATAAATAGCATAGAATGAAAAAATAAAGCTAAAGCGAGCTGGATACCAAACGGGATATTGACCTAAATGCCAAAAGAGTACTAATGGATTAAAACTAAAAGAAAAGAATAAAAATATTAAGAGAATAGCTGATGTGATTTTTTCTTTAAGAGATATTTTTTGATTAATAAAGTAGAGTAAGCATAGTAGTGTAAATAAACTCGTTAAAAAGATATTTGGCAAGCCCTTTTCCATTTCAGTGAAATTAAAGGCGCCGATGGTAAGTTTATAAAATGCTTGATATGGAGAAAATTGCATTCCCATAGATAAGGAAGTATCTGAATGGATTTTTCCATTTAATATTTCAAAAAATGTTGGTAGGAGCACACAGGCAGCTAAAGTTGTCCCTAGGAAACTTTTTATAAAGTATTGGGAAATAATCTTCTTTTTTGAAAAAGAATAATTAATTAACTTACTGATAAAGTAAAGTAACCCAAAGAAAAGTGTCATAAAACCAGTATAAAAATTAGTGAACCAGAGTAAAAAAGTAATTCCAATTAGGTAAAAATAGTGCTTTTTGGGGACAAATAATTTGTCAATTGAATCTAATAAGAGAGGTAATAAAATTAAACTATCAAGCCACATTAAGTTTAAGTTGTAGCTGATGACAAAACCACTTAATGAAAAAGCTAGACTCGCAGCTAAAGCAAAAATTTTATTATCGCCTGTAAAGAATTTTTGAAAATAATAAAAGCTACTTAACCCGATACTACCAACTTTTAGACTAATAATTAAAAGGATTGCCTCTGGAAGGTGAGAATTTGAAAATAAAAATAGTAAAAGGTTAAAGGGACTGGTTAAATAATAAGCCCATGTCCCAATAAACGAATTTCCTAATCCGCTACTCAAGTTATAGACTAGGTTTAAAGGATTAGAAAATAGATTATTTTTATAAAATGAGAGAAAATCAATATATTGTTGACCTAAATCAACAGTTAAGATCTCTTGATTACGATATATAAAGTAGCTAGCGAAAATAAGAGCTGGCAGTAAAAATGAAAGCCAATATAAATATTTGGTTTTTAAATGTGATTTAAATTTTTCGATAATCATTGAAAAGCATCCTACTTATTAAGAATATATAATTATTGCGATTTTCATTGTTAGAAAAATAGAATTTATATACTTTTTTTGCTAAAATCAATTCTAGTTTAGTGAGGTTAGAATTTTGAATTATTTAAAACAAAGTAAAGGTTCGAATAGAAATTCCACTTCGACGCCCCTAAGAATGAAAATTATTTTGGGCGTCATTTTAGTTTTATTTTTATTATTAATTGGTCAATTAGCATATCTGCAACTCTTTTATGGTGGTCGTTTTCAAGCAGAGGTTCAACAAACCGACCAAAAAATTGTATCAAATAACGTGCCACGTGGTGTGATGTATGACAGTAGTGGTAAAGTTTTGGTAGGTAATAAAGCTAATAACGCAATTACTTATACCAAAAATTCTAGCATTACGTCTAGTCAAATATATAAGGTTTCTAACGCTTTAAGTCAATATATTACACTTGATGATGAAAAACCTACCCAAAGACAGCTTTACGATTATTATTTGGCTAATAGCAAGGTTTCAGAAAAAGAGACAGCTAAATTGCCAAAATCTGAGCGTTATGACAGTAATGGGGATGCATTAAGTTCAAGTCAGATTTATGATAATGTCTTAAAGCGCGTTGAAAAGCAAAATATTCATTTTACGAAACGTCAAAAAACAGCTGCTCTAATCTTTAATAAGATTTCAGGAGCTTATACACTATCAACTATCTACATTAAGAACAAGGGATTAACTGACCGTGAAATAGCCTTAGTTGGGGAACACTTATCTGAATTACCTGGTGTAGGTATTGGAACAGACTGGTCTAGAAACTATCCAAATGGAAAATCAATTAAAAGTATTATTGGTTCTGTTTCTTCAGAAAAGGCTGGTTTACCAAGTGATAACTTACAATACTATTTAACTCAGGGATATTCACGTAATGACCGAGTAGGTACTAGTTATCTAGAAGAAAAATATGAACCACTTTTAAAGGGAACTAAATCTAAGTCTCAAGTGGTTACTAAGTCTAAAGATAGTGTTGAACAGACTAAGACTGTTTATAAAGGTCAAAGTGGTGCTAGCCTGATTTTGACAATGAATGCTAAGTATCAACAAGAAGTTGAGAAGACTTTGAAGAAAGTGTATGCTTCTGCTCAAGCTGCTGGCGCTACGCAGTATTCAAATGGGGCATATGCCGTAGCAATGAATCCTAAAACTGGTGCATTGTTGGCGATTGCTGGTATTAATCATAATGCTAAGACCGGAAAGGACACTGACGATGCGTTAGGTGTTATTAATAAGTCTTTTGTTATGGGGTCCGCAATCAAGGGTGCAACTGTTGCAGGAGGACTAATGAAGGGAATTATCACACCAACTAATAGTGTGATGCCGGATACGCCAATTTATTTGCCGGGTTCTCCAATTAAGAAATCAGTTTACCCAGTTGGTACTTTTGGTAGCTTAGATGCTCCAACAGCACTTGAAGTTTCAAGTAACATCTACATGATGCAGCTAGCTTTAAGGTGGGTAAATGCTAAATATATACCTCATAGTTTTATCTCAATGCCATCCGATGCATTTACTAAATTAAGACGTAATTTTGCAATGTTTGGTTTGGGACAAAAGACTGGTGTTGATCTTCCTGGAGAAGTGTCAGGTATTCAAGGTAGATCATATAACTCTGCTGGTCAATTATTGACTGGATCCGTCCTTGACTTATCTTATGGTAACTATGATGCTTATACTCCAATTCAATTAGTACAATATATTTCAACTATTGCTAATGGTGGGTACCGTATGCGTCCATATTTGGTTCAATCAGTTGGTGAAACTAATTCTCAAGGAAATAAAGTTTCTATCATGTATAATACTAAGCCTCAGGCTCAGATGCGTATTCCTTGGACTCAAGATCAACTTGATGTAATTCACCAAGGAATGTATCGCGTTGTTCATGGTACTAATGCGTGGGGAACGGCTCACCGCTTAAAGGACGTAAAACCATCAATTTCTGGTAAGACTGGTACTGCTCAGACTTTCTACTATGATGAAGATAATCCGGGTAATCCAAAGGCACCAGAAGTTATTAATGCGACTTTTGTTGGATATGCTCCTTCAAAAGATCCAAAATTAGCTGTTGCAGTTGTCTTCCCAGGGCTTGATCCAGATAAAGAAGGAAGTTATACTCTTCAAGTTGCAAAAGAAATGGTTGAAGATTACTTCAAGCTTAATAAATAGAAAAGTACTGGTAAAAGTACGAAAAACATGGTATAGTTTAACAGTTAACTAAATAAGTAGGTGGTGGAAAAGATGGCAGAACATATTATCCTTGAATGCACCGAATGTGGCGATAGAAGTTACTTATCTGAAAAGAATAAGCGTAAGCATTCGGAACGTTTAGCTTTAAAGAAGTATTGCCCAGTTGAAAGAAAGGTAACACTTCACCGCGAAACTAAGTAATCAAAGCAACAGGCAATTCCTGTTGTTTTTTTGTATCCAGCAATATTTAATGAATTTGATTAATAAACAAGATTTACGAAATTTACAAATAAAAAAGCTAACATCATTTGCTAAAACTAAGCAAAAGATGTTAGAGGATAGAATTTTAAAAGATAAATTTTTAAATAGTTCTGTTCTTAATAAAGCAGATAGTATAGGTATTTTCATTTCAATGCCGTTAGAAGTTAATACAGCGCCAATTATTCCTGCTTTATGGAAAATAAATAAGAGAGTATATATTCCACGTTGTTTGCCAAAAAAAAGAATGGAATTTACTTTTTATGATAAAAATACAGATTTAGTTAAGACTAAGTTTGGCGTTTTAGAAAATCATGATCCAAACGTTGAAGTTAAAAATAATTTGGATTTGATCATTGTTCCTGGACTTGCTTACGGATTAGATAAAAATAGTCGCCTTGGTTTTGGTGGTGGATATTATGATCGTTTTTTAGAAAGAAATCCTACACAGACTCTTAGTTTAGCTAATTCAATCCAGACCTTTAGTCAAACTACTTGGTTAGTTGAAAATTACGATATTCCAATTAAAAATTTTATTTTAACTAATTAAAGGAGGAAGCGCATGAAAAAAATAAACTCCAATCGTTTTTCTAGCACTGTTGTTACAAATACAATTTTAATAGTGCTTTTTGTTGTTTTTATTTTAGAAACGATAATGGGTGGGTCGACCAATATTCATACATTGATCCGCTTAGGAGCTATGAATAATCAACTTGTTACTGTTGAACATCAATGGTGGCGTTTATTTACTGCTCAATTTTTACATATTGGTTGGTTGCACATCGCATCTAACGCAGTGATGATTTATTATATTGGTCAGTTTATGGAACCTATTTTAGGTCATTGGCGATTTTTAGGTATTTATTTATTATCTGGTGTTGGCGGAAACTTGTTAAGTTATGCCTATGGCAGTGATTCGGTAGTAAGTGCTGGAGCTTCAACGGCATTATTTGGACTTTTTGGGGTAGTTATAGCTCTTTATTTAGCTAATAGATCAATTCCAGTTGTTGATTATTTGGGAAAGCAGGCCTTAGCTTTAGCTATTATTAATTTGGTACTTGATTTATTTGCAAGTCATATTGATATTTTAGGTCATCTTGGTGGCTTAATTTCAGGTTTTCTTTTAGGAATAATTTTTGGAAGCATCCATTTAAGGGAATATCATCATAAATTAAAGGTAATTGCAGTTGTGATATTAATTATTTATGTTGTCTTCTGTTTACATCAAGGAATAGTGATTAGTAATTAATAATGAAAAATTTACACGATGTTCAAAAGCTTCTAAAGAAATTTAACATCATAGTTTATGTTGGAAAACGCAAATGGGATATTGAGTTGATGGGAATTGAGCTAGATAATTTATATCATGCCGGTGTAGTTTCTAAAAAGGAATATATGACAGCTAAAATGATTCTAACTCATGAACATGAGATTGAAGAAGAAAAGGAAACTAGCGCAAAAGATAGTAATGGATTATCATAGTACTATAGAAATTCTTATATAGGGGTAAGTAATTAATGAATATTTTTGGGATTATCAACATTATCTTAATCATCATTATTTTGGCCTTTGCTTTGAGTTGGCTTTGGACATGGATCCAATCAAAGAGAGTCGGTGGTGCATTAACTAACGAAGAATTTGAAAAGGGAAAGAGAAAGGCACAGATTATCGATGTGCGAGAAAAAGCTCCTTTTAAAAAAGAACATATTTTAGGAGCTCGTAATATTCCATATACAATGTTCAAGTATCAATATCAGGAAATTCGTCCAGATTTACCAGTTTACCTTTATTCTGATTCAAGTGCCTTAACTGTCAGAGCGGCACGCTTTTTACAGAAAAAGGGCTATAAAAAGGTATATTGGCTAAAAGACGGCTTTGAAAAATGGAATGGCCAAACAAAGGCTTCTAAATATTAAAAGAGAGATCAATACCCAATAAGGGATTAATCTCTCTTTTTTTGTAGAATTTTAACCTTGGTGAGCTGAATAGCTCTTTCTGTTAGCTTTAATTCTATTTTGCTCAATTCGATCAGCTTCTTTTTGTTCAGGTTCTACCACCTTTTTCTTGTAAGTAGCAAGTCCTGCAGCAAGAGCACCAACAGTTGCCAAAACGCCGGTTACAACACCAGCACCAAATTTCTTAGCCATTATAATGCCTCCCTAATATTATTTTATCAATTCAAATTTTAGCAATAATTCTTATTTCAATAAAGTCTTTTGCTGTTAAGTCTGAAGAAATATCAGATTTTTGTTAGAATTAATATCAAGAAATAAGAGGAATTTATATGCAAAAAATTATTGTGATTATTGGACCAACTGGAATTGGAAAAACAGAACTAGCTTTGGATTTAGCTCCTAAAATTAATGCAGAAATCCTTTCTGGTGATTCAATGCAGATCTATCAAGAAGTAAGTATTGGCACAGCTAAGCCGACTTTCGAAGAATTAAAAAAAGTAAAGCATTATTTAGTTAATCAACGTTCGATTTTTGACGAATATTCAGTTAAGGACTTTGTTGCTGAAGGTATTAAAGTAGTTGATGAAATTGTTGCTAAGGATGCTGTTCCCCTAGTAGTTGGTGGAACTGGCTTTTATATTAATGCTTTAGTAAATAAGCTTCAATTAGGTGAACCTGGAGAATATCAGACAAGCGTTGATTCTAAATGGGAAGAGTATTTGAAAAAAAATGGGGAAGAAGAGTTATGGCGTGTGCTTCATGAAAAAGATCCAGCAGCAGCTGATAAAATAGCACCTCAAAATAGCCGCCGTACTCTTCGAGCTCTAACTGTAATTGATCGGACTGGGAAGTTATTTAGTAAGCAGCAAAAAAAGATTACACCGCGATATGATGCATTAATTATTGGTTTAAATAGTAATCGAGAAGAAGTCTATCACAGGATAAACAAGCGAGTAGACAAAATGATGGATCTAGGATTGCTCAAAGAGGCTAAGTTCGTTTATGAGAATCGTGATCGTGAACACCAGGCTATTCAAGCGATTGGATACAAAGAGTTTTTTCCGTACTTTTCTGGTGAAAAAACGCTTGATGACTGTGTCAGCAAATTAAAGCAGGCTTCTAGAAAGTATGCTAAACGACAATTAACATATTTTAAGCATCAATTGCAGGTTACTTGGCTTGATCCATTACAAGATAAAAAAGTTTCTGATCATGCTCTTGAGGAAATAAATAATTTTTTAAATAAATAAAAAATAATGGATATGATAGGATATTACTGGGATCTTTATAATAATTAATTTAAATTATATCTAAAAAAATTATCAATATTTATTGACGAGACCAATTTAGTCTGCTATTGTGTTCACTGTGCATAAGCACAGGTAGTGAATAGATTTTTAAGGACTATACCAATACATAAAATGCTGGGTAGTTCTTTAGAATAGGTGTGTACAATGAGTAAAACTATTACTGCAGAAGATATTAAGAAGAGTGTTAAGGATAACGATGTTCGTTTCCTAAGATTAGCTTTTACTGATATTAATGGAACTTCTAAGGCTGTGGAAGTCCCAACTAGTCAATTGGATAAAGTTTTAACAAATGATATTCGTTTCGATGGTTCTTCAATTGATGGCTTTGTTCGTCTAGAAGAAAGTGATATGGTTTTATACCCAGATTTTTCAACTTGGGCAGTTTTGCCTTGGGGAGATGAAAAGGGCGGTAAAATTGGTCGTTTGGTATGTTCAGTTCACAAGACCAACGGTGAACCATTTGAAGGTGATCCAAGAAATAATCTAAAGCGTGTTCTTAAAGAAATGAATGAAATGGGCTTTACTGATTTTGATATTGGCTTTGAAGCTGAATTTCATCTATTTAAGTTAGGCGAAGATGGTAATTGGACTACTGAAGTTCCTGACCATGCTTCATATTTTGATATGACTTCTGATGATGAAGGTGCGAGATGTCGGCGTGATATTGTTGAAACTTTAGAAAGCATTGGCTTTGAAGTTGAAGCTGCCCACCATGAAGTTGGGGATGGGCAACAAGAAATTGACTTCAGATTTGATGATGCTTTAACTACTGCTGATCGTGTTCAAACCTTTAAGATGGTAGTACGTGAAGTAGCAAGAAAGCATGGCCTATATGCAACCTTTATGGCTAAACCTGTAGAAGGACAAGCCGGAAATGGAATGCACACCAATATGTCATTATTTAAGGATGGTAAGAACGTATTTTATGATAAAGATGGCGAATTCCACTTATCAGATACTGCTCTTTACTTCTTAAATGGTATTTTGGAACACGCTCGTGCAATTACAGCAGTCGGTAATCCGACTGTAAACTCATACAAGCGTTTAATTCCAGGATTTGAAGCGCCTGTTTATATTTCATGGGCTTCTAAGAATCGTTCGCCACTTGTTCGTATTCCTGATGCTGAGGAAATTAATACTCGTCTGGAAATGCGTTCAGCTGATCCAACAGCCAACCCATATCTTTTACTTGCAGCATGCTTAAGTGCTGGTTTAAATGGTATTAAGGAAGCAAAGAAACCGATGGCACCTATTACTTCTAACGTCTTTGAAATGTCTGAAGAAGAAAGAGCTGAACGTGGTATTAAGCCACTTCCATCTACTTTGCATAACGCTGTTAAGGCATTTAAGGCTGATCCTTTAATTCAAGCAGCTTTAGGTGAACACTTAACTCAAAGCTTTATTGATTCTAAGAATCTTGAATGGTCTAAATATAATCAATCAGTTTCTGATTGGGAAAGAGACCGTTACATGGGTTATTAATTAAGTAAAGAATAGTAATTAAGCCAGTTGAGCAATTTCAACTGGCTTTTTTGCTTGACGTAAATGTATGATATAAAAGTAATAATGCTAGAGAGGGGTTAAATGATTGAAAAAAAGACAATCAATTTATACTAAAGACGTTATTCTAGTCATGGCAGCGTCTTTCTTTTTTATGTTTTCAGTTATGTTTGTAACACCATTAATTAATGGATATGCAATTAGTTTAGGTGCTAGTGCGGTATTTGCTGGTATTATAACTGGAATTATGAGTGTAGTATCAATGTTTTTACGACCGATAGCAGGAAATTTAACTGATCGTTTTTCTAAATATAGTCTATCGTTTATAGGTGGAGTATTAATTTTAATCGGGGTAGCAGGATATTGTTTTTCACCATCGGGAAATTGGCTATTATTATTTAGATTAATTAATGGTACGGGTTTTGTTTTGGCGACTGTTTGTATGACAACATGGTTAGCATTTTTGGTTCCACGTAGTCATGTTGGGGAAGCAATGGGATTTTATGGTTTGATGAATGCGTTAGCTATGGCTCTTGCTCCAGCTTTAGCAATTAATTTATATAAAGTAATCGGTTATAAGTCGGCGTTGTGGTTAGCAGTACTTGCTACAATTTTGATGATCGTTTCAATTCAATTTGTGGGTAATCATGCTAAACCCAAAATTATCCAAAATAAAAAGAGAAAAATAAAAATTATTCAAAAAGATGCTATTCCAGTAGCCATGTTAACTACTTTTTTTGCAATTCCATATTTTATTACGCAAGCAGATATTGTTGTTTATGTTGAAAGACAGCGCTTTTCTATTGCCGTTGGTTACTTTTTTGTGATTTATGCAATAGCATTGCTTTTAATTAGAATTGTTTTAAAAAAGTATTTTGATCTAATTCGTTTTGGTATTTGGTTTTGGCTAAGTTTGATTTCTATGATTTTATTTCTAATTATTGCCACCTTTATGGTTAATAATTGGTTAATGGGGTTAGCAGCGATTATGCTTTCAATTGGTTATGGAGTAATTTATTCTGTTAATCAATCAACTGCCTTAATGTTAGCTCCAATAGAAGAGCAAGGGCTAGCAAGTTCCACCTTTTATTTAGGCCTTGATATTGGAATGGCAGCTGGGCCAATGATTGGAGGAGTTACTGCTCAAAATTTAGCACCTAACTACTTCTATCCCGTTTTATTAGTTATTGTGCCAATTATTTTGATAATTTATTTTGTATATAGTAAAAAATTAAATGATGCATTAGACCATCATTAATAAGGGGAGAATAAGATGACAATTCCTTTTAAAGCTGTTGCTGTTGATATGGATGGGACGTTTTTAAATGATAAAAGAAGCTATGATCATGATTTGTTTAATCAAGTCTTAAGTAAGCTTGAGAAAAATCACATTCAATTTATTGTGGCTAGTGGAAGACCGTTTGCACGTTTGAAAAACGACTTTCCAGAATTTGTTGATAGAATGGATTTTGTAACGGCTAACGGATCAAGATTAATTGTTGAAGGTAAAGAAGTTGCTATTGAAGGCTTAACTAAGAAACAAGCAATTGATTTAATCAATTTTGTTCACAATAAATATGGCAGTATGGCTACAATGGTTTATGGAAGAAAACAAGCTTATATTGGTACTGAAGCACCTGAAAAAGATAAGGCATTTTTGCAATATTTTGCCAAAGAAAGTACAGAATTAAGTGATTGGCAAGATTTACCTGATGAGGTTTTTATTGAATTGACTTTTCATTATGATAGCAAGATTGCTAACGATATTGAAAAGAAATTTAATGAAAGGTATGGGAATATCGTTACTACGTTTGCATCTAGTCCAGTAGCAATTGATGTAGTAAAGCATGGTATTAATAAGGCTACTGGTCTGAAGAAGTTACTTGCTCATTTTGACTTAACTGGGGATGATTTAATCGCTTTTGGAGATAGTGGAAATGATATTCCTATGCTTGATTTTGCAAAATATAGTTATGCGATGGAAAATGGAATGTCTATTGCAAAAAAGCATGCTAAATATCTTGCACCTAATAATAACGATAATGGAGTTTTACAGGTATTAAATAAGTATTTAAATAAGAATTAAAAAATGAGGTTCGTTTTGAACCTCATTTTTTGTGTAATTATCTAATATAAACATGACCTTTTTTTAAATTAATCCGATTGCTAAAAATTATATCTTTTTTATCTAATTCTTCAATATAAACGTAAATTGGAAGATGATTATATTTTAACTTTCCTAATAAGTTCCTTATTTGTGCAATTGTTTTAGGCTTTTTTCCTATTAAAAAAACGCATTGCTTACTTTCAATCTTAATTTTACTAATTGGATAGAGAGAATCTGACTTTCTTGGTTGATAAAAAAGCTGAAAATTTGGATGAAGATGGGCAATTAAAATTAGGAAGTCGTCTAAGTACATATATTTCACCTACTCTTGAATTCTATGTTTTTTAGAGATAATATAGATTATATTTTTGAAAAAGAGGCTTTCTAATGAAGATAAAAAGTAAAAAGCTAGAAATAACTATTATATCTATTTTAGCAGTTTGTGGAGTTTTTATAGTAGCCGGCTTATATTTCTATCAAGTAGCGGTTGTTCCAGGTCACAAATCATTTATTAACAATGATACTAGGCTTGTCAAAACCGATCCGCTTTATAAAGAAAAAAAGTGGTATCAAGACGTACATAAACAAAAGTGGACGATGAAGTCAGCAGATGACAATTTGAAATTAGATGCAAATTATATTCCAGCATCTGATTCTAAAAAGACAGTAATTATTCTTCATGGATTTATGAATAATAAAGATACTATGGGAGCTTATGCGGCGATGTTTCATAGGCTTGGTTATAATGCTCTTATGCCTGATGCAAGAGGACATGGGCAAAGTGAGGGTAATTATATAGGCTATGGCTGGCGTGAAAAAGTAGATGTAAGAAAATGGGCTAGAAAAGTAGTAAAAAAAGATGGTCCGCAAAGTAAAATAGTTATTTTTGGCGTAAGTATGGGTGGAGCTACGACTATGATGACTAGTGGGTTAAAAATGCCCAAACAAGTAAAGGCATACGTAGAAGATTGTGGTTATACAAACGTAAAAGATGAGATTGAACATGAAGCACAAGCTTTATATCATTTTCCAGCTTTTCCACGTTTTCCTCTAGTTGAGGTCTTGAGCGGAATAACAAGAATTAGAGCTGGATATTTTCTTAAAGATGGTAGTAGTATAAATCAGGTAGCTAAGAATAAGCGACCAATGCTTTTTATTCATGGTGCTAAGGATACTTTTGTCCCAACCAAAATGGTTTACCAAAATTACAAAGCAGCAGCTGGTCCTAAAGAACTTTGGGTAGTTCCAGGTGCTAAGCACGCTAGGTCATTTGCTACTCACCCTGTAGAGTATCAAAAAAAGATAAATGACTTTTTAAGTAAATATGTATAGAAAGATTGCTAGGGTTGCCTGGCAATCTTTTTTAGAATTGATTAAAAATTGGTATGGCTTGTATGACTACTCAAGTTTGTGAGCTATGATACTTATTAGAATAGTTTTTATTAAGAGGTGGAAGCGTGTTACAGGATGTATATATTGTAGGAATGAATCGAATTCCTTTTGGTAAATATCGCGGATTTTATAAGGATGAAAATGCAGTTGATTTAGGTGTACTAGCATTAAAAGGGTTATTAGAAAAAAATATTGTTCCGCAAGATAAAATAGATAATGTAATAATTGGTAATGTTTTAAGTGCTGGATTAGGTCAAAATGTTGCTCGCCAAATTGCTTTGAAGGCAGGCTTACCCGAATCAGTAGTTGCTACAAACGTTGACGATGTTTGTGGTTCGAGTCTAAAAGCGTTACGGTTTGCTCAAGTGCAAATGGTATTGGGAGATTCAGAAATTTCTGTTGTTGGAGGCGCTGAAAGTATGACAAATGCGCCGTTGTTACTTGATAAGAGTAAAAAGCATGATGAAAATCCGGGTTATCAAGATAGTTTAATGATTGATGGGATTGGGGATGCCTATTCTCAAAAGCCAATGGGGCTTACAGCTGAAAATGTAGCTGATAAATATCATGTTACTCGTCAAGAAATGGATGAATTTGCGCGTGATTCTCATGCTAAGGCGTATGCAGCTCAAGAAAATAATTGGTTTGAAGAAGAATATCAGCCAGTCCAGCTTGAAGGTGAGATACTTGATCACGATGAAACAATTCGACCAGATACTAGTGTTGAGTCTTTGAGTAAATTGAAGCCTGTTTTTAAAGAAAATGGCCGTGTTACTGCTGGAAATTCATCCCCATTAACTGATGGAGCAAGTATGCTGTTACTTGCAAATCAACAAAAGCTAGATGAGCTAAATTTAGCTCCATTAGCACACTTGGGAGCTTTTGCGGAAATTGGTTGTGATCCTGCATACATGGGATATGCCCCATACTTTGCAATAAAAAAATTATTGAAAGAAACAGGCAGTACTATTGAAGATTACGATGTAATTGAAATTAATGAAGCATTTGCTGCGCAGGCCTATGCAGTTGCGCGTGATCTCAATATTCCAAAAGAGAAATTAAATATTGCTGGTGGGGCGATGAGCTTGGGTCATCCTTTAGGTGCAACAGGTACTCGTTTAGTGATGAGCGCAATAAATAGTTTACGTAAGATTAATGGTCGAAGAGCTATCGTGTCTTTATGTATTGGTGGTGGTCAAGGTATTGCATATGAAGTCAGAAGAATTATTTAAGAAGAAGTTTTATCAATGGCTCCCAGAAGATAGAAGAAATTTTTTTGAGCAAGAGGGTATTGAACTAAGTGAAATTGATTCTAAAACTTTAGAAAGACTAAACAGACTTAGTGAAAATGTAATTGGACAGGTTCGTCTTCCTCTTGGAGTTATTCCAAACTTAGTTGTTAATAAGAGAAAATATATTGTGCCAATGGCAGTTGAAGAACCGTCGGTAGTTGCAGCTGCAAATCATGCAAGTAAAATTTTTAATCAAAATGGTGGCGTAGAAGCAGTTAGTATCCGAAATGGAATTTATGGTCAAATTGTTTTAGAAGTAACTAACGATTTTGATATAAATTCTTTTACTCGGCAATTTCCAGAATTAATTAATCAAGCTAATCAAAAGTTTGCTAGTTTAGTTAAACATGGTGGAGGAGTATGTAAAATTGAAGCATCTCAAAAAGATAATTTAGTATTTTTACGTATTTTAGTTGATCCTGCAGAAGCAATGGGTGCTAACAAGACAAATGCAATTTTAGAATTTTTAGGAAATAAATTAGAAAAACAAGCAAATATTGAACAAAATTTATACGCCATTCTTTCTAATTATCCTACTCAGTTAACTACAGCAAAAGTAAATTTAAATGTAGATAGTGTTGGCGGATTTAAAGTGGCTGAAAAACTAGTTTTACTTAGTAAGATAGGTCAAAATGACATTTACCGTGCAGTAACAAATAATAAGGGAATTATGAACGGTATTGACAGTGTTTTGATTGCAACAGGAAATGACTATCGAGGAGTAGAAGCAGCAACAGCGGTGTGGGCTAATAAAAGTGGCAATTATACGTCTTTAAGTAAGTGGAAAATTGAAGAAGATAAGTTAATTGGCGAACTTACTGTTCCTTTAGCAATTGGGGTAGTAGGTGGCTCAATTAGTGCACGTGAAGATATTAAGCAGAGTTTTAATTTACTTGGTCGGGTGTCTGCTAAGCAATTAGCTGAAATTATAGCTGCTACTGGTTTAGCCAATAATTTTTCAGCGCTTTTGGCAATTTCTACCAAAGGAATTCAAGCAGGTCATATGAAATTGCAGGCTCGAAATTTAGTTGCTACTCTGAATGCAAATGAAGAGGAAAAGGAAGAAGTTTTGAAGAAACTGCAACAAAGCAAAAAATATACGCAGGAAGCAGCTCTTGAATTTTTAAGTGAAATAAGAAAGGATAAAAAGTAGATATGAAGGTTGGAATTGATCAAATTGGATATTTTACTCCAAATAAGTATGTTGATATGGTGGATTTGGCGCATGCAAGAAATCAAGATCCAAATAAATTTCTAATCGGGATTGGACAAAGCAAAATGAGCGTGGCTGATGCAACGCAGGATGCAGTTTCAATGGGAATTAATGCAACATTACGTTATTTGAATAAAATTAATAAATCTAAAGTTGGACTTTTAATTTTTGGTACTGAAAGTAGTGTTGATCAATCTAAATCGGGATCTTTATTTGTAAAGTCAGCCTTAAAGTTAGATCCTAGTGTTAGAGCATTTGAAGTTAAAGAAGCTTGCTTTGGATTAACAGCAGGCTTAATGATTGCACAAGATTTTGTACGTCTGCATCCTGATCAAACTGCTATTGTAATTGGAAGCGACATTGCACGCTACGGTCTAAAGACTGCTGGAGAAGTTACTCAAGGAGCAGGAAGCGTTAGTTTGTTGATTTCTAGCAATCCAAGAATTTTAGAATTAAACGAGGGTCACAGCGCTTATAGTGAAGATATTAATGATTTCTGGCGTCCGAATAATTCTAAATTGGCAAAAGTCGATGGAAAATATTCTACCCAAGTTTATTTAGACTTTTTTAAACATACTTTTAATGATTATAAGGAACAAAAGAACCTTGAAACAAAGGATTTTGCAGCTATTGTGTATCATTTGCCTTTTACTAAAATGGGGTTAAAAGCTAATCGTATTGCTATCGAAGGAGAAGATGAGGAAACTAATGCACGCTTAATGGACAGTTTTACTGCAGCTAAAGAATTGAATGCTAATGTAGGTAATATTTACACTGGTTCATTATATTTAAGTTTACTTAGTTTGCTTGAAAATGGAGATTTAAAGGCTGGAGACTTGACTGGTCTATTTTCTTATGGATCAGGTGCAATGGCTGAGTTTTATTCCGCAAATGTAGTTGAAGGATACGAAAAACAAATAGATAAAGCTGGGGACGAAGCCTTATTGGCTAAGCGAAAGAAGTTAAGTGTCGATGAATACGAACGGATTTTTTCTGAAGCTTTAGAGGATCCAAAAAATGATGTTGAACTTGTTAGTGATGAGGACAGTGGAAAATATTATTTTGCAGGAATTAAAGACGATATTCGTCAATATCAAGCTAAATAGTTTGTATTCGCTTACATAGTTGTTATAATAAGATGTGTGGAGAGGTAGAATAATATTGTATAAAAGTTTTTATCTCCAGATTGTAGTGTTTTAAAGACAAGATTCTCTTAGTAAGATCAAATAGTCGTTATTCAATACAGATACAAACAAGTGATGTTGATCAAGTCATAATATTAAACCCAGATACTGATATTATGGCGCTAGATAGTATATTTACCTCATCCACTTGAAAAAAGGTTGTAGATCAGACAGTCTACAACCTTTTTTATATAGATAAAAAGCAGTCGTAATGACTGCTAATGAAATAAATTATTTGTTTTTTCTTAAAACTAATTTAGTGACACCTTCCCAGCGTGGAGTTTGTGGCATCATGTCAATTGGTTGAATTACACGAACATCATATTTTTCACTTAAAAGGACTAGGTCTTTTGTAAGTGTGGCTGGGTTACAAGAAACGTAAACAAAAGTTTCGGGCTGAACTTCAAGCAATGTCTTGATTAATTTTTTGCTTAATCCAGTTCGTGGAGGATCAACGATTAAGGCATTAATTGGAACACCCTGATTTTTTAATTCAGGAAGTAGTTTTTCTACATTTCCTTGAATATACTCAGCATTTCTAACGTGATTTAAGTGGCAATTTTCTTGAGCATCAACTACCGCTTCAGGAATAGATTCAATTCCGATGACCTGTCTTACTTGATCACTAGCCAAAATACCTAACGTACCAACACCAGCATAAGCATCAATTAAAGTTTGATCTGGAGTTAAATCTAGATATTTAAGTGCTTCTGAATAAAGTCTTGTGGTTTGTTCAGGATTGAGCTGGAAAAAGGCACGTGGTGAAAGCTTAAACTTCTTTCCGAGAATTTCTTCAGTTATATGTGATTTTCCAAAGAGCTTGATAGTTTTATTACCCCAAACTTGTGGATTTTGCCATTGAGTTTCATTTTGAAATACGGAAACTACATTAGGAAGCTTCATAATCTGACTAGCAAGTAATTTTAGATCTTTAATCTTTTTACCAATAGTAATCAATGTTACTTGAATTTCATCGGTAGCATGACTTTGACGAACTACGACAGTTTTAATACCATCATTATGGCGTCTAAAGTCAGCAATGCGAATATGAAGTTTATCAATTAACTTTTTAATTTCACGCTCTGTTTTTTGAGTTTCTTTGGTTTGCGTGGGCATTTCCGGTAAGTCAATTAAGCGGTGTGAATTAGGAGCATACAGTCCAAGCTTACTTTTTCCTTTATTAAATTCAATTTGATATTGAGCTTTATTGCGATAATTCCAGATATTTGGTGCTGGGATAGTTTTTTTAACTTTATATTTCATATAATCTCTCGGATGATATTTTCTAAGAGATTCTAAAATTAAATGTTGCTTGAATTCGAGTTGTTTTGGATAAGTAAGATGAGCAAGTTCTAAGCCACCAACAGTTGGATCAACTCCCTTAGGAAAGTTAATTCGATCTGGGGATTTTTCTTTAATTCTAACTAGTTCTCCTTCTAAATAGTGAGGATGTCTGTTAATAATTTTGGCCACAACTACTTCGTTTGGCAAAGCTCCAGGAATAAAAATAATTTTCTTTTTATAATATCCAATACCTTCACCATTAATTCCTAAGCGTTTAATGGTGATAATAATATCTTTTTCTTGTTTATTTTTAGTAAATTTTGTCAAAATAAGGCCCTCATTTCGATTAATTCATGAAAAAAGTGTCACAATAAGCATAAGCGTTATTTTCAAGTGATACAAGTATTTAATTTAATATAAAATAGAAGAAAATAAAATTTTACGAGAGGTGTTACGATGCCACTTATTACTAAAATTAGCACTCAAAAACGCAAAGGCCGCTATAATATTTTTATTGATAATGAATATGCCTTTAGTGTCAATGAAAGAACTTTGATTGAAAGACGCTTGTTAAAAGGGACTGAATTAAGTCTTGAAGATATTGAAGAAATTAAAAAAGCAGAAGCTGATAGTCAAGCTTTGCAATTAGCGATGACTTTCTTGAGTTATCAGCCACGTAGTGTGTATGAAGTTTTAGAATATTTAAATAAACATGAAATTAGTCAGGAAGCAAGTCAGGCCGCAGTTGAAGACTTGATGGATTTGAATTATATAAATGATGAGGATTTTGCTCGTTTATTTATCAAGAATAATCTTAGAGTAGGAAAAGATGGTCCAAGAGGAATTACTAGAAAATTAAAACAAAAGGGCGTTGCAGCTAATACTATTCAAGATGCTCTATATGAAATAGAGGAGGAAGAATGGATAGATACCGGAATTCGTCTTATACATTCACTGATTCATCAGGTAGGTAAACTTTCGTATAAAGAAATTAAGAAAAAAGCGCTGACGAAATTACAAAATCATGGTTTTGATCAAGATTTAGGGGAGTTAATAATTGATCATTTGGATATTGAGACTAATGAAGATGAGCAATTAGAAGCGCTAAAAAAGCAAGGAACTAAAGCTTGGAAAAAATATCGGAAAGATGATGGTTTTAAGAGAAAGCAAAAAGTTAGACATTTCTTATTTCAACATGGCTTCTCTAGTGGTGAAATTGATAGTTTCTTAAATGGCGAAGTAGTGGATCTAGAAGAAATAGATGAATATTAATTTGCTGGTATAATGTTTAGTGAGGAGGCGCACATTATGGAAATGCCTCGTGAAGGCGATTATATCGCAATACAAAGTTATAAACATAATGGCACGCTACATCGAAATTGGCGTGACACTATGGTAGTTAAGACAGAGCAAAATATTATTATCGGCGTTAATGACCGCACTTTAATTACCGAAGAAGATGGTAGGAAATGGATTAGTCGGGAACCAGCGATTGTTTATTTTCATCGAAAACTTTGGTTTAATGTGATTGCAATGCTTAGACCGAATGGAGTTGCTTACTATGCAAATTTAGCGAGTCCATTTGTCTTAGATCGTGAAGCCTTAAAGTATATTGATTATGACCTAGATATTAAGGTCTTCTCAGATGGAGAAAAAAGGCTATTAGATGCAGATGAGTATGCAATGAACAAAAAGCGTTGGCATTATGGCGAAGAGATTGATAGTATTTTGCGTAGTGCTAGTTTTGAATTATTAGATTGGATAGATCAAAAGAAGGGACCATTTGCCCAAAAATTTGCGCAAATTTGGTATGAACGTTATAACCAATTACGTCCTGATTTAGATCGTAGTTTTTTTAAGGGGAGAGAAAATGAAAAGAGAAGAATACTCGGCTCATAATTTTATTGGTAAGGTTTTTATGCCAAACCAAATTGATGAAAATAAGACTTATACAGCGGCTATTCAAGAAATGGAAAACGATCCTATTTTTAAAAAGTTTGTTGAAGATAATGGTTATGAAAATGAGCGTGCAAGTTTAGTAGTATTTGGGCCTGAAAACTTTATGTTTTGGTATGGCGTTTTAGCTGATGATAAACAAATGCCTGTTTCTGGATTAAACAAATTTGAATTACCTAATTCAAAAATTGCGGAAATTGATACACCAAATAGTAATATGGCTTTCTTCAGTCAGCCTTTGAACTTTGTAATTCCAACTTTTTTAGATAAATTATCCAAAGAAGGAGTTACTGTATATGAAAATTTAGGTGATAGTGAAAAACCCTATGTTTTAACTAAATTGAATTTAGAAACAAAAAAACTGGCTCAGATTTTATATCTGGATGCCAGTTCTGATGATGATTCTAAATAGTTACTTCTGTCTTGGGTCAATAGATAGATTATCATATTCGATGTATGCACCAATACATGTTGAAATTAGCATAATAAGTAATACAATGCCAACTGAATTTCCAATAATAAAGGATAATGAGAAAAATTCCCTTACTAAATCCATTGCAAACCAGCAAAGAGCAAAATCGACTAAAAAATTATAGATAAGTAGAAGTTTACGTCTACGAATACTATAAAAACGTAGAATTTGTTTAAATAGATTATTTGGTACTTCGTCAGATACTAAATTAAGTGGGTGTTGAATCGTAGCCTTAATTGCAAACATTATGATTGCACCAACTAAGGCACCAACTAAGCTTCTAAAGATATTGCTTGAGTGTCTAACTAAGGCATTGTAGCAAATACCTATTAAAGTTAGGCTGCATAGATACGGAATTAATAATAAGAATGTAAATACTAAGTAGATGCTTTGTTTTTTCATCTATAAGACCCCATTTCTTGTTCCTTATTTTATCATAGATTAGCATGTGATATAATTACCGATAATTGTGATTAAAGTAGAGATTAGGACAACAATAGAAAGAGAGAATTGAAGATGAGTAGTGATCCCGGTGCGGGGGATATATTTAGCAAGTTAAGAGCTAAATTTCGTGGTGAAGAAGAAGTTGATGGTCAACGGAAGCTAAATAAAATTTTAAATAAATTGCATGAGCAAAAAGAAATTAGTGACCGTGAATTTTCAATGATGGAAGGCATTTTAGATTTTGAAGAAAAGATGGCACGAGAAGTAATGGTGCCTCGAACTGATGCCTTCATGGTCGATATTAATGATAGTTTTCAAGAAAACTTAGATAAGATCTTAAAAGAACCTTATTCAAGAGTACCTGTTTATGATGGAGATAAAGATAAGATTGTAGGCGTCATTCATATTAGAACTGTTTTGCGAAAAGCTCATAAGGTTGGTTTTAATAAGCTAGACTATGCTCAGGTAATGTTTAAGCCTTTATTTGCACCTGAAACAATTGAATTGGGTGAATTATTAGTTGAAATGCAAGAAACACAAAGACAACTTGCAATTTTGACTGATGAATATGGTGGTGTTGTAGGGTTAGCTACAATTGAAGATTTAATTGAAGAGATTGTTGGAGATATCGATGATGAGGTTGATAAGGCCGAAGTCCTATTTTCAAAAATTAGTCCAAGAGAATATGTGATTTACGGAAAAATGCCATTAACTGATTTTAATGAAGAATTCGGTACTAATTTAGCAATGGAAGACATAGATACAGTTGCTGGGTATGTAATTACAAAGTTAGGCTTAATACCAGCTAAGGGCGAAAAGCTAAGCGTTAAACTTGATAATGGAATGACTTTAACAACTAGACGAATGAAAGGCTCACGCTTATTAACTCTCTTACTTACAATTCCAAAAAAAGAAGAAAAGGAAGAAGCTAAAGATTAATGACAAAGTTAACTGATGAAGTGGAAAAAAGACGGACATTTGCGATTATTTCTCACCCAGATGCTGGTAAAACAACAATTACTGAACAGATGCTTCTTTTTGGTGGGGTAATTAGAAGTGCAGGTACTGTTAAGGCACGTAAAAGTGGACATTATGCAACTAGTGACTGGATGGCAATTGAAAAGAAACGTGGTATTTCAGTTACTAGTTCAGTAATGCAATTTGAATACCAAGGAAAAAGAATTAACATCCTTGATACACCAGGACACCAGGACTTCTCTGAAGATACTTATCGTACTTTAATGGCTGTGGATGCTGCCGTAATGGTTATTGATTCAGCTAAAGGTATTGAGCCACAAACTAAAAAACTATTTAAGGTTGTAAAGAAACGCGGTATCCCTATTTTTACTTTTATGAACAAATTAGATCGGGACGGACGTGAACCTTTAGATTTAATTGCTGAATTAGAAGACTTATTAGGCATTGAAGGCGTAGCCATGAATTGGCCTATTGGTATGGGGAAGCAATTAAAGGGATTGTACGATATTGACAATAATCGTGTTGAGCTTTATCGAAAAGATGATGATGATCGTTATTTACCGTTAGATAAAGATGGAAAATTAGCAGAAGATGAGCCTTTAGCAAAAGATAGCTTATATCAATCGACGTTAGATGACATTGATTTATTAAAAGAAGCTGGAAATACTTTTAATAAAGATAAGATTTTAAAGGGCGATCAAACTCCAGTCTTCTTTGGATCTGCTTTAACTAATTTCGGTGTTGAAACTTTCTTAGATAGTTTTGTAAACTTAGCACCAGCGCCTCAAGAACATACTGTTAATGAAAATGAAAAATTGGCAGCCGATGATCCAGAATTTTCTGGTTTTGTCTTTAAGATTCAAGCTAACATGAATCCTAATCACCGTGATCGAATCGCATTTGTGAGAATTGGAAGCGGTGAATTTAAGAAGGGAATTGACGTAACTTTAGCTAGAACTGGCAAGCCAGTCAGATTAAATAATGCAACTGAGTTTATGTCTAGTGAACGTGTGCAGGTTTCTGACGCTGTAGCAGGTGACATTGTTGGATTGTATGATACGGGTAATTTCCAAATTGGAGATTCAATCTATGCCGGTAAGAAAAAAATTGTTTACCCGGCTTTGCCACAATTTACACCTGAAATTTTTATGCGTGTAACTCCTAAGAATGTTATGAAACAAAAGTCATTCCATAAAGGGATGAATCAATTAGTTCAAGAAGGTGCGATTCAACTTTACCGTGGTTATTCAACTGATGATTATATTCTTGGTGCAGTTGGGCAATTGCAGTTTGAAGTATTTTCTTTCAGAATGAAAAATGAATACAATTCAGAAGTTGAACTCCATACATTAGGAAACCGTGTAGCTCGTTGGATTAACCCAGATCAATTGGATCCTAAAATGTCATCATCCCGTAACTTATTGGTTAAGGATAGGGATGGGGAGCCATTATTCTTATTTGAAAATGCATTTGCTGAAAGATGGTTTAAAGACAAGTATCCTGATATTGAATTAACTTCAAGATTATAAGATAGAAAAAAGCCGTGGAACAACTCCACGGCTTTTTTGCGATTTTAACGATCACAAGTGATAGAAATGATTTTTCTACTTTTATCAACTGTTATATCATAAATTCGATCTTCATGAATTAGACGCTTAATAACAAATTCTACTTCATCTTGTCTAATAGAACGTTTATGATTTTCCATAACGATTTCAATTTTATCAGCTGTTTCGCTGTATACTACTGTGGTATTACCTAAAGAGTAAACTTTTACGAATTGACTATTAGTAGCTGCTAATTGTCTTTGGACTAAATCACGGTAGCTATTTGTAACATCAATTAAATGCATCATATTTATAACCTCGATATATAAATGTGTCTTTAAAACCTAAAATTAAGTATAACCTTTTTATAGAATTTATAAAAATAAAAATAAGAGTCACAAATTATGTGGCTCTTATTTGCTCTTAAATAATTAATTTTCACTAATTGCTATTTCACCGTCAACTACATCAGCCTTTAGTTCTTTAGCTGCTGGATTATCTAGTTTATAGTCTGCTACTTTATCTTCAATTTCTTCTTGGATTGTACGACGAAGTGGACGAGCACCCATAGAAGGATCATAACCTTTTTCGACAAGAAGGTCTTTTGCTTCAGATGTAACATCAATATGTAGGCCTTGATCTTTTACCATATCATTGGTATTTGTAAGCATTAAATCAACAATCTTGATTAAGTCTTTCTTATCAAGTGCATTAAATTCAACTATATCATCAAGTCTATTTAAAAATTCAGGTTTAAAGTATTGACCTAAGCTATTCTTAAATTGTTCTTGATGGCTGTTTTCAGCCGCAAAACCTACGCTAGCTTCTTTGATTCCTTGACCAGCATTAGAGGTCATAATGATGATGGTATCTTTAAATGAAACTGTGCGACCTTGCGAATCAGTTAAGCGGCCATCATCGAGAATTTGCAAGAATAGGTGAAGTACATCAGGATGAGCTTTTTCAATTTCATCAAATAAAATTAAGCTATATGGATTATGACGTACTCTTTCTGTTAATTGACCAGCTTCCTCGTAGCCCACGTAACCTGGTGCAGAACCAATTAGTTTCGATACGGAATATTGTTCCATATATTCACTCATATCGAATCGAATCATCGCATCTTCTGTACCAAAGATTTGTTTGGCTAATTGTTTCGCTAATTCTGTTTTACCTACACCAGTCGGTCCTACAAATAAGAATGAACCGATTGGACGACCAGATTTGTTAAAACCAACCCGATTTCGTCTTATTGCACGAGCAACAGTTTCAACAGCTTTGTTTTGACCAATTACATTATCTTTAAGGTCAGTAGCTAAGTTCTTTAATTGTGTTTCTTCTTGTTTCTGTAAGTCGCCGACAGGAATATTAGTTTTTTCCTCCACGATCTTATTCATGATCTTTTCAGTAATTTTAGGTGTTTGATCAGGATCTACTTTCTGATCTTTTAATTTCTCATACTTTTCAATTTGATCACGATAGTAGGCAGCCTTTTCATAATCTTCGTTTTTTAAAGCATCTTGCTTTAAACTTTCAGCAGCATCCAGTCTTTCCTTGATCTTTTCACTATCAACATAAGGAATGGTGAGATTCATTCTTGAACCGGCCTCGTCTAAAAGATCGATGGCTTTATCAGGTAAGAAACGATCTTGAATGTAGCGGGAGGAAAGATCTACTGCAGCTTGTATAGATTCATCTGTATACTGAACATGGTGGTAGTCTTCGTAACGCTTACGAATGCCTTGTAAAATTTTAATTGTTTCTTCAGTTGTAGGTTCTTTAACCTCCACTGGTTGGAATCTACGAGCAAGGGCAGAATCCTTTTCGATGTTTCGATATTCCTTAATAGTAGTAGCACCAATTAATTGGAAATCTCCACGAGCTAAGGCTGGTTTAATAATGTTACCAGCATCCATACCGCCTTCAGCGTTACCAGCACCAACTAATTCATGAATTTCGTCGATAAATAGGATAATATTATCATTTTGCTCTAATTCTTTAATCAGTTGTTGCATTCTTTGTTCAAATTGACCGCGAATTCCAGTACCTTGAACCATTGAGACCATATTTAAAGAAATGATTCTCTTGTCTTGAAGTTTAGCAGGGACTGAACCATCGACAATTTGTTGTGCTAATCCCTCGACAACAGCAGTTTTACCAACACCAGCTTCTCCAATAAGAACTGGATTATTTTTAGTCCGTCTGTTTAAAATTTCAATAACGCGAGCAATTTCTTTATCACGACCAATAACTGGATCAATTTTCCCCTTTTTTGCTAAATCGGTTAAATCCGTACCATACTGGTCGAGTAGAGATTTTTGACCACCGTTATTTCCACCTCGACGGCCACCACCCATTTGCATACGTGGATCACGGCCTTGAGGATTATTTTGTTCATTGTTGTTATTATTTAAGGCGTTGAATAAATCATCAAAATCGCCAAAAAATGCATTGTTATTATTCATACTATTATTTTGTCCTTGTTGATTTTTCAATTCTTGATAACATTGTTGACATAATGAAATTTCACGATCTTGCCCATTTACATTTGTATAAAGATGAATGGAGGCAGGACGTTTATGACAGTTATCACATAGCATTAATATTTCCGCCTTTCTTATAATATTCAGGCCATATTCCTATTTTAGCACTCTTGATATATGAGTGCTAACTTGCTAATATCATAGTACGGATACTTACTAATTGCAAGTGCTAAGCTCAGATTTTTATAGGAAATTGATATAATTAGGATAAAGAAGAAATTTTTTAGAAAGATATAGAAACTTTAAGGAGAGAAGTATAAGGAATGAATTATGAAGAAATATTAGATAAAATCATAAGTGGTGAATTGAAAGAATATAGAGTTAGTCCCAAAGATGCTTTTCAATTCCAATTGGCTCTTAGAAGCTATGGTAAAAGACAGAGGATAACTGGGATTGCCCAAAGAGGTGGGGATATAATTTATACCTTATCTGACAATGAAAATTAAGTACTTTATAATGTAAACATTTACATTTGTGTTGTTTTCATTTAGAAAACATGATAACCTAATAAACGAGTGGGTATAAAACTCCCGATTATTTTTGATTTTAAAGGAGATAATTTAAAATGGAAAAACGCGAATTTCATATTATTGCTGAAACTGGTATTCATGCTCGTCCAGCTACTTTGTTGGTACAAGCTGCTTCTAAGTTTAACTCAGATATTAACTTGGAATACAACGGTAAATCAGTAAACTTGAAGTCAATCATGGGTGTTATGTCTTTAGGTGTTGGCCAAGGTGCAGATGTAACTATTACTGCTGATGGTGACGACGCTAAAGAAGCAATTGAAGCTATTGCTGACACTATGAAAAAGGAAGGTTTAGCTGAATAATGTCGAAAACTTTAAAGGGAATTGCAGCCAGTGATGGTATTGCAGTTGCACCAGCCTACCTTTTGGTAGAACCTGACCTTTCGTTTTCTAAAACCTCAGTTAGCGATGTTGATGCTGAAGTAGCTCGCTTTAAGAAAGTTGTTGAAGAATCAACTAAAGAACTTGAAAAAGTTCGTGATAAAGCTAAGGAAAGTTTAGGAGCAGAAGAAGCTCAAGTTTTTGACGCACACCTTCTCTTCTTAAGTGACCCAGAATTTACTGGTGCCATTGAACAAGAAATCAAAGATCAAAAAGTTAATGCTGAAGCAGCATTAGATGAAACTGCTCAAAAATTCATTACTATTTTTGAAGGTATGACTGACAATGCATATATGCAAGAACGTGCAGCCGACGTACGTGATGTTTCAAAGCGTCTTATGGCACATCTTCTTGGTAAAAAATTGCCAGATCCTGCAGCTATTGACCATGAAGTTGTAGTAGTAGCCTACGATTTAACACCAAGTGATACAGCTCAACTTAACAAGAAGTACGTTAAGGGATTTGTAACTGATGTTGGTGGTAGAACTGCTCACTCAGCAATCATGGCTCGTTCATTAGAAATTCCAGCTGTTGTTGGTACTGAAACGATTACTAAAGATGTTAAAGATGGCGATATGCTTATTGCCGATGGTTTAGACGGCGATGCTATCATTAATCCAACTGATGCTCAAATCGAAGAATACACTAAGAAAGGTGAAGCCTTTGCTAAGCAAAAGGAAGAATGGAAGAAGCTAAAGAATGAACCATCTGTAACTGCTAATGGTAAGAAGTTCATTATTGCTGCTAACATTGGTACTCCTAATGATATGAAGGGTGTAAAAGAAAACGGTGCTGAAGCCATTGGTTTGTACAGAACTGAATTCTTATACATGGATTCAAAAGACTTCCCATCCGAAGAAGCTCAATTTGATGCTTACAAGAAAGTTATCGAAGATATGGATGGTAAGCAAACTATCATTAGAACTTGTGATATCGGTGGTGACAAGCACTTAGATTACTGGGATCTTCCAGAAGAAATGAACCCATTCTTAGGTGTTCGTGCTATTCGTCTTTCAATGCAATACAAGGATATCTTTAGAACTCAATTAAGAGCTTTACTTCGTGCTTCTGCATATGGTCCATTAGGAATTATGTTCCCAATGATTGGTACCTTAGCAGAATTACGTGAAGCTAAGCAAATCTTAGCTGAAGAAAAAGATAAACTTGCCAAAGAAGGCGTTAAGATCGGTGACGACTTACAAGTTGGTATGATGATCGAAGTTCCAGCTGCTGCTGTATTAGCTGATCAATTTGCTAAAGAAGTTGATTTCTTCTCAATTGGAACTAACGACTTAATCCAATATACTATGGCTGCTGATCGTGGTAATGATAACGTTTCTTATCTTTACCAACCATATAACCCATCTGTTTTACGTTTGATTAAGCACACTATTGATGGTGCTCATGAAAACGGTATTTGGTGTGGTATGTGTGGTGAAGCTGCCGGTGATGACATTATGTTCCCAATCCTTTTGTCAATGGGACTTGATGAATACTCAATGAGTGCAACTTCAATCTTGCGTATCAGAAGTTTGATGAAGAAGATCAATACTGAAGATATTAAAGAATTAGCAAATAAAGCTTGTTTTGTTTCAGAAACTGCTGATGAAAACAAGAAATTAGTTGAAGAAACTATGAAGAAACTTAATATTCTTGATTAGAAAAAAGAGTACTTTTAGTACTCTTTTTTGTTTTTTTGTTAGAACTTCACATAAACTTCAATATTTGCTGCTAAAGTATATTATGTAAGCTAATAAAAGAAATATGATTACAACTTACAAGCTCAAAGTATTTGTAATATAATATTTTATGTAAGTGGAACAGTAGTTATTTTTCTACACGCAAAGGAGTGTGGAGTTAAGTGTTAAATTTATATACATCACCAAGTTGTACTTCATGTCGTAAAGCAAAGGCATGGTTAAAGGAACATGATATTTCCTTTAAAGAGAGAAACATTTTTGCCAATCCTTTGAATAAGGAAGAAATCATGCAAGTTCTACGTATGACTGAAAATGGTACAGAGGAAATTATTTCTACTCGTTCTCGTACTTTCCAAAACTTAAAGATCAATTTAGATGATCTATCAATTGATCAATTAATTGATCTTGTTGAAAAGAATCCTAGTTTATTAAGACGTCCAATCATTATGGATGACAGACGTTTGCAAGTTGGTTATAACGAAGACGAAATTAGAAGATTTCTTCCTCGGAAGGTACGTCGTTTAGAACTTGAAGAAATTCAAGCAATGACTGCTGATTTTTAATTAATTATTTAAAAACGTTAGCTTTTTTAAGCTAGCGTTTTTATTTGAACAACAAAATAGGTTACAATGTATTACAGACAAAGACTTCGAGGTGATAATAAGTGGAAGTACACAGAATAAGTGAAAATACCATTCGTGTAACGATGGATGCGGATGAACTTAAAGAGCGTGGGATAACGATGCTCGATTTGTTGGGAAACAAAAGTCAAATTCAAAAATTCTTCTATCAGATTTTAAGTGAAGTCGACACTGATCATACTTTTGCCAAAGGAGATCCGGTTACTTTTCAAGTTATGCCAAGCAGTTCTGGATTAGAGTTACTTATTTCTAAAGTTCCAGATAGTGACACGGACACTCGCGATGATTCAAGTGATCAATTACGAGATCTTTTAAAGGGGTTAGGTACTGAATCAGATACTGATCAACGTAGAACGGAAATTAACGATCAAGATAAACTAGTAAGTGACAATCGTCGTGTTTTTAAACTGGAAAGTATTGATTTAGTTGCTGCATTAGCAGATGCACTAAAGGTTGATGGATTAGCATCTAGTTTATATACTTACCGACATGAATATTACTTAGATTTATCTTACTTAGATGACAACTATGTAGAATTAAAACCTGAAGATACCTGGGTAATTGCAAATGAATATGGCAATGGGATGACTGAAAAGCAATTCCAAAAGATAAAGAAAAATGCTAAGTGTTTAATTAGACAAGATGCATTAGGAAATTTAAGACAATATTTTGATTAAAAAATAAAAGGAGATGAAAAAATTGGCTGTTTGTCAAATCCTGTTGATGACCAGTTTTAGATTAAGGAATTAGGCAACTAAAGAATAGTTGCTTGATTCCTTTTCTTTTATAATATTTTCTTCTAGTTTAATTCTAATTAATAAGTGGCTAAAACTACTATAGCCATAGGCTGTTCGTTCATTTGTTTAATCTTACGATTAACTCCTTCAAGACAGCCATTAGAATAGCTAGAAGAAATGCTATTTAGAATGCCAGTATAATTGTGTTTAAAAATTAATAAGGTTTGATGAATTTGCTTACCGACAGCTTGTTTTGAGTGAAGCAAGTGAATGATCTGCTTTTCGTCTTTGCTTTGAATAGCAGCCATAAAGTCTTGCATAATCAATATGTGTTTTCAAGTTCTTTACTGCAGTCTAAGCCGTCTTCTTATTGACCTTGTCATATTTCATGAGGTAAAGCTTCCAGGTGGATTTTAAGAGCTTATATTCACGACTTTGTTTCTTAAACTGTTTCATCGTTTGTACACGTAGACTATTGAAAGCCCCGATAAGCATCTGAACCATATGTTTGAGATTATGAGAATGGCGGTAAGGACAATGGAGCTGAATAAGCTCAGCTACATATATATTATGATATTTGCCATTTAAAATAATCGGAAAAAACAATAATGAATTGGTCGTAGAAGGATTTTAAGTTAGGAGAGGCTATGGCCTCTTTCTTTATGCAATAAAAAATCCTGTCGATAGGATATCATAGATATCCATCAACAGGAAAAAGTATAGAGCCCAAAAAAATTTATCTCCTTTTTGCGTATATAATATTGGGCGATAAAATGTATGCTGCGATTTTAAATCAAAAATTAGTCTTGGCAGTCAATGAAGCAGAGCAAGTTAATCGAGGAATAAAGAAATTAAATCAGGATTATTATCTATGTCCATCTTGTAGGCATCGAATGATTTTGATCTTATCTGAAGATAAGACACCATTTTTTAAGCACTTTTATCAGGTAAAAGGGACAGGAGAAAAAGAAGAACATTCGCAGGCAAAAATCCTTTTATGTACTGCTCTAAAGGCCAATGGAATTCAGGCGGAAGTAGAAGTTTCACTTTTAGATCAACAATTAAGAGCGGATGTACTGGTAGAAAATAAATTATCTTTTGAAGTTCAATGTGCTCCTTTAAGTGAAGAAGAGTTTAATCATCGACATCAATTATACAAACAAATAAATATTAAAGATATTTGGATTGTTGGAAAAAGACATTATTTGAAGAAGAAAATTAATCAATCACAGGAAATTTTTCTTAGATATAGTCCTAAATGGCAGTGGTATTATCTAGAAATTGATCCATTTAAATGTTTGATAAGGCTTAAATATAATATCTTAAAAGCAGCAATTAGTTCAGAAATTCAATATGATGTTAAAATTTTTCCGTTAGATGAAGAAGGTGTAGCAGAATTATTTTTATTTACTCCAGTTAAAAAGATTTTTAAGGTGTCCGATATTAAAGATCAAAAGAAATATTTGCAAAAACAACTGGTTCAAAAAAGTAAGATTGGATTGAAAATTGGAAGCCTATTATATCAATTGCATTATTCAATAGATGATATACCTAAAGAATTATTTTTGCAGCTGCGAAAGCCGAAAGATGCAAGTCCAATATTAACTTTTCTACAAAAAAAGCTAGATGACTAAAAAGTCAACTAGCCGAAAATTACAATAAGCGTAAACTATTATCACTACTAGTCTGTTTATCCCCAGCGATAGCAGCTTCAATTTCTTCGCGATTTGCGCAACCTTCAATCATCATCCCTGAATCACCACGATCATCATCATAGTTGAAGATGATCGTAGTTGGTGTAGTGACAACATTTAAGTCGTCAGCAAGTTTCAAATCCTTATCCATTGAGAGCTTAATGTAGTTTGACTCTCTATTTTTATTGAAGTTTTTAATTGAAACATCTAGAGAAGTTAAAATCTCATTAACAAGCTCTCGAGAATAAGTCTTACCCATATCATTAATTGCATGTTGTAATTTAATAATATATTGTCTGGCTTTTTTATTACCAACGATTAATTTTAGAGTGTGATAATCTTTAGTTGCATTATAAGCACTTTGACTAAAAGTGTTAAAAACTCCGACATTACTTGAAGCAAGATGCCGAGCCTTGATATCGTTTCGAATCGTATTCATGTTAGTTATGGGTATAAAGTGGTAAGAAATGTTTTGTTTATAACCACTGACTGCAGCACTTATTTCCCGTTCATTTTGATAACAGTTAATCCCAATTGGATTAACAAAGAAAAATATTTCAAACAATTTGTTTTCCTCCGTCCAGATTCATGAATACTTTATCAGAAAATGGACAAAATGAGAAAAATTTTGTTTTATTTTTTGTGTTCCCAAGCACGTTGCACCTTGCTTTGGTTAGTATTTTCTTTGTTAACTTTGAAATTAAATTGTTTTTCTAATTCAGCAAGTACTTTTTTGATAGTAGCTGGATCATCATTTTCAATTTCTAATTCGAAGTCATAATATCCATCTGGAAATTCTGTTAAGTCTAAAGTTAATTCACATTTTTCTGGACCTGTTGCTAATATTCTGCGAGTTTGGCTCCATGAAATTAACTTTAAAGAGTGAATTGCTTCGTTAGAATAGTGTTTTTGTAAATAATCACCAACATCACCGCCGAACAAGAAGAAAGTACCTTCATATGCACTTTGAGTCATTTGTTCGGCTTGAGCAACGGAAAGTAGATCGTTTATTTCAATGCGTTCGCTATACTTATTTTCTTTAGGATTGTTTTCTTTAACCTTAATTGTTTGTTCAGCGTGGTCAACAAGAATTCTAATTCTTAAACTTGCGTCACTATTTTTTAGATCAAAGTCAGGTGTATCAAAATAATAATTCTTTTGGATAAAGTCTGACTTAGCAGTAAAAGCATCACGCATTTTTTTGTAAGTTTCTTCATCTAGTAGTGTTTTTGATTCAATTTCTAAATTTTTACTCATAATTTTATCCTTTCAGTAGTTAATGTTATCCCTCTCTATGGTAGAATAATTTTGTTTGAAACGGAAAGGATTTATACATGAAAGATTGGGATTTATTTTTATGGCCTTATCAACAGGCTGTTTCTGAATTAAAAGTTAAATTTCGATCACTTAGACAAAGTTTTTTAAACAAGGGTGAGCATTCGCCGATTGAATTCGTGGTCGGACGCGTTAAAACAGTCGATTCAATTAAAGAGAAGATGACAAGGCGAGTTATTGCCCCTGATGTCATTGAAAATGATATGCAAGATATTGCTGGAATTCGGATTATGTGTCAATTTGTAGATGATATCTATCGAGTGGTTGACCTAATTCATCAGCGGCAAGATATGCAAGTAATTGAAGAAAGAGACTATATTCAAAACGCAAAACCATCTGGATATCGTTCTTACCATATGGTGATTTCATATTCTGTTTTCTTACCAGATGGACCAAAGAAGATAATTGCTGAAATTCAAATTCGTACTTTAGCAATGAATTTCTGGGCAACGGTAGAACATACGTTAAATTATAAATATCAGGGGAAATACCCGGAGGATATTTCTAAGCGACTTAAAACTACAGCTGAAGCTGCTTATAAGTTAGATGAAGAAATGTCATCAATTAAAGATGAAGTGCAGGAAGCACAAAGAATTTTTACTAAATCTAAAGGAAAAGAACAATAATGAAAGTCGCACTCGTTTATAATGAAAAAGTTGAAACCTTGGCAGTAGTTAAGGCATTAGAAAAATTACTTGATTCTAGAAAGATAGAAATTGATCCTGAAAATCCTGATGTCGTAATCACAATTGGAGGAGATGGAACTTTAATTTCTGGTTTTCATAAGTATCAAAATTTAGTTGATCAAATAAGATTTATTGGTGTACATACGGGACACCTAGGCTTCTATACTGATTGGCGTAATTTTGAAATTAACAAAATGGTGGATAATCTGACTAAGAAACAGCCATCTTCTGCTTCTTATCCTTTATTAGAATTAATCATTACTACCGGTTCGGGTGAGAAGAAAAAATTGCTTGCCTTAAATGAAGCAACTATTAAACGAGTTTCGAAGACTTTAAAAGCAGATGTTTATATTAGAGATCAATTCTTTGAAAGCTTTAAGGGGGATGGCTTATGCGTTTCAACTCCTACCGGTTCTACTGCCTATAGTAAATCTCTAGGGGGTGCAGTTATTCATCCACGTTTAAAGGCCTTGCAAATGACTGAAATAGCATCTATTAATAATCGCGTATTTAGAACTTTATCGTCTCCAATTGTGATTGCCCCTGATGAATGGATAACTATTAAGCCAGAAAGCGATGATCACTACGTAGTAACTTACGATGGATATGAATTTAATCATAAGCATATTAAGAAGATTGAATATCGTATTTCTCAACATGTGATTCGCTTTGATAAATATCAACATACCCATTTTTGGAATAGAGTAGAGGATGCCTTTATTGGCCAACCTAAAAATAAATAATGCAGTACTTTAAATTAAAATTTGAAAATAAAACACCTCAGAAATTGGGGCGTTTTTTATTAAGAAATGGTTTCTCTAAAAGAGCTTTAACTAACAGTCAACATCATGGTGGAATGATTTTAGTAAATCATCATCGTCGCTTCACTAGCTATCTTTTACATCCTGAGGATGAAGTGATTTTTATTTTAGGTGAGGAGAAGAAAAATCAATGGCTAAAACCATCTATTAATCAACTTAATATTGTTTTTGAACAGCATGATTATTTGGTCGTTAATAAAGAAGCTGGCGTTTTGTCGATTCCATCACGTTATGAAGATAATGATGCCGTAGTCAACAGATTACTATATTATTTTCAGAAAAATGGGCAGAAAGAACTTAAACCACATGTTATTACAAGACTTGATCGTGATACGTCAGGATTAGTTTTAGTTGGGAAAAATTCAGTTGCTCATGCTCGATTTAGCAAAATGGGGAAGGATTGCTTTATTAAGAAATACCATGCGATTGTGCATGGCAATTTTAGTAAAGAACAAGAAACAGGTATTATCAATGCGCCAATTGGTAAATTAGATGCCGGTGTTAAACGCGGAGTAGTAGCTAATGGTCAACGCTCAATTACAAAATATCGTGTTTTAGATCAAGTTAATGGTGCAAGCTTAGTTGAATTACAATTACTAACTGGTCGAACCCATCAAATCAGAGTTCACATGCAATATCTTGGACATCCCTTGTATGGTGATCTTCTGTATGGGATTAAAGATAATTTTGAGCGACAAGCTTTGAATTGCTTTTATCTTAAGTTTGATGATCCTTTTTCGAAATGTAAGCAGGAGATTACTGTTTCAGAACCAGCTGATATGAAATGTTTGTGGCAAAACCTAATAAGTAATAAATTATAAATATAATAGTCAAATACATTGACTATTGTAACCGCTTTACATAGAATTGAATATAAGAAGTGTTAATACTATCCGAATATAGAAAAGAGGATCACTTGTATGTATTATTCAAAGGGAAATTATGAAGCTTTTGCAGACACAAAAAAACCAGCAGATGTGGATAAAAAATCTGCTTACATTATTGGTAGTGGATTAGCTGGTCTTTCGACAGCATTCTTCTTAGTTAGAGATGCCAAAATGGCTGGTGACAAGATTCATATTTTGGAAGAATTAGATGTCGCTGGAGGTTCTTTAGACGGAACTAAGCGTCCTAATGCTGGCTTTGTAGTTCGTGGTGGTCGTGAAATGGAAGACCACTTTGAATGTATGTGGGACATGTATCGTTCTGTTCCTTCATTGAGAATTCCTGGTGCATCTTATTTAGATGAATATTATTGGCTTGATAAGGAAGATCCTAACTCGTCAAATTGTCGTTTAATTCATAAACGTGGTAATGAACTACCAACTGATGGTTTATATCAACTAGGCTCACATGCTAGTGAAATAGTTAAACTAGTTTTGACACCAGAATCTGAGATTCAAGGAAAGACTATTGAAGAATGGTTCTCTCCAGAATTCTTTAAGTCTAATTTCTGGACTTATTGGTCAACAATGTTTGCCTTTGAAAAATGGCATTCACTTGCGGAAATGAGAAGATACTGCATGAGGTTTATTCATCATATTGATGGATTACCAGATTTTACGGCCTTGAAATTTAATAAATATGATCAATATGATTCTATGGTTAAGCCATTACTTAAATACTTGAAGGATTATGGAGTTAAATTTGAATATGGGGTTCAAGTTGAAAATGTTTTAGTTGATCATGAAGGAAACGAAAAAGTTGCTAAAAAGATTGTCATGAAAAAGAATGGCAAGCAAGAAGATATCGACTTAACTGAAAATGATCTTGTTTTTGTAACTAACGGTTCAATTACTGAAAGTTCAACTTATGGTAACCAAACTACGCCAGCACCAATCACTCATGCTAAAGGTGGTTCATGGAGATTATGGGAGAACTTGGCTAAGCAAGATCCTGCTTTTGGACATCCAGATGTCTTTAGTGAAAACTTACCAGAAAAATCATGGTTTGTTTCTGCAACTACAACCTTGAAGAATAAGAAGGTAGCTCCTTATTTTGAAAGATTAACTAAACGTAGTTTATATGATGGAAAAGTAAATACTGGTGGTATTATTACAGTTACTGATTCTAACTGGGGCTTAAGTTTTACTATCCATCGTCAACCGCACTTCCCAACGCAAAAGCCAAATGAAATTGTAGTTTGGATTTATGCTTTATATTCAGATACTGAAGGAAATTATATTAAGAAGAAGGTAGTTGACTGTACGGGACAAGAAATTGCTGAAGAAATGCTTTATCACTTAGGTGTACCAGAAAGTGAAATCAAAGAACTTTCTTCAGAAGAAAACATGAATACTGTTCCTGTATATATGCCTTATATAACTAGTTACTTCATGCCTCGTCATGATGGTGACCGTCCAGCCGTTGTACCAGAAGGTTCAAAGAATTTAGCCTTTATTGGTAACTTTGCTGAGAGTCCTAGTAGAGATACTGTCTTTACTACTGAATATTCAGTTAGAACTGCGATGGAGTCCGTTTATACCTTGCTTAATGTTGATCGAGGCGTGCCAGAAGTATGGGATTCTGTCTATGATATTCGTGAATTGCTTCGGGCTATGTACTACATGGCTGACAAGAAGAAGTTAGCAGATCAAGACATACCTCTTCCTGAAAAGCTTGCTGTAAAGGTAGGAATGAAGAAGATCAAGGGAACATGGATTGAAGAATTGCTTGAAGAAGCAAATTTGATTTAAGATTGTAACAATTTATTTAAATGAGAATTTCGAAAAAAGGTTACGGCGTTTTGAAGTCGTAACCTTTTTCTTATGCTGTAAATAATTATTGGGTATCTAATTTTTTGAACATTTCAATATCGGTAATTTTATCTAAATTAACTTGAATTCTATTTTGACTAGGGATCTGACTAATTGATTATCATGATAGAAATTATTATAGTGGGCAGGTTTTGAAAGAAGTAAATGTGCTTCATCAATAATAACAATATCTGCTTTTTCTTGTTTTTTATCTAATTGATTGATGAAACTAGTTGGTCTTTGAAAATTCTTTTTTAGTAGTTCTGGCAGCGGACCAGCAATTTGTTTATAAACCTTAAGAATTTTAGGATGATTTACTAGAAAATAATTATTAGTTTAATAAAAATTACTATTTTTATAATGTCGTAATTTTTGTATTTGATCAAAGAGGAAAGAAAGTACAACACCTTTTTCCAGTTCCTGCATCGAAATAAATGATAAAAATCGCGGGGAAGTTATTTTGAAGATATTGATTAGTAAAATCAATAATTTGAGTAATTAAATTTTGTTGTTCAGTAGTTAATTCTTGTAATGGAGAAAGTTTATCAGTAGCATTATTTTGCATGTGGATACTTGCTTTTTAAGAAAGATAAAATAAAAGCCATGAAAAACATGGCTAAATACTATTTTGAAAATTTATGATAGCTGTAGAAAATTAATCTTCTTCAAATAATACACGTGTAGCTTCTGGTACAGAAATATCTTTTTGAAGAGGGGTTAAGCTACCTATTTCGGAATTGCGACGGTATAGGGTAGCATTATTAGTATTTTGATTAGCTACTACAAGATATTTTTCGCTCTTATCCCAATTGAAGTCGCGTGGGAAGGAACCAAAGACAGAAATTCTTTGAGCTAGTTCAAGTTTTCCATCATTTAAAACTTTGAAGACAGCAATTGAATCATGTCCACGATTAGAAACGTAGATAAATTTCCCATCTTTAGAAATTCTAATTGCTGCAGCACCATTATGATCGGTAAAGTCTTCAGGAATAGTTTTATATGTTGCAATGTCCTCAAAGTCCCAAGTTTGTTCGTTTAAATGAGCGACATTAACTTGACTAGATAATTCGCCAACAATGTACATAGTTTTACCATCGGGTGAAAATGTAATATGACGAGTACCAAAGCCCTTTTCCATTTGGTAGCGAGCTAGGTGTTTTAATTTATCTCCATCTAGTCTATAAAAATCAACGGCATCAATTCCAAGATCGCATGAAACTAAATTACCGGCTGGAGTTTCATCAAAGAAATGAGGATGAGCTGCATCCTGCTCTGGTCTTGGTCCATGTCCTTCATGTTTTTCATTTGTGACGAAGGTTAATTTTACATTTTCATCATAAGAAAAAACGTTGATGGTTGCTAAATGATAGTTTGCAGTGAAGACTAAGTGCTTTTGTGGATCAACGCTAATATAACAAGGAGCTGCGCCCTCATGAAGGTAAGTATCTAATTGTTCTGCTTTTTCGTCTTTAATTCGATAAGTAGCAATTCCACTTTGGTTACCATTTTGAATGATAGTAAATAGTAAATCGCCAACTAGTTGAAAATAAGTTGGACGATCAAGTTCAACAATATTTTTAACATTGTCTAATTTAATATCATTTCCATTATTTTCTGCATCTGCAGTATAAATGCCTTTTGAATCATGGCTAGTATAGCCACCAAACCAAACTTTCATATTATCCTCCTAATTAAAAATATGTCATTTTCATTTTCTACCTTTTAACTGAAATAGGCAATTGTAATTAAGTATTATCGCCTAAACGTAGCTGTATGGTAAAATTTAAAGGAGAGGTTGATAAAAATGAAATGGAATTCTACAATTACTGCTATTGGATCAGAGGCATTAGATCCAAAAGATAATATCGTAATTTTATTTGATAATAAAGTAACAGATAAACTAAGAGATGTTGCTGTATTGCAAAAATTTGATCAAGCAACATCTGTTGAAAAGTTTGTTTTTAAAAAAGACGATTCAATTACGATTGATGGGACAACATATTTATCTTTGTATGTTGGTCCAATGGTACAGATGAATATGCAGGCTATTGGACATGCAACACTAGTCTTTACTGATGAAGTACCAAAGAAGCCAATGACAAATGCGATCTATCTAGAAAAAGATCCTAAGGAAAAAATGCCTGAATTTAAAGTGGGAGACTGGATCACCTACGAACATAGATAAATAGATAAGAGGAAAGCTATGGAGGTAAAGAAACATCATCATACAAGTAATGTCTTTGTGAAATGGTTTTTAAATAATCGTTTTAGCATAGCATTACTTAATATTTTGTTGTTCTTTTTAATTATTCTGGTATTTAACCAAATTTCATTTGTGTTAAATCCTTTCTGGACATTTTTTAATGCAATTTTGCCACCAGTATTAGTGGCATCCATTCAGTATTATTTAATGAATCCAGTAGTTGATTGGATGGAAAAGAAATTAAAAGTGCCCCGTATTATTACAATTATTTTGTTATTTGTAATTGTTTTAGGTGGACTAATTTGGATTATTAATACGCTAATTCCAATTATTCAACATCAGACTGATTCTTTAATTAAAAATTGGCCAACTTATTGGCAGGATGCTCAAAAAGGTTTTGAAAAGATGATCCGCGATCCGCGCTTAAATGGAGTACGTGGGGGAATTAATCATGCTATTTCTGATGCACAAACCAAAATGTTTAAAACTGGTCAAGATAGCTTTAATTTAGCTTTGAGCAATTTATCCTCTGCTGTTAATGTAATTACAATGATTTTTATGACTCTGTTAACAGCACCGTTTGTTTTATTCTTTATGTTAAAAGATGGCCATCGCTTGAATCCGTATGTGACTAAGTTCGCTCCTCAAAGACTACAACCGAGTTTTTCAAGCTTACTTAGTGATATTAATGGAGCAGTTGCTGCTTACATTAGGGGACAAATTACTGTTGCTTTTTGGGTTGTAGTGATGTTTGCGATAGGTTATTCGATTATTGGGTTAAATTATGGAATTACTTTAGCTGTTTTAGCAGGTATATTAAATATGATTCCATATTTTGGGACCTTTATTGCATTTGTTCCAGCAATTATTCTGGGGTTAATTAATTCACCAATGATGCTGGTTAAAATTTTAATAGTTTTTGCAATTGAGCAAACCCTTGAAGGTCGTGTTATTTCTCCATTAGTAATGGGGAATAAGATGAACATGAATCCTGTTACAACAATTTTATTATTGATTGGAGCGAGTGCCGTTGCAGGACTATGGGGCGTAATTTTTGCGATTCCTGTTTATGCAGTAGTTAAAATTATTGTAACTAGACTATTTAATTACTATCGTAAAATTTCTAACCTTTATGAAGAAATATCAGTATCAGATAATGATAATGATTTGAAACCTAAAGAATCAAATTAAAAATAAGCGTGGTACTTGCCTTTCTACAGGTGCTACGTTTTTTTACAAAAGGAGTTTTTTGATGACTAATCATGTTGTACTATATGAACCATTAATGCCAGCAAATACTGGAAACATTGCTCGTACTTGTGCTGGTACCAATACAGTTTTGGATTTAATTGAACCATTAGGTTTTCAAATTGATAACAAGAAAATGAAACGTGCCGGTCTAGATTATTGGGACAAAGTCGATATTAAAATGCATGATGATTTAGAAACGTTTTTGAAAACTCTAGGTCCAAATGACGAGATGTACTTAATTTCAAAGTTTTCTTCTAAGAATTATGCTCAAGTAGACTATACTGATCCTGATAAAGATTATTATTTTGTTTTTGGAAAAGAAACAACTGGTTTACCAGAAACTTTCATGAGAGAGTATTATGATCGTAATCTACGAATTCCGATGTCTGATAATATTCGTTGCTATAATTTATCAAATTCAGTTGCCATGGTTTTATTAGAAGCTTTAAGACAGCAAGGTTTTCCAAATATGGAAAAGAGCCATCATTATGAAAATGATAAGTTGAAAGATAATTATAACCGTCCAGAACGTTATGAAAGAAATGTAGGAGATAAGTAAAAATGGATTTTAAAAATATGACCCCAATTGTTGTAAGAGCATTTCATTACGATTTGAATGACGAGCAGCAAGTAAAGAATGAAGTTAATGTTTCTTTGAGACAAGTTTACCAAGATTTGGATGATGGAACTCAAGATGAAGGAAAGAATGGTAAATATTTTGAAATTGCTGTTCCATTCGAAGTTGCGCCAGCTCCGGGAGACTTTACCGTTAGTGGCGTTATTACGAGAGTTGTTCAATTTATTGATTACTTTGGTGATGGATCCGATTTAGAGCCATCAGATTATCAATTACTTTCTAGACCACTAGTAGAACAAATTGAAACTCTAACTTATGAAATTACCCAATTAACTTTAGATCATCCTGTAAATCTTAGCTTCAAATCAAACTTTAATGAACTAAACAAAGATGATAAAAAAGATAAAGATGATAATTAAACAGATTGAGAAGGTGTCTTGATGGCTAAAAAGCGAAAACGCAGGGCAAAAAGAAAGAAGACAACTACCAAAAAGAAAAAACAAAGTATGGAATGGGTTCTTACGGGAATAGTACTTGTTTTGGTAGCTGTTTTAAGTTGCGTTCATTTCGGTTTGTTTAGTCAACAGTTGATTAACTTAATTCGATTCTTTGTTGGCGATAGTCACTATTTAGCTAGCATTATCCTTGGTCTTTTTGGCTTAATCATGGTTATTTATAATCAACCACCTCACTTTAGTCTAAAGCGGGGTAGTGGATTAGGGATCTTCTATTTAGGTTTATTACTATGGGAAAGTGCTCGCGTTTTTAATCAAATGATGATTCATCAAGGCTTTTTAAATGCCTTCTTAACCTCAATTGGTGAAGAATTTGCTCAAGCTCAAATTACTACTAAAGTTGGTGGTGGATTAATTGGTAGTATTCTGTATCAATTTATCTTTCCAATTTTAGGAACTATTGGAGCAGAAGCTTTATCTTTTTTGATGATGCTAGTAGGTATTTTGATGATTTGCAATGTCAAATTTGCAACTTTATTATCAGGCTTTCAAAAGGGTTCACAGTTAGTAATTGAAAAAAATAAAGATGCTGGAGTTGCTATAAAAAGTAAATATGATGATCTAGTTGAAAAGCATGAGCAGAATAAGCAAGAGAAGTTAAATAATCGAGAAAAACTGATGGATCCATTAGATGATCGCGACGAAACCTTTCCAAGTACGGCTGATTTCACTTCCGATCCTTTTTCAACTAAAACTAAGAAGAATGACAAAGAAGACAATGTTCCTCGCTTTGAACCTCAAATTGAAGTTTCTCAGGATAATGCATCTACACTAGAACCAGAAGTCCATGATTCTTTGACTGAGAATTTACCAATATCACATTCTTATGCCGAAGAAGATCAAAAGATGAAACAAGAACTTCAAAATGTTGATCACGGCGACTTAGAAACTAAACAAGGTACGCAAACTAAAAATGCCAATTATAAAAAACCGCCAATTAATTTGCTAGCATCTATAAAAAATGTTGACCAAAGTCAAGACAAAGCATTGATTCAAAAAAACACAGAAGTTTTGGAGTCTACTTTTAAGAGCTTTGGTGTTCATGTAATTGTGAAAAAGGCGGTTTTAGGGCCGACTGTTACTCGTTATGAAGTACAGCCAGCTGTTGGTGTAAAAGTAAGTAAAATTGTAAATTTGGCAGATGATCTGGCCTTAGCTTTGGCTGCTAAAGATATTCGTATTGAAGCACCAATTCCAGGTAAGCCTTTAATTGGAATTGAAGTACCTAATCGAACTACTTCTGCAGTATCATTTAAAGACGTAATGATCCATCAAGATCCTAAAGCAAAAGATCTTTCATTGGATGTACCGCTTGGTAAAGATGTTGAAGGAAAAATAATATCAGCTGATTTACGTAAAATGCCTCACTTATTAATTGCTGGATCTACTGGATCAGGAAAATCTGTAGCAATAAATACGATTATTACGAGTATTTTGATGAAGTCTTATCCAGAAGATGTCAAATTAGTTTTAATTGATCCGAAGATGGTGGAATTATCTGTCTATAATGGAATTCCTCATTTATTAATTCCAGTTGTTACTGATGCTAAACTAGCTACAAATGCCTTAAGAAAAACTGTTAAGGAAATGGAACGGCGCTACCAACTATTTGCTACTGGTGGTGTGCGTAATATTACTGAATATAATCAAAAGGTGGCCGAGAATAATGCTGATAAAAATAATTCAGTAATGGAAAAACTGCCGTATATTGTGGTAATTGTTGATGAGCTAAGTGACTTAATGATGGTTGCTGGTCATGATGTAGAAGATGCAATTGTTCGTTTAGCTCAAATGGCTCGAGCAGCTGGAATTCATATGATTTTAGCAACTCAACGTCCCAGTGTAGATGTTATTACTGGTTTAATTAAGGCAAATGTACCGTCAAGAATTTCTTTTGCTGTTTCTAGCGGGGTTGACTCACGTACTATTTTGGATCAGGTTGGCGCTGAAAAGCTCTTAGGACGTGGAGATATGCTTTTCTTGCCAATCGGTGCGGCTAAGCCTGAACGTGTTCAGGGAGCCTTTATTTCAGTAACAGAGGTAGAAAAAATAGTATCTTGGGTAAAGGAACAACAAGAAGCAGTATACAACGAAGATATGATTCCATCGAAGAATGATTCTGACTCTCAGACTAATGATGACGATGAACCAGAAGATGAGTTTTACGATCAAGCAGTAGCCTTAGTAAGAAAACAGCAGTCAGCAAGTGTATCAATGCTACAACGTCGATTTAGAATTGGTTATAATCGTGCGGCAAGAATTGTTGATGCAATGGAAGCTAAAGGCATTGTCGGACCTTCTGAAGGATCCAAACCTAGACAAGTACTTATTCCACCAGAAAAGGATGATGAAAAGTAATTATGACAAATATTTCAATTGACCATAATTTAAAATTTAAAACAGCCACTTTGGGCTGTTTTTTGCGTTTACCTTTAGATAAAAAAACTTTAGCTTTAGCAAACATTTTGGCATGTATGCAAGGCAATGCAAGTAAAGCATTTCCTGGAATTAAGGTTCAAGCAAGAACATTTTCTAATCTGTATAATGCAAGTTTACAGGTTTTTCCAGAAGTATTTGGAAACCAAATTGTTATTTTCTATACAATAAATTTTGTTGAGCCACGTGAAATCTTAGATCCAGATTATAATTATCAAGTAGTCATGGATGCTTTTTTCAAAGTAGTAAAAGAACCATTGTTTGATGAACAATTACTTGAGTTAGCGAAAAGACAGCTTGGACAAGAAGAAAAACAATATTATGAATTGCCAGCTAATTATGCTCTAAATGGATTTTTTAATACTTGGTATCGAGATACTCCAAATTATCAAAATAGTGTTTTTGGTGATGAAAAAACACTCAGAAATACTAGCTTAGAAGAGGTTAAATCATTTTTCGATACTTTGAAAAATGCTCCCGCTTTTTGTTTAGGACAAGCTCAAGATCCTGATAGCTTGACTGATTTAGTTCAAGAACAACTTGATTGGGCAGGATATTTTGATGATTTTGTGGTACCTACTCTTGCTATTCCAACCAAAGAAGATCCAATTGAAAAGAAAATCCAATTTAGAAGCGAACAAGCACAATTATTGATAGGTTATGGTTATGATCAGTCTTTACCAGTATCGTTTAAGCAATTTGGTGGACTCTTTTTAGGCGAATATCTTGCTGGGGATGAATCTTCTAAATTGTTTACTGAAGTTAGAAAAAAATTGGGTGCAGCTTATGCAATTGATGCCACTAATTATGTTAATAATTCTCTTTTCTTGATTAGTACAGGTATTGCAAAAGATAAAGTAGCAGCAGCAACTAAGGCAATAAAAGGTGGTGTAGCGGCAGTTCAAAACGGAAAAGTAGATAAGGATGTCTTTGAAAAAGCCAAGGTTGCTTTGAAGCGTAATTATCAAATAAGCGATGATCGTCAAGATTTGATATTAATTCAAATGTTAGCAAATGTTCTTAGAGGCTATGACCATTCTTTCGCAGAAAGAATTAAGGAAGTTGAACGCTTCAAAATTGATAAATTAATCGAATTTAGTCAAAAATTGTACTTTAATGAAAGCTATTGTTTAAAATGAAAAAATTAGATGTAACAACCAGAGACTATAGTTCTGGTTTTCGAGCAAAAGTAATTCGCAGACCACTTTTTGCTCAAAAATTTATGGGAATTATTGTGGATTTTGGTGGTAGCAATCCACAGAAATTATGTGGGGGAGCTCATTTTTTGGAGCATAAATTATTTGCTAAAAAGAATGGCGATATTTCACAACAATTTGAAGAAATTGGTGCGTCTACGAATGCCTTTACTACATACAATGAAACAATGTTTTATGCTAGTTTTACTGATCATTGGCGCCAGGTTTTACCATTGATTTTTGAATTAGTAGGAACAACACATTTTACTAAAAGCAATGTTTCTAAAGAAGCAAAGATTATTGCTCAAGAGTTAGCTATGTATCAAGATGATCCTAACTGGCAAGTTAACTATGAATTGATGCAGATGATGTTTCCGAAGACTAATTTGGCAGAAGACTTAACTGGTACCAAAAACAGCCTGAAAAAAATGACACCAGAAATTTTGCAAGAGATTTATGATAATAATTATGTTAGTGGCAAAATGGAATTTGTTGCTTGTGGCGGATTTAGCGATAATCAAACTAAAGAAATCTTGCGTGAAGTAGGAAAGCTTGAAAGAAAGTATTTGATTTCTAAAAAAGTTAAGCAAAAAAAAGCCTCGCTTGTAAATCCTAAGAAGCAGCATCAAACAGTCTTAGACTCTTCTTTAACTACTTCTCGTGTTGGAATAGGAATAAGATTGCCAAATTTTAAAAAATTGGGTTTGCGAAATAGTATAGCGCAAAGCATCTTGGAAATGATGCTGCAAGCCAAATTAGGGGTAACTAGTACTTGGTTTGAAGAAATGCAAAAACAGGGAGTCTTAAATTCGCCAATGGAATTGCAAGTATCTTATACTACAGAGGGTAATTTTGCGACGATTATTGGGGTTTCAAACAAACCGGATTTGTTTTTAGAAAATACTAAAAAACAATTGCTAGAAATGCCAATAAGCGAAGAAGCATTTGTCTTTCAAAAGAAAGAAGCCTTGGCTCAGACGATTAGAGAATTTGATGATCTTAGTACAATTGCGATTGAAGAAGCTGAGTACGGTCTTGAAAATGATACGTTTAATGAAGCTGCGTGGGCAATTCAATCTTTAAGTTTTAGTGAATTTTATACAGCAATTGATAATATTTTAGCTAAAAGTGATATATTTACTACAATTTTAAAAGGTAAAGAGGAAGCTGATTAATGAAGCGTGCAATAATTTTTGGTGCTACTGGTGGAATTGGGAGAGCAATTGCTAGTCGACTTGCTGAAACTGGTTGGTCCTTATACATTCATTACAATCATAGCAGTCAAGAAGCTAAAAAAATGGTAGATGAATTTGTTGAAAAATATCCACAACAAGAATTTTTTCCATTAGAACTTGATTTTCTGGCTAAAGATGAGAGTATTAAAAAAATTATTTCAAGTTTACTTCCCTTAAGTGCTGCTATTTTTACACAGGGAATTACAAATTATCAATTTCTTAGCAGTCAGAATCTAGAGCAAATAGAAAACGTTATTCGAATTAATCTTTTAACGCCTATAAAAATTACATCGCTTCTAGAATCACAACTTTTAAATCGTGAACATGGACGATTAATATTTATTGGATCTGTCTATGGCGGGCAAGCTAGTGCGTTAGAGAGCGTATATAGTGCAAGTAAAGGTGGCCTATCTAGGTTTGTACAAGGTTATGCTCGTGAAGTTGCGTCAGCTCATTTAACGGTAAATGTTATTGCTCCTGGAGCAGTTGACACACCAATGAACGCAATTTTTGATGCAGAAACTTTAAATGAAGTAAAAAATGAAATTCCCGCTGGAAGATTAGCTGAACCGAAGGATGTAGTATTTTGGGTAGAAAATTTACTTGATGAACGATCGGACTATTTGACAGGTCAAACAATATATGTTGATGGTGGTTGGCTTGTTTAAGTGATGATTAGTTTGGTATACTCATATTTGAATTATTGCAAAAAGTTGAGAGGATATTATGGCAGATATTGGAGATAAATTACGCAGTGCTCGTAAAGCAAAGGGTATGTCAATTGAAGATGTTGAAAAAATAACTAAAATTCAGCGTAGATATCTTACTGCAATTGAAAATAATGATTTTGATCAATTGCCAGGAGATTTCTATGTCAGAGCTTTTATTAGACAATTTGCTGATGTAGTTGGTTTGAATGGTAAAGAATTGCTAGCAGATTATAAGTCTGAAGTACCCGAAGCAAAGCCTGAAGAATATGTCGAAAATTCAATCGACAATAAGAGTGAGAGGATTAAGGAAACCACCAATAACCGTAAAGGTATGTGGCGTAGTTACTTGCCACAGATTGCAACAGTAGTTGGAGTTGTATTAGTAATTTTAGTAGTTTATATTGTTTATACTCGCTTCTTTACTGGTACTAACCAACAATCAGCAAATCAAGCCGAAAATGTAACTGTTTCTTCTTCTCGTATTAAATCTTCAAAATCCAAAACTTCATCAAAGAAGAAATCAATTCCAAAGAATGCAAGTTCAGAAGTTAAAATTTCTAGTTTAGGTAATAATAGTTACCGTGTTAGTGGGATGAAGAATGATCGGACTTTAACTTTAGGAACAACTACTAATGAAGTTTGGGCACAAATTTTAGTTAATGGTTCTTCTGTTTGGCAAGGAACTTTGAAGGCTAATGGTAAACATTCAGTTCAACTACCAGAAAATGTGAATAATGTTTCTGTACAAATGGGAAATAGTGTTTCAACTACCTTAACTTTAGCTGGTAAAAAAGTAGATGCACGTAGTAAAACTAACCCAGCATCACCATTAACTTTAAAATTTACTTTTAATAGCAAAGATAGCAAAAACAGTAATAATCAACAAAATAATGCTGCGACTCAAAACTCTCGTTCTACTAATACTGTAAATACACAAACTCAGCAAAATCAAAATACTCAAAACAGCCAAAGCGTACAAAATAATCAAAATGTGCAACAAAATGTAAAAAATACGCAAGGACAAACAAATACTAATCAAAATAATGGAGGTCAAAGTAACCGTTAATGAACTTACCAAATAAATTAACTATGTTCAGAATCTTTATGATTCCGGTCTTTATGCTGGTTCTAATTTTTAATTGGCCAGCTGGTGGGACAACTTTCTTAGGAGCACATATTTACTGGTCTCATGTATTAGCTGCTGTAATTTTTGCTGTAGCTTCAATAACTGACTTTTTAGATGGACATATTGCCCGTTCAAGAAATTTGGTTACTAATTTTGGAAAATTTGCTGATCCATTAGCAGATAAGATGTTAACGATGACAGCATTTGTATTTTTGATCTCATTAGATTTAGCACCAGCATGGGTTGTAGCAATCATTGTTTGCCGTGAGTTAGCTGTTACGGGTTTACGTTTGATTTTAGCTGAAAATAAAGGTCAAGTTTTAGCAGCAAAGATGCCAGGTAAAATTAAGACAACTACACAGATGTTATCAATTATTTTCTTATTATTTGGTGATGTATACTACATTGGTACTATTTTGTTGTATATTTGCCTAATCTTTACTATTTACTCAGGTTATGATTACTTTAGACAAAGTGGCGATGTATTTAAAGGTGAAATATAGATTTGAAAGAAGCAGGAATGCTTCTTTTTTTTGAAAAAAATTATTGGAATTTTGCGTAATAAATTATAGAGAATATAATATTGAACGTTAGTTCGTATTTTTCTTGCTTTTAGGTAATAAAACCAAGTATAATTATTGTAAATGCATAAGGAGGAAGAAATTTGGCTAAAGATGATAAAAAGAAGGCCCTAGATATTGCCTTAAAGAAGATTGAAAAAGACTTTGGAAAAGGCGCGGTTATGCGCATGGGTGAAAAAGTAGACACCCAAATTTCCACTATTCCTTCTGGTTCACTAGCTTTAGATGCAGCTCTTGGAGTTGGTGGATATCCACGTGGACGAATTATTGAAGTATACGGCCCAGAAAGTTCTGGTAAAACTACTGTGGCTCTTCATGCTGTTGCAGAAGTACAAAAGCGTGGTGGAACTGCAGCGTATATTGATGCTGAAAATGCCATGGATCCAGCTTACGCGGAAACTTTAGGCGTAGATATTGATTCATTGATTTTATCTCAACCAAACACTGGAGAAGAAGGTTTACAAATTGCTGATACATTAATTGCAAGTGGTGCAATTGATATTTTAGTTGTCGACTCAGTAGCTGCCTTAGTGCCAAGAGCTGAAATTGATGGTGATATGGGAGACTCTCATGTTGGGTTGCAAGCAAGATTAATGAGTCAAGCTCTTCGTAAACTTTCTGGAAATATTTCTAAAACTAAAACAATTGCTGTTTTCATTAATCAAATTCGTGAAAAAGTTGGGGTTATGTTTGGAAATCCTGAGACAACTCCGGGTGGTCGTGCTTTGAAGTTTTACTCTACCATCCGACTAGAAGTACGTCGTGCGGAACAAATTAAACAAGGTTCAGATGTTATTGGTAACCGTGTAAAATTAAAGGTTGTTAAGAACAAAGTAGCTCCACCATTTAAAGTTGCTGAAGTAGATATCATGTATGGTAAAGGTATTTCTCAAACTGGTGAATTAATTGATATGGCTGCTGATAAAGATATCATTAAAAAGGCTGGTTCTTGGTACTCATATGGCGATGACCGTATTGGACAGGGTCGTGAAAATGCTAAGCAATATCTTGAAGAACATCCAGACGTTTACGATGAGGTAAAAGCAAAAGTACGTGAAGCATATGGAATTGATGCTAAAGCAATTGAGGAACGAGAAAATCCTGAAAAAGTAAAGCAAGAGCAGGAAAAAGAAAAGGAAGCATCAGCTAAAAATAAAGATATTTCTAACGAGAAAAGTACAAAAAAAGAGTAAACAGATCCAATTAAACCTTGGCATTTAAATGCTAAGGTTTTTTGTATGATTGACATCACTTGCGGATACTTTTATTATTAATAATGTGTGAAATAATTCTATAAAAAGGCGATAGTAAAAGATATGATAAATACAATTTTAGTTCCTGTTGCTGTCGCTATTATTTCTGTCTTTGTTGGAGGTTGTGCTGGTTATAGTATCCGTAAGAATAAATGGGAAACTCAAGCACAAAATGCAGCTCATGATGCAAAACACATCTTGGCAGATGCGGAAAGTAAGGCTAAAGCTGTTGAAGCTGATCTTGCTTCACAAAAAGAAGCAATGAAGAAGGCTGCGGCTGATGCAAAGAAAGAAAAAATCTTGGAGGCACAAGAAGAAATTCATCATTATCGCGAAAGAGTAGATAATGAACTTAATGAGCGTCGACAAGAAGTTTCTAGACAAGAGAATCGCTTGCTGCAACGTGAAGATGCAATTGATCATAAAGATAGTCTGCTGGATCAAAAAGATTCCCAGCTCACACAAAAAGAAAACCAAATTAAAAAATTGCAGGCTCACGTCTTGGAAAAAGAAAAGAGAGCCAATCAGTTAATTATTGAACGTGAGCAGAAGCTCTATGAAGTTGCAGAGTTAAATCAAGAAGATGCTAAAAAGATTGTTTTAGATAAACTTTCAGATCAATTAGTGAAAGAAAGAGCTGAAATGATTGAAGAAAGTAATCAACTTGCTCAAGCAAAAGCCGATCATTTTGCTCGTAAAGTAATTATTGATGCAATTCAAAGTAGTGCAGCAGATACAGTTTCTGAAAAGACTGTCTCAGTTGTTAATTTGCCAAGCGATGATATGAAAGGACGTATCATTGGTCGTGAGGGTAGAAATATTCGTTCTTTTGAAGCATTAACTGGTGTAGATGTAATCATTGATGATACTCCAGATGTAGTTGTCTTAAGTGGTTTTGACCCAATTAGACGAGAAATTGCCAAAAGAGCATTGGAGCGTCTAATTAAAGATGGCCGAATTCATCCCGCACGAATTGAAGAGATGGTTGATCGAGCTCGTAAAGAAGTAAATGATGATATTTACGAAGCCGGTGAAAGTGCCTTGATGGAACTTGGCATTCATAAGATGCATCCAGAATTAGTAAAGATTTTGGGCCGATTGAAATATCGTACTTCTTATGGACAAAATGTTTTGTCACACTCTATTGAAGTAGGTAAATTAACAGGTGTAATGGCTGCTGAACTTGGTTTAGACGAAAAAATAGCGGTACGCGCAGGATTATTACACGATATTGGGAAGTCTATTGATCATGAGATCGAAGGCTCCCACGTAGAAATTGGTGTTGAACTTGCACGCAAGTATCATGAACCAGATTTGGTTGTGAATGCAATTGCTGCTCACCACGACGATGTTCCAAAATTATCATTTATTGCGGAATTAGTGGTAGCTGCTGATACAATTTCCTCAGCTCGTCCAGGTGCTAGAAGCGAATCTTTAGAGAATTATATTCGTAGATTAGAGCAACTAGAGACCATAGCGAAAGGCCATATTGGTGTTAAGCAAGCATATGCAATTCAAGCAGGCCGTGAGATAAGAGTAATGGTTGAGCCAGATAAAATTTCTGACGCTCGAACTACTATTTTGGCTCATGACATTAGAAATCAAATCGAACAAGATATGGAATATCCTGGTAACATTAAAGTTACAGTTATTCGAGAAAAACGTGCTGTTGCAATAGCTAAATAAAAAAGACGAATCTTTAAGATTCGTCTTTTTTATTTATAGTTTATTGTGTTTATATTTAGTGGTAGGTATAATGAAAAAAGAAGTTTAGAAAGTAGATTGTTATGTTTCAAACAATTGTAAAAATATTCTTATTAGTAATCATTACTGCTGCTATAACTCCTTTTATTAGAAAATTAGCTTTTGTATTAGGTGCGGTTGATAATCCAAATGCTCGTCGTATTAATAAAAAGCCAATGCCTACTATTGGTGGATTAGCAATCTTTGTTGCTTTTAATATTGGACAATTTGTCTTATTGAGGCAGGATTTTCCAACTCATGAACTTTTTTCTGTATTATTAGCATCTAGTGTTATCATTCTAACTGGATTAATTGATGATATTTTAGAATTAAAACCAAGACAGAAGATGTTTGGAATCTTTATTGCTGCTCTAGTAGTATATTTTTTAGCGGGAATTAAGGTAAAAGAATTAAGCTTGCCACTCTTAGGACATATTCAGTTAGGCTGGTGGAGTTTTCCACTAACTATTTTCTGGATTTTAGCTTTAACCAATGCTGTTAATTTAATTGATGGCTTGGATGGCCTTGCTACCGGAGTTACTATGATTTCACTCGTAACGATGGGAATTGTAGGATTTTTCTTTTTGAAAAGTTGGCAACATTATGTTCCGATTACCTGTATTATGCTTGCGGCCTGCTTGCTAGGATTTTTACCCTATAATTTTCATCCAGCAAAGATTTTTCTAGGAGACACGGGAGCGCTTTATATCGGATTCATGATTTCCGTATTGTCTCTAAAAGGATTAAAAAATGTAACTTTTGTATCTTTATTAGTTCCAATACTTATTTTGGGTGTCCCAATTACTGATACTGTTTATGCAATGATTAGACGAAAATTAAATAAGAGGAATATTTCACAGGCTGACAAGCATCACTTGCATCATCAATTGTTGAGAATGGGTCTAAGCCATCGTCAAACAGTTTTAGCAATTTATGGAATATCGCTTATTTTTTCATTTGTGTCATTGCTGTCACTTGTTTCTCCAAGATGGGGAATTTGGCTATTAATTTTAGGCTTATTATTTGCGGTAGAATTATTCGTCGAAACTATTGGCTTATTGGGTGAAAAATATAAGCCCTTACTTCATTTCTTGCAGAGAACAATTAATAAGATGGAGCGTGCAGATCCAGAGGTAAAAGTAAGACGTTTAAATAAAAAAAATACAGACAAAAAAGATTTACATTAGTGTATAGCACTAACGTAAATCTTTTTTTTATTGCTCATGAAAATTGAAATCGGTAATGGGAATTTCATTAAAGCGTTGATCAAGCTTTTTAAATTCTACTTTTCCTGATAATAAATTAGTTAGATCTTTTTCAACTTGAGGTATTTGCTCAAGATCTAGAAAAATTTGAATAGTTACATCAGTAGTATAGGCTTGGTTAGCAATTAAAATTTTACTTTCTTCTAAATAATGATTAACTTCATCAAGACGATTATAAGGAATAGAAAATTCAATTCTTTGTTGCATAACGCATTTTACAACACCAATGTTTTGAGCGGCTTCGGTAATTGAATTAGAATAAGCCCGAATTAATCCGCCAGCTCCTAATTTAGTACCGCCGAAATATCTAGTAACAACTGCGGTTACGTTTTTTAATTTCATTAGTTGAAGAGCTTTTAGTTCTGGAATACCAGCCGTCCCAGATGGTTCACCGTTGTCACTTGCTTTAACTTGGTCATCGTTTAAGCCAATTGTGTAAGCATATGTGTTGTGATTTGCATCATGATATTTTTTAGAAATCTTCGCAATAAAAGCTTGAGCTTCTTCAACTGTTTTAGTTCGAGTAAAAGAACAGATAAATCTACTTTTCTTAATAACTATTTCGTGTTGCCCTGATTTACTAATGGTTAAATAATTTTTTTGCTTTAATGACAAAAAATCGCCTCCAATTGCGTAATTAATATTAGGGTGATCGAAATGAATAAATTAAAAGGACGGCAATGGATCTATGATCAAAATAACCATAACATAAACATTAAAACGACAAAAGTGCCAGCAATGATAAATGGAGTTTGCCAAAGATGTAATACTGAATCGTCTTTTAGCCTGCCAGATGGACGCAAGTATTGCAGAGAATGTATTGGGCTAGGGAGGATAAGTGAAGGGGATGAATTAGAGAGAAGTTTAGAGAGTAGTTCATATTCGCCTTTACTCAATCCACTTAGTTGGAACGGAAAGCTGACAGAACAACAAGATGTGATTTCAAAAGGACTCGTTCAATCATTTAAGGAAAAAAGAGATCATTTAATTCATGCCGTAACTGGGGCTGGTAAGACTGAAATGCTTTTTAAAGTTGTAGAGACTGCTTTGAAAAATGGAGCAAGAGTTGCAATTGCAACACCTAGAATTGACGTAGTGGATGAATTATTTCCACGTTTTCAAATAGCTTTTAAAGCTGTAAAGATTGGTAAATATCATGGACGAGAATATCACGAAGCCGAAGATGAACAATTTATCATTTGTACTACGCATCAACTTTTAAAATTTTATCAAGCATTTGATTTGATTGTGATTGATGAAGTGGATTCGTTCCCATTTTATGAAAACAAAATGCTACATTTTGCCGCTGAAAAAGCAATCAAAGAAACGGGTTGTACCTTTTTTCTAACAGCAACACCTGATGAGGAGTTATTAAAAAAAGCAAAAAGAAAAGCTATAAATTATTCCTTACTTAAAAGGAGATTTCACCAAGGTTTGTTACCGGTACCTAAAGAAAAATACTTTTTAAAACCATTTATTTCTAAAAAAGGTAAGATTCATCCTGCCTTAATTAGTCAGATCAAAAAGATTCTTACGATGAAAAAGCCGCTTTTAATTTTTGTCCCTCGAATTAAAGAACTACCAATTTATCAGCAGCATTTAAGGACATCGTTTAATAAAAATAAGATTGTTAGCGTCTGTGCAGGCGATAAAGAGAGACAAGAGAAAGTAGCTAAATTTCGTACAGGAGAAATCGATATTTTGTTAACAACAACTATTTTAGAGCGCGGGGTAACCTTTAAGCATGTTCAAGTAATTGTGATTGCAGCTGATGATCCAATTTATAATACACCCAGTTTAGTTCAAATTGCTGGAAGAGTAGGACGAAGTGCCGATGATCGAAATGGATTAGTAATGTTTTGTTATCACAAATATACGAAAAGCCTAAGGGCAGCCATGAAACAGATTAGGATGATGAATAAATGAGTAAGTGTTTATTGTGTAATTCTAATTTTAGAAGACAAATTAATTACGAAAAGTTACTTTCTTTTACTAAAATTAAAGAAAAATATACTTGCAATTTTTGCTTAGAAAATTTTGCTAAAAAGTCGGGTAAATTATGTAGAGGATGTAGTAAAGAAGTAAAGAAAGAAGATTTATGTTCTGATTGTCTTCAGTGGCAAAAAATATATGGAAACAATTTATTAGACAATAAGTCTTTATATAAGTATAATGACGCTTTCCATGATCTTATGGTGCAGTACAAAAGATATGGAAATTATATTTTGTGTCATGTCCTAGCTGAATTAATTGATAATTTACCAGTAGCTGATTATTATGTCCCTGTACCTAGTTCTCCTAGCCATTTGGAGAGACGCGGTTTTGATACGATAAGGTCTATTTATCAGAACTTAGTTCCGCTGACTAATTTATTAATTAAAAACGATAATGAAAAAGCACAAGGCGAGAAGAATAGGAATGAGCGCTTATTAACTAAACAGACATTTCTAGCTATTAAAAAGGAAAATATTAATGGAAAAATTTTATTATTGGATGATATTTATACTACTGGGAGGACGCTTTATCATGCGCGGGATGCACTTTTAGAAGTATATTCTAATTGTGAAATAAATAGTTTTACAATAAGTAGATAAATCATTAGTAAAACCGCTTACAATTTGTTATACTAGATATGTAAAGAAAAACGTCATAAGACGTTGGAAGGAGAATCTACAATGTTAAAATACAATGTTCGTGGAGAAAATATCGAAGTTACTGATGCCTTAAGAGATTATGTTCAAAAAAGATTGACAAAGCTCGAAAAGTACTTCGAAATTAATTCTGATGTAATTGCTCACATCAATTTGAAGGTTTATCCAGATCACACTTCTAAGGTTGAAGTAACTATTCCACTTCCATACTTAGTTTTACGTGCAGAAGATACAACTGATGACATGTACAAGAGTATTGACTTTGTTTCTGAAAAGTTAGAGCGTCAAATTAGAAAATACAAGACTCGTATTAACAGAAAGAGTCGTGAAAAGGGACTAAAGGATTTCTTCTATGAAGATTTAGAGGAAGAAAAGAAGACCCCTAAAGAATTTGATATTGTTCGTAACAAGCACTTAGACTTAAAGCCAATGAGTGCTGAAGAAGCGGTTTTACAAATGGATCTATTAGGTCATGACTTCTTTGTTTTTGAAGATGCAGATACTAATGGAACAAGTATTGTTTATCGCAGAAATGATGGTCGTTACGGCCTAATTGAAACTAACGAATAATTAAGGTGATTTTAAAAATTAATAGTCTCTCAAGCAATAATAAAGCTTGAGAGGCTTTTTCTTGCAATAGTAGGTTTCTCATTTTTACAATTTAATGTTAAAATTACATAGTATTATTTTAGATTTGTGCACAAAATTTAAACTTAAGGACCGATTAAATGGCTAATATTCTTAAAAAAATTTATGACAATGACAGAAAAGAATTAAAGAAATTTGAAAAATTAGCAACTAAGGTAGAATCTTTAGCAGACGAATATGAAAAGTTGTCTGATGAGCAATTACAAGCAAAGACACCTGAATTTCGCAAGCGTTTAGATAATGGTGAAACATTAGATGATATTTTGCCAGAAGCTTTTGCGACAGCTCGTGAAGGTGCTAAGAGAGTTTTAGGATTATATCCTTTCCGCGTTCAAATTATTGGTGGTATTGCGCTTCACTATGGTAATATTGCTGAAATGATGACCGGTGAAGGTAAGACTTTAACTGCGACTCTACCTGTTTATTTGAATGCTTTGACAGGTAAAGGTGTTCATGTTGTAACGGTTAACGAATACTTGTCTAGCCGTGACGAAAGTGAAATGGGACAGCTTTATAAGTGGCTAGGTTTAACTGTAGGTTTGAACCTTAACTCAATGTCTGCAGATGAAAAGCGAGACGCTTATAATTGTGATGTTACTTACTCAACCAACTCTGAATTAGGTTTTGATTATTTAAGAGATAATATGGTTGTTTACAAGGATCAAATGGTTCAACGTCCGCTTAACTATGCAATTATTGATGAGGTTGACTCGATTTTAATTGATGAAGCTAGAACACCTTTGATCATTTCTGGTCAAGCAGAGCAAGCAAACAGTGAATATATCCGTGCTGATCGTTTTGTCAAAACTTTAACTGAAGATAAAAGTGACGATGATGCGGATGATGATGAAGATCATGGTGACTACAAAATTGATTGGCCAACAAAAACTATTAATTTAACTAATCAAGGAATTAAAAAAGCTTGTGAACACTTTGGTTTAAAGAACTTATACGATATCGATAACCAGGTTTTAGTTCACCACATTGATCAAGCTTTGAGAGCTAACTACCTTATGTTAAAAGATATTGATTATGTGGTACAAAATGGAGAAGTTATGATTGTTGATTCCTTTACTGGACGAGTAATGGAGGGACGTCGTTACTCTGATGGACTTCACCAAGCTATCGAAGCTAAAGAAGGAGTTAAGATCCAAGAAGAATCTAAGACTCAAGCAACAATTACTTATCAGAACTTCTTTAGAATGTATAAGAAATTGGCTGGTATGACTGGTACGGCTAAAACAGAAGAAGAAGAATTCCGTGAAATTTATAACATGGAAGTTATTACTATTCCTACTAACCGACCAATTGCACGTAAAGATTTGCCAGATATCTTATATCCAACTCTTGATTCAAAGTTTGAAGCTGTAGCAAAGGAAATCAAAGAACGGCATGCAAAGGGACAACCGGTTTTGGTTGGTACAGTTGCGATTGAAAGTTCAGAGCGTTTAAGTCAAATGCTTGATCAAAAGGGTATTCCACATGCAGTTTTGAACGCCAAGAACCATGCTAAAGAAGCAGAAATTATCATGAATGCTGGTCAAAGAGGAGCAGTTACAATTGCAACGAACATGGCTGGTCGTGGTACTGATATCAAATTAGGGCCTGGTGTTAAAGAATTAGGTGGCTTAGCAGTTATTGGTACTGAACGTCATGAATCTCGTCGTATTGATAATCAGCTTCGTGGTAGATCTGGTCGTCAAGGAGATCCTGGTATAACAAGATTTTATCTTTCATTAGAAGATGATTTGATGAAGCGTTTTGGTGGAGATCGCGTAAAGCTCTTCCTTGATCGAATCTCGAATAATGATGACGATAAAGTTATTGAATCACGGATGATTACTAAGCAAGTTGAATCAGCTCAAAAGCGTGTTGAAGGTAACAACTACGATACTCGTAAGCAAACTTTGCAATACGATGATGTTATGCGTACTCAGCGTGAAATCATTTATGGTGAAAGAATGCAGGTTATCTCTGAAGAAAAAACATTGAAGCCTGTATTAATGCCGATGATTAAACGGACTATTGATCATCAAGTTGATATGTATACACAGGGTGATAAAAAAGATTGGCGTAATGATCAGTTAAGAGATTTCATTTCGTCTGCTATTACTGATGAAGAAACTACTAAAAAGCTTAATATGAAGCACTTAAGTGCTGAAGAATTAAAGAAGCGTCTTTATAAGATAGCAGAAGATAATTATGCTGAGAAAGAAAAGCAACTTGCTGATCCAGAACAAATGCTAGAATTTGAAAAGGTTGTTATCTTGCGTGTTGTAGATGAACGCTGGACTGATCATATTGATGCAATGGATCAATTGAGACAATCTATTAGTTTGAGAGGATATGGTCAACTTAATCCATTAGTGGAATATCAAGAAGCAGGCTATAGAATGTTTGAGGAAATGATCAGTGATATCGAATTTGATGCCACCCGTCTATTTATGAAGGCTCAAATCAGACAGAACATTAGTCGATAAAACAAAAAGGGAGGCAGATAATGTCTCTCTTTTTTGCTATTATTAAAGTAATAATAATTTAAGTAATGCGAGGAATTAATATGGAAATTAGTGAAATTCAAGCAGAATTAAATAAGCTTAGTCCTAAATTAGATCACTTCAGGAGGTCTCTTTGACTTCGACTCATTAAGTGAAAGTATTGCAATTAATGAGCAGAAAATGGCTGAGCCTGGTTTTTGGGATAATCAAGATCAGGCACAGAGTTTGATTAGTGAAACTAATCAAATGAAGGAAAAAAGTGAGAATTTTAAGAATCTTGAAGAAAAATTTGATGATGCTCAAACGGCCTTGGAACTCCTTAAGGCAGATCCAGATCCTGAATTAAGTGAAGAATTATCCGAAGAAATGGGTTCTTTATCACAAAGTTTTCATGATTATGAATTATCATTACTGTTATCAGATAAGTATGATCAACATAATGCTTTGATGGAAATTCATCCAGGTGCTGGTGGTACCGAAGCCATGGATTGGGCTGATATGCTGTTAAGAATGTATCACCGATACGCTTCTAACCATGGTCTAAAATTCGAAATTGAAAATTATGAACCTGGTGAAGAAGCAGGAGCTAAAAGTGTAAGTATCCGAATTCAAGGCAAGAACGCCTTTGGCTTACTTAAGTCGGAAAATGGGGTTCATCGTCTTGTAAGAATTTCACCTTTTGATTCAGCTAAAAGAAGACACACTTCTTTTGCTTCAGTTGAAGTAATTCCTGAAATTGATCAGAGTATTGAAGTTGATATTAATCCAGATGACTTACGAATTGATGTTTATCGCTCTAGTGGTGCTGGTGGACAGCACATTAACAAGACTTCAAGTGCCGTAAGAATTACCCACTTGCCAACTGGTATTGTTACTTCATCTCAAGCTCAACGTTCTCAGCTTCAAAACAGAGAAACTGCAATGAATATGTTGCGTGCTAAATTGTTCCAGCTTGAAGAAGAAAAGAAGAGAAAACAAACCGAAGAGCTTAAAGGGAATCAAAAAGAAATTGGATTTGGTTCACAAATTAGATCTTATGTTTTTCATCCATATAATATGGTAAAAGATCATCGAACTAATTTTGAAACCAGTGATGTAAATGGTGTAATGGATGGAAAATTAGATGATTTTATCTATGCCTATTTACAATGGTTATTAAGTCAAAGAAATCCAAATTAAAGTTGAAGGAAAAAGCCTATGGGATTTGTAACTATTTTAATATTAGTATTGGTTGCCTTGGTTATTTTGAGTATCTTGTTTGCAGTATTTAAGTTCTTTATTGGACTTTTACCACTTGCATTAATTGTTGCTTTGATAATTTGGCTAATGGCTAAGTTTTCAGGTAGTAAAAAAGATAATAAGGTTTCAGATACTCATAATCCAGTTCAGCATCCTGCTAATAATCAAAAGCGAAAGAAAGCACGAAATGTTTCAGTCAAAGATGTAGAAGATAAAGAGGACAACAAAAATGGTTGAAGCAGTTAAAGTTAGTGAATTAGTAAAAGATGTTCCTTCACTTAAGATTGTTGAAGGAAAAGAATATTTAAATGAAAAGGTAATTAATACTTCTGATATCTCACGTCCTGGATTAGAATTAACGGGATATTTTGATTTTTATCCTAAAAATCGAATTCAGCTTTTAGGGAGAACCGAAATTTCTTACAGTGCTCGCTTAGATCATGATTTGCGTGAGAGAGTATTCAATAAAATGGCTACTCCGGAAACACCTTGTTTTATCGTGTCTCGTGGATTGCCAATTCCTTCTGAATTACTTGAAGCAGCGGATAAAGAAAATATTCCGGTTTTCTCTAGTAACATGGCTACCACACATCTTTCTAGTGTTATTACGCAGTTCTTAGATGAGCAATTAGCTCTTAGAAAGAGTATGCATGGTGTATTAGTCGAAATCTATGGTATGGGTGTACTAATTGTTGGTAATTCTGGTGTTGGTAAGTCTGAAACTGCCCTAGATTTAATTAAGAGGGGCCATCGTTTAATCGCAGATGATCGAGTTGATGTTTATCAAAAAGATGACAAAACCGTAGTTGGAGAAGCTCCAAAAATTCTAAAGCATTTAATGGAAATTCGCGGAATTGGAATTATTGATGTCATGAGCTTATTCGGAGCTGGTGCGGTTAAGAATAGTACTGAAATCAAACTAATTATTCGTTTACAAAATTGGGATCCTAAAGCTAATTATGATCGTTTAGGATTTAATGAAAAGACGCAAGAAATTTTTGAAGTAGATGTACCGCAAGTAACTGTCCCAGTTAAAGTTGGTCGAAACTTAGCAATTATTATTGAAGTTGCAGCCATGAACTTTAGAGCTAAGAAGATGGGATATGATGCAAGTCAAAAATTTGAACAGAATTTAACTGAGTTAATTTCAGATAATTCTAAAAAAAGTGAGGGTGAAAATAAAAAATGAGTTTAGCGTTAAATCCCGTAGCCTTTACTTTAGGATCACTTCAAGTTAAATGGTACGGGATCTTAATGGCTACTGGTGTATTGGTAGCAACTTTAATGGCGATTAATGAAGGTAAAAAAAGGCATATCATGCCTGATGATTTTATTGATTTCCTTCTTTGGGCAGTTCCAATTGGCTTTATTGGAGCACGTATTTATTATGTGGTTTTTGAATGGGGTTACTTTTCACAGCACCCAGATCAAATAATCGCTATCTGGAATGGTGGAATTGCTATTTACGGTGGATTAATTGCTGGATTAATAGTCTTGTTAGTTTTCTGTCATCAGAGAATGTTACCACCGTTTTTGATGCTTGATATTATTGCTCCTGGTGTTATGGCTGCTCAGGTAATTGCTAGATGGGGTAATTTTATGAATCAGGAAGCGCATGGTGCAAAAACAAGTTTGGCGTTTCTAGAAAGTTTACATTTACCTCATTTTATTATTCAGCAAATGTATATCAATGGCGCTTATTATCAACCGACTTATTTATATGAATCTACTTTAAACTTGATTGGTTTAATTTTGATTTTAAGTTTACGACATAGAAAACATCTCTTTAAGCGCGGCGAAATCTTTTTAAGTTATGTGATTTGGTATTCAGCTGTTCGTTTCTTTGTTGAAGGGATGAGAACTGATAGCTTGTATATTGCTAATACAATTAGAGTTTCACAAGCCTTAAGCTTAGTATTATTCTTTGGTGCGATTATTTTATGGGTTTATCGGCGTAAAGTTGTAAAGCCAAAATGGTATTTAGCTGGTAGTGGATTGAAATACCCGTATAATAGAGATTGAAAGAAATAGGTTTTATAGAAAGTTTGAGTAAGAAAATGGCAAAAATTGCAGTTTTAGGTAATGGTTCATGGGGTTCTGTTCTTGGATCAATGTTAGCAGATAACGGAAATGATGTTGTGTTATATGGAAACATTGATAGTGTTAACAAAGAAATTAACGAACACCATACTAATGCTCACTATATGAAGAATTGGAAGCTTAATCCAAATGTCCCAGCTACTGGAAATTTGGAGAATGCTTTAGATGGGGCTGAAATTGTTTTATTTGTTTTACCAACTAAAGCAGTACGTATTGTTGCTAAGAAGGTACGTAAAATATTGGATAAAACTGGTGCTACTCCTCTATTAGTAACTGCTACTAAAGGAATTGAACCAGGTAGTAAAAAATTAATTTCAGATATTTTAACTGAAGAAGTTTATCCTAATAATAGTGAAAAAATTGTTGCTATTTCTGGTCCTAGTCATGCTGAAAATGTGGCCCAAAAAGATCTGACTGCAATCGCATGTGCTTCTACTAGTGAAGAAAATGCTAAACGAGTTCAAGAATTATTCTCAAATAATTACGTTCGCTTCTATACTAATGATGACTTAGTTGGAGTTGAAGTAGGTGGAGCAGTTAAAAATGTTATTGCAATTGCCGCTGGTATTTTAGTTGGTAAAGGATATGGCGATGATGCTAAAGCTGCTTTAATGACTAGAGGTTTAGCTGAAATTACTCGTTTAGGCGTTAAATACTTTGGTGCTAAGCCAATGACGTTCTCAGGTCTTTCTGGTATTGGTGATTTAATCGTAACGGCTACTTCATCTAATTCTCGTAATTGGCGTGCTGGGAAGCAAATCGGTGAAGGAAAGAGCCTGGACTATGTCTTAGAAAATATGGGACAGGTTGTGGAAGGGGCTACTACTGTTAAAGCTGTCCATGAATTAGCAGAAGAAAAGAATATTGATATGCCGATTAGTGAAGCAATTTACCGTGTTCTTTACGAAAATGCTGATGTTGATGAAGAAATTAAGACAATGATGGGAAGAAACCCAAAGCCTGAAATTCAACTTTAGGCAAAAAGATTGCAATTTTTATTTTTTAATAGTAAGATATACTTACGAAAAGTAAGAATTGAGGCGAGAATATGTCTGAGAAAAAGACTTATGATGTAATCGTAATTGGAGCAGGTCCTGGTGGATTGACTGCTGCATTATATGCCGCTCGGGCCAACTTAAAGGTTGTAATTCTTGATCGCGGTATTTATGGTGGTCAAATGAATAATACAGCTGGTATTGATAACTATCCTGGCTTTGTAGATATTCAGGGACCTGAATTAGGTGAGAAGATGTATCAGACTGCAACAAATGCTGGAGCTGAATTTGCTTATGGCGATGTTCAAAGTATTGAGCAGGATGGTAAGAAGAAAATTGTTAAAACTGATTCAGGTGAATATGAAGCTAACGCTGTTGTTATTGCAACTGGTGCAGTTCATAAGCATCTTGGAGTACCAGGTGAAGAAGAATATGCTGGAAAAGGTGTCTCTTACTGTGCGGTATGTGATGCTGCTTTCTTTAGGGATGAAGATGTTGCAGTAATTGGTGGCGGTGATTCTGCTATTCAAGAAGGCCTTTACTTAGCTCAATCAGCTAAGTCGGTTACTGTTATTCATCGTCGTGATCAACTTCGCGCAAAGGCTGAATTACAAAAGAAGGCCTTTGAAAATGATAAAATGAAATTTATCTGGAATGCTCAGACTGAAGAGATTGTTGGCGATGGAAATAAAGTAGTCGGCGTTAAATACAAGGATAAAGAAACTGGTGAAGAAAAAGAAGTTAAAGTAGCTGGTGTATTTATCTATGTTGGTATTCAACCACAAACTGCTGCCTTTAAAGACTTGGGCATTACTGATGAACAAGGCTGGATCTTAACTGATGACCATATGCGTACTAGACTTGATGGTGTCTTTGCCTTAGGGGATGTTCGCTCTAAGGAACTTCGTCAAATCACTACGGCTGTTGGTGAAGGAAGTATTGCTGGTCAAGAAGTATACAATTACTACCAAGGCTTAAGTGAAGAATAAGACCTATCTAAAATTAAAAGCTGTCTATCATGAGTTGGTAGACAGCTTTTGTTGTACGTGAAATTAAAATTATTATTTTGCTTTATTCTTTACTTATCTTCATAGCCCTTTGGGTGGCTTTTGTGCCAGTTCCAAGCAGCTGCGATAACGTCATCAACATTTTCATGTTTTGGCTTCCAGCCTAGAACTTTACGTGCCTTACTTGAGTCTGCAACTAAGGAATCAGGGTCTCCGCCTCTTCTTGGTCCAATAGTGTAAGGGATGTCAATGCCAGTAACTTTCTTAGCAGCTTCAAGAATTTCTAAGTTTGAGTAACCTTGAGCAGTACCTAAGTTAAAGACATCAGACTTGTTAGTTTCCATTACGTGCTTAAGAGCTAAGATATGGGCGTCAATTAAGTCTTCAACTTGAACGTAGTCACGGACATTAGTACCGTCTTTAGTGTCATAGTCGTCACCAAAAATAGTAAAGTTGCCATCACCAGAAATAGCACTCTTTAAGATGTTTGGAATTAGGTGAGTTTCAGGACCGTGATCTTCACCAATTGAACCGTCACTTGAAGCACCAGCAACATTAAAGTAGCGAAGAGCGATAGACTTAATGCTGTCAGCCTTGTCAGCCCAGTGCATAATCTTTTCCATCATCATCTTGGTTTCGCCATAAGGATTGATTGGATCAAGTGGTGTATCTTCAGTAATCGGTAAAGTCTTTGGAATACCATAAGTAGCAGCACTTGATGAGAAGACCAAATACTTAACTTTAGCGTCATCCATTGCTTGAAGTAATGAAATCATACCTGAGACATTGTTGTCGTAGTATTTCAAAGGCTTTTTAACAGATTCAGGAACTAATGAGTAAGCGGCAAAGTGCATAACAGCATCAATGTTTTCGTCCCGTAAGATCTTGCTTATTAAATTAGTATCTTCGATGTCGCCTTGATAAAATTTAGCCTTTTTATCAACAGCCTTTCTGTGGCCAGTGTAAAGAGAATCTAAAACGACAACATTGTTTCCTTCTTCAATTAACTTTCTAACAGCGTGAGAGCCGATATATCCAGCTCCACCGATAACTAATACTTTCATATTTATAATACTCCTTCTAAATTTATTATTTTTAACTTAATTTGAATGAAAATTCAAAATTTTTACTTGAATCTATTCTATATTTTTCCTCGACATCTGTCCCCCAACTGTCTATTCCTCCTACACCGCGTACTTTTCCAGCAATTACTAAAACTGTTCTGCGTGCTAGTGGAAGTTCTTCAATGTGTGTGGCATTTTCTAATTCTTCAGCGGTATAGGGGAGGCAGCTAAAGTTAAGTGGTTTATCAGTTTTATTAATTTCTAGTTGAAAATCATTTGTATCACGATCTGCATTATTCAGGCTAGTATTTCTAGTGATAATTAATTTATCTGTGTCCATATGCATGCCATTTTCTTGTGGAACCAAATATTTTGTGACAGGTAAACCTTTTACGTGAAATACTCCTTTTTTTGCCCCTGCTTTACGATCAGGATAGGTTTCAGAAGAAAGACCGTAATATTCAAATCCAGTTGCCATCGTAGGCATGATAAAACGCATTCCTAGGACTGGAAGAGATGGCAATCCTTCTTTTCCCATGTAACGCATTTTAATAGTTGCATGTCCACTGGAATCAATAACATAGGTAAGCGTGCATATAGTTGCCGGCGTAGTAGTAGTTTTATAATCAAAACTAATTTTTACGAGATTTGCATATTCATGGTTAGAAAATTGATTATTGAATGGAGCGATAGGTAGAGGATCAAATTTTTGATCATCAACTGTTAGATGAATTTTACTACATTGGCTGAACATATCCGCTCCTAACCATTGAGCAGCCTTAACGCTAAAGCCATTACCGCGATCGTTATCAGTTGTGGCACGCCAAAATGTTGGAGTAGGGATCCGATAGAGCCATTCTTTATTATTGATTTTTAGGGATTCAAGTCCGCCTTTTTCATAACTAAAAATATATTGAAATTTTTTAGTTTGTACTCCTAACGCTGCATCTCCGTAAATAATGTGGAGTTTATTTGTGTAATCCATAATAATATTTAACCTCCTGCATTGCTGGTTTTTCAGTTCGATCAGCAAACATTAGACCATCCCCAGAAAATTCATAATCTGAGTGTCGATCATCAAAGTCGCCACCGTATCTGAGTGCTTTTTTACCGCTTATTGGATCATAGGTTAAAAGAGCTTGATCAATAAAGTCCCAAATAAATCCGCCTAAATATTGTGGATATTCATCAATTAATTTAATGTAAGATTTCATTCCACCATCTGAATTGCCCATATCATGCATATATTCGCATTCAAGAAATGGCTTTGAAGGATTATTTTTTAAATATTTTTCAGCTTCTTTAGGTGGAAGATACATGTAACTTTCTAAATCAGATATTTTATTTTTTAAGTCTGGTGTATGAACCACACCTTCATAATGCGTAAGGCGTGTATCATCGTGTGATTTATAGAATTGATTCATTGCTATTAAATTTTCACCAGCATATGATTCATTACCTAGCGACCAAAAGAGAATAGAAGTATGATTCTTTAAAGTTTCATAATTACTTCTGGCACGATCAATAACTACATTACGCCATTTTGCTAAAGATCCTGGAACATTATACGAAGGCTCAACTTCTCCCATTTTTTGCCATGTTCCGTGAGATTCTAAATTATTCTCTGCCATAACGTAGATACCATTTTGATCACATAAGTAATACCACGGAATTTGATTAGGGTAATGGCAAGTACGTACTGCATTGATATTGTTTCTTTTAAAGGTCTGAATATCGGCCTTCATATCCTGTTTAGTAATGGTACGTCCGCTATTCATATTCCATTCGTGTCGGTTGACCCCATTTATAATTAGTCTCTTTCCATTGAGTAATACAACTTTATCGTCAGTTATTTTAATTTCTCGAAATCCAAATTTATAAGAATCTAACTCAATTAGATTTTTATTTGAATCTTGGACTTCAATAAATAACTGGTATAAATAAGGGTGATGGTTATCCCAAAGATGAATGTTTTCCAGTAATTTATTTTCGATTGTAATTGTTGAAGTTAGATTATGTTCTTCATCCAGTAAAGTTCGCCCATTGATATCTTTTATTTTTAAACGTACATATCCATCTTTTGTACCAGTAAAGGATAATTTGGCATTGAAAATTCCATCATGGTAGTCATTTGTAATTGTTGGTTTTAATGTAAGATCCATTAAATGTGTTTCTGGAAAAGCAAGTAGCTTTACTGAGCGGAAAATTCCAGAAAATCTAAACATATCCTGATCCTCTAAAAAAGAGGCAGTACTGTGTTTGAATACTTGTACAGCTAAAATATTGTTCTTTTCTTTAAGGTAGGGGGTAAGATCAAATTCAGATGGAGTAAAACTATCTTCACCATATCCAATAAAATGACCATTTAGCCAAACAAACATTGCTCGTTCTACTCCTTCAAAGAAAACATGAACGTGCTTTCCTTGAAAAGAATTATCTAGATCAAAATGTTTAATGTAAGAACCGACCGTATTATCTTCTCCTTCACTGAATGAACGATCTGTTTTCTGTCCTAGTGAATAAGCTGGTCTGCGAAAAATTTTTCCCTCCCAAGGATAGAGGGTATTTATATATTGATTTTGTGCATAATTATTTAATTCAATTTCACTTGGAACAGGAATGAAATCAAAATCTGAAGCATCAAAATTAGTTTTGTAAAAATCAAGTGGTCTAGTTTGGGGATTATTAGAAAATTTAAATTGCCATTTTCCATCTAGACTTTGAATAAAACTGCTACATTTTTGTTCCCATTCTTCATAATTTTTGAAATATAAATGATCACTGTGCGCTGCAATTTGATTAACGCGGAAAGTTTCTGGATCATCTAGCCATCGAATATTTGCTTTCATGGTTCTACCTGATTTCTAAGAATATTATATTGAAGACGCTTTTATTATATCACCTAAATAAATAATTTACTCGAAAATAGTAAATGATTTACAAATAATATTTGTGTTTTATTGATTAGTTTTGAAAATGATCTTCCGAACTGATAATGTTATTTATAGAAAAAATAAAACTTTTGTTTAAACAGAGTAATTAAATTATAGAAAGAATTAATTATGGCAACTATAAAAAAAATAGCAGAAGAATCTGGTTATTCTCCAGCCACTGTATCTCGTTTGTTAAATAATGATCCTAACTTATCCATTACAGCTGATACAAAAAATAAAATTTTAGAGATTGCTAATAAGTTAGGTTACTGGAAAGATCATCAAGAAAAGAAAATTCGTCCTACGATCGCACTGTTGTATCGTGTTAATCATGAAGAGCAATTACAAGATGAATATTTTACTTCGTTAAAAAATGCTTTAATTTCAACAGTTGAAAAAGAAGCCCTTCAAATGAAAACATTTTATGAAATAGATGATTTAATAAAAAATGCTTCTTTATTTCAAGGATTTATTGGGATAGGGGCTGCACCAATTGAAAATAAAAAATTAAAGCAGTTGCATAAGATACTGCCTAATGGAGTTTTTGTTGATACAAATCCTGCTCCTGAATTATTTGATTCTATTCGCCCAAATCTTGAACTTACGGTTAAAAATGCGATTGATCTGTTCTTCAAAAAAGGATATGAAAAAATTGGATTTATTGGTGGAGTCGGACCAAAGCATGACGGAATTCAAGAAATTGATCGGCGAGCTAGTGCTTTTGCTGAATACTTGAAAGCTAGAGGAAAAAATAATAATTATATGTTTGTTGAGGGGCCTTTTAGTGTTGAAAATGGTTATCAATTAGGTAAAAAGGTTACGGCAAAATGTAAAAATAAGTTTCCCCAAGCATTTTTAATTGCTTCTGATACGCTAGCAGTGGGCGTTTTACAAGCATTTAATGAAGAAGGGATTAATATTCCAAAAGAAACAGCGATATTAAGTATTAACAATAGCAATGTTGTTAAATATGTTTCTCCGCCTTTGTCGTCTTATAATATTGACCAGCAAGAAATGATTGATATGGCATTAAGTATGCTGATTAATTTAATTATTAAACCTGATCGAGCTCATATTGATGTAAATATGAACACAAAATTAGTTATCCGTAAAAGTTTTATTCCTAAGTTTTATTCCTAAGGAAGATAAATAATTTAATAAATAAAAATAATTTTTCATAGAAAAATAAAAAAGGAATGCTGATAGAGACATTCCTTTTTTGTTTTGATATTTAGTAAATTATTTAGTAAATAAAAGTTATTTATTTACTAGAGATATAAACACGAGTATTATATCGATGTAAGCGATTGCGCAGTTGCGATGAGGAGGAAATTTTTATGAAATCTCATGGAAAGTCAGGAAAGCAAATTCTTTCCTACGCGTCATTTTGTTTGGGTAATTTAGGTCATTCAGCTTTCTATGGTGTAATGAGCACATACTTTGTTATTTTTATCACCAGTAGTATGTTCAGTGGAATGCAGGCATCTATTGCAGGTAAGCTGATTGGATTAATTACTGGTTTAATGGTTGTCATCAGGATAGCTGAATTAGTAATTGATCCTATTTTAGGAAATATAGTCGATAATACTAAAACAAAGTGGGGAAAGTTTAAACCTTGGATTTTAGTGGGTACACTAGTAAGTGCACTACTTTTATTGGTATTGTTTACTGGAATTTTTGGTTTAGCTCAAGAAAGTTGGCTCTTATTTGCTGTATTATTTATCTTAATTTATATCGGTTTTGATATTTTTTATTCATTATCTGATGTTTCTTATTGGGGAATGGTGCCAGCTTTAAGTGAAGATTCACATGCACGTGGAATTTATACATCATTGGGTGCTTTTTCAGGAACAATTGGCTGGAACGGATTAACAATTATCGTAGTACCGATTGTGACCAGTGTTACTTATATGGTAACTGGTAAGCACGAAGAAGGAGCAGCTGGCTGGCTAGCTTTTGCAGCAGTAATTTCTGCTCTCGCCATTGTCTGTGCTTTAATTGTTTGCTTTGGTACTAAGGAAAAGCACAATATTATTAGAAATTCGGCGAAGCAGAAGACAAGTTTGAAGCAAGTTTTTGGAGCAATATTTCATAATGATCAAATCTTATGGCCAAGTCTTGCTTACCTCTTATATTCATTAGCTTATATTATTACTAATGGTGTTTTGTTTTATATGTATAAATTTGTAATTGGTAAGCCTAACGAATTCTGGGTAGTAGGTGTTATCGCAACTATTATTGGCTTTTGTATCAGTCCAAGTTTTCCAATTTTAAATAAATATATTCCAAGAAAATGGTTATTTGTTGCTGGTCAAACTTGTATGATTTTAGCTTACGTTCTCTTCATTTTTGGACGTAATAATGTAATCCTAATGGATTTGGGATTAGTTTTACTAAATATTAATTTCGCTCAGTTGGTAACCGTATTGACTTTAACTGATGCTATTGAATATGGTCAGCTTAAGAATGGGCAAAGAAATGAAGCAGTTGTCTTAGCTGTTCGTCCAATGATTGATAAATTTACTGGGGCAGTTTCTAATGCTTTAGTTGGTTATGTTGCAATTGCGGCTGGAATGACTGGAACAGCTACTGCTGCTGATATGACGGCTCATGATATTAATACTTTCAATATTATTGCCTTATATATTCCATTAATTTTAGCTGTTTTGTCAATCATTGTTTTTTTGACAAAAGTAACATTATCAGAAAAGAAACATGCGGCCGTTGTTGAAGAATTAAAAGATAAATTGGCGGAGGGCAAGATTGAAAATGATAAAGAAGAACCTGATGCGAGTGTTACAAATGAAATTGTTTATGCACCAGCGGATGGTGAATTAATGAATTTAAGCGAAGTTATTGATGAGAATAATAAGCCGTTTCCAGGTAAAGGATTTGCTATCAAGCCAAGTAGAGGAAGGATCCATGCCCCATTTAATGGAAAAATTAAATTTACCTTTGTTACTAAACATGCTTTCGAAATTGTTTCTGATGAAGGGTTACAGGTAGTGGTACATGTTGGTTTAGGAACGGTTAACTTACGTGGAAAAGGCTTTGAGACTTACTATGATGATGGTCAAAATGTGAGAAAAGGAGATTTATTACTTGAATTTGATCGAGACCTTGCTCTTGAAAATGGTTATCAAGACACAGTAATTGTTTTTTATACACAACCACGAAAAATTGTAAAAACTAGTGAAGTTGAAACTGGTAAGACTGTTAAGTATGGAGAAGAAGTTGTAAGCGTAGAATTTAGAGAAGCGCTAAAGAATTCAGAAAAAACAATGGGATTACAAGCAGAATAAAGGAGAAAAATATGACACAATTATCACGCTTTTTATATGGTGGAGATTATAATCCTGAGCAATGGCCAGAAGATACTTGGGCAAATGACATACAAGTTTTTAAACAAGCACATTTAAACTCAGCTACTATTAATGTTTTTTCTTGGGCTTTATTAGAGCAAAGAGAAGGAGAATATGATTTTTCAAAATTAGACAAAATAGTTAAAGAATTATCTGATGCTAATTTTGATATCGTCCTTGCAACTGCAACTGCAGCTATGCCCGCTTGGATGTTTAAAAAATATCCTGATGTGGCACGAGTAGATTATCAGGGAAGACGACATGTTTTTGGGCAAAGACATAATTTTTGCTCTAATAGTAAAAACTATCAAGTTCTTGCTAGTAAATTAGTTAAAAAAATAGTAAGCCGATATTATAAAAATCCTCATATTAAAGTTTGGCATGTTAATAATGAGTATGGGGGCAATTGCTACTGTGACAATTGTCAAAATACTTTTAGAGACTGGCTAAAATATAAATATAAAAATTTAGAAACTTTAAATAAAGCATGGAATATGAATGTGTGGAGCCATAGGATTTATGATTGGGATGAAATAGTAGTTCCAAATGAATTAGGAGATGCCTGGGGAGCAGAAGGCACTGAAACTATTGTTTCTGCATTATCGCTTGATTATTTGCGTTTTCAATCTGAGAGCCTATTGAAACTTTTTAAGATGGAGAAAGCTATTATAAAGAAATATGACCCAGTGGCTTTAGTAACAACTAATTTTCATGCTTTACCTAATAAATTACTTGACTATCAAAAATGGGCAAAAGAACAAGACATTATTTCTTATGATAGTTATCCAAGTTATAACATGCCAACTTATCAGTCAGCATTTTTATATGATTTGATGCGTTCGTTAAAACATCAATCCTTTATGCTGATGGAATCGACACCTGCTCAAGTAAATTGGCAACCATATAGTCCATTGAAGAGACCGGGACAAATGGCAGCTACAGAATTGCAAGCAGTTGCTCATGGAGCAGATACAGTTCAATTTTTCCAATTAAAACAAGCCATTGGCGGATCGGAAAAATTCCATAGTGCAGTAATTTCACATTCTCAAAGAACTGATACTAGAGTATTTAAGGAAGTAACAGAACTAGGAGAAAAACTAGAAAAAACTGGTTCGACAATTTTAGGATCAAAGACAAAGGCGAAGGTAGGAATTGTTTTTGACTGGGATAACTTTTGGTCTTATGAATATATTGACGGAATTACGCAAGATCTTGATTATGTAGAATCAATTTTGGATTATTATAAACAATTTTATAAGCGCAATATCCCAACGGATATCATTAGCGTTGACGACGATTTTAGTCAATATGACTTAGTTGTAGCTCCAGTTTTATATATGATAAAAAGCGGATTAGCAGAAAAAATTGATCAATATGTAAAAAGGGGTGGTAATTTTGTTGCTAGCTATTTATCTGGAATAGTAAATGAAAATGATAGCGTGTACCTTGGGGGATACCCTGGTCCTTTAAAAGATGTTTTAGGTATCTGGGTTGAGGAAAGCGATGCAGTAATTCCAGGACAAAAAATTACTGTTTCCTTAGATAGTAACAATTATCAAGCTAACTTAATTTGTGATTTGTTGCATTTAGAAGGTGCACATGCTTTAGGAAACTATAATAGTGAATTTTATAAAGAAACACCAGCAGTTAGTGAGAACAAATGGGGTAAAGGTACTAGCTGGTATATTGGAACGCAATTAGATGAAGCGGGATTAAGTAAAATATTTGATCATCTTATTTCAATTGTGAATATAAAATCTTTAACAGAGACTAAAACGGATTTAGAAATAACTAAAAGAGTTACAAAAAGCGGAAAAAAATTATACTTCGTCTTAAATATGAGTAATGATACAAAAGATTTGCCGTCTGAATTTGATGCATATAAGAATTTATTTACAGATAAAAGTGCAAATAAAAAGATGAAGGCATGGGAAGTTCAATTATTGAGTAAGCTTTAGAAATAAGTTAGGTATAAAGGATTAATATTAACTTTATACCTTTTTTATGAAATTTAGTAAATTTATTTACTAAATAGATAAACAGTTTTATAATTAATTATGAAAACGATTGCAAAAAATTAAGAGGTAAAAATTATGAATAAAGATGAAATACTTAAAGACTATCAAGAAGTATTTAGTGAAAGTGGAAAAGATGTTTTCTTCTCACCTGGTCGAATTAATGTGATTGGAGAGCATACTGACTATAATGGAGGACATGTTTTTCCAGCAGCAATTAGTTTAGGTGTTTACGGCGTTTATGGACCAAGAGATGACAAAAAGGTTCGTCTTTATTCAGGTAATGTAGATGGTGAAATTGTCGAATTTGATTTAGATGATGATTCAGTAGAAAAAGATAAACGCTTTTGGACTAATTATTTTAAAGGAATGATTATTTATTTACGTCAAAGAGAAGACGGCGAAAAAATTAACCATGGTTTTAACCTTTATATTAAGTCTGACTTACCATCAGGATCTGGTCTATCTTCAAGTGCAGCAATTGAAATGCTAATGGGGATGATTTTAAAAGATGAATTTGATTTAGATGTTGATCGTCCAACTTTGGCAAGACTAGGACAAAAAACTGAAAATGAATTCGTTGGCCTAAATTCAGGAATCATGGATCAATTTGCTTGCATCATGGGTAAAAAAGATAGTGCTATTTTCCTTGATTGTAACACGATGGAATATGAATATAAGCCACTTAAACTGGGCGATTATGAAATTATTATTATGTCTACTAATAAAGAGCATACTTTAGCAGATTCTGCTTATAACGATCGTGTTAGTGAATGTCACAAGGCCTTAGAAAAATTACAAACTAAGCTTGATATTAAAGCACTAGGTGAACTAGACGACAATACTTTTGATGAATATTCATACCTAATTAACGATGAAACGGAATTAAAACGTGCTCGTCATGCAGTTAGTGAAAACGGAAGAACAATCAGAGCAACTAAGGCCATGGAAGATAACGATCTTGAAAAATTGGGTCGATTGATTGATGCATCTCATATTTCCCTTCATTATGACTATGAAGTAACGGGTAAGGAACTTGATACTTTAGCAGAAGCAGCTTGGAAACAAGACGGAGTTTTAGGAGCCAGAATGATTGGTGGCGGTTTTGGCGGTAGCGCAATTGCAATTGTGAAGAAGAATGAAGCTGAAAACTTTAAGAAAAATGTTGGCAAGATTTATCGAGATGCAATTGGTTATGACGCAAGCTTCTATGATGCAGAAATTGTAGATGGAACTAAGAGAATTTAATATTAAGAGGCTACAGAAATGAAAATTATTGAGAAATTTGCAGATGAGGTTATTGAAAGTGGAGCCTATCAAGAATTAGATCGTGTATACATAATTAACAAGATCAAAGCCTTAGTTGGTGATGAAGACCAAGAATGTGATGAAAAACAAACATCAGTACACCAACTTGTGCAAATGGCTGTCGATCGTAAAATTATTCCAAATGACAATACTTCACGCGAAGTCTTGAATGATGAGTTATATGATTTGAAGACTCCAATACCTTCAAAAGTAAATGAAATTTTCTGGCAAAAGATGCAAAAGTCAGCTAATAGAGCAACTGATTGGTTTTATAAGCTTTGTGTTGATAATAATTATGTCAAAAAAGAAGCAATTGCTAAAAATATTGTTTTTTCAGGCAGGAGTTCTAAGAATCATGAATTAGAAATTACTATTAATCTGTCAAAGCCTGAAAAAGATCCTAAAGCCATTGCTGCCGCAGCTCACAATACTGGTAATAAATATCCTCAATGTGCTCTATGCTTAGAAAATGAAGGTTATGTTGGCGGATATGGAAAAAATGCCAGAAGTAATTTACGTGTAATTCGAATGACTATCGGTGGTCGTCCATGGGGCTTTCAATATTCGCCATATGCTTACTTTAATGAGCATTGTATTTTCTTAGATCAAAAGCATATTCCAATGATTATTAATCAACAAACCTTAATTAATTTGATTGATATTGAAAAACAGCTCCCAGAATATTTTGTTGGTTCAAATGCAGATTTGCCAATTGTCGGCGGTTCAATGCTGGCTCATGAACACTATCAAGGCGGACGTCACGTCTTTCCAATGATGAAGGCAAAGATTAAGAAAGAAGTTATTTTTGATAAATATCCGGATGTTAAGGCAGGAATAGTTGATTGGCCAATGAGTGATTTGCGGCTAATTAGTAAAAATTCACTAGCTTTAATTAGTCTAGGTAGTAAGATTATTGATTTTTGGGATCGTTATAGTGATCAAGATCGTCAAATTACTGCTTTTGATGGTAAGACTAGACATCATACGGTTACTCCGATTATGCATCGTGATGGAGAAAAATTTGTTCTAGATTTAGTTCTTCGCGATAACAATACTAGCGATAAGTATCCATTAGGAATTTTTCATCCACATTCTGAGCTTTGGCATATTAAGAAAGAAAACATCGGTTTAATCGAAGTTATGGGAAGAGCAATTTTGCCTGGAAGACTTAAGAAAGAACTAGAAGAAGTAAAGAAATATTTACTCGATGAAAATAATGAGATAGCTGAAAGCCATCTTGCTTGGGCTCAAGAAATTAAAGCTAACCATCAAATTACTAGCGAAAATGTAGATAGCATTCTTCAACAAGCTCTAGTTGAAGTGTTTGATCAAGTTCTTGAGTGTGCCGGGGTCTTCAAGAATAATGAAAATGGAGAAGCTGGCTGGCAAAAGTTTACCGAGGCTTTAGTTAGCCAGGTAGATAGATAAAATGAAAACAAGTTTTAGAAAGTATAGTCGTAAAAATGGTCAGGACTTATGTGAAATTAGTCTTGAAAATAATCAAGGAATGAAGGTTAAGATTCTTAATTATGGAGCAACTTTAGAAAAAGTTCTACTTGATAGCGAAGATATGATTTTGTCATTAAATAGTCCAGAAGATTATTCAAAAGAAAGAAATTTTCTGGGTGGGACCGTTGGCAGAATTTGTGGACGCGTTCGGCTAGGTCAATGGAAACATGGCAACCAAATATATCAACTTCCTCAAAATGATGGAGAAAATCACATTCATGGTGGTATTGGAACTGATATGAAAATCTGGAACTTTAAATTAAAAAATTCAGAACAAGAGTCTCGAGTTGATCTCTTTCTTTTTGATCCAGATGGAGATAATGGCTATCCGGGCAACATGAAGTTACATGCCACTTATAAGCTTGATAATGAAAATAATTTGTCGTACAAATTAGAAGCTGTTAGTGATCAGTTAACAATTTTTAATCCGGCTAATCATACATATTTCAACTTAGATGAAAGAGCTACCGACTTAAAACTCCAACTTGCAGCGGATTACTATTTGCCGGTAGGTACGGATGGATTGCCAAATCAAGGAATGAAAAATGTAGAGAATACAGTGTTTGATTTTAGACAAGGTAAGAAGATATCTGCTGCTTTAGATAGTGATGATAGTCAAATTAACTTGCGTAACGGCCTAGATCATCCTTTTATTTTGAATGGGATGCAGCCTGCAGCAGTGTTGTCATCTAATAAACACAAAATGATTATGACCACTAATGCACCAGCAATTGTTACTTATACAGCTAACCATTTTAATCATACTGGTGTAGCAAACAATATTGGACAGTACGATGGGATTACTTTAGAAGCACAATATCCACCAGTAGAAGGTATAGAGTTAGGAGAAATTACTTTACTCCCTTTTGAAAAGTTTGAGCGTAAGATTAACTGGAACTTTAGTTAATGACATACAAACAGTAGTAAATTTTATAAAAGCGTTTAATATCTTTTGCAAACAGAATAATTTAATTGTTAATTATGATAGCAATTTCATTATAACTTGCGTTAAAATAGCAGATGAAACTATAAAATTTACGTAAAGAGGAAATTATGAACGCAAAAGAAATTTATAGTCAATGGACTAATGCAAGTAATTTACCTGATTATTTAAAGGATCAATTAGATAGTTTAGGTAAAGATGAAAAGTGGATTGAAGATGCTTTCGGACAAGATATTAATTTTGGTACTGCTGGTATGAGAGGTAAACTCGAACCTGGTACTAACAGAATTAATTTGTTTACTGTGGGAAGAGTAACCGAAGGATTAGCAAGATTAATTGGCGAAAATGGTGAAGAAGCTAAAAGACGTGGTGTTGCGATTTCTTTTGATTCACGTTATCACTCGAGAGAATTTGCTGAACATGCAGCTCGTATTTTAGGTGCTCATGGAATTCATGTTTACCTATTTGATGATTTAAGACCAACCCCTGAATTATCATTTGCAGTTCGTTATTTGAATACTTTTGCTGGAATTAATATCACTGCTTCACACAATGCAAAGCAATACAACGGCTACAAAGTGTATGGTGAAGACGGTGCTCAAATGGCACCAGAAAACGCAGACCGCTTATTTGCTTATGCACAAAAAGTTGATGACATTTTCAGCGTTAAAGCTGCACCAGTAGAAGAATTACGTGCTAATGGCACTCTACAATTAATTGGTGAAGATGTTGACGAAGCATACTTAGCTCGTTTAAAGGATGTTACTGTTGATCCTGAAATGGTTAAAGCTAATGCTGATAAATTAAAGATCATCTATACTCCATTACATGGTACTGGTAAGATGCTTTATGACCGTGCATTCAGACAAGGCGGTTTCGATAATGTGATCCCAGTCCCAAGTCAATCAATTATTGATTCAGAATTTCCTACAACAATTAAGCCAAATCCTGAATACCGTGATGTGTTTGAACCAGGATTTAAGTTAGCTAATGAAGTAGATGCCAATGTTATTATTGCAACTGATCCTGACGCTGACAGAATGGGTGCTGCTGTTAGAAAATCTGACGGTGACTTCCAAGTATTAACTGGTAATCAAATTGCTACTTTGATGGCATACTACTTATTAGTTCACATGAAAGAAAACGGTACTTTATCTTCTGCTTATGAATTAGTAACTTCAGTTGTATCAAGTGCTCTTCCATTTAAGATTGCTGATGACTTTGGCATTAAGACTAAGCATGTTTTAACTGGATTCAAGTACATTGGTGAAGAAGTTGACCGCATGAACAAAGAAAATGACGGCAAGTTCTTAATGGGCTTTGAAGAAAGTTACGGTTACCTATTTAAGCCATTTGCTAGAGATAAGGATGCTATGCAAGGTGCATTAATGTTTGCAGAAGTTGCTAGCTATTATGCTTCTAAAGGCATGACTGTCTTTGATGGTTTACAAGAAATTTGGCAAAAATATGGTGTTGCTTACGAAATTACTAAGGCTATTGAAATGCCAGGTATTGGTGGACAAAAGAAGATGGCTGAATTAATGAGCAAGTTACGGAAGGAACACTTGTCAGAAATTAATGGTGCTAAGGTTGTTAAGATTCAAGACTTTGAAACTCAAGAAACTATTGAAGATGGCAAGAAGACTCCACTAACTGGTTTTCCTAAGTCTAATGTTTTGAAGTATTTCTTAGATGATGAAACTTGGGTTGCTCTTCGTCCGTCAGGAACTGAACCAGTAATTAAGGCATACGTTGGTGTAAACAAGAAGGATATTGAAACTGCTGAAAAGACAGCTGAAGAATATCAGGATGCCTTAGCAAAATTATTAAAATAAAGCAAAAATTGTGCGAAAATACGTTCGCTGTAGTAAAATAAATACGTTAATAGAAGTTGGGCTAGTTTAGTCCAACTTTTTTTGCGGAGGAAGAAAAATGATTAGACGACAAAAGAATAAAAAGTTTGAACTTGTCTCTAAATTTCAACCGGCAGGAGATCAAGAACAAGCAATAAAAAAATTGACTGATGGTTTTGAAAAAGGTGAAAAGGCACAAATCCTAGAAGGTGCTACTGGTACTGGTAAAACTTTTACGATGGCGAACGTAATTGCTAAATTGAATAAGCCTACTTTAGTTATTTCACACAATAAGACTTTAGTTGGTCAACTTTATGGTGAGTTTAAAGAATTTTTCCCTAAAAATGCCGTTGATTATTTTGTATCTTACTACGATTACTATCAACCTGAAGCTTATGTTCCGCAATCCGATACTTATATTGAAAAGGATTCATCAATTAATGATGAAATTGACCAATTGCGTCATAAGACTACTAGTGACTTGATGTCGAGAAATGATGTGATTGTAGTTGCATCAGTTTCATGTATTTATGGTTTGGGTGATCCACGCGAATATGCAGCTAGTGTAGTATCTTTGTCTGAAGGACAAGAGATTAGTCGCGATGTATTATTACGCGATTTAGTGAACATTCAATATGATCGTAATGATATAGACTTTCAACGTGGACGTTTTAGAGTTCGGGGAGATGTAGTAGAAATTTTCCCAGCTGGATATTCAGATCATGCATTTAGAGTAGAATTTTTTGGCGATGAAATTGATCGAATTGTTGAAGTTGATTCATTGACTGGTGAAGTGATTGGAGAACGTGAACAAGTTTCTATTTTCCCAGCTACTCACTTTGTTACTAACGAACAAATTATGCAAAGAGCCTTAGCTTCAATTAAAGATGAAATGAATATTCAAGTTAAGAAATTTGAAGGAGAAGGTAAGCTTTTAGAAGCACAAAGAATTAAGCAGAGAACTACTTATGATATGGAAATGATGGGTGAAGTTGGTTATACGAACGGAATTGAAAATTATTCTCGTCATATGGAAGGTCGTAAAGCGGGTCAACCACCACATACTTTGCTTGATTTCTTCCCAGATGATTTTTTAATTTTAATTGATGAATCTCATGCTACAATGCCTGAATTAAAGGCTATGTATAATGGAGACCGCGCTAGAAAGCAAACTTTAATTGACTATGGCTTTAGATTGCCATCAGCTTTAGATAACCGTCCATTAAAGCTAGAAGAATTTGAAAAGCATGTTAACCAAATTATGTATGTTTCAGCAACGCCGGGCGATTATGAATTAAATCAAACTGATCATAAGGTTGAGCAAATTATTCGTCCGACAGGTTTGCTTGATCCTGAAATTGAAGTACGTCCAATTAAAGGACAGATTGACGATTTGGTTGGCGAAATTAATAAGCGTATTGATCGTGATGAACGTGTTTTTGTTACAACCTTAACTAAGAAAATGGCAGAAGATTTAACTGATTACTTAAAAGATTTGGGAATAAAAGTTAGATATCTGCACTCTGATATCAAGACGTTAGAACGTCTAGAAATTATTAGAGATCTAAGACTTGGAAAATTTGATGTATTGATTGGGATTAACCTTTTGCGAGAAGGAATCGATGTCCCAGAAGTTTCATTAGTTGCTATTTTAGATGCAGACAAAGAAGGATTTCTACGTTCTACGAGACCTTTAGTTCAGACAATTGGTCGTGCAGCGAGAAATTCAAATGGTAAAGTAATTATGTATGCTGATTCAGTTACAGATTCAATGCGTGAAGCAATTGATGCGACTGAGAGAAGACGTAGTTTGCAAATGAAATTTAATGAAGAGCATGGAATTACGCCAAAAACTATCGTTAAACCAATTAGAGATGTTATCTCAATTACTAAAGATAGTGATGAAAAAGAAAATAAAGAAAGTTTTGCTGATTTGAACTTTGATGAGTTAACTAAGAAGCAAAAGCAAAACATGATTAAGACTTTGACTGCTCAAATGCAAGAAGCTGCTAAGAAACTTGATTTCGAAGAAGCTGCAAACTTACGTGATGCAATTATGGATTTACAAAATCAAATTCATGAGAAGAAAAAGTAGAGGAGGAAATTAGATGGCGAATGATAAAATTGTTATTCACGGAGCACGTGAACATAATTTAAAGGATGTAAGTTTATCAATTCCGAAAGATAAATTAGTAGTCATTACTGGTTTATCGGGATCAGGAAAAAGTTCGTTAGCTTTTGATACTCTATATGCTGAAGGTAGAAGACGATATGTAGAATCTTTATCTAGTTATGCTAGACAATTTTTAGGTCAAATGGATAAGGCTGATGTTGATTCAATTGATGGTTTAAATCCAGCAATCTCTATTGATCAAAAAACTACCTCTCATAATCCCCGTTCAACAGTTGGTACGGTTACTGAAATTAATGACTATTTGCGTCTTCTTTGGGCACGAGTTGGTCATCCAGTTTGTCCAAATGATGGTACTTTAATTGAAAGACAAAGTGTAGATCAGATGGTAGACCGGGTAATGAGTTTACCTGAAAGAAGTAGAATTCAAATTTTAGCTCCAGTTATTAGAGCTAAAAAGGGTGAGCATAAAGAAGTATTTAAGCGGATTCAACGTGCTGGTTATGTTCGTGTCATTGTAGATGGCGAAATGCACGAAATTACCGATAAATTTACTCTTGATAAAAATAAACGTCACAGCATTGACATCGTGGTCGACCGTTTAATTGTTAAAGAGAATATTCGCAGTCGTTTATTTGATTCAGTAGAAGCTGCTCTTCGTTTAGCCGATGGCTATATGGATGTTGATGTAATTAAGGGCGAGCGCATTAATTTTTCTGAATACTATGCTTGTCCAATCTGTGGTTTTACAGTTGGTGAAATGGAGCCACGCTTATTTTCATTTAATGCGCCTTTTGGTGCTTGTCCTGATTGTGATGGATTAGGAATGAAATTGGCGGTTGATGAAGATTTAGTAATTCCGAATAAGGAAAAAACTTTAGCCGAAGGAGCTTTAGTACCTTGGGCTAATTCTAAATACTATACTGCTATGCTTGAACAAGCATGTAAGGCATTGAAGATTCCTTTGGATAAACCATATAAGAAATTGACTAAGCGTCAAAAGGAGTTAATTTTGAATGGTTCTAAAGGAAAGAAAATTAAATTCCATCTTGAAGGCGACTTCGGTGTAAATGATACAATTCAAGAATTTGAAGGAATTTTAAATAATATTGATCGTCGATACCATCATCCAATGTCAAAATTTATGCGGGATGCAATGGGCAAGTATATGACTGAGCTTACTTGTGCAACTTGTCATGGAAAGCGATTAAACGAAAAAGCCTTAGCCGTAAAAGTAAATGGTAAAGATATTGCAGAAGCTTCAGATTTATCTATTGCTAATGCTTTAGAATTCTTTGATTCAGTTGAATTGACTGAGCAAGAAGAAATGATTGCTAAACCAATTTTAAAAGAAGTTCATGATCGACTAACTTTCTTAATCAATGTAGGTTTGGATTATTTAACTTTATCCCGTTCTGCTGGAACTCTGTCTGGTGGAGAAGCTCAAAGAATTAGATTAGCTACTCAAATTGGTTCTAATTTGTCTGGAGTTATGTATATTTTGGATGAACCTTCTATTGGACTTCATCAAAGAGATAATGATCGTCTTATTTCATCACTTAAGAAAATGCGGGACTTAGGTAATTCGTTAATTGTTGTTGAACACGATGATGAGACAATGAAGCAGGCTGATTACTTAGTAGATATGGGACCTGGTGCTGGAGTATATGGTGGAAAAGTAATGGCAGCCGGTACACCAAAAGAAGTAATGAATAATCCTAAATCTTTAACTGGTCAATATTTATCTGGTAAAAAGATTGTTCCTGTACCTTTAGAGAGACGAAAAGGTAATGGAAAGAAGATTACTGTTACGGGGGCTACTGAAAATAATTTAAAAGATATTTCAGTAGATTTTCCATTAGGAAAATTTGTGGTTGTAACAGGTGTTTCAGGTTCTGGAAAATCAACATTAGTTAACCTAATCTTGAAGCGTGCTTTAGCACAAAAATTAAATAATAATTCAGCAAAACCTGGAAAATATAAGTCTATTAAAGGCTATAAAAATATCGAAAAGATCATTGATATTGATCAAAGTCCAATTGGACGAACTCCACGTAGTAATCCAGCAACTTATACTAGTGTATTTGACGATATTCGAACTTTATTTGCACAAACTAATGAAGCTAAGATGCGTGGATATACTAAGGCTAGATTCTCTTTTAACGTTAAGGGAGGACGCTGTGAGGCGTGTCATGGTGATGGAATTATCAAAATTGAAATGAATTTCTTACCAGATGTTTATGTGCCGTGTGAAGTTTGTCATGGTACTAGATATAATTCAGAAACGCTTGAAGTAACGTATCGTGAAAAGAATATTGCTCAAGTTTTGGATATGACGATTAATGAAGCATGTAAGTTCTTCGAAAATATTCCTAAGATTCATCGTAAGTTACAAACTATTGTTGATGTAGGTTTAGGCTATGTACAACTGGGTCAATCTGCAACTACTTTATCTGGAGGAGAAGCCCAAAGAATGAAGCTCGCTTCAGAACTTCAAAAGTTATCTACTGGAAATAATTTCTACATTTTGGATGAACCAACTACTGGTTTACATACTGATGATATAAAACGCCTATTAGAAGTATTGCAGCGCTTAGTTGATGAAGGAAATACTGTTTTAATTATTGAACATAATCTAGATGTGATTAAAAATGCAGATTGGTTAATTGATCTAGGACCTGAAGGCGGTGAAGGTGGCGGTCAGATTGTGGCTACTGGTACTCCTGAAGAAGTGGCGGAAGTTAAAGAAAGCTATACTGGTCAATATTTAAAACCTGTTCTTGAACGCGATACAGAATTGACTAAACAGTTGATGAGCAAGAAGAAAAAGCCAGAGGAAAGTTAATGATGTTTTAGAAAATTAAGTGTAAAATATTATCTGGGAGGATAATAAAATGAACAACATTTATAGTTCTAGACATCAAGGCTTTGACTGGGGAACTTTTATAGCAGGAGTTTTATTTGTTATTGCATCATTCTTACTATTAAGATACCCAGCTCGCGGATTAACAGCATTTGTATTTGTATTTGGTATTTTATCAATTTTACAAGGAATTATTTGGATTTCTGCATATGTAAAATTTCACAATATCTTTGATATTAGTTGGATAACTTTACTTTCAGCAATTATTGATATTGTAATCGGAGTTTTGTTCCTATGTTCTCGTGAAATTGGTGGTCTTACCTTAGCTATTTTATTTGCTATTTGGTTCTTGACTGACTCAATTATTGGAATTATCTTTTCATGGCATCTGCGTGAATATTCAACTGGATATTTTGTTCTTTGCTTAATTTTGAATATCATTAGTTTGATTATTGCCATTGCTTTGTTATTCAATCCAATGTTAGCTGCTATTACTTTAGTTTATTTAGTAGCTTTTTGGTTAATGGTCTTTGGGATCAATGAAATTTTTGTTTCATGGATGCATAGATAAAATAAAAAAGGTCGTGTCTTATCATAGGATTATCAAGAAGTTTGCCTATGATTAGATAACGACTTTTTATTTTTATTCAAAAGATGAAACACCCGGTATGTTATAATAACGGTTAAGGAGGGATAGCTATGGCTGAACAGAAAAAACAATTGTTAATTGTTACTGGTATGAGTGGTGCGGGTAAAACTGTTGCCATTAAAGCATTAGAAGATATGGGGTATTTTGTAGTAGACAATTTACCACCAGAATTATTGGGAAGTTTCTGGGAATTAATAAATAATTCTTCAGATTTTAGTAAGGCAGCGGTAGTTGTTGACTTAAGAGTAAAGAGCTTCTATAACGATTTGGTTGATGAGATTAAATCATTAGAAGATAGTCAAAATGTTCAGTCGACTATTTTATTTTTAGATGCATCAGATGATGTTTTGGTATCTAGATATAAAGAAACGCGACGTTTACCACCTTTGGCTCATACAGGCCGTTTACTTGATGGTATTCAAGAAGAAAGAGCTATTTTATCAAGAACAAAAAATATTTCAAATATAATTATTGATACCTCCCGTCTGTCTACTAAAGAATTGAAAGCTAAATTGGTAGATAAATTTGGAGATAATCATACTCGTACTTTTTCTATCGAAGTTATGAGTTTTGGGTTTAAGTATGGTATTCCCATCGATGCTGATATAGTAATGGACGTAAGATTTTTACCAAATCCATTCTATATTCCACAGCTCAAACCATTTACTGGATTAGATCGTAGAGTTTTTGATTACGTAATGAGCAAGAAAGAAACTAAAGAGTTCTATGCTAAATTTTTAGATATGTTAGAAACGGCTATTCCCGGATATATTGGAGAAGGAAAAGAAAAATTGACTATTGCAATTGGTTGTACAGGCGGACAACACAGAAGTGTTTCAATTGCGCGTCAATTAGCAGTAGACTTAGCTAAAAAATATCCTGTTGATATTTCCCATAGAGAAATTAGTCGTTATATTGGACAATAGAGGAGCGGGATAATGGCGTACAGAGAAAATAAAATTGTACGTGTCATCCGCGGACGTCGCCCTAAAATTGTTGTTATTGGCGGAGGAACAGGGTTGCCTGTTATCTTAAATGCATTAAAGGAGCAAAATGCCGATATAACAGCTATTGTTACTGTGGCAGACGATGGCGGATCGTCCGGTGCAATTAGAAATTACATTAATGTTGTACCCCCAGGTGATATTAGAAATGTGTTAGTTTCTTTATCAGATTTACCACAAAAAGAAAAAGATATTTTTCAGTATCGTTTTAATTCATCTGATTCATTTTTTGCTGGTCATGCAATTGGAAATTTAATTATTGCGGCCTTAGATGAAATGCAGGGAAATATTTTTGATGCTGTTCAATCGTTATCTAAAATGATGCGAATTGATGGTCGAATTTTTCCTGCTTCTAATGAACCATTAACTTTAAATGCGGAATTTGTTGACGGTACAACTGAAGCTGGTGAAACAGAAATTACTGCCAAGGATAAGAGAATTAAGCGAGTATGGGTAACAGATACTGATTCCGATGATGAACCAAAAGCAGTATTACCAGTTTTAGCAGCAATTATGCAGGCAGATGCAGTCGTTCTTGGCCCAGGCAGCTTATTTACTTCAATTTTACCTAATTTAATGATCTCTAACTTGGGGGATGCAGTAAGGCAAACAAAGGCAGAAATTATCTATATCTGTAATATTATGACCCAGCAAGGAGAGACTGATCATTTTACAGCGGCAGAACACGTTCAAGTTATTAATGAACATTTAGGGGGACATTATATTAATACCGCTCTAGTTAATGGAGCTAAAATTGATATGAGTAAATTTAATCCTAATGATTATGATGCTTATCTTGAACCTGTAAGAAATGATTTTGCTGGTTTACGTGCTCAAGATTGCCGGGTTATTACTGCAGATTTTATTGATCAACATAGTGGCTTAGTTTTCCATGATGGAAAAAAGGTAGCAGATGAAATTTTAAATCTAGCTTTTGAAGCATATTGCCGTAGACAGAAAGAACAGGATAATTAATGGTTTCGTACGCAAGTGATGTAAAAAAAGAACTTACTAGTCTGCCAGTTCATCCAGAACATGCTAAAGCAGAATTAGCAGCTTTTTTACGGATGAATGGAGTACTCAGCCTGCATGATCGTCAATTTAGTTTAGATATAACTACTGAAAATCCGGCTATTGCTAGAAGAATTTTTTCTCTTATTAAAACAGCTTATAAAATCGAACCTTTATTGATTGTTTCTAAAAAGATGAAACTAAAGAAAAATTATCAATATTTGGTTAGACTTCAAAATCAAGTTCATGAAATTTTGAATGATTTAGAAATATTTAATAGTGAGAGTGGGTTTATTACCGGGATTCCCCAAAAAATAATGACCTCTGAGCAAAGAGCAATGTCTTATTTGAGAGGAGCATTTCTAGCTTCTGGAAGTGTAAATAATCCAGAAACTAGTCGTTATCATTTAGAAATCTATTCCTTATACGAAGATCACAATAATGACTTATTAAAGTTGATGAATAGCTACTTTTATTTAAACGCAAAAGCTACGAAGAGGCGTAGTGGCTATATTGTATATCTAAAAGAAGCTGAAAAAATTGGAGATTTTTTGCATATTGTTGGGGCCGTCAATGCGATGTTAGCTTTTGAAGACTTAAGAATTATGCGAGATATGCGTAATTCTGTAAATCGATTAGTAAATTGTGATACGGCTAACTTAAAAAAGACAGCAAATGCAGCTGCTAAGCAAGTTGAAGATATTCAATTAATCGAAGAAAAAGTAGGCTTAGATAATTTACCTGAAAAGTTATCTATTTTAGCGCGTTTTAGACTCTCGCATCCAGAACTTTCACTTAAAGAAGTTGCTGCACAAGTGCCAGATGGTCCAATTTCAAAATCTGGAGTTAATCATCGGTTTCAAAAAATTCGTGAAATGGCACGACAATTAAAAGAAGAAAATTAGATAAAAAAAGAGCTCAATTTGAGCTCTTTTTTGTCTATTTAATTTGTTTATTAATCTTTCTTTTGGTTAACCAAGATATCATCAATTAAGCCGTAATCTTTAGCTTCTTCTGCTGATAAGTAGTTATCACGTTCAGTATCCTTAAGAATTTTATCAAGCGGTTGACCAGTAGTTTCATGCAAAATTTGGTTAAGCTTTTTACGACTCTTCAAGATTTCGTTAGCTGCGATTTGAATATCAGTTTGCTGGCCTTGAGCACCACCTAATGGTTGGTGAATAAGAACAGTTGAGTTGGGCAATGCGAAACGCTTACCTTTAGCTCCGCTAGTTAAAAGAATGGAAGCCATAGAAGCAGCCATACCGATTGCAATTGTAGATACATCTGATTTAATAAAGTTCATTGTATCCATAATTGCTAAACCAGAGGTAATAACACCACCTGGAGAGTTAATGTAAAGAGAAATATCTTTGGTATTATCTTGTGCATCTAAGAATAAAAGTTGAGCAATGATGGAATTAGCCATTTGGTCGTTAATTTCACCACTAAGCATAATGATTCTATCTTTTAATAATCTTGAATAAATGTCGTAAGCACGTTCGCCACGTGCAGTTTGTTCAACAACTGTAGGTACGAGCATTAATTTTACCTCCTAAACAAAATTAGCACTCTAATAAGTACAGTGCTAATTAAATCACTTACTTTTAATCATGTCAACTAATCAAGCTTAAATTTATGTATAGAAATAAACGATGGGATAGTTACATCGTTCATTTCTAATTAATTCATTAATGGATTTGTTGCCGTCTTCCTTTTTCATGATTGCTGGTAAAATTAAGCCTAAAGCAATCAGAATAATTGGAGTAATAATATTAAGGAAGAGAGTGAATGGATCTGGTGAGTAGATTCCTAAAATACAACAAGCAGCAGTAACAATAAAACACCAGATTCCGGGTGTGTAAGCTAAACCTTGATTTTTAGTCATTTGATAGGAAGTATCAAATTTCTTTTGTTGCTTTCTAAGTGCAATGTATGCTGCAAATACCCATAAATAACGTATTGGCATTGTGGTTGAGTTCAATTTAACCAATTGTACCATAACTGCTTGAGCAATAATTAAGTCACCAGATAAAATTACAACCATCCAAATACCATTAATGTAGGCATCATGTTTATTAATCTTAAGTAATTTCTTAGGAATAAAGTTTTTAGTCTCTTTACTACCAAGTAGCATTCTCAATGGGGCATCAATACTAATTACCAAAGTTGAAAATTGACCAATAACATTACACCAAGAATAAATGTACATAAATAATCCGCCAACATGGTAATGTTCACCTAAACGTTGAAAGGCCATGTAAGCACCATTTGAAATATATTTATTTAAGTTGTTATTAACAATTTTAGGGTTAAACATCAAAGCCATTGCAAAAGTTCCTAAGATGGCAGATATCATAACCATGAGTGTTAAAGCCATCATTGCTTTAGGAAAGTTTTTTGATGGATTTTAACTTTGTTAACATATGGATAAATCTTTTCACACCCACCAACAGCAAAAACTAAAATTGAAAGTGAAGTTAAGTTAAGTATTTAAGATTAAATGCAGGCATTAAACTCTTCCAATTTAAATTGATCGAATAGCAGCCTGCATGTGGATTAATTGCTGGAGCTGCAAACATCATAATAATGAATGAAATAGACATAATAAACATAGATGTACTAGCAATAGTTGCAGCACTGGGATACCTTTGGTTGTAACCCAACAGAAGAATAAGGAAATTAGCAGGGTAGCTAAGTGTGTCCATGCTGTAGGCAGGCTGTCGTACCATTTTGTATTTCCAAAAATCCACCAAGCCATGGCTCTTAAACCACTAGTTCTTTTACGGGAAATATAAACTACGTGGTATGTCCAGTATGTCCACTCCCCCGCAGAATAAGTCCATTTTGTTCCTATGGTTGGATTAACCCAGGAGGAGACACCACTATTAGCGTTTTTAAAGGTGGCTCCTAGTTCTCCAACCATTAATGCGTATGGAACAAAGTATAGTAGAAACATTAAAATCCAACTGAATACGACTTTTGTACCATCAAAGTAAACATATCCGTTAACAACATTTCCAAAGCCTCAAACAGTTGAAAATGCTATCATCGCCAGCGTGGGCCAAAGCATTTTTTTGGTATCGGACTTTTTTCTTCTTCAATCATAAAATTGCCTTTATATTTTTGTATATAATTAATATCAAATTTAATTATAACGAAAACGCTTACAAATGATAGTCTTTTCCTAAAATAAGGAATAAAATGATTATTTTGAATTAGAAAAAGCCAGTCAAATAAGCTGACTGGCTGATAGATATCTATGCGCCCCCTGAGAGTCGAACTCAGATTTTAAGAACCGGAATCTTACGTGCGATCCATTACACTAAGGGCACTTCAAACTAAGAATAAGTATATCAAAAAAAGTGAAAAGTACAAATTAATTATTATGGGTGATATGTCTTGAATTTAAAAAAAGATATTGCTATACTAAAAACTGTCGAGAGAGAAATGTGAATTTAATTTAAATCACGTCTCTCTAATATTTTTAAGCTTTTTGGGTCGCTAACCGTCATACGGTGGTATCGATTTTGACCCAATAGAGGGAGCGAGCAATGGACTCGGATTTAACCTTGTTGCAAAGCTTAGTTCCTGATGTTTTAAAAATAATTCGGCAACGTTTTCTTGTTCTTGAACAGATTTCGCTGTTAGCTCCAGTTGGGCGACGAGTTGTTGCTAAAAAATTGGGATTAAGTGAACGCAATGTGCGTACTGAAACTGATTATTTACGACAATTAGGTCTAATTAATATTCAAAGTTATGGCATGGAGTTAACGGATAAGGGAAAGAGAACGCTAAAAGAAGCTGCTCCGTTGATCGATCGTCTATTTAATGCTAGTCAAACTGAAATTGAGCTGGCTCAAAAATTAGGGATTGATCGTGCAATTATTGTTCCTGGTGATATGGATCGACAAGATCGAGTTGTTGATTTAATGGGTGAACAACTTAATTCGGCTCTTGACTTGTTATTACCATTGGGAAAAAGTATTATTACTGTCTTAGGTGGTACTACTGTTGCAGGAGTGGCACGTCATCTTTCTCCTAAATTAAGTCGTTATCGCGATTTATTATTTGTTCCTGGCAGAGGGGCAGTAGGAGAGAGTGTTGAAATTCAAAGCAATACTGTGGCTCAAATGATGGCTTCTGAGACTGGCGGAAAGCATAAAGGTTTATATCTTCCTGAGAATGTCTCATCTGAGGCCTTGACTTTATTACTTCAAGACACAGATATTGCGAATGCGATTTCAAACATTTATAATAGTGATATGGTGATACATGGAATTGGCAGAGCAGATGTCATGGCAAAAAGACGTGGCTTAGATGTAATGGCTAGTTCTAACCTCCGAAATGATGGAGCTGTGGCCGAATGTTTCGGGTATTTCTTCGACCAACAAGGCAGACTTGTTAAACGTATCCCACGTATCGGACTTCAATTAGAAGATCTTGATAAAATACCTCATGTATTTGCAATTGCTGCTGGTGTTAGCAAGGCTGCAGCAATCGTAGCTTACATGCATCATGCTCCTAAACAGACGTGGTTGATCACGGATGAAGGAGCCTCAAACTTGGTTTTAAAGGGGAAGTAATTCCCGTTTAAAATAAATTGTTACTTACATATTTCCTAAGGAGGAATAATAGGATATGACAGTTAAAATTGGTATTAACGGTTTCGGCCGTATTGGTCGTTTAGCATTCCGTCGTATTATGGATTTAGGCGAAAAGTCTTCAGATATCGAAGTTGTTGCAATCAACGACTTGACTACTCCAGCACTTTTAGCTCACTTACTTAAGTACGACTCAACTCATGGTACTTTCAACCACGAAGTTTCAGCAACTGATGATTCAATCGTAGTTGACGGTAAGAAGTACCGTGTTTATGCTGAACCACAAGCACAAAACATTCCTTGGGTTAAGAATGATGGCGTTGACTTCGTTCTTGAATGTACTGGTTTCTACACTAGCAAAGCTAAGTCAGAAGCTCACCTTAAGGCTGGTGCAAAGCGTGTATTAATTTCTGCACCTGCTGGTTCAGACTTGAAGACCATTGTTTACGGCGTAAACGATGATACTTTGACTGCTGATGACAAGATTGTTTCAGCTGGTTCATGTACTACTAACTCATTGGCACCAATGGTTAATGCTTTACAAAAAGAATTTGGTATTGAAGTTGGTACTATGACTACTATCCACGCTTACACTTCAACTCAAATGCTTTTAGATGGTCCTGTACGTGGTGGTAACTTACGTTCTGCTCGTGCCGCAGCTATCAACATTATTCCTCACTCAACTGGTGCTGCTAAGGCTATTGGTCTTGTTGTTCCAGAATTGAATGGTAAGTTGAACGGTCACGCACAACGTGTTCCAGTTCCAGATGGTTCTGTAACTGAATTAGTTTCAATCTTAAGCAAGGATGTAACTGCTGACGAAGTTAACGAAGCAGTTAAGAAGTACGAAAGTCCTTCATTTGCATACAACGACCACAACATCGTTTCTAGCGACGTTTTAGGTATGACTGCTGGTTCAATCTTTGACCCAACTCAAACCATGGTAACTACTGCAGGTGACAAGCAATTAGTTAAGACTGTTGCTTGGTACGACAACGAATACTCATTCACTTGCCAAATGGTTCGTACTTTATTGAAATTTGCTACTCTTTAATCATTAATTAATTATTGATTTTAGTAAGCAGACGAGAGAAGGCGGAGGGAATTACTTCCTCCGCCTTTTTTCAAATAATCTATCGGAGGTAAATTAATTTAAATGGCTAAATTAATCGTTTCAGACCTTGATCTTAAAGGTAAAAAAGTTTTAGTTCGTGTTGACTTCAATGTTCCAATTAAAAATGGTGTTATTGGTGATGACAACCGTATCGTTGCTGCTTTGCCAACTATTAAGTACATTATTGAACATGGTGGTAAGGCAATCTTGCTTAGTCACTTGGGTCGTGTAAAATCAGATGCTGACAAGAAAGAATTATCATTACGTCCAGTTGCAGAACGTTTAAGCGAATTATTAGAAAAGCCTGTAACTTTTGTACCAGAAAATGAAGGTAAAGAAGTTGAAGAAACCATCGATAAAATGAAAGATGGTGACGTTGTTGTTCTTGAAAATACTAGATTCCAAGATATTGACAATGACTTTGGTAAACGTGAATCTAAGAATGATCCAAAACTTGGCGAATACTGGGCAAGTCTTGGCGATGTATTTGTAAATGATGCATTCGGTACTGCTCACAGAAGCCACGCTTCAAATGTTGGTATTGCAACTGCTATGAAGAAGGCAGGTAAGCCTGCAGCAGCTGGTTACTTACTTGAAAAGGAAATTAAGTTCTTAGGTGACGCTGTTGAAAACCCAGTTCATCCATTTGTAACTATTCTTGGTGGTGCAAAAGTATCAGATAAGATTGGTGTTATTGAAAACTTAATTCCTAAGTCAGACCACATTTTAATCGGTGGTGGTATGGCTTACACTTTCTTAGCAGCTCAAGGACACAAGATTGGTAAATCATTATTTGAAGCTGATAAAGTTGAACTTGCAAAAGAATTATTAGAAAAAGCAGGCGACAAGATTGTATTGCCTGTAGATAACGTTGCTGCAACTGAATTCTCAAACGATGCTCCTCATGAAGTTGTTGGTGATGATATTCCTGACAACGAAATGGGTCTTGACATTGGTCCTAAGACTGTTGAAAAATTCAGAGACATCTTAAAGGATGCTAAGACTGTTGTTTGGAACGGACCTATGGGTGCTTTCGAAATGCCAAACTACGCAGAAGGTACTTTGGAAGTTGGTCGTGCATTAGCTGACTTGAAGGACGCCGTAACTATTATCGGTGGTGGGGATTCAACTGCTGCTGCTAAGCAATTGGGAATTGCTCCTAAGATTAGCCACATTTCTACTGGTGGTGGTGCTTCACTTAACTACCTTGAAGGTAAAGAATTACCAGGAATCGCTTGCGTTTCTGACAAGTAAAATTAGGAGGAATTTTTAAATGCGTACACCAATTATTGCTGGTAACTGGAAATTACATATGAACCCTGAACAAACTATTGAATTTGTTAACGCAGTTAAGGGTAAGTTACCAGACCCAAGTAAAGTAGAATCAGTTATTGCTGCTCCTGCAGTTGACCTTTATGTTTTAAAGAAAACTGCTGAAGGTTCAAATTTACATACTGGTGCAGAAAATGCATACTTCGAAGTTGAAGGTGCATTCACTGGTGAAACTTCACCTAAGGTTTTAAACGAAATGGGTATTGACTACTGTATTATTGGCCACTCAGAACGTCGTGGTTACTTCCACGAAACTGATGAAGACATTAACAAAAAAGCTAAGGCTTTATTTGCTAATGGCGTAACACCAATTATTTGCTGTGGTGAATCTCTTGAAACTCGTGAAGCTAACAAGCAAGATGAATGGGTAGTTGCTCAAATTAAGGCTGCTTTAGATGGTTTAACTGCAGAACAAGTTTCTAAGCTTGTTATTGCTTACGAACCAATCTGGGCTATTGGTACTGGTAAGACTGCTTCTGCTGATCAAGCTGAAGAAATGTGCAAGACTATTCGTGAAACTGTAAAAGACTTGTACAACGAAGAAACTGCTGAAAATGTTCGTATTCAATATGGTGGTTCAGTAAAACCAGCTAATGTAAAAGAATTAATGTCTAAACCTGACATTGATGGTGGTTTAGTTGGTGGTGCTTCACTTGATCCCGAATCATTCTTAGCATTAGTAAACTACCAAGACTAATTAACAATTTATTTAAACGGAATTAGAAAAAAAGGAGAATCTCCATGTCTGTTATTACTGATATTCACGCACGTGAAGTTCTTGACTCTCGTGGTAATCCAACTGTTGAAGCAGAAGTTTATACTGAATTAGGCGGCTTTGGTCGTGCTATTGTTCCATCTGGTGCATCTACTGGTGAACATGAAGCCGTAGAATTACGTGATGGTGATAAATCTCGCTTTGGTGGTCAAGGCGTTTTAACTGCTGTTGAAAATGTTAACGGTGAAATTGCTAAAGCTGTCATCGGGTTAGACGTTACTGATCAACGTTTAATTGATCAAACTATGATCGATCTTGACGGTACTCCAAATAAAGGTCGTTTAGGTGCTAACGCTATGTTATCTGTTTCATTGGCAAGTGCTCGCGCTGCTGCTGATGAATTAGGATTACCTTTATACGAATACTTAGGTGGACCAAATGCTCATGTTTTGCCAACTCCAATGATGAACGTTATCAATGGTGGTAAACATGCAGATAACAATGTTGATATTCAAGAATTCATGATTATGCCAGTTGGTGCTAAGTCACTTCATGAAGCTGTTCGTATGGGAGCAGAAACTTTCCATACTTTGAAGAGCTTGCTTCAAGAACGCGGCGAATCAACTGCTGTAGGGGATGAAGGTGGTTTTGCACCTAACTTGAAGAACAATGAAGAACCATTTGAAATTTTAGTGGAAGCTATTCAACGCGCTGGCTATAAACCGGGGCAAGACATTTCTATTGCCTTTGACTGTGCTGCTTCTGAATTCTACAACAAGGATACTAAGAAATATGTAACTGTTGCAGACGGTCGTGAATACACTGCTGAAGAATGGACTTCACTTATTGAAGATTTAGTTGATAAATACCCAGTTATTTCTGTTGAAGATCCTTTGGATGAAAACGATTGGGAAGGTTGGAAGACCTTTACTGAACGTTTAGGCGACAAGGTACAAATTGTTGGTGATGATTTATTTGTTACTAACACTAGTTACCTTGAAAAAGGTATCAAGATGGGGGTTGCTAACTCAATCTTAATTAAGGTTAACCAAATTGGTACTTTAACTGAAACTTTTGAAGCTATCGAAATGGCTAAAGAAGCAAGTTACACTGCTGTTGTTTCTCACCGTTCTGGTGAAACTGAAGATACTACAATTGCTGATTTAGTTGTTGCAACTAATGCTGGTCAAATTAAGACTGGTTCAATGTCAAGAACTGACAGAATTGCTAAGTATAACCAATTAATGAGAATTGAAGAAGCTCTAGGTTCAACTGCTCAATACAAGGGAATCCACAGTTTCTACAACTTACACAAACAATTTTAATTTAATTATTGATTAAAACATAAAGAAAAGGGGACGTTGCTTTAGGTGACTCCCTTTTTCTTTTAGCATTAGCTAGTTAAATATGGTAAAATCATTACAGTAAGAAATTTAGGTAATGGAGGCAGCGCTTTGTATAATATCGTCATGACGCTACTCATCATTGTTAGCTTTTTAATTATTATTGCTACATTGATGCAGCCGCAAAAGCAACAAGATGCCTTAAACGCATTGTCCGGCGGTGCAGTATTTAGTGGCCAGACAAAGAAGCGTGGATTTGAAGCATTAATGGAAAGGATTACCGCAGTTTTATTGGTTCTCTTTTTTGCTCTTGCTTTAATCTTGGCAGTACTTTCATCCAAGTAAAAAAGCCTTCCGATGTAGGGAGGGCTTTTTTAATTTCTTTTAGCTTAACTATCTTATAAAGAAATTGAGGCAAATTAAAAAATGACACAGAATGAACGAGTTTTAGCTGATGTTTATGAAACATTTAGACATAATCCTCAAGAACAATATGATGTAGATCAACTTGAAAATGATTTAAGTCGCAATCAAAGATTAAACTTTCCAGATCTTGTTAAGGCCCTAACTTTTTTAGAGCATAGTAAAAAAATCGTAACTGATGGTCAGGGAAAGTATCAATTGAATCAGTTAAATACAGTTGCTGAAGGTACTTTTAAAGCAAATGATAAAGGATTTGGTTTTGTTAGATTTGATGATGAAAGCATGGAAGATGCTTTTATTGATAAACATAATACTAAGTTCGCTATTGATGGAGATCATGTTAAGGTAAAGATTATTGCTGGTGCTAATCCATGGAATGGCAAAGGACCAGAAGGTCAAATTGAAGAAATTACGGAACGTGGTGTCGAAACCTTAGTTGGAGAATTTCATCCTTATTCTGATGAGCTTGTAAAATCTAGTGGCTTTTATGGATATGTCGTTAGTGAAAATCGTAAATTAAAGAAGTATAAAATTAATATCACTGATAATGGTGTTAAGCCACAAATGGGCGATATGGTTAAAGTTTCTATTACTAAGTATCCTGATGAAGATCAACCTGATGAGATGCAAGGTGTAGCTCTTCTCACAATTGGTAATAAGAATGATCCTGGCGTAGATATTATGTCAATTGTTGTTGATAATGATATACGTACTGATTGGCCAGAAGAAGCTATGGACCAGGCAAATAGTATTCCTGACCATGTTACTGAAGAAGAAAAGGCTAAGCGTGTAGATATTACTGATCAACCTGCAGTAACAATTGATGGGGATGATTCAAAAGACTTTGATGATGCTGTTGTAGTTTGGAAATTACCTAATGGAAATTACCATTTAGGTGTGCACATTGCAGATGTTTCTCACTATGTAAAAGAAGGGACTCCATTAGATAAGGAAGCCCTTGCACGAGGAAATAGTACTTATTTAGTTGACCGCGTTATTCCAATGTTGCCATTTAGATTATCAAATGGTATTTGTTCACTGAATGAAGGTGTAGAACGTTTAGTACTTTCCTGTGATATGGAAATTACGCCAGAAGGTAAACGTGTTGGCTACCGTATTTATCCGTCGGTAATGAAGTCTCACGGACGTTTAACATATAATAATGTTAATAAGGTTCTTGATCCAAATAATCATGAAAAATTAGAACAAAAGTATTCTGATGCAGCTCCGATGCTTCATGAAATGGCAGATCTACATAATATTTTGTATAAGAAACGTCATCAACGTGGAGCAATTGATTTTGAAGAACCAGAAGCAAAAATTATAGTTGATGATAAGGGTAAGCCAACTGACATTGTTCTTCATGAACGTGGAACAGCAGAAAAAATGATTGAATCGTTCATGTTAATGGCCAATGAAACTGTTGCTGAAGACTATTATAAGAAACATGCACCATTTCTTTATCGTGTTCATGAGATTCCCGATCAAGAAAAAATGCAATCATTCTTTGAATTTGTTAGCGCATTTGGCTTAAACGTAAAAGCAGATCCAAATGATGTAAAGCCAAAGGATTTACAAAAGATTGTTGCCAAAACTGAAGGAACTCCAGAGGAAGCTGTTGTTCAAATGATGATGCTTCGTAGTTTGAAGCAAGCACATTATTCTCCAGAACCCCTTGGTCACTTTGGCTTGGCTGCTAAGTACTATACTCACTTTACTTCACCAATTCGTCGTTATTCTGATTTGATGGTTCACAGAATGATTCACGAATATGCTGATCAAAATATGGATGAAGGTGTACAAAAGCACTTTAAGTCACAACTTCCTGATGTTGCAGAACAAACTTCAACTCAAGAAAGAAAATCAATTGATACTGAACGTGGTGTCAACGATTTGAAGATGACTGAATTTATGGCTGATAAGGTAGGTCAAACTTTTGATGCCATTGTTTCTTCAGTAACTAGTTTCGGTATGTTTATTCAATTACCGAATACTGTTGAGGGTTTGATTCATATTTCTAATTTGAATGATGATTATTATAATTTTGATGAAAAATCATTAACTTTAACTGGACGTAATTCACATAAACAATTTAAGATTGGTATGCCGATTAAAGTGAAGTTGATTAGAGCTGATGTGGAGCAACATCAGTTAGACTTTGAAATTTATGATCCGAATGCATCAAAACGTCCTCAAAGAAGTAATAATCGTGGAAAACGTAGCTTTGATAAAGGACGTAAAAATGGTGGAAATAAGAGAAATAACAACACTTCTCACATAAATAATGGCCATAATTTTAAGATTCGTCATCGTAAAACAACAGCTGTCAAGTCTAATAAAAAATAATTAGGAAGAAAACGATGAAACAAAAAGCAGATAATTTGATTGCTCAAAATAAAAAAGCAAGTCATGATTATTTTATTAAAGAAACTCTTGAAGCCGGAATTGCGTTAACTGGAACTGAGATTAAATCAATTCGTGCACGTAGAATTAATTTGCGGGACGGATATGTTCAAATTATTAATGGATCTGCTTTTTTAGAAAATGTTCATATTAGTGAATATAAAGAAGGTAATCGCTATAATCATGATCCTTTACGATCACGGCGCTTGTTGCTTCATAAGAAAGAAATTGCTCGTCTAGCTGGAATTCAAGCTCAACAGGGAATGGCTATTATTCCTTTAAAAGTCTATTTAAAGCATGGATTTGCCAAGGTTTTAATTGGTGTAGGACAAGGTAAGAAGCAATACGATAAACGTCAAACTATTAAAAAGCGTGATCAAGACCGTGAAATTCATCGTAAGTATGGGATTTAGTAGGTGAATTATAAATGATTAGAAAGGCAAAATTAACTGATTTTCCCTTAGTTTATCCAATTTTGAAACAAATCTTTGATGAGATGGATATGGATACTATTAAAGCACTTCCAGAAAGTCAATTTTATGATTTAATGAAGCATGGTTTTTATTCTTCTCATTATCGTTATTCTCATAATCGAATGTGGGTTGAAACTGATGAAATGGATCGGCCAATTGGTTTGATTGTAATGTATGGTTATGATGATCAAAACTTAATCGATATTTCATTAAAGAGTGCTTATCCAAAAGTTGGCTTGCCACTAGATACGATTGTATTTTTTGATAAAGAAGCCTTGCCACATGAGTGGTATTTAGATGCAATTGCTGTTTCTCCAAAACATTGGGGAGAAGGGATTGCTCAAAAACTAATTAAGCTTGCACCTGAGATTGCAAAGCAGAATGGATACAAAAAAGTTAGCTTAAATGTGGATCAAGATAATCCTAGAGCTGCCCGTTTATATGACTATATAGGATTCAAGACAACATCTACTATGACGATTGGGGATAGAATATATGATCATATGATCAAAAAAGTAGGTTAAAAAATAAAATAGAATCAATTCAATTATGAATTGATTCTATTTTTTTGCTTAAATTTAAAGAAATATTTAAAAATAACACTATATACATTATTGCTATTGCGTATAATTTTAAAACCTGATAAAGTAAAAAACTGCTTAAAGACTGGGATCTATTAGTATTTTAGAAAGGAAAAATTATATACCATGTTAGCGGAGATGGAAAGAATTCAAGTAGCTTTACATGATATGTTATCTCAATCTGATGTAAAAAAAGTAAATATCTCTAAATTCTGTATTGAAGCGAAAATTAGTAGAAAAACTTTTTATTTACGTTACGGAAAAATAAATAATTGTATCGAAGCTTGCATTCTATCAGAATTAAGAAAGTTGCGTAAAGAAAAAGGGAACAGTTTAAAACAGCTCCTTCATAATTTATGTGGTTACATTCAAAAGCATAAACAATATTTTTATAACGCATATCATTTGAGTGAAAAAGATTGTATGTGTGAAAAAATGAGAGGACATTTTTTTCAGTATATTCGATCTTATGCTCATAAAAGAGGCAGTTTTTCAGAACTTATTGTTAAACAGCTAGCCAATATACTATATGACCGAATTTGTTTTTGGATTAGTCATGAATGTAATGAGGACTTTAGCTGTTTATTAGAAGACTTAGTAATAATTATTGAATTAATAGATTTTCAAAATCAGCTTTGTTCTTCCCAACATCAAGTTTTCGATTTTTCGCACTATTATTTGAAATTTGATTAAGAAGGAGCACTAATCCTGTTTTGAAAATTAAAAGTGGGTAAAAGTAAAGGCTTAGTATGCCATTGGGTAAATAATAAGCTAATCAAAATAATAAAGGGCACATCTTCTGGACGTGATATATCACAAGTCCAAGTGAGACCTGTATCGGTGACTAGTGAATAAACATTAGCCACTTTTTTTATTCCAGAATAGAAACTGTATCGTCCTTGTTTTAGACTTCCTTCAACCCAATAATTTAGTCGAGTAATATAAAATAGATTAGTAAAGCGACTATTTAATTTTTTGACTTTAACTAATGAGTGATTAACTACGTCTACGCTATAACTAGCTAGAATATGGTTAGAATCTAAGTAGAGGCGTCCAATTTCGTTATGATTAATGTCAGTTAAGATAATTGGTTGATTAAATTCATTTAAATTACCCTTTAAGATATAAACAATTTCTCCCTGTCGATTTTTTACTGGAATTTGACCACAAGTTTGTCCTTGCGTAAGTTGCACAGTATAACGCATAATTTCATCTGCCCTTTAAGAAAAATTATGTTTATTTACAGAAGTGTCGAATAGCATAGGCAACACCGTTTTCATTATTATTTTTAGTAATAAAGTTAGCGATTTCTTTAATCGCTGGAGCTGCATTTTCCATTGCAACGCCTACACCAGCCATTCTAATCATTGATTCATCGTTAAGATTATCACCGATTGCCATTACTTCATCTGGCTTATAACCTTGCAATTTTGCATAGTCCATTAAAGCAATACCCTTTTGAGCTTTAATATTATTAATTTCGATATTAGTTGAAGAACTTGCAGTAACAATTAAGTTGCCCATTTTTTTAATTTCTTCGCAAATATGTTCAAATACTTTGGGACCATCTGGATGAAAAGCAACGAATTTCATTGCTTCAAATGATGGCTTTTCAAGCAAAGTTTTAAAATCGGGAACATATTTAATTTTCATTATTTCATCAGAACCAGCAGTAAAAGAAACGGCTTTTTTGAAGGTTAGTTTTTTATTGAGGTTAACTAGAAGATCAGAAAAGTTAGCAATTCTTCTTAAGCGAGAATCAGAATAAACATTATCAGCAGCCACAATTTCAAAGTAAAAACCAGATTTTTTAAGTAATTGGTTAATCTTAATACTTTGTTCTTTGGGAATAGGTTCATCTACGATTAATTTACCAGCAGTATTGAAAACCATGGCACCATTTAAATTAATAAAACCAGTATGAAGGCCGGCTTTAGCTAGAATTCCTTGAGATTCAGAAGGAGCTCTTCCTGTAGCTACTAAAAATTCAATACCCTTTGCTTGAGCTTCTTTAATAGCAGCAATATTTTCAGATGAAATTTGCATTTTTTTGTTTAATAAAGTGCCGTCCATATCACTTGCAATGAGTTTAATCATTTTAAGTCCTCCAATCTTTTATCTATATGATATCATGAACTTGGATTTCTTAGAGGTATAAGAGGATAGAATAAATATGAAAAAATTAATTGGCAACGATTGGGATGAAATTTTGGCTCCAGCTTTTGAAAGCCAGCAATATCATCAATTACATGATTTTTTAAAAGAAGAATATCAAACAAAGCAGATTTTCCCAGATATGTATCATATTTTTACTGCTTTTAAACTAACACCTTTTGCGGACACTAAAGTTGTGATTTTGGGTCAAGATCCATATCATAATCCGGGCCAGGCCACGGGGATGAGTTTCAGTGTAAATCCTGGAGTACCCCTTCCTCCATCATTAAAAAATATCTATAAGGAATTGTATGATGACGTTGGTGCAATTCCCGTAAATCACGGATATTTAAAGAAATGGGCTGATCAGGGAGTATTGCTTTTGAATGCGGTCTTGACAGTACCATATGGTAATGCAAATGGACATCAGGGAAAAGGTTGGGAGACTATTACAGATGCGGCTATTAAAGCCTTGAGTGATCGAGGAAAAGTAGTGTTTATTTTATGGGGAAGATTCGCCCAAAACAAAATACCTTTAATTGATCAAGAAAAAAATGTAATTATTAAATCCCCACATCCAAGTCCTTTTTCAGCAGATCGAGGTTTTTTTGGATCCCGTCCATTTTCTAGATGTAATGATGCCTTGATTAAGTTTGGTGAAAGTCCAATTGATTGGCAACTACCACAAGAAGTTAGTCAATCTGATCTAGCATAGTTTTTACTTTGAGAAAAAGATCTAGAATTGTAAAATGTTATCTATAAATAAAAAAAGGAAGGCTCAATTGAAATGAAAGTATTTGACTCACTTAAGAAAAAAGCAAAAGAATCGAAGAAAGTAATTGTTTTCCCAGAAGGAAATGATGAACGGATAATTAGAGCTGCGGTCCGTCTTGATAAAGAAAATATTGTTGAGCCAATTTTATTAGGAAAGCCCGACGAAGTAATTGAAACTGCTGAAAGATTAAGTGCTGATTTAGGATCAATTGAAATTATTAATCCAACAGTTTATCCAGATTTTGAAAAAATGTGTCAAGATTTTGTTGAATTGAGAAAAGGAAAGAATACTTTAGCAGAAGCAAAAGAAATTTTACAAGATGTTTCTTACTTTGGCACAATGCTAGTATATGAAGGAAAAGCTGATGGAATGGTTTCAGGAGCAACTCATTCAACAGCGAATACTGTTCGGCCTGCTCTTCAAATTATTAAGACTAAAAAGGGAATGGGTCGCGTCTCAGGTGCAATGATTATGGAGCGCGGAGATGAAAAGTATATTTTTGCTGACTGTGCCATTAACATTGATCCAGATAGTGAAACTTTAGCTGAAATTGCTTACCAGTCTAGCAAAACTGCAGAGATGATTGGTCTTGATCCTAAAATTGCAATGCTTAGTTTTTCAACTAAGGGTTCAGCACAAGGGCCAATGGTAACAAAAGTTCAAGAAGCAAATGACTTAGTACATAAAAAGTATCCTGAATTAATTTGCGATGGTGAACTGCAATTTGATGCTGCAATTGTTCCACGCGTTGGTGAAGCAAAAGCACCAGGCTCTGCCGTTGCTGGTCATGCAAATGTCTTTATTTTTCCAGAATTACAATCTGGTAATATCTCCTATAAGGTAGCAGAACGATTAGGTGGCTTTAGTGCAATTGGGCCTGTATTACAAGGGCTAGCTGCACCAATTAATGATTTATCTCGTGGATGCAAGACAGAGGATGTATATTTGTTAGCTATTTTGACTGCTGCACAAGCTAATATGGAGAAATAACATGGAATCATTAGAGATAAATTCTGATGAACAAATGCAAAAACTGGGTAAAGCAATTGGCGAAACTAGTCAAGGTCATGATCTTTTATTATTAAGTGGAGATTTAGGTGCAGGAAAAACAACTTTAACTAAAGGAATTGCAAGGGTTCTTGGAATAAGACGTCCAGTAAAAAGTCCGACTTTTACAATTGTAAGAGAGTATCGCGAAGGAAAAATGCCGCTTTTTCACATGGACATGTATCGATTAGAAGATGGAGACTTATCAAGTATTGATATGCCTGCATATTTGGCTGAAGATGGTTTAGTAGTAATTGAGTGGCCACAATTCATTATTGATGATCTTCCAAAAGATTATCTTGAATTATCGATTAAGCGCCTAGATGATTCCTGGGATTCAACAAAAAGAATAGTTGAATTTAAACCAGTTGGAGAGAGAAATATGACTTGGTTGTCAGAGATAAAAAAATATTTTGAATAATAAAAATGGTTAAGCTTAAATTCGCTTAACCATTTTCTTAATTGGAGCATCTCCAACACATTTATTTTCTTCAATTAAGATTTCTGCACATGCTTCACTATCGCTTAATGCATTATGATGATGCCAAAGATTAATATTTAAAGCTTCTGAAACTGTATCTAATTTATGATTAGATAGATCAGGTTCAAAAGCCTTACTAGTTGCTAAAGTATCAATTGCAAGGTAATGGGGAGCAGGAATATTGTAGCGTGCTAGTGATTTTTCCATTACTCGGCAATCAAAGCGAGCGTTATGAGCAGCAACTAGCATCCCCGGTTGATATAGTTTCTTGATTTTTGGCCACACCTCAGCCATTGTAGGTGCATTTTTTACGTCTTCAGCGGTAATGCCATGGATTCTTATATTGCGACCATCAAAAGGCATTTGTGGGTTAATGACTGTATAAAAACGATCAACAATTTCATTATTCCGAACCATAACAAGAGCGAGAGAACATGCACTTTCTGGGCGATTATTCGCCGTTTCAAAATCCATTGCAGTAAAGTTCATCTTTATCCTCGAATTTTTATTATTTTTCTTTTTAGTATAACACTTAAGGTAGAAAACTAGCTATTTAATGCGGTATGATTAAAGGGATGATTTATTTAAGGAAAAGAGAGATAAAAATGCAACCGATGGATTTAAAGCAACAAGGAATTGACATTCAAGAAAATATTCCATTAAGCCGTTTTACTTTTACTAAGACTGGTGGACCGGCGCAATATCTAGCTTTTCCTAAGAATTTAAAGGAATTAGAGCTCTTAGTAAATACAGTTAAAAGTAATGATATTCCATTAACTGTTATTGGAAATGCATCTAATTTAATTATTAGAGATGGTGGTATTACCGGCTTAGTTCTAATTTTGACTAAAATGAATGAAATTACGGCAAACAAGGAAAATGCAACTGTTACTGCAGATGCGGGTGCTCGAATTATTGATACATCTGAGGCAGCCTGTGAAGCAGGTCTTAGTGGATTAGAATTTGCAGCAGGTATTCCTGGTAGTGTCGGTGGTGCAGTATTTATGAATGCTGGCGCTTATGGTGGGGAAACTGAATTTGTTATTAAGTCAGTTTGTGTTTTAACTAGAGAAGGCGAATTTAAGACCTATACTCATGATGAGATGGAATTTGGATATCGTCATTCTTTAGTTCAAGAAACTGGAGACATCGTTGTAAGTGCTACTTTTGGTCTTGAGGTTGGCGATAAATGGGCTATTAAAGCAAAAATGGAGTACTTTAATGGCTTACGTAGAGCAAAACAGCCACTTGAATATCCATCTTGTGGTAGTGTATTTAAACGTCCAGCTGGTCACTTTGTGGGACCAATGATTATTAAAGCAGGGCTTCAAGGTAAAAGAATTGGCGGCGCTGAAGACTCAATGAAACATGCAGGTTTTATTGTTAATGTGGGCGGTGCTACAGCTACTGATTACCTAGATTTAATTCATTTGATTCAAAAAACAATCAAAAAAGATTTTGATGTTGATTTACAAACTGAAGTAAGAATTATTGGAAAAGAGAAAGATTAGGAAAGAGCTACAAGTAACGGCTTGTAGCTTTTTTGATGAGATGGTGAAAAAAGTTGAGCGATATTATTAAGTTAAATCATGTACGCAAAGAATATGATGATGGTTTTGTAGCGTTAAAGGATATTAATTTAACAATTGAATCTGGAAAATTTTATTCATTACTGGGACCATCAGGATCAGGAAAAACGACTATTTTGAGAATAATTGCCGGATTTAGTGAACCTACGAGCGGAAAAGTCTTTTTTGACGGAGATGATATTACTAACCTTGATTCATCTAAGCGAAAAATTAATACTGTTTTTCAAAATTATGCTTTATTTCCGCATATGAATGTCTTTGAAAATGTGGCTTTTGGCTTACAAATTAAGAAAAAAGATAAGCAAGAAATAAAAATGGCAGTTAAAGAAGCTCTCCACATGGTTCAATTAGACGGATTCGCAAATAGAGAAATTTCTGAATTAAGTGGTGGACAACAGCAACGAGTAGCTATTGCACGAGCAATAGTAAACCAACCAAAAGTTTTGCTTTTAGATGAGTCTTTGTCTGCTCTTGATAAACGCTTGAGAAAGGATATGCAGTTTGAGCTGCGTGAGATTCAAAAAAAGTTGGGTATTACATTTATTTTTGTTACTCACGATCAAGAAGAAGCTTTGGCAATGAGTGATGAGATTTTTGTGTTAAACGAAGGTAAGATTCAACAAAGCGGAAGTCCGGTCGATATTTATGATGAGCCAGTTAATGATTTTGTAGCTCGTTTTATTGGTGATTCTAATATTTTAAGTGGTCGAATGATTAAAGATTACGAAGTAGAATTTGGAAATCATCGTTTTGAATGTGCTGATGCTGGAATAAAACCTGGTGAAAAAGTAGAAGTTGTTTTAAGACCAGAAGATTTGGATATTACTGATATTGAACATGGAAAATTACGAGTTATGGTTGAAAGCCAATTGTTTTTAGGTGATCACTTTGAGATTAAAGCTATTGATAGTGATGAGAATGAGTGGTTAATTCATTCTACTAATCCAACTAAGATTGGCAAGGAAGTTGGAGTGTATTTTGATCCGGAAGATATTCACGTAATGCGTTTTGGTGAAAGTGAAGCTGAATTTGATAAACGATTAGAGGCATATGAAGGAGAGGAGTAAGATATGAAAAAAAGTAAATTATTTTTTCTCATTCCTTATGTTCTGTGGCTTAGCTTATTTGTTATCGCCCCGATTATTTTGATCACAATTAATGCATTTAAGGGAGAGGATGGCTTTACCTTAAAGAATTTTCAGCAATTTTTTGTTAATGGTACTTTTTTAAGAATGACTCTAAATTCATTTTGGTATGCATTCTTAATTACCTTAATTACGCTGCTAATCTCTTATCCAATTGCCTATATTTTAAGCCAAATGAAAAATCAACAATTTTGGTTGTTATTAATTATTTTACCTACTTGGATTAATTTGCTTTTGAAAGCTTACGCATTTATTGGCATTTTTAGTAAGCATGGATTGTTGAATAATTTTTTACGGCTATTTGGAATAGCACCGGCGAATATTTTATTTACTGATTTTGCCTTTATTTTTGTTGCAGCTTATATCGAAATTCCATTTATGATTTTGCCAATCTATAATGCAATTTGCGATATTAATCCTGCTGTAATTCAAGCGGCTTACGATTTGGGTGCAAGTAAATGGCAAACATTTATTAAGGTTTTATGGCCACTTTCAAAATCTGGGGTTGAATCTGGAATACAAGCTGTATTTATTCCCTCATTATCTTTATTTATGTTGACAAGATTAATTGGAGGTAATCGAGTAATTACCCTTGGGACAGCTATTGAAGAGTACTTTATGACAACAATGAATTGGTCAATGGGATCAACGATTGGGGTTGTTTTAATAGTATTAATGGTAATAGTGATGCTATTTACCTCATCTGATCATCATAAAAAGAAGGAGATAAAACTATGAAAAGAATAAAATGGTCTCGAATTTATTTTGGTTTTATCTTAGTTTTAATGTATTTACCAATTTTTTATCTGATATATTATTCCTTTTCAAGTGGTCATAATATGGATCATTTTGAAAAATTTACTTTTAGCCATTATCAAGATCTTTTTAGTGACAATCGCCTATTAGCAATCTTTTTGGAAACAATTTTGCTAGCTCTTTTATCAAGTCTGATTGCTACAATAATTGGAACATTTGGTGCGATTGCAATTAGTCAGACCAAAAATAAAAAGGGACAAAAGACATTACTAGCCCTTAACAACGTTTTGATGGTTTCGCCGGATGTAATTATTGGGGCTAGCTTTTTAATCTTCTTTACTTTTTTAGGAATTGGTTTAGGTTTTGGATCTGTTTTATTAAGTCATATTGCTTTTTCAATTCCAATTGTCGTATTAATGGTATTACCTCGTTTAAAAGAATTTGATTATTCTTTAGTAGATGCTGCTCGAGATTTAGGTGCATCCACTTGGCAAGTTTATAGTAAGGTAATGATTCCGGCTATTACACCCGGGATTTTAGCTGGCTTTTTTATGGCTTTGACTTATTCTTTAGATGATTTTGCAGTTACTTTTTTTGTGACGGGAAATGGTTTTTCAACTTTATCTGTAGAAATCTATTCACGTGCACGTCAAGGTATTAATTTGGAAATCAATGCTCTAAGTACAATAATGTTTATTTTTGTGATGATTTTAGTATTAATTTATTATGTGATTACTAATCATAAGACCCATATTGGTAAGGGACGTGCACAATGAAAAAACTATTAATTGGAATTGCGGCTATTTTGTTAGTTTGTTTAGGATTAGAAGTTGGTGCAAAAAAGTTAAATGATAATGGCATCAGTTCTAATAATAAAAACTTAATTATCTATAATTGGGGCGACTATATTGATCCTAAATTAATCAAAAAATTTGAAAAACAAACAGGATATCATGTGATTTATGAAACCTTTGATTCAAATGAAGCCATGTATACCAAAATAAAACAAGGTGGAACAGCGTATGATATTTGTGTGCCTTCCGATTATATGATTTCAAAAATGCGGAAAGCTAATTTGCTTGATGAAATTGATACGAAAAAAATACCAAACTATAAAAATATTGGAAGTGAATTTTTACATCATTCATTTGATCCAAAAAACACCTATTCTGTTCCGTATTTTTGGGGAACTTTAGGAATTGTATATAATGATAAATTTGTAAAGCCTGGTCAAATCAAGCACTGGAATGATTTGTGGTCAAAAGATTATTGTCATAATATTTTATTAGTTGATTCGGCTAGAGATATTATGGGACTTTCTTTAGCTTCTATGGGAAAGTCGTTAAATACAACTAATACTTTAGATCTTAAGCTCGCAAAAACAAAGTTAGATGGCCTAGGACCAAATGTAAAAGCAATTATTTCTGATGAATTAAAAATGTACATGATACAAAATGAAGCAGCTGTTGGGGTAACTTGGTCAGGCGAAGCACGTACCATGTTAAACGATAATAAACATTTACATTATGTTGTTCCTCCTGAAGGATCAAATTTATGGTTCGACAATTTTGTTATTCCTCGTACTGTAAAAAATAAGGCTGGAGCATATGCTTTTATTAATTTTATGCTTGATCCTAAGAATGCTGCCCAAAATGCGGAATATATCGGTTATGCAACTCCAAATGTAAAAGCTCAAAAGTTACTACCTAAAGAAATAAGAAATGATAAACAATTTTATCCAAGCAAACAGGCTATGAAAAATTTAGAAGTTTATCGAGATCTGGGCCCGAAGAAAATTCAAGAATATAATGATCTCTTTCTTGAATTTAAAATGTATGGTCGGTAAATCAAGAAGTTCGATATAATTATTTTTTAGGAGGGTGCTATGAAGTTTAATATTGAACAGATATTTACCTGGCAGAATCTGATGAATATTATTGATATTTTAATTGTCTGGTATATCATTTATCGCTTAATTATGTTGGTTAGGGGAACGAAAGCCGTTCAGCTAGTTAAGGGAATATCATTAATTATTTTAGTTAGAATTGTTGCTGGCTTATTACATCTACATACGTTAACGTATTTTGTTGATCAAATTCTTTCTTGGTCTGTAATTGGAATAATTGTTATTTTTCAACCTGAAATTAGGCGTGGACTTGAGCATTTGGGCCGTTCACCTATTTTTGGCGGAACAACAATGACTGAAAAGCAAGCTGCTGAAAAAATGATTGGAGAATTGGATAAAGCAATCCAATATATGTCTAAAAGAAGAATTGGTGCTTTGATTACAATTCAACAAAATACTGGTCTAGAAGATTATATTGAAACTGGTATTCCAGTAGATGCGGATATTACTGGGGAGTTATTAATTAATATTTTTATTCCTAATACCCCATTACATGATGGGGCTGTTATTATTCGTAATAATCGGATTGCAGTTGCTGCCGCTTACTTACCACTTTCTGATAATAGTATGATTCCTAAAAAACTTGGAACTCGTCACCGTGCTGCCGTTGGTATTTCAGAAGTTACAGATGCTATTACAATTGTTGTATCTGAAGAAACTGGTGGGGTAACAATTACTCGCAATAGTCAGTTTATGCTTGATTTAACTAGAGAAGAGTATTTGAAATATTTAAATGCTCAATTAGTTCCGAAGGAAAAAGAAGACGAAAATCCAAGATGGTATCAACGAATTGTAAATCATATCTGGAACTGGGGGTCAAATAAAAAATGAAAAAATTTTTTGATAAACCTTGGTTCTATCGAATTGTTGCGTTGATTTTGGCAATTTTGCTTGCTGTATATGTTTCATCTAATCAGCAAGGTTATGTAATTCAAGGACGACGCGAAGATACCTTAAAAACTGCTACTAAAACGCAGGTGATTAAAGCACCTTTACAGGTGTCCATTAATACAGATAAATACTATGTAACTGGATATCCTGAAAAAATAAATTTAACTTTAGAAGGATCAAATGCATTAGTTACATCTACTATTAATACGCAAAATTTTCGGGTCTATATTGATCTAAGTCACTTAAAAACGGGAGAACATATTGTACCAATTAAGGTAAATGGCTTGAGCAATCAATTGACTTATAGCATTAGTCCTAGTAAAGTGCATGTGAACATTCAAAAAAGAAAATCTCGTACTCTTCCTGTACAAATAGAGTATAATAAGAGTGCTGTATCTCATGGGTATAACTTAGGAACTGCTAAAAGTGAACCAGAAGTGGTTAATATTACTGGAGCAAAAAGTGAGGTTAACCAGGTAGACCGTGTAGTGGCTCGAGCAAGTTTACCTAAAGGGATAGACAGCACTTTTGAGCGCGAGGAAATGTTGATAGCACTTGATAAAGAGGGACATCAACTTAATGTTGCTATTGATCCAGCAACAGCGCATATTATTATCCCAATTAATTTATCGAAGAAAAAGGTCAAGGTAAATGTGACTTCGAAAAATGAATCATCGACTCATGTTTACTCTTTGACTGCACAAAAAGAGACAGTTGAGATATACGGTGATGATAATACGCTTAAAAAGATAACATCGATACCTTTAAAGGTTGATTTAAGTGGTGTAAATCATGACATTACAAAAGATGTTGCAGTTAAATTACCAAAGGGCGTAGTTAAGGTTTCACCATCAGTAATACCAGTTCACATCAAAGTTACTGATACTACTGCTAAAAAGGAATAAAACAAGGAAAGGTTGTTAAAAATTATGCTTAAATATTTTGGAACAGATGGTGTACGGGGGGTTGCTAATGCTGGTTTGACTCCAGAAATGGCTTTTAAATTAGGTCGTGATGGAGGTTATGTTCTTACCAAGGATAAGAAAGATGGAGAAAGAGCTAAGGTATTAGTTTCTCGTGATACACGTATTTCTGGTCAAATGTTAGAGTATGCATTGATTTCTGGGTTACTTTCCGTTGGAATTGAAGTTTTAGAAGTTGGTGTAATTACTACTCCTGGTCTTTCTTACTTGGTGCGTGCACAAGATGCAGATGCCGGTGTTCAAATCTCTGCTTCCCATAATCCAGTTGAAGATAATGGAATTAAGTTTTTTGGTAGCGATGGTTTGAAACTATCCGATGCTAAAGAAGAAGAAATTGAAAAATTGATCGACGCTCCTGAAGATAAACTTCCTCGCCCATCTGCAGAAGGCTTGGGTACTGTGACAAATTATCATGAAGGTGCTTCAAAGTACTTACAATTTATTGAAAATACTTTACCTGAAGAATTAAGTGGTATAAAAGTAGTTATTGATGGTGCTAATGGTGCAGCAAGTGCATTGATTTCAAGATTATTTGCTGATATGGGTGTTGACTTTACTACTATTGCTACTCATCCAGATGGTTTAAACATTAATGATCATGTTGGTGCTACTCATACTAAGAAGTTACAAGAAGAAGTTGTAAAACAAGGTGCTCAATTAGGTTTAGCATTCGATGGGGATGCTGATCGTTGTATCGCTGTTGATGAAAAGGGTAATGAAGTTGATGGTGACCACATTATGTACGTCATTGGCTCATATCTTGCTGATCATGGACGGTTAAAGAAAGATACCATCGTTACAACTGTAATGAGTAATCTTGGGTTTACTAAGGCTTTAGAGAGACGTGGTCTTAAGAACGTTAGAACTCAAGTTGGTGACCGTTATGTTTCAGAAGAAATGAGAGCTAATGGTTACAATCTTGGTGGTGAACAATCTGGACACGTTATTATCAGTGATTACCATAACACTGGTGACGGAATGCTTACTGGTTTACATTTACTATACGTAATGAAAGATACTGGTAAGTCATTGAGCGAATTATTAAGTGACTTTAAAGAATACCCACAACGTTTAATTAATGTTCCTGTTAAAAATAAAAAAGACTGGAAAAAACATAAACGTATTACTGAAGCCATTGAAAAGGTTGAAAAAGAATTAAGTGATGAAGGACGTATTTTTGTTCGTCCATCTGGAACTCAAAGTTTGCTTCGTGTAATGACTGAAGCTCCAACACAAGAATTAGCTGACAAGTACTGTGAAGAAGTTGCCAAAGTTGTTGAAGAAGAAATGGGTTCAAACTAATTGTTTTTAGTTTTATTTAAAATTTAATATGGTGATGGTGTTCACCAATTTAACCGATTAATATCTGACGACGCCTACTTTCTTGTATTAACAGGGAGGTAGTGTCGTCTTTTTTTATGCATTTTTTGTATAATAGGAAGGAGAGTAACCGATTACATAAGGAGAAAAAATAATGAATATAAAATTAATTGCTGTAGATCTTGATGGAACTTTATTAAATGATAAACAAGAAATAAGTGTTAAAACAAAGCAAGCTCTTCAAAAGGCATCAAGGATGGGAATTAAAATAGTTCCGTGCTCAGGTAGACCATTTCCAGGTATTAAGGACTATCTTAATGAGTTGGACTTAAAGGATTCTGCTCAGTACGTTGTTGCATTTAATGGGGCTTTAGTGTTAAATGCTCAAGGAAAGCCAATTGTTGAAGAACTATTAAGTTATGATGATTTTATCTTTTTTGAAAAAATTGCTGATAAATTACAAGCAAATTTTCATATTGAAGTAAGAGACAAGTTTATTACGTTAGATCATTTTATTAATTACTATTTATCACGTGAAAGCTGGTTAACAAGAATGCCAATCGAGGTTTCTCAACTAAAAGATATTTCAGAAGATATTAAATTTACTAAGGCCATGTTTTCAGGATCTCCAGCTGAAATGAAGAATATTTATCGGAATTTATCAGAGGAAGTATTTGAAAGATATAATGTTTCAACTTCAGATGAAACTTTGATTGAGATTAATTCAAAGCAGGCATCGAAAGGAAATGCGTTAAAAGAATTAGCTAAAAAACTAAATTTAAAAGAAGATGAAGTAATGATTTTCGGTGATCAAACTAATGATATTTCTATGTTTGATGTTCCGGGATTCTATAAAGTTGCAATGGGAAATGCGGTATCTGAAATAAAGGAACGCGCAAATTATGTTACGAAAACAAATAACGAAGATGGGATTGCATATGCATTAAGAAGGTTGGTATTTGATGAATAAAAAGATAGAAAATTATTTAAGTGTAGGAGTATTTGCTTTTTTTGGAGGTGCATTAAGAGCATATTTAAATTTAGTTTGGTCTCAGTCGGGGACATTTATTGCTAACATTCTCGGCTGTTTTTTATTGGCATTTTTGACCTATTTCTTTATTGAATTTAGAGAAGGTCGTGACTGGCTAGTCACGGGATTAAGTACTGGTTTTGTTGGTGCTTTTACGACATTTTCTAGTTTTCATTTAGATACTTTAAAGCAATTAGAAAATGGTATGCATAGTCAAGCAATCTTGTGTTTTTTTAGTTCAATATTTATTGGTTTTTTATGTGCTTATTTAGGAATGATAATCGGTAAAGTACTAGGTAGAAAGTTGGCAATAAAAGTATGATTACAACAGTTGTAGTAGCAGGTTTTGGCGCTATTTGGGGTGCACTTTTGAGATATGGAATTACTAATTATGGCAAAAAACATTGGGAGAGGGATTTCCCTTATGCAACTCTGCTAATAAATTTAACCGGTGCCTTTTTATTAGGAGTAGTGTTTGCATGTAAGTTATCTCCATTTATTTATGCCTTAGTTGGGACCGGAGTTTTAGGTGGATATACTACTTTTTCGACATTAAATGTTGAACTTCTGTCTCATTGGCAAGACCATAACTATGGTACTTTTATTCTTTACGCCTTACTTTCTTATGGTGGAGGATTATTTTTAGTATTTATCGGATATAAAGTTGGTATGCTAATCTAATTTTTAGAAAAAAGAATGCTGGTAGTTTTTGTTTACCAGCATTCTTTTTTGTTTGTTAATTATTTAATTTGGATTTTTAATTGAAACTTTTCCCATATCACTTTCAATATTTAGAGAATTATTTGAGTCTTCAGCACCCACATAGCCTTTGACCTTATCGTAGTCGTCGCTACTGTAAATAATTGAGTTGAGAGGAAGATCAGTTAAACCGATTTTCTTGGTATCAACGTTAAACGTAAAGGATATGGTATCTGGAATATGGATATGAATATTTCCTATCTTGCTTTGAATAGATAGATTAAATTTGTTGCTTTTATCAAGCGACAAATTTATTTTACCGGTATTAGCTTTAACATTACCTTTAGCTTCAATATTATTTAAAGTTATATTGCCTGAATCAGTTAAGATCTCAATATTTTGACTTTTTAGTTGATTGACTGTAATTTTTCCAGTTTTAGTATCAATAAAAAAGTTCTTACTTGAAATATTTTCTAAATCCATGTTGCCACTAGTAGTGTGGTAAGAGATTTCTTCTTTGGCATTAATATTATCAGCTGTAAGCATCCCTGAATGAGCATTAATATGAAATACATTAGCCGATGTTGCAGATACAGCAATATCGCCTGATTTTAGATCTGCTTGAACTCTTTTGAGAGTGGAATGTGCTAATAGTAAATCACCCGAAACAGCAGTGATATCAATCATGCAGTAACTGGGAATTTTATTGATATAAACATCTCCGCTTTGACTTCGAATAGTTAAAAATCCAGTGAATTCTTTGGGTAAGAATAGTAAAGTTTTATTTTTGAAAATACCTACTAATTTACGCGGACCTTGAGTGATTTTAAGAACATTTCCGATTTTTTCAACAGTTGAATGGAGATTCTCGATATCACGTGACATAAAGTCGTGCACGATTAAATTTGGTGAATTAGTTGGTAGAACCAGTATATCACCTAGACGATAGTTTAAATGTATTTCGTCAATTTGATTTAATTTAAGTTTTAGTTCATTAACTAATTTTGAGTCGAAAATTTTAGCAAAAAAGTCATTATATTTGCTGTAGTCTGTTGCTTCTAAGCTTTTTAGTTGTGAAAGTAGCGTATCAAGGTCAGTTAAATTCAATAGAGCTTTTTGCTCTGCTTCAATTTGACTTGCTCCATGTTGAAGTTCTTTTTTTATTAAGTTATTGATTTTCTTACTGAGAGTTGTTTGTAAAGGTTTATTTTCCTTTATATGAGGAAATTTATTGAAAAATTTTTTTAGTTTTTCATCAATCATATTGAACTCCTTTAATTTTTGTTACACTTTTATTATATAGCACTAAAAAAGCTGTATGTATGTTTTTTATGAGTATTAAAATATAGACTAAATTTTTATTAGGAGAAAAAACTTGAAATTTATAAAATGGATTTGGAGATTAGTAGTTAGTGGCTTGATTTTTATCTCCTTGAGCTTGACTTTAACGAGTCCAGTTCAATTAAAAGTAGACAGTACTGCTGGCTTAGTAAAGAATTCAATTAATAAAGTAGTTGATCAATCGAATAATAGTGATTTACAGATGGGAGTAAGTTTTTTACAAGATTCTGGAATAGAAGATACACTCTTATCGCAATTACCTAAAAATATTAAGTTGCAAACGTCATATCAAGGCTTAAATAAATTAAGTACGAATTATTTAGCTAATAATAAATTAACAGCTGCTGATTTACAGTTGAATAATGATACACAGCAGGAACAGGTTTTTAATCAAGTGATTTTACAATTAGTAAATGAACAATTAAGACAAAATTCGTCTGATGTAAAACAAGCCGCTCAAATTTATCATTTGATATATTTCTTACTCATCGGCTTTTATATTTTGGCAATAGCATTAGTTTTATTTGGTAAGAAAATTGCAATTATTCCTCTTATTCTTGCTGCGGTGGGATCATATGGAGTTTTATCATATGCTGCTGGTGTAGCTACTAGCTCACTTCAACAAAGTGTTTATAGCGGAATTAATGTGAGCTTAAGTAGTGGTTTGAGTCAGGCCTTAATTACAGCGATAATTGCAGCGATTGGTTGCCTATTTATTAAGATTAAGCAAGATAAGGAGTAAAAATGCTTTTTAAGACAAGCGATAATGTGAAAATTAGTTATGAAATAGTAGGAAAAGGAAAAACAATTGTTTTGGTTAACGGCTTTGGCGCTTACCAAGAAATTTGGTCAGCTCAAGTACCTTTTCTAAATAAATTAGGATATCAAGTTATAACTTATGATCATAGAAATATGGGTAAAAGCCAACGAACCGAAAAGGGACATAATATAGAACGGTTAACGCAAGATTTATTTGAGTTGGTATCATTTTTGCAGATAAAAAAAGCTATTTTTATGGGACATTCAATGGGTGCATCGATTATCTTTTGCTTGATGAAACATTATCATGATTTAATTAAACAAGCTTTAATAATTGATCAATCTCCAAAGATGTTAAATGATAACGAATGGCAGTATGGATTTATGGATTATACAAGAAAAAATTATCTAGAAAAATGTCAAGAAAGACCGAGTGTTCATGAAACATATGCTGGTTTAGATGATGATGTTTATGCTAAGTTAATGCAGGCTAAACAGGATAATCCATTTAATAGAAAAGATAATGTAGATTTACTTGAAAATCATATGTCACTTGATTGGCGTGCGGTCTTAGAAAATACTGAGATTCAGACTACTTTTTTCGTTGCTAAGGAAAGTCCATATTATCGAGAAGGTTATGAGAAATGGTTAAAACAAAGAAATATGAAAATAGATAGTTTGATTATGTCGCCAAGTGGTCACGTGATCATGGCAGAAATTCCTAAACAATTTAATAATAAATTGGGAGCTATTTTATAGTAAGAAAAAAGAGGGGTACCCCTCTTTTTTGAATTATTTCAATTTTTTATTAATATTAGCAAGATTTTGATAATTTTCTGTCATCCATTCTATATAAGTTGTATCATTTGGAATAGTTTCACGAACTTGAAGAATTGGGATGTTCTTTGCTTGGGCTCGTTTTACAAAGTTATTTACTGTTGAACTATTTACTTGAGAATTTTTGACAAAGAAAGAAATTCCTCGTTTATCGATAGTTTGGTTCATTTGATGAATAATTTTAGCACTTGGATCGGTTTCATTTTCAATAGCTTCTTCAAATGCCTTGTCTCCAATCTTGAAGTGAGTAGCTTTTAAAGCATAATCAAAAATAGGCTCACTGACATAAACTGGCTTTTGTTTAGCCCCATCAACTGAAGCAGCTATCCTTTTGATCTTATTAATTTTTGCTAGATATTTAGCACCGTTTTCTTTATAGTAGGCCGCATGTTTCTTATCTATTTTGGCTAGACGTTTTACTAAATAATTAACATATTTAGTAGGCATATTTAAATCAAACCAAATATGAGGATTAGCACCATTTTTAAGTTTCATAAGGTCTTCACCAACTAAAACGGCAGATTTATTGTTTGATTTAGCTAATTTTGGTAACCAAGAATCATATCCTAAACCATTAGCAATAATAATTTTAGCATCTTGAACTTTTTTGGCATCAGCTGTAGTTGGCTCAAAATCGTGAGGATCTGTAGAGCTATTAGTAATGATTGCACTTGCTTTGCCATACTTTCCTAAGACATTTTGTGCAATATTTGCGTAAACGTTAGTACTTGTTACAATTGAAATTTTATTAGATGATGAATTATCTTTTTTCGAACAGCCTGTCAGGATTAAAATAAGTATAAAAGCTGTCAAAAAAATTGTTAGTATTTTTCGGTAATATTTTTTCATTAATACATTTATCCTTTCAAATTATAAGATTTATCCTTTAATTCAATATAAATCATATCAGGATATATTAGAATTTTTTATTTGTCAATTATTTTGTATTAATATTCTTGTGTTATAGTAGAAAGAAATTACAGAATTAAGGTAAGAAACAATGAAAGCTACAATATATATCACTGGTAGTATTGCTGCCTATAAAGCAATTAGTGTGGTGCGCGATTTTCAAAAAGCGGGTCATGAAGTAAGAGTAGTAATGACTAAGGAAGCAGTTCATTTGACCAGTACTCAAACTTTAGCTGCTTTAACTAAATATCCAGTCTTAACCGACCTATGGGAAGAAGAGGTAGCTAATAAGATTCCGCACATTGAATTGGCTGATTGGACTGAGATTGCTGTTGTAGTTCCAGCAACTGCAAATTTTATTGCCAAAATCGCAAATGGCTTAGCCGATGATGCGGCAAGTACAACTTTTCTAGCTACAGTTGCACCTAAATATGTAGTACCAGCGATGAATAATCATATGTGGAGTAATGCTGCTTTTCAAAGAAATTTATCTTTTTTAAGACAAGATGGTATTCAAATAATGGATCCAACTATTGGGCGCTTAGCTGAGGGATATAGTGGCAAAGGTAGAATGCCTGAACCTATTGATATTATGGCTTGGATAGATTCGTCCTTAAAAGCAAAGGAAAGATTATTAGGTAAAAAGCTTGTAATTACTGCGGGTGGCACAGTTTCTCCACTTGATCCAGTTCGTTATCTCGGTAATCGTTCTAGTGGTAAGATGGGCATTGCACTTACTAAAGCTGCTCTTAATGCAGGTGCAGATGTGACTTTAATTTCAGGTCATATTTCTGTTCCTTTACCAAAATCTCCTAATTTGACCAATATTCGGGTAGAGACGACAGAAGAGATGCTGGAAGCTGTAAAAAAAGAATTTTTGAATACGGATGCCTTAATTATGGCAGCTGCTGTGGCTGATTATGAACCGGTAAATTATATTGATCATAAAATTAAGAAGCGAGAACAAGGAAATGAGTTAAAGATTTTCCTAAAAGAAACTCCTGATATCTTAAAGACAATGGGAAATATAAAACAAGAAAATCAAGTTGTAGTAGGTTTTGCTGCTGAAACAAATGATTTACTAAAAAATGCGGCTAAAAAATTGGAAGAAAAAAATGCAGATATGATTGTGGCTAATGATGTGAGTCATGGAGTATTTGGCAGTAATGAGGATCAAGTTACAGTTCTTAGAAAAGGTAAGGAAGCAAAAAGTATCAAGGAGACAACTAAAGTTGAAATTGCTAAGCAAATTATTAATTTAGTTGCTGATAAACTTGAAAGTAGGAAAGTTAAAAATGAAAAAAACTTTGTTAACTAAGCGAGAACTTATTTTTGTATGTTTAATGTTATTAGTATTGCTAGGACTATTTATTTCTAGTTCAATGACATATCATGAACAAGAAATGTCCCCAGGATTTATTCATCGTCATTTTCCGATTGTTGAGAGAATTGTTGGTAGATGGAATATATACTACGGTGGACGCTGGCATAATGCTGTTTTGGATAATGGTGAAGCGGGGATGACACAATTTGTAATGAGGAAGTTTGCTCATTTTTCATCATATTTTTTAGTAGGATTATTTGCTTGTTTAGGATTAGATAGATTATTTAAGAAGTGGTGTGGTCCTTTGTTTATTTGGCTAGGAATTATTGGATTGGCTGGATTAGATGAATTTCATCAGTATTTAACTGGAGACCGTACTCCAAGTTTACACGATGTTGCACTCGATTCAGCTGGTGCATTATTAGCAATTTTAATTTGTATCTTTGTTTATTGGTTAAGACATCGACAAGAAAAACGTAATTCATAATTAATCATAGATTGAATTTAAATCTTGAGTGCGTTATGATTGACAAGGTTAACTATATTAAATAAAAAGAAAGAAGGATTCTTATGTCAGGACATTCAAAATGGCACAATATTCAAGGCCGCAAGAATGCGCAAGACGCTAAGAGAGGTAAAGTTTTCCAAAAATTATCTCGTGAAATTTATATGGCTGCAAAGAGTGGTGGTCCTGACCCTTCAGGAAATCCTACTTTACGTATGGTTATGGATAAAGCACGTGCAGCTAACATGCCTAAAACCAACATTGAACGTGCTATTAAAAAGGCTGAAGGTAATTCAGATGAACATTACGATGAAATTACATACGAAGGTTACGCTCCAGGCGGTGTTGCAGTTTTAGTTGAAGCTTTAACTGATAACAAGAACCGTACTGCGTCAGATGTTCGTGTTGCCTTTACTCGTAATGGCGGTTCACTTGGTGCAACTGGTTCTGTTGCTTACATGTTTGACCGTAAGGGTTACATTGTAATCGATCGTTCAACTACCGATGCAGACGAAGATCAAGTATTACTTGATGTAATGGATGCTGGTGGCGATGATTTAGAAACTAGTGATGACGCTTTTGAAATCTATACTGATCCTAAGCAATTTACTGCTGTACGTGATGCTTTAGAAAAAGCTGGCTATAAATTAGCTAATGCTGAATTAACTATGATTCCGCAGAACACCACTCCAGTTCCAGATGATAAAAAAGAGCAATTTGCTCATTTAATTGATGCATTAGAAGATAACGATGATGTTTCTAATGTATACACTGCTGCAGACGATGAATAATTTTATTTAATTGAAAATAGACTCAGGTTTTTCTGAGTCTATTTTTTTGTCCAATTTTTATAAAAAATAAAAAAATTCGTCCATTTTTTGCGTACTAATAAGTGTATTACAAAGGAGGGATGAAAAATGAATTTATTAGCTAAAGAAGTTTTAGGAACGGCAGTTGAAGAAAGAGCAAGTGATGTGTTTATTTTTCCTGCTAAAGCAAATTACGAGATAAAATTGCGAACAGCAGCGGGGTTAAGGCAAGTAAAGGAAATAGATTTTAAAACTGGAAAAGAATTATTGAATTACTTCAAATTTCAAGCACAGATGGACATTGCAGAGCACAGAAGACCACAGGTAGGTTCATATCAAACTATCATAAATTCAGAAAGTGTCTTCTTGCGTTTTTCAAGTATTGGAGAATTTTCTGGCTATGAATCATTAGTAATTAGATTAATTTATGGAGAAAAAAACAATACCTATTTCTTTCCTGAACAATTAACCCTATTAGAAAATTTAACTCGGCAGCGAGGACTAATAATTACTAGTGGGCCAACAGGTTCAGGTAAGACGTCATCAATGTATGAATTAGCGAGGTTAGCTGGAAAAAATAAAATTGTTATGACAATTGAAGATCCTGTAGAAGTTTGGCAACCAGAGTTTTTACAAACACAGGTGAATATAATTGCTGGTATTACTTATCCCGATTTGTTAAAAGCTGCTTTAAGGCACCGACCGGATATTTTAATTATTGGTGAAATTCGGGATACAGACACAGCAAGAATTAGTATTAATGCTGCTTTGAGTGGGCACTTAGTTTTTGCAACTGTACACGCTAAAACGGCCTTACAGACAATTTCACGGTTATAAGGTTTAGGAATCACTAGGGATGAATTAGAAAATTGTTTAACAGCGGTTTCTTACCAACGTTTATTGCCAATAGAAAATAAAGATAGCTTAGGGTGTTTGATGGATGTTGGTTATGGAGAAAGATTATTCGATGCGATAACTAGTAATAATCGAGCTGATCTTGCTGAATGGAAAAATAATTTAGATCAATTAGTTAAGCGAGGAAAGATTAGTGAAAATACTAGACAGCGTTTTGAACAGGGATAAATTAAAGAGCGCAGATCAGCTAATATTTATTGATTATTTAAGGCAAGCGCTCGTTAATGGGTATTCGTTAAATGCTAGTTTGAGCCTTTTACCTAAAGTTTGGGATGAGCATTCGAATCAGTTAAAGTATGTGAGTAAAAAAGTGGAAGCTGGCGTTTCTTTAGGAGACGCATTACATGAAATTGGTTTTTCAAGTACTTTAGCGGCTCAAATAAATATGGCTGTTATTGATGGAAATTTAATATCGTGTTTAGAACAACTTAGTGAATTAATTCGATTAAAAAATAAGCAATTAAAAAAATTAAAAAGTGAATTGGCTTACCCGGCTTTATTAGTTGGGATGATGATTAGTTTATTAATTTGCATGCAGACCTTTTTAAAAACTGAAATGCTTGATAATGATTGGACTAGTAATTTAATGCTAGGAGGACTATTAATTTTAGTAGTGATTGCGATTGTTTTTGTTATCAAAACAATACAATTATTAAATCAGCAAGATTATTTTGCTTTAAAAAAATTAACTAAGTTTCCAGTAATTGGTAAAGTTCTTAATCTATATGTTCATTATTTAGTTATTTCTGATTTAGCAACTTTATTGATTAATGGATTTTCATTACAGAAAATTTGTCAATTAGCAGCTATGCAGCCAGAAAATTCCCTGCAGCAGGTATTAGGTAAAAGAGTAAGGATGCAATTAGAGAGTGGCGTTGAGATTAAGAAAATTATTGAAACAGAATATTTTATTCCAAATAATTTAGTTATGCTACTAGAAACAGGTGCGACTAGGAGTGAGATCGGTAAAAGAGCATTGCTCCTTAGTAAGACACTTTTTTATGAATTGAATTTCAAATTAAACAATTTAATCGTTAATTTGCAACCAATATGTTTTATCTTTATTGGGATTTGTATTTTAGGAATGTATTTAAAAATTTTGATGCCAATGTATCACTTAATGGAAATGATGTAGAGGAGAAAGAAGAATGAAGAAATTAAAGAATTTTATTAATAGAAATAAGCGAGTAAAAGGCTTTACTTTAGTTGAAATGGTAATTGTAATTGCCATCATTGCGATGTTGATCTTATTAATTGTTCCAGGTTTAAGTAGGCAAAAAGAAAGAGCTACTAGTAAAACTGATGAAGCTTTACGTACGACTATTGAGACTCAAAGACAGTTGGCTGAAGATAATGGGGATGGAACATCATTAGAAGAGTTGGTGAAGAAAGAATACATTTCTCAAAAACAGAAAGAAAGATATGAAAAATTACCTCAAAAATGATTTTGAATAGAATAAAAGGTTTTACTTTAATTGAAACCATAATTACATTGACTGTTACTTGCTTACTCGTATTGATGCCCACACTTTATGTGAAAAATATTAAGGAACAGATGATATTAGATAATTCAACGAGACAAATAAAATCAACAATTAACAAATATATGCATTTGGCAACTGTAGAAAAAAAGAATTATATATTTTTGTATTTTGATAATAATTCGTCAATAGAAATAAAGGGTTCAGATAGAGCATCAAAAATTTATTTGGATCGTCATGTAAAAGTATATAATCTAGACAATTTATATATTAATAACCACGGAAGAGTTTCACCAAGGACAATCACAGTAAGAAATGGCAATAAGGAAAAGAAAATAAAATTACAAATGGCATGGGGAAGAATGATTGAAGAATAAGAGAGTAAAGGGCTTTATTTTATGGGAAGCTTGTGTTGGATTTACAATTGCTTGTTTAGGGGTGATCCTTTTAGGGATGACCATTAGACAAAATAAGCATACTGAACAGCAAGTTGAGAAACGTGTAGATAAGGCATATGCGGAATATATTTTTCGTCATAGTGATAAAAAGACACTTTTAGTTCATGATCGACTTTATTATAGGTAAAAGTAATGAAGAAAATAAGAGGATTTACTTTATTAGAAGCAGTTTTTGCGATTGCAGTAACTATAGCTTGCGTTCAAATATTGTTTGGACTTGTAAGTACATTAAGAAAAATTAATCATCAAAAAAGTGGTGTAAATGAAATAACTTATAGTTATGTGCAAGTAAATAATTTCTTAAAAGAAAGTGGTCATGTTGAAGTAAGCAGAACTGGATCAGATCCTACTAAAGTTCTGCTAAAGAAGCTATCAAATAGGAAGAAAAAGAACGGGGATCCGATTTATGATGTTTATGCAATCGATGTAAGCCCGAATGATACTTTAAGAATGAGGACAGATGAGGGTGGACATATGCCTCTACTTTTTAAAGTAAAAAGAATAAAATGTTCCACTACAGATGATTCTTTTACAATTTTAGTAACTGAAAATGATGGTAGACAGAGCGAAATGTTCTTTAAGACGAATTTACCAAAAGAGAAGAAAGAATTAAAAGATGATAAAAAGGAAAGCAAGAAGAGTTAATGGAAGTGCTTTGATAAGTAGTATTTTGCTAATTAATATCTGTATAGCCTTTGTGATAGGATATCAGCAAATTTTCGCTGAAAATATGGAAAGTAACATAGCTTTAATAAATTATTTTTCTAAGTAATAATGATCGCTTGCCAGTCTTTAAGGATACCTATAAAATATTAGAAGGAATATAAAAGAAGGAAGAAAAATGCAAAAAGTAGAAGAATTGTATCCGAAATTTCAGACAGCAGTCGAGCATTTGCAAAAAGCGTTAAATGTTTCTTTCTCATCTGCACTAACAGAGACTTTTGATAATTTAGAAAATGGAAAAATCAAAGTTGAGTCAGGTGCTCCTGATAAGGAAACTGTCGCTAAGTTGACTGAAGAATATCGTCAATTGAATTATGAGAATTTACCACGATCCTTAAAGGTGCAGGTATTCACCTTATTAACTTTAAAAGCTATTGCTCAAGACGCTAGTGATTATAATTTAATGCCAACCCCTTCAGTAATTGCTACAGTAATTGCTTTAATTTGGCAAAAAATTGTCCCAGCTGGAGAAAAGACAGTGGTTGATCCCGCTATTGGAACAGGAAATTTGCTTTATTCGATTATTAGACAATTAATTCAAGAAAATCACTCGCAAAACAATTACCATTTGATTGGAATTGATAATGATGAATCATTATTAGATTTAGCAGATATTGGTGCTCATCTTGAAGATTTGAAAATTGATTTATATTGTCAAGATGCGTTAGATCCATGGATGATTCAAAAAGCTGATGTGATAGTAAGTGACATACCAGTTGGTTACTATCCACTAGATAACAATGCTCAACGTTTTGAAAATCATGCTAAAGAGGGACATTCTTTTGCTCATACTTTGTTTATTGAACAAATTGTGAATAATCTTAAGCGTGACGGATTTGCATTTTTAGTGGTACCAAAGTTATTATTTACAGGTAAGGGATCAACTGAATTTATGACTTGGTTAGCTAAAAAAGTAAATATTCAAACAATTGTTGATTTGCCTGATGATATGTTTTCAAGTAAAGTTCAGCAAAAATCAATTTTAGTTTTCCAAAATCATGGTGAAAAAGCTGTAGAGCGTGAAGTATTGGTAGCTAAGTTAGATTCTTTAAAGAAACCAGATTCTCTAGTAGCATTTAATATGAAATTAAATGACTGGTATCAAAACGATAAAAAATAATTTATATAGAGGTATATAAAATGAAAAAAGTTTTAGCAGTAAACTCCGGTAGCTCATCATTTAAGTACAAATTGTTCTCTCTTGATAATGAAGAAGTAATTGCATCTGGTATGGCTGATCGAGTTGGTTTACCAGGGTCAGTATTTACAATGACACTAGCAGACGGTAGTCAACATGATGAAGAAAATGATATTGCTACTCAGGAAGAAGCTGTTCAAAAGCTACTTAATTGGCTTAAAGAATATAACGTTATTGATTCTTTAGATGATATAGCTGGTGTGGGTCACCGTGTTGTTGCTGGTGGTGAGGAATTTACTGACAGTACTATTATTACTAAGGATAATCTTTGGAAGATTTATAACATTAGCGATTATGCACCTTTACATAACCCAGCTGAAGCTGATGGAATCTATGCTTTTATGAAGGTTTTACCAAATGTACCGGAAGTTGCTGTTTTTGATACTTCTTTCCACCAAACTTTAGATCCAGTTCAATATTTATATTCAGTACCTTATAAATACTATGAAAAATTCCGTGCTAGAAAATATGGTGCTCACGGAACTTCTGCACGTTATGTTTCTCGTCGTACAGCAGATCTTTTAAATAAGCCTGTAGAAGATTTAAAGATGGTTATTTGCCATTTAGGAAGTGGTGCATCAGTTACTGCAATCAAAGATGGAAAATCTTTTGATACTTCTATGGGATTCAGTCCTGTTGCAGGTATTACAATGAGTACTCGAAGTGGTGACGTTGATCCATCTCTTCTTCAATTTATTATGAAGAAGGGTGATATTGGTAGCTTTAACGAAGTTATTAAAATGCTTAACACCGAATCTGGTTTACTTGGTCTTTCAGGTGTTTCACCAGATATGAGAGATATTGAAAAGGCTATTAAGAATGGTGATCAACAAGCTAAGCTTACTAAGAATATTTTCATTAATAGAATTGTTCGTTATATTGGGGCTTATATGACTGAAATGGGCGGATTAGACGTTTTGGTCTTTACTGCCGGAATTGGTGAACATGATGCAAGTGTTAGAAAGCAAATTATGGATGGTCTTACTTGGCTTGGACTTAAATATGATGAAGACGCTAATAAAGCTAACCGTGAAGGGAAAATTACTACACCAGATTCAAAAATTGATGCAATGATTGTTCCAACCAATGAAGAATTAATGATTGCTAGAGATGTTGTACGCTTGGCTAAATTAGATAAGTAATAGAGAATAGTAGTTTGTGGATTTTTAATTGTGAGTGTGATACCATTGAAGCATCTGGGGATGTTTTGGGATTCGACAGGCGTAGATTCGCGGTGACTGCGATTCGTAGGTCACGTCTACGTTAAAAACGTCACAGTTAAATTATAACTGCAAATAACGAAAATTCTTACGCAGTAGCTGCTTAGTCAGCCTGCGTGATCCAATGACGGATTGCTCGTGTCTGTCTGCGGGTCTTACCATTTAACGAGCTACGTTTAACTACTTACCTTAATAGTTAGAAATAAGATTCTTAGGTTAGTTTTGATAGTTTAGCCCTGTTATATGGCGTTTTATCAAAGCGAATTTAAGTAATATAACTATGATCGTAGAGGTTAGCGACGAAATACGTTTGGACAGGGGTTCAATTCCCCTCATCTCCACTATAATAGCTTGAAGCATTGATATATCAGTGTTTAAGTACAATAAAACCACCTTTTGGCTAAAAAATGGCTAAAAAGGTGGTTTTATTTTTTTATATATTTAATTGTGAGATTGAATTAATTGCGTCTTCTTTATTCTTATTATTAACATGCGTATAAATATCAAGCGTCATTTGAATATTTGCATGACCGAGTAACATTTGAACTGTTTTAGGCTTTACATTTGTGTTTTCAATTAATAGAGTAGCAAAAGTATGTCTGAATCCATGAAGAGTAATATGACGTAAATCTTTATTTAAAACATAATTTTCGTCTAATTTGTTTTCTTTGGCAAATTTTTCGTTAATTTCATGATCTTTATCATATACTTGCTTTAACCATTGAGTGGGCTTGCTTAAAGACACATACTTGCCGGCTACAGTATGAAATAGCTTGTCAGAAAGGATTTTTTCACTTTTACGGTAATCTAATAATACTTGCTTTAAATTGTCTGAGAGAGGAACTACTCGCTTTGACTGTTTAGTTTTAGGAGTATTGATTACTTGTTTATTCCCAATACCAAAAGAGATAGTTTTATTAACTGAAATAGTATTATTAATCAAATCAATATCTTTCCAGGTTAAGGCAAGTGCTTCACCTTTTCTAAGACCTGTAGAAGAAAGGAGTTTAAAGTAAGCATATACTCGTAAATTTACTTGTTTGGCAACTTTCAAAAATATGTCTAATTCTTCTTTAGAATAAAAATTATGTTCAACATCTCTACGTTTTCGAGTGGTTTTCCTAGGTATAATTATCCTTAATAATTCATTCTCTGCCACATAGCCTAACCGCATTCCATACTCATAAAGTGAACGCATAATAAAAAGAATATCACGATACTTTACTAATTCGGTAGCTAATTTATCAGCCCATTTTTGTAAGTCTTTTACTTGAATGCGGTCAATATAGTTATTACCAAAATAAGGTAATACATGACATTTATAATTTATTTCAGTTTTATTTGCCGTTGATCCTTTTACTGTATCTTTATAATTGTTAAACCATAAATTCCATAATTCTGAAACTTTAATCTGTTTTTGTTTTACAAAATTATCTGGTTTAATTTGTGACATTTTATTAAAAACGGCTTCTGCTTCAGCATAGGATTTAAAACCACGCCTGCGGGTAATGATAGGCTTACCATTACTGTTAGTGCCTAGATAAATCTGAAACATATACCGTTTCTTACCAGATTTTAATTTGTAATCTTTAATACTTGTATTTTTTCTTTTCGGCATAATAAAAAACCTCCTATTGTAGTCTAAATGTGAACTCTGCTACAATAATAGGGCAGAGTTCATATTTTTATGGCTTTGTTAATCGAATTTATGTTGAGCTATTGACGTAGCTCATTTCTTCCCACTGATGTTGGCGCATCGGTGGGATTTTTTATTTACTTAGATAAATTATCTACAGCATATTGTGCTTCTTCTGGAGTAAATTTGTCCCCAGAATTAGAAGTTAATTGATCTTTAATTTCTGCTGTAGACATATTCATATCTTTTTGGTAAGTTTTAGCACTTTCTAAAGCATTTTTATTCCAATCAGCTTTAACATGATCAACAGCATATTTTGCAGCATCTTCTGGGAATTTATCTCCAGATTTGGAAATTAGTTGATCATAAATTGCAGCCTTAGACATATGCATATCGTTTGCGTATGTTTCAGCGCTTCCTAAAGCAGCGGTAAATTCTCCCGAAACTTTAGGTTTAGTAGATGATTTCTGTGATTGAGCCTTTGAAGAAGTTTTTTCCACTTTATCAGCACTTGATGAAGAGTCATCATCAGAGCCACTCCCGAGTGCACTACCAATGACTACAACTAAAACAACAACTACAATCCAAAACCATGCTCTTTTGTAGAATGGTTTTTGCTCTACATAAACTTTTCCATCTTCGCCGGTTATCTTCTTACTCATATTTTCCCCCTGTGAGTATATAAAAATCAGCTTTTAGAGTCTTCAGTATCTTTGGACAATGAACCTATAGAGTGAAACTTAAGGTGCTAAACTAATCTTCAGCAGCTTCTTTTTCCTTTGATACCGGATAAGGATGTTTCTTGTAGCCTTGTTTACCCCAAGGACAACCAATAGAGTAGGCAATCATTAATCCAATTCCAAAGCCACCTGCATTACTAATGCCACTTGCAAAAGCAAAAAGAACATTCAATCCGATTACTATGAAGAAAATAATCTTAACAATTCGTTCTGCTTTTTTGTTTGGTGGAGTTTTTAATGTAACAAAATACCAGATTGCTAATCCTACACCCCAAGCAGAGAACCAATACAAGAAGCCTTGATAGTCTCTTACAATTCCAAACATAGCAACGCTACTAACAGATTGAGCTTCTACAAATCCAAAGAAAGCTCCAAGTGCCAAGAAAATAGCACCTACTAATCTTCTAACATTCAAAGTGTTTTCTTTATTCACTTTTAAACCTCCATGATTTGCCTTAAGTTTAATGTCATTGGCATTGTGGACAATAACTTATAGTTTAAAGATCTGGTTCATATTTAACGTAGTGAATTTTTTGATCCCAATGAAAAACTTTGTCTCGAAACTTTCTATATCTTTTGGTATCCGATTGAATAATCCTGTATTTACTACCGCCTTCTAATTCTAAAGTCATACCTTGTTGAAGCTTCTTTTCAATATATTCTTTTACTGCAAATTCAGTTTTTGAGTAGCGAAATTTAATTTCATTATTTCCATAGAAGCCATTGTTGACTCTTTTAATTGCTTCAGATTTGGTTGTTGTAAAACCAAAAATAAGTCTAAACAAGGGGACAACCAAGCTTAACCATAAAAATCGTATTATTAATCCGATTAGTTTTAGTATTAGTTTTATAAGTGATAAAGGAAATTTCATATAGTCACTACCTTTCCAAAGTCTATAGATATTGTTATCTTATTCTCTTATACAATTAATGTTTTTTATAATTCCAATAATTACTTTTTCTTGATATCAAATTCTTCTTTGAAAACATCATAGAAATAATAGTTAGCAAGAATTTTAATTCAAATCTTTTCTGATATGGCTTAAAAAGAAGAATATATACTCCCAGATATATTTTGTTCTACTATTTTTTCTCTTACTTCCTGCATACCATTTAGATCACAGTTTCTAAAAGCAAATACGGCATTTTTAGCTGCATATTCATTCCATTTACATTCATAAAAGAAATAATTAAAGAGTCTGTTATGCATTGCAGCTTGGCTTGTAAAATAGTGTGTACATAATCCCATAAAACTATTTGTCATAATCTTTTCCTTTAAAGAAATTGACGGTGTATAAAGCAATGAGGCAATGACGTTAGTTTTATTTTCAAGAGGTTGCAATTCTTCAGGATATTCAGCACCAACAAGTTTACTATTTCCAATCAAAGCTGCGGCTTCCATATAATGAGAATTCTGAAATGATTCATAAACGTGAATTAATTCATGAATGATTGTAAAAATAACATGCGCATAATACTGGTTTGATGCAGCATTTAAAAATACTATTGGTTTATTTGAAACAAAAGTGGTTATTCCATCTACAGTATCTACAAAAGATGGTTTTTCTTGTAAGTAATGAGAACAAGTCACGTCTAATCCAACTCCAGATAATAAGTTATTAAATCTATTTATATCGGGATAATTGACGCCAAGTGCTGTTGGTAACTTAGAAAAACAAATTATATTAAAGGGCGGAAAATTATGATACAAATAATTAACTACTTGATTATATTTAATATCTTTTTTCTTTACATTATAGGTTGTAGCTACATCTGAAATAATACAGTTAGCTATTTCCTTGCACTCTTGATAATCTTCCGGACTTACTCTGGAATATTCATATGCCATTACTTATCTTCCTTTCGATCTTCAACCAATTTACGAGCAAAAGCCATAATATCATTTAGAGAATCTTGAAAATCGGCTTTATCTTCCTCAGACATTCCTTCTGTTTGTTTTCTAAACATAGCTAAAACTTTTTGATCGTCTTTATCGAGAGCAATAGTTTCGTCATCTACATCATCTAATACTTTACTTAATGGAACTTTGAAGAAGTCGGCTACTTTTTGGGCACTAGCAGTAGATGGTTTTTTAGTATCCCATTTTGAAATTATTCCATTACTTAAATCCATTTTTCTTTCTAATTCAGCGATTGATTTTATATCAGGCCTATTATCTTTCCATAGTTTTATTACGTTATCTTTAGCAGTCATTTTTAGTCCCTTTCAAAAATAGAACGAATTCTATAAAAAATACTTGCATTTTAGAAAATAGGCTATTATACTATTAATTGTTCAAAGGAATTAACACACAAAAAAAGCCTTGAACGCCCTATTTGTAAAAAGTCATTTTTTATGAATCCGGGTTATTTACTATGCTTTTATAATAGAACGATTTCTATTATAAGTCAATAATATATTCTAAGAAAGGAGTCTAAAAATGTCGCTTTATACAGCAGTTAGGGAAGTAGCGAGTCAAAATAAAAAGACGATTTATCAAATTGAACATGACTTGCATCTTTCAAATGGAATTATTGGCAAGTGGAATAAAAGTATCCCACGTGCTGATGTGTTGCAAGATGTGGCTGACTACTTAGGAGTTACACCACAATATTTATTCAAATTAGCTAGAAAGGAAAAGTAATTAATGAATAACGAATTAATCAAGATAAAAGTTAAAAATGATCAGCAATTAGTAAGCGCTAGAGAGCTATATAAAGGATTAGATATTAAAAAAAGATTTAGCGTTTGGATTAGTCAAAACTTTAAGGAATTTGAAGAAAATCAAGATTTTACGAGTGTACCCGAAGGTACGGTCGTTAAAAGTGGTAATGGAACAGTTCGAAAATATGACGATTACTTCCTGACAATCGACATGGCAAAGCAACTTTGCTTGATGAGTAGAACAGAAAAAGGAAAGCAATATCGTAAATACTTAATTGAAATAGAACGCAAATGGAATGACCCACAAGAAATTGTAAAGCGTGGATATGCAATCTTACAAAATGAAAATACTCGTTTGAAACTAGAAAACGCTAGGATGGCACCTAAAGCATTATTCGCAGATGCAGTAGCAGCAAGTAAGACAGATATTCTTATAGGTCAGTTAGCAAAAATGTTACGCCAGAATGGTTATGAAATTGGACAAAATAGACTATTTAAATGGTTAAGAGAACATCACTATTTATGTGCTAAAGGAAGTCGCTATAATCAACCAACTCAACGAGCTATGGATTTAGGATTATTCAGAATTAAAGAAAGAACGATTAATAATCCTGATGGAAGCACTCGAATTACAGTAACAACTTTAGTTACAGGAAAAGGTCAACAATATTTTGTTAATCGATTTTTAAATTCAGAGCCAAATCAATTAACACTAGAAATTGAGGAATAAAAGTTGAAAGAACTAGATATTAAAAAAATCAGTTCTCAAAAATTACTTCAAGAACTGATTGATAGAAAAGTCTTAACTAAAATTCCAGTCGGTCTATATAAAGAATTTGAATTAAGACGCAAATATAAGAATAGAGATAAACCAATTACTTATGATGGCGTTTATCTGCTAAATAGCTCTCAAAAAGAGTTTTAGCAATTATAGGAATGGAGTAGTGATAAACATGCAAGTTACAATTCCAGAAAAAGTAATTGAAAGGGCAATTCAACAGAAATACTTCAATGTTACAGCAGGAGCTAACTTTTTAGGAATTAGCCCATCGACTTTTAGAATCTGGTTGAAAAAATATGACTTTAAACCAGTAAGTATTGATGGCCAGATTTTATATGACAAGGAAGTTTTGCAAAAGTTTATGGAGGATCACAAGCTATGAGTAAATGGATTAATCATAAAATCAATGAATTCATGGGAACCACCTTTACAGTAAGGGAAACAGAAATTCTTACGTTGGGAACTATGTGTACAGCTTTAGTAGCATTGATCTTTGTTATGTACACGGCAGTCTTCCCAAATATTTAAAGGAGGTGATGCAGAGTGCTTAGTAAAACTACTATTAATAATTTGATTGCTAATAGCAATGCAATTACAGACGGACAAAAAAAGCCGCTACCTGCGCCAACAGATAACGACCAATACAAATATACATTTCCAGGAGAATTATAACATGAATGTTTTTGAAATTAACAACGCTATCGCAGAAATAGAGAATAAAGACTTAGATCCCGAAATTTTAGTCGATACAATTAAAAGCTTAGAGCTAACTAGAGATCAAAAATTAGATGGAGCAGCTGGCTTATCTGATAAGTATGATAGCGAAATTCAATGGGCTACTGATCGAATAAAGGAACTTAGAGAATTTATCAAAGTATCTAAGAATAAGAAAGATAGATTAAATCAATACATCACTGATGCAATTGATGATGCTGGCTTAAAAGAAATTAGAACTGAACACCACATTCTTAAGCCAAGAAATTACCGCGATTCAGTTATTGTCGAAGAAATTAGGAAACTACCAATTAATTATGTAGTTGAAGAAAAGACTATCAAAGCAGATAAGAAGAAACTTTATGAAGATTTAAAAGCTGGTAAAGAAATTACCGGTGCACACTTGAAAGCTAACAGAAAGACATTAATTAAATAAAACGAGGTATTAACGATGAAAGAATTAGAAAAGTATTTTGAAGAAATTAGGTCAGGAAAAATTAAGGATTATGTAGTTTTAGGTATGGCTGAAGATGGGGAAACAATAATTTACATTAATGGGCGTGCTCCAGTTTGTGATGGATTAATTAGCGAAGCACAAATTAAAGCTACAAATCATTTTGAAAATAATTTACCAAAGAGTGAATTAAGAAATTTGTTAGGTGATCTTAGCTAATGTATGAATTAAGACCCTATCAAACCGATTTAATTAATAAAATTGTCGATTCGATGAAGAAAAAACATCGTGTAATTATCGTCCAAAGCCCACCTCGAACAGGTAAAACAGTGAGTAATGGCCGAGATTGCCCGAAGAACTACTGAAAATAATAACCGTGTGATGTTTCTTATTCATAGGCGTGAAGTTCTAGACCAAGCAGTTAAAACTTTTAAAAATCAAGAAGTAAATCCTAATTTATTAACTGCTGGCATGGTTCAAACACTTACACGAAGAGTTGATAGACTGGCAGTTCCTGATGTGATTTTAGTTGATGAAGCACACCATGCTTTGGCTAAATCCTATCAAAACATTTTGAATAAATTTCCTAAAGCTATTGTGTTATTGTTTACGGCTACACCACACAGAACTGGACGCCAACAATTAGATCAGATTGCAGATGATATTATCGTTGGTCAGTCAATTCATGAACTGACAGAAAAAGGATTCCTAGCACCGTTTAGATATTTTCAACCACCTAACGATTTTGATGAGAAAGCTTTAAAGCGTGGAAGTACTGGGGACTACACAGCTGAATCAATGCAAGAAGCGATGAGCACAAAAATATTTGGTCATATTGTTAAGCAATATAAAAGAATTGCTCCTGGGATGCAAGCAGTTGTTTATACATACTCCATTGACTCAGCAATAAAAATAGCTAATGAATTTAATTCTAAGGGTATTTCAGCAATTGAAGTAGATGGAACGACTTCAAAAGAAAAACGTGATAGAGCGGTACAGGAATTTAAAAGCAAGCAATTGCAGATATTGGTTAACGTAAATCTTTTCACAGAAGGTGTTGATCTGCCAAATGTAGATTGTGTGATTATGGCTAGACCAACAGCATCACTTGCACTGTATTTGCAGTTTTCAATGCGGTGCTTAAATCCTAGACCAGGAAAAACAGCAATCATCATTGACCACGCTAATAATTTTAAGAAATTTGGTTATCCAGATGATGATCGAGATTGGAAACAAGCAATTAAATCTGGGAAACAGAAGAATAAAACACTGCTTAAAGATCCAGGTCTATCAATCGTTACTTGCGATTATTGTTTTGCGGTAGTCAAGGCTAGCGATGTAAAAGACGGTAAATGTCCGGTATGCGGTAAACCAATCAAGGTTCATGAAGCTAAACCAATTAGTGATGTTGACTTAGTTGAAGCAACGAAAGCTCGTAGAGAACATATTAAGAAAATTATTCAAGATCAAGTCATGACTAATGTGGTTGATAAGTCAGTTGGAGAATTGAAGTCAATGAGTGAATTAGTAGCCTATGGTAAGTTACATGGTTACAAGCCAGGATGGGCTTACGTTATGGCTAAGAAGAAAGGAATATTTAAATGAAGATTAAAGAATTAGAAGAGAAATTAAATTCTATAACTTCTGATGATTTGAATTTCACAGTTAAAGAAGAAAAAGAAAAAAGAATAGCTACTAAATTAAATGGAGATACTTTAGATCTAGAACAAATTTATAAAGGTGAAATCATTATTTACACGGGTAGAAAAAAATACAAAGAAGAATTATTAAAAATCATGCCTCCTCATAAGGAATTTGATTTTTGGTATGTAGATACTGAGACTACCGCCTGTTTATTTGATACCACAGCACTAGTTGCTTACATTAATGTTCTTAAAATAGTACTTAAATTTTTAGAAGAGAAAAACAAAGAGGAATAAAACATGCTTACATTACCAAAAGTAGAAAAATTAAAACCAAAATCACAACCCCATAACTTCTTTATCTGGGGAGAAACAATGTCAGGAAAGTCATACTTTGCGAGTTATTTTCCTAATCCGTTAGTTTTAAATACAGACGGAAACAGTGAACAGGGTCAAGCGCCAAGTATTCAGATTCGCAATGTTAGGGATGCAAACGGAAAATTACAACAATCAGCAATTAAAAAGCTAAACGATATCATCACAGCGCTTCAAATTGAAAATCCACAGCGACCAGCTGACCAGCGCTTTAAAACAATTGTCATTGATGTAATTGATGATATCTGTGTAATGATTGAACAAGCCATCTGTTTAGATGCCGGGGTACAAGCTTTATCAGATATTGCATATGGTAAAGGCTATGCAATGTTTAACACAGCACTTCAACAATTTGTAATGGATCTAAAAGCCTTACCAATGAATGTAATTTATATTAGTCGTGAAATCAGTACTACAGATGAAAATACAGGTATTACAACTTACAGACAGTCTCTAAAGGACAAGTACTACAACATGGTCAATGGAAACTGTGATCTAGTTATTAGAACTTCAAAAGTTGGAGCTGGTCAAAATATTCATTACATGCGTGAAGTAAAGGCAGCCAGAACAAAATATTTACCAGAAAACATCACTAACAAGCGAGTGTTAGATCTATTGCTTACTTGTGAGGGAATGTTTAGCGATGAAGTTTTAAAGAAATACAAAGAAAGCAAAAAGAAGGAGAGTAAATAATGGGATTATTAGAAGCATTAAATAAAGTAAAAAGCGAAAAGTACGATCCTAAGAAAGACGATATTGGTTCAGGATTTAAGCCAATTCCAGACGGCACCTATACTGTTACTTTAAGTGGCGTTAACCATGGAGTGTGGGATAAAAGTGGAACTGATTTTGTAAGATTTTCTTTTGATGTAGTAACTGGAGAACAAACTGGTCGTCAAGAACACATTACTCCAATTCTTGCATCTAAAAAGTCAAATGGTGATCCGATGCCTGAATCAGTGCTTGCTCGAAGCATTAAAATGGTTCAAAAAATTGGTGCAATGGTTGGCTTTGATGTGCCGGATAAGGTTTTTATGGGGGCTAACGAAAGTGAAGATTACGAAATGATTCAAGAGGAATTTCGTAATGCAGGCGTTATTGGAAAACTACTCAAACTTACTATTAAATCAACTCCAAACAAAAAAGATCCAGATAATCCTTGGCGTAACTACAAGTTTGAAGAAGCTGAACAACCTACTACTGCTAATGTTGAAGATCCTTTCAAAGATGCAGCTACGGGCATGGAGATTACAGATGATGATTTGCCATTCGGTAAATAAGGAGGAATTGAACAATGAATATTAAATATCCAAAAACAGAAATAATGATTGTCCTAGGTAGTAAAGTTTATCCACTCTATACTAGTCTTTCTGTTAGTAAGGTACATGATTTTATGCGTGTAGCACATCGAGAAGATTTCTTAATTTTCCCTACTGCTATTAATAAAGAACATGGTAACGGTTTATGGTATCTAGGATGTGGATCAGATCCAATTTGGACAGATTGGGAAGTTAAGAAAAATGCAATTAAATCAATTATTAAATTGCCAAAACCTAAGGTAAAAATTGATTATAATACTGATTCTAATGACTATGAGTTCTAATTATGCTAATTAACTTAGTAAATTATGCTGTGAGCTATGCAGAGAAAGGATTTTCAGTAATTCCAATTGGTCAAAATAAGAAACCATTAATTAAATTTGCTGGTAAGCCACCACTTACTCCAGATGAAATTCGTGAAATTTGGAAGAAATATCCATTAGCTAATATCGCATTGAAAACAGATAAATTTTTCGTAATCGATGTTGATCGTCATGGTGGTGAAGTTGATGGAATGAAATCTATAAAAGATTTACACCATGATGAATGGTTTGAGGATACTCTTACCGAGAGAACAGCACATAATGGTTTTCATTTCTTCTTTGTAAAACCAAAAGATATGAAAATTAGTCAAAATATTGGCATCTTACCAAGCGTAGATTTAAAGGCTCACGAAAATAATTATGTTGTTGTAGCACCTAGTAGTTTAGGCGATAAAAAATATCAGTGGCTTAACAATGCACCAATGAAAGCACCCCCGCAGGGGTTGCTTGATCTAATAAAAGATAAGCAAAAAGATATACCACCAACTTTAGTTGCTGAAGTTCTGCAAGGAATGCGAAAACGAACTAAAACAACAGATTTATTTGAGACTATCATTCAAGGACTTGGTGATAAAGGTAAACGTAATGACACTTTAGCAAGTTTTATGGGTGGCTTATTAATGCGAAATGTCGATCCATACATAGCAGCACAATTAGCAATGATAGCAAATACAAATTCTTCAGACCCTTTACCAATAAATGAGGTAGAAAGAACTGTTAATTCGATGATTGAAAAAGAAAATAGAAAGAGGGGTATTTCGTGACAGAAGACAAAAAAGTTCTGAATTTGAATAAAGAAGAAGCTGATAAACTTCAAAAAAGTGAAAATAAAAAATCAATTTTTGAACGAACTACAGCTGGTGTTTTGCGAACTACCTCAGTTAAGAATGTTGTCTTAATTCTCAAGACTGATGAAAATGTGAAAGATCTGTTCAGATTTAATGAGTTTACGCAAGAAATTGATGTCGTCAGAAATACCAAAATTAAAACGCAGCTAGGATTAATTACGATTAGCAAAGGTCAATATACCGATCAGGCAATCAACTCTATTGAACTTTATATTGAATCGTCTTCAAAATATGATGGTGCAAGTTTTAAAAATAATGTGATTGATCAAGCCATTACTAATGTTGCTTATATGGATTCATATAATCCGGTGATTGATTACATGAATGAAGCTTATGCAAAATGGGATAAAGAAGAACGGCTTGATAAATTATTTGTTGATTACTTAGGTGCTCCTCATGATGAAACAACATCCCTCATTACTGAATTATGGTTTATGGGTGCGGTGGCTAAGGCTTACAATCCTAAAACTAAATTTGATTTTGTTTTAGATTTAGTAGGTGGTCAGGGTGTTGGTAAGACATCATTACTCCAAAAATTAGCACCACTTGGGCTATATACCGATCAATTTAATAGCTTCAGCAATAAAGATGATTTTGAAGTTATGAAAAACGCAATAATTGTCAATGACGATGAAATGACTGCATCAAATTCAGCTAGCTTTGAAGAGATTAAGAAGTTTATAACAATGCAGAGCTTTGAGTATCGGAAAGCTTATGCACGTAAGTCAGAAACTTTCTTAAAGAAATTTGTTTTAGCAAGAACTACTAACGAAGTTCGTCACTTGAAAGATCGGAGTGGTGACCGTAGATTTATTTCAATTTTTGCAAATGGAAAACGTCAAACAAAATCGCCCATTACAGATTTATCTGATGAGTATGTACAACAAGTATGGGGTGAAGCAGTTCATTTGTACAAGAGCATTAAAGATCCATTTTTATTAACAGATCATCAGCAAGAATTACTTGAAGAAAATAGAAAACAATTCCGTTATACTTCCGGTCTTGAAGATGAACTTAATACAGTACTTGAAAATGAATTTAAAAATGCTGATTTTATTTCAAACAACGATTTAGCTTTCAAACTGTTTGCAGATGAAAATGCGTTAAGTAGAAACACGAAAGAAACTCGTGATATTCGCTATTATATGGAACATTTAGGATATGAAGTTGGTGCTCGAAAGAAAATTAATGGAAAAGCTATTAGAGGATTCCAAAAGTAGTGACAGTAATGTTAGTTAGGTGACAGTTACTGTCACCTTCCAAAATGCTGACATAGTGTATGGTTAAGTCAGTTGGTGACACTACTACAGTAAATATCTAAGAAAAGTAAATAAATAATATATATAAATATATAGGGGGTATAGAGCCTATAAAAAGTTTTTAAAAAGTTACTGTCACTTTTTGATATTTAAAGCTTTAAATCTCTTGTGGCTGTAAGAGTTAATTAAGGTGACAGTTAATCTTTTTACTGTACCCCGACTGTCACCTTTTCGAGGGAAAATTATGAAAAGAAAAAAGCAAAAGGAAAAAACTAATCAGGAAACGATTAAAGCTTGGCGTAGAGTGATTAAAGAAAGTAAGAAAAAACAAAAACACAGATCAATATTAGCAGATATGGAGTTAAACGACGAATGAACATGAAAATGACGCTAAGCGATGCAAAAGTGATACTAGGTTTTCTATTACTTATCTCATTGATGTGGGCTGGATATAATTCTGAACATTCAGATAATAAGGGCTTACAAATAGTAACATCGTTTTGGTTAGGTTCAATAGTATTTATGTTTATGTTTTATATAATTTTTAGTTATTGAGGTACATAAATGAAGACTAAATTTAAAATGCCTGAAGTTGGAGATCATATTTTACTAAAACTAAATATTCATGTATTAGAGCGTGAATGTTTGATAACTAAACTTGAAGATGAAGAATTTTGTGTAATTAATTTGGAAAATGGAAAAGGAATACGTGATGAAAATAACGATTTAATTTGTTCTGATTCAATTCCGGAACTTTTAGGAGAATTACAACAATATTATCTTATTTATTTAATGGAGGATTAATAATGGTAAATAATGCAAATAAAACATTAAACGGACAACAACTATCTTTTAATGCAGGGATTGAAAACTTTAAGGCAGACGGCGATATCGTAACAATTACTTTAGATGCTGATGCTAAGCAACTGGATTTAAATATTTTAAATAAAATTTCTTTAAACCCATTAACTGTTGATTTTACTAGTATTCAAACAGAACTGTTACCTCAAGAAAGTGAGAAAAAATAATGAAATTATTTGTTTTTGAATGTAATAATCATATAGATAAATTTATTAAAGATATTAATGATTGGGTAAATTTGCATAAAGAGATTACAATTGTCGATTATGACTTTGGGTATGACAATAACGGTCTTCTAAAAACAGTGGTGGTGAAGTGGAAGTAATGACTGATGAAAAATTTATTGAAATAGCTAAAGATCATGTTCAAGATTGGTATTTAAATCATGGTATAAAAATTTCTAAATCTAAAATTTATATATTATCTTATAAATCAAATATCTTAAGAGAATATTTTGTGGCAGAATTGAATGCTTTTCCTAAAATTGATTTTTTTAGATTTTCAATTAATACAGTTAAAAATAAATCGCGCTTTATAAGGAAAGATTATGATGGCAAGTGAAGAACATGAAATTCAAAAACAAATTATGGTAGCTTTGTCTAGACATAGTTGCTCTATTCAACGAATCAATGTAGGGAAAGGTTTTATGATTCGACATAGCCAAATTTTAAGACAAGATCAAAATGGCAATTATATTGTTAAACCACCAATGAATTATTTTGATGCTGGTGCAGCTAAGGGTCACCCAGATTTGTATGGTTTTAGATGGGTAGATAAACAGATATTTTATATTGAAGTTAAATCAAAAACAGGTAAGCCTAGCAAAGATCAGATTAGATTTCATGAGTTTTTGCAGTCTCACAATGTTATTCATGGAATAGCTCGTAGTGTTCAAGATGCTTTGATGATTGTTGATGGTGGTTTAGTCGGGTACGGCTATAACGAAGGTAGTTAAAATAGGAGTTGGTACAGTGAATTTAGGTTTATTTCCAGAACTAGATGAAGAAGAAACTAGAAAATCAGTTTCTAAATTTTTAACTAAAGATCTCGAAAGATTATTACTAATGAGCGGTCATAATCTTTTAGACTTAAAATCACCTGTACTAAGTGGCGCTCCTGGTCATAGTAATGGTGAAAATCATAATGAAGCTGCAATCATTCGTGGTCTTAACGCAGAAGCTATGATAAAAGCTATTGCTGATACTATCGCACATTGTTCTGATAATTCACGAAAAGTGTTACTTGGTTTATTTATCTATCAACAAAGCTGGGATGAAGTGCAGAAAACTTTATTTTGTGAACATAATAAACTTGGTTATACCCGTAAAAAAGCTTTATACGATTTTGCAGATAGTTTTGATTATTGGCAAAGAGTTAATAAATGTGAGCCTATAGTTGATCTACATAAATATAAATAAGGGTACTTTAAAGGTATAATTATGGTACTTTGATAGGCTAAAGGTATGGTTAAATATATATTGTGAGTTAATTGAATTAATTCACCGCATTAAGAAATTCCTCTATATTATGTATTTAACACTTAAGGCTATTGCTTTGTGTTAGCTGCGCATACACACATTCTTTAAGAATGTCCCTTTAAAATTATTTTGTTAAAGAGCAAGTGGGAAATATCTCTAAATGGTGAGACATTAAGCTTGGTTCGACTCCAGTATTTCCCATAGTCCTTCTTAGGACTAAAATTCCGTTCGTTTCAAGAAAGTCAAGTCTTTTAATTAGGCTTGGCTTTTTTATAATTATTTTTGAAACGAATGGAGGTAATGATCAATGAATAATTTAACAGAAAATATTATTACTGGAGATTTAGAATGGAAAGAGAATTATATGCTTAGTAAGAATTTTACATGTGGTTATTGCGGAGCCTATGTTTCCAGTGATAAGGGCATGCCACTTCAAGAGCTAACTGAAGGCTATGCTCCGAATTTTGCTCATCGTCATAGTATAGGTGTGTATATATGTACTAATTGTTATATGCCAACTTTTATTTATGATGATATCCAAGAGCCCGGTAATAGATATGGTTCATCAGTTAAAGGAGTTCCTAAAAATGTAAATGAAGTATATGAAGAGGCTAGAAGCTGTTATGCAGCCAATGCATATACTGGTACGGTGCTTTTATGTAGAAAATTATTAATGCATGTAGCTGTAGATTTAGGAGCTAGTGATAATCTTAGATTTATTGAATATGTAAATTATTTAAATGATAAACACTTTGTTAGTGTTAAAAGTCATGATTGGATTGATCAAATTCGTAAGTATGGCAATGAAGCAACGCATGAATTAGAAGTTAATTCTCAGCAAGATGCACAAATGATTTTAAAGTTTTGTGAAATGTTATTAAAAATGAATTATGAATATCCTTCTATTATTGAAGAATCAGATTAATAATTAATTACAGGTCAGCGTAAGCTGCCTTTTATTTTGCGTTAAATTTTAGAAAGGTGGTGTGGTGATATGTCATGAGCAAAATAGAAGATGCAAAAGCAGATTACTTAGCAGGAATGAAGTATAAGGATATTGCTAAGAAATACGGAGTTGCATTAAGTACTGTTAAGTCGTGGAAGACTAGAAATAAGTGGCAACGTACAACCAAAAAGAAAAGTATGCATACAAAAGTAAAGAGTACGCGTACAAAACAAGAAAAGGTTGCACCAGCGTTACAGCCACCAGAAGTGCCGGATAGTGACGAACTTAATGATAAGCAAAAAGCCTTTTGTCTTTACTATTTACAGCGATACAATGCGACTTGGGCTTATCAACAGGCATTTGGTGGAAGCTATCAATCAGCTAACTCTTTAGGACCACGTTTGTTAGTAAATGTAAGTATCAAAAATTACCTTGCTGAGTTAAAGAAACAGCAGTCACAAGAACTATATGCGACTGCGAATGATATATTGCTACGCTATTTAAAACAGGCGACTAGTGATGTTACCGATGTTCTGTCTTTTAAAACGAAAAAGCGCTTAGTTTATTATAAAATTCATGATAAAGATGGTCCATACGAAGACGCTGGAGGTAAATTCAGGTATGAGCCTAAAATTAATCCGGAAACAGGAGAGCAGGATTATTATTATGAACATTTAATTAAACTTAAGGATAGTAAAGATATTGATACGTCAAATATTAAGAGTATTCGAATAGATAAGGGTGAACCTGTAGTTGAAATGGAAGATAGGCAAAAGGCAATGCAGATTTTACTTGATCGCTTGCCTGAACCAGAAGTTAGTGATGACAGTACTACTTCCTTGTTACGTGCTCTTAAAAATGGTATGGATAAGATTTGGAGTAAAGATAATGAAGATAACTAGATTTAACTTTGTTCCGTTTTCTCGTAAGCAACTGCAAGTCTTAAGCTGGTGGAGTAATCCCCGAACTCTAAACCAGGAAGCCATTATTTGTGATGGTTCGGTTCGTGCTGGAAAGACTGTAGTAATGGCCCTCTCATATATATTGTGGTCTATGACTAATTTTTCAGGGCAACAATTTGGAATGGCGGGAAAGACGATCGGATCTTTTAGACGCAATGTACTTCGCCCATTAAGAAGTATGCTAGAAAGCGAAGGATATAACGTATATGATTCTCGCTCTGAAAATATGATAACTATCAGCAAAAATGGGCATACAAACTTTTACTTCATCTTTGGTGGTAAAGATGAAGCATCCCAGGACCTAGTTCAAGGTATTACTTTGGCTGGGTTCTTTTTTGATGAAGTTGCACTTATGCCACAAAGCTTTGTTAATCAAGCAACAGCTCGTTGTTCAGTGACAGGCGCTAAAATGTGGTTCAACTGTAATCCGTCTGGCCCGTTTCATTGGTTTAAACTAAATTGGATTGACCAGATGAAAGATAAGCGTGCTTTACGCATCCACTTCACGATGCATGATAATCCATCTCTTGACAGTGTAACTATTAGCAGATATGAGCGTATGTATTCAGGAGTGTTTTATCAGAGATATATCCAAGGGCTATGGGTAATGTCGGAAGGAGTTATCTATGACAATTTTGATAAAGACACAATGGTAGTTAATGAATTACCCAATCATTTTGAAAAGTATTATGTATCTTGTGATTACGGTACATTAAACCCTACTGCGTTCCTATTATGGGGACGCAATCATGGAGTTTGGTATCTGATTAAAGAATATTATTACTCAGGAAGAACTACATCCCGTCAAAAGACAGATGAAGAGTATTGCCATGATCTCAAAGAGTTTCTTGGAAACATTAGGGCTGAGATGATTATTGATCCTTCTGCAGCTTCTTTCAGTACAACTCTAAGACAGAATGGATTTAAAGTTAGAAAAGCTAAAAACGACGTGATCGATGGCATTCGCGTTACACAAACTGCCATGAATGAAGGAAAGATCAAGTTTAGTAATAATTGTCCTAACTTATTTAAAGAATTAGCAAGTTACGTTTGGGATGAAAAAGCTGCTGAACATGGAGAAGATAAGCCTGTTAAGCAACATGATCATGCTTGTGATGCAATGAGGTATTTTGTTTACACAGTTATCTATAAGCGGGTTAATGCAAAAGTTACTAAGCGTCCTCTCATTCGTGGATTATAGAAAGAAGGTGTAAATGTGGCATTAGTGATTGATAGAGATTTACTTGGCGATATAAATGAACCCAACATTGAAGCCATAAATTATGCAATTAAAGAGCTAAAGAATCGTCAAAAACGATTAGACATGCTGTCTGATTATTACAATGGAAAGCAAGAAATTGAAAAGCATACATTTGAAAATGCTAATGTTGGAGCTTCTAATGTAATGATTAATCATGCTAAATACATAAGTGATATGAATGTTGGGTTTATGACAGGTAATCCGATTAAATATGCTGCTGATAAGGGAAAGAATATTGATGATATTTTAGATGTATTCAAGCAAATTGATATCCATAAGCATGATATTGAGTTAGAAAAAGACTTATCTGTATTTGGTTATAGTTATGAATTATTGTATCTAAAACAAACTGACCCTATAATTGCGAGAGATAAACTAGGAAATGAAAAGCTTACACCTAATACTGATTTAAAGATTGAAGTAATAGATCCTCGGGCAACCATTGTAGTAACAGATGATACGGTTGAACATGAACCATTATTTGCCGTTTTTGCTCAAGAAAAGAAAGATCTGAGCGGAGAAATAAATGGTTATAGTATTACTGTTTATATGCCTCAGAGAATTGTAGAATACCGTACAAAGCTGGGAATGGAAGTAGCTTCCACTGATCCCATTGTATATGATGGTGAAAATATATTTGGTGCAGTTCCAATAATCGAATATCGAAATAATGAAGAACGACAAGGCGATTTTGAACAATTGATTTCGCTGATTGATGCATATAACTTACTTCAAACAGATCGAATTTCAGACAAGGAAGCTTTTGTGGATGCACTTCTTGTTACATTTGGATTTGGTTTAGATAATGATGAAGACGATAAACAAAGGTTAAATCGAGGCGTTATCGAAGCTCCTCCACGCGAAGAGGGAGCAGATATTGAGTGGTTAACTAAAAGCTTTGATGAAACACAAGTAAATCTGTTAAGCCAATCCATTGAGAATGATATTCATAAGATTTCATATGTGCCAAATATGAATGATGAAAAATTTATGGGTAATGTATCAGGTGAAGCAATGAAGTTTAAATTGTTTGGCTTGGAAAACTTGTTATCAATTAAGCAACGTTATTTCTTTGATGGCTTACGCCGAAGATTACAGTTAATGCAGACGATAGTAAACATTAAGGGAGCAAATGACGATGCTAGTGGATGTAAAATTTCACTTACTGCAAATATTCCATCTAATCTGTCAGATGTTGTAAATAACATCAAAAATGCTGATGGTGTCATCCCTAGAAAATATACGTATAGTTGGTTGCCCGACGTTGATAGTCCTCAAGATGTAATTGATGAAATGAATGAACAAGATGCCGAAACTATCAAGAAAAGTCAAGAAGCATTAAGACAGCAAGATCCTGATCGCTTAGAACTGGAGGAGTCTCAAGATGATTCGAGTGAAAATGATAAAGAAACCCAATCAGACGACAATCATAGCAAGCGGACACGCTCAATATAGTGCTAAGGGTTCTGATATTGTTTGTGCTGCATTTTCTACTTTGTTAACGCATACTGTTAATAATTGTACTAACGTAAGTGCTATTGATAAAAATGGAACATTAACGGCTGTATTCGCAAATAGTGAACGCATTGAGAATAAAACATTACTAAATGCATTTGAGAATACGGTCGACCAGCTTATAAGCCAATATGGCAAGTATATAGCATGGTCTTGATTAATTATGAAAATTGATAAGAGGAAGTTTACATATTGGCAGTTGCGAGACTTACAAAATGAGCAACAAAATCAGGACGAAGCTACTGAACGATTGAAAATAATTAATCGAGCGTATCAAAAAGCACAATCATATTTAAGCGACGAGGTTCAAAAGATCTATCGTCGCTATTTTTATGCTGATATTTCAGAACAAGAGGTGTCAGATATTATGTCCTCACATATTTCTCCCTCTGAATTAGTTACACTAAAAGTATTGGCTAGCAATATTACTGATAAAGAGAGTAAAAAAGCTATCGATGATTACCTAAGTAGATTAGCGGCTAAGAGTAGGATTACCAGATTAGAGGAGTTACGAGTTAAAGCTTATATTGCTACTAAGTCAGCCGGAGATGTTGAATTAGATCAGAACATTAAATTGCATACTAATGTAATGAAACGAACCTGGGATGAGGTTGAAAAACAGGGAGCAGTATATGATAAAACAAAGGACTATAAGCTGCCTGATACCAAAATAAAATCATCTATAGAATCAAAAGACAACGAGGTTATCATAAAAAATCCTGAAACTGGCAAGAAGATTGCTAGCGTAAAAATGGAGCAGGATCTTCCTAAAGATAAAATTACCGAGATACCTAATCGTTACGTCGAAGCAGCATTAAATACCCGGTGGGAAGGCAAAAATTTTTCATCGCGTATCTGGGACAATACTGATAAGCTTGCTGAACGCTTGCAAGAATTGTTTACTACTAAAGAATTGAGTAATATGTCTGAAAAAGACATGATTAAGCAGATTGCCCATGAGTTTAATACTAGTAAATTTAATGCTAGTCGTTTGATTAGGACTGAAGCTAATTTCTTTTATTCTAAAATAAAGCTGGATAACTGGCGTAAACGTGGAGTTGAACGATATCAATTGCTTGCAGTGATTGATAGTCGAACTAGTAAAATATGTCGTTCAATCAACGGTAAAGTATTTAAGGTTAGGGATGCGATTTTGGGAAAGAATATGCCGCCTCTACATCCCTTTTGCCGAACTGTACCTGTAATCTATTTAGGTCCTAAAAATAATACTGTAGTGTCTAAAAAGAATAGTGCAGATGAATATGCAAAATTTAAAAAGGTACTTGGAGATAGGGTGCCCTCAAGAGATTTGTTTAATAATCTTAAACGTGAAAATGATATTTATTGGCAGAATTTAAACATTGATCTCAATCGGAGATTGTATTTAAAAGAACATCCTGAAGAGAAATTACCTAACTTGAACAATATGCTGATCCCCACTCCAAAATTTACAAAATATCTCTTTAATACCGAAAATGAAAGAGGCTGGAGCAAGGGAAAACTCATTAAAGAAAAGCTAGGATATGATAAAAGTAATTATATGGCGTATGTGGATGCCATTAAGGAAGCGGCTAAATCTTATCCGGTAAAATTTAAAGGAAATAATGGGTTTGGGGATGTATATGAACAAAAAATAATGTTGTACAATAAAGATGGTAAACCAATTAATGTCGTTGTAGGCTGGATAGTAATGGATGATAATCCTACTCAAATAAAGTACACTAGTAGCTATATTAAAGAGGTGAAGAAAAATGAGTAAACTTATTCCACAAGAATATGACACTGTTCTTTTGAAAACAGGAGAAGTGGTAGGCTTAATGGATCAAATGGATGAAACTCATTTTTTGCCTGACTACGGTGTTGAAACACCAGAACAAGAAGAAAAGACGATGGCTATGAAGCCTATTTCAATTGATGATATAGAAAGAGTTATATATAGATCTAAAGACACTCATTAACTGAGTGTCTTTTATTTTTGGATTGACCTAAGCATGTCATGAAACTACTTAAAAAATTGAATACGTATGTGGACTTGTTACTGCATACCAGAAAGGCACCGTGTAGAAATATGGGGTGTCTTTTCTTATGCAGTCATATTTCAAGTGTGCATGGGTAGAAAGGAATTTTTATGAAAAATATCGTATTAAAACTAAATTTACAGAGATTTGCTGATGATGGTCAAAGTGAAGGAGGTGAGGAAAGTAATACTAATCCTAGTGAAGCTGAAGTAAATGAAGATGTTTCAGGTGATACAAAACCGTTTAAAACTTTTGATACTCAATCTGAAATGGATTCTTTCTTTGATAAAAAATTAGCTAAAGCGTTAGATACCGCCCGTTTTAAGTGGGAGAAAGAACAGAGTGATAAAGCTCAAAAAGCTAAAGATCTTAAAAATATGTCTCCTGAAGAACGGCAAAACTATGAGCTAAAGCAACGTGAACAAGCTTTAGTTGATAGAGAAGCTGATATTACTAAGCGTGAAAATAGGAATGAATTAGCTTCTAAATTGATTGAAGATGGTTTGCCAGCTGAATTAGTAGATGTGTTTGATGACGTTTTAGCTGATAAAGATAAGATGACAGATACTTATCAAAAGGTTAGTGAAGTATTCCGTGCTGCAGTTCATGATGCCGTTGAAACTCGATTAGCTCAAAGTGCAAGACCTCCAAAGAGCTTAGATGGAAATCATGATCATAAATCTCCTGGAGAAATCTATGCTGAAAAAGCTAATAATTCTCAAAAGTCTAAAAGTGATTTTTGGAATTTAGAAAGGAAATAAGAATGTATACACAATTTCAAAATGGAAAGCAATTAAACTTTCTTGCTTCTGAAAAGTTTACTGCTTTCCCAGAAACAATTAATAAAGATAATTACAACGTCCAAACAGATGACTTAGGACGTAAATATGTACCAGCGGGAACGGTATATCCAACTAATGATGCAAAAGCTGTCGGAATCACTGTAAATGATGTGTACGTGTCAGAAGATGGATCTAATCAAATGGTTGCTGTTATGCGTGATGGTTGGGTGTTAAGTCAAAGATTGAATCCAACTCCAACAGCAGAGGCTATTAAGGCAATGTCAGCAATTCACTTTAAGGATTTGGATACAACAAAAGCGCCATCTACTGATACTCAAAAGAACCAATAGAAGGGAGAATATAATTAATGAAAAATCAAAAATTACAATTAGATTTACAACGATTTGCAACACCTATTCTTGATATGTTTAGTCAAAATACGGTGCTTGACTATACCCGCAATCGTCAATATCCAGAAATGTTAGGTGATACTTTATTTCCAGCAGTCAAAGTACCAACACTTGAAGTTGATATTTTGAAAGCTGGTAGTCGTGTACCAACAATCGCAAGTGTTTCAGCTTTTGATGCTGAAGCTGAAATTGGTAGTCGTGAAGCAAGTAAGATAACTGCTGAATTGGCATACGTGAAGCGCAAAATGCAACTTACTGAAGAAATGCTAATCAAATTGCAATCACCACGTAATACTGCAGAAGAAAACTACTTAAAACAGTATGTTTTTGATGATATTGACGCTATGGTTCAAGCAGTTAAGGCACGTGGCGAAAAAATGACTATGGAAATGTTCGCTACTGGTAAAATTACTGATAAGAAAAATGGTATTGCTGTTGATTATGGCGTGCCAAAGCAACATCAAGAGACATTATCAGGTACCAAGACGTGGGATAAGAGTGATGCTTCTATTATTGATAACTTGCAAGATTGGTCAGATTCACTAGATGTTACACCAACCCGAGCTTTAACTTCTAAGAAAGTTTTACGTACATTAATGCGTAGTACTGAAATTAAAGAAGCTATTTTTGGTAAAGATACTGGACGTGTTGTTGGCCAAGCTGATTTAGATCAATGGATGACAGCCCAAGGGTTACCAATTATTCGTGCTTATGATGGTAAGTATCGAGATGAAGACGCAAAGGGTAATTTGACAACTAAAAATTACTTCCCAGAAGATCGCATTGTTCTTTTCAATGATGAAGTGCCAGGTCAAAAGATTTATGGTCCAACCCCTGAAGAAAATCGCTTGATTTCAAGTAACGCTCAAGTATCTAATGTGGGTAACATCATGGCTAAGGTTTATGAAACCAGTGAGGATCCAATTGGAACATGGATTTTAGCAGCTGCAACAATGCTTCCTTCATTTGCTAGCGCTGATGATGTATTCCAAGCTAAGGTACTTTAAATAATTGGAGGTGCCTAATGTGGATCAACTAACGGAAATAGTTTCAGCTTTAAGTACTCGATTAGAAAATACCAATAATGCCTTACTAACTGAACTAGTTAAAGAATCGATAGCACAGGTACTAGATTATACTGGTCAAAAGAAATTAGTCGGTAGTATGGATATTTACGTTAAAAAGCTAGCAGTTATTAATTACAACCGGTTAGGCATTGAAGGCGAAACACAACGATCCGAAGGTGGCATAACTAATTATTTTGAGACTGGTATTCCAAAAGATATTCGACAAGGATTAAATCGCTATCGAATTGCTAAGGTGAGAAAGCTATGAGACTAAAAGCCAGTGATCTTACAACAGCTTATCTTAAAGAACCAATGAATACTCAAGATGATGAAGGCTATAGCATTTCTGGCTGGAGTGATCCACAACAAATTAGGATGAATATTCAATCAGCTGGTGGTACGGTCAATGCTCAACTTTATGGTAAAGATATTAAATACGTTAAAACATGTAAGTATCAAGGTGATTTACTTGCAGAGGGACATGGCGAAGGTTTTGGTATTTGCCTAAATGTTCCGAGTTCTAGCGATCCAGATTACAAGATTACAGCTATTCAGGAGTTTTCTACTCATAAAAACGTTACTTTAGAACGTATAAAGAGGGATGAACAAAATGATTGAAGTTGAACTTAAAGGAATCAATGAACTAAAAGCAAAGTTAAAGAAGCTACCAGATATAATGGCAAAAGCAACAGCTAATGCTCAAGAAAGTGCGATTGAGCAGGCAGAAGCCTATGCAGTTGATGAGTTGCAATCCAGCATTAAATACTCCACAGGCGAACTTGCTCGAAGCTTTAAACATGAAGTAAAGGTTGATGGAGATGAAGTTATTGGTCGTTGGTGGAACTCTTCTATGGTTGCTGTATTTCGTGAATTTGGTACTGGGTTAGTTGGTGAACGGTCACATAAGCAACTTCCTAAAAATGTTGCCATTATTTATAGACAGACGCCATGGTTCTTCCCAGTTGATTCAGTTGATCTTGATCTCACAAAAATATACGGTATTCCTAAGATTAAGATCAATGGAAAATATTTTTATAGAACTACTGGACAGCCCGCAAGGCAATTTATGACTCCTGCTGCTAATAAAATAGCTAAGGAAGCGCCAGAGATTATAAAAAGATCAATAGATCAAGAACTTCATGATAAATTGGGTGGTTAAATGGAAATCTATAATGTTAAAGCACTAGTATTTAAGACTTTAAAATCTATGCCAGAATTAAAACTAGTTTCACCATCTTATCCAGATAAATTTACAACATTCCCAGCTGCTATTTATTCAACTAGTCAATCTTCTTATATACGGAATGCACAACAAGAAGAGACAGACACTGAATGGAAGATAACAATTGATTTATATAATGACCATGGATCATTAACTAATATAAAAGAAAAGCTCATTGCTAGATTTTCAGCAATGGGCTTTTCTAATAGTGTTGGTGACCAAGATTTAAATGGAGTATCACGTGTGGTAATAGTTTTTACAGGAATTGTAGATAATACGAGCCATCGTGTATATCAGAAAGGATAAAAATGAACAACGTAAAATTTTATAGTGATTTATTAAAATTAGACCTTCAACGGTTTGCAGTTGACAACTCAGAAGGTCTTGCAGGAACAGGAACAAAACTTGAAAGATCGGTAGATGGATCATCATGGGAAGAAATTGCTGACATTAAAACCATCCCTGAATTGGGTGGAGACACTGAAAAAATCGATGTAACTACTTTAGCAGATGATAGACGTAAGCAAGTTGAAGGTATCCAAAATGCTTCTAATGTTCAATTCCAAGCAGTATATAAGGGTGCTAGTTTTGCAAAAGCTCTAAAGGAGGCGGGTGACAGAAAGCAATATCAATGGAAAGTTACGTATCCCGATGGAATGACTGCTACGATGAAAGGATCATACAACATTAAATTTGGCTCAGTAGCAGTTAACGGTGCATTAGGTTACACAATCACTATTACTGTATCTGATGGTCCAACATTTACTGCTGCAGGCGCAAGTCAACCAGCTGGTAAGTAATAAAAAGTGATAGGCGTGGGTTCGATTCCTACGTCTATTTTTATACAACATGAATAGGAGAAATTATGGTAGCAACAATTAAGAAAGCAACTAAAACAGTACAACTAGGTGATCTTGAACTCAATTTAAAACTAGGTGGCCGTGAAATTTTTAAAATTGAACGCCGGTTAGGTAAATCAATGCTTTCACTTTTTATGGATTCACAAGGCGGAAATAAATTACCCCCTGTAAATGAAATTCTTATCGTATTACAAGGCGCTAATCAAAATCATGGTGTAACAGATAAACGAGTTATTGAAGCCTTTGAAAAGTATTTAGACGATGGTCATACCACTATGGATTTGTTTAATGAACTAATGGAATTATTTGATGAATCTGGTTTTTTCGGCAAGAAAAAGAAGAAGGCTACAAAGACCAATACGGAATCGGAAGAAGTAACTCTAGATCCAGTGGAAGCAGAAAGCGAATTGATGTAGACGAAGATCATTTCGAAACAGTATCTGATCTATTTAGACATCTGTATCCAATTGCAGTCGAATCAGGCATAGATGCTGATCATTTTTGGGATATGGATTTTGGTGAAATTATGACCCAAATTTCAGCAAATGAAAAACGTCGATTGGAAGATTTACGAGCTAAAGCTTATATGGATCATCGCTTAAGTGAAATGATGGCCTTTGCTTTTAACGATCCAGCAAAAATGCCCAAAGTTGAAGAAGCTTATCCATTTGTGAAAGATAATTTGGATCAAACAAATAAAATATCTGAGGAAGAACCCGATTGGAAAAAAGATCAGGTTATTTTTATGCAGCAAGCCCAGAAAATCAAACAATTTAATAAAGATAAAGGAGGTGGAAATTAATGGATCTAGAAGAACTTGAGTTAAGATTTAGAGCAAATTATGGGGATGTCATTCAAAAGGTTGATGAATTAACTAATCTTATTGTGCAAAAAACAGGTGATATGCAATATAAGATGCAAAATAATTTAGATAAATTTCAGCAATCAATGAATGAGAGTACCTCAAGAGCTAATGAGAATGTTAAAGAAGAAGTGCGGCAACGTAGTGAAGCAGAAGAAACTAAACAAAAATTACTTGAACAGACTCTTAATACTCAAAATGATGTTACAGATAAAATTGTTCAAGGGAATAAGGAACAAGCTGAAAGCTCTAAAGAAGCGGTTAATCAGTCAGAAAAAAGCCTAGATAGTTTAACAGCTCGGTTGCAGGCAGCTTCTAATATGCAACAACGAATTGCACAACAAACTAGTGCAGCTCATGATGTAGTAAAAGATATTTCTAAACCTAAATCACAAACGCAAGTAAAAGAACCATTGAAATCCCTTTCACAGAGTCACTACTCAAGCTTTGATAATTATCAAGAAAAACGAATTCAGAGTTATATGCCAAAGCGTCCTGTTGATTTAGGTATTGATGATGAAATACAAGCTGAAGCATCTAGAGCTAAAAAAGAAGTTGATAGCTTAGTAACTCACATAAACGAAAAGATGGAACAAGCACGTTCTATGCAACGAAGAATTGCTACTTTAACAGCTAATCGAGACAATCTTGATATGAGCAAGCAGGGTAGTAAAGTTAAAGCAATGAGATTAGATGATCAAATTGCTGATGCTCAAATTAAGATGGAACGGTATCAGACTCAAGCTAAGGCTCTTGCGCAGGAAATGTCGCAGGAGCTTGATACTGTTCCCAACTCATTAAGACGCATTGAGCGTGAAATGGATCAAACAGAAGGCAAGATTGAACGAATTAGACGCTCAATTGCTGAAATGAGGGATAATGATGCGACTCTTGGTCGATCCTCTGGTACTAATAAAGAGCTTAAGAATGCTGAGGCTGAGTACAGAAGGTTAGTTGCCAGAAGTAATGAGTTAGCAAAGGCATATACATATGTCAGTGCTCGCGGAGATGAGTTAAGAAGTAGTTCTTCACGCATTAATACTGAGTTAGCCGAAGAAAGTAAAAGTGTATCAGGACTTAATTCAAAATTTAATCGCTTAAGAAATACTGTTTCTAATGTTAATTCATCCATAAAACGTCTTGGAAGTAACAGTAATTCTTCTATGCGCCAAGCTGGTACCGGTGCATCAATGCTTAGTGAACGGCTAAAAGGCGTTCGAATGGCAATGCGTATGTTAGCTAGTCAATTAATTGTGTTTACTTTGCTCTACCAAGCAATTATGATGCTTGCTCAAGGGATGGGTGCGGCATTAATGACTAACCGACAATTTGCAAGTAGCTTTAACGCAATTAAGGTTAACTTGTTGACTGCCTTTTATCCAATTTATAGTTATGTTTTACCTGCTATAAATGCTCTTATGAATTCATTACAAAAAGCAACTGCATGGATTGCTCAATTTACTTCTGCGCTAACAGGAATGAGCTTGTCTAGTGCTAGAAGTGGTGCTCATGATTTGTACGATCAAGTACAGGCAATGAATGATACTTCAAAGGCTGCAAGTAAAGCTAATGAAGCTGTTAAAAAACAACAGCAAGAACAAGCTAAAGCAGTTCAACGTGCTAATCAGCAAATTGCTCAAGCTAATCGTCAAGGAGCGGCAGCCGTTGCAGCAGAAAATGAAAGAATAAAAGCATCTAACGAACAAGCTAAAAAAGCTTTTGAAGATACAAAGAAAGCTAATGAAGACCTTCAAGCATCACTCATGGGCTTTGATGAGCTGAACGTTTTAGATAACAGCAAAAACAATAACGATAATGGTAGTTTTGAAGCTCAACCACTAGAAAAATTTACTCCACAGCAAAAGCAGGATACACCTATTTTTGATGATCCCGGAATAGATGGTGGTGAGACAGGTGGAAATCAGGGGCTTGATTGGAATGTTCCATTAGTTGCGTCCCAAAATGCTATTGATGCTGCTAATAAAGTTAAAAAGGTTTTAGGCGAAATCTTTGATCCAATGAAAAAAGCTTGGGATGAAAAAGGCCAAGCTGTTGTTGATGCAGCCAAGTATTCATGGACAGAGATTAAACGCTTATTGGGGGATGTAGGTAATTCTTTCTTACATGTTTGGGACAATGGAACAGGACAAAAAGTAATAGAAAATCTACTTCAACTTTTAGCCGATATGCTGAACGTCATTGGCGACATTTCACGAGCTTTTGCTGAAGCATGGGAAGAGAGTGGTCGAGGGACCAAGTTTATTCAGACTATCTTCAATTCTCTCAATAATGTTCTTGAAGCTATCCATCATATATCTCAAGCGTTTCGTGATGCATGGAATACTGGTGATCTAGGCAAGAGAATTTTCGCTAACTTGCTTGATTTGGCTACTAAGTTAGTTGAATTTATTGGCGATATTGCTAAATCTTTTGATGAGGCATGGCAACATGGTAATGCCGGAACTAGACTATGGCAAGCATGGCTAAATGCACTGAATAATATACTTGATACTTATAAGCATATAGTTACATCAATTGATGAGGCATGGAAACACTCCGACCTAGGTGTTTCAATTTGGAGTCACCTGATTCAAATTGTAACTGGTGTAGGAAACACTATTGGTAATTTAGCTGGTCAATTTGATAAAGCGTGGCAACATGGAAATGTTGGAACTTCTATCTTTAAAACTTTACTCGGTATGGTAGATGACATGCTTGGATCACTTGGCGATATGGCAACTTATACTGCAAACTGGGCTAAGAAGCTTGATTTTACTCCATTGCTTCAGTCAATTGATAATCTGCTAAAAGCTATTCGACCAGTAACCAAAGATGTTTGGGATGGATTATCGTGGGCATATAAGAATGTCTTGCTTCCACTTGCAGGCTTCACGATTACTAAGATAATCCCTGAGTTCTTAAATGCCTTAGCTGCAGCCCTTAAAGTTGTACACAGTGTAATCAAAGCAGCAGAACCCGTTTTAGAATGGTTCTTCGATAGTTTTATTAAGCCGTTAGCTAAAATAGCAGGCTTTGCAATCGTAGAGGCCTTAAAGCTTTTAACTAAAGCACTTGAAGGATTATCTGATTGGATAGATCATCATCAAACAGCTGTTAAGATCATGACTGCAACACTGCTTACGCTTTTAGGCATTAAAGTTGCTAGAGCCACTATTGCTGGGATTCAAAGCTTTACTGATACTCTGAAGATCCTTGCAATGCTCAAATTTGATAAATTGAAAGCTGCTGCAAAGTATGCTGATGATTTATTAGGAGTAGCAATTGAATTTGCAAAGCATCCAATAACTAATATTAAAGAACTTGCTAAGCTGAGTTTTGAAAATATCAAGGGTGGCTATAACCACATAAAAGATCTTTGGAGTGAAGTAAATAAAGGCTGGCAGGATAGTAATCTTGCCAAGACTGATTTTCTTAAATCTGCTCGCTCTTCAATACAATCGGGCGAACCAATGAAGCTGGGGCAAAAACTTGGTACTGGTTTATCTGGTGCTATGATTGCTGTAACTTCAGGAATTGATATCTACAAAGGAATCAAAGCTAATAACAAAGAAGAAAAATTTGCAGATTTTGGTTCTGGAATTGGTGGTGCAGTTGGTGGTGCCATTGGACTTTGGTTCGGTGGTCCACTAGGGGCAGCCGTAGGCCAACAGATTGGCTCGTTAATTGGTAAATGGGGCGGTGTTGGTGCTTCTAAATTTGGTGATGGTTGGTCTAAGTACGGCAAAGGTAAGAAACCTAAAGACTGGGTTGAAGCAATAGGTTTTAAGTCCCATGAAATTTTAGATAACTTTACCTCTTGGGCTAAATCAGTCGGTAAAGATATCAATACCAATATTTCTAAAGGTAAAAAAGATGTTCAAACTGCTAGCTCTAATATCCATAAATGGTCCACTAATTTTATTTCTAATGCGAAGAAAGATATTAAATCTTGGGCACAAAATATCGGTTCTAGCATTCATAAAGATGTAGACAAAGGTAAGAAATTAGCTAAACAAGCTGGAGATAAAGTAAAAGAATGGTCTACTAGCTTTATTAGTGATGCTAAAAAGAAGGTTCATGATTGGTCTTCTCAAATTGGTTCTAATGTAAATAATAGCGTTGAAAATGGTCAAGCCATGGCTAAGAATGCTGGAACTAAAATTAAAAACTGGACTACAGGCTTTAGAGAATCAGCAAGTGGACTAGTAAGATCTTGGGCTGAAAGATTAGGAGAACATATCAATAATGGCACTGACTCATCTCGTTCTGGAGCCACTAATGCCGGTAATAAGCTTTCTAAATGGACAAGAAGTTTCTTTGGAGGAGCTAATCAAAGTGTTTCTAGTTGGGCCAGTGGTCTAGGTGGTCATGTTAATGACGGCATAGGTGGAGCTTATAACTCTGCTAAAAATGCTGGTGAACGTCTAGGAAGTTGGGTTTCTAGTTTTAGACATGATACTTCAAGAAAACTTGGTTCATGGGCCGGAACTCTTGGGAGCACAATTGGGAATGGAATTACTGATGGACTGCACAATATTAGTCGAGCCGTTCGAAAAGTAGTTAACGCAATTGTTAAACCGGTGCAAAATGCTACTAATAAGGTCAGAGACGGTATTAACTGGGTGCTTGGTAAACTTGGCGGTGGGTCAATTGGCTGGGGATTCTTTGATTGGAATTCTTATGCGAATGGGACGAATAGCCACCCAGGTGGACTAGCCTTAGTTAATGATCAAGCCGGAGACACTTATCGGGAAAGTTATGAATTACCTAACGGAGAACAAGGTTTATTCCCAGCTGAACGTAATTTGTTAACTTACTTGCCAGCTGGCACAAAAGTTAAAACTGCAACTGATACGGCTAATGAATTAGCAGCTATGGTTCCCAAATATGCTGGTGGTATAGGTAACTTTAATTTCGATTTTAGTGGTATCTTTAGCGGAATTAGTAGCGCTCTTGGAAACCTAAATTTTGGGAATATATTTGATGGGGTTGGCAATTTTGTTGATGGTGTAATGGAAGAACTTGAAAAAGTTACTGATGATATAGCTCATCCAGAACGATTAGTTAACTACATTATTGATAAATTTGTCACCTATGATTGGAGTTTAGGCGACGCTTCATTAAAGTTTGCTAAAGGCGCTGTTCATCAAGAAAAGAAAGGCATGATGAATTGGGCCAAGAAAGTTATCAATCAATTTGGTGGTGCAACTCATCAAACAGGACCAGGTGCGGAAGGTTGGCGTAGTGCTGTTAAGAAAGCATTGCGCAAGAATGGTCTACCTGCAACACCAGCATATGTAAATGCATGGGTTCGTCAAATCCAAACTGAGTCTGGTGGTAATGAACATGCTGTACAAGGCGGTTATACGGATATCAACACCTTAACAGGAGACTTGGCAAAAGGATTGTTGCAAACTATCTCTGCAACTTTTAACGCTTATAAATTCCCTGGTCACGGTAACATCTTCAATGGATACGACAACATGCTTGCTGCCATCAATTATGCAAAGCATCGGTATGGATCGGATATGCTGGCTGTAATTGGTCATGGTCACGGTTATGAAGATGGTGGATTAATTGCTAAACACGGTTTCTATGAAATCGGTGAAGGCGACAAGCCAGAAATGGTAATTCCGTTAACTAACCGTGAATTAGGTATGAGAAGAATTAATGAAGCTATTGCTTTCATGAATAATAACTTTGGTAGCGGCTTACAACTCCCTACATCTCTAAATAGAAACTCAATTAGTAATGACTCTATTTATGCTGAAAATCAGTCCAATACTTCCACAATGAAAAGTGGAGGCTTCAAGGAGATGAGTACAGAGTTAGTAAATGCGATTATCCAAGCTCTTCAAATGCAAAATATTAATAGCAACAATGGAAAACCAATTGATTTACATCTCTCTGTAAAAATTGGTGATGAGTCCTTCGGTGAACATGCTATTAAAGGAATTAATGCTATTAATCAAAGAAATGGTAGAAATATGTTGAATCTCTAAAAAGGAGGAAATGAGTGATTGTATTCTTTAAAAATTTCTGGGACAGTGGTTAATCCTGCCCCGCAAACTATGCAAGTTGCTATTCAAGACATAGATGCTAAGGCAACTCGGGATGCACAAGGGCTGTTACATAGAGATAGAGTTGCCACAAAACGTAAAATAAATTTATCCTTTGGTGCTCTAACTGTGTCTGAATGTGCCGGAATTTTAGCCTCTGTTAAAGCTGAGTTCTTCAATGTTGAATATCTGGATCCAGAAACAGGCCAAAATAAATCGGGCACTTTTTATGTTGGTGACCGAACTGCACCCGTCTATTCTTTTGTAGATTCCGTACCAGTATGGAAAGGTCTTTCGTTTGATTTAATTGAACAGTAGGAGGTGAAAGAATGCTAAAACAAATCAAAGAAGTTCAAGATGCGTGGCGAGCCACACAAAGAACTTTAGATATTAAAGTAATTGTTAATGGTAAGACCTATGAAGCTACTGATATCAATAGTTTGAAATATGATTCGGGAGCATATACCGGAGATACATTTGCAATTGGCTCTACGTACTCCAATAATGTGCAGATTGAATTTTCTCATCTTGTTGAAGGATTGAAGCTAGGAATGGAAGTTCGTCCTAGTATTGGAATAAAAACGTCTAAAGGCTACATTTATGAACCATTAGGCGTTTTTATTATATCCAGCGAAATAAAGATGGATCGAAATAATAATTTAACATCCATTAGTGCTAGCGATAGATTTTGTGGATTAGAAGGTACATATAAATCAAAACTAGCATATCCCGCAAAAGTTTTAGACATAATTGCGGAAATCTGTGCTCAGTCTGGAGTTAAAGCAAACGTCAATGATTTAGCACGGCTTCCACATCAAGCTGATTTACCTATTCCAATTAGTGGCCAAAGTTATAGAAAAGCTCTAGGGTGGATTGCACAATTATACGCTGGTTATGCTACATTTGATCGACAAGGATTATTCACGATTAGAACTATTGCTGAACCGAATTATGAGCTCGATCCTAGTCAATATGAACAAGCGGGGTTAACTAAGAATGAAGCACCATATAAAATTGGTGGTATTCAGTGTCAAACAGTCATTACTACCAAAACTAGAGATGGCGAGAACACTGACGAGACAAAAACTTATCAAGTTGGTGATACTAGTGGTTCGCAAATTAAGCTAGAGAATAACATTATGACGCCTGATCGGCTAAATAATATTTGGGAGCAAATTAAAGACATTAGTTTTTATCCATTTAATTTGAATTGGTTCGGCAATCCTGCTATTGAAGCTGGTGATTGGCTACGGTTAGAAGACAAGCAAGGTAATAAATTTATAGTTCCTAATAACAGCTACACGCTTGATTTTAATGGTGGACTTTCAGCAACTTCGAAAGCTGATCAAACATCTTCTACTGATTCAGTAATTAGCTGGAGAGGTACTTATGCTCAAATTATTGAAGAACTTCAAGCGCGTAAAGCACCTGACGGTACAGTTATTTTTCCACCTAGTATAGTAGAGCCTCCAAAGAATGCTAAGCCTAATGATGTCTGGTTTAAGCAGAACGGTAATTCTACAGAATTGTGGGTATTTACTGAACAAGAAGATGGAACAGGTAAATGGATCAGAAGAGATCTGACTCCAGACGAGATTAAAAAGCAGGTTAAAGAAGCACAAAGTGGCTTAAGTGATGCCAAAAAACAAATTGCTGATAATTTGGCCAAAGCTGATGGAGATATTGATGAGCTTAATGCAAGCATCAACGCTCAAAAAGGAACGATTGATGGTCTAAGTACAACCGTCAATACAGTTGCCATCCCTAAAATTACTGATGTAACTAATAAAGTATCCGATGCTCTGAATAAAATTAATGAGCAGAAAAATATTGTTACTGGATTGCAAAATCAAGCTACTAAGCAAGGTAAGGATATATCTAAGATCAGTACTGATATTCATGGGGTTACTGTTGATTTAGCTAATCTTAATGGGGATGTAAATCAAACTAAAGCTACTGTACAAGGATTGCAGACTACATTGGGTAATGCTCAAGGAGATATTGCACAGATTAAAGTGGATGCTAAAAAACTTTCTACTAGTTTATCTGGTAAGGTTGATAATTCCACGTATGCTAATTTTGTTAGTGCTACAAATAATGTTTTAAATGCTAAGTTGGTTGCTAGTGACTTGAATGGATATGCTAAAACTACTGATGTGCAAGCTACAGCTAATGGGCTACAGCTTAATATCAATAACGTAACAGATAAATTGAATAATCTAAGAATTGGAGGTAGAAATTTAGTTGGCAAGACTGACAAAGAATATGTAATGGGATTTGGAATTCCAAATACCGTTTGGAAAGATAATTTTGCGTATACTTCTTTACCGTTAATTAGTGGTGATGGAGGCGAAATTTTACCCCAAGGTGCGGGATTTTGGCATGTCTTAAGTCCAGGAGAAGAATATACTCAAACTATTTGGATTGAAACAGATGCTATCATAAAAAGTTTAAATGGTACATTTTTAACATGGCTAACTATGGATGATGGGCATGATGTGCAAAAAGCACATATTCAAAGGATAGGAAATAACAGCTATAAAATTATAGGTTCTTATACTTGGCCACAAAATAAAAAAGGCAATAGAGTTCGCTTATTTGATATTTTTAATTTACCAAATTCGATTGACTTGAAAAGTGGAACATATCTAAAGTTTGGAAAACTAAAGTTAGAAGTGGGAAATGCTTCAACTGACTGGACTCCAGCTGTTGAAGATACTGAACATGATCTAGAAAATTTATCTGCTCGCATAACTATTAATAGTCAACAATTTGGTTCTTATTACACTAAAGGTGAGTCTGACAATAGAACTAATATTGCAAAAAATGAAGTTATCAATTCAATTAAAAATGATAGTAATTGGCGTGGATTAACTAATATTCTAACGAATAGTAGCTTTATACAAACTGCAGATGGCTTTATACAAAAAGTACAGCAAACGATGCAACCAATCATTAATGAAAATAATAGTGGTGGAGTAAATTTATTAACTAATACATATACTTTGCATAACTTTAATAATGCTGGTAATGCTGGAGAAGCTACTGGATTTGGAATTGAATCTGGAAATAGTCATAAAAATGAATTAAATGCTGGTGAAATAAGTACAAATGTTTTTCACATTTATGCCAAAGATTTAAATCATGCTCCTGTTTACTTTGGTCAAAACTTTACACTTCCTAAAGGAACTTGGACTCTAAGTTTTTTAGTTCGTCATAATGGAAGTAGTGAACAAAAAATAAGACTAAGCTTTTATACAGAGGATTGTGCTAACAGAGGGTGGATTCCACTAGGAACATCTGATGAGATAGATAACATTTGGAAAAGACATCAGATAACTTTTACAACGACCCAGGAAACTTTTGAACAAAATCCGCGATTACATATGCCAACTGGTGATATAGTCCCCGGTGGCTCTTTGTATTTTGCAAATTTCAAACTAGAATCAGGATCAATTGCTACTACTTGGTGTCCAGCTCCCCAAGATTTAGCTAAACAAGTTGCAGTTGCTGAACTAAATCAAACCATACAAGGGCTTCAATCAACTGTTTCAAGTAACTACGAAAATCTACAGAGCCAGATAAGTCAAACTGCTGGAACTATTAGGAATGAAGTAACTGATAGAACCAATAATCTACAAAGTCAAATTACTCAAAATGCTAATAATATTAACATTAAAGTAAATGCCGTGGGGGATTTATCTAACATATGTTTAAATCCATCATTTATTGATGGAAGTACTCAAGGATGGGAAAACGTATTTAGTTCGTCTGGAGATCCGGGCAGTCCTACAAAGTTTTATGGAGGAGTTAGTACAAGAGATGCATTTTATGGAAATATGTTCCCAGTAGCGACAGGAGACAAATATTTCTTCTCGGTCTTTGCTTGGCAAAATCAATCTACCCATCCTTTAAATGTAGGACTTGCCTATTTGCAAAAAGATGGAAGTTGGAATTGGCAATCTGCTGTAAATTTTGCTCCTAATGAAGGTGCACGAACTAAATCTGGATCTATCACCATTCCTAATGAAGCAGTTAAAGCCAGAATATGGGTTCAAATTGATGCTTATTCTGATTATGGTCATTGGTGGTTCACTAATGTCAATGTTAGAAAAAATGATACGCTTGCACAAATTAATATGTCAGCCGGCACAACTCTAATCCAGAATGACAAGATCTATATGGATGCTAGCTCAACTGTATTTTCTGGCAAAGCCTTCATCCCTAACGCAGCCATAACTAATATTTCAGCTGATAAGATTAACACTGGTACTTTAGATGCCGGTAGGATTAATGTAATTAACTTGAATGCAAACAACATCACTACTGGAACAATAAATGGTGCCAATTTGAAAATTAATCTAAATAGTGGTGAAATTTTGTTCCAAAAAGGTCGTATTGCTTCTACTAATGGAAATCTGAATATTGATATTGATTCAGGTACGATGAGTGTTACAAATTGGATGAATGAGGGAGTTTATTTTAAAGATGGAAAATTAATTCTAGATGATAGAGGATTTGGAGGTTTGATTGCAGATAATCCAAAATATGGTGTAATTCAACGTTCTAATCAAATGTTTAATAATAATGCATTTGGAATGGAACTCAATTCTCCAAATGGAGTAAGTTTAAGGACATCAAATTACGATGGTGTGATAAATACAGGATCAGGATTAGATGGAACTAAAAATGGCGCAGTAATAAGTGTAGATAAAGATGGGTCAGCAGTGGTTAATGGTGCAGGTACCACTTTTTTAACAGGTGGTCCCAAATTTTCTCAATCTGAATATTCTATTGGTACACGTCCACACATCTGGATTGGGACTTTTAATGCTCGACTAGGAGACCGTATTGAAATAGATGCGAATTATGTCCACCTTCCAACAACTTATTATCGAACTACGGGGTCAGCACCAAATCTTTGTATTGCTTCTGATGGTGCTCTTGTCCGTTCAACTTCAGCATCCAAATACAAAACTGATATAAAACGCAGTTTTTCCACTGATTATGGTGAGAAACTTTTAAATTTACCAACTGCAATCTGGACAGATAAAGGTCAAAAAGAAAGATATGAAGCTGGAAAACGTCATATTAAACCGGAACAGTATTTTGGCATGATTGCTGAAGATTTGGCAAATGCAGGTCTAGATCTCTTAGTTAGTCGAAATCCAGAAACACATGAAATTGAGGGTATTCAATATGAAAGAATAGCCCCTGCATTATTGCCGGTAATTAAGAAATTAAAAGATAAAGTAAATAGATTGGAGAAACAAATAAATGAACGATAATGCAATTTCGCAAAAATTAATTAACAAGTTAGCAACTAGTGAGTATAACAATGCAATTTTACAAGTGAAAATTGATGAACTAACTCAAGAATTGAACCAATTAAAGGCAGAAAAGGAGAATAAAGATGTTAAAAACAAGTAAGTCGATTGCAATTTCAGGCCGTTCAATGGTAGATGATAAGCAAGTAGCAACTTTTAACGCTAATATTTATGAGGCTAATGTTTCAGGTGGCAGTGACAACATTAATATGATTATTACCGATCGAGATTTATATGATGCAAATAAAACTGTTGTAAGAAAAGATCTTCAAGATTTTCAAACAAAAGTATGGTCAGCACAAGATGAAGTGATGGCAGGAAGTGATGAAAAGGCAAGTGAAGGTTAATGAACGAGATAGCAAAATTATGGGAAAATATAAAACAAAATCCTCTGCATTTAATCATTGGGCTAATGATTTTTTTATCAGGGAGCTTTTTGTTACTTTGTGATGATTTCTTTCTTTGGCCGCCTGAATGGACCAATGTTTTTAATAATGATCTGATTGACGCTATTGCAATTGTAATAGGCGTCTTTTATTTTGCTTACGTTTTAGCAGGTGCCAATAGTCCACTAGCTAACATTTGTTTATTAACGGCTAGTGCTTTTCTTTTAACAATTCTCATTGTTTTAGAAATTGGATGTGTTTTAGCATTTCAAAATTATCCGTTAGTAATGGCAGCAATTTATCAGTTCGGTGCATTGCTATTAGTTCAAGTATGTGCATCAAGATCACCAGGCTTAAAAAGAAAGTAGGGATAAGAAGTGCAAGAATGGATCGATTTTGTACAAAAAATCGCACTTCTTATTTCTAGCGTTGTGGGACTTTTAACAATTTTCAATACTCTTAAGCAAACAGACTATTCAAATGCTAAGGAAAAGAAGGAAGAACTAAAGGAAGATGTAGAGCTTTATAGAAAAAGATGGCTTCAGGCAGAGGAAGCCTACGACAAGCTTTTGAAAGATAACGAAAAGTTAAAACGAAAGATTAATAGATTGGAAGATAACAATGAATAATATTTTGATTGATGTGTCCGGTGTAGTTATTGCGCTAGCAGTTTCATATTTTGTATTTTGGTATCGCAATCACAAAATTGAAATTGATTCTAAACGAGCTAAGGGAGATGCTTTAGCTTTTGTAGTTGATACTTTGGGTCAAGTTGCTACCAATGTAGTTTATGATTTAAAGGATAGTTCAGAAAAAGGTGTTGAAAAGAAGAAACAGGCGAAAGTGAAAATTAAGAATTTTTATGCAGATGCTCATTTACCAGCACCTAGTGATGACCAACTTTCTGGTGCAATTGAAAAAGCGGTAGCTATAATGAAGTTATCAAATGAAGGTGGAAAGAATGAATAAAGTAGAAAAAAGAAGTTATGGAGTAGATGTATCAAGCCACAATGGAACTGACTTATCAAGCATGGCTCACTCTGGGGCTAAGTTTGCTATCGTAAAGCTATCAGAAGGTACAGGCTATCAAAATCCTAAAGCACAAGCACAAATTTCAAGTGCTAAAGCTAATAACATGCTTACTATGGGTTATCACTATGCCCACTTTGGCGCTGATATCAATCGGGCAGTGCAAGAAGGTAACTATACAGTTAATTCAGCAAAATATGCTGGGCTACCAGCAGGTTCTTACTTGGCTTGTGATTGGGAAGTAGACGATAATAATGTTACTAATGGTGGACGAGTACCTAGTGCTAATGCAATTCTCGCATTCCTTGATGTGGTTGTAGCAGCAGGATATAAGCCACTCTTATACTCTGGTGCAGCTTTGCTAAAAGGTAATATTGATACTGGTAAGGTACTTGCTAAGTATCCTAACTGTCTATGGGTAGCAGCATATCCACTAGGCAACGGTGTACCAGCAAATACGCCTAATTTTGGTTACTTCCCATCAATGGACGGTGTGGCAATTTGGCAATTTACTGATAATTGGCGTGGTATGAGCGTGGATGGTAACATTAGCTTAATTGATCTTAAAACTGACGGTGTACCAACTACTCAACAAGCTAAGCCAGTGGTTAAGCAACCAGTACCACAATCTTTTGTAGATGAACTTGGTGATACTTGGTATACGGAAGAAGGTAAGTTCTATCCAAATGGCACAATCAACATTCGCTATGGTGCTAGAACTACTAGTGATATTATTGGAACGGTTACTAAAGGAGATTGTGTTAAGTATGATGCTTACAGTCGTCATGGTGGTTATGTCTGGATTAGACAACCACGTGCAAATGGTCAATATGGTTTCTTAGTTTGTCGTCAAGGCAATGATCCTTGGGGAAGATTTGAGTAATATAAAGTGATATAATTAAATCACTTAGGATTTAGTCCTCTGGATAGATATCTTTGAAGTTTCTATATCTATTGCCAATTTAAGAAACGAATTAAAATGCATTTTAAAAGCCATTCTGGAGATTAGGTTCTCTGTAGTGGCTTTTTTGTGCTTATATAATAGTAGAAAAATGATATAATTTTATTTGCTGTGTCATGGAGAGTAAGACGTGACACGGCTTTTTTTATTTTTGCTAACTAAAAAATATTGTCTAAAAATGGCTAAAAAAATCAAACCAATTATAAGCACATAATCTGTTAATTACTGGTATTATAAGGTATTAAGTGAATAATAAGCCCATTATCATTCGATTACCTTAACCCCTCATCTCCACTATATGGAATAAAAACCGCTTTAGAGCAACATCTAAGGCGGTTTTTTTGCGTTTAATATAAAATTGATAAGCGATTAACATTTATAAATAAAATTTTGATTTTATTTAATTCTATATAGTTTTTTCAAAATTATATTTATTTTTTTGTAAAAAGATGGTAGTCTGTTATTTGAAAATGTTAAACGCTTAACATGCAGGAGGAAAAAGATGTTGGAAAATAAAAATCATAAATAGATATCTTTAAGCGGAAAATCTTTATTAATGGGAACTTTATCTACTGCAGCAATTGTATTAAGTGCTTCAACTGCAAATGCTGCCACTACTAATGCAGACAACGTTGATAATGTTAATGTTAGTCAAGTTACTACAATAAATGCACCTGCTTCGGTTACAAAAAATGATAATAGTGAATTAAAAGAGGATACTACAAACAAAAAAGTAGCTAGAACTGAGACAAATACTAGTTTGAATTCTAGTAAAGAAATAAATAGCCAAGTTAATGAAAGTAAGGAAGACAGCTCATCAGCACAAGTAGGAAGTGCTCCAGTTTCTACCGATAATGGTAAAGAGGAAAATTCTAGTGATTTAAACCAAGATTCTAATAATATTTCCGATCATTTTAAGGATAATGATGCTCAAGGGCAAAGTTCAAACTCTTCAGCGAAAACCGAATTAAAGGGAAAAATCAAGGAAGTTATTAATAATTCTGGTGTTGACGTCACAAAGCTAACTAATGATCAAATTAATAATTTAAATAAGGTTAATTTTGATGACGAGCCGCAAGATGGAACTAAATTAACATTAAACGACTTAGATGCAATTGGACAAGCTCTTGTAAGAAGAGATCCAAAATATGCAGTTCCATATTTTAATGCAAAAGAAATAAAAAATATGGATGCAGGTGTGACTAAGGATGCACAAACTGGTAAAACTGAAACCTTAGAAATTTGGGATTCTTGGCCAGTACAGGATCCTATAACTGGTTATGTATCGAACTATAAGGGCTACCAACTTGTTGTTGCAATGATGGGAATGCCTAAGAAGAACGATAATCATATCTATCTTTTGTATAATAAATATAATGATAATGAATTCTCACATTGGAAAAATGCAGGTTCTATTTTTGGATATAATGAAACTCCTGATTTACAAGAATGGTCAGGGTCAGCTATTGTAAATAAAGATGGTTCTATTCAATTATTTTATACAAAAAATGATACTTCAGATGGTAAGCTAAATGATCAACAGTTGGCTACAGCTAATTTGAAATTAAATGTTAATAATAATGGTGTTTCAATTGCTAGTGTTGATAATGATCATGTGATTTTTATTGGTGATGGTAAAAATTATCAAACTTATGATCAATTTGCAAACGGTGAAAATAGAAATAGAGATAATTATACATTACGTGATCCTCATGTAGTAGAAGAAAAAAATGGTGACCGTTATTTAGTATTTGAAGCAAACACTGGAAGCAATAATTACCAAAGTAAAGATCAAATTTATAGATGGGCTAATTATGGTGGAAATGACAAATTTAATATCAATAATTTCCTGAGCTACTTTGATAATAAAGATGATCAAGCTCTTGCTTCTGTCGCTAACGGTGCGCTGGGGATTTTGAAATTAAGCGGGAATCAAAATAATCCAACTGTGAAGTTAGATGATGTTTACTCACCTTTAGTAACGTCATTAATGGTTAGCGATGAAATGGAAAGACCTGACATTGTTAAAGTTGGAAATAAGTATTATCTATTTTCAGCAACAAGATTGTCTCGAGGAACTAAAGGTGAAATTACTCGTCTTGCTAATAAGATTGTCGGGGATAATGTAGCGATGATTGGTTTTGTTTCTGACAGCTTAACACATGGGTATGTACCATTAAATGGTTCTGGTGCTGTATTAACTGCATCTGTCCCTGCAAATTGGCGTACGGCAACTTATTCGTATTATGCAGTTCCTATCAAAGGAAAAGACAATCAGCTTTTAATTACGTCTTATATGACTAATCGTGGTGAAGTAGCTGGAAAAGGTAACAATTCGACTTGGGCACCAAGCTTTATCTTGCAACTTAATCCAGATAATACTACTACTGTTTTAGCCAAATTAACTAATCAAGGTGTTTGGGTTTGGAATGGTGATAGTGAAAATAAGAATATGATTGGTACTCTTGAAAAGGATTCTTCAAATAGTGCTGCTTTAGATGGAGAATGGGGAAAGTTTATTGATTGGGATGCAATTAATAGTTATAGTTTGAAACCACATCAACCTGTGACACCACCAGATACGCCAGACATTCCGGATATACCACCAACACCAAACACACCTGACACCCCACATACACCAACAACACTAAACACACCTGACACTCCACGTACTCCAGAGGTTCCAACAACTCCAGTTAAGAAAACTACTCAGTCAGAACTTCCAAAGGCAGGAGCTAAAGATGGTATTGCTGCAGCAATTTTAGGTGCTGTAAGCTCAATGTTAGGAGCTATCGGTTTAGCGGGTATTTCAAAACGCAAGCGTAATAACTAAGTTTATAAAAAAGATGAGTTTTAATATGACTCATCTTTTTTTTGCTATAAATATAATTTATTCTAGTATGAAAAACTGTAAATTCTCTCAAAATTGTCTTTTTTCTATAATAATTTTGAAAGGTAATTCTGAGGAAATGACTATCTATAGCATAAAAATATATTTCATTATGCTTAGCAAATATTAGACATTTACTTTTCATAATTTAGACTAAATATTTGAAAGAGTTTAATAAAGAGGAAATTTATGCAAGAATTAATGAAAAATATTTTGAAGGAGAAAGAGTTTTATATGGTCTTTCTAACACAATTTTAGAGAATGTTACGTTCGGTGAAGGAAAATCTCCTCTAAAAGAAACGCAGAATTTAGAAATAAAAGTTAATATTTTTAAATATAAATATCCTTTATAGTATTCAGATAATATTAAAGTTACTGATAGTACATTTGAAACAATGTCTAGAAGTGGTATTTGGTACACTAATAATATCTCCATTAAAAACTCGATTTACAAGCTCCTAAATTATTTAGAAGATGTAAGCACGTTTCTTTAGATCGTGTATTCTTTTCTGATGCTGAAGAAACAATGTGGACTTGTGAGGATATTACTATCAAAAATACTGAGATTAATGAGGATTGTTTCGAAAAAGATAGTTCTGATATCTATATGGAAAATGTGAGCATGATTGGAAACTACGTTTTTGATGATGCGAAAAATATTGTCTGCAAAAATTGTAGTTTTGTATCTAAAGATGTATTTTGGAATTGTGAAAATGTAACTTTAATTAATTGTCAAATGAATGGGGAATATTTAAGCTGGAATAGTAGGAATATTATTTTCAGTGATTGTAGTATTGAGAGTGATCAAGGGCTTTGCTACATGAATCATGTCACTTTAGAAAACTGTATTTTAAATCAAACAACTTTGGCCTTTGAAAAATGTAGTAACATTAACGCGACTATCGATAGTAAGATTACTAGCGTTAAAAATCCTATTTCTGGAGTAATTAAAGCTAAAGAGATTGATACATTATTGATCCAGAAGATACAGAAATCATTTCTGAAGAAATGATTGATAATAAATTATCAATTTCTCATCAAAATCAAGAGGGTGAATAAATTTGAAATATGATTTTAAAACAGTTGTAAATAGGCGTCATACTGATTCGGTAAAATGGAATGTTAAGGATAATGAATTACCGATGTCAATTGCTGACATGGATTTTAAAACCGCATCGAAAATTATTTTAGCAATGAAAGAAAAAATAAAATTAGAAGCTTTTGGTTACGAAGAACCAGGGAAGGATTACTTTAATTCAGTAAGCAATTGGTATGAACTAGAGTATGGTGCAGATGCTGAACCAAACTGGATGATTTTTGCTACTGGAGTAGTTCCAGCTATCTCATCAATTGTTAGACGTGTTTCTCATATCGGCGATAATGTATTAGTGCAAGAGCCGGTTTATAATATTTTTTATAATTCTATTGAAAATAATGGTCGCCAGGTATTATCAAATGATTTAATTTATAGTAATGGTAAATATGAAATTAATTGGCAAGATTTAGAAGAAAGCTGGCTAATCCCTTAACTACTTTGATGATTTTCTGCAATCCGCATAATCCTACAGGAATTGTATGGAAAAAGAGCGAAGTAGAAAGAATTGCGTCTCTATGCCAAGAAAATAATGTAATTCTTCTGTCTGATGAGATTCATGGGGACTTAGTGCGTAATAACGTCAAATATACACCTGCTTTTTCTGTTGCTAAAACCTTAATAAGCAATGTAATTAGTTTAGTGTCTCCAAGTAAAACTTTTAATGTTGCTGCTCTTCATACCGCAACTGTGATTATTCCTGATAATAATTTACGTGATATGATTAATCGCGGATTAAATAGCGATGAATTAGTTGAACTTAATCTTTTAGCTATTCCAGCGACAATTGCCGCTTATACGGAAGGATTTAATTGGTTGCATGAGTTATTAGCAGTAATTGACAATAATTTCGCCTATGTCGAAAAGAAAATTACTAGCCAATTAGAAAATGTAAAAATTGTTTCTGGCCCGGCTACTTATTTAATGTGGCTAGATGTAAGCAAGATTACTCATGACAGTTACAGATTAGCTGCATATCTTCGAAAAGAGACTGGTTTAATTGTGTGTGCTGGTCGTATATATCGCGGAAATGGTAATGAGTTTTTATGGATAAATTTAGCTTCTCCTAAGTCAATGGTAGAAGATGGAATCAGTAGGTTAATTACTGAAATTAAAAAATATTCAAAAAAATAGTTAAAAGTGATTTCGAAATCATCTCAAAAAGATATATACTTTTATTGAGGTGATTTTTTATGGAACCATTATTTTTAACGCCCTATTTTCGACCAAAAATTTGGGGTGGTCGTAAATTAAATACTGTTTTAGGATATGATATTCCTGATGGAAAAGTTGGAGAAGCTTGGGTAATTTCGGGCTATAAAGATGATGCTTCAACTGTGAATGCTGGTCCATTAAAAGGCAAGACATTACGAGAGGTATATTTAGAACACCCAGAGTTATTTGGCAATCCGAAAGCTAAGGAATTTCCTTTATTAGTTAAATTTTTAGATGCAAATGATAATTTATCTGTTCAAGTACACCCAGATGATGATTACGCTAGAATTCATGAAAATGATTCTGGAAAAACTGAAAGTTGGTATGTGCTTCATGCGGAACCTGGTGCTAAACTTATCTATGGGCACAATGCAAAAAGTAAGGAAGAACTTGAAAAGTGGATTAAAGATGGAAAATGGTCCAAGCTTTTACGATATGTACCAGTAAAAGAGGGAGACTTTTTATATGTTCCATCTGGTACGGTTCATGCTTTAACAAAAGGGATTATGGTTATTGAAACCCAACAATCAAGTGATGTAACCTATAGGTTGTATGATTGGGACCGAGTAGATAAGAAAACTGGTAAGAAGAGAGAGTTGCATATTAAGCAATCTCTTGATACTATTCAAGTACCACATAAAGACCCGAAGCTGAAAATTACGTCAGAAACTGTTGGAGATGCAAAGATAACCACTTTGGCTCAGCCACCAATGTCGCCTCATTTTTATTTGTGGCAAATTGATGTTGATGGAGAATTTAGTTGGAGTTTAAATGATCACCCATATCTTTTAGTTTCTGTAATTAAAGGCGATGGTAAGTTTATCGCAGATGGCAAAGAATACGATATCAAATTGGGTAGTAACTTTATTATCCCTAATGAGATGAAGTACTTTAGTTTTAGCGGTAATTTACGTTTAGTAATTTCAGCTCCTGGTAAAGAATAATTTTAAATGAATGGAGTTGGTCAAATGATATATATTGGTTGCGGGGTAATAATGTTTGTAATCGGAGTCATTTGGCTTATTGCTCCTTCACCTAATCCAAATCGAATTTACGGATACATGTCTTATTTAGCTTCAGTTAATGAAGCTAGTTATAAATATGCACAAAAAGTAGCAAGGAATTACTTTATGCTTTTTGGTATAATTCAGTTTTTATTAGGCGTAGTTATCCATTTGTTACATTGGGATCGCTATTTCTTAATCTGGTTACTTACCTTTTATTTGTTTATTTTGGCCCCGATAATTATGACTGAAAAGAAACTACAATCTTTTTTACGCGCTCGTCATGAGTTGCCCCATGATTATATTGAACCGGATAAAATAAAACATACTAAAGTAAAGGGATTTAAGGACAAATAATGCTAAAAATTTTAATGGTTGAAGATGACAATTCTGTTGCAGAAATGATGAAGATGTTCTTTAGTAAAGAACAATGGGATGTTGATATAGCTAAAGATGGAGTAGAAGCTGTTGAAATGTTTAAAAAAGCTCCAGATTCTTATGATATAGTTACGCTGGATCTTAACTTACCTAAAAAAGATGGTATGGAAGTAGCTAAAGAAATTAGAGCTATTTCCTTATCAATTCCAATAATTATGCTTACGGCTCGTGACTCAGAAAGTGATCAAATTTTGGGTTTAGGAATTGGTGCTGATGAATATGTTACTAAACCATTTAGTCCATTAGCCTTAATTGCTCGGATTAAAGCTTTATACCGTAGAAGCCACTTAGAAAAAGATATGTATGCTTCTAATGGGGTAAAGTATGATGTTGTTACTAAGCATTTAGAAATTTCAGAAGATCGCCGAGAAGTCCGTTTTGATGGTAAACTTGTTGAAGGGTTAACGCCAAAAGAATTTGATCTTTTGTACACTATGGCTCAAAAACCAAAACAAGTCTTTTCAAGAGATAAGTTATTGGAACTAGTTTGGGGCTATGAATTTTTCGGTGAAGAAAGAACTGTTGATGCTCATATAAAAAAGTTGCGTCAAAAGTTAGAAAAAGCTGGTCCACAAGTAGTTCAAACTGTTTGGGGCGTAGGGTACAAATTTGATGATTCTGAGGTATAGAAATTGAAACTATTCTATCAAGAAATGCTAGGTTTTTTACTAGTAATTATTACTAGTATCATAATTATTGGTTCATCGACTATTCATTTTGCGACCATTCAAGCATATTCTCAAAGCTATTCACGTTTAGAGGGTTATGGAACTTCAATTGGAAAATTAGCTTTAGCTAAAGATAATCCACGACATGAATTGGATGCTAAATTTTTAAAAAATTTACAGGTAGTAATGGAAAGCGAAGATTTACATCTTCGCATTTTTAATAATAAAAATCGACAGGTTTATCCCGAAACTACGATGAATTGGGCTCTTCCTAAAAAACTTTTTAAGCAATTAAAAAATGGAAAGACAATTAGAATTAGAAATGACCATGAAGATGAGCAAATAAGTTCTTTTTCTAGTAAGGATGCTTATACTAGTGTAATTGTTCCTTGGCGTAGTAAAGGAAAGCTGGTTGGCGTTATTTGGATTGGATCAAGAGTTCAGAATGTTGAACAAATGATTGTACGAGAAAAACATAATTTAGTTACTGCTTTACTCAGTTCCTTAGTTATCGGTGGGCTAATTAGTTTTGCTTTATCTTATTATATTTCTAGAAAAATCAAGTTGTTGTCTAGTGGTACTAAAAAGGTTGCTCAAGGTGATTTTAATGTTCATTTGAAACATAAGGATACGGATGAGATTGATGATTTAGCACGTAATTTTAATATTATGGTTAATGCATTAAGAGAATCAAATGATGAAATTAAAGCTCAAGAGAAAAGACGGGAGCAATTTATGGCAGATGCAGCTCACGAAATGCGTACACCTTTAACGACAATTAATGGATTATTGGAAGGCTTTGAATATGATGCGATTCCTGAAGAGGCTAAACCTAAATCCATTGCTTTAATGCATAGTGAAACTAAACGATTAATTAGACTTGTAAATGAAAATTTGGATTATGAAAAAATTCGAAATAATAAAATTAGTTTAATTCAGTCAAAGTTTAATGCAACTGAAATTTTGACAAATCTTTTAACTCAAATGAAGCAAAAAGCTATTGAAAAAAATGATGAGTTAATTCTTAACTGTCCTTCAGAAGTAGAAGTTTATGCTGATAAAGATAGATTTACTCAAATAATGGTAAATCTAGTTCAGAATGCTTTACAATTTACTGAAAATGGTAAAATTATAATTTCCGGTAAGCGAATTGAGCATGCAGCTCAATTTAGAGTAGCTGATACAGGAATTGGAATGAATAAGAAACAAATGAAGTATATTTTTGAAAGGTTTTATAAAGCAGATCCTTCTAGAGCTAAAATTGGTTCTGGAGAATCAGGATTGGGACTTTCAATTGTTTTATCTCTTATTAAACAGCACGGCGGTAAAATTGATGTGGACTCACAACCGGGAAAGGGAGCTCAATTTACTGTAACTTTGTATGATAAAGGGTATAAAGAATTTATTAGAGACTAAATAAAAGGTCAGTACTTAGACTAATAAGTACTGACCTTTTATGCTTATTTATCGGGATTATCTTTTTCTGGAGAATTATCAGAGCTATTTTTATTTTTATCACTAACAGCAGATTGAATATTTTCAGGAACATTGTTGATTTCATCTTTATTAGTTTCTGGCGCATCGGTAGTATAAAGATCAGTAGTCGTTCCCTTATGTTGAGAATAAAGGGAAGTAGATTTATTACGGAGATCTTTTCTTAATTTAAGCATTCTTTGATAGTTGACTTTATAATCAAATTCATTTGGATTAGTTGGAATGAATCCAGCAGGGGTATAGAAACGCAAAAGATTATGATTATTTAATAAGTCGGAGTAGTGAAGCGAATTATGTCCATATTCAACTAAATTATTAATTTCATCTTTTTGTTTCTTAGTAAATTTAGTAATTTTCTCGCCTGTTTGATAGTTATAAATGGTTCCCTTAATTCCCTTTCCGCCAATAATTATATATTTTGGTGTAACAATTGTACCGTTTCTAAAGACAACTATTTGACGATATTGCTTTGAGAATAGATCTTGACCAAATTGAATATAATTTTTGTTGGAAATTCCTAGTAAGTGAAGAAGAGTAGGAAGAACATCAATTTCACCACTAATTTTATTGTCAACTTTTCCCTTGATACCATCCATATGAATCATGAATGGTACTTTTTGAAGTTCTGTTGTGTCGTAAGATGTCCATTTATTGAAGTCTTTACCTAATACTGGGGCAAGAGCTGATAATTCATCATCTGAACTACCAACACCATAGTGATCGCCATACAAAATGACCATCGTATTTTTATCTAGACCACTCTTTTTTAAGTAATCAAAGAATTCTTTTACTGATTGATCAAGGTAATGAGCAGTTTCAAAATAATTATTTATTGTTGTATTTGAAGTATTGGTAGTGGTGAAATTATTGTCTTTATCTTCCTGATCCATTTGGAATGGAATGTGATTAGTAACAGTTAAGTACTTCACATAGAAGGGTTGCTGCATTTGTTCAAGGTATTTGATACTTTGACTAAATAACAACTTATCCTTTAAACCATAGCCAATTTTGTCGTTTTTCTTTTGAGAGAAATAATTCGCATCAAAGAAGTAATTATAGCCTAAGTTTTTATATACTTCATTACGGTTCCAAAAGGTCCCGGTATTTCCATGGAAAACGGCAGACGTGTAACCACTTTGTCTCATAATTTGTGGAGCACCCTGAAAAGTATTTTCAGAACCTAAAGATGAGAAAAGAGAACCATCTGAAATGCCATATGTTCCCGTTTCAAGCATGTTTTCCGCGTCACTAGTTCTACCTAATCCTACTTGATGATAGAAATTACTGAAACTAACAGTATCTTTATTATGATATAGCGAATTTAGAAAAGGAGTGACTTCTTGACCATTAACCTTTAGTCCAATTAAAAACTGCTGGAAACTCTCTAAGTGTAGGACAATAACATTTTTGCCTTTGGCTTTACTAAAATATTGTGGATTAGCTTTAGCATAATTTTTCTTGGTAAAGTCTAAGACTTCGTTGATGTCTTCAGCATTAGCGTTCTTTTTAACTTGATTTGATTGAGCACTCTTTAATAGATCATAAACTGAATAAGTATCAATTCCTAAGTACTTGACTACATAAGAACGATCAAAAGTATTTCTCAGTAATCTAGGACGAGAAGTTTCTGCTAGAAACATATTTAGTGTTAGCATGAAAACTCCGAAAGATGAGACAGCAAAAGGTCGTTTAAAGCCGTACTTGCGTGGATCAATTTTGATTACTTTTAAGATCAATAAGATGATAATGATGATTATATCTAACCAAAGAAAGATATCACTGGGATGCAATAAAGCAACTGTACTTTTTCCTAAACCTTGTGAGACTTTGTCGGTATTTTGAACGGTTTTGCTAGTTAAAAAGTCTGAAAATTGTCGGTAGTAAATTACGTTTGCAAAAAGCAAGATTGTATTTAATGTATCCAAAACTAGCATAGCCATATAGGAAACAAGTGGCTTAGAGAAGTAGAGACCTAAACTTAAAATAATAATACACGTTCCTAAAGGCGTTAGCCAAACTATGAAGTGTTGATATGGATCACCTAGTCCGAGTTTAAAATCAAAGTAAACTGCATACATATACTTTGCCCAGAAGCAAAGAGTAAGGATTGTTAAAAATCCAATTCTAGTTTGCCAAAAATTACGTTTTGTTTTATTCACGCTAAAATACTCCTTTTAATAAGGAATATTTTACTGGTAATTTCAAAAAACGACAAACTTTTATTAAAGATTTGCGTTTTTTTAACATTTTGAAAAAAATCAACTTTCATTGCTAGCTTTACGTTATAATTAAGCCAAAATTATGGAGTCGGTTAAGTTATGCTTTTTTTACAACCCTTATATGAATATATTTTTCATACTTATGCAACTCGAGTTAATCACTTTGCTCTAATTAAGTTGATTTTATATAGCTTGGATAAGACGCTTTTTTATTTTATTATTTTCGTGATTATTCGATTATGCTGGTTATTGTTTATCAGACATCGTAGAACGTTAAAATCTGAAGCATGTGTTTGGATTTTTGCTTTTTATGTTATCTTGCTTTTAATGCTAACCGGATTTAGAGATACGTATTTTCCATGGCAACTGACGTTTAATTTTCATCGTGATTTAGGTGAGATTAATCTGGTATTTATGAAAGAAACAATAAAGTTAACTCATGGACAAAGTTTACTTGACTTTTTCTATAATTCTCTTGGTAATGTTCTATGGTTCATTCCATTTGGTTTGTTGTTCCCTGAAGTTATTCAAAAAAATAAGATGGGAGTAACAGTTATAGTCGGTGCATGTTTATCTATATGTATTGAAGGATTGCAGTTTATTCTAGAAACTGGGGTAAGCGATATAGATGATGTATTTTTTAATGTTTGTGGTGCGATAATAGGCTTCATAATCTACAAAATTATTTACAGGTTCTTAATAAGAAAAAACTCTAGTTTTATGAAGAAGTAACTGCTAAAATAAGGGTTGTACGTGAAAAAGTTACAAAAAAGGAAGTTTAAATAATGAATAAAGTTGTTCACTTTGATGCAAGTAAATTAACACCATTTGTTCATGAAAATGAATTAAAGGAAATGCAAGCAATGGTAACTGCTGCAGATCAAGAATTACGTGAAGGTACTGGTGCAGGTAGTGACTTCCGTGGTTGGATTGATTTACCAATTAATTACGATAAAGATGAATTTGACCGTATTAAAAAAGCAGCTGAAAAGATCCAAAAAGATTCTGAAGTTTTAGTTGGTATTGGTATCGGTGGTTCTTACCTTGGTGCTCAAGCTTCTATTGAATTTTTAAATAGTTCTTTCTACGGTAGAGAAAAAGAAAAGTACCCAACTGTTGTATTCTGTGGTAACTCTCTTTCAGGTTCATACCTTTATGACTTGCTTGAATGGTTAGGAGATAAAGATTTCTCAATTAATATCATTTCTAAGTCTGGTACTACTACTGAACCATCAATTGCCTTCCGTGTTTTGAAGGACAAGTTAATTAAGAAGTATGGTAAAGAAGAAGCTGCTAAGAGAATTTACGCAACTACTGACCGTGCTAAAGGTGCTTTGAAGACTGAAGCAGATGCTGAAGGTTATGAAGAATTTGTTGTTCCTGATGACATTGGTGGTCGTTTCTCAGTATTATCAGCTGTTGGTTTACTTCCAATTGCAGTAGCTGGTGGAGATATCGATGCAATGATGAAGGGTGCTGCAGATGCACGTGCTGCATACACTGATCCAGATGTATTAAAGGATAGTCCATACCAATATGCAGCTCTTCGTAATATTCTTTACCGCAAGGGTTACACTACTGAATTACTTGAAAACTACGAACCATCATTAAGAATGTTTGGTGAATGGTGGAAGCAATTAATGGGTGAATCAGAAGGTAAAGATCAAAAAGGGATTTACCCATCTAGTGCTAACTTTACTACTGATCTTCACTCACTTGGTCAATACATCCAAGAAGGTCGTCGTAATTTGATGGAAACAGTTATTCGTGTTGAAAACCCAACACATGATGTAACTATTCCAGATGATAAAGAAAACTTAGACCAATTAAACTTCTTATCTGGTAAGACTATGAATTATGTAAATGATCGTGCTTACGAAGGTGTAGTTTTAGCTCACACTGACGGTGGCGTACCAGTTATGACTGTTGATATTGAAAATCAATCAGCACATACTTTGGGTTACTTGATTTACTGGTTCGAATTAGCTGTTGGTATTTCTGGTTACTTAAACGGTATTAACCCATTCAACCAACCAGGTGTTGAAAGCTACAAGAGAAATATGTTTGGTCTTTTGAACAAGCCTGGTTATGAAGATTTACATGACGATTTAACTAAGCGTTTAAAGTAAAATAAAAATTACTCGGTATAATAGTAACGGTTATACGCATAATATAGCGGAATATCATTTCGTTAAAGAAAGAGTAGGGAGCATTGTTGTTTCCTACTCTTTTTATGTGTTGGAGAAAGGAAATTCAATTGAATAGAAAACAAGATAAAAGAAACATCATGGCAGTTTTAGCCGCAGCTTTTATGTCATTTGTGGGAATTTTGACAGAAACGAGTTTAAATGCAACTTTTCCGACTATGATGAAATAATTTAATGTAAGTTTGGATGTCGTTCAGTGGACAACAACCGGTTACTTACTAATGATTGCAATAATTATGATTTGTTCCTCATATTTAAATGAGCGTTTTACTGCTAAGCAATTGTTTGTTGTATCTTGTGGCGGATTTATTGTCGGAAGTTTGATTAGCGCTTTTGCAGGCGAGTTTTACGTTTTGCTATTTGGAAGATTAATCTCATCTTTGGGAGCAGGACTTAGTATTCCTTTAATGTTTAATTTAATTGTTGAAGTTATGCCACAAAAAAGTGGGGACTATACATGGGAATTGTTGGTTTGATTATCGCAATGGCACCAACTTTAGGACCAGCATTTGGTGGAGCAATAACATATTATTTTAATTGGCGAGATATCTTTTTTATTGTAGCTATTTTTGCTGCAATTGTATTTTGTGCTGGAGTAAGAGTAATTGGTAAGTATCATGAACAAACTCAACGCAAGTTTGACTATCTTGGTTTTGTTTTGTTAGCGACTGCTTTTATTACTTTAACTTTGGGAGTTAATCAGATTAGTAGAGGATTTAAAAATATATTTTTATGGCTACTTTTAGTTGGAAGCTTGTTGCTTTTTTATTTATATAAAAAATGGGCACAAAACAATAAAGAAAGTTTATTAAATATCGCTGTATTTAGACAAACAGCATTTGTTTATGGTGCATTAGCATACTTTTTACTACAATTTGCTAATATTGGGGTAAGTTTTGTTTTGCCAAATTACATCCAAATTGTTGGTCATCAAAATGCGCTCATTGGTGGCTTGGTTTTATTGCCTGGAAGTATTATTGCAGGTCTCTTAAATCCAAAATTTGGTAGTTTATATGATCGTTTGGGTGCCAAGCCATTACTCTATACTGGAGGATCAATATTAGCACTTAGTGGCCTTTTATTTGCACTTTATGTATTAACCTTAACAACTTTAATGATTATGTTCTTTTATGGCTTACTAGCTTTTGGACACCGTATGTCTTTTAGTAATACATTGGTAGAAGCCTTAAAAATTGAGCCTAACAATTTGCATACTGATACTACAGCAGTGTGTCAGAGAGCTCAGCAATTAGCTGGCTCGATAGGAACGACAATTATGGCAGCAATCATAGCAATTTTCCAAAATGAATCGAATTCAAGTTATGCAATTCGTACTGCTCGCGGAAATCGAGCAGCATTTTATTTTATATTTGGATTAGGAATTTTGATTTTAATTTTAGATTGGGCTATGTTTAGGTTAGAAAGAAAAAATAGCGTTAAGAATTAGAAAGTGTATTACCATGAATACGAATGCTGAATTTATGGATATGGAAGAAGTAATCTTTAAATTTGCTCAAGAATTATATTTTAAAAATCAAGTAGCAAGTGATTTAGTGGAAAAAGATGAACAAAAAGATCTTTTGCATTTGGATAGAAGTGGAGTAGAAAAATTACAAGAGATAGATGGAATAATTAAGGATTTTTGTCAACCGCAGATTAGAGCAATTCTGCAGGTAAGTCAAAATGCACATACGTTGCAACCAGATTTTAAATTAGTAAAGAACCAGACGCACCAATTAATTCAAAATTACGATAATTTAAAGAAATTAGTTCAGTTTAGAAAGAAAATACGTGCCGAGAAAAACAAAAAATTAAGCTCTGAATGGTTAGAATTAGAAAATAATCTTGAGAAAATGAATATCACTAAAATAGAAAATATAGAAAAGTCTGTGATAGAAAACGAGGATAAGTGATATAATTGAAAAGCTGCGTCATGGTGAGTAAGACATGACGCAGCTTTTTTTGTAGAAAATAGTTTATTATACGACTTAATTTATGAAATAGAGGAGGATAATTATGATAAAGAGTAAAAAGAGCAAACTTATTCCACGTGAGTATGATGAGGTTATTTTAAAGACAGGTGAATTAGTAGGACTAATGGACCAAGTGGATGAAACTCATTTTTTACCTGATTATGGTGTTGAAACACCTGAGCAAGAAAAGAAAACAATGGCTATGGCACCAATTTCAATTGATGATATAGAAAAAGTGGTTTATAGACCGAAAGATTCGCAGTAATAGTGTCTTTATCAAATTTAATCATAGAAAACAAAAAGCCTTTAATATCAACGGTTCTAATTCATTGACATTAAAGACTTTCACGAAAATTGAGATATTCGGGCTCGAACCGAAACATCCAGGAACCAGAATCCTGTGCCTTACCAATTTGGCTATATCTCAGTAATATCACCCGTACGAGAATTGAACTCGTAACTCCACCTTGAGAGGGTGGCGTCTTAACCATTTGACCAACGGGCAAATTCAACATATGTAAATATAATTGAATATGAGAAATATGTCAAGTTCTATCCTGCTTTTTTCTTTTGAAAAGATAAGGTATTATAAAACCTAGGTGAATTAGGATGATAGAATTTTTTAAAACACAACATTTGATTGAAGAGATGGTAAGCGAGAGAATTGTACCTGGTGTTAACTATGCATTCATTAAGGAAAAACAGGTCTTTTCTTCAACTGTAGGCTTTGCTAGCCTTATGCCAGATGTTAAGCAGCTTAGTCCATTTGCGCTTTATGATTTGGCTAGTTTAACTAAGGTTTTAGGAACGACAAATGTTTTTCTAAAGCTAAAAGAAAATGGAAAATTAAATTTTACAGAACCACTTAAACAATTTATTCCTGAATTCAAGGATGAACGAGTTCGCTTAAGCCATCTTTTGACGCATACTAGTGGTATTAGAGGGTGGATCCCTAATAGAGATCAGCTTTCTGCCTCAGAGCTTTTAAAAGCAATTATATCTTTACCTGTAACAGATGAATTTGAAACTAAGATGCGCTATGCAGATACTAACTTTATTTTGTTAGGTTTAGTTCTTGAAAAAATATATGGTCTGCCTGTACAAGATGTGATTACAAAAGAAATCATTTTGCCAGCACAGCTAAAAGAAACAACTTTTCATCCTAATCCTACTGATTGTGTTCCAACTGCTTTTACTGAAGATGGGGATTTATTGCAAGGAGTTGTACATGATCCTAAGGCACGGGTTTTAGGAAAATATTGTGGTTCTGCAGGCTTATTTGCTAATTTAGAAGACTTAATAAAAATGACTCAAGCATATCTAGGTTTGCGGGATGATGTTTTTCCATTAAAGCAAGATACTCTGGCTAGTTTATTTCAAATTAAAACAACAAAAAAAGTACATCCACGTTCTTGGGGATGGGATTTACGGTTTGATCCTATGGATCAGCATCCATTGATTTTTCATACGGGATTTACCGGAACTTTCATATTAATCGATCGTCTTAACCAAACTGCAATGATTGTATTAACTAATCGGATTCATCCAAGTGGACATAATCAAGTTTTTCTAGCTATGAGAGAAAAAATTGTTAATACGTTTTTAAAAGAGAATATTTATAAAAATTAAAAGACCAATGTCGTTGATGACATTGGTCTTATTTGTTGTATTTTACATACCTGCTTTGATAATTTTCTTTTCACCCATTGTTTTACGAAGTGAAAGCATAGCAGTATATGTAGCTAAAATATAAACTTTCTTAGTTGGTACTGTTGAAATTTCGGCTAAGATAGCATCATTATCTGTAGCAGTTGTCATTAAGCCTGGATCAAAGCCAGAAACTTCTAGTCTGAATCCCATATCATGCCAACGTTTACCACCGACTATGACTTTATTGATCTGATCTTTATTTAGACCTTCATAATCTGCATCCCAAATCCAAGAAGTATCAATTCCATCCGCATGGTTTGCATTTAGGAGAGTGACTAGGGAATAACGATCTTTTTCAGTATTAAGCATATGGAGAACTTCATCAAGTCCAACTGGATTTTTAACTAAAATCAAATCGATTTCTTTGCCTGCATAGTTGATTAATTCTTGACGGCCAAAAATACGTTTATTTTCAGCAAAGCTTTGAGCAACTTCGTCATCAGTTAATCCAAATTCTCGAGCTACAGAATAAGCGGCTAAAGCATTATAGATATTGTAAGTTCCACCGATACCGATACTGTAATCTTTTTCGCCCATTTTGAATTTTAAGCTATTCGGAGTTTGATCAATAATTTCATTTACAGTGTAAGTTAAATCAGGTCTATGGTAGCCACAATTAGGGCAGAAGTAGTCTCCAAGATTAGCGTAAATACGTTCATGATAGTGTAAGATATGATCGCATTTAGGACATAAGACACCATCAGTATTCACAGGAGCTTTAAAATCGTTTTCAGGTTTGTCATCCGGGAGTTTAAATCCATAGAATACTTTTTTATTGGGTAGGTCAACTGATGAAAAAATACTTGCATCTCCGTTAGCAATAATAGTTGCATCAGGTGCTAATTTAATTCCATCGACAATTTTTTGATAAGTAGTGTAGATTTCACCATATCTATCCATCTGATCGCGGAAAATATTAGTTAGAACGAAGACACTAGGATGAAGCAATTTTGTTACCATTTTTACATTTGCTTCATCAACTTCTAAAACAGCAATTCTCTTTTTGCTTCTTTTATTTTTATGAGCTAAAAATGCTGTAACAATTCCTTGCTGCATATTTGAGCCAGATGGATTGGTTAAAATATCGCCATATTTTTTCTTCAATGCTTCTACGATTAAAGCAGTAGTCATTGTTTTACCGTTAGTTCCAGTTACAATGATTGTTTCATAGCCTTTTGCTAATGAATTTAATACTTCAGGATCAATTTTCATGGCAAACTTTCCAGGAAAACTCGTCCCACCCTTTAATACATTATGAAGAAACCAGTATGATGATTTACCGGCTGCCTTAGCGATGCCTGATTTTAAATTCATATTCTTATCCCTCACTTTAAAACTAAATTTTACTATAGCATATCAATAAAATGAAAACGACCTTTTTATTTTTATCTGCACGATTTTTAAATTTACTTTATACTAATTAGGATAATATTAGTGAAAGTATTTAAACTTAATAATGGAGGAATTTTGCAGTGGCCCAATTGTTTTTTCGCTATGGAGCAATGAGTAGTGGTAAGTCAATTGAAATATTAAAGGTTGCACATAATTATGATGCTCAAGGACGAAAAATAGCCTTGATGACAAGCGGTGTAGGTGATAGAAGTGGCGTAGGGACAGTGGCGTCGAGAATCGGCTTACATCGTAAGGCAATTCCGATTGATGAAGACATGAATTTGTTTAATTACATTTCAAAAATGAATAAGAATGATGTTGAGTCTGGTAATGGGACTGTAGCTTGTGTTTTAATTGATGAGGCGCAGTTTTTGAAACGACACCACGTATTAGAGTGCGCAAAAATTGTCGATGAATTAAAAATACCAGTAATGGCATTTGGCCTAAAGAATGATTTTCAAAATCATTTATTTGAAGGTAGTGAAAATTTATTGATTTTTGCTGATAAAATAGAAGAAATGAAGACTATTTGTCACTATTGTGGTCATAAGGCTACAATGAATTTACGGATCAATGATGGAAAACCTGTTTATGAGGGTGAACAAGTTCAAATTGGCGGAGATGAATCTTACTATCCAGTTTGTCGTTTTCACTATTTTCATCCAGATAAGCAGAGATAAATTTGAGGAAGGACAGTAAAAATGGATAAAGTGATGGCTCAATTGGAAGGATTAGTTGCCCATTATGAAGAACTTCAAGAAATGATGGCTGATCCAGAAGTTATTAATGATACTAAACGCTATATGGAAATTTCTAAAGAAGAAGCCGATATGCGTGAAGTAGTACAAAAGTATCGTAAATATAAGTCAGATATTAAGGAAATTGAAGATAATAAAGAAATTATTTCTAATGAATCTGATAGTGATTTAGTTGATATGGCTAAGGAAGAAAATTCTGAATTAGAAGAAGAAGTTTCTGAATTAGAAGACGAGATTAAGATTTTAATGCTTCCAAAAGATCCTAATGATGATAAAGATATCATTATGGAAATTAGAGGTGCTGCTGGTGGAGATGAAGCTTCATTATTTGCTGGCGACTTACTTAGAATGTATGAAAAATATGCAGAAACTCAAGGTTGGAAGGTATCTTTAATTGATTCAGAACCAACTGAAGTTGGGGGCTATAAGCGTGTTGCTGTTATGATTACAGGTGACAAAGTTTACTCAAAATTAAAATACGAAAACGGAGCTCACCGTGTTCAACGTGTTCCTGTAACTGAGTCTCAAGGACGTGTTCATACTTCTACTGCAACAGTTGCTGTTATGCCTGAATATGAACAAGTAGATATAGATTTAGATCCTAAAGATATTCGTGTAGATGTTTACCGTTCATCTGGTGCCGGTGGTCAGCACATTAACAAAACTTCTAGTGCCGTACGTATGACCCACCTTCCTACTGGAATTGTAGTTGCTATGCAAGATCAACGTAGTCAGCAACAAAACCGTGAGAAAGCTATGCAAATTTTGAAATCACGTGTTTATGACTATTACGAAAGTCAAAATCGTGACCAATATGATGCTAAGAGAAAAGACGCAGTTGGTACTGGGGATCGTTCTGAAAGAATTAGAACATACAATTACCCTCAAAACCGTGTAACTGATCATAGAATTGGTTTAACTTTAAATAAGCTTGATCGTGTAATGAACGGGGAATTAGATGAGATTATTAATGCCTTAGTTCTTTACTACCAAACTCAGCAATTAGAAAAGATGGCTGAAGAAAATGCCTAAAAATTTAAAGCAAATAAAAGAAAAGGTCCTAGCCGATAATCCAGAAGTGCGTGTTGATGATATTGACTATGTTTTGGGTGAAAGATTAAACTATACGCCTTCAGAGTACGAATTGCATATTAATGATGAGCTGACTTCTGAACAAGAGAAACAAGCATTGAAAGATATGAAGAAACTCCGTAGAGGAATTTCTCCACAATATATCTTGGGTTATGCGTGGTTTTACGGTTACAAGATCTTAGTTAATCGCGGTGTTTTGATTCCTCGATTTGAAACTGAAGAGTTAGTGAAATGGGCTCTTGAGAATATTAAGTCTGGAGAAAAAATTCTAGATTTAGGTACCGGTTCAGGTGCAATCATGGTTGCTTTAGTTAAACAAGCACAAGAACAGGGAATTAGCGATTTAACCCTATATGCAAGTGATATTACTGATTCAGCTTTACGTGAAAGTGAAGAAAACTTTTTAAAGTATGATTTAGATGTTAAAACGCGAAAAGCCAATGTATTAGTTGGACTAGAGAAATTTGACATGATAATTTCTAACCCGCCTTATATTAAAACTAGTGAAAAAGTTTTGATGGATGTAAACGTAATAAAAAATGAACCAGATACTGCTCTTTATGGTGGAGAAGATGGATTAGATTTTTATCGAAAGTTTGCCAAGCAAATTCGCTCTCATTTAAATTCTAATGGTCAATTTTTTTTAGAGTTTGGATTCAGTGAAAAAGAGCAACTAGAGAACTTATTTAAAGCCGAATTGCCAGACTTTAAAGTGGAATTTAGGGAAGATTTAGCTGGTAAGCCAAGAATGGTTCATGGAAGGTGGATGAAGTAATGGAAACTAAAATTTTCAATAAAAAACAAATTCCCGAGGCAGTTGAACTTTTAAAAAAAGGTGAATTAGTAGCTTTCCCCACTGAAACTGTGTATGGCCTTGGTGCGTTAGCAACTAATGAAAAGTCGGTTAAGGGAGTCTATGCTGCTAAGGGACGTCCAAGTGATAATCCTTTGATTGTCACTGTAGCTGACGAAAAGATGATGGAAGAATATGTTAATAACGTACCAGAACGTGCTAAAAAACTGATTAAGCATTTTTGGCCTGGTCCTTTGACGATTATTCTTTTTGTGAAAGAAGGAACTTTACCTGATGCTGTTACAGGTGGTCTGCCAACTGCCGCTTTTCGTTGCCCAAATGATGAAATGACGCATGAACTAATTAGCCGATTGGGAAAGCCAATTGTAGGACCATCAGCTAATACTTCAACTAAGCCTAGTCCAACAACAGCAGAACATGTTTATCATGATCTAAAGGGTAAAATCGCTGGAATCATTGATAATGGACCTACTGAAATTGGTTTAGAGTCGACAATTGTCGACTTATCAGTTGAAACTCCAACTGTTCTCCGTCCAGGTGAGATTACTCCAGAAGAAATTTCGTCTGTTCTTGGTGAAAAAGTTTTGATGAATAAAGGAACTACGCAGACAAAGGGAATTCCAAAAGCGCCAGGAATGAAGTATCGTCATTATGCACCTAGTGCACCTGTTTTTATTGTGGACAAAGAAGAAGATTTTAAAAAAATCAAATGGGATGATGAAACTGGCGTAGCAGCACTTGATGAAGTACTTGAAAATATTGATAGTTCTAATAAATTTAGTTTAGGTAAGACTATTGACAAAGCTGCTCATAATTTGTTTGGAGCTTTGAGATATTTTGATAGTGAGGATAATATTAAACGGATCTATGTTCAAGGCTTTGATCATGGAACAATTAGTGCAGCCTATATGAATCGTCTAAATAAGGCAGCTGCTGGTCATCACTTTAAATAGGATTAGAGGCATGTAGAAAAACATGCCTTTTTTCGTATGATTTTCGAAACATTTATCTAATAATTTGTTAAAATAGTGAGCGAAGTATTATTTAGAATATAGGAGGCCATTATGGGTAAGTTTACCGTTTTGAATCACCCGTTGATCCAACATAAGTTAACGATTATTCGTAAGAAAGATACAGGTACTAATGAATTTCGTCAAATTGTTGGTGAAATCGGTGGACTCATGGTGTATGAAATGACACGCGATTTGCCATTGAAGAATGTTGAGATTGAAACTCCAATTGGAAAATCAACTCAAAAAGAATTAGCAGGTAAAAAATTAGTAATTGTTCCAATTTTACGTGCTGGTCTTGGAATGGTTGATGGTGTGCTGCAAATGATCCCATCTGCAAAAGTAGGACACATTGGAATGTACCGTGATGAAGAAACCTTAAAGCCACATGAATATTTCTTCAAGATGCCACCAGATATTGAAGAGCGTGAATGCATTATTGTTGATCCAATGCTTGCAACCGGTGGTTCAGCTAATATGGCAATTGAGGCTTTAAAGAAGCGTGGTGCTAAGAATATTCGCTTAGCCGTTTTGGTTGCTGCTCCTGAAGGAGTAAAGGCTGTTCAAGAGGCAAATCCAGATGTTGACATCTATGCAGCAGCAGAAGATGAAAAATTAATGGATAACGGTTACATCTATCCAGGTCTAGGAGATGCTGGTGATAGGTTATTCGGAACTAAGTAATTTTTCTCAAAAATATTTTGAAATTGAAATTTTTGGGTGTTATCATTTTTAGTGTGTTTGAGGTATTCAGCACAAGAAGGGAGGTCACGAAGTGAATGAGAAATCTGTAGTCGTTAATGTATTCGGCTTAAATTTCAATGTAACTAATTGCTTAGGGGGAACGTTAGTCGCAATTGCGGTTTTCTTTCTTGTTTGGTATTTAGGACGCAATGTTTCCTTAAAACCTAATAAAAAGCAAAATCTTTTGGAATATATGATTGATTTTACAAATGGGATTGTTAAGGATAACGTTGCTGACGTAGATGCACAAAAGCACCTATCTTTATATGCCTTTACCCTATTCATGTTCATTTTCTTTATGAACCAGTTAGGTTTGTTCTTTGAGTTTTCAATTAATGACCATATCCTTGTCAAATCACCAACTGCTAACCCATTGATTACTATGACCATGGCAATGATGACATTGCTCTTGTCTTATAACTTTGGTGTTCAGAGGTTTGGTGCCAAAGGTTATTTTGCAAATTATGCAAAACCAGTTGGATTTTTACTTCCAATCAATATTATTGAGGAATTCACTAATTTCTTGACGTTATCACTACGTCTTTACGGTAATATTTATGCCGGTGAAGTATTGTTAACTTTAATCGGTAATCGTTTTGCAAAGAGTGCGGGTTGGTTTACCGTCATCGCTTCGGTTCCACTAACTTTAATCTGGCAAGGCTTCTCTGTCTTTATTGGCTCTATCCAGGCATATGTATTCGTAACTTTGTCAATGGTATATATTGGTAAAAAGGTTACTGAAGAATAATTTTACGGAGGTTTTTTTATGAAATATTTAGCTGCCGCAATTGCCGCTGGTTTAGCTGCTTTGGCTGCTTCCTACGGTAACGGAAAAGTTATTTCAAAAACTATTGAAGGTATGGCAAGACAACCTGAATCTGCTAATAACCTTAGAGCAACTATGTTTATCGGTGTTGGTTTGATCGAAGCTGTTCCTATCTTAGCTATCGTTATTGGTTTCTTAATTCTCTTCCTGTAATTTGCGTTTTAAGAACAAGATCGTAATTACGAGAAAGAAGGGTTGAGACATGCAATTTATGTTTGCAGCCTTAAAATTAGAGTTAGGTGACACGCTTTACTATCTTTTGATCTTTGCAGCTTTGCTCCTATTAGTTAAGCACTTTGCTTGGGGCCCTGTAACAAAAATGATGGAAGAACGTCGTCAAAAGGTAATAAGTGACCTTGATCAAGCAGAAAGTGATCGAAAGAAAGCTGAATTGCTTGCTAATCAACGTGAAGCCGCCTTGAAAGACTCTAAACAAGAGGCAACACAAATTCTTTCTACTGCAAAAAGCAATGCGGAAAAGACTAAGAATAATATTATTAGTCAAGCTGATCAAGAAGCTGCCGCAATTAGAAAGAGAGCATCAGAAGATGCTGCTCAGGCAAAAACTGATGCTCTCAATGAAGCAAGAGATCAAGTAGCTGATATTTCTGTTGCTATTGCCGAAAAAGTAATTAGTAAGAATTTATCTGCTGCTGATCAGAAAGACTTGGTAGATCAATTTATCAAGGGGCTGAATGACTAATGGCTTTAAGTAGAGAAGAAATTGCTTCCAGATACAGTAAAGCTTTATTTGCTTATGCGCAGGATGCTAATAGCTTAGATGCAGTACATGAGGATATGAATGTATTGCTTCAAGTAGCTAAAAAAAATCCTGATATGCTGCGTTTGTTAAGCGATCCAATTATTCGAAAGAATCAAAAAGAGGAATTCTTATCAAGTTTTAGCGATAAGTTTTCAATTGAAACTAAAAATTTTTTGGATTTCTTATTAGAATATCGCAGATTTGAATCTTTAACTGCAATTATTGAGGCATTTAATGCTCTTTATGATGAATATAAGAATATTGCTTCAGGGATCGCAGTAAGTGCTATTAAGCTTAATGAAGATGAATTAAGTCGAATAAGCCAAGCCTATGCTAAGAAGTATGGTTTTAAAGAATTGATTCTGACAAATAAAGTGGATCCAAGTATCTTAGGAGGTATTATCCTCAAAGTTGGGGATCGCATTATTGATGGTTCTATAAGAACTCGATTGCAACAAATTCGTGAGCAATTAATTGAAAATAGATAAAAGAGGTGAAACCATTGAGCATTAAAGCGGAAGAAATTAGCGCTTTGATCAAGCAACAACTTGAGAAATATGATGATAAGCTCAACGTCAACGAAGTTGGTACTGTTACCTACGTCGGTGACGGTATCGCCCGTGCTCACGGTCTAAATAACGTATTATCAAGTGAATTATTACAATTTTCTAATGGTTCATACGGTATTGCGCAAAACCTAGAAGCCAATGATGTTGGTATCATCATCTTAGGTCGCTTTGACGATATTCGTGAAGGTGATCAAGTTAAGCGTACTGGTCGAATTATGGAAGTTCCTGTTGGCGATCAATTAATAGGTCGTGTTGTGAACCCATTAGGTCAACCAGTAGATGGTTTAGGTGAGATTAAGACTGATAAGACTAGACCTATTGAAAGTAAAGCTCCTGGGGTTATGGACAGACAATCCGTTAACCAGCCTTTACAAACTGGTATTAAAGCTATCGATGCTTTAGTTCCAATTGGTCGTGGACAGCGTGAATTAATTATTGGTGACCGTAAGACAGGTAAAACTGCTCTTGCACTAGATACAATCATTAATCAAAAGGGTCAAGATGTTATTTGTATTTACGTTGCCATTGGTCAAAAGGAATCAACAGTTAAAAACTCTGTTGAAACTTTAAAACGATTTGGTGCTATGGACTACACTATTGTCGTAGAAGCTGGTCCTAGTGAACCAGCACCAATGCTTTATATCGCTCCATATGCAGGAACTGCAATGGGTGAAGAGTTTATGTACAATGGTAAGGATGTATTAATCGTATTTGATGACTTGAGTAAGCAAGCCGTTGCATACCGTGAAATTTCCTTACTTCTTCGTCGTCCACCTGGTCGTGAAGCTTATCCAGGTGATGTTTTCTACTTACACTCTCGTTTACTAGAACGTAGTGCTAAGTTGAATAAAAAACTTGGTGGCGGTTCAATGACTGCGTTACCATTTATTCAAACCCAAGCTGGGGATATTTCAGCTTATATTCCAACTAACGTTATTTCCATTACTGATGGACAGATTTTCTTGGAAGCTGATCTATTCTTTGCTGGTACCCGTCCTGCCATTAATGCCGGTGAATCAGTTTCCCGTGTTGGTGGTAGTGCACAGATCAAGGCTATGAAAAAGGTTGCAGGTACATTGCGTGTGGACTTAGCATCATATAGAGAGCTTGAAAGTTTTGCTCAATTTGGTAGTGATCTTGATCAAGCTACTCAAGCTAAGTTAAATCGTGGACGTCGTACTGTTGAAGTATTGAAGCAACCACTACATAAGCCACTTCCTGTTGAAGATGAAGTATTAATTCTTTATGCTTTGACACATGGCTTTTTGGATGCAATTCCTGTACCTGATATTCAACGTTATGAACTTGAATTATATGATTACTTTGCAAGTACCTATAACGACTTACTTGATGTAATCCGTACTACAGGAGATTTACCTGAGGAAGATAAGCTTAATGAAGCTTTAAAGAACTTCAACGAAGGTTTTTCAATCAGTAAGAAATAGAAGAGGAGGTTTTTTCATTGGCAGAATCTCTCCTTGAACTGAAAAAAAAGATTGCTTCAATTCAGAAAACAGGTCAAATAACTGAAGCTATGAGAATGGTTTCAGGTGTTAAATTGAATAGAACTGAAAAACTTGATCAAGAATATACTATTTACAACGATAAAGTTAGAGCAACCGTTTCTCATCTAATGAGTTCACAAATTGTGAATCAATTAGGTAAAGAGACAAATGAATATAGTGAATTTGGCAGTCAATCTAACATTGATTATAGTAGTTTCTTTGATTTAGGTACTTTAGTATCTTTAGTTCAACCTCGTAAAGAAATTAAATCGACTGGTTACTTAGTAATTAGTGGAGATAGAGGTTTAGTTGGTTCTTATAACAGTCAAGTTATTAAGAATATGATGAGTATCTTTAAAGATGCTGATGCCCAAAATAAAGATGTTAAAATTTTGGCAGTTGGTAGTGTTGCAGCACAATTTTTTAAGAAACAAAATCTTAATGTAGTGTATGAATATAGTGGTGTAAGCGATGTTCCAACTTATAATGAAGTTAGAGATATTGTTCAAACTGCTGTAAAGATGTACTTAAATGGCGTTTATGATGAACTTTTTGTTTGTTATACTCACCACGTAAATACTTTAACTTCTGCTTTTAGAGTAGAAAGCATGCTACCAATTTCTGACATTGATATTAATCATAAAGAAACAATGCCAAAAGACTACATTATTGAGCCAGATATTGATTCAGTATTGAAGACAGTTTTACCTCAATTTGCTAAATCAATGATCTTTGGAGCTATTTTGGATGCTAAAACTGCTGAGCATGCAAGTTCAATGACAGCTATGCAGAGTGCATCTCAAAATGCCGATGATGTTGTTTCTGGTTTGAAGACTAAATTGAATCGAGCAAGACAGGCACAAATTACTACCGAAATTACTGAAATTATCGGTGGTGCAAATGCCTTAGAATAAAATAGAAAAGGAGGTAGATGTTTTGAGTAAAGGCGAAATTGTCCAAGTTATTGGACCTGTCGTTGACGTGGAATTCCCACTAGATAAAGATTTGCCTGATATTAATAACGCCTTACATGTCACAAACAACAATGGTGATACTCTTGTTCTTGAAGTTACACTAGAACTTGGTGACGGTGTTTTAAGAACTATCTCAATGGAATCTACCGACGGTTTAAGACGTGGTATGGAAGTTGAAGACACAGGTGCTCCAATTTCTGTTCCTGTTGGTAAAGACACTTTAGGACGTGTCTTTAACGTATTAGGTGATCCAATTGATGGTGGTCCTGCTCTAGGTAAAGATGTAAAACGTGAAGGTATTCATAAAGAAGCACCTAAGTACGATGAATTAAGCACAAGTGAAGAAATTCTAGAAACTGGTATTAAAGTTATTGACTTACTTGAACCATATGTTCGTGGTGGTAAGGTTGGTTTATTCGGTGGTGCCGGTGTTGGTAAGACAACTATTATTCAGGAATTGATTCATAATATTGCCCAAGAACACGGTGGTATTTCTGTATTTACTGGTGTTGGGGAAAGAACACGTGAAGGTAACGACCTTTACTTTGAAATGAAGGCATCTGGCGTTTTATCTAAAACTGCCATGGTCTTTGGTCAGATGAATGAGCCACCTGGTGCCAGAATGCGTGTTGCATTAACTGGTTTGACTATTGCGGAATACTTCCGTGATGTTGAAGGTTTAGACGTATTATTATTTATTGATAATATTTTTCGTTTCACTCAGGCAGGTTCTGAAGTTTCTGCTTTACTTGGTCGTATGCCAAGTGCCGTTGGTTACCAACCAACTTTGGCAACTGAAATGGGTCAATTGCAAGAACGGATTACTTCTACTAAAAATGGATCTATTACTTCAATTCAAGCCGTTTATGTGCCAGCTGATGACTATACGGACCCAGCTCCTGCAACTACATTCGCTCACCTAGATGCTACTACTAACCTAGAACGTCGTTTGGTTGAACAAGGTATTTACCCAGCTGTTGACCCACTTGAATCAACTTCTAGTGCCCTAGATCCAGAGATTGTTGGTGAAGAACACTACGAAGTAGCTGTTAAGGTTCAACATATTTTGCAACGTTACCAAGAATTGCAAGATATTATTTCTGTTTTAGGTATGGATGAATTATCAGATGATGAGAAGTTAATCGTTGAACGTGCAAGAAAGATTCAATTCTTCCTTTCACAAAACTTCTTTGTTGCTGAACAATTCACTGGTATTCCAGGTTCATATGTACCAATCAAGGAAACAATTAAAGGCTTCAAGATGATCATTGATGGTAAATTAGATGATCTTCCAGAAGATGCTTTCCGTAACGTTGGACCAATTGAGGATGTTATTAAGCAAGCTGAAAAGATGGGAGTTACTCCTAAAAATCCTGAAGCAAAAGCAATGCTAGAAGCAAAGTAGGGTGATGCGTGATGGCAGATCCAGAAAAAATTATAAAAGTTAGTGTTGTAACACCTGATGGTATTGTCTATTCGCACAATGCTACAATGGTAGCAATGCGCGCAATTGATGGAGATCGTGCAATTATGTATGATCACCTCCCAATTGTTACTCCTTTAGCTATTGGTGAAGTTCGGGTAAAAAGAACGCATGAAATGAATAATCGTGTTGATCATATTGCTGTTAATGGGGGCTACATTGAGTTCTCAAATAATGAAGCAACCATCATCGCTGATAGTGCTGAACGGGCTCGCAATATTGATGTTAAACGTGCACAATCAGCTAAGAAGCGTGCTGAACAACATATGCAAGAAGCTAAAGAGAAGCACAACGAAAGAGAAATGATAGAAGCTGAAATTGCTTTACGTCGTGCGGTTAATAGATTACATGTACATGAAAATTACGGTAAATAGAAATGAGAAAGACGAACGATGTGTTCGTCTTTTTTTATGGAGAAAATTATATGATGAAACAAGTTGGAATACATGCTATTGTTAGTTTAATCACTTATTTAGTTACGATTGCTTTTTCTTTTAGAGCTGTAAGAGGGCTGAGGATAGATCAACTTTTTAAAAAAGGACATACCTTTGAAATTCAAGTTTTTTTACTTTTTATTTCCCTTGCTTTAGGTTTTTTAGTAGGTCAATTTATTTTAGCTTTAGTAGACCAATCACTTGCTTTAAAGATGCTTTTTTAATGATTTTTATAAGAAATCAATTAGAATCACAGTTCTTTCTACTTGTTCTTAAAGAAAAGCAGTATTTATGTTACAATTTTTAATGATAAAATACTGGAGGCACTAGCGTGGCAAGAGATATAGGAATTGATTTAGGAACTGCAAATGTTCTAATAAATGTGTCTGGCAAAGGAATTGTTTTAAATGAACCTTCCGTAGTTGCTGTTGATACAGATAAGGATAAGGTCGTCGCAGTAGGTACTGAGGCTTATAAGATGGTGGGACGTACACCAGGTAATATTAGAGTAATTAGACCTTTAAAAAATGGTGTAATTGCAGATTTTGATATTACAGAAGAAATGCTTAGTTACTTTATTGAAAAGTTAAATGTAAAGGGCTTTATGTCCAAGCCTAATATTTTGATTTGTGCTCCCACTGGAGTTACTTCGATTGAGCAAAAAGCTATCATTCAAGCTGCTGAAAAATCAGGTGGTGGTCGTGTATATTTAGATTTCGAACCTAAAGTGGCTGCTGTAGGAGCTGGGCTTGATATTTTTAAACCACAAGGAAACATGGTTATTGATATTGGTGGTGGAACAACTGATATCGCTGTGCTTTCAATGGGCGAAATTGTAACTTCTCGCTCTCTTCGTTGGGCAGGAGATAAAATGAATCAAACAATTGCTAGCTACATTAAGAGAAGTAAAAATCTTCTTGTTGGACAACATACAGCTGAACAAATTAAGATTCAGTTAGGAACCGCTTTTGAAGCTGATCCAACTAAGACTATGACAGTTCGTGGTCGTGATATGGTAGATGGTTTACCAAAGCAAGTAACAATAAATGAACTAGAAGTTCAAAAGGCTCTTGAAGATGGTTTGATGTCAATAGTAGCAGCTACAAAAGAAGTTCTAGAGCAAACCCCACCAGAATTATCTGCCGATATTATTGATCGTGGTATTATGTTAACTGGTGGTGGAGCATTACTTAAGAATATTGATAAATTGATTACATATTATCTTCAAGTCCCTGTCTTAAAAGCTGACGACCCATTAGAAGCTGTTGCTAATGGAACAGGTGTATTGCTTAAAAATATTGAAAATCACCAGAGACACTAATTATGAATAAAGAAAAGTTTGATTTTTCATTAGTAAATAAGTATTTAAAAAAAGTAGGAAAGATTTTTCTATATTTACTTGCGACTATGCTCTTAGGAGCGTTTATTGGATGCGGAGTAGCAAGTGGAAATCCTTTTGCAATTTTCTTTCCTACAACATGGGTTCATTTTTGGGAATTTTTAAGTTAAAATGAATAAATTGCTAATTGAGTTAGTAAATATTTATAAGAAATTTATTTCTCCAATTTTGCCTCCAACATGTAGGTATTATCCTACTTGTTCAACTTATATGATTGATGCTTTAAAAAGGCATGGAGCAATATTAGGCTTAACAATGGGTTTAGCACGAATATTACGCTGTAATCCATTTGTTAAGGGAGGAGTAGATCCAGTACCGGATTATTTTACCTTGCGCCGTAATCCACATCCTGAACGATATGAAGATGAAATTATTGCGCAGGCGTTTCATTCGAATAAAAAGTAGGAGAATTTTTATGTCTAGAAAATTGGAAAGTATTGATATTGAAGTTAATGAAAGAAAAGGCACTGCAACGCCAACATGGGAAGTTATCATTCCTGGTAAACGTTCTATTGGTATTATTGAACAAGAAGAAGAGCGCTACCATGTAGTATCTTCCAAAACAAGTCATAGTCTTTATTCAAAGACTTTAGAAAGTGCTATTAATGAATTACTTTCATACTTTACTTTGCATGAAAAATAAACAAAGTAGGGATATACAATGACGAAAGTTGAAAATAAAGCAGATTGGTTTGATCGTATCGCTTGGGGTGTAGTAATTCCAGTCTTTTTATTAGCAGTTATCAGTTTATATGGCATTTGGGTAGCAACTGTAAATGATCCTAAAATGGGAAGTCCTGTAAAGGCTGTTATTACTCAAGGAGTCTGGTATCTGGTATCAATTGCATTAGTAATTTTTGTAATGCAGTTTGATGCAGAACAACTTTTTAAGATTGCGCCTATTGCGTATGGAATTGGTATTGTTTTGCTTATCGCGGTTTTATTCTTGTATAATCGACAAGTCTTTGCAGATACGGGTGCTAAAAGTTGGTTTAAACTTGGACCTTTAACTTTTCAACCGTCTGAAATTATGAAGCCAGCTTTTATTTTGATGCTAGCAAGAGTAGTAGAACGGCATAATGAACAATATGCGCATACTTTTAAAACAGATTGGCTTTTAATTGGAAAAATATTTGCATGGTTAGTCCCAGTAGCAGTACTTTTGAAATTACAAAATGACTTTGGTACGATGCTTGTATTCTTTGCCATTGTTGGGGGAGTAATACTAGTTTCAGGGATTACTTGGAAAATAATTGTACCAGTCTATGGATTAGTATTTATTATTGGTGCGAGTGCAATTCTTTTAGTTACCACACCAGGTGGACAAGCCTTTTTAGGAAGTGCTTTTAATTTTAGAGCTTACCAATTCCAAAGAATAAATTCTTGGCTAAATCCTGCTCAAGATACCTCCTCTGGAGCTTATCAATTATGGCAAAGTATGAAAGCCATTGGCTCAGGTCAAATTTGGGGTCATGGGTTTGGTAAAGTTAGTGTTTATGTACCAGTTAGAACATCAGACATGGTCTTTTCAGTTATTGGTGAGTCATTAGGATTTGTAGGATGTTGTGTCCTAATTTTGATTTACTTCTATTTGATTTTTCAAATGGTAAAAATTACTTTTGAGACTAGGAATGCATTTTATTCTTACATTTCAACTGGTATCATAATGATGATTTTGTTCCATGTTTTTGAAAATATTGGAATGGGAATTGACCTACTACCATTAACAGGTATTCCGCTACCATTTGTTTCTCAAGGTGGTTCAGCTTTACTTGGAAATATGATCGGTATTGGACTAATTCTTTCAATGAAATGGCATCATAAAGACTATATCTTTAGTACTGCTGGAGACTTTTAAAAGCATAAAAAAAACCTTGTCATAATTTTGACGAGGCTTTTTTTATACCATTAATTAATTTTCTTGATTTTTCTTAATATCTTCGTTTTGTGCAGCTGGGTGACGAACTACTAAAACGTCACAAGCGGCAGTGCGAGTAACGTATTCAGTAATGCTACCAATTAATAACCTCTCAACTGCATTTAGACCAGTAGCACCAAGAATAATTAAATCAATATTGTGTTCTTCAGGAAATTCATGAGCAATAATATTCTTTGGAGAACCAAATTCAATAGAATAATGAACATCCTTAACACCGGCATCTTTAGCACGATTATAATATTCTTCGATCTTGGTTTTTGCTTCTTCAGATACTTGTTCCACCATTGCTGAGTCAAAGCTAGAGACATCTTGAAAAGCACGTGTATCAACTACGTGAAGAATTTCAAGAGTAGCACCATTTCTTTTAGCGACTTCAACAGCCTTGCTAAATGCAACGTCTGCTTCTTTAGAACCATCAACGGCAACTTGGATACGTTGGTATTGTTTTAACATGTTGATCACCTCTCTATCAATATTTTATCAAAAATTGATTTAAATTGAATAATAAAACTATTCATTTAAATTCATAAATGTGAATGAAAAGATAGAGATGGCCAGTGCGGCAATAATTAAGGTAATAAAGTTAAATACTTTAGGTAAAGTAAATAAAATTATTATGCCTATAATTCCAGTTAAAATTAGCACTAAACTTGTAACGGAAAATAAAGTATTAATTTTTTTATTTCCAATAAAAGTAAAAATAATAAATTGACCTTTATTTTTACTTTTAATTAAATACCATGCTGTAATAAATACTAATAAAATAAAGATTAGCATCAAAATTTTTAATACCACTTACTGATCCTCGCTTAATAAAAAAAGCGGCTTACGCCGCTTCCTTGAATTTCAATAAAATCTGAGTTGACTGCAACATAATGACGCTTGTTGAACCCGCAGTGTTCAAAATTTGAATCTATGTCGCAGTGAATATGGATCCTAGAACAAGCTAGTATTCCGATTCAGATGTTATTCATAAATTCCAACGTCTTTAGTTTGATCGGTCAACTTTGTAATTAGGTTGATCAACTCAGATCACTATCTATTCTAACAAAGATATAGTCTATGTCAATAAATTGAATTTACTTTTTTAAACCGTCATGTTGCATCTTTTTTAAGCGTAAATACTGTCTCTTTAGTGCATCTTCAATTTTAGAATTTCCTTTAGGCTTAAAGTAAGAAGCGTCTTTCAAGTTATCTGGTAAGTACTGTTGTGGAACCCAATCATTCTTGAAATCATGCGGATAAATGTAGGAAACTCCATGATTCAATTTTTTTGCACCTTTATAATGAGCGTCTTTTAGATTATTTGGAATCGAATCATTTTGTTTATTTCTTATATCATTAATTGCAGAATCAATTGCAGTAATTGCACTGTTACTCTTGGGTGATAAACAAAGTTCAATTACGGCATTAGATAAAATGATTCTTGCTTCAGGTAGGCCTACCATTTGTGCCGCTTGAACTGCGTTTACTACTCGGCTGCAAGCAGAGGGATTGGCGAGCCCAATATCTTCATATGCAATAACTAATAAACGTCTACAAATTGCTATTAAATCGCCTGATTCGCATAAATTACCTAAATAGTAGAGTGCAGCATCGGTATCAGATCCACGAATGGATTTTTGAAATGCTGATAATAGATCATAATGACCATCGCCATTGGCATCATAATTTTGAGCTTTAAATTGAATAGAATCTTTTATTTCATTTTTATCAATAATGAGTTTATGGTCAGAACTTTTATCTTGTTTTTCTTGATCAGTTGATAAAACGGCTAATTCTAAAGCGTTAAGAGTAGATCTTAAATCACCATTACCTTTGTCAATAAGTAAATTGCGTGCGTCTTTTGTTAATATAACATTATATTTACCTAAGCCATTTTCAGAGTCGTTTAATGCACGATCGATAGCTCGAGAAATATCTGTGCTCTGAAGGCGATGCAGTTCAAAGATCTGACAACGCGATCGAATCGCAGGAGAAATAGAAATGTATGGATTTTCGGTAGTTGCTCCGATTAAAATAATATTGCCAGACTCTAATAGAGGAAGAAGAAAGTCCTGCTTGGTTTTATCTAAACGGTGAATTTCATCTAAAAGTAAGATGACAGTACCGCTCATTTTTCCTTCTTCGGCTACAATTTGTAGGTCTTTTTTTGTATCTGTTGCAGCATTAAGTTTTCTAAAAGCATATTTTGTTGAGCCAGCAATAGCGCTGGCAATACTTGTTTTGCCGATGCCGGGAGGGCCGTAGAGAATCATTGAAGACAATAATTTTGCTTCAACCATTCGTCTAATTATCTTTTTATTTCCAACTAGATGTTCCTGTCCAACTATTTCATCTAAATTTTTTGGACGCATACGATAAGCAAGAGGTTGCATGATTAATCCTTTTTCCTAAATAATCTATCCCAAAAACTCGGCTTTTTTCGCTCGGTAAGTTGTTCATTAGGAACTTCAGGGGCATAGACTTGATTGATTTCAACTCGATAATGGTTGATAGCTGTTTTTGAAACCACTAGGATTCCAGTAGCATTTGGTTCATCTTTAGCATTATCATCATTTATCAAGGTAAATTTTATATCTTTTTGAGAGCAGAGCCCCATTAGTTTACTGATGAAGTCGTTTTGAGGCATTTTTCCATTTATTAAAATAGTGTAGCCTTTATAGTCATCAATATGTTTCAAGAATAAAGTATCTAATTTTTGATTATTTGTTTCTTCTACAGTCATTCGAATTAAAACACGTTCGCGAAGAGAACCTAAATATCGTCTACGTTCATCGGGACATGTTTGAGGAGTAATGCCTTGAGCAGCATGTTCAAGACGTGTGTTTAAATCTTCAGTCATAATTCTAATTTTTCTTTATTTTTGAATATTTATATTCATAGTGTAACAAAGCAGAAAAGAAGAAAACAAAAAAGTCTTTCCAAAATAGGAAAGACTTTTGTAGTGAAGCGATAATATTAAAGCTTCTTGTTGTACCATTCAACGATAAGAGCTTCATCAACTTCTGGTTCCATTTCGTCACGTTCTGGGAGACGAACTAAAGTACCAGTCATCTTGCTGTCGTCAAATGAAACAAATGGTGGACGTGATACAACTGCATCTAAAGCGTCCTTAACTTGTTGCAAGTTCTTTGACTTTTCTCTTAAGCTGATCTCTTGACCAACTTTAACTTCGTATGAAGGAATGTCAACACGCTTGCCATCTACTAAGATGTGACCGTGGTTAACAAGTTGTCTAGCTTGTTCTCTAGTTGAAGCTAAACCTAAACGGTAAACGATGTTGTCTAAACGTCTTTCAAGTAAAGCCATAAAGTTAACACCGTGCTTCCCTTCACGAATCTTGCCGGCACGGATGAATAAGTTTTGGAATTGACGTTCATTTAAACCAAACATCCAACGTAACTTTTGCTTTTCCTTCAATTGTTGACCATATTCAGAAACCTTAGCACGGTTGTTAGGACCATGATCACCAGGTGCGTAGTTACGACGGCTAATTTCCTTACCAGTACCTGAAAGTGAGATACCTAAGCGTCTTGAACGTTTCCAACTTGGACCAGTATATCTTGACATAAAAAATCCTCCATAAAAAATAATAATTTTTTGGAGTAAAATATGAGAAATAAGTTCAACATTCGTGCATCTCGAGTTGTATGTTTCGCCCAGTGCAGCGCGGGTTACTCGTTCACTAAACGCCTCAAGATGTTGACGTTCTTGTCACTTATTGCTGCAAATATTTTACACGAAGACTATTATAGTAAGAAATATACTTTAAAGCAAGTAAAAATAAGGATTTTCTGGCTAGCATTAAGGGGAAGTCTGGTATAATTAAAATAAAATATGGAGGGTATTATGTCATCAGGGTTATCTATTCTTATTATTGTATTATTAATTGCTATAATTGTTGCTATTGCTACAGTTGTAATCTTTAATAAATATTTTAATCACCAGATTGCAGAACTGGATGCATTAACTGATGAACTGAGGAACCTTAGTGTCGAAGAAGATATAAAACGCCTGAAAAAAATGGAATTAGCTGGTAAAAGTTTAGAAACTTTTAAAAGATGGCAGAAAGTATATCAGAAAGTTGATACTAAGGATGTTGGCGAGTTAAAGCATATACTTGAGCAAGCTGCTGGACTCAATGCAAAATTCAATTTGATAAAGACACATCAATTGATTAAAGAAGCAACAGAATTATTGCAGACCAATCAAGATAATGTTGAACACAGTAAGCAGATATTTACTAATTTGTTAGAAGCAAATCGCGATAATCAAAAACATTACGCTGCTTTATCTAAAGATTATCAACAATTACGTAAGCAGATTTTGTCTCAATCCTTTAATTATGGAAATGCAATTGATCAAATTGAAGAAGATTTGGCGACCTTAGAAAGTGATTTTCAAACAGTAAAAAATCTCTCTGGTGAAGGGGATCATGAGGAAGCTAAGAAAGTATTAATTAAAATTGATACTAAACTTAGTTCATTAAAAGAAGATTTACCAAAAGTAGAAAAATTTGATCAAGAATTAAAGAATGTATTTCCAGATCAATTAAATGAATTGAGCAATACTTATCGTCAAATGATAAAGGATAAGTATAAAATTGAGGAAATTGATGTCTTAGAAGAAATTAAGAACTTACGTGAGCTAGTTGATAATACAAAAAAAGATTTAAATAAATTAGAGCTAACAACAGTTGAAAAGAATAACAAAGAAATTAGTACACGTATTGACAGTTTGTATGATATTTTAACTAAAGAATTTAAAGCTCGACCATTTGTTGATAATAATCAAGATAAGATTGTTCAAATTCTTTCTCACGTAGCTAATGCATCCAATCAACTTGTGGCTAAGTTAGAACATGTTGATCAGAGTTATGAATTGACTCATGGTGAATTAGCTGAAGCTCGACAACTTAAAAGTCAAGTTAATCGAATGAATACGGATTTTGATGTTGATTGTCAAAAAATTGCAGACGGCAATGGGGTTTATTCTCAGATTGAAAATAAATGGCTGACAATGTTGAATAACTTGAAAGAAATTGAAAAAACTGAAAAGAGATTATCAGGCGATGTAGATGGATTGTTTGATGCAGAGAAGATTGCTAATGATTCTATTATTCACTTCAAACAAGAAATTTCTTTAATTTATCGAAAAGTTGAAAGACGTCAATTGCCGGGCAAACCTGAAAGCTTTATTCAGATGTACACTTTGGTCTTAAATGAAGTTAAGCATACAGACAATGAATTAAATCAAGTTCGAATAAATATGGAAAAAATTTCTAGTGAATTAATCCAGATCCAAGAAGATATTAAGCGTCTGAAGAAAGAAGCTGATGAAATTCTAAATTCAGCTGATTTAGTTGAGCTGACTATGCAGTATTCGAATAAATATATTTCAAATCCTGGGATTAAGCGTGCTCGTAAAGAGGCATATGACTTATATCAAAATAAATATGAATATAAGGAAGCTTTAGACATTATTGCTACAGCTTTAGAAAAAGTAGAGCCAGGAAGCTATCAAAGAATTGAAAAAGAATACTATAGTGAACAAGAAGAAGACGAAGAAGAGTAAATCATTGAAGCCATAGAGTTTTTAAGTTAATATTTTATATGATTATCGAACGACCATCTTGATGGTCGTTTTTTAGGGGAGAAAGAAAAATTGATCTATTTTGATAATAGTGCTACAACGGCTGTCTATCCTGCAGCTTTAGAAACATACGATAAGGTAACAAAAAATATCTGGGGAAATCCTTCAAGTTTGCACAAAATGGGAGATCGTTCCCATCAACTTTTGGAAGCATCAAGAAAGCAAATTGCTACTTTGTTAAATGTAAAGCCTTATGAAATATTTTTTACTTCAAGTGGAAGTGAATCAGATAATTGGGCAATTAAGGGAACTGCTTTAGCAAAAAAAGAATTTGGAAACCATATTATTACCTCAAGTGTGGAACACGCAGCCGTTTCTAACTCGGTGCGTGCACTCGAAAATCTGGGGTTTAGAGTAACTGTATTACCTGTAAATAAAAATGGTCAAGTTAGTCCAGATGATTTAAAGGCTGCTCTTGATAAAGATACTATTTTGGTTTCTATCATGGGTGTTAATAATGAAATTGGTGCAATTCAGCCAATTAGAGAAATTAGTGACATATTAGAAGATTATCCAAACGTTACTTTTCACGTTGATAATGTTCAAGCACTCGGAAAAAATATTTGGGATGAAGTTTTTACCAATCGAGTAGATTTAATGAGCTTGTCAGCTCATAAGTTTCATGCTCCTCGTGGTGTAGGGATTCTTTATAAAAAAGAAGGCAAGATGATTAAGCCATTAATTGATGGTGGAGGACAAGAGAAAGGTTTACGCTCTAGTACTGAAAACTTACCAGCAATAGCTGCAACCGCCAAGGCAATGCGTTTATACTTGTCTGATGAAGAAAAGAATGCAAAGCAAGAACTAGCACTAAAAGAAAAGATCACCTCTTACCTAGATGGAAAACCGGGAATTCATGTTTTTTCACCAATATCTGAGAAGTTTATTCCTAGTATTTTATGTTTTTCCTTAGAAGGAATTCGCGGAGAAACATTGGTTCATACTCTTGAATCGAATGATATTTATGTATCTACTACTAGTGCATGCTCTTCAAGAAGTGGTGTTGAAAGTGGAACTTTAAATGCAATGAAAGTAGAGGATGATTTAGCTACTGGAGCAATTAGATTAAGTTTCGATCCAAGTAATACAATCGAAGAAGCCGAGCAATTTATTGCAGTCTTTGATAAAATATATAAGCACTTCGCTGAAATTAATCATTTGAAATAAGGTGAAACTATGCAATATACAGAAGTAATGGTTCGTTATGGCGAACTATCCACTAAAGGAAAAAATCGTAAAGATTTTATTGGAAGATTGGCTGGTAATGTAACTCGAGCATTGCAAGATTTTCCAGAAATTGAAATTCATCCGAAACATGATCGAATGCATATTGTTTTAAACGGTGCTCCTTTTGACAAGATTGATCAACGTTTGAAACTTGTATTTGGTATTCAAACATATTCGCCAACTGTAAAAGTTGAAAAAAATCTCGATGCTATTAAAAAGGCATCTTTAGAATTAATGCAGGCAACTTTTAAAGATGGTATGACTTTTAAAGTTAATACTAGACGTAGCGATCATGATTTTGAATACGATACGAATCAATTAAATGCCATGGTTGGTGACTATCTATTTGATAATATGGATAACTTAAAGGTTAAAATGAAGAAACCTGACTTGGTTTTGAGAATTGAAGTTCGCCAAGATGCTATTTATATTTCAAATCAACTTCTTTATGGTGCAGGTGGAATGCCAGTTGGTACAGCAGGTCGAGCAGTTATGATGCTATCAGGTGGAATTGATTCTCCAGTAGCTTCTTATTTAGCAATGAAGCGTGGAGTTGAAATTGATATGGTTCACTTCTTTAGTCCACCATATACTACTGAAAAGGCACTCGCTAAAGCAAAAGAACTTACTGGAATTTTAGCTAATTATTCTGGAAAGATTAACTTTATTGCAGTACCTTTTACTGAAATTCAAGAACAAATTAAGGAGAAATTACCAGAAGGCTATTTGATGACTATTCAACGTCGTTTTATGCTTCAATTGGCGGATCGTATTCGCGCAATGCGTGGCGGTCTAGCTATCTTTAACGGCGAATCGGTTGGACAAGTGGCTTCTCAGACATTAGAATCTATGGTTGCAATCAATGATGTAACTTCAACACCAGTTCTTCGTCCTGTAGCTACAATGGATAAAACAGAAATTATCAAATTGGCTGAACAAATTGGTACATTTGACCTTTCAATTGAACCATTTGAGGATTGTTGTACAATTTTTGCTCCACCACGTCCTAAGACTAAGCCAAAGCTAGATGAAGCACGTAAATTAGAAAATAGACTTGATGCTGAAGGAATGATTCAGCGTGCTATTGATGGAATGGAAATTACTCCAATTTATCCAAATCAAAAATTCTTAGATGACAAGGCTGAAGAAGACGCAGAATTATTATAAAAAGAGTGCTGGCAGACGCCGGCGCTTTTTTATTTAAGAAAGATAAAATAAATGAGAATTGATAAATATTTAGCCAATATGAATGTTGGTTCGCGCAAAGAAGTTCACAGCATATTAAAACAGGGCGTAGTTACTGTTAATGGAGAAGTTGTAACTGTACCTAAAAAGCAAGTTAAAGAAACTGATGAAATTGCTGTTAATGGTAATGAAATCACATATAAAAAGTATCATTATTTTTTATTGAATAAACCCAAGGGAATTATTTCGGCAACTGAAGATAGAAGTCAAAGAACTGTTATTTCCTTACTTAAGGCTAAAGATCGTTATCAAAATATAGCACCTGTCGGAAGGTTAGATAAGGATACAACTGGTTTATTAATTTTAACAAATGATGGACCTTTAGCACATGAATTGTTAGCTCCTAATAAACATGTTGCTAAAGTATACCAAGCTCAAATTGCTGGTGTAGCAGATCAGAAAACTGTTGAAAAATTTGCTCAAGGATTAATTTTAGGTGATGGAACTAAGTTAAAATCGGCCAAACTAAAGATTTTAGAACAGGATCAAGATAATAATCTGTCACGAATTGAGATTGAGATACAAGAAGGAAAGTATCATCAAATTAAGCGAATGTTTGGAGCAGTTGGTATGAAAGTATTGGAACTAGATAGAATCTCAATGGGAAAATTGCATTTACCTGCTGATTTAAAGCGTGGGGAATATAAAGAGATTGGTCTAGCTGAAATTAAGTAAACGATAATTGACATACTTTAGAAAGATTAAGATGAAAAGATTTACTTTTGCTATTTTTTTACTATTTCTTGTTTTTCCTTTTTCTTGCGGCTTTTTAAATATAGCGCATCGAGGGGATAATGAAAATGGTAAGTATGCAGAACATAGTTGGGTGGCTTATGATCGTGCAGTTGGTGCACATGTAGATTATTTAGAACTTGATTTACAAAAGACTGCGGACAATATTTTGGTTGTTAGTCATGATGAAAATATGAGTCGCGTTTTTGGAATTGATAAAAATATTAAAGATTATCCGTATCGAAAACTAAATATATATATAAATCAAAATAATGAATCAATGCATAGTCTTGAAGATGTTTTTAGGCGCTATCAAAATTCAAATGTCAAGTTTATGATTGAGCCTAAAGGTGACGATGATACTAAATTGTTACTGCAATTAATAAAAAAATATCAGTTAGAAAAGCGTGTTTTATTAGAATCTTTTTCTAAAGACGCCCTGTTAACTTGTTCAAGAGTGAGTCCTCAAATTCCAACTACGCAATTATCTGGAGATTATGAATCAATATCTTTGCCTAAATATTATGCAAATAATTTTTATTCTGAAAAAACTGCAAATTATTTAAATGTACATCAAAAAGGGTATTTGCTCTGGGGCGTTAATACAGTAGATCAAATGAAGCAATTTGTGCAGCCAGAAGCAGGAGTATCAGGAATTTTGACTGATTTTTCTATTAAACTGGCGACTGTTCTACATGCAAATGATGTCTTTAAGAGATACTATGAATCAGTTTCTTATCCAAGCAACAATATCTCTGGAGACATATTGTTAAAAAATGGTAGACGAGTATATGCTGATCAGGTTAAATTAAAGGGAAATAAGCTTTATTATCATGCTAAACCAGATTTATGGATAAATTATAGTGATTTAAAGAATTCAAATAATTCTGCGCCACAAGCAAAGACTGGAAAAATCACACTTCGAAAGAAAACTGCTATCTATACTGATCCTTCATTTGAGAAAAATTCTGGTAGAAAATTAGCTGCTAATAGTGCCTGGAATTATTTCGCAGTGAAAAAAGTCGCCGGAAAAACTGCTTATAATCTGGGTGGTTCGCAATGGATAAGACAATAAAAAATATTGCTAGCTTAAGTAAAACATGATAAACTTATAATCAACATATAGGGAGTAACCGGCAGAGAATGTACTTATGGCGTCAGAACGAAATTAATTTTCCGCTGTAAGTTTAAATGGTGAGACTATTGGCTAAACGTTTTTGTTCAGACAATGGTCTCTTTTTTTATGCCAGAGTCTGGTTTTCCTATTAGATGGAGGTTCTTGTGAAAGCATACTATCGTGAAAGTAAAGAAGAGGTTTTGAAAGAACTGGGAGCTAATGAACAACATGGCTTGACCAATAAAGCGGCTCAAGAAAAATTAGCTCAAGTAGGGCCAAATGCCTTAGTAGAAGGTAAGAAAAAGAGCATTTTAGAAGTCTTTTTAGAACAATTTAAGGACTTGATGGTCATTATTCTAATTGTTGCAGCTATTATCTCCGCATTTACTGGTAACTTGGAAAGTACTGCAGTTATTATTGTTGTGTTAATCTTAAATGCTATTTTAGGAACAGTACAGCATGTTAAAGCTGAAAAGTCGCTAGAGGCTTTAAAATCTTTATCTGCTCCTGCAGCTAAGGTTTTACGAGATGGCAAGAAACAAGAAATTGCTGCAAAAGACGTAGTTCCTGGGGATATCCTTTTACTTGAGGCAGGAGATTTAGTGACTGCTGATGGTAGAATTTTAGATAATTTTTCATTGCAAGTTAATGAAAGTTCGTTAACTGGTGAATCAACTAATATTGATAAGTTAGATACAACATTTGATAAAGAAGTTCCTTTGGGTGATCGAGTAAACATGGTTTATTCTAGTTCGCTTGTAACGTATGGACGGGCAAATGTCTTAGTTACAGCAACTGGAATGAATACTGAGATTGGTAAGATTGCGACTTTGATGAATGAAACTAAAGAGCGTAGAACGCCACTACAAGTTTCACTTGATCAATTTTCATCTCGTTTAGCAACCGCAATTCTTATTTTCTGTGCTTTGATCTTAGGTCTTCAAATGTGGCGTGGTCAGCCGTTGCTCGACGCTCTTTTATTTGCTGTTGCTTTAGCTGTTGCTGCTATTCCCGAAGCTTTGAGTTCGATTGTAACAATTGTACAAGCAATGGGTACGCAAAAAATGGCTAAAGAACATGCTATTATCAAAAACTTAGCAGCTGTTGAATCTTTGGGGTCGGTTTCTGTAATATGTTCTGATAAAACTGGAACTTTAACTCAAAATAAGATGACTGTTGAAGATATTTATATCGGCGGTAAAGTTCTTAAGCCTGAAGAGCTTAATTTGAGTAATCAGTTACATCGTTATTTACTATATGACGTAGTTTTAAATAATGATGCTAGTTTATCTGATGGCAAGAAAATTGGAGATCCAACAGAATCAGCGTTGCTTGAAATGTATCGCAAAGTTCCAGGCATTAATCTTGGAGATGGAAAGTTAGGCTTATCGGAAAGTGAATTAAGAAATCATTTGGATCGTTTAGAAGAAGTACCATTTGACTCTGACCGTAAGTTAATGAGTACTAAGCATCTAATTCATACTATTCCAACAATTTTTGTTAAAGGTGCAATTGATGTTTTACTTAAGCGCTGTGTAAATATTCGTTTTGGGGATGAAGTACGTCCAATTACTGAGCAAGATAGAAAAGATATTTTGGCTCAAAATAATCATTTTTCAGAAAATGGTTTAAGAGTACTTGCTTTTGCTTATAAAGAAAGTGATGAAGAACTCTCTGCTGATACTGAAAAAGATTTAACTTTTATTGGTTTAGTTTCTGAAATGGATCCGCCTAGAGAAGAAAGTGTAGCAGCCGTTGCTCGTGCTAAAGAAGCAGGAATTAGAACAGTAATGATCACTGGGGATCATAAGGTAACTGCTGTAGCTATTGCTAAGAAGATTGGCATTTTTAACGACGGAGATATTGCTTTAACTGGTTTGGAGTTAGATGCTTTAAGTGATGAAGAACTAGACCAAGAAATTGAGAAAGTTGCAGTTTATGCTCGTGTTTCTCCAGAAAACAAAATTAGAATTGTTAACGCATGGCAAAGAAAAGACCATATTGTATCAATGACTGGAGATGGTGTGAACGACGCTCCCGCTCTTAAAAAGGCTGACGTTGGTGTGGCAATGGGTATCACAGGTACAGAAGTATCAAAAGATGCAGCAAGTATGATTTTAACTGATGATAACTTCGCGACAATTATTAAGGCTGTAGCAAATGGTAGAACAGTTTATGAAAATATCAAAAATGCGATTGGTTACTTACTATCAGGTAACTTATCGGCAATTATTACTGTTTTATTTGCTTCAATTGCTGGATTGCCAGTACCATTTGTTGCGGTGCAACTTTTATTCATTAACTTAGTGACTGACTCTCTTCCAGCTTTAGCAATCGGAATGGAGCCAGGAAACCCTGATATTTTAAAGCGTAAACCACGCGATCCAAAGGCTAATCTGTTAGATAAACCGTTTGTTACTCAAATCAGTACGCAAGGCTTCTTAATTTCATTGAGTGTCATTGCAGCCTTCTTAATTGGTTTGAAAGATAGTCCTGCAATTGCATGTACTATGGCCTTTTCAACTTTAACATTTGCACGTCTGCTTCACGGTTTTAACTGCCGTTCACAACATAGCATTTTTAAAATTGGATTTAAAAATAACTGGTATAGTTTAGCTGCTTTTGCTTTAGGTAGTATACTTTTAGCTTTGATTCTATTTGTACCAGCACTTCACAGCCTATTTGCAGTTCAACCATTAAGCGCACAAGAAGTTTGGCTGATTGTGGTTTTAGCAATTATTCCAACTATTTTAATTCAAGTTGTAAAAGTAATTAGAGAAAACAGAGGTTAATTCTTACCTTTTATCTTGTTTTCTTTCATGCTATAATCATAAACAAAGCAAGAATCAAGAGGAGTAATTTTCATACTACAGAGAAAAGTCATTATGCTGAGAGACTTAGAGAAATTTACTAGTAGCTTGATTAGCTGATTAATTGAACTTTAGTAGGTTAATCCGGATACTTCAGCACCGTTACCGCTTATAAGAGAGATATTTGTATATCTAATCGTAGGTGGTACCGCGGAAAATTTCGTCCTAGACAATTATTGTCTAGGACTTTTTTATTGGAGGAATTTTAATGACAGATTTAGCACCTAAATATAATCCAAATGAAGTTGAAAAGGGAAGATATCAAGAGTGGCTTGATGAAGACTTATTTAAGCCATCTGGTGATAAAAAGGCACATCCTTATTCAATTGTTATTCCACCACCAAATGTAACTGGTAAACTTCACTTGGGTCATGCGTGGGATACAGCAATTCAAGATACACTTATTCGTTTTAAGCGTATGCAAGGTTACGATACTCTTTATCTTCCAGGAATGGATCATGCAGGTATTGCAACTCAGGCCAAAGTTGAAGCTAAGCTTCGTAAACAAGGCAAAGATCGCCACCAAATGGGACGTGAAGCTTTTGTTAAGCAAGTTTGGGACTGGAAAGACGAATACGCAAATATTATCAAAGGCCAATGGGCTAAAATGGGACTTTCACTTGATTATTCAAGAGAAAGATTCACTTTGGACAAAGGACTTTCTAAAGCAGTTAAAAAAGTATTTGTTCAACTATATAATGAAGGCTTAATTTACCGCGGTGAATACATTATTAACTGGGATCCAGAATTGCAAACTGCTCTTAGTGATATTGAAGTTATTCACAAAGATGACAAGGGTGCATTTTACCATGTGAAATATCCATTTGCAGATGGATCAGGCTTTGTTGAAATTGCAACTACACGTCCTGAAACTATGTTTGGTGATACTGCTGTTGCTGTTGCACCAGGAGATGAACGCTACAAGAATATTGTTGGTAAAGAATTAGTACTTCCACTTGTTGGTCGCCATATTCCAATTATTGAAGATCAACACGTGGATCCAGAATTTGGTACTGGTTTAGTTAAGATCACTCCAGCACATGATCCTAATGACTTCCAAGTGGGTAATCGTCATAATCTTGAAAGAATCAACGTAATGAACGATGATGGAACAATGAACGAAGAAGCTGGCAAGTATGCTGGTATGGATCGTTTTGAAGCTCGTGAAGCTTTAGTTAAGGATCTTAAAGAAGAAGGCTATCTAATTAAAGTAGAACCAATTGTCCACTCTGTTGGTCACTCTGAACGCTCTGGTGTACAGGTTGAGCCAAGACTTTCTAAACAATGGTTTGTTAAGATGAAGCCTCTTGCTGAAGAAGTACTTAAGAACCAAAAGACAGACGGTAAGGTTAACTTTGTTCCTGAAAGATTTGAAGGAACTTTAAATCACTGGATGGAAGATGTTCATGATTGGGTAATTTCTCGTCAATTATGGTGGGGTCACCGTATTCCTGCTTGGTACAACAAGAAGACTGGTGAAACTTACGTTGGTGAAGAAGCACCTAAGGATATTGAAAACTGGGAACAAGATCCAGATGTACTTGATACTTGGTTCTCAAGTGCTTTATGGCCATTTTCAACTTTAGGTTGGCCAGATACTGACAATCCAGACTTTAAGCGCTACTTCCCAACTAATACTTTAGTTACCGGATATGACATTATTTTCTTCTGGGTATCAAGAATGATCTTCCAAGGTCTTCACTTTACTAAGAAGCGTCCATTTAAAGATGTTGTTTTACATGGTTTGATGCGTGACGAACAGGGACGTAAGATGAGCAAGTCACTTGGTAATGGTGTTGATCCGATGGATGTTGTTGATAAGTATGGTGCTGATGCTGTACGTTGGTTCTTGTTAAATGGGACTGCTCCTGGTCAAGACACTCGTTATGATCCAAAGAAATTGGCTGCTGCATGGAACTTCATCAACAAGATCTGGAATGCAAGCCGTTTTGTAATTATGAACTTGCCAGAAGATGCAAAACCTGCTCATATGCCAGATACTACTAAGTTTGACTTGGCGGATAGTTGGATTTTTGATAGATTAAACCATACTGTTGCTGAAGTTACTCGTTTATTTGATGAGTATAAGTTTGGTGAAGCTGGTCGTGAACTTTATAACTTTATTTGGAATGACTTCTGTGACTGGTACATCGAAATTTCTAAGGTTGCCTTAAATGGTGATGATGAAGAATTAAAGACTAGAAAGCAAGAAAACTTAATTTGGATTCTTGATCAAATCTTACGTTTAATGCACCCAATTATGCCATTTGTTACTGAAAAATTATGGCTTTCAATGCCACATGAAGGTAAGTCAATTATGACTGCAGAATATCCAGAAACTCATGTAGAATTTGAAAATAAACAAGCAGATAATGATATGGCATTCTTAATTGAAGTGATTAAAGCTGTACGTAATATCCGCATGGAAGTTAACGCACCAATGTCTTCTCAAATTGATATCATGATTCAATTAGATGATGAAGCAAACAAGCATATCTTAGATGAAAATGTAGATTACGTAGAAAACTTTTTACATCCTAAAGATTTGCAAGTTGCAGCAGATATTGAGGCACCAAAACTTGCTAAGACAGCTGTAATTCCAGGAGCTCAAATTTTTGTTCCATTAACTGAATTAGTCAATGTAGACGATGAAATTAAGAAGATGGAAAAAGAAGAAAAACGTCTTGAAGAAGAAGTTATAAGAGCTGAAAAGAAGCTTTCAAATCAAGGATTTGTTGCTCATGCTCCAGAAGCAGTTGTAAATAAAGAAAAAGAAAAGAAGGCTGACTACGAAAGTCAACTTGCTGGTGTTCGTGAACGTATGAAAGAATTGAAGGAAAGTAAATAGATTGAAATTTACTAATGTTGACCAAGTAATTAAAAGAATATATTCTTTACCTAAACTTCATCCTAAAAATGATCTAAGCTATATCAAAAGGGTTTTAAAACAGTTAGGTAATCCTCAAGATAGTGTTAAGACAATTCATGTTACCGGGACTAATGGTAAAGGGTCAACATCCTATTATTTGAGTAATTTATTGCAAAAGGCCGGTCAAAAGACTGGCCTTTTTGTGTCTCCTTATATATATGAATTTAACGAGAGAATTCAGCTAAATGGGAGAAATATTAGTAATGACAAGCTAATTAAAGTTGCTAATGAAATAGAAGTAGCAATAGATGCTCTGAAAAAAGTTGATCCTAGTTTTTCTTTAGTAACGTTTGAATATGAAGTAGCTTTGGCTTTTCAATTCTTTGCTCAAGAGAAATGTGATTATGCTGTAATTGAAGTAGGAATTGGTGGAAAGCATGATAAAACTAATGTGATTACTCCCGAAGTAAGTGTGATTACGACTATTGGTTTAGATCATGAAAAAATCATTGGTCCTACTTTAACTGATATTGCTCAAGAAAAAAGTGGAATAATTAAAGAAAAAAGACCGGTTGTATTAGGAAATATACCTAAAGATGTTTTAGAAATATTGCTCAATAAAGCAAAACAAGAAACAGCAGAATCATTTTTATTAGGACGAGATTTTCAGGTGAAATTGACTGAAAAGGCGATAAAATATAATGATTCACAGCAAGAATATACTTTTTTATCCCGTCCACTAGTTGAAGCTTATGATATTGGAATTGCAGTTAAAGCCGTGCAATTGTTGAATATTAGGTTAAATAAAAAGACAGTTGAGAATGCTATTAATGAAACTAAGATTCCTGGGAGATATGAAGTAGTTCAAAATAAGCCAGAGATCATTGTTGATGGTGCACATAATTTACAGGCGATGTCTAATTTGCTAAATTTGGTAAGACAAAAGAAGAAAGAAAAAGTTTATGTGCTACTGGGAATGATGAAAGATAAAGATTTAGGCCCAGTTATTGACCTATTTGAAGATGAAAAAGTTACATTGACTAGAATTGATTATCCAAGAGCTGCTAGGTTAGAAGATTTTCCAAAAGAAGCTCAAGAAAAATATGACTATGAAGATAATTTTAAAAAGGCGTTTACTAATTTAAAGAATAAATTGAATTCAAATGATATGCTATTAGTGACGGGATCTTTTTACTTAGTAGGTGCAATTCTAAATTGTTGCAGAAGGGATAAATAATGAAGGTTGAAAATATATCTGAGCCTATCAAAGGTGTAATTTTTGATATGGATGGTCTGCTAGTTAATTCTGAGAAGTTATACTGGGATGCAAATATTGTCGCTGCAAAAGAAGCTAATTTAGACATTCCAGATGATAGTTATTTGAAATTGGTTGGCTCTTCAGTTAAAGAAATGGAAGATTTCTATCATAGACATTTTAAAACCGACGCGGATCGAGATAAGTTTATTAAAAGAACTGATGAACTGGTATGGCAATGGACTGATGAAGGTAAGCTTAAACTGCAACCAGGAGTAAAAGAGACCTTGACTTTGTTTAAAGAAAGAAATGTAAAGCTTGCCATTGCCTCTAGTAATTATGATGAAGTAGTAACTCATAACTTAGATGTTTTAAAAATAAGAGATTACTTTGATTTTTATTTAAGTTATAAGGATGTAGAGGCGGGAAAGATAAAGGCGAAACCTGCGCCAGACATATATTTATTAGCTGCAGAAAAAATGAAGCTTTCAAAAAATAATTTATTAGTGTTTGAAGACTCAAGTACAGGAGTTGCATCAGCAAGTGCTGCGGGTCTAAAATGCATAATGGTTCCAGATTTGAAAGAACCAACTAATATTGATAGAAAAAATGCTACATTCATTTGCAAAGATTTTTATACTTTTATTGAAAAAATTGAGTAGTTTTTTCGTAATAAATATCAAAGGAGTATTTGATATTTATGAAAAAAGAAGAATTATTGCAAACAGATATTGATTTAGTGAAAAAATTAGCCAGATCACTAGAGAAAAAAGATATTATTACATTTGACGGATTATTTGAAAAGTTAAATGAAATAGAAATAAATAGTTTTAAGGATTTATGGCAATTTGCAGCTAGCCCTAAGTGTAATAATGAAATAGCCGTTTTGCTTCAACTAATTTTGGAACGTGTTAAGAGTGTAAATAATAAAAAGGTCGAAAGTTTCTATTCTAGTTCTCAGGTTGGTTGCTATATAGCAGATAAATTATGCGGTAGGCAACAAGAAGAGTTATATGGTATTTATCTAGACTCTAAGAATAAAATTATTGCTGAGAAATTAATTTTTCAAGGAACTGTGAACCGAGCAGTAGCGCACCCTAGAGACATCTTTCGCTGGGCGGTAATCTATAATAGTACTGCATTTTTTGTGGCACACAATCATCCAAGTGGAGATGAGCAGCCGTCTCAACATGATCTGCGTTTTACTAAAAAATTGGTAGAAGCAAGTAAATGTATGGGAATAGACTTTCTAGATCACTTTATTGTGACTGATAATACTTACTTAAGTTTTCGAGAAATGGAACTTCTTTAAGTCTTCTTTAAGTATGGGCAAATTTCCTTAAAGCAAATTTTTACATTAGAGTTTCTATGCTATAATATCTAAGACTAAATAAAGATACGATTTAGGCTAAAATAATTAAAGAGATAAATTTAAGGAGAGATTTTGCGTGTTTGGATTAGGATCTAAAAATATTGGGATTGATTTGGGAACTGCCAACACACTCGTTTATATTGAAGGTAAGGGTATTGTTTTACGCGAACCTTCTGTTGTTGCTAAAAACACTCAAACGGGTGAAGTTATTGCTGTTGGTTCAGAAGCCAAGGAAATGATTGGTAGAACTCCTGGATCAATTGTTGCTATTCGTCCAATGAAGGATGGAGTTATTGCGGATTATGATACAACTGCTGTGATGCTTAAATACTTTATGGAAAAAACAGTTGGTAATTCAAAGCCAGTAGCTATGATTTGTGTGCCTTCTGGAGTAACAGAAGTTGAAAAGAGAGCCGTAATTGATGCTGCTAGAGTTGCAGGCGCACGTGAAGCATATGTAATTGAAGAACCATTTGCAGCTGCAATTGGTGCTGGTCTTCCTGTTATGGATCCAACAGGATCGATGGTTGTTGATATTGGTGGTGGAACTACTGATGTAGCAACTATTTCATTAGGTGGTATTGTTTCTTCTCGTTCTACTAGAATGGCTGGCGACAAGTGGAATAGTGCAATTGCAACTTACATTCACCAAAATTACAACTTGTTAATTGGTGAAAGAACTGCTGAAACTATTAAGATTCAAATTGCTTCTGCTTCAGTAGAAAAGGCAAAAGAAATTGAATCTATGAATATTCGTGGTCGTGACCTAGTAACAGGATTGCCAAAATCAATTGATATTAATGCGGAAGATGTTGCAAAAGCTATTCAAGAAGTAGTACAAAATATTATCGTAGCTATTAAAGAGACTTTAGAAGAAACATCTCCAGAAATTGCTGCTGATGTTATCGATCATGGTATTGTGTTAACTGGTGGTGGGGCTCTTTTGAAGAACTTACCAGAAGTTATTTCAGACGCTACTAAAGTTCCAGTCTTTATTGCTCAAGATCCACTTGATTGTGTTGCAATTGGTACCGGTGAATCTCTCAAAAATATTGAAGTTATGCGTAAGAGACGTTAATTTAGAGGCCGGCGTAAAAGCCGGTCTTTTTTATTAACTTTTAAATTAGGAAGATAGTAGTAGATGAAAAAATTCTTCAAAAACAAAAAGTTACTGACAATTTTTGTGATAGTTATTTTAGTTTTAAGTATGTTATCTATTTCTGTTCGCTTACGTAATAAGAGACAGTCACCTTTCTTAGTTCAGAAAATTGGTAATGATACAGTCTCTATTGTTACTAGAGTAGTTAACTGGCCCATAAATTTAGTTTCTAATGGCGTTGCCAATGTTGAGGATCTATTTAACGCTCAAGCTGAAAATGATCACTTGAAAAAACAAATTGATAACCTGGCTCAAACTAAAGCTCGTAATAGTTCACTTGAAGCTGAAAACACGCAATTAAAGCAAGCATTAAAGTTAAAGAAAACATTAACTGACTACACTATTATTAACGGCTCCGTAATTTCACGTGCTGCAGATACTTGGTCCGATTTGTTAATTATCGATCAAGGATCAAGAGCTGGTGTTAAAAAGAATATGCCGGTTATGTCAGGTAAAGGTGTTATCGGACGAATAGTAGAAGTAAACAGTACTACCTCTAAAGTTGAATTGATTACTACAACTGATAAATCAACAAATAAATTTGCTGTAGAAGCGGATGCAGCTAATGGTAAAAAGGTTCATGGGGTAATATCAGTTGGGGAAAATAATCAATTGGCATTTACTCAAGTTGTTGATGGCCAAAAGTTAAAAAAGGGTACGCGCGTTTATACTAGTGGCATGGGTGGTTTATCACCAAAAGGATTATTAGTAGGTACAGTAAAAAAAACAACGCGTGATACTTTTGGTCTATCTGACGTTGTTGAAATTCAACCTGCTGGAAATCTCAATGATCCGTCTGTTGTGTCTGTAATTAAAAGAAAGGTTGAAGAGTAATGGCAATATTGCGTCGATGGTATGTAGCTATTGCCTTATTTATGGCGCTAATCTTAGATGGGGTATTAGCCTATAATTTACAGACTTTTATTTTTCATAGAAGTTTTTCTGGAAGCTGCTGGCTAACAGTTGTTGGTATCACTTTAATAGCTTTATGTGATGATAAAAATGATGCAAATATTTGGCTTTGCTTGGGTTTAGGAATTATTGCCGATCTTTATTATTTGGGCATTATCGGAATTTATACTGTTGCTTTTCCTTTGATCTGCTTTTTTATTGAGAAAAGTGCTAGATTTCTTCCTGAAGTATTCTGGTTTCGTCTGTTGATCTGCTTAGTTACTTATCTTTGTGTAAGTGTCTATGTCTTTTTAATGCTAAATCTGACAGGCCTAATTCAACTATCTTTTGCTAGTTTTACACATAGTATTTTACCTAATTTACTATGGTGTTTAATTTTAGCTATATGTACATACTGGTTCTGGGTGAAACTTGCAGAAGACTATCCATTTTTGAAAAAAGAGTATTATTTTTAAATAAACTAAAAAGGAGTTGTTTTTATACAACTCCTTTTTTGCTTACAATTTCTAAAATTGAAATACTCCAGTTCCAATTAAAGCAGTAGCTACTACACCAAGAAGGGTAATAACCGCCATGAACCAGGCCATAACAATAGTTAATTTCTGAAATCCAGATTTTTTCTTACGTTTTCTCATATATGCCCTCCTAAATTAATAATTCTAGTTTACCATGATTTTAATTACAATTTTATATTTAATTGAAATAGTTTAAAATAAACCTAATGGAGGTTTTTATGAATTTTTTGCTTATCTTTTTAATTCCTTTATGTGGCATTGTAGTAGCTGTTTTTTTGGTGAAGTTATTTCCTAAGGCGCAATTTAGTGGTTATGACATATTACCATTTTTCTTTATTGTGGCATGTCAATTATTGACTCAAGAAACTAAGCAACCGTCTTTTTTGCCTTATGGATTTTTATTATATTTCATTTTGGTAGTAATTGTTTCAATTTATACTGCAATTAAAGATAAAAATATTTCGGTTGCTAAAACTTTTGGTATGTTGTGGCATTATTTAGCTGCGTCATCAATTGTTTGGTATGTTGGTCTTGTAATTTTGCTTTTATTATAATTTTTCTCTCCCACATTTTCATTCAAAATAAAGTGCTTCTATCGCAATAGATGGAAGCATTTTATTTTGAATGAAATTATAATTATCATAAAATAACGTAATATCTAAATAAAAAGTGGAAAACTTGTGGTAGAAAGTGGGGAAGTGTGGTAAATTATTCTTTGGAAAGGGGGCTAGACCATGTTCATGGGCGAGTATCATCATAATCTCGACAGCAAAGGCCGTTTAATTATACCGGCCAAATTTAGAGACGAGATTGGTGATAAGATGGTATTTACTCGTGGAATGGAAGGCTGTATTTTTGGCTATCCAATTGAAGAATGGCAGAAAATTGAGGCTAAGTTAGCCAAACTTCCACTGACTAAGAGAAGTGCACGTAAGTTTACGCGTCTTTTCTACTCAGGTGCGATGGAAAGTGAGTTCGACAAGCAAGGACGTGTTAATCTGACCATGACATTGAAAAAGCATGCCGCACTCATTAAGGAATGTGTGATTGTTGGTGTCTCTGATAGAATTGAAATTTGGTCAGCAGAACGCTGGAATGATTTTTCAGAAGATGCTAATGAAAACTATGACGATATCGCAGAAGACTTGGATGACATCGAGTTATAAAAATTATGAAATTCAAGCATAAAAGCGTGCTATTGCACGAAACAATAGACAATTTAAATCCCAAAGATGATGGTCTTTATGTTGACGCAACTTTTGGTGGTGGTGGTCATGCTCGATATTTACTCAGTAAATTAAGTCGAGGAACTGTTATCGGATTTGATCAAGATGAATATGCAATTTCAATGGCAAAAGAGAGTTTTGCTGAGGAATTGAAATCAGGAGCTGAGCCAAGATTAATGTTGGTTCATGATAACTTCTGTCATTTGAAAGAAAATCTGGTAGAGCTGGGAATTTCAGATGGAATAGATGGTATTTACTACGATCTTGGGGTTTCATCTCCGCAGTTTGATCAACCCGAACGTGGTTTTTCATATCGATTTGATGCACGATTAGATATGAGAATGGACCAAAGCCAAGAGTTAGATGCTTATACAATAGTAAACACTTGGTCTCAAAAAGAACTGAGTGATATTTTGTACAAGTATGGAGATGAAAAGTTCTCACGTCAGATTGCTAGAAAGATAGTTGATCGAAGGAGAGAGAAACCTATTGTAACTACATTTGATTTAGTAGACGTAATTAAGGATGCGATTCCGGCATATGCAAGACGGAGTGGCGGGCATCCAGCTAAGAAGAGTTTTCAAGCTATTCGAGTTGCAGTTAATAATGAATTAGGTGTATTGCAAGAGTCTCTTGAGGAAGCGATCAAGCTATTGAAGCCTGGTGGTCGAATCAGCGTAATAACTTTTCAGTCTCATGAGGATAAAATCGTCAAAAAGATCTTTAAAAAGTATTCTGAAGTCGAAATACCACGGGGAATGCCGATGGTACCGGCTGACAGTAAACCAACATTGCGATTGATTAGTCGCAAACCTATCATGGCAAGTAGTGATGAATTAGAGGAAAATAACCGCTCACACAGTGCCAAGTTAAGGGTTGCAGAGAAATTATAGTTTTATTTAATATTTTAAGGAGAAGAAAATGGCTGATAGCTCAGCAAGAAAATTAAATTATCAACAAAGTCAACAGCAGACTGAGCAGCCAAAGAAAGCAATTGTTCTTAATCCCAAAAGCGTTCCTTGGACAGCATTTGAAAAAAGTTTAGTCGTCCTAGGTTCACTAATTACATTGGGATTAATGATTTTATTGGTTTCAGCTAGTATTTCTGCTACTAGTGCTCAACATCAATTAGCTAATGTTGAGCAAACAATAATTTCTCAAAAAAGTCATAACACTGATCTTCGTCAGGAGATTGGTGAATTAACGTCAACTACTAGAATTAATAAAATTGCTCGTGATCAAGGCTTGCACTTGGTTGAGAGTAACATTAGGAATGTCCGTTAATGAAAAAGTTTAATAACTTAAATAGAAATAGATCCAAAGCCCACGGCTACCGCTTTACGGTGGGGAGAATCCTCCAGCTAGTCTTGGCTTTGGTTTTTCTTGTATTTATAGGTAGATTTTTATATATAGGAATTTCAAATCGAGTTGCTGGTGAAAATTTAAATAAGCGTGTAAATCAAATTTATAGGCGAAATGAGGTTTTAAAAGCAACTCGAGGAACGATTTATGATAAAAATGGATTGACGCTTGCTGAAGATGCACATGTCTTTACTGTGTATGCAATTTTAGACAAGAGCTCAATTGACTATCATAATAAGCCGATGTATGTAACTAATAAACGTAAGACAGCACAAAAATTGGCTGAAGTCCTTCCATTAAGTGAAGAGAAAATATATTCATATTTAAATCCGAAGCATAAGGCCTTTCAGGTCGAATTTGGATCGGCTGGAACTGGTTTAACTTTATCTCAAAAGAAAAAAATTGAAGATATGAAGTTACCAGGAATTAAGTTTATCGAAACTCCATCTAGACTGTATCCAAATGGAAATTTTGCTTCTCATATTGTTGGTTTGGCTCAACCGCAAAAGAGTCAAGGAACTAGTAGTCTAGTTGGTACAATGGGAATTGAAGCATACTTCGATAAGCAATTAGCTGGTAAAGATGGATATCGTGAAGCGTTTGTTGATGCCGAAAATAATCAATTACCTAATAGTCAAAAGAATACGCGTACAACAAAAGACGGCGATAATATTTATCTGACGCTTGATTCACGATTGCAGACTTATTTAGAAGTTTTAATGTCGCAGGTTCAGGATAAATATAAGCCTAAGGCGTTGACAGCAGTTGTAGAAGATATAAAGACTGGAAAAATTCTAGCTGCATCTCAACGTCCAACTTTTAATCCTCAAACTAAAAAGGGATTAGATACCTCTTGGCGCAATATATTAGTTCAAGATTCATATGAACCTGGTTCTGTTTTTAAAGTTCTAACTTATTCAAGTGCTATTCAAAGCGGTAATTATAATCCTAACGAGCAATATAAATCTGGATCAGTAACAGTTCAAGGTTCAACAATTCACGACTGGAATAATAGTGGTTGGGGGATGATTCCATTTAGTCAAGCTTTTCCTAGATCAAGTAATGTTGGTTTTGTAAAACTTGAACAAAAAATGGGCTCCAAGACATGGAAAGAATATTTAAATAAATACAGACTAGGTAAAAAGACTGGAGTGACTCTTCCAGGAGAAACTGCTGGAATTTTAAACTTCACAACCCCATTAAATCAAGCCGTTACTGCATTTGGTCAAGGTGTTAATGTTAATGCCATGCAAATGATGCAGGCTTACAGTGCTTTAGCAAATAACGGACAAATGGTAAAACCTCAGTTTGTTGAAAAAATAGTTTCTCCATCTGGTAAGGTAGTCGAAAAGTTTCATCGAACTAAGGTTGGAGCTCCTATTTATTCTGCTAAAACTGCTCAAACAGTTTTAAAAGGGATGCAGGACGTTGTAAATGCAACTTATGGTACTGGTGCGGCTTATAAAATGCCGGGAAAGAGTATTGCAGTTAAGACGGGGACGGCTCAAATTGCTGGACCGCATGGTGGATATTTAACAGGCGACAACAACTATATTTTCTCAGTTGTCGGCGTAACTCCAGCCAATAATCCTCGCTACTGTGTGTACTTAACCATGAAGCAACCACAAAAAATGTCTAAGCCAGCTGAAACTATTCTCTCTTCTATTTTTAAGCCAATTATGAATCGACTAATTTCACTTTCTGATTCTTCTGCTAAGGTTAATGAAAAGGTAACTGTTCCAGCTCTAACTGGTAAAAGTGTTGAAAAAGCTAAAGAAGATGCAAATAATGCCGGTGTTACAGTTGAAGTAGTAGGAACTGGAAAGAACATTAGTCGACAATCTGTTGGAGCAGGTGTTAAGCAAGATAATGACTCAAAGATTTTCTTGTTTACGGGCGGTCAAGTTACTTGTCCGAATATGATTGGATGGACTAGTGAAGAAGTCACTAGTTTCATGACTACCACTGATATTCCAATTTCTATTAATGGAAAAGGAAAAGTTACAAAGCAGTCAATACCAGCTGGAAAAGTAATTGATAAAAATAGTAAGTTATCAGTAAATCTAAAATAGTAAAAAGTTAAAGGAGTAATACAAAATGCAGTTTTCTTTGATACCGTTTATAAGCAGTTTCGCTCTTACGGTTATCTTCTTACCGTTGTTTATTGGCTTCATGCGAATGAAGCATGAAGGACAAGTTATTAGAGATGAAGGTCCGAAATGGCATGAAAAAAAATCTGGAACACCAACAATGGGTGGAGTTGTTTTTATGCTTGCTGGTGTTATTTCAACTCTATGGGTATTAATTTGGCAAAAAGATTTGAATAAAACTGCTTGGATCTTAATAATCGCTTTCCTAGGTTATGGCATTATCGGCTTTTTGGATGATGGAATTAAGTTATATTTCAAACGTAATTTAGGTTTAAAGGCATGGCAAAAATTATTAGGTCAGATTATTATTGCAGCTTTGATTATTGCATTAGCTTTTAGTGATCACTTTGCATTTGAGTTATATATTCCTTTTGCAGGAATGGTGCGAAATTCATTCCTATTTAGTTTATTTGTGCTTTTCTGGTTGGTTGGCTTTTCTAACGCTGTGAACTTATCTGATGGTTTGGATGGTTTAGCAACTGGACTTTCTATCATTGCATACGCCACATATGCTTGGATAGCTTACCAAGAAAAAAATTGGGTTATTGTTGTGTTTACCTTAAGTGTAATAGGTGGACTGGTTGGTTTCTTTATCTTTAATCATAAGCCAGCTAAAATCTTCATGGGAGACGCGGGTTCGTTAGCTCTTGGTGGTGGATTAGCTACTGTATCAATTTTCCTTCATCGTCCATGGTCATTGCTTTTAATTGGTATTGTTTTCGTATTAGAGACTTTGAGTGTTATCTTGCAAGTTATTTCTTTCCAAACTACAGGGAAGAGAATTTTCAAGATGACACCAATTCATCATCACTTCGAAATGCTTGGTTGGTCCGAGTGGAAGGTTGACATTGTATTTTGGATTGTTGGTTTAATTGGAAGTATTGTTTATTTAATTATCTGGGGTTAATTTTAAAATGAAACAAATAAAAACATATGAAAATAAAAACATTTTGATTTTGGGATTAGGAAAAAGTGGTTTTTCAGTAGCTAAACTCCTTTTGAAGCTTGGCGCTAAGCTCACTTTAAATGATAAAAAGGATTTATCTAATGATGATCGAGCTGCTGAATTAGATAAATTAGGAGTTAGAGTTATTTCTGGTTATCATCCAGTTGAGATTTTTGATGAGGAAAAATTTGATTATCTTGTTAAAAACCCCGGCATACCCTATGAAAATCCAATGGTTGAAAAAGCATTGAAGATGAATATTCCAGTTATAACTGAACCTGAAATCGCACTTAACGTAAGTGAAGCACCATATGTTTGTGTTACTGGTTCAAATGGTAAGACGACCACTGTCATGCTTACCCAAAGAATTATGGATCATCACTTATCTAAAAATGGCGGTCATGCTTATGCAGTAGGTAATATTGGCGTTCCTATTTCAGAAGTAGTTGAAAGGGCTACAAAAAAAGATTTACTTGTAGTAGAAATGTCTAGTTTTCAATTACTTGGAGTAACAGATATTAAGCCCAAAGTAGCTGCAATTGTTGATATTTACAATAATGTACACCTTGACTATCACAAGACTTTTGATAACTATGTTGAAGCCAAACTTAGAATTACTCAATCTCAAGATCAAAATGATTATTTCATTGCTAACCTTGATCAAAAGGGCATTTTAGAAAAAGAATTAAAGAAAACAAAAGCAAAAGTTCAAACATTTTCAGAAGTAGATAAGACGGCCGATTATTTTATTGGTGATGAATATCTTGAAAGTAAAGACGATCATCAAATTATGAAAATCAGTGAGATTAAGATCCCAGGTATTCATAACCAACAAAATTGTTTAGTGGCAATTGCAATTTCTAAATTAATGGGTGCAGATGATAGTGATATTCAATATGCTTTAAGTACTTTTACTGGAGCTACTCATCGTTTGCAGTATGTAATGACTTATAATGACCGTAAAATCTACAACGATTCAAAATCCACTAACATTGAAGCTGCTACTGTGGCTATTCCTTCATTTAAAGAACCTGAGGTTTTAATTGCTGGTGGATTAGATCGTGGTTTTATGTTTGATTCACTTGTTCCATTGTTTAAAAAGCATGTAAAATCAATTGTGCTTTATGGTGAAACTAAATATCTTTTAGCAGATGCAGCTCGTAAGGCTCGTATTAAAGATATTGTAATTGTAAATACCTTACAAGAAGCTGTTCCGCGAGCATATGAATTGAGTGAGGCAGGGGATGTTATCTTGTTTTCACCAGCATGCGCTTCTTGGGATCAATTTAATACTTTTGAAGAACGTGGAGATTTTTTTGTAAAATTTATTAAGGAATTAAAGACTAAGTAAAATGAGAGTAATTTTTTCTGGTGGCGGAACTGGCGGCCACATTTATCCAATTATGGCGTTAATTGAGCGTTTGAAAGAACGTAAATTAGTTACAAATGATGAAATTCTATTTGTTGGAACAGATCGAGGATTAGAATCTAAAATTGTTCCAGCAGCTGGCGTACCATTTAAGACTTTAAAGATTAAGGGTTTTGACCGTAAACATCCTTTAAAGAATTTCGAAACAATTGAGCTTTTCATTAAGGCTACAAAAGAAGCAAAACAAATTATCAAGGATTTTAAACCTGATGTTGTAGTAGGAACTGGTGGCTATGTATCAGGTGCTATTGTTTATGAAGCAGCTAAGCTGCATATTCCAACTATTATTCATGAGTCTAATTCGGTTGTTGGATTAGCTAATAAATTCTTAGCACACTATGTTGATAAAATTTGTTATACCTTCGATGATGCGGCTAAGCAATTTTCAGAAAAGAAAAAATTAGTTAAAACTGGTAATCCTCGTTCACAACAAGTTTTAGACTTAAATAAAGAAAATGTTGATATTTCTAAAAAATGGGGACTAAATCCAAATATGCCTACTGTTTTGATTTTTGGCGGTTCTCGTGGGGCTCTAGCAATTAATCAAATTGTAGAAAAATCCCTTTCAGAATTAGAAACTAAGCCTTATCAAGTTATTTGGGCTACTGGTCAACTATATTACGGAAGCGTTAAGGAAAAATTAGCTGGTAAAGAAATTAACTCAAATATAAAGATTGTACCTTATATTGATAATATGCCAGGGTTGTTACCTCAAATGACATGTGTTGTAGCACGTTCTGGAGCAACCAGTTTAGCTGAATTTACTGCTCTTGGCGTTCCAGTAATTTTAATTCCTAGTCCAAATGTCACTCATAATCATCAAATGAAAAATGCCATGGATATGGAGAAAGCTGGAGCAGCCTTAGTTATTCCAGAAGATGATTTAAATCCAAATAATTTTGTCTCATCGATTGATCATATTTTGTTAGATACAAATTATGCAAAGAAAATGAGTGATGCATCTAAGAGATTAGGAGTTCCTGATGCATCAGATCAAGTGATTTCTGTAATGGAGAACTTAATTAAGAATAAAAAATAATGGAAGGAAGTGAGGCACATGGCTAAGAAAAAAATAACCAAAAAAGATCCTAAACAAGAGTTATCAGGCTGGATTGATTATAAAAATAAAACCAATAATAATGAAAAAAGAAGAGTCTCTGCCTCACTAACTAAATTACAAGCTGAAAGACGACATGCTTTACTGACTAGATTAGGATTTATAATCTTTTTTTCGCTTTGCTGTATTTTAGCTTTAGGATATTATGTTTCGCCTAAAGCAAATGTAGCAAGTGTACAAGTTAAAGGAGTGCCTGAATTAAATAGTAAACAACTAGTCAAAACAGCAGGTATTTCTCCAGAAAATAAAGTGGTATTCTGCTTATTAAAAGGAAAGAAATATACTGAGAAATTATCAGCTGCTTTTCCTGAGATTGAAAAGGTTCAGGTAGGTGTGCAAAAAACAAATCATTTGGTTTTAAATATCAAAGAACGACCAGTGATTGGGTATATTCATGAAGGTGAAGGTTACCGAAAGATATTAGCCACAGGGAAAGTAGGTAGCCAAGTTATTGCTAGCGACAAGATTGATAAAAGTAAGCCTTTATTTACAGGATATAATCAGAAGGTTTCTTTGAGCGAAGATATCAAGGTATATGCCAGTCTACCACAGCATATACGTGACCAAGTAAAAATGCTAAGTGGTGAAACACGGAGGCCGAGTCAAATTGTTTTAGTGATGAAAGATAACAATATTGTTATTGGAAATCTATCAACTATTAAGAGTAAGATACGATATTATGACAAAATAAAAAGTCAGCTAAAAGAACCATCAGTAATTGATTTTGAAATTGGTGCTTATAGTCGACCGCTAACACAAGCGGAAAAGGTTAAATTAGGACTAACTTGATATTAGTGAGAACTTAAACCATATGTTAAAATTTATTGTATAGTTATGTTTTGGGGGCATTACCTTGGATAAAACTGATTTACTAGTAGGCTTGGATATAGGAACAACAAGCGTTAAAGCAGTTGTCGCTGACACTGCGTCTAATGAAATGCAAATTATTGGTGCTGCAAATGGTCCCACAAAGGGGATGCGCCATGGAAAAATTGTTGATATTGATCAAACTGCTGATAGTATAAGTGCTGTTTTGAAGAAAGTAGCGCAAAAGACTAATTCTAAAATTTATCGAGTAGTCACTGGAATTCCCGTTGGTTTACTTCAGCTAGAAAATGCAGTTGGCTTAATTAACATTGAAGAGAATGGTCGAGAAGTTACAGATAACGATGTTAAGCGCGTTTTATTAACTGCAATCGATACTGCATTGAAGGATGGTCGAGAAGCTATTGCTTTCTTGCCTAACAAGTTCTTAATTGATGGAAAAACTGATGTAGACGATCCTAGAAAAATGATCGCTCATTCTCTTGAAGTACATGGGATTTTATTAACTGCTCCTAGTGCTGATTTACATAATATTCGTAAGGCGATCGAACGAGCTGGCTATCAAAATAATTTCTTTGTACCAATACCTTTGGCAATTGCGAGTGTAGCACTTGATGAAGGTGAGCGAACATTCGGTACGATTATTCTTGATTTAGGTGGAGGGTCGACTACTGCCACTGTAATTCATGAGAATAAAATCAAATATGCAACTATTGATTTAGAGGGCGGTATCGATATTACTAATGATATTTCGGTGGTTTTAAATACTTCGAAAAAGGAAGCTGAAAAAATTAAGTTACAGTTTGGATATGCAGATCCGTGCCTGACTTCAAGTGATAATCAATTTCCTGTTAATGTCGTAGGTGAAAATGGACCTAAGATGATTGACGAGGAGTACTTAAGTGAAATAATTAATGCTCGTCTTAATCAAACCTTTAGTCGTATCGGTAAAGGATTAAAATCACATGAGGCATTTAATTTGCCAGGTGGTGTTGTAATTACTGGTGGGACTAGCGCTTTGCAAGGAATTGATGATATTGTGAAGGAAGATTTTGGTGTTAAAGCTCGAATTTTCCAACCAGATCAGATGGGATTAAGAAATCCAATGTATGCAGCAGGTTACGGAGTAGTAAATTATGCCTATAATTTAGCTGATATTGATTACTTAGTTAATAGTGTTATTTATGAAAATCAGGTTACTTTGCCTGTTTCTAATCAATCTTCAGCACAAGAAAATATGAAATTTTTCAAAAGACGTGTAACTCCTAGTGAAATGGAGCAAAAAGAAGATTATAATAAGACTAGTGCTACATCAACGATCTCTACGTCTGAAGAGAATGATGATAAGAAGAATAATAATAAAAAAGGAATCAAGGAATTCTTTAAGAAGTTCTTTGATTAGTAATAAGGTGGTTTAGTAAATGGATTTTACTTTCGATTCTGATGACAACAAGAATGCAGTCATTAAAGTAATCGGTGTTGGTGGTGCCGGTGGTAATGCCGTTAATCGAATGATTGATGAAGGAGTACAAGGCGTTTCCTTTATTGCTGCTAATACTGATGTGCAAGCTCTTAATAGTAATAAAGCTGAAAACAAGATTCAACTTGGACCAAAACTTACTCGTGGATTAGGGGCAGGCTCTCATCCTGAAGTTGGTCAAAAGGCGGCTGAAGAGAGTCAACAAACAATTGAAGACTCATTAAAAGGCGCAGATATGATCTTTATCACTGCAGGAATGGGTGGTGGTACTGGTACTGGTGCTGCTCCTGTAATTGCTAAAATTGCTCGTGAAACTGGTGCATTAACCGTTGGAGTAGTTACTCGTCCTTTTACTTTTGAAGGTCCGAAACGTTCAAAGAATGCAGCAGAAGGAATTGCTCAATTAAAGCAATACGTTGATACTTTAGTTATTATTGCCAATAACCGTTTGTTAGAGATGGTTGATAAGAAGACTCCAATGATGGATGCCTTTAAGGAAGCTGATAATGTACTTCGTCAAGGTGTTCAAGGTATTTCTGATTTGATCACTTCAACTGACTATGTGAATCTTGACTTTGCGGACGTTAAGACAGTTATGGAAAATCAAGGCGCAGCTTTAATGGGAATTGGTCGTGCAAGTGGTGAAAATAGAACTGTTGAAGCTACAAAACTAGCTATTTCTTCCCCATTGCTTGAAGTATCAATTGATGGAGCAAAGCAAGTATTACTTAACATTACTGGTGGACCAGATTTAACTTTATTTGAAGCTCAAGATGCTTCTGATATTGTTTCAAAAGCTGCTGGTGACGGAGTAAACATTATCTTTGGTACATCAATTAATGCTAATTTAGGCGATGAAGTGGTTGTTACTGTTATTGCAACTGGAATTGATTCAAAGGCTGAAGAAGAAGCTTCAAGACAACCTATGCGTCGTCCAACACGTCAAGAAGTTACTACTCCTGAACCTGTTAAGAAAGAAGCAGATGTGGTAGCTAACGAACCCACTTCAGTCTCAGAATCTTCAGAAGTCGAGACTGAGGATAGTGCTGTAAAGGAATCTCCTGTACAACCAACTCCTGAAGTAAAATCAGAAAAGAAAGATTCTCAAGATACTTTACTTGACCCAACAAGCGTTTGGAAGCAAGATAGAAAAGAGAACAAGCGTCCACAGCCTGTAGAGAATGAAAAAAAAGATGACGACGAATTTGATTCATTTAATTCAGACGACTCCACTAGTATCTCTCAAATTGAAACTAGTGTAGATGATGAGTCAGATAATGATATTCCATTCTTCAAACATCGTCGTCAGGATTAGTATTTTGGAGGAAAAGTTATGGCTTTTGATAAATTAGGCAGATTTTTTGGTATTGCTGAAGATGATGAAATGAATGAAGCACCATATACTGAAGTAGATGAACAACAAGAAGAAGTTCCTCAGCCTCAAAAGAATGAAAGAAGAGCAAATGTTGTTTCTATTAATTCCGGTGTTGGCGCTACTAGTAAAATTGTTTTATATGAACCTCGTGTATATTCCGATGCAAAAGAAGTAGCTCAAAATCTTCTAAATAACAAAGCTGTTATTATTAATTTTGCTCGTATGGATGATGAACAAGCACGGAGAATTGTTGATTTCATTACTGGTACAGTGTATGCTTTAAACGGTGAAATTCAACGTGTAGGTGACAAAATTTTCTTAGCAACTCCACCAAAATTTGAAACTGACGGTAAAATTGCCGAATTAGTTGAAAAGAAAGATAAAATGGATTAATGATATTTTCAATTGTAGGCTGGATATTACGTATTATTTCTGATTTGCTGAATATCTATAGCTTTCTGATTGTAATTTATACTTTGCTAACTTGGATTCCAAGGTTGCTTGTAACTAAAGTGGGACAGATATTAAGGAAAATTGTTGAACCATATTTAGAAATATTTGAGCGTTTTATTCCGCCAATTGCGGGAATTTCTTTTGCCCCTGTGGTAGCCTTATTAGTAATTTATTTTGTAAATAATTATGTCCTTTATTGGATAGCAAATATAATTAGGTACGCATTTATTAGGTAAAATGGAAAAAAGACAAGCTAGTAGTTTTTATCAACATTTTGATGAAAGTGAAAGACCGACGGTAGATTATTTCGTCGGTCTTTTTAATCAGTTTTTATTTAAAAATGAATCTATCTTAACAGATTTCTTAAATCCTAGAGAACAATATATTTTTCAAGAAATTGTTGGTGGCTATGCGCAGTTGTACAGTTTTGGAGGATATCCTAATGCCGAGAAAAAGAGAATGTTGCTTTGTGATTGGGATAAGGGATACGAACAAGCTAATTTTAAGATCTCACTTTTAGAAGTTGAATATCCGAAAAAATGGTCAAAACTTACACATAGTCAGATTCTAGGTGTTTTGACACATTTAGGAATTGAATTAGATACTTTTGGTGATATTATCAATGATGAAAATGAAAATTGGCAATTTTTAGTTAAGGGTGAATTAGTCGATTACTTTATTGAACAGATTGATCGCGTTGGTAGAACAAAAATAAAATTGAAGGAATTACCTTTATCAAAAGTATTAGTTCAAGAAGATGATAGTACGGAAATGAGTGCTGTATCTATTTCACTTCGTTTAGATGCAATTGTGAGTTCAATTACCAATCTAAGTAGGAGTCAAGTTAAGAAAATTATTGAAGATGGAGAAGTTAAATTAAATTGGCATATTGTAGCGCAATCTAATATAATTGTTTCTGTACAGGATATGCTAAGTATTCGCCATTACGGTAGATATGAAATTCTCAATCTTACCACTACGAAGAAAGGTAAGAAACGACTTGAAATAAAGGTATGGCAAGCAAAGAAAAGGTGATAATATGACATTAACGCCAATGGATATCCATAACAAGGAGTTTTCAACAAAACTTCGGGGGTATGATTCCAAACAGGTAGATAGTTTTTTAGATCGAATTGTTGATGCATATGGGGATGCATTAGATCAAATTGTCGATTTAAAAAATGAAAATGTTGAATTAAAGAAAAAAGTAGAAAAATACGAAAAGGTTAAGGATTCAATTAATGAATCTCTAATTTCAGCACAAGAGAATGCTGAAGAAATTAAAAAGAGAACTAATAAAGAGTCTAAAGAAATTATTCAAAAGGCTAATCAAGATGCTGCTGAGATAATTCAAAAGGCTCAAGATAAAGGCGAAAATAAGAAAGCTGAACTTCAAAAGCAATATGATATTTTAAACAAAGATTATGATTTGCTTAAGGCTAAAGTTGAAGACTTCCGAGAAGCTATTCAAGGAATGCTCAAGGATCAAATAAAGGAATTGAGTGATTCTGATTGGCAATACTACTTAGATAAGTATTATGGTCGCTCACGTTTGTATCCAGCCGATGGTTCACAGCCTTTAGAAGATGAACCAATTCCTGATGGTCCGATGACTAATGAAGTACCAACTGAAGAAAATGATAAGCTATCTAATACAGAGGTTGACAATAATGCAATAAATGAAGTAAACTCTGTTCAAGAAACGGAAGATAATCCTGAGGTTTTAGCTGGAGATAGTCCCGTTAAAGAAAGCATGCAGGCTACAGAAGAAAATACTGAGCGGCGTGATGGACCAGTGATTATTTTCCCGGATGATTTAAAAGATAATTAAATTTAAGTCGACAGTACCAACAAGTAGACGATTTAGCGAGTTAGTGATGGTGAAAGACTAACAACTGTCAAAAGTTAATCAGCTGCCAATTGACTTAAACGTTTATCTGTACGATACACAGGAAACAAGTGGAATGGAATAGTTGTATTCTGTTCAATTTAGGTGGTACCACGATAAGCTTCGTCCTATTAGGATGAGGCTTTTTTATTAAGAAAGGATTTTTTATGAGAGTTAAAGATACATTAAATTTGGGCAAGACTAAATTTAAAATGCGCGGTAATCTTCCAGTGCGTGAAGCTCAATGGCAAAAAGAATGGGAAGAAAATAAATTATACGAACAAAGATTAAAGCTTAATGAGGGTAAACCTCATTTTGATCTTCATGATGGTCCTCCATTTGCTAATGGTAATATTCATATGGGGCATTCATTAAATAAGATCTCTAAGGACATCATTGTTCGTTTTAAGAATATGAATGGTTATTATGCTCCTTATGTTCCTGGTTGGGATACACACGGACTTCCTGTTGAACAACAATTAGCTAAAAAGGGTGTTGACCGTAAGACAATGGATCGTGCAAAGTATAGAGAGCTTTGCCGTCAATTTGCAGAAGAGCAAGTTCAAAAACAAATGGCCGACTTTAAGCGCTTGGGTGTAATGGCAGATTGGGATCACCCATACGTTACTTTACAACCTAAATTTGAAGCTGAAGAAATTAGAGTCTTTGGTGAAATGTTTAAAAAGGGTTACATTTATAAGGGTAAGAAACCAGTTTACTGGTCATGGTCTAGTGAATCAACTTTAGCAGAAGCCGAAGTTGAATATCACGACATTAAATCTCCAAGAATTTATGTTGCTTTCCCAATTAAAGATGGAAAAGGAATTTTAGATTCAGATACCTCATTAGTAATTTGGACTACTACTCCTTGGACTATTCCAAGTAACGTAGGTATTACTGTTAACCCTAAATTTGACTATTCAGTAGTTGAAGTTAATGGTAAAAAGTATGTAATCGGTAGTGACCGGTTGTCAGCTGTCGCAGAGGATTTGGGCTGGGAAGACTATAAAGTTCTTAAGACTCTTAAAGGTACTGATTTTGATCGTATGACTTATCTGCATCCTCTTTATGGTAAAAATGGCTTAGGTGAATATGGTCTAGTTATGAACGACACTTACGTAACTGATGATGATGGTACTGGTTTAGTTCATAACGCTACTGGTTTTGGTGAGGATGACTACAATGTTGGTCGTCGTTATGGAGTGCCAGTATTTAGTCCAATGGATGCTCAAGGTAGATTTACTAAAGAAGTTCCAGATCCAGAATTAGTTGGTATATTCTATGATGATGCTAATAAAGTAGTTGCTGAAAAGCTTGAAAAAGCAGGTGCACTCTTGAAGCTTGACTTCTTTACTCACTCATATCCACATGATTGGCGTACTAAGAAGCCAGTAATTTACCGTGCAACTACTCAATGGTTTGCTTCGATTGATAAGTTTAGAGATCAAATTTTAGCAGAAATTGAGAAAGCAGATTTCATTCCTTCATGGGGTAAAACTCGTCTTTACAACATGATTAGAGATCGTGGCGACTGGGTAATTTCTCGTCAACGTGCCTGGGGAGTACCACTTCCAATTTTCTATGCTGAAGATGATACGCCAATTGTTACTCCGGAAACGATTGAACATGTTGCTCAAATCTTTGAAAAAGAAGGATCTAATGCTTGGTATACTCATACTGCTGAAGAATTACTTCCTGAAGGCTTTAAGTCAGAACACTCACCAAACGGTAAATTTAGAAAAGAAACTGATATTCTAGATGTTTGGTTTGACTCTGGTTCTTCATGGGCTGGTGTTATGCAAGAACGTGATGGCCTAGGTTTCCCAGCTGATTTATATCTTGAAGGTAGTGATCAGTATCGTGGTTGGTTCAACTCAAGTTTAATTACTTCTGTTGCGGTTACTGGAAAAGCTCCTTATAAACAAGTTTTATCACAGGGATTTGTGTTAGATGATAAGGGACATAAAATGTCTAAGTCATTAGGTAATGTAATTTCACCTAATGATGTCATCAAGCAAATGGGTGCAGAGATTATTCGTTTATGGGTTGCTGGAGCAGATACTACTTCTGATGTAGCTGTTTCTCAAGATATTTTACGTCAATCTGCTGAAAGTTACCGTAAGATCAGAAATACTATGCGCTTTATGCTTGCTAATACTTCTGATTTTGATCCTAAACAAAATTCAATTGCTTATCCCGATATGTCTGGTGTAGATCAATACATGGAAATTAAGTTGAATCGCTTGATTAAAGAAGCAATTGAAGCATACAATAAATTTGATTTCACTAGTGTTTATAAGAAAGTATTCAGCTTCATTTCTAATGACTTATCTGCCTTCTATTTAGATTTTGCTAAGGATGTTCTTTATATTGATCCAGAAGACAGTGAAAGCCGTCGCTCAATGCAAACAGTAATTTATGATGTCTTGGTTAAGTTAACTAAGTTAATGACACCAATTCTTCCACATACTATGGAAGAAGTTTGGGGTTACCTAAAAGAACCAGAAGACTATGTTCAACTTGCCAATATGCCTGAAGTAGATCATTTTGCTAATGAAGAAGAAGTTTTGGCAAACTGGGGTGCTTTCATGAAAGTTCGTTCAGATGTTTTGAAGGCTCTTGAAGAAGCACGTAATGCTAAAGTAATTGGTAAGTCATTTGAAGCACATGTTACTCTTTACCCAACTGAAGAAACAAAAGCTTTGCTTGATAAATTAAATGCCAATATCAGACAAATCTTAATTGTTTCTGATTTGACAGTTAGTGATGATGAAGCACCTGAAAATGCTGAAAAACTACCAACTGCTTCAATCGTGGTAGAACATGCTGATGGAGAAGTTTGTCCAAGATGTCGTCGTACTACCACTGATGTTGGCAGTGACTCACGCTTCCCAGAATTATGTGCGCGTTGTGCCGCTATCGTTGCTGAAAACTTCCCTGAAGTAGAAAAAGAAGGCTTAGAGAAATAATGCGTAAAGGTACTGTAAAGCAATTTGATCCAAATTCTGCGTATGGATTTATTGAAGATGATCTAACTCACTCAGCTTACTTTGTTTTTTATAAGTCTATTAAAGAAGAAGGCTATAAAAAATTAAATGTAGGCCAAAGAGTTCATTATCAATTAGCACAAGGAAAAAAAGGTCTACAATGTATCAATGTTTATGTTGATCATGACTAAAAGGAGAAATTAAGTGAATCTAAGAGAAACTGAAATCTCAAATAAGCCTATTTTTGAAGGTAAGCTAATCGACTTAAATGTTGAAACAATAAGCTTACCCAATGGAAAAACAGCTACTCGTGAGATCGTTAAGCATCCTGATGCTAGTGCAGCAATTGCAATTAATAATGATAAAAAGATGCTGCTTGTAAAGCAATGGCGCGAACCTATTAAGCAATTAACTTTGGAAATTCCTGCGGGATTAATTGATGAAACAGATGCGTCTGCTCTTGATGCGATGAAAAGAGAGCTAAATGAAGAAGGCGGCTACAAGGCAGACTATTGGGAAAAGATAAGTGAATTTTATACTTCCGTTGGTTTTTGTGATGAGAAAATTCATTTATTCTATTGTGATACTTTGTCAAAGATTGAAAATAAACGTCCCCTTGACGAAGATGAATTTCTAACTCAAGAATGGTACAGTCTACCTGAATTGAAACAGTTAATTGCTTCAGGAGAAATTATGGATGCCAAAACTGTAATGGCAATTACATTTTGGGAAAATATGATTTTAACAGGAAACCAAAGTAATGACTGAGAAACGAGCAGATTATCGTAAAAAACAACAAAAAGAAAAATTAAAAAAGGTTTTTGATAGATTTAAACGTCAGAAAAAGATTGACCCGTCGATTGATACAGCTGATCAAAAAACAGAAACTCAAGATTCTCAAAAATTTGAATCAAGAGAAAATTTTTCTTTAAAAGAAGAGCGTGAAAGCAAAATCAATCGTTTAAAAAAACGATTGAATTATGCAATTTTAATTGTTGTTGTTTTTTTAATTATAGTTTTGTTCGCTTTATTTAAACTGTAGATTTGAGGTTTTGAGGTAAAGAATGAAAATTGCAATTATTGTCCCAATGTTTGAAGAAGCAGAATTTTACAAAAAGCACTTTAAGTCCGAAACTAAGGAAAGATTTGGCACAACCGAATTTGATCACTTTTCAGTAAATGGAAATGATATTTATCTTGGTTTAAGTGGAATTGGTAAGGTTAATGCAGCTATGAATTTGACTAGCTTGTTGACTAAAGAAAAAATTGATGTAATTTTTATGACTGGCTCTGCTGGTTCATTGCAAGAAGATGTAAAAAGAAAAGATCTAATTTTACCGGATAAATTTATGTATTATGATGCTCATAATACTAGTGCTGGTAATTATGTTGAAGGTCAAATTCCACAGGAGCCTGCGGGATATTTACTAAATAATGCATTTCGTAGTAAATTTGCATCGTATTTAAAAGAACATAATATTCCTTTTAAAGAAGGTTTAATTGTAACTGGTGATAGCTTTGTAGCTTCTGAAGCACAAAAAGATGATATCAAAAAGAACTTTTCTGATGCACTTGGAGTAGAAATGGAAGGTGCAGCCTTTGCGCAAGTTGCTAGACACTTTAATACTCCTTTAGTTGCGATTCGTGCTATTTCAGACAATGGTGATTCTAATGCTGACAATGACTTTGATAAATTTGTCAAAGAAGTTGGCGCTAAAGCAGCTACTGTAATTTCATCTTATCTTGAAGAAAAAGTTTTAGATTAAAAGTGAGGATAGACTAGGTTCAGATGAACTTAGTCTATTTTTTATGTTAGAATATAGTGGTCACTTCCAAAATGTAAGAAAGGTAAAAGATATAAGATGACTAGAAAAAATATATATTTAGATAATGCGGCTACTACTCCGATGGATCCCAAGGTTATTGAAACTATTAGTAGCGAAATGGCTAATGATTTTGGAAATGCTTCTAGTCAACATGTATTTGGACGTAAAGCACGCCAAGTAGTTGAGACAGCACGTCATGAATTAGCGGAGACAATTAATGCTCAAGATAAAGAAATAATTTTTACTAGTGGTGGTTCGGAAAGTAATAATACTGCTATTTTTGGAACAGCACGTGCTAGAAAAAATATTGGAAAGAAGATTATTACAACTAAGATTGAGCATCCCTCCGTTTTAAATCCAATGAAGCGATTAGCTAAAGAAGGCTATGAAATTGTATATCTTGATGTAGACAAGACTGGTCATATTAATTTAGATGACTTAAAGAAAGAATTAACACCGGATGCAATTTTAGTTTCAATTATGGCGGTCAATAATGAAGTGGGTTCTATTATGCCTCTAAAGGAAATTGGCGAATTAGTAAAAGACTCTAACGCTTATTTTCATGTTGATGATGTGCAAGGGTTTGGAAATATTGAAATCGATGTGAAAGAAATGAATATCGATTTACTGTCTACATCAGCTCACAAGGTTAATGGACCAAAATTTTTAGGTTTCCTTTATGAAAAAGATGGATTGAAAGTAAGTAATTTACTTTTAGGCGGAGAACAAGAAGTAAAGCGGCGTCCTGGAACTGAAAACGTACCAGGAATTGCTGGTTTCGGTGTAGCTGCCCATGAATTAAATGAGATAGATAAGAAGCAGCTTCAAGAAAAGTATCAAAAATTTCAAAAAATAATTTTAGATGCACTTGATCAAAAGCAAATTGATTATGAGGTAAATGGTTCTCTTGAAGGGAAAGTATCACATCATGTTTTGAACCTATGGTTAAAAGGTGTAAATACTTATTCTGCTTTGACTAATTTAGATTTAAATGGTTATGCAGTTTCTGGAGGATCCGCATGTACAGCTGGTTCTCTTACTCCTTCTCATGTTTTAGAAGCAATGTATGGGGAAGATTCTCCTCGGATTGCTGAATCAATTCGAGTTAGTTTTGGAAGATTTAATACGGAGAATGAAATTAAGAGCTTTGCCGAAAATTTAGTTAACATGTGTCAACGATTAAGTAAGTAATTAACAAGTTCTAACCGATTTTTGGCTAGGACTTGTTTTAATGTATAATGATAATGAAAATCATATACTTGACACTTACAAAAAATAAGATAATAATATTGAGAGTGATATTTTTATGGCAAATACAGTAATTATTAATGGCGATAATCGTAAGTTTACGATTAATTCAGAAATTAAACGTTATGCTTTAATTGATGCAGGATTTACGAAGACTAAAAGAGGAAATTTCATGTATAAGCATCCCTTATACAATGAATCTCCATATAATGCGACCTGTCAATTGAAGTTGACAATTAATGAAGAATTAGATCATTTAACAATGGTAGTCACTGATACCAATGGCCTGCAAAAGGTTAATATTTTTAAGAATAAACAATTAGCACCAATGGTTGAACTGCTTGACTTCATTTTAAAAGATCTTGAAGATCGTCAAATTATTGCGCCCTGCTAAAAGGAGAAAGATAAAATGGTAGATAACAGCAAAATTAGAGTCGTTGTTGGTATGAGTGGTGGAGTTGATTCTTCGGTTTCTGCACTTTTACTTAAACAACAAGGCTTTGATGTTGTCGGCGTCTTCATGAAAAATTGGGATGATACTGATGATGCCGGGGTTTGTACGGCAACTGAAGATTACGAAGATGTAAAAAAAGTTGCAGATGAAATCGGTATTCCATATTATTCTATTAACTTTGAAAAGGATTATTGGGAGCGTGTATTTCAGTATTTCTTAGATGAATACAAAAAGGGTAGAACTCCTAATCCCGATGTGATGTGTAATAAAGAAATAAAGTTTAAGTCTTTCTTAGATTTTGCAATGGATTTAGATGCAGATTATATTGCAATGGGTCACTATGCTGCTACAAAAGTTGATGAGAATGGAGTAGTCCATATGATGCGTCCAAAGGATGGTAATAAGGATCAAACTTATTTCTTAAGTCAACTTTCACAAGATCAATTAAAGAAAGTTATTTTTCCACTTGCTAACCTTACTAAGCCACAAGTACGTGAAATCGCAATTGCTGCTGGTCTTGCAACTGCTAAGAAGAAAGATTCAACAGGAATTTGTTTCATTGGTGAACGTAACTTTAGAAAATTCTTGAGTGAATTCTTGCCAGCTCAATCTGGTAAAATGGTAACCCCTGATGGCAAGGTTGTTGGTGAGCATGCAGGTTTAATGTATTATACTATCGGACAAAGATCTGGTCTTGGCTTAGGTTCAACTAAGGAATCAACTGATCCTTGGTTTGTAGTTGGAAAAGACCTAGAGAAAAATGAATTGATTGTTGAGCAAGGATACGACAGTAAGCTTTTGTATGCAACTAGCTTAGATGCCAGCGGCGTTTCCTTCTTTACCGGACAACCAGATCATGATGTTGATTTAAAGTGCACTGCTAAGTTTAGATATCGTCAACCTGATGTAGGTGTAACAATGCATTATCATGCAAAAGATAATACAGTTCATGTTGAGTTTGATGAGCCGGCACGTGCTGTTACTCCAGGTCAAGCTATTGTTTTCTATAACGGTGAAGAATGTCTTGGGGGAGCAACAATCGATCGTGCTTACCAAAATGAAAAGCAATTACAATTAGTGTAATTAACAAAGAAGTCTCTTTTAGGGACTTCTTTTTATTTTTAGAAACTGTTATTTTCTTTCTCGAAAACTTATAATAGTAATAAAAGTGGAGGAAAAACGAATTATGCAATTATATTTTGTAAGACATGGAAAAACAAAATGGAATTTAGAAGGACGTTATCAAGGTGGTAGTGGTAATTCACCACTTTTACCTGAAAGTTATGCAGACATTAAAAAATTGGCAAATTACCTAAAGGGAACAAACTTTAGAGCCTTTTATTCTAGTCCTTTGCAACGTGCCTTAACGACTGCTGTAATGCTTAGAAATGATATGGGAATTACTGTACCCATAATTGTTGATCAACGCTTAAAAGAGTTTAATTTGGGAGATCTGGAAGGAATGAAATTTGTTGATGCTGAGAGTCAATATCCAGACCAAATTAAGGCATTTCGTTACTTCCCAGATCGCTACGATCCATCGACTTTTCATGGTGAAGATTTTGAACACATGATAGAGCGTGGCAAGAAATTAATTGCTGATATTGTAAAAAGATATCCAAATAAAGATGATAAAGTTCTTTTAGTGAGTCATGGGGCTGCCTTATGTGCTCTAATTAGAACTTTAGAAGGTTATGACATTGCGGATATTAGAAAACGTGGTGGTTTAACTAATACAAGTCTTACGATTCTTGATACTGAAGATAAAGGTAAGACCTTTAATGAAATTGCATGGAATGAAACAAGCTACCTAGATCGAAAAATTACTAGTAGGGACACGATTTAAAAATGGATAAAAAAATAGCCAACTTATATGATGCTGGCGAAGTAGATAAGGCAATACATTTACTAGTCGAGCGTATAAATAGGGATCCGAAAGATATTGAAAACTATTTGCAACTTTCGACATATTTAATTGAGCAAAATGCTGCTGACCAAGCCTTAGAACTATTAGAAAAAGCACGCGGTCTTGTTAACCATCCTGAAGAACTGACATATAATATTGCTGTTTGCTATTATCTGCAAGGAGAATTTCAAAAATCTCTCGCTTTGCTTAATTCCATTAAAGATGATGAAGAAACGATGTATCAAAAAGCGTTGATTTTTATGAAGTTAGGACAATATCAAAAAGCTTTAGCTTATGCCCTAACTTTAAAAAATCAAGATGAGAGAACCTTAGAGTTACTTGGTGATATTTGGCTTAGTTTAGGAGATTTAAAAACTGCAAATCAAACTTATAGTCAAATTTTAAAAGATCAAAGAAATTCTAAGGTTAATTTTTTGCTAGGCTTAACTCTGTTTGATACTAATCCTAATGAAGCGGAAAAGTATTTTAAACTGTCTAAAAATCAAGATCCTAAGTATTTTGCGCAAGCCCAGAAGCAATATAATGCAGTTGCAAAACTAATTAGAGGTAAAAATGACAAAAACTAGTTTTACTGGACGAATAAATGGAATTGTTTTTGAAAATAATCAAGATCTTTTCAAGATTATTGACGTAGATTTGATCAGTAGATTAGCTGATTTTGACCGTGATAATATTCGTGTAACCGGGAATTTCGGTGATATTCAGATTGGCTCAACTTATAAATTTACTGGACAAATTGTTGTGCATGAAAAATTTGGTAAACAATTTCGTGTAAGTTCATATGAACCAGTTTTACCTCATGAAGAAGGAAGTTTAACTAAGTATTTAAGTTCCGATAAATTTCCAGGAATTGGTAAAAAAGCAGCTGAAAAAATTATTGATAGCTTAGGAACTGATGCGCTTGATTTGATTAAAGCTAATCCAACTGAAATTGAAACATTAGATTTAACTCAAAAACAAAAAGATAGTTTATTATCTGGAATTAATCAAATGGATTCTTTTTCAGAAATTGTTATCAAGCTGGCTAAATATGGAATTAATAAAAAAATTGCGGGTAATATCTACAAGGCCTATCATGGAGAATCTCTAAAAAAATTAGAAGATGATCCTTATCAAGCAGTTGGTGAAATTCGTGGATTCGGTTTTAAAACGGCTGATAATATTGGGCGTGCACTTAATATCGGAGCTAATGATCCAAGAAGAATTAGGGGTGCTATCTTAAGTGTATTGCAAACTGCTCTAAGTACTCTTGGAGATACTTACGTTCCCCTTGATGAGTTATTGACGCAAGCTTATGATTTAATTCAGGCTAGTTCTTATGATGATCTAGCAAATAGCGTTAATGAATTGCAGAGACAAGGGAAAGTTGTTGTTTCTGGTGATAAGGCTGCACTTCAAGGCATTTTTCAGACTGAACTTGATATTGCAAATGAATTAAAGCGTGTGGTCAAAAATCAAGTTGAAAAAGAAGTATTTAGCGATAAAGAAATTGATCATGCAATTTCTCACGCTGAAGATGAACTTGAGATTAAATACGATGAAACACAGAAGAATGCAATACGGAATGCTCTGAATAATCCACTTTCAATATTAACTGGTGGTCCCGGTACAGGTAAGACAACTATTATTAACGGAATTCTGATGTGCTTAAAAGAGCTTGCCGGTATTCCAAGCGGTGCTTTATATAGTGAAGATCCACCATTTTTATTAGCTGCTCCTACGGGTAGAGCGGCCAAAAGAATGAGTGAAATTACTGATATTTCAGCTAAAACTATTCACCGTTTATTAGGTTTAGGAATTGGAGAAAATGATGCAACTGATGTTAATGAACTAAATGGAGAAATACTAATCATTGATGAGATGTCAATGGTAGATATGTTTTTGTTTAAGCAATTATTATCAGGTATTAATTCGACTAAGCGTATTGTGTTTGTAGGAGATCAAGACCAACTTCCTTCAGTGGGTGCAGGTAACATATTTAGTGATTTAATCAAGTCCGATGCTTTTCCAACTACACGTTTGCAAGTTATTCATAGACAGGGAGAGGATTCATCTATTATTAAGCTAGCTCACGCAATTAATGAAGAAGCTGCTGAGCAAGTGATATTTGATAAGACTAAAAATTATTCTTTTATCCCTTGTCAGCCAAGCTTGGTGGGAGATGCGATTGATCAAATTGTTAATTTGGCAATTAAGCGTGGTTTTAAAAAGGATGATGTTCAAGTACTTGGAGCTATGTATAATGGTCAGGGCGGAATTACGCACTTAAATGATATTCTGCAAGATGTCATGAATCCAATGTCTTCAAAAACTAAAGTAATTGAAGCTCATAATGAGAGTTTTAGAATTGGAGATCGAATTTTACAATTACAAAATAATCCAGAAAAAGATATCTACAATGGTCAAATTGGTAAAATTATCGGTTTAAATCCTGATGATAAGGCAAAAATTCTGATTGCCGATTTTGATGGAAGAGAAATTGAATTTGGAGTTAAAGATCTAAACGATATTACACGTGCATATGCGATTACTATTCATAAATCACAAGGTTCTGAATTTCCACTAGTTATTTTGAACCTGACTATGCAAAATTATATGATGTTGAGACGTAATTTGCTTTATACAGCCATTACTCGTGCTGAAAAAAATCTTGTAATGGTAGGCGAGAAAAAAGCGTATATTATGGCTTTGCGTACACCAGGAAATGATCGAAAAACAGACTTAGCTTTCAAAATTAGGCATGAATTAGGTTTAAAAGAGGTTAAAACTGAAGTTAAAAGTGACGAAAGTACTTCACAACAAGTACTAGGGAATAATTCTGATAGACAAACAAAGGCTGAAGAACCTAAGGATTATATTTTAACGCCGGATCTAATTTATTCTGGAAAGATTGATCCGATGATTGGTATGGAAGACATAAAATTAAAATCTAGAAATTAATAAGTGTTTTGGAAAAAAGTCTATTTTAGTTAATTTTATACTTTTACTCAAAAGAAAAATCCTATTAAATCAAGGTTTATTAATACCAAGATTTAGTAGGATTTCTTAATTTCTGAATTTTTTTCAGACACTTATTATTTGTTTTATTGTAAAAGATTAAAGTTATCGACTTTAAATTTTAAATGAAATTTTCTTTTATTTAATTCTTCTCCATCAAGTTGACCGTATTCAGTTTTTTGAGTTTTCACTTCGATTTCAGAGGATTCAAAGTAGTGAAATTGTTTACTCTGCATATGCGATCCATCAATTAAGAGTTTAGAAAATAAGTAAAGAAATTTAATTAAATTATGCTTTTCAATAATGACGATATCTAAATGATGATTATGGATATCGGCAATTGGTAAAATTGGAATGCCATTACCAAAGTAGGGATGGTTAGTTGCAATTGGTACTAGTTGACTGGGATAGGTTGAAATCTGAATATTATAAGGTATCTTTTTTCTCTTGTAGAATAGATTCTAACTCTTTAAAAGCTACTTCACCTTTATTGCTCCCTGATTTTAAATTAACAAGTAGATAAACTTTTTTCATCATTTATTTAGCCTAACTTGTATAAAAATAAGCCCCGAAGGGCTTATTTTATTTCTTTTCAATTAGCATTGGCAGGATCATTGGTCTTCGTTCAGTCTTTGAATATAAGAAATCTTGAAGATTTTCAATGATTGCCTTTCTAATTTCATTTTCTTTTGGTTGTGGATCTTTTGCCATTTCTGTCTTAAGAATATGGTAAACGTGTTTTTGAGCTTGGCTAATCAGCTCTGTTGACTCACGCATATAAACGAATCCACGACTCAAAATATCTGGTCCTGCAAGAACGCGTTGGTGTTTGTAGTCTACAGTTGCTACAACTACAACTAAACCTTCTTCAGCCAAGATCTGACGATCGCGAACAACGATATTACCAACATCGTCGCTACCAGAAGTGTCAACAAAGACATCTGGTATATTAATGTGACCAGCAATTCTTGATGAGTCTTTAGTTAAAGCAAGTACGTCACCATTTTTTAGAACAAAAGTATGATCTTTAGGCATCCCAGTAGATTGGGCTGTTTCTGTATGAACAACTTGCATACGATATTCACCGTGAACTGGAATAAAATATTCTGGTTTAGTTAATTCAATCATCATCTTTTGTTCTTCTTGTCCAGCATGTCCAGAAGTGTGAACATTATGAATTTTACCATGAACAACATTAGCGCCAGCTTCAGTTAACTTATTAATTAAGTGGTTCACGCTAGTAGTGTTACCTGGAATTGGATTAGATGAAAAGATGACTGTATCTCCTGGTTGTAAGGAAATTTGACGGTGAGTACCATCTGCAATTCTTGACAGAGCAGCAAGTGGTTCACCTTGAGAACCAGTACATAAGATCATTGCCTTTTCAGGTGGAGTATGGTTAATTTCGTTAGCATCTACTAAAGTTCCTTCAGGAATATCTAGATAGCCAAGATCAATACCATTTTGAACACCATTTTCCATTGAACGACCAAAAATTGCTACTTTTCTACCGGTATCAACAGCAGCCTTAATGGCAGTTGATACACGGTAAAGGTTAGAAGCGAAGGTAGCAAAAATAATTCTACCTTTGATTCCAGTAATGATGTCGTGCAATGAATGAGCAACAAATCTTTCTGATTTTGTAAACGTAGGAACTTCTGCATTAGTAGAATCAGATAAGAGGGCTAAGACACCTTCTTTTCCTAGTTTAGCCATTTCCTGAAAGTCAGGAGCTGGTTGATTCATAACTGGAGTTAAGTCAAACTTGAAGTCCCCAGTGAAAAGAACAGCCCCTTCAGGAGTATGAACTGCAATTCCTAAGGTATCAGGAATTGAGTGAGTTGTCCTAAAGAAAGTAACTGATAATTTATCGAACTTTAAAACAGTATCTTCGTGTTCTTCATGAAGTTCACTAGAATTTAAAATACCGTGTTCATCAAGCTTTCCACGAATTAAAGCTAAAGCAAATGGAGTAGCATAGACTGGAATTTCCGGAATCTTCTTTAAAAGATAAGGAATTCCTCCAATATGGTCTTCGTGTCCGTGAGTGACTACTAATGCTTTAATTTTTTTTCTGTTCTTAACTAAATAAGAATAGTCTGAGATAACATAGTTAATTCCCATCATATCGTCTTCTGGGAATTTGATACCGCAGTCCATGATGATAATTTCATCTTGGTACTCAACGCAGTACATATTACGGCCGATTTCGCCTAGACCCCCTATAGCGTAAACGCCGACTTCGTTATTTTTTAATTTCAAGGTCGCTATTTATCCTCAGATTTAAAAGTTGTCAGCTTAAAATCTGGATTTTGCTTTTCGTAAGCAAGAGAGTTTCCAGTTAATTCTTGGATGAGTTCAATGTTGTAGGGGGTATTATCCTCAACCATAGTTCTTGCTGCAACTACGTTATCTGCTTCTAAAAAAAGAGTTTTTGTAGTTTCTCTTCTTGGATTAACGATCTGGTCTTTTTGGTATAAAACTTTGTAGATCATTTCTTATAATCTCCTTATATTTAAAACGTTCAAAAAAACTTCTACATGAAATCATGCAGAAATTCATAGCTATTAAAATTTTATCATAAACTTGCTTTGAAGTATACCAATTACCTCATATATAGGTACATAAAAAGACGATAGAACTATCTTAGATCTATCGTCTAATATAAAAAATAAAGATTTCTTTTAGGAAATCACAATAGTATCTTCTGCTAAACTAAAAGGATTTTCTTTGTTAATGCGGTCGTAGAATAAGTGACCATTTAAGTGGTCAATTTCGTGAGAAGCAACAATTGCTGGGTAGTCCTTTAAACGAATTGTTTTTTCTTCTCCATCTACTGTGTAGTAGCGAATCTTTAATTTATCAGGACGAGGAACATAACCTTCAATATCCTTATCTACACTAAGACAACCTTCACCTTCAGCAAGGCAAGCTTTTCTAACTGATTCAGAAAGAATTTTTGGATTAACAAAAACTTCTTTAAAGATGATCTCGCCTTTGTCATTTGGAACTAAAAGAGCGGCCATTTGAATACTTTTACCTACTTGAGGTGCAGCTAAACCAACACCGGCTCTTAATTGATGCTTTTCAGCAATCTTAGGATCTTGAGAATCGATTAAGTATTGCATCATTTCATCTGCTAATTTTTTATATTCATCAGATAATGGAAAAGTTAATGGCTTAGCAACTTGTCTTAAAACAGGATTGCCATCACGTGTAATATCATGCATTAAAATCAAAATTAAAATCTCCTTATTTCTTTATTTGCTATAAATATGATAACAATTGAAAGAAAAGACGGCAATGATCGAAGTTTTTGGTATAATATTTTTGTTAAAAAATAAACAGTTCACAGCTTGTACTTTCGTTGACGATATTATATTTTTAGAGTAGAATTGTAAAACGAAACTATAGAGATATAAAGCTTCAATAACTGCATTATTATTTTGCGTAAGAGAGCTGTGACTGGAGTCACAGTTTTTTTATGAAGTTCGGGGAGGAATTTCTTTTGCAAAGAAGAGACGATATTAGAAATATTGCCATTATCGCACACGTTGACCACGGTAAGACTACTTTGGTTAACCAATTGTTAAAACAATCAGATACATTACCAGAACACATGAATCTAGAAGACCGTGCAATGGACTCTAATGCTATCGAACGTGAACGTGGTATCACTATTTTATCTAAGAACACTGCTGTTAAGTATGGTGATACTACAATTAATATCTTGGATACGCCAGGACACGCCGACTTTGGTGGTGAAGTAGAACGTATCATGCACATGGTTGATGGATGTTTATTGCTTGTTGATGCTTACGAAGGTACTATGCCACAAACTCGTTTTGTGCTTAAGAAGGCTTTAGAAGCTGGTGTTAAGCCAATCGTAGTTATTAACAAGATTGACCGTCCAGGTGCTCGTCCAAAGGAAGTATTGGATGAAGTTCTTGAATTATTCATTGAATTAGGTGCTAGCGATGAACAACTTGATTTCCCAGTTGTTTACGCATCTGCTTTGAATGGTACTTCTTCATATGAATCAGACCCAGCTAAGCAAGAAGAAACAATGGATCCTATTTTTGATACTATTGTTAAGAACATTCCTGCTCCAGTGGATAATTCTGACGAACCATTACAATTCCAAATCACTATGCTTGATTGGGATGACTATGTAGGTCGTATTGGTGTAGGTCGTATTTACCGTGGAAAAGTTAAAGTTGGTGATAACATCACTGTTATGAAGCGTGATGGCTCAACTCAAAACTTCCGTGTTACTAAGTTATTTGGTTACTTTGGTTTGAAGCGTAATGAAATTCAAGAAGCAAAGGCCGGCGATATCATTGCTATTTCTGGTATTAATGATATTTACGTTGGTGAAACTATTGCTTCTGCTGATAAACCTGAGGCTTTACCACTTCTTAAGATTGATCCACCAACTCTTCAAATGGACTTCGTTGCAAACGATTCACCATTTGCTGGCCGTGAAGGTGATCAAGTTACACCTAAGAAACTTGAAGATCGTTTGATTCGTCAAACTCGTACTGATGTTTCTTTAAAGGTTGAACCAACTGATCAATTAAATGCCTGGACTGTTTCTGGTCGTGGTGAATTACACTTATCAATTTTGGTTGAAGAACTTCGTCGTGAAGGATTCGAATTACAACTTTCACGTCCTAAGGTTATCTACCGTGAAATTGATGGTCAAATGTGTGAACCATTTGAAGCAGTTCAAGTTGATACTCCAGATGCTTACGTAGGTTCAGTTATTGATTCACTTTCACAAAGAAAAGGTGAAATGAAGAACATGGAATCTACTGGTAATGGTCAAACTAGACTTGAATTCTTAGTACCATCACGTGGTTTGATTGGTTACAACAACGAATTTATGTCTCAAACTGCTGGTTACGGAATTATGAACCATACTTTTGATTCATACAAGCCTGTAGTTAAAAATTGGGAACCAGGTCGTCGTAATGGTGCTTTAGTTTCAATTAACCAAGGCCAATCAACTACTTACTCACTTCAATCAGTTGAACAACGTGGTGAATTATTCATCGGTGCTGGTGTTGAAGTTTATGAAGGTATGATTGTTGGTCAATCATCACGTGAACGTGATATTGCTGTTAACGTAACTAAGGGTAAGAACTTAACTAACACTCGTGCAGCTGGTAAAGATCACTCAGCTTCTATTAAAACTCCTAAGACTATGACTTTGGAAGAAGCTATCGAATTCTTGAACGATGATGAATACTGTGAAGTAACTCCAGAAAGTATTCGTTTACGTAAGAAGATTTTGAACACTAACGAAAGAAAAAAGGCAGATAAGAAGCGTAACAAATAGTTAGATTCTTATTTAATTTTTAAAAGTGGCTCAATTATTGAGCTACTTTTTTTGTTGGACAAAGGTAGTGATATAATAAAAAAGATTATTTAACTAAAGGGGCAGATATATCGTGCGACAGAAATTAAGATACTTAGACTATAGCATCTTGATCCCATATTTAGTTTTGTCAACTATTGGGATTATTATGGTCTATTCAGCAAGCTCGGATATTTTATTGGTGAATGGATTTTCACCGAGTGTATACATGAAAAGACAAATTATATATTTTCTTGCAGCATTTTTATTTTTTGGAATTCCATGTTTTGCATTAAAATTGAAGGTATTTAAAAATCGAAAATTTGTCTTATCTTACTTAGGTATTTCAGGTTTGATGTTGCTATTTTTAATTTTTCTTAAAATAGTTAGCCATGGAAAAGCTGCTGTTAATGGGGCAGTTGGATGGATTAATTTAGGGTTTATTAATATTCAGCCTGTTGAAGTAGCTAAATTATCTTTAGTTCTTTATTTGGCATTTGTTTTATCAAGAAGAGATGGAAAATTTGTTCCTGGACAAATTTGGCATAATTTATTTGGCCCAACTGTCATTTCTTTTATCATGATTGTAATGGTTATTTTAGAACCAGACTTTGGTGGGTCAGCTATTCTTTTCATGATTGTCTTTGTAATGTATAGCGTTTCAGGTATTCCAACTAAATTAGCAGTTTATTGGTTAATTGGATTATTTGCTGGAATTGTGTTATTAATGTTGTTTTTGCTAGTTTGGACTCCAGGCTTTATTAAAGATTCATATCAATTCCAGCGTTTACTTGCTTTTGTTCATCCCTTTAAGCTAGAAAAAACTGGCGGTGCACAGTTAGTAAACTCATATTATGCAATTCATAATGGGGGCTTATTTGGTGTCGGTCTAGGAAATAGTATGCAAAAAAGAGGCTACTTGCCAGAACCGTACACTGACTTTATTTTGTCAATCACTGCAGAAGAACTTGGTGTAATTGGTGCAATTGTGGTTATTACACTTCTTTTCTTTTTGATGTGGCGCATTATGGAAGTGGGAATTCATGCCGAATCTCAATTTAATGCCTTAGTTTGTTTTGGTGTAGTAACGATGATTTTTACTGAAACACTCTTTAATGTAGGAGCAGTTTTAGGATTATTGCCAATTACTGGGGTAACGCTACCGTTTATTTCTTATGGTGGGTCTTCTATGATTGTTCTGACTGCCGCTTTAGGACTAGTTTTGAATATTTCAGCCGCAGAGAAGAAAGCCTTAGTAGAAAGTAGGAGTGTACTTTGAGTCTAGTGTTTAAAGATGGATCAAGCAAAAAGATGACTGCACGCACGCAGATAATTGTCTGGCTTTATCAAATTAGTGATCAATATAAGTTACGTAGATTTGGTAATATTATTTATTTTTCACGTAAAAACAAGTATGTAATTCTATATGTAAGTTCCGAATATGCATCTAAAGTAATTACTGAACTAAAAAGCAAGAATTATGTGCAGGCTGTAGAAACATCTAAAACAGATGAACTTGACTTCTCAGCTGAACACGAAGAAGAAATGATGCGTGAATTAAAAGAAGAAGCAGAAAAATTACGAGAAGAAAACGAGGATTTACGGGTTTGAGAATTATTGCAGGAAAATATGCTAAACGTAATTTACATACATTGAAAAGAAATGCTACAAGACCAACAAGCGATAAAGTAAAAGGCTCTTTATTTAATTCTTTAGGACAGTTTTTTGATGGTGGCCAAGTACTGGATCTTTATGCAGGCAGTGGTGCTTTGGGAATTGAAGCAGTTTCTCGTGGCTACGATAACGCGGTTTTAGTAGACATTAGTGGACAGGCTTGCCAAATTATTAAGAAAAATGTTGAGCTAACTAAAGAGGAAGATCGTTTTAAAGTTCTAAAGTGCAGTGATAACCGTGCAATTAAGATTTTGCATGATGAGGGCAAAAAGTTTGATTTAATTTTTCTTGATCCACCTTATGCAAAACAAAAAATTGTTAAGATTATGACTAAGTTATTAAGTAATGATTTGCTTAGAGAAAATGCACTTATTGTTGCTGAAACAGATGAGCATGATGAATTACCAGAAGTTGATGGTTTTTCAATCATTAAAGATCATCAATTAGGGAGAACGAAGGTAAAGGTGTACAAGAGGAAGTAAAATGACGAAGGCGATTTTTCCTGGAAGTTTTGATCCGATAACCAATGGACATGTAGAAGTTATTGAAGCTGCTGCTAAGATGTTTGAAAAGTTGTATGTGGTAATTATGACTAATACTAGTAAGAATTATCTTTTCAATGAAAAAGAGCGGTTAGATTTAGCCAAGAAAGTTTTTGAAAATGATAATAATGTTGAAGTAATTGCTCGTCCAGCGGAATTAACTGTTGAAGTTGCACATGAGCTAAATGCAGGAGTAATTGTACGCGGGTTGCGAAATACAGTTGATTTTAATTATGAACGAGATATTGCGGGAATTAATAAAACTTTAGATCCAGATTTGAATACAGTTTTATTGTTTACGCGTCCAGAAGATAGTTTCATTTCCTCAAGTATGATTAAAGAAACAGTATTTTTCGGTGGAGATGTTTCTAAGCTGGTGCCAAAGCCAGTGGCAGCTGCTTTAGAAGAAAAATTGAGGAATAGAAATGAAGAAAAATAAAAAGATAAAGTTTTGGCTGCTAGGAATAGCAGCATTTTTAATAGCTATTGTTTTTTGTTTATGGCCAACGCAGTACTATATTGAGTCTCCTGGAGAGGCTTTTCAAATAAGTAAATATATCAAAAGTGATAGAAAGGCTAATCCCAACTTCTATTTAGTAACGGTTAGTGAACGACCGGCAGTGATGATTGATTATTTGACTAGTTTTTTCAGGTCAGCAGATACCCGTTACTCAAGAAATGAATTGATGGGGACTTCAACTAGCGCTGAATATAACAAAATGCAGCAATACTATATGGAAACTAGTCAAAATAATGCTATTTACTACGCTGCTAAAAAGGCTAATGTACCACACCGACAAGAATTTTTAGGCGTTTATGTGATGGAAATAATGAAGAATTCAACTTTTAAAAATAAATTGAAAGTTGGAGACATTTTAATTAGTGTAAACGATAAAAAATTTGCTTCTAGTCAAGAGTTAATTAAATACGTTTCAACGCTAAAAAAGAAAAACGTCAAAATAGAAGTTATCCGAGGAAATAAGCATTTGAGTTTTTCTGGAAAAACAGTTAAATTGGCCGGAACAGATCGCTATGGCATTGGTATTCAATTAGTGGATCATACGCGCGTAGTTACAAAACCAGAAGTTAAGATTAATTCTGGAGATATTGGCGGACCGTCTGCCGGGCTAATGTTTACTCTTGAATGCTATCAATTATTTACAAGAAAAAATCTTAGTCCTAATCAAAAGATTGCTGGGACTGGAACAATTGATAGTAATGGTAAAGTAGGTATGATTGGTGGAGTTGATAAAAAAGTAATTGCTGCTAGTCGGCAGGGAATGAAAGTGTTTTTTGCGCCAACTGATCGTCCATCAGGAGTTAAAAAGGGTGAGACAAATTATGCAGAAGCAGTCAGGACTGCTAAAAAAATTCATACTAGAATGAAGATTGTTCCTGTAGCTCGATTTGAAGATGCACTAAATTATTTAGAAAAATAAATTAAAAGCAGCAAAAAATGCTGCTTTTTTTCGTAATAAATAATGAGGTGATAAAAGTGGATTTTGAAAAACTTAAAGAATTCATAATTGAAAGGAAATTTTATGTAGTTGGAATTATTATTTTACTTTTTGTTGGAGGATATATCATGCAGAAAAATAATCAGCCTGTAGTGAATAACCAACAAGTTTTAAGTGAAAATAAAACGCAATCTACCTCTTTTCCTAAAAGTGATAGTAAGAGCATGCAGTCGAGTACAGGTTTCAAGGGCTCATCTAAGCAGGATACAGTGACGGTTGATATTACAGGGGCAGTTAAGCATAGTGGTGTGTATACCTTAAAAAATGGTGCACGCCTGAATGATTTGTTAAAGCTATGTGGTGGATTGACTGATAAAGCAGAAACGCGTGCAATTAATCGAGCAGCACTGTTGAAAGATCAAGATCAAATTTATGTTCCTCATATTGGAGAAAAGATAGAAGATATTCCTGCTACCAAGTCTGCAACTAGTAGTTCTTCTGATTCATCTAGTTCAAATTCGACTTCAAGCTCAAATACAGAACAGGTTCATCTGAATTCGGCAACCGTTCAAGACTTACAAAAGTTAAATGGCGTTGGTCGGAAAAAGGCAGAACAAATTATTGAGTATCGTGATCAAAATGGTGGTTTCAAACAAATTGAAGATCTGACCAAAGTAACAGGAATTGGTGAAAAGACTTTTGAAAAACTCAAAGATCAATTGGCGCTCTAGCTTTTATGCATCTAGTTTTTATTTGTTACTTAGTTTGGGATGCATTTCAGTTACATTTATAATTTTACAAACGACCACATTTTCTCAAGTAATCGTTGGAATAATATTTTTAAGCTTTTTCTTTCTATTGTTAATCTATAAGTTTTCTGAATATCGACCATTAATATTTCTATTTTTGGGACTAGTGGGAATTGTAAGTTTTGTTTATCAAAAACCTAAAGAATTAAATTTAGAAGGTCCAATTCAGATTTATAGTGATCAAATTCAAATTAAAGATAATTTCTTTTATGGTGAAGGAAAATTAGGTAGAAATAAGGTTTTAATTAGTGGAAGCATAGATAATTCTTTTGAAAAGAAACTGAACAAGTACCATACTTGCTACTTGGTGGACTATCGGGCAAAGGTAGAGCAAATTATGCCTGCAACTAATCCAGGTGAATTTGACTATCAAAAATATTGTCGGAGCAAAAAAATAAGAGAAAGAGTAAAACTTGAAAACTATCAAATTTATCCTAAAAAAATAACTATTTTTGATTACATTCATGTTTTGCGAAAAAATTTAATGAATTATTTTGAAAAGATGCCATCTTTAACGAAATTTTTTGCTAGTGAAATGGTTTTAGCGCAAAATCCTAGTCCTGATAATAAGGTTTTACTAAACAGTTATCGAGACTTAGGAATTATTCATTTGCTAAGTATTTCTGGATTACATGTAAGTCTTTATATTTTAGGGATTATGTGGCTTGGAACGATCTTAAAGCGAACTGAAGAAGAGGTAACAATCTTTTGTATTGCATTTTTAACTATTGAAATTTTATTGGCCAACTTTCAAGCGGGCTTTGTACGTGCTAGCTTAAGCTATTTTTGGAGTATTTTCTTTAAAAGAAAAAAGATGATGGTTAGTAGCGGAGATAAGTTAGGAATTGTTGTATTAACACATCTGCTCTTTAACCCTTTATTATTTCTAAATAGTGGGGCTATTTTAAGTTATTTGTTAGTATTTGGGTTAGAAATTACGCAGAATTTTAAAAATATTAAACAAAATTTAGCTCTTAATTTATTAATCACACCAATTTTGCTACATAGTTTTTATAGAATTAATATTTTAACAATTATCTATAACTTTTTAATTGTGCCCATTTTTAACTTTGTTTTATTGCCATTGACCTTTATTGTGATTTTTTTATTTTGGCTTTTACCAGCAATTGGTAAAGTAAGTGAACCAATTTTTAAAGTAGTAGCCGATATAACGAATTTTATTGCTGACAAACAATTAGGCTTAGTGACTTTTGGTCAAATAAATTGGTTTCAGACGATATTTTTGCTAGTGATAACTATAACTTTAATTATTTTGCCAAAAATTAAAATTAAGAAGTTAAAGTTGAAGTTTTTCTTAGTTGGGACCTATGTTAGTCTTTTTTGCTTAATTCATTTTCCGCTTAAAGGACAAGTCTCTTTTATTGATGTGGGGCAAGGAGATAGTATTTTAATTACTACACCTTTCAATAGAAAGACGTATTTAATTGATACGGGCGGAAAACTAAATTTTGGCAAAAGAAAAAGTCAACCACAGTTAAACAGAATTACTATTCCATATTTATATTCGCAAGGAATTAATCATTTAGATGGAGTTTTTCTAAGCCATCAGGATGCAGACCATATTGGTGATTTAAAAGCATTGCTGGATCAAATTCCAGTAGATAAGCTATATTTTGCAAAGGGATTAACTAAAAACCAATCTTTTATGAAGAGGATTAATAACCATGTAAATGATGTTCAACTAGTACCGTTGCTTGCAGGTGATGAGGTTAAAACAAAGAATATAAATTTTGAAGTGGTTTATCCTTTTGAGCCAGGGCTAGGTAAAAATGAAGATTCATTGTCTTTGACTTTTAAATTAGCTAATAAGCGCTGGCTTTTCACTGGAGATTTGGGAAGGGATGGAGAAAAAGAAATCCTTAGTCACTATAATCTTCATGTAGACTATTTTAAGTTAGGGCATCATGGTAGTAAGACATCGAGTGATCCAGAGTTTTTAAAACAACTGGATCCGCATCTTGTTTTTATATCTTCTGGAAGAAATAATCGTTTTGGTCATCCTCATCAAGAAACCTTAAAAACCTTGAAAGACTTAAGCATCCCATACTTAAATACACAAGATAGTGGTACAATTACTTGGACTTATTCACCATTTCAAAGTGAAGCAATTACGACTTTTTATAAAGGAAATGCAAAATGACATTAATATCTCTTTTTAAACAAACTAATCCTAAAAATGCCAACTTACTGATTCAAGGACCAGATTCTTTCTTTAATGATTATTTAGTTCGTGATTATCTTAATCAAAAAAAATTTGCTGACTTTGATCAAGTAATTGTCGACTGTCTTGAAGATGGTCTTGATGAATTAATGGCTACTTTGACAGAATCGTCGCTTTTTACAGCTCAAAAAATTGTCGTAGTTAAGAATCCTTTCTTTTTAATGGCTAAAGTTCCACAAAAATTTAAAAAGCAAATTGAAAAATTAACAAAAATAATTGAGCATTTGGGTGATTTAGAAGATATTGTGGTCTTTGTAGCTAACTATGAAAAAATTGATCGTCGAAAAAAGATCAGTAAATTTTTGCTTGAACATGTCAATGTAGTTGAAACTTCGCTCAAACCTTATGAAGTGAGTGGGGTAATTAAAGCAATTAGTAAAGAAGAAGGCTATCAAATTACAAATGTGGCTCTTCAAGTTTTGATGCAGAGAAGTGATCAAGTTCTTGATGTTTCTTTGAGTAATTACTTAAAGCTTAAAAATATAGTTGGTGAAGATAAAAAAATTACTGAAAGCCTGATTAATGAAAATATTGATCGATCTTTATCAGAAAATATCTTTGAAATCTTAACAGCTGCTTTTAATAAAAATTATCAAGAAGCAACTCAACGTTTAGAGGATCATTTAAGAGAAGGAGCAAATGCTATTCAGCTTCTGGCGATTTTTGAATCACAAATAGAGTTTTTAACTTGTGTTAAAGTATTGCAAAATAGACGCTGGAGTAAAGATCAAATTACCAAAGAGCTAAAAGTAAATCTATATCGAGTTAAATTAGCACTCGAAAATAAAGTTTCACTTGCTAAATTAACGACTTTGCTAAAACAAGCAATCGAGCTGGATTATGGCTACAAGAATGGAACTTACCACGGAGATGAGTTCTTAAAACTTTTCTTATTAAAAATTTAGACGACAAAAAAGCCCGGAGAAAAATCTCCGAGCTTTTATTTTGCCTAATATCAGGTGTCAAGTAAATAATTACTTGTTAGCAGCCTTCTTAGATAAGCGTGACTTATCACGGTTAGCTTTGTTCTTAGAAATAAGACCTTTAGAAGCAGCCTTATCTAAAGCACGTGCAGCTTTAACTTCTAAATCGAGGACATCTTTTGCGTCATTTTCAACAGCTTCGTTGAATTTTCTTACAGCAGTTCTCAATTTACTTAATTCAGCAGCGTTGCGCTTGTTAGCAGTAGCATTAGTCTTAACACGTTTAATTGCTGATTTAATTTGTGGCATCAAAATCACCTCGATAAAATAGATTTACTCGTTAATTATACTTAATACGAGCACTTGGTGCAAGGTAATTTGGACTTGCTTTTTTAAAAACTTCCATGTAATATTAATATTTGTTGGAACCATTGACGCTGTTTTCCCGCCGCCGACGGTTAACGTTGTTAATGGCAATTATTTAAAAGAGAGGTATTTTTCTAATGGCTATTTCAAAAGAAAAGAAAGATGAATTAATTAAAGAATACGCACGTCACGATGGCGATACTGGTTCTCCAGAAGTTCAAATTGCACTTTTAACTAGTGATATTAACAACTTGAACGACCACTTAAAGGCTAACAAGCAAGACCACCACTCATACGTTGGTTTGCTTAAAAAGATTGGTCACCGTCGTAACTTACTTCGTTACTTGAAGAACAAGGATATTCAACGTTACCGTGAATTAATTAACAAGTTAGGTTTACGTCGTTAATCTTAAAATTTATCAGCCTCAGCTACTCTTCGTCATGAAGGGTAGCTTTTTTTGTTTCTTTCAAATTCACACTATTATATGGTAAAATTAATTAGATTAACTTCGTTTTGATCATCAAGATCCATAAAATTAATTAAATTTAATAAATAGAAAGAAGCAAAAATATGTCACAAAAGATTAAGATAATGATCTTGGGTGGCGCACGTGAAAATGGTAAAAACATGTACGCTGTTCAAGTTGAAGATGAAATTTTTATTATGGATGCAGGTTTAAAGTATCCTGATTCATCTTTATTAGGAATTGATGTAGTTATCCCTGATTTACAATTTTTCCGTGACTACGGAGATAAGATTGCGGGTATCTTTTTAACTCACGGTCATGCAGATTCAATTGGTGCATTGCCATACATTTTGAGAGATTATGATATTCCAGTCTTTGGTTCAAAATTGACAATTGAATTAGCTAAGATTGCGGTTCAACGCGAAAATAGACATCGTAAGAATGATCTTTTTCATGTAATTGACGCTGATACTGAAATTGAATTTAAAAATGCAAATGTCTCTTTCTTTAAGACTACTCACTCAATTCCAGATTCTCTAGGTATTGATATCTCTACTAAAGAAGGCGAAATTGTCTATACTGGTGACTTTAAGTTTGATCCATCAGCTAAAAAGGGCTATCGAACTGACTTTATTCGCTTATCTGAGATTGCCCAAAAGGGCGTACTCGCACTTCTGAGTGATTCAACTAATGCTGAAGCAAATTTCCCAAATGATCGTCAAACTAATATTGAAAAATATATTTATAACATTTTTGAAAACTATGATGGTCGCATCATTGCTGCAGCAAAAGCATCAAATATCGTCCGTGTTCAAGAAATTTTCCAAGCAGCGGCTGCAACTGGAAGACATGTTTTCTTGACAGGTAGAGATGCTGGTAAAATTGTCTATACAGCAATGAAATTAGGTTACTTAAATGTGCCTAAGGGATTACTTGTTCACAGTAAGGACTTAAAGAAGATTCCTGATAATGAATTAGTAATTTTAGAAACTGGTCGTATGGGTGAACCACTTAAGTCCCTTCAAAAGATGGCAACTAACCGTCACCGAATGATTAAGATTAAGAATGGCGATTTAGTCTTCATTGCTACTACCCCTTCACATTCAGTTGAAACAATGGTAGCTCAAACTAGCGATATGATTTACCGTGCTGGTGGAACTGTTAAGGAACTTGGAAGAGACAGACACACTAGTGGTCACGCAACTGGTCGGGATTTACAATTGTTGGTCGATACGCTTAAACCTAAGTTTTTAATTCCTGTAATTGGTGAATATCGTTTACTGGAAATTCATAAAGATTTAGCTGTTGAAGCGGGTATGAATAAGAAGGATATCTTCTTACCACATAATGGGGATGCTTTTGCACTAGAAAAGGGACGTTTCTACCGTACAGATGCTGTACCAGGCGAAGATATTATGATTGATGGTTCAGGTGTAGGTGACGTTGGTAACATTGTTTTAAGAGATCGTGAAGTTTTATCTGATGATGGTGTCTTCATTGCCGCTGTAACTATTGATAGAAAGAAAAAGAAAATCATCTCTGAACCACGTGTTTCAACTAGAGGTTTTGTTTACATTAAGGCAAATCATGCTTTGATGAATGGTGCAGCTGATATAATTAAAGAGGCTGTAAACAACAACTTTGAACATAAGAAATTTGATTGGACTGAATTAAAGCAAGATGTTCGAAATGATGTTGAAAAATATCTTTATAAGCAAACTGGTCGTCGCCCAGTTGTTTTACCAGTTGTGATGGAAGTTAACCAAAATAGACATCGTGCAATGGCTAGAAGAAATAATCAAAACAACCAAGAAAACAACTCGGAAAAGCGTCCAAATAGAAGAAACTATCATAAAAAAGATTCAGAACAAAAGAAGGCAAAAGCTTAATGACACATGCGAGTCAAGATAATTTGCTTCTGTTAGCTGAAGAAGCAAAAGATCATAATGACTTGCCGCAAGCTAAGCAGTACTTGCTAGAAGCTTTGCGGTTAGGTCACGATTCAAATATTGTTTGTGAGTTATGTGAAATTTACTTAAGCCAAGAAAAGGGGGATCAGGCATATTCTTTGATTAAAGAGGAGCCTGACCTTTTTTCTAATAAAAGGGTATTTGACACTTATCTCAAAATTTTGGCTTTTCAGCATTATGCAATTGAAGCAAGCCAATTGGAATATTTATTAGATGAAAAATTACCACTGAAGATTGAACCAGTTAGTCAAATTAAGCAATTAGAAATAATGCGGAATTTTAAAAAATTAAAATATATTCAAGAAAGAGATTACTTACTCTTATATTGCTTAAGTACAGAAAATTTCATTAATTTAGCGAAGAGTATTTTGATAGATCCATCTCCTAATTTTGCCTTACGACTATCATTGTGTGAGGATTTAGTAAAACTAGGTTATAGCGAGAAAATTCAAGTTTATATTTTGGGAGAATTAAAGGACTTTATTCCTAAAGAAACAGACTTACTTGAAAAAAATCCTATTTATCGAGAAGTTTGTGTTAGTTTAGCTGATTATTTTAGACAGGATCCAAGTAAATTACCTTTAATGATTGGTGAAATGAATGTTTGTTTAGGGATGCTTTATCCGCGCTTAAGAGATTATATTAGAGATCCAGATCAATTTGCTCATGATTTTAGAAAATACCTTGAAAAAAAGGAAGGCGGAGCAAATCAGAAGCTTTTAAACAAGATATATGAATATTTGGCATATGAAAAAGCAACAAATTCTGATTTTTAATTCCGATATTGAGCAAAAAAGGTTTACATTTTCTGTGGATCTAGTATAATCAATAGAGGATATTTTCAAAGGGGTACGAGCTAGGCTTTTACCTTTGAAAGTAGTATAATAATCAACAGAGAATTATCCGTTACTTACTCAACGGACTTCTTGCAAATTTACAGGAGGGTCATATTAATGGCAGAAAAAGAACATTACGAAAGAACTAAGCCGCACGTTAACATTGGTACTATCGGCCACGTTGACCATGGTAAGACCACTTTAACTGCAGCTATTACTACTGTTTTGGCAGAAGACGGTTTAGCACAAGCTGAAGATTACTCACAAATCGATGCTGCTCCAGAAGAAAAGGAACGTGGTATTACTATTAATACCGCTCACGTAGAATACGAAACTAAGAATCGTCACTACGCTCACATGGATGCTCCAGGTCACGCTGACTACATCAAGAACATGATTACTGGTGCTGCACAAATGGATGGTGCTATCTTGGTTGTTGCTGCAACTGATGGTCCTATGCCACAAACTCGTGAACACATCTTACTTGCTCGTCAAGTTGGTGTTAAGTACATCGTTGTATTCTTAAACAAGGTTGACTTAGTTGACGATCCAGAATTGATTGACTTAGTTGAAATGGAAGTACGTGACTTGTTAAGTGAATACGATTACCCTGGTGACGATGTTCCTGTTATCCGTGGTTCAGCTTTGAAGGCACTTCAAGGTGACCCAGAACAACAAGACGTTATCAGAAAATTAATGGAAACTGTTGACGAATACATCCCAACTCCAGAACGTGATACTGACAAGCCATTCTTAATGCCAGTTGAAGACGTATTTACTATCACTGGTCGTGGTACTGTTGCTTCTGGTCGTATTGATCGTGGTACTGTTAAGGTCGGCGATGAAGTTGAAATCGTTGGTTTAACTGACAAGGTTGAAAAATCAACTGTTACTGGTTTGGAAATGTTCCACAAGACTCTTGATCTTGGTGAAGCCGGCGATAACGTTGGTGTATTGCTTCGTGGTATTGACCGTGACCAAGTTGAACGTGGTCAAGTTTTAGCTGCACCTGGCTCAATCCAAACCCACAAGAACTTCAAAGGTCAAGTTTATATCTTGAACAAAGATGAAGGTGGTCGTCACACTCCATTCTTCTCAGATTACCGTCCACAATTCTACTTCCACACTACTGATGTAACTGGTAAGATTGAATTACCAGAAGGTACTGAAATGGTTATGCCTGGTGATAACGTTGAATTCACTGTTGAATTGATCAAGCCAGTTGCCATTGAAAAGGGTACTAAATTTACTATCCGTGAAGGTGGTAAGACTGTTGGTGCTGGTCAAGTTACTGAAATTCTTGACTAATTCCAATCTATCTAAAAAAAGATGTATCTTCGGATGCATCTTTTTTTTATCCAAAATTTTAAAATCTTCTCCCTATATTTGTGTTTTATCAGCGTTTAGGGTAAGATAGTTAAGTGTGCAATAGCAAACCCAAATTTGACATCGGAGGTATTTAATTAATGTCTGTAAAATGGGAAAAGACCGGTAAAACATCCGGTGAATTAACTTTTGAAATCTCACAAGAAGAAGTAAAAAAAGGCTTGGATCAAGCTTTCAAGCGTATTAAGAAGAACTTACGTGTACCAGGTTTCCGTAAAGGCCACGTATCACGTGTTGTTTTCGATCAATTCTACGGTGAAGAAGCTCTTTATGAAGATGCTTTGAACATCGTTTTACCAGAAGCTTACACTGCTGCAGTTAAGGAAGCTGGTATTGATCCAGTTGGTCAACCACAAATTACTCCTGTTTCAATGGATAAGAACAAGTCTTGGGAAATGAAGGCTACTGTTTCTGTTAAGCCAGAAGTTAAGTTAGGTGACTACAAGGGTATCGAAGTTCCTAAGCAAAGCACTCGCGTTTTAGTTAAAGACGTAGACGCAGAATTAAACAAGCGCCGTGAACAAAATGCTGAATTAGTATTAAAGGACGGTAAGGCTGCTAAGGGCGATACTGTTACTATCGACTACACTGGTACTATTGATGGTAAGCCATTTGATGGTGGTAGTGCTCAAAACTACTCATTAGAATTAGGTTCAGGTACTTTTATTCCTGGTTTTGAAGATCAACTTATCGGTCACAAGGCTGGCGATGATGTAGATGTTGTTGTAACCTTCCCAGAAGATTACGGTGCAAAAGACTTAGCTGGTAAAGAAGCACACTTTGCTACTAAGATTCATGAAGTGAAATCTAAAGAATTACCTAAGTTAGATGACGAGTTTGCTAAAGACGTTGATGATTCAGTAGAATCACTTGATGAATTAAAAGATAAGATCAAGAAAGACTTGAAGAAGCACAAAGAAGACGACGCAAAGGACGCTATCCAAGATGCAGCAATCAAGGGTGCAGTTGAAAATGCAACTATTGATGAAATTCCTCAAGCAATGATCGATGAAGATGTTCAAAACCAATTGAACCAATACTTAGGCAACATGCAACGTCAAGGTATTGACCCACAAACTTACTTCAAGTTAACTGGTACAACTGAAGCTCAATTGCGTGAACAATTAGCTAAAGGTGCTGCAGAACGTGTTAAGACTAATCTTGTTTTGGAAGCAATCGTTGCAGAAGAAAAACTTGATGCAACTGCTGACGAAATCAAGCAAGAAATTAAGGACTTAGCACACGACTACAACATGGATGAAAAAGTTGTTCGTCGTAGCTTGAGTGATGATATGCTTAAGCATGATATTGCTATTAGAAAAGCTATTGATTTAGTAGCTGACAAGGCAAAGCAAGTTGCTAAGAAAGCTACTAAGAAATCAACTGCTAAGAAGTCAACCAAAGATGACGAAGAAAAGGCTGATAAATAATAGTTGATAACTAGTTTAAGAAAAGGGCGACTATGACAGTCGCTTTTTTCTTTACTATTAATTAATAAGACAATTTTCTTTACTCTGTCAAAGTGAACTGCTAAGCTTATTTTTGACATAAAGTAAGTGAAAAGGAGGATGGGCTCATGGCTAACGAAATTACTGAACAAGAAGAAGTAAAATGTTCTTTTTGTGGTAAACCACAGTCACAAGTTAAAAAAATTGTGGCTGGAAATGGAGTCTACATTTGTAATGAATGTATTGATCTTTCCAAGAAAATTATAGATGATGAATTAAAAGCAGATTCCATCAAAGGAACAAAAGACTTGCCTAAGCCAATGGAAATTAAAAAGCAATTGGACGAATACGTAATTGGCCAAGACCGGGCTAAAAAGGTTCTTTCAGTTGCCGTTTATAACCACTATAAGCGTATTAGTCAAATGGATATTGATAGTACTGGAACTGAGTTGCAAAAATCAAACATTGCTTTGATTGGACCAACTGGTTCAGGTAAGACTTATTTGGCTCAAACTTTGGCTAGAATTTTAAATGTTCCATTCGCTATTGCTGATGCTACTACATTAACTGAAGCTGGTTATGTTGGTGAAGATGTAGAAAACATCTTACTTAAGTTATTACAAAATGCTGACTATGACTTAGAGCGCGCACAACGAGGCATTATTTATATCGATGAAATTGATAAGATTTCTAAGAAAGCAGAAAATGTATCAATTACGCGTGATGTTTCTGGTGAAGGTGTTCAACAATCACTTCTTAAGATTTTAGAGGGTACTGTTGCTTCTGTTCCACCTCAGGGTGGACGTAAGCATCCGCAACAACAGATGATTAAGATTGATACTACTAATATTCTGTTTATCGTTGGTGGTGCTTTTGACGGCATTGAAAACATCGTTAAGAACCGTTTAGGTAAAAAGACAATTGGTTTTGGTGCCGAAAACGGACTGAACCAAGTAGATGCAGATGACTGGCAAAAGAATCTTACTACTGGTGACTTAGTTAAGTTTGGTTTGATTCCTGAATTTATTGGACGTATTCCAATTATCACGACTCTTGATAAGTTGAGTACTGATGATTTAATTAGAATCTTGACTGAACCAAAGAACGCTCTTGTAAAACAATACAAGAAATTACTTTCTCTTGACGATGTTGATCTTGAATTTACCGATGGTGCTCTTAAGGCGATTGCAGATATGGCAATTAGCCGTCATATGGGAGCACGTGGCTTACGTTCAATCGTTGAAAATTCATTGATGGACGTTATGTACCGCACACCTAGTGAAGATAACATTAAGAAAGTCGAAATCACTAAGGATGTAATTACTAAGCATGCTGAACCAAAGATCACTTATAAGGATGAAAAAGCTAAAGAGACGAGTGAGGCGACTAAATAATGAAAGTCGTAGATGCAGAGTTCGTAATTAGTGCTGTTTCTGAAAAACAATATCCTAAAGATGATTTGCCAGAATTTGCATTAGCTGGACGTTCAAATGTTGGAAAATCTAGCTTGATTAATACGATTGTTAACCGTCGTAAGCTTGCTCGTACATCGCAGCAACCAGGTAAAACTCAAACCCTTAATTTTTATAAGGTAAATAATGAACTATATCTAGTTGATGTTCCTGGCTATGGTTACGCTAAGGTTTCTAAGAGGCAGAGAGCTGCTTTTGGAGAAATGATTCAAGACTACCTTGAGACACGTGCAGATCTAGAGGGATTAGTCCTATTAGTTGATGCACGTCATAATCCGACTTCGGATGACATTAATATGTTTAATTATGCTCTTTATCTTGATGTGCCAATTTTAGTAGTTGCAACTAAGATGGATAAACTTAAAAAGATGGAAGCTAGTCAAATTAGGCAAAAGATTGGTAAGAGCTTAGACTTAACTCAAAAGAATGTTTCTTTCTTACCATTTTCTAGCGTTACTAAATTAAACGTTGATAAGTTTTGGGATTGGATTGAAGATAAGATGTAATTTAAAAAATTGCATAATTTACTGATTAAATCCGCTTAACTTTGCTATAATAAAATACGTTGAATTCATTGAATTAATGATATTTCAACAACCTTTGAAAAAGAGAAATACCGATTGGAGCTGATAAGCTTTAGTCGGTATTTTTTCTTGCTTAAATAAATGACTTAGCTTTAGAATTAAATTATATATTTTAAAGAAATAAGGGATAAAAATGACTAAGAAAATCTTATTTGTTTGCCATGGTAATATTTGTCGATCTCCAATGGCTGAATTTGTTACTAAAAAGATTGTTAAGAACCTTGGAAAAGAAAGCGAGTATGAAATTGCATCTGCAGCTACTACTGAGGATGCAATTATTGGCGGGATTGGACGAGATATTGACGTTCGTTCACAAAGAGTTATGAATGAACATGGAATTCCTTTTACTCATCGCCAGGCTAAAAAGATGGTTAAGAGCGACTACGCGAAATATGATTATATTGTGGGAATGGATGAAGAGAATTTCTTTGATATGAATCATATTTCGGCAGGAGACCCAGAGAGGAAAGAATACAAGTTGCTATCTTTTACTGGTTCAATGATGGATGTTGATGATCCATGGTATACTGGTGACTTTGAAGCTGCTTATCAAGACATTTGTCGTGGCTGTGAGGCTTTAATTAATAAGATTGAGAAGTCTGAAGCATAATGCAAGTTCTACCAATCTTCCTAATTGTTTTAGCCGTAGTTGTTACTGGCTATATCTTTACTTCTAAGAATCGCTTTTATTTTTTGAAAGCAATTATTCTCTTCTTGGTATTGTTAGTTTTAAGCACGATTAACTTTCTCATCTTCTTTGGAACTGCAGCTTTATTTATTAATAAAGTGCATGATATGAAGCTAGGTAACCTGTTCTTACTATTAGCTGCTCTAGTAGTCTTATCTGGTCTCTTCTTATATGAAGGGCTTAAGAAGGTTAACAAGTATCATCAGATTTCAGAAATAACTTTAACTCTGATTGAATACTGCATTCAGTGGTCTTTGATCTATGTAACTGTTTATCAATCAATCTTCAATAATATTGCGAAGATTCATACGATTACTAAAATGATAAAAACAGTTCACATTCTTAATCCAGATTTATTAGTAGTAATTATTTTACCTTCATTTATTTCAATTTGGATTGCAGTTGTTCTCTTGAAAAAGTATCAACATGATTTATAAAAGGTAGTCTTATAGATGGACTACCTTTTTATTATGCCAAGATCAAATTTTTGTCATTAGTGTCCTAAGCTCATACAATTAAGAATGAAAGCGGATGATATATTTGAAAGAAGGTTATAAATATGACAGTTCCAACATTTGATCGTGAAAGAGAAGAAATTATTAAAGATGTACGTGAAATGATCCATCGTGATCGTAACAATGGCTTCATTTTGGAAGAATTACAAAGTAAATATGGTAAAGATTTTTCTGATGCTGATTTGAGAGCTTTAATTAAAAAGGCTAGTGAATAGCAAGGAAGTAGGCATACAATGAGAATTAATTTTTGGATGGATTATGCATCTCCATTTTGTTATATTGCTTTTCATAGGTTAAATGAAGCGATAAAGACAGTAGGTATTGATCAAAATAAGTTAGAGTATAACTTTTGCACTTTTCAAATTGCTCCAACTGCTACTGAAAATCCACGCCTAACACGTGGGGAGATGTTAACGCAAAAATATGGTTTAACCAAACAGCAACTTTATGAAAGATTTCAAAATATTACTGAACAAGCTAGGGATGCAGGTTTAACTATTGATTATGCAGATACGCTTCCAATTAATACGATGAAGGCTTTGCGTTTAACTAAATGGTCTAATGATACGCAAGTAAACCAAAAAACAGCTAAGTTAATTGATGAGATTTTTGTAGCTTATTTTGTTGAAAGCCAAAATATCGCTAGTGATAATGTTTTATTAAAAATAGTCAACGACGCTGGATTGGATGCTTCATCTGCTAAAAAGATTCTTACTAGTGAAGAATATAGAGATGTAGTTATTGAAGATGAAAATAACTTAGCTAACCGAAATGTGGATGCTGTACCATACTTCGAAATTGGTCGTTATCATTATGAAGGTGTGCCTACGAAAGAAGATTTAATTGAAGCAATCAATAATTTGATATATCAGAAGGCAAACTAGCCTCTTAATACTAATTTTCTTTTATTTAAAGTGTAATTTTGCTCAAAAAGTGAAATTACACTTTTTTATGCGAGATTAAATTGCGCCGAAAGTGTAAATTTAATGGTAGGATAAGAATAAAAGAAAAGAGGAATTATACAAATGAAGAAGATATTACTAATTAGCGCGGTAGTGCTTAGCTTAGTAGGAGCTAGCGGCTGTTCTACCAATTCTGCTTCGACTAGCGATAATAGTACTAAGAGTTCTAAGACAGTGCAAAAGAAGCAGTGGAATAAGAAAAAAGACCAAAAACTTGCCCAAGAAATGAAAGACTACGGCAAAAAGAATAACCAAACCTATACTAAGTATGATGGTAAGACTAAACTTACTAATTCAGCTAACCGAATTTACCCAGATGCGTTTAAGAAAGATACTTTTAAGCTAAATGGTAAAAAGATTAGTATTGGTTGGAGTCCTCAAGGCGAACACCATTATGACTACGATGTCTTAGCTATTTATAACCATGACTTAACTAAAGATGGTCAACACAAGACTTTCCTATTTTGCTGGCACAAACAAAAGCCAATTGTCTTAGTCGATGAGGCTGGCAAAGGCAATGTAGTTGACTTACATGTAAGCAACGATAAGTCATTAAATGGTAGTTTTTCAAATATTATGTACGGCGAAAACATTTAACTTAAAGTCTGCTATGCTAGCAGACTTTTTGTCTATCGAGGGGAAGATCCGTATAATGGTAGCAAGTGAGATGATTTGAATAGGCAGGGATAGAAATGTTAAGTAAGAGAATGCGAGAATTACTGGATAAGGTATACGAGACACCAAATACTTTTGATGTAGCAATTATTGTACAAACGCCAGATTTTGAAGAAACTTATATTAGTGATAACTTACGGCGTTCTTATCAACCAGCTAGGGCTGAAGGTTTAATTTTTAGGTTAATTGCTAGCTTTGTACAACGGCTTGATTTAGACTATCAGGAATTTATTGATGTCTTAAAAGGCGATTTAGAAGATGAGTTGTTTAATGTAAAAGCAATGCGAAAAATAAAGCGTCCTCGTCATGATCTGCCTGAAGAAAAGTTAAGCAAAGCTGAGCAGCGAGTAGGAGAAATAGTAGATTTTGCTGAAGACTTAGTCAAAGAAGGCGCAATTGGGGATTACGTCTTAGTAGCTAACTATACGGATAAGTTAGGAGAGGTCTACTTTCAAGATAGTAGCGATCAGAATATGTCGACCTACCATGATATTCAAGTAATGCTGATGGAATATGCTAACCGTAATATTCTTAATCCTCAGGCAGTTTTAAAGGATTTAGAAAATAAAAAGCCGGATCCAGCTAAATTGCTTAATAAGGAAGCTTTTGAAGATCGAGCAATTAATGGCTTTAAAGTCGAAGACTTTTGGCAGGTTTATCGAGTTCCTTATCAGGGCGGCCAGTTTGAAATTCAGACTCCTGAAGGCGATCGCCTAGAGCAAGAGATAATTGGTTTTAGTAAAAAGTTGCAGCAGCTAGACTTAACCTATTACATTTTATTTATTAGGACTGAACGCTATATTTATGTGCTAACACCTTCATTTAAGACTGAAGATGACCTAGTTAATGCGTTACCCGGTTATTTAACAGGTTTAGAAGCTAATATGGATTTCACTGATGAAAAATTTAAAGAAATTAGCGATATGATGCTTGAAGAAAAGTCATACTTAAGTTTAGTTCATGGTGGCGACTCTGCATATGCAATTGATTTACCAGTTAAAAAGGAAATTACAGATGAGCAGGAAATACGGTTAGATATTCATGACATCTATAGTGAGCTTTTGACTTATCAAAAAATGAGATTAGTGCGTGATTTCTACTTATTTTCAAATATGAAAGATAATACTTTTACTGGTGGAAAGATGGAAAGCGAAGACTTAACGAATTATCTGTTGAATTTCGTTGAATTATTAGGTTACTTAACGCATATGTATCCTAATTTATCGTCGCAAAAGATTATTGACTTAGTAGCTACTAAGGATGAGTTAAAGCGCAAGCGAAAATAGTTGCTTTCTGTTCATAAAGTTCCTATTGTAGAGGTGAGAGTGTAATAACAGAAAGAAGAGTTGAAAATGAAAATTTCAATTTGGGGCGATTATGCATGTCCTTACTGCTACATTGGTGAAACTAACTTACAAAAAGCAATTAAAGAATTAGGCGTTCAGGATAAGATAGACTATGACTTAAATGCCTTTCAAATTGACTTAGATGCTCCTAAGTCAACTAAGCAAACTAATGCAGTCCTCTTAGCCTATGAGAAGGCAATTCCGTTAGCTAAAGCAAACGCAGCCTATGATCATGCTAAGGCAATGGGTAAGGCAGTTGGTTTAACAATTAATGAAGCAACTGCTTATAATACAAATACCATGGATGCTCACCGGATGGTTCAATGGGCTAAGGTAACTTATCACGATTCTAAGCTAATTGAAAATCTAGCTGATGATTTATTCTATGTTTACTTTACTGAAAATAAGGAGTTAGCAGACCATAAAGTATTATTAGATGTGGCAAAAAAGAATAAGTTAGATCCTAGCGAAGTTAAAAAGATTTTGGATTCAAATGCATATCAAGATGTAGTTATGCAAGAAGAAGCTGACTTAGAAAGTCGCGGCATTGAATCAGTACCTTACTTTATTATTAATGGTCAACAATTTGACGGTGTTCAAGATGTTTCAACCTTCAAAACTGTCATTGGAGCAGGTTTTGGGATGAAACCAGATGAATTTTTAAACTTTTAAAAGTTATTTAATTAGGCTTCTACACATTTTGTATAGGGGCCTTTTTTATATGCTTGTTTTTTGATATGATTATATTCCTTAATAAAATGTGTTATTTTATAGAAGAAAAGGAGTGAATATGAACAGAGAACTTAATAAGTTTAGCGTTAATCTGCCAGCAGGTAGGGACTTAAATACTTGGTCCAAAGAATTAGTTAAGACTAGAGTAACAGACTCAATCTGTACTTCTGCATTTAGACCATTTGTCCACGAGAATAATCTATATCAATTAAATGAAAATATGATTGCCTTATATGATTTTCATAAAAATCCGCTTGAAGGAAAATACCAGTCAGTTATCCTAGATAAAAAAGAGGGTATTATTTTATGTCAAAAAAATAGTCGACAATTAGTTAATTATTTTTTGAAGCATCGTTTAATTTTAGGAGCAGTATTGCAAAAGAAATTACAGAAAGAACTAGGCTTTTATTATCGCCATGCGATTTCTTTAGGAGAGATTGCCTATTTTTCGTTAAGAGCTCATTCAGAAAGACATACTTGCTGGATTGGCCTACATCATATGCAAACAGTACAACAAGTAGAAGATAAAGTAGTCTTCTCTCATCGAGATAATGGCTGCACTTATAATTTTGAATTCGATGATTATGCACCGAACCTATATAAGCGTTTAGCAGAGGCAATTACGCATAACCATGTTTTTGGTCAAATGTTAGTTAAATATGCGAATTCTCATGGCTTTCATTTGAAATTGTGTAAGTGCAGAAAGAAAACCTTAGTAGCAGATCAAGAATACTTTTATTTAACTAAGATTCAGAATGCCTTAAATTTAAAGGATCTTGCGGAAGCTGCAATTGAAGAATTTCATCGAAATTATGGTCGACAATGCGCTGAATTTTTTGACATTAAAGATTGGAAAATTCATGATCATAATTTGTTTTATCGACTGTCTAGAAGAATTAAATCAATTTTATAAACACGCTTGAAAAAGCGTGTTTTTTATTTACCAAAAAGGATAGCGATTAAAGACGAGTAAAAAGGAAAAGCCGAACAAATGTAAAAATAAAAAGTGCGTAGTAGCAAGCTTTTGAAGATACTAGGTCTTGGATTTGAGTAAGATTTTGCTTCTGATAATCTATTTTCTGCACAAGCGCTTGTGACATTTTGATTAAGGAATGATCACAATATGATTACAGAAAGAAATTTTATTAAAGCCTGGGAAAATCGGCGTTTAGTTGCTGGAGCAATTAAGGCAGCTGGGGTTAGGGCAGATTATCAAGATTATGCAGACTTATTGCAGGATGGGGTCTTGATTTATGCGGGGATGCTAGAAGAAAGTTCAGGAGAGGATATTGATAAGCTAGCCTTTAAGAAGATTCTTTGGCATACCTTAGATGAACTGAGAAAGATTCAACGCAGAAGCGAAAGAAATGAAGAGATAAATAATGGGACGGAATTAGGAACGACAGAAGTTGATTGGGATAACTTAGTAGTTTTGAAAGATGAAGTTAAGAAGTTAAAAGAGATTGAGCGGTTATTATTTTTTGAGCATTTATTGGGGCAGAGGGAGGTTACAGCTTTGGTTGAGCAGGCGGGATGCTCGCGTAGAACCTTGCAGCGAGTGAAGAAAGATTTACTTTTAAAATTAAGAAAAGCGCTAGAAAAATAAGCAAAATCGTCGAAAAAATAAATAACATTTAATGGGTTCATATTGACTTTATGGGGGGGGTGACAGTACACTTATATGCGTGAAGGTGGTTAGATTGCTATTTAGAGCATATTTTAATTCAATAAATGCGTTTTTTTATGCTAATTGTGAATTTTCTATTAATTTTCAAATATTTTTTGTATAATGATTTTTAGTGTTACTAAAAAACGAAAAATAAAAGAGGAATAAAATGGATCATAATAATAGTGATAATGAATTAAGACATCGCTCACATCATCACCGTCATCATCGACGTAAAAAGTTTTGGCGTATCTTTTGGATTGTATTAGGTGTCTTCTTTGTGGTAGATATCATTGCGGTTATTATCGCTTGGCACAATATCCATGTTGCCACTAACAATATGTATAATCCGATGAGTAACGAAATTAGTGATCGAAAGGTTAGCGACACCCTTAAAGACAAAAAGCCAATGAGCTTGCTTTTATTAGGAACAGATACAGGTGAATTTGGTCGTTCTTATAAGGGTAGAACTGATACCATCATGATGATGGTTATTAATCCTAAGACTAATAAGACTACAGTTGTTAGCTTGCCTCGAGACATGAAAGTTAACTTACCGGGCTATCCAGATTATTCACCAGCCAAGATTAATTCAGCTTATACTTATGGTGGTGTAGACGAAACTGTCAAAACGATCAAGAAGTACTTCAATATTCCAACTGACGCTTACGTAATGGTAAATATGGGAGGATTAGAGAAGGCAATTGATCAAGTTGGAGGAGTGACAGTTAAGTCACCATTAACCTTTGATTATGAAGGTTACCATTTTACTAAGGGTGTAACTTATCACATGAATGGGAAGAAAGCTTTGGCATTCAGTAGAATGAGATATGACGATCCTAAAGGAGATTATGGGCGTCAAGAGAGACAAAGACTTGTAATTATGGCATTACTAAAGAGTTCCATTTCTTATAAGACAGTCGTAAACCAAGCATTCTTGAATTCAATCTCTAAGCAAACTATGACTAATTTAAGTTTTGATAATATGGTTGCGTTAGCTCAGAACTATCGCCATGCTACGGATAATATCACAACTGATCATGCTCAGGGACAAGGCGACTGGGAAAATGGTGTTGCTTATGAGTCAGTTAGTCAAGCAGAATGTCAAAGAATTAGTAATAAGTTACGTGCTGCCTTAGGGCTTAAGCCGGAAACCTTAAAGACAGGAGAATAGGAAAAAGTGGAAAACAGTACAAAGACTGAAAATACAATCGATTTACGTAGATTATGGATGCTTCTTAGAGCACATATTTGGTCCATTATCTTATGGGTAATTGGATTAGGAGCGGTAGGATTTGTTTTAGCTGCTTTTGTAATTGAACCAAAGTATACTTCAACAACTCAAATTTTGGTTAATCAAAAGAGAAATACTACTGATGCTGGACAAGCTTTCAATGCTCAACAAGCAGATATACAATTAATCAATACTTATAAAGATATTGTTACTAGTCCAGTTATCTTAAAAGATGCTTCTAAATGGCTAAAGAACCCTACTGAAGTTGTAAAGGAAGCTAAGCCAGCTAAGTACCGTACTTTAGCTGATGGAACTAAGAAATTAGTTAAACCAGCTGAACCAGCAGTAGTTAGAAGAGCGGGACGGGGATATAACGTTAGTGCTAAAGAAATGCAAAAAGCAGTTTCTGTAACTACGCAACAACAATCCCAGGTTTTCACGATTAGTGCTAAGAGTAATGATCCAGAAAAGGCACAAGCCATCGCAAACGCAGTTGCTCAAACATTTAAGAATAAAATCAAGAATATTATGAATGTGAACAATGTTACTATTGTTTCTCCTGCTTCTGTTGGAACTAAGACATTCCCTAAGACGACTCTCTTTACTTTAGCTGGGGTTGTTCTAGGTTTAATTATTAGCGTTGCTTTAATTATTTTACGTGATTCATTTAATACTACCGTTAGAGATGATGATTACTTGACTAAAGAATTAGGGTTAACTAACTTAGGTCATGTATCTCACTTCCACTTGTCTAATAAGTTTAGTATTAATAATAATGACAATAATTCTGGTAAGAAGAAGCGCGTATAGGAGAGTATAAATGGGATTGTTTAATAGACGTAAAAAACGTGGTACTGATGAAACCATGCAATATGGTGCTAAGTTAATTACTGTAGCAAAACCACAAAATCCAGTAAGTGAGCAGTTTAGAACTGTTAAGACTAATATTGATTTTACAAGTGTTGATCATCAGATTAAGGCCTTAGCCTTTACTTCTGCCAATATTAGTGAAGGTAAGTCGACGGTGACAGTTAATACAGCTGTAACTATGGCTCAATCAGGGAAAAAAGTCTTATTAATTGATGCGGACTTACACAGACCTACACTACATCAAACCTTTAATATTTCTAACCGAGTAGGATTGACAACAATTTTAACTTCACATTCTAATGAAGTAGACATGGCAGATATTGTGAGAGAAGATATCATTCCGAATCTTTCAGTTATGTCTGCTGGTCCTATTCCACCTAACCCAGCACAATTATTGGGTTCTAATAGAATGCGGGCATTTTTAAACATGGTTAAAGAACATTATGATTTAGTTGTCTTAGACCTTGCTCCTGTTCTTGAAGTTTCTGATACTCAAATCCTTGCTAGCGAAATGGACGGGGTAGTATTAGTTGTTCGTCAAGGTGTTACTCAAAAGGCCGGTATTGAACGTGCAATTGAAATGCTTAACTTAACTAAGACGCACGTTTTAGGGTATGTAATGAATGACGTAAGAACTGGTCCAGATGGTTATGGATATGGCTACGGGTATGGTTATGGCTATGGTCAACAAAAAGATGGAGAATCGAAATAAGAAAAATGGTATTAGTTGATATTCACTCACATATATTGCCAGGTATTGATGATGGATCTCCTGATTTAGATTCATCGTTAGGATTAGCAGAGGCAGCAGTAACAGATGGAATTACTCATGCGTTAATGACGCCTCATACTTTAAATGGAAAATACCTAAATCATAAAAAGGACATTATTAAGGAAACTACTACGTTTCAATCTGAATTAAAGAAACATAATATTCCGTTAACAGTATTTCCGAGTCAAGAAGTTCGTCTAAATGGTAATTTACCTCAAGCTTTAGATGATGATGATATCTTGTTCTGTGATGAAGATGGCAGATATATGTTATTAGAATTTCCCAGTGAAGATGTACCAACTTATGCTAAGGATATGACTTTTAAGTTGTTAGGACGGGGGATTACCCCGATTATTGTTCATCCAGAAAGAAATTCGGGGATCTTAGCTCATCCAGAAAGATTACAAGAATTTATTGAACAAGGTTGTTTAACACAGATAACTGCTAGCTCGTATGTGGGAGTATTCGGTAAAGAAATTGAAAAGTTAGCTGATCGATTTGTGGAAGCTGGTCAAGTAGCTACCTTTGCTTCAGATGCCCATACATTGTCAAAACGTGAAAGTCGAATGCATGACGCTTATGAAAAGTTAGAAAAGACGCAAGGATTGGATGTTGCTAATAGCTTTAAGCAGAATGCAAGAAACATTATCAATTCTGATAATGTTAATTTAAATTGGAAACCTTTAAAGAAAAAGAAACGTTTCTGGTTATTTTAATTTTATTATTGGGGGATAGAGTTTTAAATGATGGCACAAGACGTTAAAAAAGTAGAACTAGATCCGTCAAAAGTTAATGGACGTTTAGTATATCATACTGTAAAACGTGGATTTGATATCTTAGCTAGCGGAGTTGCTTTGGTTTTATTATCACCATTATTTGGAGTTTTGACTGTAAAAATAAAAAAAGAAGATGGTGGCCCAGCATTTTATTCACAAACAAGAATCGGAAAAAATGGAAAACCATTTAAAATGTGGAAGTTTCGTTCAATGATTGTGAATGCCGATAAAATGGTAAAACAATTAGAAGAACAAAATGAAATTGACGGGGCAATGTTTAAGATCAAAGATGATCCTCGAGTAACTAAGATTGGTCATGTAATTAGAAAATATAGTCTTGATGAATTACCTCAGCTTTGGAATGTGTTAAAAGGCGATATGTCTTTAGTAGGTCCACGTCCACCTTTACCAATGGAGGTAGCTGATTATACTGATTATGATAAATTACGCCTGACTGTTACACCTGGTTGTACCGGTTTATGGCAAGTAACTAAGCGTAATGATGCAGACTTTGATGAAATGGTCGAATTAGACCTTGAATATATTAATAACAGTAGTTTATGGTTTGATTTTAAGATTTTACTAAAGACTGTCGGTGTTGTTGTTCATCCGAATAGTGCGTATTAATGGAGTTAGAATGAAGATAAAAATTTTAATTGCTGCTCATAAAAAATTTCCAATGCCAGCTGTTCCTGGATACTTACCAGTATTAGTAGGCGCCAAGAAAAATTATAAACCAGATATTCCTTATCAAAGAGATGATGAAGGAGATAATATATCGGAAAAAAATCCTAATTATAATGAGTTAACAGCTATTTATTGGGCTTGGAAAAATTTAAAAGATGTCGATGCTGTAGGCTTAGTTCACTATCGACGTCTTTTTTTCGATAAAAAACCATATAATTTAGAGAACGTTATAAATATTGAAAAGGTAGAACAACTCTTACAAAAATATGATGTACTTTTACCTAAAAAGAGAAATTACTATATTGAGACAAACTATTCTCATTACATTCATGCACATCATAAAGAACCTTTAGATAAAACACGCGAAATAATTGAAAAGTCATATCCAGCATATTTAACAGCTTTTGATAAAGTGATGAAAAGCCGAAAAGCACACATGTTTAATATGTTTATTATGAAAGCTGATGCATTTGATTCATACTGCAATTTTATGTTTGGGGTTCTAGAGAAGCTTGAAAATGAAATTGATATTTCAGATTATTCTGTTCAAGAAGCGAGAGTATTTGGATATATTTCAGAGCTTTTAATGGATGTTTGGTTATATACCACTAATGAAAGCTATAAAGAAATTCCATGGGGACAAATTGGCCCTAAACAATTAGTGAAAAAGGCTATTAGTTTTATCAATAGAAAATTTGGAATTGGTAAAAAACAAACTCATTTTTAGCATGATTTATACAGTAGGTGGAAAATTTGAAAAAAATTCTTCAAATTGGAATGACGTCTAACTATGGTGGAATTGAATCTTTTATTATGAATGTATATAGAAATATTGATCGTAATAAATTTCAATTTGATTTTGTAAACATGGAAACTGGTGGAAAAGCTCTAGCTTATTCGGACGAAATAAAAAGTCTAGGTGGAAAGATTTATAACATACCAGGAAGACGAGAAAATTTAAAAGCAAATAGAAATCAATTAAAGAAGATAATCGAAGAAAATAATTATGACTTTGTCCATAATAACGTTTTAACGTGGAGTTATTCTGATGGTATTACATTGCCATTAAAGTATTCTAACTCTAAAGTAATTGTGCATTCTCATAATTCATATATGAATCCAGGAATGTATGCACGCAGAGTTTTAAACTTTGTCAATAGAAGACTTAATTATAGAAATGATATAATCCGCCTTTCTTGTAGTGAGGGTGCTACTAGATGGCTATTTAGAAATCGGTCTGCGGTAGTAATTCCTAATGGGATTAAGACGAAAGACTATAGTTTTAACCCTCTAATTAGAGATGAATATAGAAGAAAGTTCAATGTAGAGAATGAAAACGTTTTTTTACATGTAGGAAGATTATCTCATCAAAAAAATCATGACTTTTTATTTAGATGGTTCAAAGAAATTCTAAAAAAAGATTCGAATTCAATTTTATTTTTGGTAGGAGATGGTGAACTAAGAGAAAAGCTACAGCAAAAAGCAAAAGAATTAGATATTTCATCACATGTTAAATTCTTAGGAATAAGAAATGACGTTAAAAATTTAATGTTTATGAGTGATGCATTTCTATTTCCATCGCATTATGAGGGGTTGGGAATTGTTCTTATTGAAGCTCAAGCAACGGGTTTACAATGTATAGCAAGTAATAATATTGAGCCAGAGGCAAAAGTAACTAGTCAAATTAAAATCATTGATATTACTGCTTCACCTGAGAAATATGTTGATTTAGCGTTAAAAAGTGTTGAAGAATCACGTGAATCTAACCGTATAAAGTCATATAAGGAAGTTCAAAAGGCTGGCTATGACATTAGTAATACTGTAGAAATATTAGAGGGGATTTATTCAAAGTGACCGCGAAGAAACTATTAATTGTTGGGGACTTTATTAGTGGAAGTGGCTTGACTCAGTTTATATTCAATATGTTTCCCCATTTTGATGTTAATAAATATAATATTCAATGTGTAGGATATGGAATTGATTCAAAACAAGAAACAAATAAAACATGTGATGACTTAGGGTGGCGATTAGAAAGGGTAGTACCTATAACAAAACGGCCATTGGCACATGTGAAATGGTGGAAAAACTTTCTAAAAAATAATGATTTTGACATTATATATTTTAATTATTCGTCTTCTTGGAATTATTTTCCTGTAAAATATGCAAAACGCTATACAAATGCACAAATAGTTTGTCATTCTCATAATGCATATTATAGTCATGTTTTTAAAAATAAAATTTTAATGTATTTTCTGAATGTAATGAATAATAGAGGGAAAAAAATTCTTAATAATATGACCGATGTGAAATTAGCTACTTCTAAAGATTCTGCATTATGGATGTTTAATACATTAAAAGATGTAACTGTTATAGATAATGGAATTGAATTAGATAATTTTAAATTTGATGCGAAAGCATGTAAAGAACTTAGAGCTGAATTAAATATATCTTTAAATGAAAGATTAATTGGATTTGCCGGTGTTTTACAAGAAAGAAAGAATCCTATTTTTGCTTTACAAGTTTTTTCAGAATATCTTAAGAGCAATCCTAATAGTACATTCTTAATGATCGGTAATGGCCCGATGAAGAGTGAAATTGTGAGAATAGCCGATGAATTAGGAATTAAGAAAAAAGTTAAATTTATAACTTACACTAATAGATTAAATAAATGGTATTCGGCCATGGACATACTTTTATTTCCAAGTTTATATGAAGGATTTGGTCTTGTTCCATTAGAGGCACAGGTAAGTGCTTTGCCTGTCCTTGCTTCTAGTAATGTAGCACCACAAGTGTTTGTAACACAAAATATTAAACGAATTACTGGGTATGACAAAGATAATTGGGTTAAGAAGTTAAGTACTATAAAGTTTAAAACAAATGAGGAAAGATCATCACTTGATTCGTCTTTAAATAAATTTGATGTGAAGAAACAAGCAAATCAAATATCTAGTTTGCTAGAAAGTGAAAAGTGATAATTAATGAAAGTTATGCATTTTACGGCTGGTTTTGTTAATGGTGGAGTAGAGCAAGTTTTATTAAATTATACTGGTAAGTTAAATAAAGATTATGATGTAAAGGAATCAATAGTTTATCTACATACTGCAGATTCAGCAAAAAAGAAAATGTCGGAACAATTAGGAAATAAAATGTATCAAATTCCGGCTCGAAGAGAAAGTCTGTGGGGAAATATAAAATCAACTTACCAACTTATAAAAAAAGAAAAACCTGACGTTGTACATAGTCATATGAGCCTGATGAATTTCTTTCCACTAACTATTGCAAAAATTTTGGGTGTTCCAGTTCGTGTGTCCCATTCTCATTTAGCCCTAAATGATAGTGATTCTGTTAAAGATAGGATCTATAAGAAATTAACTAGTTGGTCAGCCAACGAATTAGTAGCGTGTGGTGAAGAGGCTGGAAAATATCTCTACGGAAATCAAAAATTTAATATCTTGTTTAATGCAATTGATCAGAGTAAATATCAATTTAATCAATCTGCAAGAGAAGAAATAAGAAAAAAGTATCATATTCCAGAGAAATCATTTTTAATTGGAAACATTGGACGAGTGGTTGAACAAAAAAATCAAAAATTTCTTGTTGAAATATTTGATAAATTTTATGATGAGTATCCCGAGAGTTACTTAATGATTATTGGAAAGGGCGAGAAGAATCAGCCTGATGAACAAGAATTAGAAAAGTACATTAAATCAAAGAAAAGTGCCGCTCATATCATTAGAGTACGTGGTGTAAAAAGTACTGAAAAGTTTTATTCTGCATTTGATGTATTTGCTATGCCTTCTCTTTATGAAGGCTTGCCAGTAGTAGCAATAGAAGCTCAAGCATCTGGTATACCAACAATACTATCTAAAAACATAGATCCTTCAGTTATATATTCTGATAAAGTAAAACTTCTCTCAATAGATGAGGGAGTAAATCCATGGATTAATGAATTTCAATCTTGGAAAAAACAGGATTTTGATCGTAGTTTTAGAGGAAACGATAATTATAATATTAATGTTCAAAATAAAAAACTATATGACTGGTATTATTCATGGATAAACAAATATAAGTAAAGATGAGTAGGAGTAATATGAAAAATAAAAAAAGCGTTGATTGTGTAGTTGTAACCTTTAATAGATTAGATTTATTAAAGGAATGTGTTGAAGCCATTGAGAGTCAAACCTATCCAATAGAACATTTTTTTATTATAGATAATTGTTCTACTGATAATACTTGGGAATATTTACAATCTATTAAAAGTGAAAAAATAGTTCCTATACATCTAGAAAAAAATCTAGGAGGAGCTGGTGGTTTTAACGCCGGTTTAAAAACTTTTATTAATAAAAGTAACGCAGACTATGTTTGGATTATGGATGATGATACTATTCCAACCTCAACTGCTTTAGAAAAATTAATTGATAAATTAAATATTTCTTCTCATCTTGGATTTTTATGTAGTAATGTACGTTGGCAAGACAATAGTGTAGCTGTCATGAATATTCCAAGTCCAGATAAAGAATGGAATAAATATAGTGATCAAGGTGTAACGAAAGTTAAATCAGCATCTTTTGTATCCATTATGTTTCCTAGAAATGTAGTAAAAAAGGTAGGATATCCAATTACTGATTTCTTTATTTGGGGCGATGATGTTGAATATACTCTTAGAATTACGCATGATTATCATTTAGATGGATTTATGGTTAATGACTCTTTAGTAGAGCATAAAATAAAGCAAAATATTGCTACGGATTTAGTTAAAGAAGAGAGCTTGGGTCGTGTAAAACGTTACTATTTGGCACAGCGTAATACAATTTTTTATCTTAAGAAACATAGTACAAAAAAAGAAGTATTTAAAGCAATCGTACGTCAAGGTGTAAAGATACCAATTAAAGCTTTAATCAAGTCTAAAGACCATAGATTTTATAGAGCTTGGGTATCAGTAAAAGGTACAGCAGTGGGATTATTTTTTAATCCAAAAATAGAAAAGGTAGAAAAATAATGATATTTTTAACTTTATCGTTAGTATTATTAACTTTATTAGCCTACTATTTAAATAATCGATCATTAGTTTCACCATCAATTCTTTTTTGTGGTGGCATGACTATAGCATCTTTTATTGCTTGGATTAATCAAATAACTTGGAACCTTGAGTTAGATGTAAGAACATTCTTAGTTATTACTTTAGGTGCGGTAGAATTTATAATAGTAGGATATGTTATAAATTTTGTTTTCAACACTATATCTAGTGGGACTCGAACACAAAAAAAAGTTCCTTATAAAGTAATTCCAGAATTTGTTGATAAAAGGTTTACAAGTATTCTTTTTATACAATTAGTAATAATATGTTTAGCAATATTTACAATTAGGCGAGCTACAGGTATCTCAAATTTAATGAGTGCTATCAATTATATTAACTATGTTCAGAATGGATTCATAAAAGGACAAATAAATTTACCAGGTTATTTTGGGCTTATTCTTCTTTTTAATAGTTCAGCTGGAATGATGGCTGGATATGTTTTTCTAGAAAATATAATAGTAAAGCGAAAATTTAATTTAGTTTTGTTTTTTAATTTGCTTTTGGGTCTCGCAACTCCACTATTAACAGGAGCTCGAGGCGATAGTATTGTATTTTTAATTGCCTTGACTATTTTAGGATACTTTATAGTTAAAGAACAACATAACTGGAATTCATCAAATACGAAATATGTTGTCTTAGGTATTATAGGAGCAATTTTGTTTGTTTTTGTCTTTGAATGGTCCGCTAGCATAGTGGGAAGAAATATGGAGAATAGTAATCTAGGAGAATATATTTCTACCTATATGGGAGCAGAAATTGCTAATTTAAATGAATTTATAAAAAGTCGTTCATTTCCAATAAAGGGGGAAATTTTTGGACAACAGACTTTTGTAACAATTTTGCCAACTTTATCACGAGTATTTCGATTTGCTTTGCCAGATTATAAATTAGATATACCATTTCAAATTTTAAATGGTCATAATACTGGTAACGTAGCAACTATGTTTTATTCTTGGCTATATGATTTTGGATATATGGGAATAGGAATTCTAACTATTGTAGTTAGTGGTGTTGGGGAAGTATGTTATAAGTTTGCAAAGCAAAGCAATGGTTTTGGAATTATGAAATTAGTTTATAGTTATATAGGTGCCTTAATTGCTTTATCTTTCTTCTCTAATAGATTTTTTGAAAACCTAAATATAAATTTTTTGTATATGATAATCTCATGGATAATATTAAAATATATTTTATTTAGACGGGGGAAAAACGCATGAATTATTTAGTAGTTGGATCAGGCTTATTTGGAGCAGTATTTGCTCATGAAGCAGCAAAACGTGGTAATAAAGTTACTGTAATTGAACAAAGAGATCATTTAGCAGGCAATATTTATACTAAAGAAGTTGATGGCATTCAAGTTCATCAATATGGAGCACATATTTTCCATACATCAAATAAAGAAGTTTGGGAATATGTACAACAATTTGCTGAATTTAATCGCTATACCAACAGCCCTGTAGCAAATTATTATGGTAAGATGTACAATTTGCCATTTAATATGAATACTTTTAGTGAAATGTGGGGAGTAAGAACTCCACAAGAAGCTATGGATAAGATTAATGAGCAACGTCAAGAAATGGCTGGTAAAGAACCACAAAATCTTGAAGAACAAGCAATTTCCCTAATTGGGCGTGATATTTACGAAAAACTAATTAAGGGATATACAGAAAAGCAATGGGGCAGAAAAGCTACAGAATTGCCAGCATTTATTATTAAAAGACTTCCAGTTCGTTTAACTTATGATAATAATTACTTTAATGATGATTATCAGGGAATTCCTAAAGGTGGTTATACCCAAATAGTAGAAAAAATGCTTGATAATGAAAACATTGAAGTTAAGTTAAATACTGATTTCTTTGATAAAAAGGATGAGTATTTAAAGAATTTTGATAAGATTGTCTATACTGGCATGATTGATAAGTTCTTTGATTATAAGTTAGGCGAACTTGAATATCGTTCTCTTCGTTTTGAAACTGAAGAAAAAGATGTAGATAATTATCAAGGTAATGCAGTAATTAACTATACTGATGCAGAAACCCCTTATACTCGTGTAATTGAACACAAACATTTTGAGTTTGGTAAAGGTGATAAGGATAAAACAATTATCACACGTGAATATCCAGCTGATTGGAAACGTGGAGATGAACCATATTATCCAGTTAACAATGAAAGAAATAATACTTTGTATAAACAATACAGAGATTTAGCTGAAAAAGAAGATGACAAAGTTATTTTTGGTGGCCGTTTAGGTCAATACAAGTACTATAATATGGATCAAGTAATTGCAGCTGCTTTAGAATCTGTGGAAAATGAATTTGGTGAATAGTTTTTATGAAGGTCATTAAAAATTACCTTTACAATGTTGGATATCAAGTATTAGCAATAATTGTACCGCTAATCACATCAGCCTATGTCAGTCGTGTTTTGCGTCCAGAAGGTGTTGGTGCAAATTCTTTTACTAATTCCATAATTCAATATTTTATTTTATTTGCAAATATGGGAATTGGATATTATGGGAATAGACAAATTGCTTATGTTAGAGAAAATAAGGATCAAATGTCAAAAACTTTTTGGGAAATCCAAATAGTCAAGACAATTATGACTCTTTATGCTTTTGTAGCATTTGAAATTTTTATGATCTTTTATACTCGTCAGCCAGAGTATATGTGGGCTCAATCACTCAATTTGATTGCAATTGCTTTTGATATTTCATGGTTTTATGAAGGTATAGAAGATTTCAAAGTTACGGTTTTGAAAAATTCATTGGTAAAAGTGTTATCAATGATTGCCATTTTTATCTTCATAAAAGGACCTAATGACGTAACTCTGTATATCATTGTACTTGCATTATCAACATTAATTGGTAATTTAACATTGTGGCCAAATATAAGACGTGATCTTAATAAATTTTCCTTTAAGTTTTTAAATCCGTGGCAGCATTTTTTACCAATGGCAGAATTGTTCATTCCACAAATTGCGACACAAGTATATGTGCAACTTAACAAGACCATGTTAGGGGTCATGGCTAATGAAACGGCATCTGGGTATTACCAATATTCAGATAATTTAGTTAAGTTGATTTTGGCGTTGGTTACAGCAACGGGAACAGTTATGTTGCCACATGTTGCTAACGCAGTTGCGCATGGTGATATGAATAAAGTTAATCAGATGCTATATAAATCATTTGACTTTGTTTCTGCTGTTTCTTATCCCATGATGTTTGGATTAGCAGCTATTTCTTTGACTTTAGCGCCAAAATATTATGGTCCGGGATACGGACCAGTTGGACCAGCAATGATGATTGAATCTATTGTTATTTTAATCATTGCTTGGAGTAATGTATTAGGAGTCCAGTATTTATTGCCAACGCATCATCAAAAGCAATTTACTATTTCTGTTACTTTAGGAGCAATTGTAAATTTGATTTTAAATATTCCATTGATTAAAATATCGGGACTAACCGGTGCAATGTGGTCAACTGTTTTATCTGAAATATCAGTTACTGCATACCAAATGTGGGCAGTTCGCCATATGCTTAATTTTAAGGAATTATTTGCTGACTCTTGGAAATACCTCGCTGCCGGCTTAGTAATGTTTATCCCTGTTTTTTGGATGAATACTCATTTAAAGGATTCTTGGTTGATGATGGGCTTGGAAGTGTTAGTGGGAATAGTAATTTACGCTGGGGTATTATTTATACTACGTGCTAAGATACTTCAGGATGCCAAAGGGCTAATTGGGGATAGATTAAAAAATAATTTATAGTTGTATAAAAGAATCATGCAGCAAAAAGTTGTGTGGTTCTTTTTAGTTAAATAAGAGAAAATATAAATTGCTAGTGTATAAAGGATAGACAAAGGATTGAAAAAATAAAATTATGAAAATATTAAAAAACTAGGTTCTTCCATACTTATTGGAATGATATTAAATTTAATTGTATCTGACTGTTATAAGTATATTTTAAATGATAATTATAAAAAATATATAGAGACATTGTATATAAAGTATTGGCCATATGGAATATGGGGATGGATAATAGTGGGAATAATATTATTTTTCTTTATTGTCGAAACTATGCTTCAATTTAAAAAATATGAACCAAATAAAAAAAGCTTTTTAAACATATTGGGCAAAATAATATTAGACGAATTAATATTATTTGTGATACTTATAATTAAATGGAAAGATTCCTCTAATATATGGTGGATGTATTTAAATGTAGGATACTGGAGCACGATTGTTTTTTTACTATTAATGATTTTTTATAAAACAAATAATATTAAGAAAATTAGATGCAAGTCACACAGAAAAGAAAAAGTAATAAAAATTAGTATGATTAAAGATAAAATTATTTCTAATTTAAAAACGATTTGGAAAAAATATACTAATAAGATTGTATTGTTTGGGAAGAGAATTTCTATTTTTGTTGCTAATAATGAGTATATTTTAAAAAGATTGATGTATGCCTTAATAACTAGTTTAGTGGCAGCTATAGTTGTTTCATTATGGCATAGTATTAATTTTGATGATATCCAAAAATCTATTAATAATTTTTTGAGCTTAAATACTAAACTAAGTACTCGTGCAAGTCAAATGTCATCATTTGTCTTTGCATGTATTTTAGATTTTTTACCTCTAGTTCTTAGTACTATTATTTGGAGTAGAATTAAAAAACTAAAATATAAAAAAAGTTTATTAAGAGAATATGAATATAAGAAATATGGGGATATTAACATAAGAATCGAAAAAGCCTATTTTCAAATAATTAGTTTAATAATATGTTTTTTAGGGTTAACTTGTATTTTATTTTCTCTTTCAAGTTGGGGAAAGGCACGAGTGTTAACTCTTACAATGGTAGTTAAATTATGGTTTGTATTATTTGGAATAGCGATTTTCGGAATTTTCTTATTATCTCTACTATTCGATTGGCTAAAAAAAGATTCATATCAAAATAATAATTTACTGCGTACGACTATTTTTCTAGGTTTTGTTGCTACTATGATGGCTGCCTTTTTTAAGTAAAAAAGGCACATGATAATTTTTTTATATGATAATAACTATGAGAAATTTTTTTCTTCAGGAAATAGTAGAAAGAGATTATAAGGGATAAATATAAAAATTTGTGTTAGAATTTTTTTTTTCAAAATAAGAGTATGAGAATCTGTCTAAGATAGATCAATTTGTTAGTATTAACGTTATGTGTAAAGAAAATATGGTTAATTATTTATAGTAGCAAAAATTAAGTAAGAAAAGCATTTTTAAGTCATATCTAGATCATTTAAAGAGAAAGGCTGTTTGTCAAATCCTGTTGATGAATAGTTTGTAAAGAGAGGTAAGCAACTAGAAAATAGTTGTTTGGCTCTTTTTCTTTGACCAAATTTTCTTCCAGTCTAATTCTAATTAATAGATGTCTAAAATTATTGTATCCGTAGGCAGTACGCTCAATCTGCTTAATTTTGCGATTGACATCTTCAAGACAACCATTAGAGTAGTTGGAAGATATACCGCTTAAGACACCAGTATAATTATGCTTAAAGGTCAGTAATGTTTGATGCATCTTCTCGCCCTGAATTAAGTAAGTGAATAATCTGTTTTTCATCTTTATTTTGAATAGCAGCCATACAGTCCTGCCTAATCCAATATGTATTTTCGAGATCTTTATTGCAGTCTAAGTCGTCTAAGACAACATGTTTCTGAGTGAGATAGTCTTTAAAGTGCCAATCGTAGTAGAGAGTGGTCTTATTAAGCTTGTCATACAGCTTCCAAGGAGACTTTAAAAGCCTATATTCACGGCTTCTTTTATTAAATTGCTTCATGATTTGAACTCTGAAAATACTAAAAGATCTGTGAAACATTTAGCAAAAGTTCTCTCACAACTAGTGGATAATAGTCATAAGATCAATGGTCAATTTTTTCTCTTGCCCGAGCTTGGGCATGAATTTATAAAAATAATCAAGGTTAGAAGAAGGACAAAAGGACAAGAGGGCACACGATAAGGTCATTTATAATTCTTATTATCAAATTTTTTATTTAAATAATTAGAAAAGATGATGCTAGAAAAATATCAAGGGTAAATTTAATATAATCATCAAAAGAGGGTCTCCCGATTTCTTATGTAAATTATGATAATTAATTATTAACTTTATAGACCAATGATATAAAGTAGGAGAGATTTAATTTAGTAGTTAAAATATACTTTGAGTTTTGAAAATTTACGCATATACTAAATTTACTAAAAGATATTTTGGAATAAGAGAGAGACTATGCAGATTTAGAATTTTATATTGAATAATTTTAGAAGAGACATCTTCTAGTGTTTTTACTACTTTTATATTGAAATGAATTAGAAAGAATAAAGAGATATTAAAGTAAAAGAATATAAAAATCTATAAATGATAAAATAATTGGTTTAAAAAATGTAAAGGTGTGTTTAAGGAGGAAACTTGTATGTTCAGCAGGCTATTAGCACATATAGAAAATTTCTGGAGATCCAAGAGTAATATGATTACAACTAGTATAGCTTTAGTATTGACATTTGGTATAGTGAATTTAATATTAATAGGTGAATGGAAGTTCAACGCTAATATTATAAGTTCATTTTCGTTAATGACGATAATAATTTTAGTATTTTCTCTTAGTGTAATAGCTTTATCTGTGACATCTATTTTTAATCGTTTGCGTGTTCTTTCAAATGATTTTCCCTTAGAAATGCTACAAATAGTTAATGTTTTATTGATTATCATAGCTCTATCTTATGTAGTACTTGTTTTTAATTCTCCGTCTACTGTAATTAATAAACTCGCTAGGGAATTATTTTCGATAATTGGAATAAGTTTTACATTATTTAGTGTTTGGGTAGGTTTAATAAAAAAAGTACAATTATTAAATATTTTAATTGTTGGGAAAAATATTCAATATTGTAGTAATGAATATAAGTTAAATGGAGAAAAATGCTTTAAAGTGAGCGCACAATGTAAAGGTGATAATGAAGATATTATTGTATTTGCTGGATTCTGTTTAAAAAAAGACATTGATACAATTTATCAAAAAGAATCTGAATATAGAAAGCTAATATATAAGCCTTTTATTAATGATATAGATATAATTACTATGCCGGAAAAGATAGAACCCCATAAATTGAGTTCTTATATTGAAATATCAGTTAAATCAATACAAGACAAATGCAAGGAAGAAGGTATTACTTTAGAAGAGAACAAAGTTTACATATTGTATAAGGATTCAAAAGAAAATTACTTCGGAGCTGGAGTTATTTTAAATTAATAAAATGGAAGTAAGTATATAATGAATGTTATTAGTACGATTATAGCCGGAATAAGCTTAGTCTGGACAATATTTAATAGTGTAAATCAATCAAAATCATCCAAGAAAATTTTGGAGTATAAAAAAGAAGTAGATAAAAGTAATGTGACTTTAAAGAATATTGAACTAAAATATGAAAAGGCTCAAAATGTAATTAGCGAGATGGCAACTAAATGTATGGTATTACCATATTTAAATTTGGATATAAATAAAAGTAGAATTTACTTAATGGGAGAAACAGCTAATATTGAAGGTAAAGAATATCCACAATTTTTTATTAAGCTTAAATTTAAAAATGTTGGAACCGCAACAGCTGCTAATATAAATTTAATGCCCCTAAAAAAAGAACCAAATTTGAATGAATACATTGATACAGAATATAGTAGTAATTTTCATGTTGTTTATCAGTTTATGGAGCCCAATTCACTATTTGTGAACGATACAGCTTCATGTATAATAACTATCGATTTTGACAAGTATTCTAAAGATGTATCAAGAAAAAGATCTACTAAATACAACAATTCGATATCTTTTAAAGTTCGATACACTGATATTACAGGAAGAAAATATTACCAAGCCTACACTCTTGTGTATGATGTTGAAATACATAATGGAAAAATAAGTAATAAATATCCCCTTACTCAAAATTATACTGTTTATCCACCTAAGGAAATTAAAGATTAGAAAGGCTTTTTTGAAGGCATCGTATAAAAATGGATTACTTAGAATATAAAAAGATACCAAATGATTTAATTAAGGATTGGGAACGAGAAAAAATTAATTATTTGAGAAAGGGAGAGTTTGATGTATCAAGTGAGGAATATAAAAACAAATTACGTATAGATAGTGCTCTCCTATTATGGAACATTTTTGAGTCTCCGCCACTTCCAGATAATATTATCGTATATAGGATGGTACCAAAATTTGTTATAGAAAAAATTGTTTTAAGTAAAATTCCTTGGGAGGAAAAAGGCTTTATGAGCGTATCCCTTGCTCATCTATTAAGTATAGCGACATTTATAAAGAAGGCTTTGACATGCTGAAAATTTATGTTCCTAAGGGAACTCGGGTGTTATGTGCTGATATTCTCTCTAGTGGAGAAAACGAGTTGATTTTCACACCTAATTGTTTTTTTAAATATCTGCATCACACGTATAGAGATGAAGAAACGAAAAGTAATGTTTTTCTTTGTAAACTTATTCAATAAGAAAAATGGAAAGCATATAGGAAAATTTATTTTTTAACATAACTTAGGAAAGGTGTTTGAAAAGAAGATTTATGATACGAGAAGCTGATATCTATATTAGATTAGGTTTGAAAAATAAAGCTAATCTGCTAAGTTCGCTATCGATAAACGATAAATATAATCTTGAATGGAACAAATGTGGGATAAAATTAGATGATAGATTTGATCTAGAAAATAAAAAAATAATCAGGGGATATTTTTTTGACATTCATCCTTTAAAAAATATCAATCTTAAGAAAAAAATATTCCAAACATTTCATCAAATAAATCGTTTAAAAGTAAGAAAAGGGTGGTCTATAAGCTTACCTAATGGGATAGTAAATGTTCCCCCAAATAGCACAAAAGCCCAGTATAGTAATAAAGAATATTATTTAGATAATGGACATTTATTAGCATGTGAATTTATAGATTATATAACGGTAAAGAAAAAGACTAATTTTTTTAATCAATCATATAAAAATCCTGGAATATATAATATTATTCCGGAATTTGATACTACTAATCGATCTTATTGTAAAATTGATGGACAAGCTAGATTTGAAAAATATATTATTGATATCGTAAAAGATATATCTAATAGTGATTTGCGGTACGATGAAAAAGTATATTATGAGGCTGAGGCCATATATCATAGGCAAACAGATACTATTCCGATTGGTGTCAGGTTATTTGCTTGCACATATAAAATTTATGATAAAAAAAACATAGGTCAAATCAAGAAATTATTTCATGTATTTCTTCCCAATATTCATGTTGAAAAGGACGAAGCTAGTTTGCCATTTATAATAAGAAAGAAGCATCCCGAGTTTATTGAATTAAATAATAGAGAATTGTATCGAAAATTTTTTATGAGTACTTTTTATCAAGATAAATAAAATATTCTTGGAAAATGGCGGACTAATTATCCGAGAAGATAGTTGATTTACTATTTTTTTGTTTTAGACATAGAATCAAAATAATGTAAACGTCAAAAACTGAAGTATATTTAAAAAACGGCCTAGCCTTGATATGTGGGGTATCTGCTAGGCCGCTTTCATTTGCTTCTCTTTTGCTTTACATACTTTCTGAACGTAAAGCCGACAGTTTTTTATCTGTCGGAGTCTATTCATTTGGTAAATGACCCAGTTAGCTGTTTCAATTAAACTCAAAATTATAACGGCCGCTTATCATTGTTTTATTGAAACAGAGTTTATAATATTTATTGTTTAGGTATAAAGAAAATAGATAAACGGTAAAAAAGATATGAATACAAAAGAGAATATATTAAATTCATGGATTTTAATGGAACAATTATCTGAAGGAAATATAAACACTAAGCATAGCGACAAAAATGCAGCTAGGCGATTTGATCCAACAAAGTCTGTAGCACACGGCTATTATGAATATTTTCGTTGGATGATTAATCACAAATTTAAAGATAGTTTGACTAAGAAGAGCGCTAACCCAGGAATAATTTTTTATATCGATACTTTTAAATTTCAACAAGTTATAAACATAATCGTTAAAAAATATCATTTAAATAATTTACAAGATGAGGTTAATAATAGACAAACTAAGTTTGGATTTTCAATTGCGTTTGATAAAAATCTACATTTGCTACAAGATCAGATTTTTGTCACAATGAGTGACTATATACTTAATAAAAGAGAGCTAATTAATGATTCTGATAAATTCAAAAATTTTGAAAAGCAGATAAAAGATGATTTATATGAACTTTTTGACTTTCAAGAAGATAGTTTAAGAGAAAAAGACTTTGAATCTAAATTTAATGATACTTTTAATATGTTAGTAAATCGATATCAAATTAGTAAAGAAACTTGCTATTGGTTAATTGTTAAAAGAATTGATTCAGATGAAGTTAATTTACATTCATTTTTTATTGATGACTTGAATTGGGCCAAAAGAGAAAATTCTACGCATATTGATCGTTATTTGAATGGCTTAAATTCAGATCAAAGGATTAATCTTGATCCAACAGAAAATATTGCTGCCTTTGATAAAATTTTACAGCCAAAGAATTATCCTATGGGGCACTTCTTATCAAAATTTCCAGCATCTTTAATGCAACAAGTAGCAATTAATTTAGCTTTGAATGATAAGAACGATATTAGGACAGTTAATGGACCTCCAGGTACAGGAAAGACTACTATGTTAAAAGATATTTTTGCAGAATTACTGGTTAGGCAAGCAAAAGAGATTTGTGATCTTAATAAAAAGAATGTTTATTCACCTAGAGACAGTAAAATTGGGCAAACAAAACTACCGGATCAAATTGCTGATAAAAATATTGTTGTAGCTTCTTCTAATAATGCCGCTGTTAAGAATATTGTAGATGAATTCTCACAAATTCCTGATAAAGATAAATCCGATAAAGATGAAAAGGATAATTTTGAAGAAGTTGTTGAAGAGTTGATGAATATTCATTATTTTGATGATATTGCTAATGCTAATTTGAAAGAGCCAAAATATTGGGGGCTCTTTTCGCTTGAGGGTGGCCGTAAAGAAAATATGAATAATATCATCAATAAGATAAAGCAGATGATTGAATATTTGCAAGATGAAGATTTTAAATCGGATCCGGATGCTTATGACGATTTTATAAAGCAGTATAATTTAGTTAAAAATAAAAGAGATCAATTACAAGATTATGCAGATTCTTTAAGTAAATTGCAAAAATGGTCTGAAAAAGTTAAAGAATATCAGATAACGACTGAAGCAAATGGAGAAATTGTCTCTTCAAAACTAACTTCTGCTCTTCAGAAAATAACAAACGAGATTAACTGCAAGCAGGCAGAATATCAAGAAATACAGTCATCGCTCACAGTTATTAGATTAAGAGATCGATTATTTAATAAAGAAAAGATAATTGAGAACGAAAGAAAAAATGAAAGATTATCACAATTAAAACATGAGCTAGAAAAAGAAAATCTTAAAAAACAACGGTTAGAAAATGAAATAGCAAAATTACAAGAAGAGTCATATGATTATGTTCGGTTGCTAAATACTGAAAAGTTAAAGAAAATTACAGTTCCAAATTATCAACGTGATTTTTCAAATAGAGATGTTTATGATCAGTTTGAAGAAGAAGCTTATTGGTATAATTCAGATGATTTACGAAAAGAATCAAAATTATTTATTCTTGCACTACGAGTAAGGAAACAATTTCTTTATGAAAATAGTAAATCATTGAAAATGGCGGTATTTAATTGGGTTAATCAAGATAAAAAAGTAAAAGAAAATCAACAAGAATTAACTTTAGCCTCTTGGCAATGGATTAATTTTGCAATTCCAATCATTAGTACTACGTTTGCTAGTTTTCATCGAATGTTTAAAAATTTGTCTGCTGATTCTGTAGCTAATTTGTTTATTGATGAAGCTGGTCAAGCAGTTCCGCAAGCTGTAATAGGACCACTTCTTCGTAGTAAAAAAGTTATGGCACTAGGAGATCCCGCTCAAATTAAACCTGTTAATACTTTGGATTCAAAAGTAATTTCACTTATTGGCGATCGTATTTTTAAAGTAAGTGAAAAATATGTTTCTGAGGATGCCTCAGTTCAAACAATTATGGATCAAGCCAGTCAATACGGTTATTACACCGATAAAGAGCATGAGAATTGGATTGGCATTCCGCTTTGGGTAAATCGACGTTGTTTAAATCCTATGTTTAATATTTCTAATGCGCTTTCTTATAACAATAAAATGGTTTTGCCAAGTAATGTTAAGGGAAAAGAAGCTAACGGTGATAATTCCGAAAAGAAGCAAGGAAAAATTGGTGCAGGGAACTGGATTGATGTCGCAGGTGTATCGAAAGATAAATTTGTAGAAAAACAGGCGGAAGAATTAAAGAACTCAATTCAAAAAATCGTAAAAGGGACTGCTAATCCTTTTAAGATGGATGATATTTTTGTCATTACTCCTTTTAATAATGTTGCTTATCAATTAAGTAAGAAACTAAAAGATATTGGCTTCACTAAATATGAAAATGGCAAGCCATCAAATATTGGAACAGTTCACACTTTTCAAGGTAAAGAGAATAAAGTTGTTTTCCTTGTGTTAGGTGCTTCTGATAAAGAAAAGAGTGCTGCAAGTTGGGCAGTAAGTGAACCTAATATTATTAATGTGGCTGCTACTAGAGCAAAAATTTGGTTCTTTATTATTGGTGATAAAAAACTGTACCAATCCATTGGTTCAAAGACGATTAATAAGACAATTACGGCTATTGATAATTATAATCGAAAAATAGATTCAAAAAGTAAATGATTCTACAACTAAGATGGGTTGAAAATTGTTTAGGATATTGATTAATTACATTTAGAATATTTTGATTGTTATGTATTAAATTATTTAGATATGACTCAAGAGCTATATTCCCAATATCGTTACGTGAGATTTCACTCTAACAAAGATTATTTTATTGAACTATTGCGATTAATTAATATAGTTATATCGGCAATGCTCTTAATACAATCATTGTAAATATTGTGACTCTACACTTAAGTTGATTATTTGATTTCAGCTAAAGTTTTTTAGTTTCCGTGGTTACGATGTAATCATATAAGAGATTATGTTTAATAAGTGCAAACAATGTATGTATCAGTTTATGGACTGATACAATGGCGATCCTCTTCTAGTCTTGGCTATTTAAAAATCGTTTTTTCTTAATCATGGTATGACAAGAGTGCGTAGTAAGCGTCAAAAACTGAAGTATCTACCGATACTTGTCTTGTTAAGTTTGAGGAGGTAAATTCTATAAATGATAAACGTGATATTGTACCTTTAACAGATAAGCCAAGTTTCCAAAACGAAATAGACGTAATACTCTACTTTTAAATCTTAAAAATGTAGAACTGAATTTTTATTATTCTCTAAATTCTGAAATAATGACAAAAATCTTCGAGAAAGTCTTACCATGACTAATCTGTAGGATCTAGGCCAAGTATATATTGTTTGTGGAAAGTTTCTAAGCAAATACCTAGTGCAACGCTAGTTGGTTGCTGGACACATGTTAGAAGAAAGTTCAAAGAAGCAATGCCGCTTACTACTAAAGGCAAGTCTCTATTAAAAACGGTAAAAAGAACTGAAAACACTATTTGAAGAATTCGAATTCTTCGACTGGTGCAAGAAATAATTAATCAACTTTAATTAGTAGAATATAAACTTGATAAAGCGATTGCTTATTCACTTAATCATAAAGCTACGTTCAAGAATGTCTTGTTTGATGGGCAAGCCAGTTTTATCCAATAGTTATGTAGAACGAGTACTCAAAACGTTGTTGATTGGACGAAATAACAGGTTATTTTCATAAAGATTTGATGGACGCAAGCGTCATCTCTTATCCCAAACCTAATTGAAAACGTTAAAAGAAATGTTCTTGATCTAGAAAAATATATTAGATACTTACGGACCGCTTATAGAACTAAAAGACTCTGACAGGTCAAGAACGTTTATTAATTTACTGGCTATTAATAAAAGAAGTGTAGAGAGTATGTGAAAAATGAGAAAACGTACTGATTCAATACTATGTTTTATATATTGCTGAAGATTTCTTGTTTGAGCCTTTTGGTTGAACCTAATACATCGCTCTTATTTCGTTAGTGGTAAAATTTATTATATTAAAAGCAGTTTTATTTTTTAGTTGTTTACGGGACTTTTAGTTTAGAATAATGGATAAATTTGGAATAAAAGAAAAAATGAAAGATTGGTTTAATTGTAAAATTGAGCCGTTCACTGAATTACCAATTTATAATAAAAATCATCTAAATCATAAGATTAATAGTAAAAATTATTTTTGGTTCAGTATGAGTACTCTTCTTATTTATCCGCTAGTATTGGCGGGATTGTTGTGGGAAATTGCCGAACAAAAAAGTATATTTCAAATTTTAAAAAATCAATTAGGTTTGTGGATTAAAAATTCGAATATGGGAATGGTACACTATCTTCAATTATTTAAGATAATATATGGAAGCTGTATATTAATATATCTTATAGTGACTATATTGTGGATAGAAGTAATAATTGCGAGTGGGACAGATGTAAGTAAAGTCATTAAAATAATTTGTATAATTATATTATTTGCTAGTCTTATGATAACTTGGGGACAATTAAATTTTGTAAAAAGAGTTATTGATTTTGTCAGCCGTAATAATAATTTATATGGTTTAAACATAAGTGATAAAGATATATGGTGTATAGCGTATTTATTTAAACTAGGTAATTTAATTGAAATTCCCCTTTTATTTTGTATTAAGTTAATCTATAATTTTATATTTATTGTAACGTATTGGTTTGTTTGTTATAGGTTTAAAGTTACACTCTTATTTAGTATATTGGTAATAATTTTCGAATTAATTTCCTACGGGATTATTTGGATGATATCAGATGGATCCTTACAAAATATAAGGTCTTTACTGCCTTTTATGGGTTTAAGTTTTATAAGTATATTGATTGCAAACGAAGAGAAAATACTTTGGATTAGCTTTATTATTACTATTTATTGTTTTTATAATGCAATTAAAAATAATTTTGATAGGCTTCTGTTAACAAATAGCTTTATTCTTTTTATTGGAAATTTAATTTCTAATTTGTTTAAAGATAATGTATCTAATCAAACAGTGTGTTATCTCTTTTACTTATTTATGTCTATGAGCATAGCAATGTATATTTGTGAATGGTTTGTTTTGACAGTAAGAAAAATTAAATATTTAGGTGAAAAAGAAAAAAAGACTATTGAAAATGTAATAAAAAATTTGTTTGGAGGCTTGGCTGGTAGCAGTATAATGTTGATTATAATTATTTTAGAACATTTTCTATAAGTTGTAGGGTAATAGAACAAATGAAAAGGAGATTGTATATTCTTGTTCTGTAACTAGTTCAATATGTGATAAATTCAATTTTCCAAAAAGAATAATCTTAAGGTATGATATAATTAACTGTAATTTTAACTACTAATGATCTTTAACGGGAGGAGCCAGTAATGTTGTGCTAAAGGTTATTGATATTTATGAAATGATGAATATTGGTTCAACAAGACCTTTGCTTGTTATTTGTTCCGATAGTAAGCGTTATATTTTAAAGGGCATCAATGATTATACTTCAACTGGGAAGGTTTTATTTAATGAAGTCGTTGGAAATCGATTTGCAAATTTAATTAATTTGGAAACGCCACGTATGGCTATAGGTGAATTGTCTCAAAATGTAATAACTAATAGTCCTATCCCTAATTTAAAAGATTGTAATTTTCGAGGCGGAAAATGTTTTTTATCTGAATATAAGGAAGGGACGTCATTGCCTATATTTCCTCCAACATTAAAATATATTTCGAATATCGAAATGGTTCCTAAGCTTATCTTATTTGATGCAATTTTAATGAATTCTGATAGAGATAGTAATAGTGGAAATTGGTTTAGATTAAAGCACGAAAATAAATTAATTGCTATAGATCATAGTAATATATTTCGATTAGCTCAAATTTGGGATGAAACATCGTTAAAACATGATATGCAGCATCCACCGTTAATTATTGATGAAATCAAAAATGGACAAGATTATCATCTTTTACTCCACGAATATCAAAAACGAAGACAACAAAAAAATCAACATGCTAATTTGCATAATCATCCATTTTCTGCTGTTGAAAGAAGTATTAAAAAATTATCATCTAGAGATTTAGAACAATGTTTTGTTGGTATTCCACCTGAATGGGGTGTAACGGCTGAAGAAATAGAAATTGCAAAAGATTTTTTGTGTTTTCAAATCTCTCATGTAAGTGATATAATTCTGGAACTAGAGAAATATTTGATTAGAGATGGGAGGTAAAACAAATGAATTCAAAACTATATTTTTCAATTTTAAAGTATATTCCGAGTATAGTTAGAATGGAATCTATAAATGTTGGCATTGTGGTTCATTCTCCAGCACAACACTATTCTCAATTCTTTAAAACTAAAAATTTAAACCGTGTAAAAGCTTTTGATGATGAATATAATAAAGATTTTTTTAAAATGGTCATGGAATCATTGGAATATGAATTCAATTATGGAAAGTTATCAAATGAGTCTGTTTTAGATTTGAAGTTTAAAAATGATAAAAAGCGATTTAGTGATATATCACAAGATACTTTTTTAGAATATCATATCTCTTATCTCGTGAATGAATTCAAATTTACTCCTCCTCAATATATAGAAACAAATAAAAAAGAAATAGAGGAAGATATCGAAAATTTGAAAAATATGTATCTTTATTATGATAAACCTAAAGATAAAAGAATTAGTAGGGAGATAGTAAAGAGATTATTGGGTAAAAAGATAAGAACATATAAACTACGTTCTGTTCAAAGTAATCCAATATATAAAGATAATCTGGGGATGAAAATTAAATATGATTATAAAATTAATGATAATACTTTACTAAAGGCTATGACTTTTGATTATAAAAGAGTAAATGATTTAGAAAAGGAGTTAAAGGTTCTTTTGTATGATTTAACAGAAGTTACATATAATGATATAGCCAATATATTTTTAGTAAAAAATGATGGTATTAATGGAAAAGACTATATAGAGATATATGATAATTTCATTAAACAGATTAATAAAGTCAATAAAGAAAAAAAAAGTGAGATCTCTGTATTATCCTATTCAGAATTAGAGAATGCACTAAATAGAAGCGTAGTTTTTAATATAAAGTAATTATATAAATATTGAATTAAGTCCTTGTTTATGATAACATGAGCTATAGCTCATGATTTTAGATAATATTTTTGATGAATAATTTGTAAAGAGAGCTAAGCAACTAGAAAATAGTTGTTTGGCTCTTTTTCTTTTACAATATTTTCTTCAAGTCTAATTCTAATTAAAAGATGACTAAAATTTCTATAGCCATAAGCAGTCCGCTCAATTTGCTTAATCTTCCGATTGACACCTTCAAGACACCCATTAGAGTAGTTAGAAGATATACCGTTTAGGACACCGGTATAATTATGCTTAAAGGTCAGTAGTGTTTGATGCATCTGCTTGCCTACAGTGTGTTTTGAGTTAAGTAAGTGAATAATCTGTTTTTCATCTTTATTTTGAATAGCAGTCATAAAGTCCTGCATAATCCAATATGTATTTTCGAGATCTTTGTTGCACTCTAAGCCGTCTAAAACAACATGTTCCTGAGTGAGATAGTCTTTAAAGTGCCAATCGTAGTAGGGAGTAGTCTTATTAAGTTTGTCATATTTCATGAGATAAAGCTTCCAAGGAGACTTTAAAAGCTTATATTCATGGCTTTAAATTGCTTCATAATTTGAACACGCAAACTATTGAAAGATCTAGTAAGCATTTGAACCATATGAAAACGATCAATAACAATCTGAGCATTTGAAAATAATTCTCTAGCAACTAGTGGATAATAGCAGTTAAGATCCATGGTCACTGTCTTAACCATTGGGCGAGCCTTAGGGGTAAACTTGTAAAAATAGCGTAGAATATCAGGCTTAAAACGAGTTCTAAGAATTTGAACAACTTTGTGAGTATCACGATCTAGACAAATAAAGTGAAGCTTCTTGCATACACCTTTGAATTCATCAAAGGCTAAGTGTTCAGGCAGATGATCAAAATCATCATAGAACTTAGAAGAGCAGGATTCTAATACTCTTTGAACCGTGTTGACAGATACATTATGTTCTCTAGCAATGCTGATCATTGAGCGCTCTTTAGTAAGAGTAGACAATACTTATTAACAAGAGTAGATGAGGTCATTGATCTTTTAAAGCCGTTGTTACATAAGATGCGCTGCTTACTAATAACTGGATGGTTATATCAGTAGTGATAAAGCACACGTTAGAAGTGTAATGACCGCTATACTTAAGATTAGAAGAATGATAAAAGGGACAAGTCGCTTGAATAAGTTTAGCCACATAGACCTTATCGAATTTACCATTAATATTCTTTTTAGTAATATTAGGGGATTTAGTATCAAGTTGAAATTTAATACTCTCATAAAGAAAGGAACATAAGTAATCACCTTTATTCTTTAGAGGAGTATCAGAAGATTTAATGAAGTGAGGCTTACCCCCCCTCCTTTTTTGCACAAAAAAACTGTTGATAGAATAACACAGATATTCATCAACAGGAAAAAGCATATAGCCGATAAAAATTAAGATAGACATAAATTTACTTCGAAGTAAAAGACTTGTGTTATTGTTTTCTTATTTTATGGCGATAATTTATTGTTAATAATATCAGTATAATCAGTGGTAGAGGTATAATAACTGAAATTTAGAAGAATAGTAGAAAATAACTAGAAAGTACACGTAGATATATTTTGTATTTCTTATCGTTAATATATTTATATGAATAATCAGAAAAATTAGGGTCTTTAATATTAATTTAAATTTTAATACAATTATTAAGAGAATATAGAGATAATTAGCTTTAATTTTTAAAGTCAGTCGTATTGTGCTTTTGAATACAAGGAAGTATATGACCTTTCGGTATTAACAAATTTCGTCGACAGAACATCATAAATATTTATTAGCAGAAAAATATAATAGTCGAAAGTTAAGACGGAGTGATTAAAGGAATGAAAAATTTTATTAAAAAATCACCATTAATGGTACAGAAAAATGGGGATGTGTCATTAAATCAAGTTCAGTATAAGTGGGCATCTTTTGATTGCTTATGTATTTTCCCAATCGTTATGGCGTTTTTACTAATTCCTTTAGCCTATAATAAAAGCGCATGGACATTTTTAAAAAGTATTTTTTTTAAAAGTCTTGATAACGGTTTTGCATGGAAAGATTATCTTCCAATAGTATTTTCTCTATATTATTGTTGTATATTAATTCATATTATAATAACTGTGTTTTTTATAGAAAATATACATCTGAATATAGATTTAGTCAAAAAGATATTAACATTAATTTTACCTGTGTACTTAATTATAGGATGGGGAACCCCATTGTCGAATGATTTAATTGTAAATTTTAAAAAATTTTTTGGTTTTAGCATTAAAAGTAAACCAGCTTTTTTTATTTTAATTGTACTAATTTTGATTGTCAGTTACCTGTTTTCAGAATTTTTTGAATATATAAATATGCGAGCTGAAGGAAAATGGTATGTGACCAAGCCTTTGTGGTGGGGACTAGATTTTACAAATTGGAAATATTATTTAATATATGGAATTGTTACATTTAGTACATTAATAATTGAATATTTATATGATCAATTTTCTCCAATAGTAACAGTGCTATGCGCTTTCCTATTGCTAGGAGTAGCGATATTACTTGGATGGGAAAGAAAAGGGGTAAACAATTTAATAGCATGTGAGATGGCCGTTGTTACAGCTAATATGTCTGGTCATAAATTAATATATTTAGAAATGTATTTTTGTGTAATATTAGCATTATATTTTACAGAACAATTACAGATATGGATTAAAAGATTTATAAAAAAAACAACGGTGCAAGAGCAACAAAAGTATATGAATGATATCGGAAGACAAATTCTGTCTGGTTATGGAATTATAGGGATAATGATATTAGTTATAGTTACATTATTAAAACGTGGATTATGATATAAACAATACCTTATATTTAGTTTTTTAAGTCTTAATTAGTCTTGTGAGTTGATAAAACTAATTTCCTATTACCAAGTTCGTTAGATGTATATCCAGGATTTAGTATTTGGCAATAATTAGTGCCTATACTTTTGAAACTAGAAATAAGATTGTCCTACGGCTTAGATACTCTTCAAATAAATTTTTTCATAAAGTAGTACGAGTTTTTTATGATTTCTGCTGGTTTCTTATTGATGATTTTCTTTCTAATATCGTTCTAGAATGAACGTAAACATCTATTTTTTATACAAAGAATTGCTTTTAGTTATGTGATGCTTTGTTGATATTGAAGAAATTATATTGACTTAATATTAACTAGATTAGATTTAAACCTATATTTTCTCGGATAGTAATTGTAGAGAATTCTTTATTTTTCTAGTTTAGTCGTAACATTTGTAACGATGAAGCAAACCTGCGGGATGTAGCGGCCGTTATGTTGAGATTAGCAGAATGATAAGAATAGCGAGTAAATTTGGATACATAGGCCTTGTGGTATTTTCCATTAATATCACAGTGGGATGCAATATTTTCATGCTGAGATGATATAGGTAATCATTACCTTTATTATTCTTTAAAGTAGAATCATAAAATGTAATATGGCTCATATCCTGATAATAGATAGTACTTCAATTATGTCCTTAAAAAATAAAATCACTCGAATATATTAGCGAAATTTTAGACATGGTTTATATGATATTTAAGGAGAAACATGGGAAAAGGAAAAAGTATTTTTAGAGAGTTATTTACTGAATTACAACAAACAAATATTGTATACATATCTTTAATTTCCATATTTTTGCTGATAATAATTGATTACTTGAATCCAACAGGAAGAGTAACGGTAGAGTTATGGGTAAGTACCGTAGTCATTGGGATATTGATATTATTTTGGTTCGTAATAAATAATAAAATTCTGCTTTTGTTTAAAGTAAATAGCATAAATGCATTAGATGATATTGATCTGTATGTTGTTATAAGCGATCTAGGATATGGGGTATATCTCTTAATTACCAAACAATATTTCTCATGGAAGTTTGTAGTAGTGCTTCTTCTTGCTTTGTTTTCTTTATCGATAGGTATTTATAGAGTAATGTGTTTGCAACAAGTAGCTTTAAAGATACTTAAAAATGATGAGGAATGCCATTTAGTAGAATTGAGTGACTTATATAAAAATAATTTAAATGTAAGTTTGCCAATATTTGTTAAGGATAGAGCAGTAAAAGACGATTTGTTAGGAAGAGACAGTATAATTGCGCTCCTATATAAATCAATCTGTCAGAACTTTTCAAAACAAGATTCTTTCATTATCGGATTATCAGGTCCTTGGGGTTCAGGAAAAACTACTATTACAAATGTTGTTCGTAAACAGCTAGAAGAGCAAAATTCAGATATTAAGATAATTAAGGGACTCAATCCATGGATCTCCGGCTCAGAAGCAGTCTTATTAAATTCATTTTATGATGCACTGTTAAATGCTTTAGGGATTAATTACAGTTCGCGAAAAATCAGAAAACAAGTACAGGATGTTTCAAGATATGTGGTTGAAATTCCAACTGTAGGAAAGTCGTTGAGCAAAGTACTTGAGAATGATATTAATCAAGAAAACATAGAAAAATGGCAAGCTAATCTAAAAAATTTGATTTTAAGTAGTAATAAAAAATATGTCCTGTTTATTGATGATTTGGATAGAGCAACAAGCACACAAATTAGATTCCTTCTAAAAATGTTAGGATCTTTGTTTGATTTACCTAATTTGATATTTATATTGCTTTATGATAGGAATAGATTAGAAAAAATATTACAAGACGATAATAAATTAAATACTTCTTTTGCAGAAAAAGTAATTAATTTAGAATTACAGGTACCTAAAGTATCAGAAAATAGTGTACAAAAAATTTATAGAAGCTGTTTGATTAATTTAGCTAGAATATATAATGTTTCAGATAAAGAAATTAATAATTTAGATCTCGCTTTTCAGTTGATCATAAAGAGTATTGATAATCCTAGAGAATTTATACGTTTTTTGAATTCAATATGTTATATTGCCTTTTCTCCTGATATTAATTTAAATAGAAATGATTTATTATTGATTGAGTATATATCGTTTAAACAACCTGATTTATTTCAATTAATTAAAGAAAATCCAAAGTTATTTGTTTCGGAGAATAGTAGGTTAGATATTTCTGATGTATTTAATTCAAAACAATTGATAAGTAAAATATATGATCTTTATTCTAATGTTTTAAAAGATAAGTATTCAAGTTGGCTACCGATTTTAGAAATGTTATTTCCTTTTGTTAAACAATGTCAAATTGGAAATGGACATTTGCGGGTAAATAATAATTCTAATGAGGGTAGAATGAATAATAGAATTTACGATGGATATAATTTTGATTTGTATTTTTCGTTAAGAAAAGACTTTGTAGTAGGTAAAAACAAAAAAATAAAAGTTATTGTAGATAAATTAAAAGAAAAAACGAATAGAAAACAAATTGAAAATTTGGAAAAAGAAATATTTGAAGATAGTGAAGTAAATGTTTCTGAAAGTATTCGTTTATTTTCTATATATGAAAATGAATTTAATAGTAAAACAGGATTAGCTCTATGTAAAGTAATATTAGATAATATGGAGAAAGTGCCTGAGAATGTGGAAGCGTTTGGATTATCACCACGCAATATCGCAGCTTCAATATGTATTAGTTTATTAAGGGATACACCAAAAGAAAAAATTTCTAAATTATTGGAAAAATATCATAATAATTATGAATTAATTGATGTATTTGATGATTTACACACTTTTAGTAAAGACATTAAGAAAATACATAAAATTTCATATTCAATATGGAAAAGAATGTGTATAGATGCTATTAAAGATTCCATTAATTTGTATAATGATAAGTATTATAAACCAAGATTAATACGGAAATTATATGGAGGAATAGAAGGAGATAAAAAAGAAATAATCGCGAACTATCTTAAAGCTATAGCTAAAAAAGATAATATATATAGAATATTTTATGATTTTATAAGTATCTCCGGTAATGATAAAGGAATTGGATATATTTTTAAACAAAAAGATTATGAATTGTTAGAATCAGCACAATTGAAAAATAGTTTGCCGATTCCAGTAAACATAAGTCAAAAAGTGATTTACGATATTTACTCAAAAGGACCACGTAAAGGGTATGATTATAGGTATAAAGATATTGAGATAAATATTGAAGAATTATAGAAATACGATATATTAGATTGACTATTAGATATGGAAGAACAAAATTAAAAAATGTTACCATACTACACAAGTGGTGAATTTGCGAAGAAGGCGCATGTTTCAATTCGTACAATTCGCTATTATGATCAAAAAAATTTATTAAAGCCATCAACACACACGGCAAGTGGTGCAAGACGCTACACTGATGCTGATTTTGCAAAATTGCAGCAAATCCTCCTATTAAAGTATCTTGGATTTTCTTTAACAGATATTCGAGAAATGACTTTAGGATCAGGAGATAGACAACTTTTACTCGATTCTCTGCAGATCCAAAAAAGACTAGTGGAAGAACGTCTTAAAGAAATGCAAAATGTAGCTACTGCCATTGATTCAACTAGTAGCACTTTAAAGGCAGGGCAAGAAGTAGACTGGAGCAAGATGCTGGACTTAATTCATTTGACATCAATGAATCAGTCCTTAAGTACTCAATACCAAAATGCTTCTAATATTTCTGCGCGAATCAAACTTCACCGGGATTATTCTCTTAATAAAGAGGGATGGTTTCACTGGTTGTTTAAACAACTAGACTTAAAGGCGGGGATAAAGATTCTAGAACTAGGTGCGGGTAATGGTACTCTCTGGTCACAAAATTTAGATAGAATTCCAAAGGGCTTAACCATTGTTTTATCTGATATTTCTGAAGGTATCTTAGCTGATGCGAAGAATGAAATTGGGGACAGAACAGAATTTCAATATGCTGTTTTTGATGCACAAAAAACACCTTTTGCGGATAATACATTTGATTTGGTAATTGCTAACCATATGCTTTTCTACTGTGACAATATTCCTAAGACCTTGAAGGAAGTAAAGAGAGTAATGAAAAAGGGTGCTTCTTTTGCTTGTTCTACTTATTCTAAGAGGCATATGCATGAAATTACTGATTTAGTTCAAGAATTTAATCCAGAAATTGTTTTGTCTTCAACTAATTTGTATGATCGCTTTGGCTTAGACAATGGGGCAGAAATTTTATCTCATGATTTTACTGATGTTACTTGTCATAAGTATGAAGATGCAATTGAATTGTCTGAATCTACACCGGTGATTTCTTACATCTTATCTTGTCATGGCAATCAAAATTCGATTTTACTCGATCACTATAATGAATTTAAAAATTATGTTGATGATAAAATAAGTGATAGCTTCTACATTACTAAAGATGCAGGTTGCTTTATTTGTAAGAAATAAACTTACGATCAAGCACTATAAAGCAAAGTGTTTGGTCTTTTTTGTGCAGAATAAAAAAACGGCATTTTTTTATTTTATCCTCTTGAGGGTGACGTAACGTAATGTTATATGATAAGTAATAAATAAAGAAAGGCATATCTAATTATGAAAGTCATTGTTACTGGTGGTGCCGGTTTTATCGGTTCAAACTTCGTTTTTTACATGTTAAAGAAACATCTTGATTACGAAATTATCTGTTTGGATAGTTTAACTTATGCAGGTAACTTATCTAGTTTGAAGGATGTCATGGATAATCCTAACTTCAAGTTCGTTAAGTTAGACATTCGTGACCGTGAAGGTGTTTACAAGTTATTCGAAGAAGAAAAGCCTGATGTAGTAGTTAACTTTGCTGCTGAAAGTCACGTTGATCGTTCTATTGAAAATCCAGAAATTTTCTTAGAAACTAACATTATCGGTACTTCTGTCTTAATGGATGCTTGCCGTAAATACGGTATCAAGCGTTTCCACCAAGTTTCAACTGACGAAGTTTACGGTGATTTACCATTAGATCGTCCAGATCTTTTCTTCCACGAAGATACTCCACTTCATACTTCAAGCCCTTACTCATCAAGTAAGGCTAGTGCGGACTTGTTAGTTGGTGCATACGGCAGAACTTTCAACTTACCAGTAACCATCTCACGCTGCTCTAACAACTATGGTCCATATCAATTCCCAGAAAAATTGATTCCATTGATGATCCAAAGAGCATTAAACAATGAAAAATTACCAGTTTACGGTGATGGTAAGAACGTTCGTGACTGGCTCTATGTTGAAGATCACTGCAAGGCAATTGATCTTATCTTAGAAAATGGTAAGCCTGGTGAAGTTTACAACATTGGTGGTCACAACGAAATGGCTAACATTGATATTGTTAAACTTATCTGTGATTACTTAGACAAGCCATACTCATTAATTGAACACGTTACTGACCGTAAGGGTCATGACCGTCGTTACGCTATTGATCCAGAAAAGATTCACAACGAATTAGGTTGGCTTCCAGAAACTATGTTTAAAGATGGTATTAAGAAGACTATTCAATGGTACCTTGACAACAAAGACTGGTGGGAAAACATCATTTCTGGTGACTACCAAAACTATTACGACGAAATGTACGGTAAGAAGCAAGTTTTAGATAAGGACTAATTCAGCATGAAGGGAATTATTTTAGCAGGCGGTTCAGGTACTCGTTTATACCCATTGACTTTAGTAACTAGTAAGCAATTATTGCCAGTTTACGACAAACCAATGATTTATTACCCATTATCTACTTTAATGTTAGCTGGTATTAAAGATATTTTAGTTATTTCTACTCCAGCTGATACTCCACGTTTTAAGGAACTATTAGGTGATGGTTCACAATTTGGTGTTAACCTTTCTTACAAGGTTCAACCAAGTCCAGATGGTTTGGCTCAAGCATTTACATTAGGTGAAGATTTCATTAATGGTGAAGCATGTGCCATGGTTTTAGGTGATAACATTTTCTACGGTAATGGTTTTACTGATTTACTTAAGAATGCTGCAGAAGATGCTCAAAAGGGTAAGGCCACTGTTTTTGGTTACTACGTAAATGATCCAGAACGTTTTGGTGTTATTGGTTTTGATGAAAATGATAATGTTGTCTCTATCGAAGAAAAGCCAGAACAACCAAAGAGTAATTACGCTGTAACGGGACTTTACTTCTACCCAGCTGGGGTAAGTGAAAAGGCTGCTCAAGTTAAGCCAAGTGCACGTGGTGAAGTAGAAATTACTAGCTTAAACGATATGTACTTACAAGATGATAACTTAGGAGTACAACTTTTAGGTCGTGGTTATGCATGGCTTGATACTGGTACAATGCAAAGCTTAGTTGATGCTTCTAACTACGTTAAGATGATTGAAGAACGTCAAGGCGTTTCTGTTTCAGCTCCAGAAGAAATTGCATATGTTCATGGCTGGATTAATAAGGATCAATTACTTGAAGCAGCTAAGCACTATGGCAAGAGCCCATATGGTAAACACTTAAAGTCTGTTGCTGAAGGTAAAGTTCGTTACTAAAATTTTTAATTAAGAAAGAAGCTTTTTAAATGGGACAAATTAAAGTTGAAAAAAACGTTGGTGGAATTGAAGGTTTAGCAGTTATCACTCCAACTGTTCACGGTGATGACCGTGGTTACTTCATGGAAACTTTTAACCAAAGAGATATGATGGATGCTGGCTTCAGCATTAACTTCGTTCAAGATAACCAATCAAGCTCAACTAAGGGTGTACTTCGTGGTTTACACTTCCAAAAGAAATACCCACAAATTAAGTTGGTTCGTGCTGTTCGTGGTAGCGTATTTGATGTTGCTGTTGACCTTCGTAGCAATTCTAAGACTTACGGTAAGTGGTATGGTGTTGAATTAACTGCTGAAAACAAGAAACAATTCTTGATCCCACAAGGTTTTGCTCATGGTTTCCTTGTTTTAAGTGATGAAGCAGAATTCTGCTACAAGGTTAACGATTTCTGGCACCCAAACGATGAAGGTGGTATGGCTTGGAACGATCCTGAAATTGGTATCGAATGGCCACATCTTAAGGGTGATTACCCAGGCAGTCCAGATGCTAGTGGTTACACTCTTGATGATGGTACTAAGCTTACTTTATCTGACCGCGATCAAGAATGGAAAGGCTTAAAGGATACTTTTAAGTTTTAATTAGTGAGGTAAATTAATGAAAGTTTTTGTAACTGGCGTTAATGGTCAACTTGGTCATGACGTAATGAATGAACTTGCTAAACGTGGCTATGAAGGTGTTGGATCAGACCTAGCACCTGAATATGCTGGTGTAGCTGATGGCACAGCTGTAACTAAGGCTCCATACGTTTCTTTAGATATTACCGATGCAGCTGCAGTAGACAAAGTTATTTCTGAAGTAAAGCCAGATGTTATTGTTCACTGTGCTGCTTGGACTGCAGTTGACATGGCTGAAGATGATGACAAGGTAGCTGCTGTTCGTAAAGTTAACGTGGATGGAACTCAAAACATCGCTAATGTTACTAAAAAGCTAGATGCCCCAATGGTTTACTTATCAACTGACTATGTTTTCGATGGTCAAGGAACTACTCCGTGGGAACCTGACTTTAAGGGTTACCAGCCATTAAATGTTTACGGTGAAACTAAGCTTGGCGGAGAAGAAGCTGTTGCTAATACCTTGGACAAGTACTTCATCGTTCGTATTGCTTGGGTATTTGGTGTAAACGGTTCTAACTTCATTAAGACAATGCTTAAAGTTGGTTCAAACCATGATGAAGTTAAAGTGGTTAACGATCAAGTAGGTACACCAACTTATACTTTTGACTTAGCTCGTTTATTGGTAGACATGATTGAAACTGATAAGTACGGTTACTACCATGCAACTAACGCTGAGTTGCCTGAATCTGAAGGCGACCATGACGAAAATGGTACTAAGACTGGCTATATTTCTTGGTACGATTTCACTAAAGAAATCTACCGCCAAGCAGGCTACAAGACTAAGGTAACTCCTGTAACTACTGAAGAATATGGTTTATCAAAGGCTGTTCGTCCATTTAACTCTCGCTTAGACAAGAGTAAGTTAGAAGAAAACGGCTTTAAGCCACTTCCAACTTGGCCAGACGCTATCAGTCGCTACTTAGATATTTTAAAAGAGGATGGCTTCTTTGATGAGTTGGGGAAGTAAAGTTTTTAATTAAATAATACTGAATGAAAGATCAAGCAATTTTTGCTTGGTCTTTTTACTATGATTGTAAAGATTAACGAGAGTAGAAAAACTTCTATTTAACATTTCTAATACCTTTTATAAAGTGTAAAATGTATCTAATTAATTATGTAAAGGAATTGGCAGTATGCTCATATATAAAGTACGTATTAAAGGGTTTCGTAATTATAAAGATGTAGAGATATCTTTAAATAATAGTTCATTAATAATTGGCTCAAATAATGTTGGAAAAACTAATTTTATCTATGCATTACGATTATTATTTGATCGAAGTCTAAGTGAAAATGATTTGGATTTATTAGATAGTGATTTTAATGCATATTCACATTCAGATAAGGTAGAAATTACTGCATATTTAAGAGATATTAAGGAAGATTGCCTTTTAAGTGAATTTAAGGGCAATATAAGTGAAGGAAAATTAATTTTAAAATATATCAAAGAAAGAAATAAAGATTATATTTTGCAGGCTGGTTTTTCAGAGAGAACAATGCAAGAGTTACAATCCAGAAGCTATTTAAGAAGATTAAATATGCAATATGTAGATACAAATAGGAACTTATATAAATACTTAAGAAAAGAAAGACAAAATTTATTATTAAGTTCGCAGGAATTATTATCAGAAAACGAAAAAAATGACGATAAAACGAAAACAATAGAAATACAGAAGAACTTAGATAGTATAAATGATCAAATTAGTTCTTTAAATTACATCAAGAGAGCTCTTGAAAATGTAAATGACCAATTATCTTCTTTGTCAGTTGAAAACGAAGACCAGAGGGTTCAATTTGTTGCAGGCCATAATGACGCTGAAAAAATGCTCTCAGATGTTGCTTTATCATATTCAAGTGAGGAAGGCCCGCTCACATTAGGTGGAGATGGACGAAACAATCAAATTTATTTAGCTACGTGGATAGCTAAACAACAATTAAAAAAAGCCCCTGATCATGTAACGTTTTATGCGATTGAAGAACCAGAATCACATTTGCATCCTCATCAACAAAGAAAATTAGCTCAGTATTTGACTAGTAATTTAAATGGGCAAGTGATCGTAACGTCTCATTCTCCACAAATTGCAGAGATATTCAAGGCAAAAAATATTATAAGATTGTATTTTAAAAATAAGTATACTAAGGCTGCCTCTGGACCTAGTGATACAAATATTAAAGATTCTTTTGATGCATTTAATTATCGCCTTAATACAATGGCTGCTGAGGTATTTTTTTCGTATGGTGTTTTCCTCGTTGAGGGAGTTTCAGAAGTGATATTTTATAAAGCATTAGCAAAGGAAAATAATATTGATCTTAATAGATTAAATATTTCCATATTAGCTGTAGAAGGGGTAGGATTTAAACCTTACATCAATATATGTAAGGCTTTAAACATACCTTGGGTATTAAGGACAGATAATGACGTATTTAGAGATAACAAGCAACGCTGTTATTATGCCGGAATTAATCGAGTAATAGGCATCATTAGCGATTGTAAATTGAATTATACTGTACCATCAGAATGTGATAAGGAATGTAAAAAATGGAATAGTGAAACTGTACCAAGTGATATCCAACAGAATAATGAGAAAATGCGAGAATCGTTTAAAAAAGTAGGAATTTATATGTCAAAGGTAGATTTGGAGAACGATTTAGCTAATAGTAATTTAAATAAATCGTTGTATGAGAATTATGAGATTCATCCTGGAAATATAAGAAAATTGATTTCTAAGATGCAAAGAAGGAAAGGAGAAAATATGTTTAAGTTTATAGAAAGAGAGCATCAGAAGTTAAAGGTATTAAATAATGATGAATTAATTGAGCCAGTTTTCGATATTGTATGTAAAGTAAATAGGCAGGTGCAATTTGATGGAAAGTAGTGAGGAACAAAAAAGAATAATTCAAGATAAAAATAATATAGTTGTCACTGCAAGACCAGGTTCGGGTAAAACTTACACGATTGTTGAAAAAATACAACTAATTTTAGAGGAATTGTATAATTATCAGGGGATTATTGCAATATCTTTTACAAATAAAGCAAGTGAAGAGTTAAGAAAAAGATGCAGTAGTAGAGGATTATTACTGAATAAATCATTTTTTGGTACCATTGATAAGTTCTGTTTTTCTGAGATAATAGCGCCTTTTTGTAGCCATTTAAGTGACAGAACTCAAGAGCTTAAAATTAAAAAATACAAAAAAACTGACGGACTAGAAAATTTAGATAAGAAGAATGATGATGAAATAAGAAAGATTATAGAAGAATATCTGCGGCAAGATATTGTCTTTCTCGAATTGTTGGGTGAAACAGCACTGTATATACTCGAAAAAGTACCAGATGCTACCCGATACTTATGTGCAAAATACAAAGAAATATTTATAGATGAGTATCAAGATTGTGATAGGAGTCAGAATGCAATATTTTTATATCTTGTAGATCAAGGAATTAAAGGTATGGCAGTAGGTGATAGTCATCAAGCAATTTATGGGTTTACTAAAAAAAACTCTGTGTATTTAGAGCAATTGACAAAAGCTCCTAATTTTGTTCATTATAATCTTTCAAAAAATTTCAGATGTCATCCAAGTATATATCAATATGCGTTAAGTTTATACGGAAAAGCTGAAGGCGCACCTGAGGACGAAAAAAGAGTTTTTAGAGTAAAAGTTGATGGAAATGAAAAAAATATTGCTCAAAAAATCGAAAAGAATATCCCCAATATAAAACGTCAATATGATCTAAAGGCAACCAGTGGATTTGCTATTTTATGTCGAAATAACTCAACAGTTGATATATTAAATAAAAGTTTAACAATTCCGCATAAAATATATACGAAGACAAAATTAGATGCTGATAATTCAGACATAGCTCGCTTATTTTTGCAATTGATTAGAGGATATTTTGATGAAAATATATATGCACTTGATATTACTGAACATTATTTTTTAGAAAGAAATAAAAGTAATAAATACCGGAGTTTATTGAACACAACACAAAAATTATTTGCATGTCCAATTAACGAATTAACTGAAAACATCGCTTTGTTCTCTCAGATTGCTCAAATTATTTATCCAAATATAGATATTGAAGACATGTCAGAAACGTTAAGTAGACTTAAAGATGTACTTAATGATAAACATAATTATCAAAACTATATACCACCAAAAGAAGATGAAATTAGTGTAATGACCATTCATAAATCTAAAGGATTAGAATTTAACGTGATTTTTCAGATGGATATGTATGATTATATATTTCCTAAAGAGAGCTGGCAGCAGGGAGGATCACCAGAATCGTGGGAACAAGATTTAAACTTGCATTATGTAGCAATTACCAGAGCAAAAGTTGCATGTTACTTGATGGAAGGTTCACAAAGATATAATGGTAAAGGAATCCTAAAATTGGCTAAGCCATCTCCATTTTACGATCTACCAGGCGTAAAAAAGAGGAGATGTGATGTTGAGTGGTAATGGAGTATATATTGTAATTGCATTAGCAATTGACCCAAATAATAAACAATTGTTTAGAGAAGTATTTGATGAATTATCAGAGATTGTCACTGAAATATGTCTATTTTTTAGCATGATTTTATATTTTGAAACCCTGTATCTAGGATTAAAAGTTAATTTAAACTAGATATTTGTGGTCATACCTCTTGCAGATGCAGGGTTTAAAATCATTGCTTATAAACTATATTTAATGGATCAAGTTTAGAGGCCCTAGGAGTTAGGTTCTAAACTAAAGAAAAGTCTTGGTATAATTTTTATATCAAGACTTTTCTTTTTATACTGATTATAATTTGACAAATATTTGTTTGGGGTACGCAATTATTGTATAATGGTGAAATAATCATGTGAATAAATCATTTGATTATTACAACTTATTGCATTAAAGTTATTACAAAAAGATCAATCTCTTCGCTTAATGGATACGTCCTATCGCGAAGGTTTTTTTATCTAAAAAGTATTATAAAATAGACACTTCGCTTCGATATATTAGTTAACTATTTAATATCAACTCCAGAAGTGGAAAACATCCCTGTTTTTAATACAGGGATGTTTTTTGTATAGTGGGCTCTAAGTATAAGACCAATTTTATTAAATTTTTTATCCATAATTTAACTATTATTAATTAAAATTTCTGGTTTTAAAAGGACAATAGAGCAGAAAAAATGAGAAATCTAAGATTTAAAAAGGATGATTTTCTATTCATTAGAATAACATATCCTAGTTTATTTATTAAATTTAAGAATAGTTATGAAGAAAATGGAATTGTTAATGTTCCTATGCAAAATGAAACAGATTATGATTATTACTTTGATATAGGTGGGGATTACATAGCTAGCTCATTGAATGAAGCGGGGGAATTAAATGAGGACGGTCTAAGACTCGAGGCTGCGTGGGATTATGCAGACTGGTCGAAGGAGTAAATGGGTTCAGGTTTATTCAGATAAAAACATGGATGAAGAAGCGGTATAAAGAATGCCATATAATCTCGTGAAAGATTAAAAACTATAGAAATAGAATTTTAGCTCCAACCTTTTGATGCTATTGGAGGATATTTATTTAGTTGAATACATTGCTTAACTAATCTATACGCTTGGGTTTCATATGAGTTAGTAAATTTTTTCTTATTTTTTAATTTATAAGATAAATCAGCCTTATTGACGGTTATTTGTCCCTTATAATTATTATTACCATCTAAAAATTTATAGATAACTTCTTTATTTGAATTTGATACTAATATAATTGTTACCATACTTAGCCTTTATGTGGTTGAAAAAAATCATCTTCATATCTGCAATATGTTTTATCAGATAGGAATGCAGTTATGAAATCGGCATAGATTATTTTTTGCGTGTTATTTGCGCCTTTCTTCAATATTGGTACTGGTTTATCTTTAGGAAAAGTTAGCATATTATTTAACTCTTTAGGTATTGCTATCATATTGATCACCTCACACTATATTTTATCTATAATCCTACATTGAATGTACTTAAATTAATAATTATCCTAATAAACTTTAATATAAAACTGATCCCTTTAAGAGTACTGATATGAGAATTGGGCGGACTGGAAACATGCATAATTGATAATTTAAAGTGTTGTTCATATGAAATAGTAGGGCGTGGAATACTTTCTCTCTTTTAGATAGTTATGAGGTTAGCTAAGCTATGTATTTTCATCTTGTTGGATGAGCCATATTTTTGCTTACTCTATTGATCATGTAGAAAAGATAATAAGGGTAAAACCCAATGATATTATTAAAATCATAGAATTTAGGCATACCCTTTTTGTAGAATATAAGTATAGAAAAAATAAACAGTATTTCAAAGAACCGGCAAACTAAACCTAAAATTATTCAATAGAAAGAGTAAATGCAATGAGTATGTACAGGAATGATGATGTTTTAATTACAGATTTGATGGATCGAATTAGTAATTTAGAAAATCAAATAACTGAATTAAAAAAGATATACTATAAACAATCTGGAGAAAGTCATAGTACATTTCTATATGGATGTGAGGTACGTGGTTCGGACTATTTGCATTTGGAAGATAAGATAGTTCCTCGCTTAAAGGAAAATGATCCAGTTTTACTAATACGTGAAGCAGATAATAAATACGATAAGAATGCAATTTCTGTTACTACACCTTCTGGCCTGAAACTAGGCTATGTTCCACACGAACATAATTTGATATTTAGTCGCTTAATTGATGCAGGAAATCTTTTATTTGGTCGTGTAAAAACTTTTCATTGGGATGGTAAAAATTTAGAATTAGTAATTAAGGTTTATTTGGCAGGTTAATATTTGTAGATAAAAAGATAGTCCTTTTGTTCAGTGGACTATCTTTTTAATATGAATAATTATGAAGAATTGTTAATGTACTTAGTTGGGATTTTATTATTTCCTCATCTGCGGGAGTGTAGACTAAAAAACAAAATAATAAGAATAAATGAGTCTGTTAACTTGTTTTTAAAAGGGGTAAAATTATTTTGAATAGTACTTGGAGTGAATATAATGCTTTATAAACAAATTGAACAGAATAAACGAAATACTTGGATTATTTTAGGTCTATACACCTTGTTGATACTAATAATAAGTATTTTCCTTGGGGTGCTTTTTACAGTTTATGTTGGAGGAGCTTTCTTTATTATAGGTTTAATGTACATTGCACATGTATACTTTGATGCAACTCGCCATCTTATGAAAGTAACAAATGCTGTTGAAATTACTAAAGAAACAGAGCCCCAAATTTATGAATTAGTTGAAGAACTCTGTTTAGCAGGTGGTTTGCCAGTCCCAAAGTTATATATTACTCCTGATCAGGCGCCGAATGCTTTTGCTACCGGACGGGATCCACAACATGCAAGTTTAGCTTTAACGCAAGGACTATTGAATATGATGAATAAAAAAGAAGTTCAAGGTGTCATTGGCCATGAACTTTCTCATATTCGAAACTATGATACTCGTATTACAGTTTTAGCGAGTGCGCTAACCAGTTTAATTACAATGACTGGCGTAGGAATCGTTGTATTTGGATGGGGCGTATTAACTAGTGAGAATAAAGGTTTGTTAGGTCTTCTCATCAAATTTTTTGCCTTATTTTTGATTATTGTAGGTGGAATTATTTCTATTATTGGAATCCCTATAGCAAAGTTACTGTTTTTACTAGTATCACGTCAGAGAGAATATTTAGGGGATATTGGCTCAGTTGATTTGACACGTGAACCAAGCGGCTTAATTTCAGCTCTATCTAAACTTGAAAAGTTAGAAGAAGGGGAGGCTACTCCACAAATTGGCTCACAAGATTTAGCCCTACAACATTTGTATTTTAATCTTCCGAGTGCTCATAATTGGATTAGCCGTCTTTTCTCCGATCATCCACCTTTGGATAAAAGAATCGAGCGTTTAGAAAATAGTAATCAGATAAAATAGGATAAACACGACCGAATATCATGAGATGATATTCGGTTTTTTGTTGGGTTAAAATGTAAGTTAAGCACTCTATTTTTTGTTGATAGAAACTAATTAAAAATGATATTATTTGAATTAGATAATGGCATCATATCAAGGATCTTTTAGTGTATTCTCGACGTATGTGGAGGTGATCCTATGAACTCATATAGGAATCGTATGCATGAAGTGTATTCTCCACGTATGTGGAGGGGATCCTAAGAATGAAAGTCTCTCTATTGGTGCCGTTAAGTGTTCTCTACATATGTGGAGGTAACCTATAGATCCAGTGAATCAGATCATTAGTTACAGGGAAAATTTAGAGAGAAGAACAATGGCGCTATGCTAAAAAATCGATTTACGAGTCTACTATGAAAGTAGGAGATAGTTAGATGGGCGCGCATAGAAGTCAGATAGGTGCGGGTGCAAATTTCGCCTTGCTTGTCTTAAAGAAAACGATACTCAATTGAGTGTCGTTTTTATTTTGGTATTTTTTCTCGATGATAGGATTTAAATATTTAATAAAGATAATTCAAATTATCATTCCATAACTAAATACACTAACTCTACTTGTTATGAAATCAGGTTGTTTATACTTGTTTTACAGCGGCGAAATCATCACACAAAGAAGGTTTGTGGCTTATTCCCGAAGTGGGATAGTCCGTAATTTAAAAACTCAATTCGTTATATAATCTGCATAATTTTTTAACTAAAAATGCTAAAATTGTTGATGTATTCAAATAGGGAGGTTTTTTGATGAAAAAAAGATATCTTTTAGGAGCATTAAGCTTGGTACTTTTGGGATTGGGAACAAGTGCTTGCTCTAGTCAAACAAATAATAGTAGCAAACAAACAACTACTAGTAAGTCAAAGAAGTCTGTCGAAAAGACTGATGAAAATAGTAGTGAAAGTACAAGCAAACGATCTAGAAAAGATTTAAGTACAGGAACTAATCAAGCTAATAATAGCAATAGTAACGATGGAAAAGCTTATGGCGTAAATTTCCAAGATAGTAAGGGATACATAGCTATCGATAATGTAACCAACGTCACTGTTAAGGGTTCTGATGGCGGCGATCATTATGCTTTAGTACAGGGAACTTTCAGTAATAATGATAAAGAAAGCGTTGATCCAACCTCTTTCTTTAGTAACCACTTAAAAGTAATGGAGAAAGTTGGCAAAGCTACTCATGATCTTGTTTTGGTCACCACAGACATTGAAAATGAATTAACACCTTGGGGAAATCAGATTAAGGAAGGTCGTAAGAAGGTTGAGCCTAATATGACTGGTAATTTTGTTATAGTATATAAATTAGATCCTGCAAATGGAGCTAAAACTAATGCAACCCATTATGTATTCGACCCTTACGATTCTAAATTTGGTAAATCATTAACTGTAAAAGTTTATGAGTCTAAGACTATTAAGAAATCTAGCGATAATGCAGGCAGCAATTCACATTCTGACGAAAGTACAGACACAAATTCAAGTGCCGATACAAGCAGCGATGCTGATACAGATGACTAATTAAATATTAAAAAACTGAGAACTATGAGGGTATTTCATAATTCTCAGTTTTTTTATTAGGTAGTATTATTGTCCAAGTAGTTGCTGAAAATCGCTAACTAGTTTTTGAAAAGTTGCATTTAAATTCTGCATAAATTCATTTTGATTATTTTTCATTTGATCTAATAATGAATCGGCCTGATTTGGATTTTGTTTGATTTGGTCGATAGTAGACCCCAATTGATCAATTTGATTTTGTAAGGCTTGATTATTAGCAGCATTATTTTTCAATTGTTCATTTTCAGTTTTGATTTGGTTTAATTGGTTTTGTAATTCTTCTTTATTTTGATCCTGCTTATAAGTATTTATAGCACTTTGCAGCTCTTTATTTTGTTGCATTAATTGCTTGTTTTGTTCAGACAGATTATCTAATTTACTATTAGTATTATTGAGGGCATTACTTTGAGCTTGTTCATTTTGAACTGTATCATTATGCGCCTGACAAGCTGAAATACCAAAGATAATTGCAATTAGTAAAACAAGTACTCCAAGAACCATATATACTATCTTCATCTTGCTTTTCTTTTTAGGATTAGCAGTTTTATTAGAAGAAGAATTATATTGTAATGGTTTTGCTGGAGCTGGTTGGGGAGTAGGGGAAGAATCAACTACCTTATTTTTATCAGTTACCCAGGCTTGAATTTTCTTGGTCGCATATTCATTATTAGTACCAATTGCTGTGATAATTACTGGATATACTCCTGCTTCAGACCGGTTAACAGCCTTTTTATTTATGCTAAGATTATCATTTGAAATAAGATGGCCATTTTCTGTAACTGTAAGTTCCAATTGTGAGATTATTTCTTGATTGGTCAAATTTTGATTAAGAGGCCAGGTAATTGAGTTTACTCTGGTATTGATTTGTAGTGTCATATCTGAATTCCTTTGAAAAATTTTAGTCTATTTAGTTTAATTATACTAATAAAAATTACTTAGAGAAATTAATTAATAGCAGTAAAATAAAACTTAAGCAATTATAAACTATAGAAATAATATAATTAAAATTATGTAAAATGGAGAAGAAATGAAAAGATCAGAAGCTGTAACTTTAACTAATATGTGTATGATAAAAGATAAAGATAAAATTTTAGTTCTAAATAGAACGGATCCAGTTTGGCCCGGTTTAACTTTTCCAGGTGGCCACGTCGAATCTCATGAGGCTTTTCATGATTCAGTCGTTAGAGAAATAAAAGAAGAAACTGGATTAGAAATTGAAGATCCGTGTTTAGTTGGAGTAAAGCAATTTTTTGATCATAATGATGATCGCTATCTTGTATTTTTTTACGTAGCTACTAAGTTTACTGGTACATTAAAGGCTTCTGATGAAGGAGATTTAACTTGGATGACAAGGGAAGAAATAGAAAAAGCAAAATTAGCATATAACTTTGATCATGATTTACCAATCTTTTTCGATGAAAAGTTAAGTGAACATATCTTAGATGGAGATAGAGATCAGACTTATTAAAAAAAGACATCCGATTTGAATGTCTTTTCTATTAGTCTTGAATATTTTCAGTTGAGCTAGTTGATTCAGAGTCATTATTTTGACTAGCTGGCGTTTCACTTTCCTTGCTTGAACTTGAAGAAGATTCAGATGAAGCAGTAGAAGATGATGAAGTGTGTGAATTTTCAGAGTTTGAACTACTTGTAGCAGAACTTTGAGTACCTGTACTTGCGTTACTGTTAGTAGTCCAGCTGTTATCAAAGTAATAGTTAGGTTGAGGATTATAATAACTATAATTGCGACGTGGAACAGTATAGAAAGAAGTACCAAAGTTAGATTTTGGTAGGGTACTGCTTGCCTTATGTTCACTGCGTTGAATAGGTAAACTAGTACTTGATGAACTAGAACTTTGGTTTTCAGAACTAGATTGATTTTCTTTATTTTGGAGATTATCTAATTGATCATCCATCTTAGTGTCTTCATCTTTTTTCTGATCAGTTTTGTCTGCTTTTTCCTTTTTAGTGTCTTTATTTTTGGATTTCTCTTTTTTAACTTTTTTATGAGATTGCTTATGAGAAGACTGAATAATGGCATAGTCTGCTGCAGAAGATTTATGTTTTGGCTCAACCAAATTGTTACGACAACCCGCAAGTAATAAAAGACTACAACTTAAAGCACCAACGATTAACTTTTTCAAATTAACTTCCTCCATTTAAAGCTCCTTTTATTATAACTAAATTTTTTGATATAAAACAGTGAATTTAAGTAATAGATAAGCTATTAAGAAATTGATGTATTATTTTTGCTGTTTAGGAGCTTAAAGAACATATTTTTTCTAGAAAAGATATAATAGATATGTAGTGAATTAATTTGTTAAATTTATTTTTAAATAAAGATGCTGGAGGTCAGTTTCTATGTATGATCTTGAAGACGTTTTAATGAAATCTTTTAGAGAAGATAATGGCATTAGTTCGGCATTTTCAATTGAACCAGTTGATGATAATGAATATTGTGTTTCAACTAATGTTATTGATGGCTTGAACGATACTATTCACTTTTATTTAGTTGTTTATCCTAACGGAACCTATGCCTTGAATGATCACGTATTTACGGCACAAATGATTGATGATAATATCGGCAGTTTTGCAAGTATTGCCCGTGATGTGGCACGTTTAGCGAGCGAATTTGGTGTATTATTAGATGACCGCGGAGAACTAACACGTGACTATATCAATGCTCGTGACCTTAGAAATGAAGTAAACAACTTTACTCAATTATTAAATCGAGTAGTTGAATTTGCTCAAACCCATAGATAATTTAATTGACAGAGAAGAAGCTGAAATCAGAAGCTTCTTTTTTTTTGCCTAATTAAGTTATAATTTGAATAAAATAAGGAGAGAACTATGAAAAATTCTGAAATAGAGTTAATTGAGCAAAATGCTATGAATTGGTTAAAAGAAAATATTCATTTTATAAAAGCCGGCTCAGATGTTGAGGTAGCAACACCTTTAATTGGTGCATATGGGAACTTAGTATATTGTTGGATTGAAAAAGAAGACGATTATTACCGAATTACTGATGACGGGGGAACTTTATTTAAACTTGATCCTGGTCAAGAAAATATGGATTTACTTGAAGAAGCAATGGATATTGTAATTGGAGCTGGTTTTGAATTTGATGAAGAAAGTTTAGAGATTTACCAAGTGGTAGATCAAGATGATATCCCAGCTGCACTTAATGATCTGACTCAGTTACAGGTTGCTTTGACTTATTCAGCCGGCTGATAACTTTCCCATCATAATTAAGCTTTGAAGCATATGTTTTTTGTTTTTAAAATGCCTATGATATAAATAATGTGAAAGCGCTAATAACGCGTATTTCTTAAAATATTACAAAGAATGTAAAAAATGTCTTAATTTGTAACATTTTTGTAAAACTACGGTATAATAAAAGTAAATAAAACAGCAAGCTGAAGTATAGCTTACCTTGCTGAGGAAGCGTGATTATGATGAGAAAAATTAAAAAGAGAAGTATCATTACAAGTTTGGGTGCAGCTGCAATGTTGGCATCTTTGAGTGTAGGTGGAACTGCTTTTGCAGCAAGTACTACAAATACTGATAGTAGCACCGCAACCACTGATCAAGCCAAGACTTATCAAACTCAACTTGAAGAACATAAGAATTTACAAGCTTATACTAATCCATTAACTGTACGAGCTTTAACTACTACTAAGGGTGTTTTACCTGATGCAACAAGTGGCATTTCTAATTGGAGTCAGGTTCCAGCTGGAACAGTAGCTGCTTGGGATAATAAGCCTGAAGTTAATAAGGCCGGAACTAGTTACGGAACAGTTTATGTTACTTTCCCAGATGGTTCTAGATCAAGATTAGCAGTTTACGTAACAGTTAAAGATAGTGCAGCTAGTCAAAGTAGCGAGAAGACAAATACTACTTCTTCAAATAAAAACTCTTCAGCTGCGGTAGCATCAAAATCAATTGCTAAGAGCTCACAAGTAGAAAGTGAAGCTAAGACTTCTGCCAAAGACACTGATACTGAAAAGTCAACTACTGTAGATAATAAAGCTGATAAAGATCAAGCATCACAATCCAGTTCTAAATCTAACCAAGATGTAGTTGTAAAAGATCTAGGATCAACTACTGTTACTGAAAAAAATGTTAGTGTTGTAAGTAACTCAAAAGATAAGGACAAGAGTTCAAATCCAATTTCTGTTGCTACTCGCCTACCAGAAACTGTGGCTAAGGCTACTAATCCATTTGTAATAATTTGCGGTGCATTAATTGCAGCCGTAAGTGGTGCAGTAATTTGGAGTAAAAAATTAAAGAAGAGAAATTAATAGATAAAAAAAGAGGTCGAAAAACTGATTGTTTCGACCTCTTTTTTTATTTCTCTTTATTTTTTTCCTTATCTTTGCTATTTTGAGCTTTTTTCTTTTTAGGATCATCTGGCAAGATAGCAAATTTATCAAGCATTTTATCTAATTGATTATTTTTTTCAAAAGTTAAACCCATCTCTTTAGCTCCTTTGAATTAAGATAAGTGAATTATACCCCATAACTTTAACTAAAAAAAGTAAGCTGCATCTTATAAGCAGCTTACTTTTTAGTTTTTACGTCTTAATTTAGCTAAAAAGTCCTCATGTTCTTTTTCTAACTTTTCATCCTTATCAATAAAGAAGTAGCAGGCAGCTGCAATTACTGCAACAACTGCTCCTAAGAGTAAGGTCTTAGGAGTAAAGTTAGTAACCATATAGCAAGAAATAATTAAAGCGATAATTGGAATAGTATATTTTCCAGGTAGTGAAAATCCATGTGGTGGATATTCATTACTATGTTTAAATTTAATAACTGCTAGAATTGATGGTACATATTGAACAAAGGATGCTAAAACTGTACATGAAACAAGGAATAGGTAACTTTGAGTAGCTAAGGCTCCTGAAAGAACAGCAGTAAAAATAATACCAACCCAAGGCGCATCATGTTTATTTTTCTTACCAATCCATTTAGGAAGCATTCCGTGTTCGGTAGCAAGGGATGCAATAAGTGAAGGGGTATTAAATGAAGCACTAAAGGCAACTCCAAAGATTGAGATTAACATTCCGACAATCATAAAAGCAAACCCCCATTGGCCAACGCCAGTCTTTAGAGCACTAGCTAATGGATTAGAATAACTTCCTAGTTTTTGCCCACTTAAACCAATGGCAACTAAAAGCATCAAGCAGTCTAGAATTGTTACACTTGTCATTACTGCAATTAAAACCCGTGGAATATTCTTTTCTGGATTATTCATTTGCTTTGCAGCAATTGGAATAAAGGAAAAGCCAGTAAATAAGTAAAAAATTGGTGTGAAGGCATCTCCAAAATGTTTAAAGAATGGTCCAACACCGGTTAAAGCTGCATGTGGAATTACCGGAGTAAAGTGAGCTTTCTTAATAAAGAAGGCCCCCACAATAATGAAGACAAGTAATGTAATAATCTTAGCTGCAGCTGAAATGTTATTAACAACTTTTACCCAAGATCTACCAAAGAAATTAATAATTGAAAACAGTAAAATTAAGAAGATAACTCCACTAATGTAGACAGCATTGTTTTTAAAAATAGGTAGAAAACTCTTTAGAATGGTTAATAAAGCAACTACTTCAGCGGAAAGAGTTGTACATCCCAAAAACCAAGTAAAAATACCTAATTCATAACCCGAAAAACGTCCAAAAGCATTATACGAATAAAGCCAAGCGGCTCCGGATTGTGTGAAACGGCTGGATAGGTCAGCATAGCATAAAGCAATCATGCTGACAGTGATAGCAGTACAGAGAAGAACAAGAATAGCTGTTAGGTTCATGTAACGATAAATTACAGAAGGTAGCAGGAATGTCCCTGATCCAATGACTGCATTAATACCTAAAAAATAGATGGATATAAAGGAAAGTTTCTTAGGTACGGAACTTTTATTAGTCATATTTTTACCTCTCTATCTAATAATATTCTCCTTTATCTATTGTAATGCTTTTGAATAGTAAATCTATACTAAATATTCAAAAAAGATAATGAAATTAATCTCAAGTAGTTGATCTATTAATAACTAAGTAATACTATGAAATTGTAAATTAGAATAGCTAGGTAAGGAGAAAAGTATGACTGAGATTATTTAAATTTGCACTGTAGTCAAATAAATATGTGGAACTTTTCATTAAAATTATTGATTTTGTGATGCGAGAAAAATAAGAATGACAAAGATTGCTATTTTATGGGCCGCTGGTCAAATTGCTCAATTAGTTGAACCAATGCTATTTAAAGAAGACGGATGTAGAGTTGATGGAAGTCGAGAAGAAATAATCAAGGGGAGGAGGCCAGTAACTTTAATGAATTAAAACCAGTTTTAGCAGGTGTTGATCTAGTTTAGGCAAACTTAGCTGCGTCAAATGTTGAAGATCAAGCCAAAACTGTTGGTACTCAAACTCCATTTAAGGGAACCGAAGTATCCAGTTTGAGCGTAGCAGACTATATAGTTAATATAATTAAAAATCCCGAAGAGGATCTTAAGGCCAATGTTGGTTTAGATAAGCCCGGAACTGACGGAGATAAGCCAGCCTGGTATTAAATTTAATGAATAAGAAAAAAGAACGGTTTTTAAACCGTTCTTTTTGGTGTAAAAGGGGCAAGTTTAAGCTTATCTAGTTGATTGCGATAATAAGTCAAACTCTTACGATTACAGTGTAGGATTTCCATTAATTTCAAGTCAGAGAGGCTTGGGTCATTTACTTTATAGTAAATGTAAGAAAGGCGAAGTTTTCCTGGGGTAAGATCAAAATTTAAAATATCTTTATCTGGAGCAATTCTTCTAGTTAAAGAGGTTAGGGCAGAGATTTGTTTGCCTGTCTTTGTTTGAAAGATAAGAGGATTTTCTTCAGTATTAGTCAGGAGAATAGAGCAATAATGTGAATTTTTAATTCTTGAAATATTAGCCTTACTTAAATTAAGAAATTGTTTTGGATCAAAACCATGAGCAATTAAAATCAGAACCTTTTTGCAATCAAGACTAATTTCAGGCCAAGTTATAATTTCATTAAGCTGATCAAGCCAGTCAATGCAAATATGAGGGGTTCGATCAAAAGTATAGCCGTGTAAATCGGTAAAAAGATAATTTTTAATTAGTTGATGGTCATAGAGAAAAGAAAAATATTTCTTTAAATGGGTGACATACTTATTAATCGTACTAATTGTTTTATTTTGATCTTGTTCTAAGTGGTCAATAAAGGCGCGGATATCTTGAGAGGAGACATTACTAATTTTAGGTTCTGAATTTGAATTTTGTAAAAAATAGTTCCAAAAATAATAGATCGATTGATTAATTGAAGTAAGTGTTCGCGGTGCTAGATTTTGACTAGTGCACCATTGATTAAAATTCTTTTCGTAGGGAAACAACATTTTTATACCTCATTAACAAAAATGTAATTGTTACTTTAATATAGACATAATTATAACAAAAAAGGTTGGCGAACTTCCAGTCCGCCAACCAGTATACAGCAAAATTTTACTTCTTAATTCGAGTTTTGTACCACTTAATTCCAAAGTAAATAAATAGAATTAATAAAAGGGCAATAATTACGAGTGTGTAATCATCAAAGATTCTAACTACAACTTGCCAATTTTTTCCCATATAATGTCCTAAGCCAACTAATATACTATTCCAAACTAAACTACCTAAAGTAGTCAAGATGAGGAATTTAGTCCAGCCAACATGGGCAATACCTGCGGGAATTGAGATTAAACTTCTAACAACAGGGATACAACGCCCGTAAAAAATGGCGCCAATTCCATGTTTGTCGAACCAATCGATGGCTTTTTGAGCGTCGTCTTTTTTAAATCCTAAAAGTTTAAATAATTTAGTTTCAAGTAATTTTTCAAGTCGTGGTAGCGTTAGGTTACGACTTATTGAAAATAAAATAATCGCGCCAATGATTGATCCTAAAGTTGAAGCTAGGATAACCCCGATTAGAGTTAATTTAGTTCCACTAACTAAGAATCCTCCAAGGGTCAAAATCACCTCTGAAGGAATAGGTGGGAAAATATTTTCAACGGCAATTAAAAGAATAATGGCAATATAGCCGAAATTTTCGATAAAGTGTGTTAACCAAATTGTCATTTATATATTTATTGTCTTTCTAAAATTTTATCCATTTTTTTAAAGAATAAGTCTTTGTTTGCTTCAGTTACTTCTGTAAGTTCTTTTCCGTTAGGATTTTGGAACATTCTTCCGCTTGCTAATCCTGAAGTAATAACGTCTACCTTTACTTGACGTGTTTTTACAATTTCAGGATATAAGGCGGACATAGTTGTTAGAACGTCCCATAGATATAATTCTGCATTAGGAACAGAAATAATTAAGCTGTAGCCCAGGCCAACTAAGTCAATAGCAGGATATTTTCTCAAGCTTGCCCAATGTTGACGAAGTTCATCAGTTAAAGGTAATTCTTCAGTACTTTCTAAGCCAACCATTTGAATTTCAAGGTCTGAGTTTAAGACGCGTTTAACTGCATCGGGATCCCAAAAAGCATTCCATTCTTGAGTGCCGTCAGCGTCAACGCTGACTACGTTTCCATGTCCGTCTAGAGAACCACCCATCCAGTAGACTTTTTCAATTTTTGATTGAATTGAAGAATCTTCGTCTAATGCTCGTGCTAAGTCAGTTATTGGACCAGTCATGACTAAAGTAACTGGACCATCTGCTTTTTTGATTTTATCAATCATATCTAAATGAGCTGGGAGCGGAGCTTCAGGAGTTTTGATTTCTCCAGTTTCATTTAGGATTGGAAAATAATTGAATGAGTAAGGTGCCATCCGCCATTCTTTTGGAAATTGATGAATTGCACGTGAATTTGAACGAGCAACTTCTAATTTATCACCGCGTAAATTGAATTTATCGACCATTTTCCGACAAGCTTCTACTGAAGGATCAATATATCCATCACCATTAATGGCACTAATACCAATTAATTTGATGTCAGGTGCCTGCAATAGTAAAAGAAGTGAAACTAAATCATCAATGTTTCCATCGTGATTAAAATAAATATTTTTCATTTATTTGCGACCTTTCTTTTTGGTTTAATTCCTATTTTATAGGAAGATGAGCGATAACGTAAATAAAAAAAGACATCTTACTTGGTTTTAACAAGGAACGTGATAAAATACTATGGGAATTTTAATGGGAAGGAAAAATTAATGGCAACGGAATATATTGAAAATAAATTAAAGCTTTTGCCTGATAAACCAGGTTGCTACTTGATGAAAGATGTTAATGGCAATGTGATTTATGTAGGGAAATCTAAAAACTTAAAGAACCGCGTTCGTTCCTATTTTAAGAGTAAACAAGTGGATAGACGTGCCGAACTTGTGCGTGAAATACGTGATTTTGATATCATAACTGTTTCTTCTGATAAAGAGTCTTTTTTATTAGAGATTACATTAATAAAAAAATACCAGCCTTATTACAATGTACAACTAAAACAAGGAACAGGTTATCCTTACATTGAAATTACGAATGAACGTGATCCACAAACACGCTTGACGTCAATCGTTCATAAAGACAAAGGATATTATTTTGGGCCTTATCCAAATGTTTATGCGGCTCAAGCAACCTTGAAATTTATTCAAAAAGTTTGGCCACTGAGAAGATGTTCCGGACATCAAGGTCGACCTTGTCTTTATTATCATATGGGACAGTGCCTTGGAGCATGTTTTAAAGAGGTGCCTAAAAGTGCTTATGATGCACAAATTAGAAAAATAAAGCGTTTCTTGAATGGAGATATTTCTCAAGTTAAACAAGATTTAACTGAAAAAATGACAAAGGCGTCAATGGATCTTGAATTTGAACGCGCTGCTGAAATAAGAGATCAATTGAAATATATTGAACAAACAGTTGAAAAGCAAAAAATCATTTCTAATGATCATACCCAAAGAGATATCTTTAATTTCTACGTTGATAAGTCTTGGATTTCAATTCAGATTTTCTTTTTAAGACAGGCTAAATTATTGCGCCGTGAAACAAGATTGTTTCCTTTGATAGACACTAGGGATCCAGAAGATGCATTTGTTTCATTTATTGCTCAATTTTATGGGCAACGAAACCGTGTTTTACCTAAAGAAGTGTTAGTTCCGGCTGGAATTGATAATGAATCTTTGTCTGAAGTGTTAAAGGTTCCTGTGCGAACTCCTCAGCGTGGTCAAAAGCGTGCGCTTTTAGAAATGGCTCATGATAATGCCAAGCTAAAACTTGATGAAAAATTCCGTTTGCTTGAATTAGGAAATCGAAAGACTAAAGGAGCGCAAAAAGAAATTTTTGATGCTTTAGGGCTGCCATATGGACATCGAATCGAAAGTTTCGACCACTCGCATATTCAGGGGGCTGATCCAGTATCTGCACTAGTTGTATTTACTGATGGTGAACCGGATAAACATGAATATCGTAAGTATAAATTAAAGGGCGAAGTTGAACATCAAAATGCAGCTGACGAAGTTGGTAATACTCGTGAAGTAGTTAGAAGACGTTATAGTCGTCTTTTGAAAGAACACAAAAAAATGCCAGATTTGATTTTGATGGATGGTGGTCAAATTCAGGTTGATGCGTGTTTAGATGTTTTGAGAAATGAATTGAATGTGAATATTCCTGTCGCTGGAATGGTTAAGGATGATCATCACCGCACTAATCATTTGATTTTTGGAGACCCAACACAAGGCGAAGAATTAAAATTAATCCCGCTCAATCCTAAGTCTGAAGGCTTTTACTTGATGACTAGAATTCAAGATGAAGTTCACCGCTTTGCAATTACTTTTCATAGAAGAACGCATGCTAAAAATGCTCTTTCAAGTAAGTTGGATGAAATTAAGGGTATTGGACCAAAATCTCGTAATAAGTTACTGAGAAAGTTCGGATCCTTGAAGAAAATTAAAGAGGCATCGGTAGACGAATTAAGAGATGCAGGTCTAACTCTTCCTCAAGCACAAACTGTAAAATTGAGTTTATAAATTAACCACAAAAGACCTGATTTAATAGGGCTTGATATGGTATCATAGTTAAGAAACTTTAAGAATAAATTTAATGATAATTTGATAAATAAAGGAGGCAAATTATGTTTGTCGACCAAACAAAAATAGATGTACAGGCAGGAAAAGGTGGCGATGGAGCGGTTGCCTTTCGTCATGAAAAATACGTACCGCTTGGCGGACCAGCTGGTGGAGACGGTGGACGCGGCGGAAGTATTATCTTAGTTGCAGATTCCGGCTTAAGAACTTTAATGGATTTTCGTTTTAGACGTAAGTTTAAGGCAGATAATGGTGAAAATGGACGAATTAAATCTCAATACGGACGTGGGGCTAAGGACGTGCGTCTAAAAGTCCCAATGGGAACAACAGTCTATGACTTCAATACTGGTGAGCTTTTAGGTGACTTAGTTGAAAATGGTCAAGAATTAGTTGTAGCTCATGGTGGAAAAGGCGGTAGAGGAAATATTCACTTTGCGACTCCAACTAGAACTGCTCCTGAAATTGCTGAAAATGGTGAACCAGGAGAGTTTCGGACTTTGCGTTTAGAGTTAAAAGTTTTAGCAGATGTTGGTTTAGTAGGTTTCCCATCTGTAGGGAAATCAACTTTACTGTCTGTTGTAACTAAGGCTAAACCAAAGATTGCAGCTTATGAATTTACGACCTTAACTCCTAACTTGGGAATGGTTGTTCTTCCAGATGGACGGGATTTTTCAATGGCAGACTTGCCCGGTTTAATTGAGGGTGCATCTAAGGGTGTAGGACTCGGAATTCAATTTTTACGTCATGTTGAACGTACAAAAGTAATTTTACATCTGGTATCAATGGATCCAAATAATGGACGTGATGCATATGAAGATTACGAAACAATTCGGAAAGAATTAGCAGGTTATACTAAAGATTTAACTACTAAAAAAGAATTAATTATTGCTACTCAAATGGATATTCCAGGTAGTGAGGAAAAACTAGCCGAGTTCAAAAAGAAATTAGGAGATAAGACTGTATATCCTATTTCTAGTGTGACTCATAAAGGTGTTAGTGAATTGATGGGCAAAACGGCAGATCTTGTTGAAGAAGTTGCTCGTCAAGAAGCTGAAAAGCCAGCAGAAATCAAAGTTGCCGAAAAAGAATATATTTACAAAAAGCCTGAAGATGAAGGATTTAAAGTTGAACGAACAGGAGAGCATAGCTTTATTGTTACGGGCAATAAGTTAGAGCGTCTTGTTCAAAGAACTAACCTTGATCACACCGACGGTATAATGCTTCTTGCTCGTAAATTAAAGCGTTTGGGTGTAGACGAAGCCTTAAGAGAAAATGGCGCAGTAAATGGTGACGATATTACAATAGCTGACTTTACTTTTGAATTTGTTGATTAATAAAAGTTGAAGAAGTAGGGAGTAAGACTTTTGAAAAGAAAGAACCGCTTTATTACAGGGTATGCGGGCTTACGTGCTTTAGCCGTTATTGGAGTTATTTTGTATCACCTTAATCCAAATAGTTTTATGGGTGGATATTTAGGTGTACCAATATTTTTAGTGCTATCTGGATACTTAGTTACAGATCATATGTTTCATGCCTATGAAGAGCGGGGAAAGTATGACTTTAAGTCTTTCTATTTGAGGAGGATCAAAAAGTTATATCCTCAAATGATTGCACTTTTATGGGGATGTAGTGCATATATTCTGCTTTTCCAGCAAAACCTTTTAGCAAAATTAAATCAGATAGTGATTACTAATCTGTTGAATGTTTATAATTTTTGGCAGATAAAAAATGGACAGAGCTATTTTGAACGTTTTGCTTCAAATGAATCGCCATTTATTCATTTATGGACAATGTCAATTGAAGGACAATTCTATATTGTGTGGCCGTTGGTAATTTTCCTTTTAGTTAGATATGCTAAAAAGAAAAAAATCATTTTTTGGACAATTACTGCTTTGACATTAATTTCTGCTTTAGAAATGGCTATTTTATTTAAACCCGGTGTTGATACAAGTAGAATCTATTATGGAACAGATACTAGATTTTTCTCCTTAGGCTTGGGTGCAATGCTAGCTGTATTTTGGCCAACTTGGAAGTTAAACGAACATCTTGATAAGGGAGATAGACGTTTATTAAATATTATTGGTGGGGTAGCATTGATTGGTATCTTGTTGATGGTAACTAATCCTATCTTTAATCCACAAAAAGCTTTTGCTTATCGTGGTGGAATGTTCTTATTCTCTTTTGTTACGATGATTTTAGTTGGAGTAATTGCTCACCCTGGCAGTAGCTGGAATAGGTGGTTAACTAACCCAGTTTTTAATTGGATTGGTTCACGTTCATACGGAATTTACTTGTATCAGTTTCCAGTAATGATTTTCTTTGAAGATAAAGTTAAGGACATTGCTGATCATGTAGTGCTTTATCATACTATTGAAGTGATTTTGATTTTAATTATTGCTGAGCTAAGTTATCGTTTTATTGAAAAGCCATTTGGTCGAATTGACTGGGAGAAGGTGCATCAATTTTTAACTAAGGCTTTGAATTTTAAGGCTAAACATTATCAAGCTAAGGCCTTATTAGCTACGGGTATTATTGTTTTTATTTTGGGTAGTTTTGGTATCATAAAAGCTCCTACTGTAAAAGCGGAAAATCCAAATCACTCGGAATTAGCAACACAAATTAAATCTAATCGAAATCGGCAGTTAAAGAAGAATAAGAAATTAATCAAAGAAGCTCAATCTAGGAAGAAAGCTGCTCCAACTTCAAAATCGACACTATTAAAGCAAGCTAAACAATTGGCAGCCACTAAGCTAGTAAATAAGGATTTCGAAAAATATGGAATTTCTCAAGTAGACCTACAATTAGCGCAAAAGATTCAAGTGACTGCTATTGGAGATTCGGTAATGGCTGGTTCAAGTCAGAATATGCAAAAGCTAATGCCGCATTTAATTGTAGACGCTGCTGTATCACGGCAATTGGGTAATACTATTCCATTATTTGAACAGTATAAAAACAAGGGTGCCTTAAATGATAATGTTTTGATCGGATTAGGGACAAATGGCCCCTTTACTCCTAAGGAGCTTGATCAATTAATGAAAATTATTGGGCCGAAACGACACGTTTTCTGGATTAATGTTCATGTTCCGACACGTGATTGGCAAGATCAAGTCAATAATGAGCTAAATGCGGCAACGAAAAAATATCCAAATTTAACGATTATAAAATGGCATGAAGTTGCTGCTAGTCATCCCGATTGGTTCTACGATGATCATACACACCCAACTACGGAGGGATCTAAGTTTTATAGTGCCTATGTAACTAAAGAATTAGTTACTAAGGGAAAATATTAGAAATAGGGTTTTCATGGAAATACAATTTTTAGGAACAAGTGCAGGACAGCCTTCAAAAAGCAGAAATGTTTCTTGTACTGCACTTAAATTATTAGATGAATTAAATGAAATATGGCTTTTTGATGTAGGAGAAGCAACGCAACATCAAATTTTAGATACTAATATTAGGCCTAGAAAAGTAACACGAATTTTCATTTCACATACTCATGGTGACCATATTTTTGGGTTACCTGGTTTTCTTTCATCTCGATCTTTTCAAGGGGATGGGGGACCATTAACAATCTATGGACCTGCAGGTATTGAGCAATTTGTTCAGACTTCTTTAAGAGTTTCAAAAACTCATGTTTCTTACCCAATTAAATATGTAGTTTTAAAAGAAGATGGTCTAATTTTTGAAAATGATATTTTTGCAGTTTATACTGCTCGTCTTGACCACCGTGTACCTAGTTTTGGCTTTCGTGTAGTTGAAAAGCCACGTTCTGGTGAACTATTGATGGATAAGGTAGCAGAATATAACGTGCCAAATGGTCCACTTTTAGGTCAATTAAAAGCTGGTAAGATAATTACATTAAGCAATGGTCAAAAATTAGATGGACACGATTTTTTGGGTAAGGAACGTCCAGGTCGAATTGTTACAATTATTTATGACACGCGCCCAACGAAAAATATTGGAGAATTAGTAGAAAATGCAGATGTTTTAGTACATGAAGCGACATTTAGTGGCGAGGAAGAAAAGATGGCTCATCGCTATTTCCATTCTACTTGCGTTGATGCAGCTCGTGTGGCACGTGATCACAATGTAGGTCAGCTTTATTTAACACATATTTCTGCTCGCTATACTGGAAAAGCCGGGAGACAACTAGAACACGAAGCAAAAAAAATATTTAAGCATACTAAATTAGCGAATGATTTAGATAGTTTTGAAATTACGTTGAGGGGATAATAAGATGAGTAATTCATTAAGGGATAAGGTAGTAATAGTTACTGGTGCTTCAAGTGGTATTGGACGTTCAATCGTTTTGGAGAGTGCAAGCCGAGGTGCAACTGTTATTTTGATGGCACGTCATCAAGACAAGCTAGAAGAAATTGCGAATGAAGCACGTCAGTTGTCAGGAAATGATGCATTTGTTTTTCCGACTGATATGAGCAAAGCTGATCAAATTGATCGCGCCTTTAATGAAATTGTTAGTCATGTAGATCATATTGATTATCTAGTTAATGCTGCAGGTTTTGGAGTATTTAAAGAGTTTTTAGAAACTTCACCTCAAGTTGTAACTGAAATGTTCCAAACTAATGTCTTGGGACTAATGTACTTTACTCGGCTAATAGCGCGAGTAATGATTGATCAAAAAGAAGGACAAATTGTTAATTTTGGCTCAATTGCTGGTATTGTTCCAACTACTAAGACGGCAGCTTACAGTGCTACTAAGGCAGCAATTATTCAATTTTCAAATGTTTTACGTCTAGAATTAAAGCCGTTTAGCGTTAAGGTTATGACAGTAAATCCTGGTCCGGTTTACACAAATTTCTTTAATATTGCTGATGAGACTGGTTCTTATGTTAACAATGTTCAACGCTTTATGCTTGATCCAGATGATGTAGCTTGGCAGGTAGTACACTTCTTTGGCTCTAAACGTCGTGAACTCAATTTACCACTTAGTCTAGCTACTTTGGCTAAGTTTTATCAAATATTCCCAACTATTGGTGACTGGGCAAGTTTAAAATTTGCTAGCAGAAAGTAGGTATGAACAGTGAATAAACAACGAAATTTAGTAATTGGATTAATAATTGTTTTAGTACTTGTAATCTTTGCATGCTTAAATACTGAGCTTGTAGCAATTAATTTTGGTTTTTTCCAGCCTAAAATGCCCCTAATTATCGTTTTAGTAATTATGTTATTACTTGGTGCTTTAGTTTCACTTTTATTAGGAAGAGGAGAGAAATTTTCTCCAGATGTTAAAAAAGCACTAGCAAAACAGAAGAAAGAATTAGATAATAAGTATCGGAGTGAAATTGAATCAAGAGATAAGCAAATAGCTGAATTAAAAAAAGTTAACAATTCTGAAGCTACAAAATAAGATTGGACTTGATTTATCAGCTCTTAGATTGTATCATTGAAATACGTGAGTATTTAGTGAATTTGTTTATTTAAAGGTTCGCAAGTCTCAATTCTATAAAAAAGGAGATCTAACTAATGGCAGTTCCTGCAAGAAAAACTTCTAAGCAAAAGAAACGTTCACGTCGTGGTCATATTAAATTAACCACACCAGCAATGCATTATGATGCAACTACTGGTGAATACCGTTTAAGCCACCGCGTTTCACCAAAGGGCTTTTACAAAGGCCGTCAAGTTGCTAACGAAAACAAGCAACAAAATAACGATTAATTAAAGACACCGTGGGGTGTCTTTTTTTATATAATTTTTGATTAAAGGAATAAGTATTAATGAAACTAGTTATATTACACTCAAGTGATACGCATGGATTTTTAATGCCGACTGATTATCAAGATAAAGATAATTACGATGCTCCAATTTCTCTTAGCCGAGTAAGTAGTGTGGTTAAGAGCGAAAAAGAAAAATATGGTGCTGATAATGTTTTGGTAACAGATAGTGGTGATTGCTTACAAGGCTCTCCGTTAGCTAGCTATACGCAAAAGCTCCCTGAAAAAGAAGGATTGCGTAAGTTTACTGAAGCATATAACGAAGTTGGTTATGATGCACGTGCTTTAGGTAATCATGATTTTAATTATGGTTTAGATTATTTATCTTACTATGTTGATAATAATAAGGCCCCATTTATTAATGACAATGTTTTAGATGCTGAAACTAATGTACCTTTCTTTGGTAAGGAATATTCAATTATAGAAAAAGCTGGCTTAAAGATTGGTATTATGGGTATTACTACTCAATATATTTCTCATTGGGAATCAGAGGAGCATATTAAGGGATTAAAATTTGTTTCAGGTTATGATGTGCTTTCTAAATTAGCTAAGAAATTACGTCCTCAAGTAGATATTCTTTGTGCTATGTATCATGGTGGGTTTGAAAGTGATCCATTAACTGGAGAAGAAACTGAGCCTCATACAGGTGAGAATGAAGGATATAAGATTTTAACCCAGATTCCAGAGATTGATGTCTTTTTAACTGGGCATCAACACCGTCGCTTAAATTTAGTTACGCGTAATACTGCAATTGTTCAACCAGGTTATCGCGGAGAAGCAGTAGGTAAGGTAGTAATTGACTTTGATAAAGATGAGAATGGCAAAGTTAAAATTAATGATATGACTACTGAACTCATTGATAGTAAAGATTACGCTCCAGATCCTGCAATTGAAAAGATTGTAAAGAGTCTTGATGAAGAAACTCAAAAATGGTTAGATCAACCGATCGCTCATTTATCTGAACCTGCTCCAATTGAGGATACAATTAAGGGCAGAATTGAAGGAGCACCGTTTATTAATCTTATTCAACAAATGCAACTTTGGTTTACTGGAGCAGATATTTCAGCTACAGCAATTATGTCCGAATCGGCTCATGGATTTTCAAAGAACGTTACAATGAGAGAAGTTTTGCTTAACTATCCATATGCTAACCAACTTTGCATTGTTAACTTAACTGGAAAAGAGTTAAAAGAGATTATTGAATATTCAGCTGGATTTTTAGAAAAGGACGAGGATGGTAAAATTAAATTTATCGATCGTTGGATTACGCCTAAGCCAATGCTATATCATTTTGATCTTTTCTATCCTGTTAAATATGAAGCCGATCTTTCTAAACCAGTGGGACAAAGATTAACCAAGATGACTTTGAATGGTAAAGATCTTGAAGATGATAAAGTTTATAAATTGGCTGTAAACAATTATCGCGCCTTAGGTGGAGGATTCTATCCAGCTTATAGTATGGACAAGATTGAAAAGATTTTTGATCAAGATTATGTTCAAATGTTTAGCGAATATTTGACCCATGGAGATATCAAAGTAGATACAAATAAAAATTATAAATTTTACTAATATGACAAAAAAGCTGTTTCACTTAAGAAACAGCTTTTTATAATATTCAAATTTAGTTAAATTATAGTTTGTTATACTTACTTTTATCTTTGTAGCTTTTAGCAGTAATGGCGGGAATAATAATTGCGAATAGCAAGCCAAAGACTGCGCCAATAATCAAAGATTGCATTGGATTAAATTGCATCTGAGTTAAAGAGGCAGCAATAAAACCGATAATTTCGCAAAAAATGCATGACCAAATCATTGTAATAATGTAGCGCATAATCTCTCCTTCTTTCGCTAGGTATCTTAGCAAAAATAAGAGGTTTTCGCAAGCGAAGTTAATAGAATTTGCTATACTTAAACTATTAGAAAGGGTGAGCTTATGGGAGCAGTTAGTTTGCAAAATCTTAGCAGCTTTACTTTACTTGAAAGTCCAACTAAAGTTAAAAATTTAGCTGAAAATGCTAAGAAAAAAGGTTATTCTGCACTTGCCTTAACCGATATTAATATTACTTATGGCTTAGTAAATTTCTATAAAGCTGCTAACGAGGTTGGGATTAAGCCCTTATTAGGAATGCAGCTTAGGATTAATGGCTTAATTGATGAAGCCAATAAGTATGATTTGATTGTAATTGCAAAAGATGATCAAGGATATAAAAATATTTTACGTTTATCTAGCGCGGTCAATTTATTAACTGAAAATGGTGAAAAAGAAAATGTCTTAACACTAGAAGAGTTAAAAAAATATCTTGGACATCTAGTATTAATTACTCCAAGTAATTTACATAGCGAGTTGAAGATGATTCAGACTAATAATCCGAAGATGGGAGCAAATATAGTTCGAAAATTACTTGATTACTTACCAACTTCTTCTTCACTATATTTAGGTGTTTATGCGGCCCAAGAACAGGGTGAATATATAAGCTATATTCGATCCTTAGCAACACAATTTAACTTGTCGCTAACTGCTGTAGAAGATGGCGAGTATCTTAATCGTAATGAGCAATTTTTAAGACGAACTTTGCAGGCAATTAAAAGCAATGTTCATTTAGAAAATGTTGAACAGTTAGCAAAACAAGCTGGGTCACATTATTTAAAAACTAGCGAAGAACTGCAAGTTAATTATCGCAAATTTGACGTTGAAGATGCCTTAAAGAATGCGGAAAAAATTGGAGAAATTTGTAATGCTAAAATTACTTTCCAAGATCCGCAATTACCGAAGTTTAAGCAAAATAACTTTCCTACTTCAAAAGAATATTTACATTTTTTAGCGCAGGATGGTCTTGCTAAACGATTCAATAATCAAATTCCAGCAAAATATCAGGAAAGACTAGACTATGAGCTAAAAGTAATTAATGAAATGGGCTTTGATGATTATTTCCTCATTGTATGGGATGTAATGAATTTTGCTCATAGTGTCCATATTACAACTGGTCCTGGACGTGGATCAGCAGCGGGCTCGCTTGTGTCCTATGCTCTTAGAATTACAGAAGTTGATCCAATTGAATATAATTTGCTTTTTGAACGTTTCTTAAATCCGGCTCGTCAGCAAATGCCTGATATTGATTTGGATATTCCTGACAATCGACGGGATGAAGTAATCAAGTATATGTTTGAAAAGTATGGCATGAACCATGCAGCGCAAATTTTAACTTTTGGTACTTTAGCTGCAAAACAGGTTTTAAAAGATGTATGTCGCGTTTTTGGATTAAACAAGGTTGAAACATATCGCTGGCTAGATGCAATACCACGTTCTAAAGGTAAGATCACTTTGGATGAGGCTTATCGACAATCAAAGGAATTGCAGCTTTTAGTTAATACAAATGTTCTTAGCAAGATCTTATTTGCGACTGCAAAGCATTTAGAAAATTTACCAAGACATTATTCAATTCATGCTGCAGGACTTGTAATTACTGATGATTCATTAGCAGAAATTGTAGGATTGCAGGCTGGCCCTCTAGGAATTCCTGTAACTCAACAGACTAAGTTAAATGTTGAATCTTTGGGTTTATTGAAGATCGATTTTCTAGGCCTAAGAAATTTAACTATTTTAGGAAGTATCATAGCGGCTTTGAAAGCTGATGGAATTGAAATTGATCCTAACCAAATTCCATTAGACGATCAGGAAACGCTAGCCTTGTTTCAACGCGGAGAAACAGATGCTGTCTTTCAATTTGAGTCCGATGGTATCAAGCACGTTTTAGAACAACTACATCCAGATAGTTTTGAAGATATTGTGGCTGTGAATGCTTTATATCGTCCAGGCCCAATGAATAATATTGATCACTTTATTAACAGAAAACATGGGAAAGAAAGAGTTCAATATCCTGATCCTAGTTTGAAAAAGATTCTAGGTCCAACGTATGGAATTTTGGTTTATCAGGAACAGGTTATGCAAACTGCTCAGATCCTAGCCGGATTTTCTTTAGGAGAAGCTGATCTTTTAAGACGAGCAATGTCTAAAAAGAATGCAGATGTAATTCAAAAGGAACGTAATAAGTTTATTCAAGGTGCCATTAAGTTAGGCCGAAGGAAAGAAACAGCAGAACAAGTCTATAACTATATTGCTGAATTTGCTAATTATGGTTTTAATAGGTCTCATGCTGTAGCTTATAGCAAAATTGCTTTTTGGCTCGCTTACTTTAAAGTACATTATCCAGGAGCTTTTTATCTTGCTTTGTTAAACAGTAATCTTGGAAATCGTCATAAGATTGCAGAGTATTTAATGCAGGCACAAGAAGCGGGTATTAAAATATTGCCGCCAGATATTGAGAATAGTAAGGCTAATTTTTCTCTAGCAAATGGGAAAATTTTAGTTGGTTTAAGAGCAGTTCGAGGGCTAAGGAGCGATTTATTAAAACAAATTTTAGCAATTAAACGTCCAATTAAGTCAATGACTGATTTTTTATGGAAAATTGATAATAAATTATTGAGTACAGACGCCATTGGGAATTTAATTAAGGCAGGAGCTTTTGATCGTCTATCTCCTAACAGAAATGAACTTTTGACAATTAATAAGGATTTAGTTGAAAGCGTAAAAATGGCAGGATCTAACTTATCTCTATTTGAGACGCTTGAGCCAAAAGTTGCAGAGCAAAAGCAACCTACTACTGCTGAAAAGTCGGCAATGGAAGTTGAAGCAATGGGCTTTAGTACAGGTATTAACCCAATTATGGCTGTTCAAAAGTATGCCAGAAAATACAATGCAAAAAGACTACAAACTTTTGAAAACAATGAGCAAGGAATTGCTGTTGGAAAACTAATGAAAGTTAAGCAAATCACCACCAAAAAGGGTGATAACATGGCTTTTGCTATATTTAGCGATAGCAGCGGTGAAAAAGATTTTACTATTTTTCCTCAAGTCTGGGAAAAAGTGGAAGAAAATCTGAAGATAGGCGAAATATATCTTCTTCAAGTGAGAACTCAAAGTGATAGATTTAACCCTAATAAGATTCAATTTTTGCTTTCTAATGCTCGTCAGGTTAATTTTAAAAATTAGCTAAATTTTCTTGAAATTGTAAAAATTGAGCTTAGCAGTATTGAAAGCGAAATCATTTATTTGATAGGGATGATTAGTGAAAAAAATAAGCTTTTTTTTGAAGACATTGAGTAAAAAAAATGGTACGATAAAACCGATGTGAGTAAAACACAGAAAATCGTAGAGGTGAATTCATGAAACGGATTGGTATTTTAACTAGTGGTGGAGATGCCCCTGGTATGAACGCTGCCATTAGAGCTGTTACTCGTACAGCTTTGGCAAACGGTATCGAAGTTTGTGGAATTCGTTATGGATATGCTGGCTTAGTTGCTGGTGATATTTTCCAAATGACTTCTGAAACAGTTGCGGACAAGATTAGCCGCGGCGGTACCTTTCTTTATTCAGCTCGTTTCCCAGAATTTAAGGAAGAAGAAGTTCAACTTAAGGGAATCGAACAATTAAAGAAGCATGGAATCGATGCTTTAGTTGTCATTGGTGGTGACGGTTCTTACCATGGTGCATTGAAGCTTACAAGACATGGATATAATGCCATTGGTCTTCCGGGTTCAATTGACAACGATATTCCTTACACTGATTTTACAATTGGTTTTGATACTGCATGTAATACTGCAATGGAAGCCATTGATAAGATTCGTGACACTGCAACAAGTCACCAACGTGTATTTGTTGTAAATGTTATGGGTCGTGATTGTGGAGATATCGCAATGCATGTTGGTGTTGCTACCGGTGCAGATGCAATTGTTATTCCAGAAGAACCTTATGACATTAAAGAAATTGCTGAAAATTTGAAGCAAGGATTTGCTAATGGTAAGAAGCATGGAATTGTTGTTCTAGCTGAAGGTGTTATGGACGCTGATAAATTTAAGGATGAACTTCTTAAGTATGGCGACTTTGATGCTCGTGCTAACGTATTGGGTCATATGCAACGTGGCGGAAGCCCAACAATGCGTGATCGTGTGTTAGCAAGTGAAATGGGTGCTTATGCTGTTAAGTTATTACTTGAAGGCAAAGGCGGCTTAGCTGTTGGTATGGAAGATAACAAGCTTACCCACCATGATATTCTTGATTTGTTTGATGCAAAACACCACGGTAATTATGCGTTATACTCATTAAACAAAGACTTAGCCAAGTAGTTTTTGATTTTGTATTATAGGAGATTTTTTCAAGATGAAGAAAACTAAAATTGTTAGTACTTTAGGGCCAGCCTCAAACGATGTTGAGACTATTACTAAATTAGCTGAAGCAGGTGCAAACGTATTCCGTTTCAACTTCTCACACGGTGACCACGAAGAACACCGTGAACGTATGAACATGGTTCGTGAGGTTGAAAAGAAGACTGGTAAACTTCTTGGCATTGCTCTTGATACTAAGGGTGCCGAAATTAGAACTACTGAACAAGAAGGCGGCAAGTTCACTATTAACACTGGTGACACTATCCGTATTTCTATGGACGACACTAAGAAGGGTAACAAGGACATGATCCACGTTACCTACGATGGTCTTTACGACGATACTCACGTTGGTGGTCACGTATTAATCGATGATGGTTTAGTTGACCTTTTGATTAAGGAAAAAGATGACGCTAAGAGAGAATTAGTTTGTGAAGCTCAAAACACTGGTTTAATTGGTTCTAAGAAGGGTGTTAACGCTCCTGGTGTTGAAATCCGCCTCCCAGGTATCACTGAAAAAGATACTAACGATATTAAGTTCGGTTTAAAGGAAGGTATCAACTTCATCTTTGCTTCATTTGTTCGTAAAGCACAAGATGTTCTTGACATTCGTCAATTGCTTGAAGAAGCACACTGTGAATACGTAAAGATCTTCCCTAAGATTGAATCACAAGAAGGTATTGATAACATCGACGAAATCTTAAAGGTTTCTGATGGTTTAATGGTTGCTCGTGGTGACATGGGTGTTGAAATTCCATTTATCAATGTTCCATTTGTACAAAAAGAATTAATCAGAAGATGTAACGCATTGGGTAAGCCAGTTATTACTGCTACTCAAATGCTTGACTCAATGCAAGAAAACCCACGTCCAACTCGTGCCGAAGTTACTGACGTTGCAAACGCTGTTCTTGATGGTACTGATGCAACTATGCTTTCAGGTGAATCAGCAAATGGTCTTTACCCAGTTAAGGCTGTTAAGGCTATGGCTGAAATCGATATGCGTACTGAAAAGCAACTTGCTAAGCGTAACAAGTTAGCTCTTCAAAGATTCGAAGAATACAAGGGCTCAAACGTTACTGAAGCTATTGGTGAATCAGTTGTTAGAACTGCTGAAGAATTGGGCGTTAAGACTATTATTGCTGCAACTGAATCTGGCTACACTGCACGTATGATTTCTAAGTACCGTCCAAACGCAGACATTATTGCTATGACTTTCAACGACAAGATTCAACACTCATTAGGTGTTGTTTGGGGTGTAAAGCCAATGTTGACTGAAAAGCCTAAGTCTACTGAAGAAATGTTTGAAAAGGCAGCTGAACTTGCTAAAGAAACTGGTCTTGCAAAAGACGGTGACTTAGTAATTATCGTTGCTGGTGTTCCTTTGGGCGAAACTGGTACTACTAACTTGATGAAGTTACAATTAATCGGTACCCAACTTGTTAAAGGTTTAGGTGTTGGTGAACAATCAGTTATTGGTAAAGCTGTAGTTGCAACTTCTGCTGAAGAAGCTAACAGCAAAGTTCAAGATGGTGACATCTTAGTTGCTAAGACTACTGATAAGGATTACTTACCAGCAATCAAGAAGGCTTCAGGTATGGTAGTTGAAGCTTCTGGTTTAACTAGTCACGCAGCTGTTGTTGGTCTTTCACTTGGTATCCCAGTTATCGTTGGTGCTACTGATGCAGTAGAAAAGATCAAGGATGGTTCTAAGATTACTGTTGATGCTCGTCGCGGTGCTGTTTACCAAGGCGAAGCAACTAACCTTTAATCTGAATTAAATAGCTTATTAAAATAGTCAGCGAAAGCTGGCTATTTTATTTTTGTCTTTTTTTCCTTATACTATAAGATGATAGACAAAATAAAAGGATTGAGGCGCTATTATGTTAGGTGAAATAAGAAAAGGAAAAGTTACTGATGAAAATGAATCTGCTTTTTATGTGCAGGTTGAAGGGGTAACTTTTGAATTAAAGAAAATAGAAATTACACAAGATGAACCAATCCACCTAGGTGATGAAGTCCAGGGCTTTATCTATGAAAATAAAGATAAAAAGAAAGAAATGACGCAATTTTATCCATTTGCTCAAAAAGATCAATACGGTTGGGCAACTGTAACAGAAGTGCGCCGTGACTTAGGTGTTTTCTTAGATATTGGTTTAAATGACAAAGATGTTGTTGTATCTTTAGATGATTTACCACTTGAAAAAGATCAATGGCCTAAAAAGGATGACAGGCTCTTGGTTCGCCTTGAAACAGATGAAAAAGAACGTATTTGGGCTAAGATAGCTGAAGAAGATGTTTTTGAACAATTAGCAGCTAATTTCCCAGCACACTTAGAAAATAAGAATATGTCAGGAACGGTCTATCGAAATTATGAAGTTGGTTCTTTTGTAATTACTGATCAATACTACTTAGCCTTTGTCCACAAATCTGAAATGTTCCGTCCATTACGTGTTGGACAAAAGATCAAGGCACGTGTAATTGGTGTTAGTCAGTATGGTAGATTGAATTTGAGTGTTCTTCCTCGTGGATTTGAAGAAATTGATGATGATGCTCAAATGATTTTAGTAAGTTTACGTCGTGAAGCTACTAAGACTTTACCTTTTTACGATAAGAGTGATGCTCAAGAAATTAAGAATCACTTTGGCATTTCAAAGTCAGCTTTCAAACGTGCACTGGGACACTTACTAAAGAATGGGTTAATTACTGAAGATAAAGATGCAGGAACAATTAGCTTGGTAGAAAAAGATGACTCAGACGCAGATAATGAAGGATAATTTAGAGGATTATTTAAGATTCGGTCAGGTAGAACGTGGTTTAAGTCCAAATACTATTGTTTCTTACCGAACGGATTTGGAAGAATATCTAAGTTACTTACAAGATCAAAATGAAACAAGTTGGGAAGTAGATTATCTAGTTGTTGATGCTTTTCTCGCTACTCAAAAAGATAAGGGGAAAGCAACTACCTCAATTAGTCGTATGATTTCTAGTTTGCGTAAATTTTATCAATGGCTTTTAAGGCAAGATATAATTGAGCGTGATCCATTAGTTAAGATTGATTCACCAAAAAGTGAACGCCGATTGCCAACAGCACTCAGCCAAGACGAAGTTGACAAATTGTTGACTGCTCCTGATACGAATACTCGATTGGGAATTAGAGATCGAGCAATGCTTGAAGTTCTTTATGCTACAGGCATGCGTGTTAGTGAATTAATTAATTTACGAACTGGCGATATTCATAATGATTTGAAAATTATTCGAGTTCTTGGTAAAGGATCAAAAGAGCGACTTGTACCAATTACCGAAGTTGCTTTATCATGGTTAGAGAAATATCAAAAAGACGTTAGAGAAGCTCAAGTCCTGAAGAGCGGTCAATTTACTGATGTAATATTTTTGAATAATCACGGTCATCAATTGACTAGACAGGCTGTTTGGCAAAAGATAAAAAAATATTGTCAGCTTGTTGGAATAACTAAGAATGTAACGCCGCATACTCTTAGGCATACTTTTGCGACACATCTGCTTGAAAATGGGGCAGATTTAAGAGTAGTTCAAGAAATTTTGGGACATAGTGATATTACGACTACACAGATTTACACTAATCTGACACAGAAACATATTTTGGAGGTTTATAATCAAGCACATCCACGTGCCTAACTATTATGATCAGCAAATATAAAAAAGATTACGAAAAGACTGTGATGGGATACTTGTCGTATCTTTCAGATTTTAAAAATATTAAGAACTTACAGGAAGAAATGAAGCTATATACTAGCGATTCTAACCAATTTGAGGTTCTTATTTATCAACAAAAGGGCAATGCTAGAGGAATTATCGGTATTCAGGAAGAAAAAGATTTTATCATTATTCGCTATTTATCTCTTGATCCAACAATGCGTGATCAAGAAACCGAGCAGCGAGTAATGAATGATTTAAAGCACCTCTATCCTGATAAGATGATTACGGCTTTACCTGACTGGACCTTTTTATTAAATTATTTAAAGGAAAATAAAACTGATGAATAATGCTGATGAATTGACTTTAGATCTTCCTAATTTTACCGGACCCTTAGATTTACTTTTGCACTTAATTAGGTCGCAGAAGATAGATATCTATGATATTCCGATTGCGAAAATTACGGGACAATATTTAGCTAACTTAGCTCGCTGGCAGACTTTAGATTTACAGATTGCTGGGGAGTATTTTGTGATGGCATCAACTCTTTTAAGAATCAAATCGCAATATTTGTTACCTAAAAATGATTTTATTGAAGAAGATCAGTATCAAGAAGACCCACGTACTGAGCTGGTTGAACAGTTGGTACAATATTCAGTCTTTCAAAGAATCGCAGATTATTTTAAAAAGCGAGATGAAGAAATGCCAATTACAGTGACAAAAGATCCCTCGGTTTCACCTAAAAAGGAAATAGAACCATTGCCTTTAGGTGAAATTACAAGTGATGAGCTTGCAAATACTTTTAAGGTTGTTTTAGAGCGATTTAAATTAAGAAAACCTCAAGTTGGGAAAATCGAAGTTCATGAAACTTCAATTGAAGAAATGACGAGCTTTTTGAAAAATAAGTTACATAAGAAAAGATCAACTAGTTTTTTTGATTGTATTAAAAACTTTCAAGATCTTGATCAAGTAATTGGCTTATTCTTAGCAGTTTTAGAATTATGTCGTGATCATAAAATTTTGGTAAAACAAAGTAGAGATTTTGGTGATCTAGAGTTAGAGAAAGTAGAGACGAATGGCAAGTAAAGAAGCAGAATTAGAAGCCCTACTTTATGCAGCAGGGGATGATGGCTTAGACGCAGATAATTTGCTGCAATTATTAGAAATCTCGCCTTCTGCATTAAGAGAGCTGGCAAATCATCTTAAAGATCGACTGAAAAGTGATGAAAATTCGGGACTACAGTTAATTTGTATTAACCAAACCTATAAGTTAACTACGAGCGCTAAGTGCGGGGATGTGATTTCTAAATTCTTCCAAAAGGATTTATCGAAAAACTTAAGTCAATCAGCTCTTGAGATTTTATCTATCATTGCTTATCGTCAACCGATTACACGTGTTGAAATCGATGACTTAAGAGGGGTTAATTCTTCAGGAGCTTTGCAGACTTTAGTTTGGCGTGGGTTAATTAAAGTAAATGGAAAAAAAGATGTTCCCGGTCATCCGAATTTGTATGTTACAACTGATTATTTCTTACAATATTTCAATTATGAAAGTTTAGCTGATTTACCTGTAATTGAAGAATTTGAAGCAGATGATAATCCAGTAAACTTATTTGATCAGGATGAGGGAAATAATAAAGAAATTAATTTTGACGAAGGTGAATAAAAATGGCTGAAAGACTACAAAAAGTGATTGCTCAAGCAGGTGTGGCATCAAGACGTAAGGCTGAAAAGATGATTACAGCTGGTCAAGTAACTGTTAATGGTAAGAGAGTTACTGAGCTTGGTACTAAAGTAGAGTCTAACGATAAAATTGAAGTAAATGGTGTCCCAATTGAGAAGGAAGCTTTGCATACTTACTTATTCTATAAACCACGTGGAGTAATTTCTTCAGTAAGTGACGACAAAGGTAGAAAAACAGTAGTTGACTTCTTTGAAGATGTACCATATCGTCTTTATCCAGTTGGTCGTCTTGATTACGATACATCCGGCTTATTATTAATGACAAATGATGGGGAATTAGCTAATAAGTTGATGCACCCACGTAATGAAGTACCAAAGGTTTATGTAGCAAAAATTAAGGGAATCTTGTCCCCAGAAGATATTCGTTCACTTACTCATGGGGTCCGAATTGATGGCAGAAAGAGCGCACCAGCTAAATTAAAGATTTTGAAGACGGATGATAAGAAGAACACTCAAATTGTTCAATTAACCATTCACGAAGGTCACTACCACCAAGTTAAGAGAATGTTCGAAGCGGTGCACCATTTTGTAGAAAAACTATCACGTGAAAAGTATGCCTTTTTAACTTTGAAGTCATTAACTTCAGGTGAATATCGCAAATTAACTCACGAAGAAGTATTTCGTTTGAATCACTTGGCTGATTAGCACACACTTTATAAGCTGTGATAAAATAAAACTAATAATCTTTAATTGGAGGATCTTGGAATGAAGGAAAATAAATCTCAGGACAATAAAGAACCAAAGGGCCCATACAAGCACTTTCAACGTCCAACGACGTCTAGAAGCGCAATGCATCATCGCCATGCAGAGTTAGAACCTGAGTCTAAGCAAGCTCCTAAAACTCCTAATGAGTCAGAACAAAATTCTCATGGTATGCATCATAGTCAGTTATGGGCAGGGTTAATTATTGTTGCAATAATTTTGATCGCCTTAATTCCGATTGTTTCATCACGCTTGCGTTCAAACTCTAATACTGATTTGGCTGAAAAGAGTGTTAAAGTTTCAAAAACTAAGTCTTCTAAACCTCATAAGCATAAAAGTAAAAAGAGTAAGAGTAGTTTTTCTAAGAAGAGCAAATCAAAGAGTAGCGTAAAGAAGGAAGAACATTCATCTTCAAGTCAATCGCAAGATATGACTCCAGCAGTAACTAGTCAATCACAAAGTAGTGAAGTTGTTCAAAGTAGTAGTCAATCTTATGACAATAGTGCGAGTCAAACTACTGCGCAAGATCACACTCAACAATCTACGCAAAATTCATCTCACACTAGCCAAAACAATTGGCAAACTAGTGGTAGCAGTTCTAGCGAATATCAAGCTCCACATTCTTACACAGTTCAAGAAGGAGATTCTCTATCAAAAATTGCTCGTGAAAATAACACTTCAGTTCATCATTTAGAGCAACTTAATGGTTTAGAATCAGCTGATAGTATTAGTATTGGTCAATCACTTAAATTGAAGTAATTAAGAACATTTATATTTACAATTTTACTAAGAAGTATTATTATTTACTTGTAAAAAGCAAATAAAAGGATGTTGTCTTCAGGGCAGGGCGAAATTCCCGACCGGCGGTTAGAGTCCGCGAGCTACTTATGTAGTTGAACCTTAGGTACCGATAGTTAAAGTCTAGATGGAAGAAGACAGACTAAAAACTAAACATGATTTAGATTGATAAGGTCTGTTGCTGAAGCAGCAGACCTTTTGTGTGTTATGGAGGAAATATATCATGCAAAGAAAAACAAGTTTAAGTCATGTAAGACTAGCTTATTGGCTCGCTTGGGCAATGATTGGTGCATTGGCATTTTTAATTATGAAGTTTGAAGTACCAATTATTCCAGGTTTTGATTACTTAAAGATGGACTTTTCTGATTCCTTAGTTGCTCTTAGTACTTTGGTTTTTGGTCCATTAGGCGGAACAATGATCGCGCTTTTTAAGTCATTATTGAGTCTATTTATTTCTGGATTTAATCCAATTTCGATGATTGGACAGTTAGCCGCATTTTTAGCAAGTTTAGCTTATATCTTGCCTTTCTACTACATTAGTAAAAAGCATGAAGATAAGGTAAGATATCAAGTTCTTGGTTTAGCGGTTGGAACAATTGCGTTAACAATAGTAATGTCTTTGGCAAATTACTTTGTTTTAACACCAATGTATATCTCCTTAATGGGATTTAAGTTAAATTCATCACTTCTGACTTACATTGTTTCAGCAATTGTGCCATTTAACTTAATTAAGGGATTGATTAACAGTATAGTAGTTTTAATTTTAGCTAAGACCCTGTTACCAGTTTTAGAAAAATTCGTAAAACGCAATTTCTAGATTAAAAAGAATTTTATTTAGTAGGAGTCAACTGACTCCTACTTTTTGTTTTATGGTAGAATTTACTTTGAATGAAAAAGAAAGGAACTCAATTATTTAATGCAAGTAGCTATTGATGGTCCTGCATCAGCGGGGAAGAGTACAGTTGCTAAAATTATCGCACATAATTTGGGCTATATTTATATCGATACTGGTGCAATGTATCGAGCATGTACATTAATTGCACACGATAATAATGTTGATTATGGAGACGAGAAGGCAATTTTAGACCTAATCGACAAGAGTACGATTGCCTTTAAACAAGAAGCAGGCGAGCAGAAAGTTTTTGTAAATGGGAAAGACGTTTCTATTGCAATTAGAACGCCAGAAATCACTGAAAATGTTTCTCAAGTCTCTGCTTTAAAGGCCATTCGTGAAAAGATGGTTGAATTACAACGTGAAATGGCTGGGAAGAACAACGTTATTATGGATGGTCGTGATATTGGGACGACAGTTTTACCAGATGCAGAGGTAAAAATTTTCTTAATCGCTAGTGTTGCATCAAGAGCTAAGAGACGCTTTTTAGATTTTCAAGAAAAAGGTATTCATCAAGACTTAAAAGATATCGAACATGATATTGAAGTTAGAGACTATAAAGATTCTCATCGTGAGATTTCTCCGTTGAAAAAAGCGGATGATGCAATTGAATTAGATACTACAGACTTAACAATTGATGAAGTTGTAGCCAAAATAACCGAGATAATTCAAAAAAAGCAAAAAAATTAAACAAAAGTGTGGAAAAAAGATATCAAGTACTTTAAAATAAAGTATGATATTGGGAGGTAATTATGACAGATAATAGTAATCAATTCTTAGATGCTCTAAAAGAAATGCAGGGAGTTGAAGTCGGCAACATTGTTAACGTTGAAGTTTTAAGTGTTGAAGATGGACAAATCGCTGTTGGTGTTGAAAATGCAGGTGTTGAAGGTGTAATCACTAAGCGTGAATTTACTAACGACCGTAATGCAGATTTGAACCAATTGGTAAAACCTGGTGATAAGTTTGAGGCTTTAGTTCTTAGAAGAGCTGGTGGCGACAAGGAAAACGGCGAATTCTTCTTCTCAGTTACTCGTTTGAAGGAAAGAGAAGCTTACAAGGAATTAGAAAAGGTCTTCGAAGAAGGCAAGACTGTTGAAGGTACTGTAACTGGTGCTGTTCGCGGTGGTTTATTAGTTGATGTTGGTACACGTGGATTTTTACCAGCTTCATTAATTTCTAACCGTTACGTTTCTGACTTGAAGCCTTACATTGGCAAGAAGATGAACTTGAAGATCACTGAAATTGATCCTAACAAGAACAGATTAATTCTTTCAAGAAAAGACTTAATCGAACAAGAACGTGAAGAAGCTTTCGAAAACGTTGCTTCACAATTAGTTGTAGGTGACACTGTTGAAGGTAAAGTATCACGTTTAACTGGTTTTGGTGCCTTTGTTGACGTTGGTGGTGTGGACGGTTTAGTTCACATTTCAGAAATTTCTTACAAGCATGTTGACAAGCCTAGCGATGTTTTGAAGGCTGGTCAAGATGTTAAGGTTAAGGTTATCGGTATTGATGACGACAGACACAGAATCTCCCTGTCAATTAAGCAAACTTTACCATCCCCATTTGAAGAAGCTACTGAAGGTTTACATGAAGGCGACATCATTGAAGGCGAAGTTAAGTCTTTAACTTCATTCGGTGCATTCGTTGAAGTAGCTGATGGAATTCAAGGCTTAGTACACGTTTCAGAAATTGCTAACAAGCACGTTGATAAGCCAAGTGATGTTTTAAAGGTTGGTCAAACTGTTAAAGTTAAAGTTTTAAGCGTTGACCCAAGTGACAGAAGAATCTCATTGTCAATCAAACAAGCTGATCCTAATGCTGCTAAGAGTGAAAACAACTCACGCCCACGTCGTCGTCAAGATTCTGTAACTGATAAGTACATGAATGACAATGACAACGGCTTTGCTTTAGGTGACATTATTGGTGATCAACTTAAAGATAAGGATTAATCGTCATTACTCTAAAAAAGCTGACTCCGGTCAGCTTTTTTTATTTCTTAAGTAGAAAATAGAAAGGGGTAGAAATAATATGTCATTACCCATCGTTGCATTAGTTGGACGACCAAATGTTGGTAAATCAACTATTTTTAACAGAATTATTAATTCTCGCGTAGCTATTGTTGAAGATAAGGCTGGCGTTACTAGGGATAGAATTTATGCCCGAGCTGAATGGATGGGCCATGAATTTATCCTAATTGATACGGGTGGTATTACCTTAGACTCTGGTGAAATTGAAGAACAAATTAAGGCACAGGCTGAAATTGCGATTGATGAAGCTGATGTAATTGTTATGTTGGGGGATGTTACTCAACACATGACCAACATGGATGAAACGATTGCTAAGATGCTTTACAGAACTAAGAAGCCAGTTATTTTGGCAGTAAATAAGGCGGATAATCCTGAACAAAGAACAGATATTTATGACTTTTATAGTTTAGGGTTAGGCGACCCAATTCCCGTTTCTGGTAGTCATGGAACTGGAATGGGTGACTTGCTTGATGCTATTGTTGGTGAATTTGGCGATAAGGCTAACCAACATGAAGATGATTCAATTCGTTTTAGTGTAATTGGACGACCAAATGTTGGTAAATCCTCATTAGTAAATGCTATTTTAGGTGAACAACGTGTAATTGTTTCTAATATCGAAGGAACGACGAGAGATGCTATTGATACGACTTTTACTAATAATGGACAAAAGTATACTATTGTCGATACAGCTGGTATCAGACGCCGTGGTAAGGTCTATGAGAAGACTGAAAAATATTCAGTATTAAGAGCGATTAGTGCTATTGAAGAAAGTGACATTACACTCTTGGTTTTAGATGCAAGTACTGGAATTCGTGAACAAGATAAACATGTTGCTGGTTATGCTCACGACGCAGGCCGCGGTGTAATTATTGTAGTTAACAAGTGGGATTTACCTAAAAAAGATAGTAGAAGTATGAAGGACTTTGAAGATACAATCAGAAGAGAGTTCCAATACTTAGACTATGCTCCAATTATTTTTGTGTCTGCTAAGACGGGGCAAAGAGTTCCAGATATCTTGAAACTAGTTAAAGAAGTTCATGAAAACCAAACTCGTCGTATTAAGTCTAGCATTTTAAACGATCTTCTTCTTGAAGCAACTAGAATTACACCAACTCCATTGGTAAATGGAAAGAGATTGAGAATCTACTACATGACGCAAGTGGCAGCAACTCCGCCGACATTTGTAGTTTTCGTGAATGATCCAGAATTATTGCACTTCTCATATCAAAGATTCTTAATTAACCAACTGAGACAAAACTTTGATTTTGTAGGAACACCAATCAAAATCTTAGCTAGAAAACGCAAATAAACCTTAAATTTCAAAAATATTTGATATATCCTACGAAAAAGCTTGCAACTAAGCGTCCTAGTATGCTAATTTTATTTCAGGGAATAAATGAAGAATTCATTTTTCTTATTTTCAAAGGTTTGTTTTTAAAACATCATTAATTCATTTCGGGAGGTGAAGTGGAATGGCAAACAAGGCAGAATTAGTTTCTGAAGTTGCTGCTAAAACTGACTTAACCAAGAAAGAGGTTGCTGCTGCAGTTGATGCAATCTTTAACTCTATTCAAGAAGATCTTGCTAAGGGTGAAAAAGTTCAATTGATCGGTTTCGGTACTTTTGAAGTACGTCACCGTGCAGCTCGTAAAGGTCGTAACCCACAAACTGGGGCTGAAATCGAAATCCCAGCTTCTAAGGTTCCTGCATTCAAGCCAGGTAAGGCTCTTAAGGATGCTGTTAAGTAATTGTTTAGTTACTAGCAAAATAAAAACGTGCTAAGTTGTATAGCTTAGCACGTTTTTTGTGTACAATTATTGTGATAGCACAAATGAAAAGAGTGAAAATATATGACGACTTATTCTGAACAATTACTAGATGCAATTCAAAATCATGATTTTTCTAATAATCATATTTTATTAAAAAAGGCTCTAGACAATGATGATCCAGAAGTACTTGCTTCTCTAGCTGAAAATTTAACTGATCTTGGTTTCACTGATCTTGCTAAAGAAGTTTATCGTTTTTTGATTGGACAATTCCCTAAGGAAGACTTGTTTAAAGTATATTTAGCCGAAATTTTATTAAATGATGGCGATGAAGATGACGGTTTACAGCTTTTATATGATGTGAAGCCAGATAGTGATGCCTATGTTGAAAGCTTGCTTGATTTAGCTGATTATTATCAAAGTAATGGGTTAATTGAAACGGCGCGTCAAAAGCTCCTTGAAGCCCATAAAATGGCGCCTGATGAAGATGCAATTAACTTTGGTTTGGCTGAATTAGATTACTTAAGTGGCGACTACGCTGAAGCATTAGATTTATACCGTAAGCTTGCAGAAAATAACAAGACTTTTGGCGAAGTTGTCTTAAGTCAAAGAATTGCAGCCTGTTTGGCTAAATTAGGTGATTATGAAGAAGCTGCAAATGAAATTAAGAGCCATGAGAATGATATCTTAAGTATTGATGCTCTTTATGAAGCAGGCTTGATTATGCTTTCAGCTAATGATGATAAGGCAGCAATCAAATATCTAGATCAAGTAATTGAAACTCAGCCTGACTACGTTAATGCATACCCATTGCTTGCTCAAGCTTATGCGGCAGAAGATAACAATGAAGAAGTCTTGAGAACTGCTCAAACAGGACTTTCTTATAATGAACTAGATGAAGTTCTTTATAGTTTGGGTGCAAAAGCAGCCGCTAACTTAAATCAATTAGATGAAGCAGAACGTTTGCTTAAGAAGGGATTAGAAGTAGCACCGGATAATAGTGATTTACGTTTGCAGTTGTCTAATTTGTACTTACATGAACATAAAGATGAAGCTAATATCGACTTGTTCAAGTCACTTGATGATGAAGAATTAGAACCACAAGCACACTGGAATATGGCAATTTCATATCAAAGACTTGAAAACTATGATAAGGCTAAGAGTGAATTCTTGCTTGCTTATCCTGCCTTTCAACAAAATGCAAGCTTCTTGAGACAAATGATTAGCTTGTTCTATGAATTGCGTGAGATTCCAACAACTAAAGAATTAATTAAGAAGTATCTGCAAGTTCAACCTGACGATATTGACATGCAAGATATGCTAGATGAATTAAATAGTGAAGAGTAGAAGAAAAGCTGGCTGTGAGGTTAGCTTTTTTTGTTTGGTTCATATTTTTTATTATGTGAAGTTAATCGAACGCATTTTCTTAATAATCTTGTTGTTAAATGGCTATTCAGGGTAAAATAGAGAGCAGAGAATATGAAGAATGAGGATTGTAGGATGTCTAATTTTGACTTTTTAGATAAAGATGTATTAACAAAACAATACTATAAAAGAGCCGCAGAAGCAGAAATGAGTTATGCTATGGGCCTATATTCGAATGTTTTAGTTTCTGCGAGAGCTGTTGCAGAAAATATAGCTAAAGAGATAGCTGATTCAAATTATTTAGTAGTAGATGAAAGAGAGACATTCGATAGTGTTTTAAAACGCCTAAAATCAGGTCAATACATAGATAAATATGCTTTACAATTTTTTTATGATGTAAAAAATATAGGTAACGTAGCTGCTCATACTTTATCAGATAATAGTCAAGAAGATGCTTTAACAGCTTTAAGACGCTTGTATTCGTTATGTGTATGGTTCGTTGATAGTTATTATGATGAAAACATAGATGCTACAGATTTTCAAGAACCTAAAAAAGAAGATGTTTTATATCAAACGACTACCCAACCACTCTCAAATGCAGAAAAGAACTTGATCTATATTCAGACCGCAGATAATTCATCTGGTAAATTTTCTGTATATGAAGGAAATCAGAAAGTTGGGAAAACCACTATTACTGACTTAGCAGAAAATAATTCTGATAATAGTCCTTATCTACGGAATTGGGCTAAGAAAAGAATTAATCAATATATGAAAACATCTGGAATACCAGTAAATTTAGAATGGGCAGAACTCGCATATCGTAAGTCAGATGGATTATGGTTTACCGATCATGATGTACACCGTGTTTTAGAAAGGTCTGGTATTAAACATAGTCGCAACTTGTCAGGAAATGAGTGGTTTGAAACTGACTTAGAGACTGCTAAAAAAGCTATTAAAGCAGTTAAAGAAGGGAAAGATACTCTTGATAAGGTCGAGGAAGATTTAGAAGAGCAAATTGTATTACGTCCAGAGCAGCAAAGAGCGGTAGATAAAACTAAGGAAGGTTTTAAATCCGGTAAAAAGATGCTTTGGAACGCTAAAATGCGTTTTGGTAAAACTTTAACTGCCTTAGAACTTATTAAAGAACAAAAATATAAAAAAGTTCTAATTATGACTCATCGGCCGGTTGTAGATGGTGGCTGGTTTAAGGATTTTAAAAAGATAGGGATGCCAGATGCTGGTTATGTTTATGGATCAAAAAATCGAGGTCATGAAAATGTTAATGAACTAGAAAAGCTCACCCAACCTTATGTATACTTTGCAAGTATTCAAGATTTAGGAGGATCGGAAGTAGTTGGAGGCAAGGTTTCAGATAAAAATAGAGAATTATTTGCTGTCGATTGGGATTTAGTAATTGTTGATGAGGCACATGAAGGAACTCAAACCGAATTGACACAAAATATTTTAAATTTAGTAGTTAAAAAGCATACTAAAGAATTAGATCTTTCAGGGACACCGTTTAATATCTTATCTGATTATGATGAAGATCACGTCTTTACTTGGGATTATACAATGGAGCAAGAAGCTAAAGAAAATTGGGATAAAGATCATCCTAATGAAGCTAATCCTTACGCTCCACTTCCTAAAGTATCAATGTTTACTTTTGAAATGAATAAGCACTTCAAGGACCCTCGTTTTAATAGAGAGGGATTAGGAAAGTATACCTTTAATTTCAAAGAGTTTTTTAGAACAGATAAAGATGGCAAATTTGTATACGAAAGTGATGTTAAGAAATTTTTAGATAATATCACTAACCCAGGAACAGCAAATTATCCATTTTCAACTAGAGAATTTAGAAATAGATTACGACATACCTTATGGGTTTTACCTGGAATTAAGGAAGCAAATGCTTTAGAAAAATTGTTAAAGAAGCATTCAGTTTTTGGTACAGAATACAACGTTATTAATGTAGTTAGAAATGATCGATCAGATAGTGAATTAGGAACTGATAATGATGTTGATGCTGAAAGAAAAGAGATTGCAAAAGCGGATAAAGTAGGAAAGAAAACTATTACCCTTACTGTAAGAAAATTGACAACAGGGGCAACCGTTCCGGAATGGACTGGTGTATTATTCTTATCTAACACTAACAGTGCTATGCAATATTTGCAGGCTGCGTTTAGAGCCCAGACACCATATTCGTCTCCCGAGTTTGGTAAGAAAGAAAATTGTTATATTTTTGATTTTGCACCTGATCGTGCCCTTACAGTAATGGCAGAATCAACTAGCTTAGCAACAGGTGTTGGGAAGATTCAAACTAAAGAACAAAAGGCTAGAATGGCTAAACTGATGAACTTCTTACCAATCCTTGGTGAAAGTAATCAGCAAATGAAGCCATATAAAGTCGATAAACTTCTTGTTCAGCTAAAAAGAGCGTATGCTGAAAAAGCAGTACGAACTGGTTTTGATGATGATTCGATTTATAGTGATGAATTGTTATTGATTAAAGATGCTGATTTAAATGATTTTAATAACCTTAAGGGTATTATTGGTACAACCAAAAAAGAAAAAGCGCCAACAAAAATTGATGTAAATCATCAGGGATTAGATGAAGAAGAGTATGATAAGGCTGAAAGAGCTAGAAAAAAGAAACCTAAAGAGAGATCAAAAGAAGAACAAGAAGCTATTAACAAAGTAAAAGAACTTAAGAAGCAACGTAAAACAATGATTTCTATTCTTCGTGGAATTTCTATTAGAATTCCAATGATGATTTATGGAATGGATATTAAGTTTGATGAAGATGTTTCAATTAAAAAATTTGTCAATAATGTTGATGATGTGTCTTGGGCTGAGTTTATGCCTAAAGGCATTACAAAGGAATTATTTAATAAATTTGTTAAGTATTATGATGCCGATGTTTTTATTGAAGCAGGGAAAATTATTAGAAGACAAGTAAAAGAATTAGATAAAGCTGATCCTCTTGAAAGAGTAGAAAAAATTGCTGATATTTTTGGTACTTTTAGAAATCCTGATAAAGAAACTGTGTTAACTCCTTGGCGTGTTGTTAATATGCATTTAGGTAAAACAATTGGTGGATTGTCATTCTTTGACAAAGATTATCAATATTCTTATGAAGACGGCAATATTGTTAGACGCTGGATTGATACTGAGTATACAAACAAAATTTTTAGTGAAAATGCCCATATTCTAGAAATTAATTCTAAGACTGGTTTGTATCCGTTGTATGTAGCTACTTCCCTTTATTGGAAAGAATTTAATAAGTTAAATGATCAAACTGCTGGTAAGTTTGGTTTTGAAGATGAATTGATGATATGGCAAAAAATATTAAGAGAAAATATCTTCTTAGTTGCTAAAACACCAATGGCTAAAGAAATTGCTAAACGAACTTTAACTGGTTACCGTAAGGACTGGGATATTAATGCTGAGTATGTAGAGAATATTGTTGAAGATTCTAAATTAAATGTTGACAAAGAAGCTAAGCAAATTGAAGGGATGTTTGGAAATATGAAATTTGATGTTGTGATTGGTAATCCGCCATATCAAGAAAATAATGAAAATACAAGTGATACTCCGATTTATCCCCAGTTTATCGATTTATCTTTTAGATTAGCAGATATAGCAACTTTAATTACTCCGGGAAGATTTCTATTTAATGCAGGAAAAACACCAAAAGCTTGGAATAATCAAATATTAAATAATAATCATGTAAAAGTGGTTCAATATTTTCAAAAAAGTAATGAAGTTTTTCCACATACCGATATTAAAGGCGGAGTAACTATAACTCTCTATGACGCAAACAAACAAATAGGACCTATAGGATTATTTACTCCATTTGAAGAACTAAGAAAAATTAGAGATAAAATAAAGAACTCATGTGCAACTTCTTCACTAACTGATATTATTTATTTACAAAATAAGTTTGATTTAAGGGAACTTTATAAAGATCATCCAGAATTTAAGAAGATAATAAGTAGCAATGGTAAAGAAAAAAGAATTGTTACTAGTTCTTTAGATAATTTAAATATTTTTACAGATAAGAAAGAATCCTCAGAAGATGTAAAAGTGTTAGGCATAATAAAAGGTAATAAAAGAATCTTTAAATATATAAATAGAAAATATATAGATGAGAATGAAAGCAAAAATTTCTTAAAGTATAAAATCCTAGTTCCGAAATCTAATGGCTCAGGAGCTTTAGGAGAAGTATTAAGTACACCCCTAATCGGGGAACCCCTAATCGGGGAACCCCTAATCGGGTATACCCAATCTTTTATTGGCTTTGGTGCATTCGATACTAGGGCTGAGTCAGAAAATTTACTTAAATATATTAAGACTAAATTTTGTCGCGCATTATTAGGAATTTTAAAGATTACACAAGATAATCCACCAGAAAAATGGCGTTTGGTCCCAATGCAAGACTTCACACATAACTCTGATATTAATTGGACTGCATCTATTAAAGATATTGATAAACAATTGTATAAAAAATACAATTTATCCAAAGATGAAATTAAATTTATTGAAACTAGAGTGCAAGCAATGGAGTAAAATTTTGAAAAAAGATATTTCTTCCAATGATTTATGGAATTTATTAAAAAGTAATGCTGTAGAAGATACAAAGAGAGCGAACAGTAATGAATTTGCTGAAGATGACAGGGCAATATCAATTTTTGATCCGATAAATAATAAATATATTTTATTTTTAAGTAAAGAAACTTATAAAATAGAACAGAAACTTATTGGAAAATTACCGAAAAATAGAATTAAATTAACAGATAAACAAAAGATTAATGAAATAAATAACGTACTATGTAATTTAGATTTAAAAAAATTGACTTATCAAAAGTTGCTAGAACTCTTACATCAAAAATCGTCAAATAAAGTTACTTATTTATTCGGACTCACGAATATTATGCTTGATATTGATCAAGATTTTAAAATAAATGATGAGTTTTGCATTGGAAGCTTTGCCTATAGTCATAGTACTTCTTATTTTAGCGATTTTATTTTACAAAACGATTTTGCAAAAAAGGAAAATTCTTATCTATTAGTTACAGTGACTGGTCCTGACGATATGGAAACTGTTCGTAAGGCTGAAAAAAAAGCAAATACACTAGTAAATGTTTTAAATAGTCTATGTTGCAATCAAGCTGAGCCAATTAAAATAATGACTCAAGCGGATGAAAAAGTCAGTATGAGTGCTTTCTTCTATTTTAAGAAAGTTCAACATTGGAGTGAGTCTAACACCCTAAGACCAGGAAAACTATTAAATTATACAGTTGTAAATAAAGACGATCTTAATATTATCAAAACTATTTATATAAATCGAACTAAACATAACAAATTCAATAAGCTAATTTTTTCTATGAATTGGCTAGGAAATTCAATAAAAGAAACTGATTATGGATCTGCCTTTCTTGAAGTAGTAATTGGATTAGAATGTATTGCTGAGAAACAATCAAAAGGACTGGTTTCTCCATCAATTAACTATCAAATTTCTAATTTTGTTGCTATGATTTTGGGAGAAAACATTGAAGATAGAAAATTACTAATAACAAAAATGAAAAAAATTTATGAGAAAAGATCTCAGATCGTGCATGATGGACAAAGTAATGTTACTTATGAAGATTATGTAGAAGTTTTTGATCTAGTAAGAAATCTAATAACTAGATTAATTTATGATGTAAATTTCAAAAATATATCTGATTTAAATGTATGGGTAGATGATAAGCTTTTGTCTTAAGCAAAGTAGCTATTATGATAAAAATGAAAAATAATATGACAATGGAAAAAATAATAAAATCTTCTGATCGAGTAAAAGATATAGGAGAAGTTTTTACTCCGAAGAAAACTGTAAATTTTATGCTTGATCAACCTGAAATTAAAGAAAAAGTAAATTCATTGACTGCAACTTTTTTAGAACCGTCAGCCGGTGAAGGTGCATTCCTTGTTGAAATTTTAAGACGAAAGCTAGAATATGCAAAAACACAAAGCATAACCCAAAAAGAAATGCAAAACAATTTTTTATTAGTTCTTTCTACTCTTTATGGAATTGAATTAATGGAAGATAACATTGAAATGTTGGTAATGAATATGAATAATGTCTTTCGAGATGTGTATTTTAATACATTTGATCCAAAGGAGCAGAGTCCAAAAGTGTTGAAGAGTGCCCAAACTATTATTTCGGCAAATATGTCTCAAGGAAATGCACTTACTAGCAAGACTGCAACAGGTGAGCCTATTATTTTTAGTGAATGGATTCCTGTAGGAAAGAATAAAGTTCAAAGGAAAGAATATACATTTGATTCTATTATTGAAGGCGGTGGGCCAATGGGCTCTGTGCAGAAAAAGTATGAACAATTGGATTTATTTGCTGAAGATGATGCTTTACAGAATGAGGAAAATATCTGTCATTATGTGCCTGTTAAATGGGAAGATGTATATAAAAAGATAGTTAAATGAGAGATGATTAATTTGGTATTAGGTATAGGAATTTATGTTTGATTTACGTCAATATTATTTAAATAATATTAAGGAAGAGGATTATTATTATCGGTTTTATGCAATAGTAAAAGATGTTGATATAATTTCTTCTTCTGGACTTCCAGTTCCGAAAGTAAAAAGAGAAAAAATTCAGTATCTTGTATATGATAAACAAGATACAATTGATAAATTCAAAGAATTATGTCAACCTGGACAAAAATTTGATGATAATGAAAAGAAATGTTGGTTCTATATTGTTTGTTATTATCTTAATCGATGTGAAGTTTATATAGAACAATTCCCTAATATTCTAAAAAGGCCGCCTGAAAATCCATCAACATTTACCTACAATGAGATAAGGAACTGGGCAATTGCTCATAAGTTAGATAACAATGGAACCGTTCAATATATAACACGACGGAAAATAGTAAGTGAATTTAAATTTCTTAATACCCAGAGTTACATTGAACCAGGTGAAGACATAGAAAGTCTTTTTAATAAAATATCTACAAATAGTATTGATTTTCAAAATTTAAGTATTGAAAGTAAACTTAGAGAGATTGCCAATCTGATAGAGCATTTACTGAAGATAAATGGAAAATTTGAAGTTCTGAATTATGAAAGAATTACATTTGGCTATATTACCAATGAGAATATTAAGGATTTTAGAAAGCAAATACAGTGTTTTCGACATGCAACAGAAAAGGCTTTAGCTGAAAGAAAGCAATTTACCGAGAGCCAAAAGTCTTTTTTGGTCGATTATGGTCTTACCCTCTCAAAAGTAATATTTAATCTAAGAAAATATAAGGAAAGAGAGAATAATGACGAACTTCACAAATATGACTAGACAAGACCAAGAAGCTTATCTAATGAAGCCCATAATTGATGAGTTAAAACAAGTTGGCGGTCAAGCAACCACAAGAGATTTAAAGCGGACAGTTGTTGAAAGAGAAGAGAATATCCCAGAAAATATCTTAACGATGTATAAAACATCAAGAAATGGGAGAAAGTATCTCCCATTTAATTATGCATTTAACTTTGCAATCTCTAACTTAATTATGGCTGGGATGCTTAAAAGACCTAAACAAGGGATAGTAGTTCTAACGGAAAAGGGAAGAGAATACAAAGGAAGTAGAACTAAACTTAGTGATGCAGTTTATAAAATCTCCCTTCCGCAGTGGCAGAAGAAAATTGAACACAATAAAACGAGAAAGAACTCTACTATTGAGATAAACGAAGAAGAGTCATTAAGTAACTTTGAAGAAGACTGGAAAGGTCCTCTATTGAATGCTCTGCTTAATTTAAGTCCAGGAAAATTTGAACTTTTTTGTCGTGCTTTAGTGGCAAAAATGAATGTCGACATTGATGAGACTATTGGAACTAGTCTTACTGGTGATGGCGGAGTAGATGGTTATGGCTACATCAAGACAGATGATTTTAGAACTGCACGTGTAGCGATTCAAGCTAAAAGATGGAATCCTAACAATTCAGTTTCATCTCCTGAAATTGATAAATTTCGTGGTGCAATGGATAAATTCAGAGCTGAATATGGAATTTTTATTACTACTTCAACTTTTACTAGAGACGCGATTAAAGCATCTCGTGCAGGAACAAGAGTAATTACCTTAATCGATGGTGACCATTTGCTAGACTTAATTGCTAAATATGAGCTCTATGTGACTAAAAAAGTGATTACTACTTATGAACTAGATGATTTTTTTGAAGATGAAAACTAGTTAATAAATTAAAGCCGTCGGTATTGAAGTTTATCAAAGTCACTAATTATATGAGATAGCTGATAATTTTTATAGGTATTAATAATGATAAAACTTATAATTTATAATTTGAGTGGGAAAATAATAGAAAAGCAATTGATTGAACCACAATCAATTGAAGAAAAAACTCTAGGACAGAGGGTTAGGATTACTCTCGATGATGAAAAAACTTATGAGGGATTAACCGATAATACATTTGATTCAAAAACTGAGAAGAAATTAGTACTCTTTCTTTATGATATTGATGAAGAACATAATAAATTAAGAAGTGACAAAGGTATTAGTATTTTTATTCCACTAAAAAAAGTTGCACAAGTAGAAGCAATACGGTTCAGTAATCCTCGTTGGGGAAGTCCATTAACTAACAAATTTGAAACTGTGGAAGAGTGAAGAGAAAGAATGAAAAAGTATATTGATAATAGGGGGCAAGGTGAATAAAATAACGCCAGAAGATAAAGTAACTCGTAACGAAAGCAATAAAACCGTATCCTTAAATCAACACACTTTTCACGAAACACAATATTTATTATCTACTTCAGCAAATTGAAAGGCATTGCAAAGAGGAATGTGACAATCGCATATTGATAAAATCTTATGTAGGAAAAATAATAGCTCTAGTGTTAATGCTAGTCGGAATTGGTGTAATTGGTATGTTAACAAGTTCGATTACAACATATTTTGTGAGAGAAGATAATAAATCTAACGATAAAGACGTGCAACTAGAAAAGATCATGCAAAAGTTGGATGAAATTGAAAAACAAAATTATGATTTAAAAGAAGAAATTCAGAAATTGAAACAGAAATATTAATAACTCAAGCTACCTGCCAGTACTACAGCAGGTAGCTTCTTTTTATCCTAAATTAAATAACACAAGCATAACTTAACGCTGCTAATTATTATACAAAGTTATTATCAAAGCCTATAATATTTCTTGTAAGCGATAACAAAAAAGACGAGGGAATAAACATGGAACAAGAAACAAAGGCTCCAGTTATTGACTGAAAAGCAAATTATGATGTTGTTGTTTTAGGTTTTGGTGGAGCAGGTGCTACGGCTGCTAGATTTGCAGCTGATAATGGCGCAAAAGTATTAATTGTTGATGTTGCTCCTTATGGTCATGAAGGCGGCAACACTAGATATTCTGTCCAGCTTCTTGGCACCGGGACCGATTATGACAAGTTAAAGGAATACTATCGTGGCTTAACGTAGCCGATGGATTTGCCAGAAGATATGGTTGAAACCTATGTACGCGGAATGTGCAACATGCGGGAATATGTAAAGAAGTACTTAGGCGTTGAACCAGTTAGTTTTATCAATGACTTTAGTAAGATACCAAAGGAATACCGTGCTGGAGTTGCTCAAGAATATCCTGAACTAAAGGGACATGAAGCACATGGCTATACATTTTGAACATATGATGGTTAAGCTTTTAAAGATATAAAGGAACTAATGGACAATCCGTCGTAACTCAGAAATCTAATGACGGTGGCATTGACGGAATCATTAATCAAGATCCACTAGGATTACGTACAGTATATGTGCAAGTTAAAAGATATTCAGAAAAGAATGTTGTGGGCAGTCCTGAAATTAATAGTTTCTTTGGTGCACTTAGACGTAAGCAAGCAGATCGTGGAGTATTTATTACTACTTCTTCTTTTACTAATGACGCAAGGGATGCAGCTAAACAATTAAATATTGCCTTAGTTGATGGTGAAATGCTTACTAATTTAATGATTCAATATAAGGTCGGCGTACAGGTCAGTCAAACTTATGAATTGTATGATATTGATGATGATTTTTTTGAAGAATAAAGATTAGCAGATTATTGTATAATCACATGAGAACAGCGCAAGAAGTCTTAAGAAATATAGATGAAAATAAACTTATAGAACATTCTTTCTATAAGCATCCCTTAATGGTTAACAAGCTTGATGATGATATGATTATCGGTCAAATTAAGTCGAATTTTAAATTAATATTTCGGTTATAATCATTAACAAATATAAAAATAGGAATTGAATCTGAAGATATGGAAATAAGAATTGATAAAAACTTTGTAATTAAAGTTCCTAGATTTACGGATGATCTGGAAGATTTGCATGAATTGTATCAAATCAATTTTGGAATGTTTAAATTTAATAGCGATGATTATGAATCTTTAAATACCAAGATCATTTTGTCTAAGAATGATTGGTGGAACAAGGCAATTGCATTATTAATTTTAAATGCTAATTTGATCACTAAGAAAATATACGACAAGGTACATAAAGAAGAATATCCGTACTATGCTTATCCTTATATTCAATTTAAAAACAAAATAACATTTATAGTTGAATCTTTAGCCATAAATACTATTGATAGATTGATTCAAGATCTAAAAAAAATCAAAATCTAAAAATCTCTACCTATGTTATAAATGCAATGACGTACGCTTTTAATAAAGATGGCGACCAATTGCACGGAACTAGATCGCAAATTATACGTATTCCCTTGCTTAAGAAAAAACAGCAGCAAGCTGAAAAGTGGGTGGATAAAAAAATAAAGTATGATAGCTTATATGGAAGGCCTAAAAGAAGCTATAAAGATGAGCTTGCAAAAGTTCGTAAGCAGATTGGCAAGGTCGATATAAATGCAAATAAATTTGCTAAATTAAAAAAGCAAGAAAGACAGCTAGTCGTTCTTAATGAAAATGAACCTTCAAAAAATCTTCCGTATTTTGTAGTAATAGATGAGATTACTTTACTACCGCCAAAAGAGTTAAATAATACAATTGATCAAAACACTTATTGTTTTAATAATCGATGGGGTTCAAAACCCTATTCGACGTTGCAAGATAAATTAGATATAGTTTTAGATACATTAACTGATCGGGAAGATAGCGTTCTACGATTGCGTTACTACATTGATAGTTTTGATGATGAAGAAGAACAGGTAGGAAAAGTTAGAAGTGTAAGCGATATTGCAAGAATTTTTGGCGTAAATGAGTATCGAATTAGACAAATTATAAATAAGGCAATAAAAAAATTAAAAACTCCAGAGCGTAGTGAACAAATACAAGAATTTCTGAATATGAATTATGAAGTATTTGAAATTAAAGACGAACATAATCAATTACCTTATAGTTGGTAATTAGCAAAAGAAATATTATAGTTAAAGTCTAAATGGGTAACAATTTTACGCGCGCAATAAAAACGGTCGAAAAGCTTTTCGACCGTTTTTTTAACCGCAAATAGATTGAAAAATAAACTTTCGCTTTCTAAAATGCTAAAAAATGTTGATATTATAGGATTCTTATTTCAACTTTTGTATTACGCGCGAAAATTTGCGAGAGTTAAGGAATATAAAAAGTTGCAATAGATCTCACATGATCTATTGGCATGTTAATTAGCTTAATAGCCAATCAATTAAATTAAGTTTTTGGATACCGTTGTAATTTGCTGTGCGATTGATAGTGTCTAAAGTTAATAGATATTTAGGGTAGGAATCGCGAATTTGCTCTAGTGATCTTAATTCACGTTTTAGTACTTTTTCATCCATGGTAGTTAAAGCAACTTGATAATAGGAGAGCTCCTTCATATCGCTAATCCCGACAAAATCAACCTCGTATTTACTGCTTTCTCCAACGTAAACTGCTTTATTGCGTCTAAGTAACTCCAAGTAAACAATATTTTCAATAATATGTCCGAAGTCTTCTTGATGATCAGGTAGGAGAATATTTCTAATTCCCATATCAACGCCATAATATTTGCTCTGACTGTTTAGGAGTTGACGATCGCGAATATCATATCTTTTTGCTTCATACATTAATAGACTGTTTAGAATACCGCCTAAGTGTCGATCAACCGTTTTGTTGCTAGAGGAATACCCAGTACTTTTGAGAGTATTAGTTATCTTATTAATAGAAACCTGACTATCTATTGAAGAGTAGAGGCTTTGAATAACTCGCTCCAAAACTGGTGTGTCTTTAATATTTAAATCTGAAATAATGAAAAGTCCCCGTGCAGCATAAGACCCAGCTTGAATTGAATCAATAATTCTAGCTAAAACAAAGCTAGCAAGTAAAGTATAAATCATATGTTTAATATCGAGGTAGGAAAGTGAAATAGTCAATACAAGGGCGTATAAAGCAAGAAGTGATTTTCCAACAGGAATACCTAATTTTAAGTCGAGTATTCTAGCAATAATATCAGTTCCGTCATACTTGAACACAATTCCAATACCAAATTCTGAAAATAATCCAGCTAGCACACCTGCGATAAAAAGATCATGCTCCAAATTCAATTGGTTTATAATAGGGATGTGCAACCAAAAGATAAAAAGAAGGATAGGCAAAGTGTGCCCCAAATGGTTAAAGCAACGGGCCGTTTGCCCATAAATCGATATCCGATTATAATTAGAGGGATATTTAGAAGTAACGTGGACAAGCTAGGATTGATGTGGAACCAATATCTAAGTAAAAGGGCGATCCCACTCATCCGGCCGTCAGCAAGTTTGTTAGGGATGCTGATGGCATCTAAGCTGAAAGCATAAATGCTGCAGCCTAGAGTAATGAAGAAGACTTGTTTAAGTAGTTATTTATTAAAAATTTTATTCATGTTACTTCCTTCTTTCTATAATGAAGAACAACAGAATTTTAAGGGGAATAGGAAAATATATGAAGATTGATAATTTACCGGAAGTTTTTACTGCTGCGCTTCCAGTTTTGAAAAAAATCAATGAAGCAGGCTATGAGGCCTATTTTGTTGGAGGCAGTGTTCGAGATTTACTCTTGAAGCGTCATATTCATGATGTTGATATTGCAACTAGCGCTTATCCAGCAGAAATTAAGCAGATTTTTGAGAAAACAATTGATACGGGAATTAAGCATGGAACAGTAACTGTTCTTTATGGGGGCGAAAGTTACGAAATAACAACTTTTAGAACTGAATCAGGCTATCAAGATTTTCGTAGACCAGATCATGTAACTTTTGTACAAAATTTGTCAGAAGATTTAAAGAGACGAGATTTTACTATTAATGCTTTAGCAATGAACGTTGATGGTAACATAGTTGATCACTTCGATGGTTTAGGCGACTTAGACAAGCGACTTATTCGTGCGGTAGGGAAGGCTGAAAATCGTTTCCACGAAGATGCCCTTAGAATGATGCGTGCCGTTCGCTTTATGAGTCAATTACAATTTACTCTTGAACCAGAAACAGAACAGGCAATTAGCGACAATCATGAATTGCTCAGTAAGATTTCAGTTGAGCGTATTCGCGATGAATTTGTAAAAATGGGCATTGCACCCGGTAGTCAAAAGGCCTTTCAAATCTTTTTGGATACAGGTTTATCTGAAGAAGTCCCAGGTTTTAAAGGTAAAAAAGAAAATCTTGCTCTTTATCCTCAACTTAATTTTAGTCCTACTACGGAAGCTAATCTATGGGCTTTAATGATTATTTTGTTGAAATTACCTAATGAAAAAATTGCTCACTTTATGCGTATCTGGAAGAACTCTAATGCAATGGAGCGTCAGGTAGCTGATATTGTAAGTTTCTTTGACCTAATTAGTTCACGTGCACCAAATAATTATGATCTATATAAAGCAGGTTTAAGAACGATTGTTTCAACTATTGATATTGCTAATATTTTAGGGCAGCCGATTAATGGTAGAGCTTTAGTAGATAGATATGAAGCGTTGCCAATTAAGGATAGTCACGACTTGGTAGTAGATGGGCACTTTTTATTAAAGAATGGTATTCCAGCAGGACCAAGAGTTGGTCTTTTACTAGAAGAAATTAAAAAGGCAGTGCTTGAAGGCATTGTAAGCAATAATGAAGAAGCGATTACTGAATATATAGCTTTAAATAATTAGCAAAATAGACTAGTGAAGAAGAAAATCACTAGCCTATTTTTTAAACGTAAAGTAAAATTGAAAAATACATCAAAATTGATCCAAGTAAAACGAACATGTGCCAAATAACGTGAATATAAGGAACACCGCACATTGAGAACAGGACTGCTCCGACCGTATAAGCAACTCCGCCCCAGACTAAAAGCCAAAATCCAGTAGGCCCTAATACGGGATAGAGTGTGCTTGAAGCAATAATTACGATCCATCCCATTAAGACATACAAAATTGTATCTAAAACCACATGTTTTCCTTGGTTGAAAATATAAAATAAAATGCCAAAGATTGCGAGCGCTAGGATAATACCGAACATAATCCATCCCTTAACACCGCCAATTGCGACTAAGGTATAAGGAGTGTAGGTTCCAGTAATTAAAATAAAAATTGAAGAGTGATCGAATATTTGAAACACTCGCCTAGCTCGGGTAAAAATCAAACTATGATAGAGTGTTGAAAAAAGATAGAGGATAACCAAACTAGAGCCATAAAGAGTAAAAGCTGTCACCCTTAAGGCACTTCCTGTATGAGCTGCTCTAACAATCAAAATTACTAAGCCTGCCACAGCTAGTCCAAAGCCGATACCATGAGTGATGGCACTAAAAATGTTGTTCAAAATGTTATAGGTTTTAGATTGATTCTTTGGTTCTTGCCACAATTGTTTAAAAGACATTCATTTATTCCGCCTTATAATAACTTTATAATCTATTTAATAAATTTTAACTCATTTTTGTATTTTTGATATACTTGAGGTTGTACTTAATAAATTCTAACATAGAATAATAATTAAAGAAGAATAGGGGATAGGAGCTAGAATGGCTAAGATTAAAGTAGTAACTGATTCCTCAGTTCAATTAACTCCTGAAGAAATTGATAAATATAATATTACAGTAGTTCCATTAACTATTACTATTGATGGTCAGACTTACACAGATGGCGTCGACATTAGCCGCGAAGAATTTGTAAAAAAGATGGATGAATCAAAAGAATTGCCTAAGACTAGTCAACCGTCTATTGGAGTTTTTGAAAAAGTATTCAGAGAATTAACCGAAGATGGCAGTCAAGTTGTCGGAATTTTTCTTGCCCGTTCTTTAAGTGGAACTATTGAAGCTGCTAGACAGGCAGCCGATTTGATTGGTAAGGGTGATCAGATTGACTTGGTGGATTCTGAGCTTACTGATCGTGCAGAAGCATATCAAGTTTTAGCTGCGGCTAAGGATGCACAGGAAGGCAAGGGTCTCGAAGAAATCCTTGCTCATATTGAAAAGCTTAAGCAAAATCAAAAATTAAGAATGATTGTCGTAAATCTTGATAATTTGATTAAAGGTGGTCGTCTGGGGCCAGTAGCTGGTAAGATTGCCACTTTATTAAATATTAGAATTGAATTGCACATGCCTAATGGTAATCTAGATGTTGCTAAAAAGGGACGTGGCAAGAAATTCTCTAAGAATTTTGATAAACGAATTTTAAAATACGTAGAAGAGCATAAGCATGAACTTAAAGAAGTATCCATTTCTTACGTTGATACTTTAGAAGATATGCAAGCATTAGGTGAAAAGATTAAAGAAATTAATCCTGATATTAAGGTGTTAATTCGTGTTACTAGTCCAATTATTGCAACTCACGCTGGTAGCGGAGCTTATGCAGTTTTCTATACAACGGAGGACTATTAATGGCATATCGTGAAAGCTTTTATCGCTTTTTAATGACGCAAAGAAATCCAGGATCTTTAGATGATATTGCTCAATTTGCTAATAATGCTCAACATGACAGTTCTTTTCCAAAACAAGAAGAAGACTATGAAAAGTTATCAGAATATTTAGAATTAAATGCTGGTTATTTACCAAGCATGAGCATTTTTGACAAGGCATATCAATTATATTTAGATAATATGAACTGAGGCTAATATGGCAGAAGTAGAACCAAATAATTCTCATCAAAGTAAAGAAATTTCAAATAATAAAAAGAAGCATCTTCCCAAATATGCTCAATTTTTGTTAACCGGTATAGCTGGTGCAGCAATTGGTGCAGGTTTGACCTTTGGAATTATGGAAGTTAAGGAACTAAAGTCACCTTTTTATCAAGTTGAAAAAGTGTATGAGCAATTACAAGGTTCATATTATAAAAAAGTCTCACCGCAAACATTGCGCCAAGGGGCAATTAACGGGATGCTTAATAGTCTTAATGATCCTTTTTCTGAGGGATTAAGTGGAGCAAATCAAGAACAAGTTAATAATATTTTAGAGGGTTCGAGCTTTGGCGGAGTAGGTATTCAGATGGCGGTACGCAACAATAAAGTTGTTGTGGACTCTATTGTTGCTGATTCTCCAGCTTCGAAAAGTACTATTAAGCCTGGCGACGAGATTGTTGCCGTTGACAATAAAAAAGTCAGCGCAGCCCAATTTACAAAAGTAGCAACTTTAGTTAGAGGGAAAATTGGTACTAAAGTAACATTAAAGCTTAAGCGAGGTAATTCTACCTTTAATGTTACTTTAAAGCGTGCTAAAATTTCTCAATCTAGCTTAACTAAGCGTACTGAAGACAATGCTACGATTATTACAATTACGCAATTTGATGTTAATACTGCTAAAGATTTGAAGAGTGCTTTAAAGTCAATAAATACTAAAAAATATCCTAAGCTAATTATTGATTTACAAGATAATCCAGGTGGAGAAATGAATGCGGCTTTGAAGTCTGCATCGTATTTCTTACCCAATAACAAGATAATTATGCAGTACAAGGATCGTACCCAAAAAGAAGTGATTCGTTCTGATAAAAAATTATCAGGTGGCTTCCATACTTCATTAAGACCAATTATTTTAATTAATGGCAATACCGCTAGTGCCAGTGAGATTTTTACGGCTGCTTTAGTAGAAAATCACCGTGCAGTTTCTGTTGGTCAGACTAGTTATGGTAAGGGTACTGTTCAAGAAGTCGGACAAACAGCAGATGCAGAGTATAAATATACGATTGCTAAGTGGCTGACACCAAATGGTACTTGGATCAATCAAAAGGGATTAAAGCCTACTTATCCGGTTCCAGAATCTGCTTTAGCAAAACTACCCCAATTCCAAAGTATGAGTATTTTAAAGAAGTCGATGACTGGTGTTGATGTAGCTACTTTGCAGCAATATTTAACTGCTTTAGGTTATATGCCAAAGCACGTTACTGGTGTTTTTGATGATGAAACTAAAAATGCGGTAGTCGAGTTCCAAAAAGCACATAATTTGACATCAGATGGTATAGTAAATGGGCAAGTGCAGGCTCAACTTTACTTGGCAGTAGCGCAAAAATTGCAAGATGATAATCCTGCTTTAAAGAAAGCTCTGAGTTTAAATCTAAAGGATGTGGAGGATTAAAATGGCAACTATTCAATGGTATCCAGGACATATGAATAAGGCTAAAAATCAACTTGAAGATAATTTAGACTTAATTGATGTTCTAATTGAAGTATTGGACGCACGCTTACCAGTTTCTTCCCGTAATCCAATGATTGGACAATTAACGATGAAGAAACCGCATATCATTATCTTAAATAAGGCTGATTTAGCTGATCCAATTCAAACTAAAAAGTGGACTAGATATTATCAAGACGAGGGCAATTTTGTTATCTCAATGGATGCTCAGCACAACACTAATATGACTAGCTTATATAAGATAATTAAATTAGCTGGTAAGGAGAAAACTGATAAGTTAATTGCTAAAGGTGCATCAAATCCAATGATTCGTGTGGCAATTGCGGGAATTCCTAACTGCGGAAAATCAACAATTATTAACCGAATGGTTGGTAGAAATGCAGCAATTGTTGGTGATAAACCGGGCGTAACTCGCGGACAAAGTTGGCTTAAAACTAAAACTAACGTTCAAATTTTAGATACACCGGGTATTTTGTGGCCAAAATTTTCTGATCAAGAAGTAGGCTATAAATTAGCTGCTTGTGGTGCAATTAAGGCTGATATTTTCCATCCTGATGATGTTGCCTTATTTGTGATTGAATTTTTAAAGCAAAATTATGAAAAAGATCTTGTTAAATTTGCGCAAGCAACAAGTGAAGAAATAAATAATATGTCTAATCCAGATTTGTTATTGGCAATGACTAATAAGTATGGCATGAGAGACGATTATGATAAATTCTCGCTTTTCATGCTTCAACGCTTGCGTAAAGGAAAATTGGGAAGGATTACATTCGATCTTAGATGACCATTACTGAAATCAAAAGCTTGCTTCAAGGAGAAGTAAGTATCGAACAATTAAATGAGTTAAAAGCTGACGAACGAAAAGGGGTTCAGAAGCTGTTAATTAGTTATGAGAAACGCCAAGCAAAATTTGCTCAAGCTAAGGCTCAATTTCAGGCTCGCTTTTCTTATGAAAAAAGGTTCTGGCTAAAAGATCAGCTAGTTGCTGGGGTTGACGAAGTAGGACGTGGTCCATTAGCTGGACCAGTAGTTACTGCAGCGGTTATTTTGCCGCATGATTTTGATTTAATTGATGTTAACGATTCAAAAAAATTATCTCCCAAAAAACGCCAGGCTCTTTTTCCAAAAATCTTAGAAAAAGCTATTAGCGTAAGTGTCGGGTTAGCTAATAATGATGTTATTGACCGAATTAATATTTATGAAGCTGACCGTGTTGCAATGGCACATGCAGTCCAAGGATTGAAGGTAAAGCCAAATGCTTTATTAGTCGATGCTATGAATGTGCCTTTAAGCATTCCACAGGTTAAATTAATTCATGGGGATGCAAAATCTAATTCAATTGCGGCAGCTAGCATTGTTGCTAAAGTTTTTCGAGATAATTTAATGGATGCATATGGCGAATTATATCCTGAATATGATTTTAAACATAATGCAGGATATGGTACACGTGAACATATGGAAGCACTAAAAAAATATGGTCCAACGCCGATACATCGCCGTTCTTTTGCTCCAGTTAGCGAATACGAAAAATAAATAAAAAATAAACCTTCACTTTTGCGTACTTGATAGTGGAGGTTTTATTTATATGAATTTAAAAGAATTTTGTTTAAGATTAAAATTGCAACAAGGCATTGGGATTACCACTTTAGGGAAAATTGCAGAAAATTTTACTTCAGAGGAAGAAGTAACAGTTGACAAAATAGAGACTTTATCATTAAAATCAAATATCCAAAATCTTGTTTTTGCTGCGATGAAAAATGATAAGTTTAATTCTTGGATTGAGAAAATTGAGTTGCAGTGTAATGTTGTAACAATTTTTGATTCAATCTATCCTGATCGACTTCGCGAGATGTATAATCCACCGACGCTACTTTTTACACGAGGAGATTTATCCTTGCTGCAAAAAGAAATTACAGTTGTTGTTGGCGCTAGGCAGCCAACAAGTTATAGTCGCTTTGTATTAAAGCAATTAATTCCGCAGTTAATTGAGCAGGATTTTGTGATTGCAAGTGGATTAGCGCGTGGAGTTGATGGAATTGCTCATCGAGAAACGTTAAATAACCATGGCAAGACAATTGCCGTAGTTGGAAATGGCCTTAACCATTTTTATCCGCAAGAAAATAAGGCGCTTCAAGAAGAAATTGTGGCTAAGGGATTACTAATTAGTGAGTATCTACCCGACACGCCACCGCGCCCTTATAGGTTTCCTGAACGCAATCGGATATTAGCGGGTTTAAGTAAAAATATTATTGTCACTGAAGCGAGGAAGAGATCAGGATCTTTAATTACTGCAAATATTGCTTTAGAAGAAAATAGAAATATTTTTGCAGTTCCTGGCCCTGTTTCTAGTCCCTTATCTGAAGGGCCTAATGAGTTGATTGCAGCGGGTGCTTATCCATTAGTTAATGCTGATTTTAAAAACTTACTTTAGTTGACAAGAGTGAAATTTTTGGTATTTTAGAATTTGGTAGAAATTGTGCAAGGAAGGGGCATTTTATGCCTACTAAACGAAAAAATAAAAAGAATTTAGTTATTGTCGAGTCTCCTCATAAGGCTAAGACAATTGAAAAATATTTAGGTAGAAATTATCATGTTATCGCTTCAAAAGGTCATATCCGTGATTTACCCAAGTCCCAAATGGGAGTTGATGTAGACCATGATTATCAACCAAAATATATTTCCATTCGTGGAAAAGGCGATACGATTAAAGAATTAAAAAGTGAAGCTAAAAAGGCTAAATACGTTTATCTTGCTTCCGACCCCGATCGTGAAGGAGAAGCTATTGCTTGGCACGTTGCGCATGCCTTGAACTTAGATCCTAAAGAGCATAACCGAGTTGCCTTTAATGAAATTACTAAAGACGCTGTTAAAAATGCCTTTAAAAATCCACGAACAATTGATATGGATATCGTTGATGCTCAGCAAGCACGTCGTGTTCTTGACCGCTTGGTTGGTTATTCAATCAGCCCTATTTTGTGGCAAAAGGTTAAGAAGGGGTTGTCTGCTGGACGTGTTCAGTCAATTGCCTTGAAGCTTGTAATTGATCGTGAAAACGAAATTAAGAACTTTAAGCCAGAAGAATACTGGACAATTGATGCTGATTTTGAAAAAGGCAAAGAAAAATTTAAGGGTGCTTTTTATGGTATCAAAGGTAAAAAGCAAGAATTGCCAAATAATGAAGCAGTTCAGGATGTTTTAAAACGCATTGATAAGCGGAAGAACTTTGAAGTTACAAAGGTAGTCAAAAAGGAAAGAAAACGTCAGCCTGCTGCTCCATTTACTACTTCAACTATGCAGCAAGAAGCAAACAAACGCTTAGGCTACCGTACTCGTAGAACAATGAGAATTGCTCAATCTCTTTATGAAGGAGTTAACTTAGGTAAAGGTTCAGTAGGGTTAATTACTTATATGCGTACTGACTCTAAACGAATTGCTAATGTTGCAAAACATGAAGCTTCAAAATTTATTCACGAAGAATATGGTGAAAATTATGCAGCAGTTAAGCCACAGCATTTTAAAAACGATGCGGATGCTCAAGATGCTCACGAAGCAATTCGTCCAACCTCAGCCTTTAGAACTCCAGCTTCAGTTAAAGAATATTTAACTACTGAAGAATATCGTCTGTATACTTTAATTTGGTCAAGATTTATTGCTAGTCAAATGACGCCAGCTGTTTATGATACAGTCAGAGCTGATATTGAGCAAAATGACGTAACTTTTAGAACAACTGGTTCAAAACTTAAGTTTGCTGGTTTTACCAAGGTTTACGACAATCAAAAAGAAAAGAACAATGAGTTACCTGAGTTAAATGAGGGTGATAAGGTTAAGCTTAAGAAGACTGATGATCGTCAGCACTTTACTCAACCACCAGCACGTTATACTGAAGCTAGTTTAGTTCGTGCTCTTGAAGAAAATGGCGTAGGTCGTCCATCAACTTATGCACCAACAATTGATACTATTCAAAAGCGTTATTACGTGAAACTTGAAGGTCGATCTATTGTACCGACTGAATTAGGTGAAATCGTTGATAAGTTGATCGAAGAATTTTTCCCAGATATCGTTAACGTAGACTTTACTGCACAACTTGAAAACGATCTTGATGGTGTTGAAGTAGGGAAGAAGAATTGGATCAAAGTAGTTGATGAATACTACAAACCATTTTCTAAAGAATTAGATAAGGCTGATCAACAAATTGAAAAGGTTCAAATCAAAGATGAACCAGCAGGCTTTAACTGCGACATTTGTGGAGCACCAATGGTAATTAAGATGGGACGCTATGGTAAGTTTTATGCTTGTTCACGCTTTCCAGATTGTCGCAACACTAAACCGATTGTTAAAAAGGTTGGCGTAACTTGCCCTAAGTGTGGCAAAGGCGAAGTTATTGAAAAGAAGTCTAAGCGTAATCGTAAATTCTACGGTTGTTCTCGTTATCCAGATTGTGACTTTGTTTCATGGGATCAACCAATTGGGCGTAATTGTCCAAACGATGGTCATTTCTTAGTTCAAAAGAAGAACAAGAAAGGCCTAGTAATTCTATGTCCAAATGGCGATTATCGTGAAGAGCCAGAAGAAAATTAAATTATTAAAAATTTCAATGATATCATTAAAACGAAAGCGGTTTAATGATATCATTTTTATATAGACTTAAAAAAGTCGAGCAGAAAGGAAAGATTACATGGTAAAGAATGTAACCGTAATTGGCGGAGGTCTTGCAGGAAGTGAAGCTGCATGGCAATTAGCTAAGCGTGGCATTGAAGTAGATTTATATGAAATGCGACCTAAGAAAAATACGCCTGCTCATGAAACTGCAAATTTTGCAGAACTAGTATGTACTAATTCAATGAGATCTAATCAACTCTCTAACGCTGTTGGTTTGTTAAAAGAAGAAATGCGTCAGCTTGATTCGTTGATTATGAAGGCTGCAGATGAAACAGCCGTTCCTGCCGGTGGAGCATTAGCAGTAGATAGGGATAAGTTTAGCTCAGTAGTTACTCAAACTTTAAAGGACTTGCCAAATGTGCATGTTCACGAAGAAGAAATTACTGAGATTCCCAAAAATGGTATTACTATCATTGCAACTGGTCCGTTAACATCTGATACTTTGGCTGAACAAATCAAAGAATTTTGTGGTACTGATTCATTACACTTTTTTGATGCGGCAGCTCCAATTGTCGCAGCAAGCTCAATTGATCGTGATATTGTTTATAAAAAGTCTCGTTATGATAAAGGTGAGGCTGCGTATTTGAATTGCCCAATGACCAAGGAAGAATTTTTCAACTTCTATAAAAACCTGATTAGCGCAGAAACGGCAACTTTACATGGTTTTGAAGATAAAAATGTCTTTGAAGGTTGTATGCCAATTGAAGTAATGGCTAAAAGAGGAGAAAAAACTATGCTCTTTGGTCCGCTTAAACCAGTTGGCTTAGAAGATCCTAAGACTGGAAAAACTCCTTATGCGGTTGTGCAATTGCGTCAAGATAATGCAGCAAGTACAATGTACAACATTGTTGGTTTCCAGACTCATTTAAAATATGGTGAACAAAAAAGAGTATTTTCAATGATTCCAGGTCTTGAAAATGCAAAATTTGTTCGCTATGGTAAGATGCACCGCAATACTTATATTGCTAGTCCAGAAGTTTTAAATGCAAACTATGAAGCTAGAAAACAAGCTGGTCTATTTTTTGCAGGACAAATGACAGGGGTAGAAGGTTATGTTGAAAGTGCAGGTTCTGGTTTAGTTGCCGGAATTAATGCGGCTAGAGAAGCTTTAGGAGAAGAAACGCTAGTCTTTCCTAAATCAACTGCTCTTGGCTCAATGGCACATTACATTACTACAACTAGTGCTAAGCACTTCCAACCAATGAATGCTTCATATGCACTCTTGCCAAAATTAGACTACAAGGTAAGAAACAAGCAAGAAAGACACTTAGAAATTTCTAAGCGGGCACTAAAAGATCTTGAGGCATTTAAAGAAGAAAAGAAGCTTGATTAATAATGTCTAAAGAAAATGATAAATTAATCAAACAATTTCAAGATTACTTGAACTATGAACGTAATTATAGTAAAAATACTGTAAGCTCTTACTTAAATGATCTAAAAGAAGCTAAAGACTTTTTTAAAGAAAATGGAGGCTTTAACGGCTGGGATAAAGTCAAAAGCCGTGATGTTGAAATTTTTCTACAAAGTTTAGCTGCTCAAAATAGATCTAGAACAACCCAGGCGCGTAAGATGTCGAGCTTAAGATCCTTTTATCGTTTCCTTGTTAAAAGAGAAATTTTAGAAAATGATCCTATGCAGACAATTAGCTTAAGATTGGGTGAGAAGAAATTGCCGCAATTCTTCTACGAAAAAGAAATGAGGCAAGTCTTTGAAAGCTTGACTGGCCACGATCAGCTCACAGTAAGAAATCGCGCAATGTTTGAGCTTTTTTACGCAACTGGGATGCGTTTAAGTGAGATGGCATCTTTAAAGCTAGATCAGATTGATTTTGATTTAAAGATTATCTTAGTTCATGGGAAAGGTAATAAAGATCGCTATGTTCCTTTTGGAAAAGATGCAGCGAATGCACTAAAAGAGTATCGCGATGATGTTCGACCTGTGCTACTTGGCCAAAATGACGATTGCGGTTATGTATTTTTAAATAATCGTGGTCAGAAATTAAGTGGTCGCGGGATTGAATACATCATGCAGCAAGTGTTCATTAAGGCTGGAGTAGGTGGGAAAGTTCATCCCCATATGCTTAGACACTCCTTTGCAACTGAAATGTTAAATAATGGTGCAGATTTACGAAGTGTCCAGGAATTGTTAGGACATGAATCTTTGTCGACAACGCAGATTTATACGCATGTCACGATGAAACATTTACAAGCAGATTATCAAAAATTTTTCCCGAGAAAAGATAAGAAAGACGAGGCATAATAATATGACAACAATTTGTTCTGTTAGATATAACAATAAAACTGCTATTGCAGGTGACGGACAAGTTACCTTAGGTGAAAAAGTTATTGCTAAGGCAACTGCTAAAAAAATTAGAAGAATTTATCATGATCAAGTAGTAATTGGTTTTGCAGGTGGTGTAGCTGATGCTGTTAGCTTGCAAGATATGCTTGAAGGAAAGCTTGAGACTTATTCAGGTGATTTACGTAGGGCAGCTGTTGAAATGGCACAAAGTTGGAGAAAAGATCCAACTTTAGCTAAATTACAAGCTATGGTTATTGCTTTTAATGATAAGGATTTGCTTTTAATTTCTGGTAATGGTGAAGTTCTTGAACCCGACGAAGATGTGGTAGCAATTGGTTCGGGTGGTAACTTTGCTCAAGCAGCTGCAATTGCAATGACTCGTCACAGTGAAGGTATGAGTGCAAGTGAAATTGCAAAAGAAGCAGTTAAGATTGCTTCTGGAATTGATGTATTTACAGATGACCACATTACTACTGATGAAATCTAGGTGAAATATTTTGACTGAAGAAAAAACTCCAAAACAAATTGTAGAATTACTTGATAAATATATTATTGGCCAAAACGAAGCTAAAAAATCTGTTGCCGTAGCTTTATATAATCGCTACCGTCGTTTGCAACTACCTAAGCAAATGCAACAAGACATTACGCCAAAAAACATGTTGATGGCTGGTCCTACTGGTGTAGGTAAGACAGAAATTGCTCGTCGACTTGCTAAAATTGTTGATGCACCTTTTGTTAAAGTTGAAGCAACTAAGTTTACTGAAGTTGGTTATGTTGGACGTGATGTTGAATCAATGGTTCGTGACTTAGTTGAAGAAGCTGTTCGCATGGAAGAAAAAGATCAATTCGAACGTGTTAAGCTTCAAGCAACTAAGAAGGCAAATAATCGTTTAGTTAAATTGATTGTACCAGGCATTAAGCGTGAAAATCGTGAAAACTCAATGCAACAAATGATGCAAATGCTTTCTGGTAACTTCAATACGAATCAACCACAAGATAATGAAGAAGTAACTGATGATATTCGCAATGAACGTCTTAGCGTAGCTGATCAACTTAACAAAGGCTTGCTTGAAAATCGTGAAGTTACGATTGAAGTTGAACAAGCTCCAAAAGTTAACCCAATGGGCGACATGATGGGACAAATGGGAATCGATATGTCTAGCTTAATGGGAGACTTAATGCCTAAGAAGACAGTTAAGCGTACTTTGAAGGTTTCAGATGCACGTGAAGTTTTAATTCAAGAAGAATCAAAGAAGTTAATTAACTATGATTCTCTCTACCAACGAGCAATTGAACGTACCCAACAAAACGGAATTATCTTTATCGACGAAATTGATAAAATTACTGCCGGTAACAAAAAGACTTCTGGTGAAGTATCTCGTGAAGGTGTCCAAAGAGACATCTTGCCAATTGTTGAAGGGTCAACTGTTTCAACTAAATATGGTCCGGTATCTACTGACCACATCCTATTTATTGCAGCTGGTGCTTTTGCCGAAAGTAAGCCAAGCGATTTAATTCCAGAATTGCAGGGACGTTTCCCAATTCGTGTTGAATTAAATGCCTTGACCCAAGAAGACTTCGTTAAGATCTTAAAAGATCCTCAAAACTCACTTTTGAAGCAATACATCGCATTGCTTAAAGCTGATGGTATTAAATTAGTCTTTACTCAAGAAGCAATTGACCGAATTGCTCAAATAGCTTTTGAAGTAAATCAGGGAACTGATAACATTGGTGCCCGTCGTTTAGCAACTATTTTAGAAAAATTACTTGAAGATGTTCTTTACGAAGGTCCAGACATGAATATGGGCGAAATTACAATTACTCAAAAGTATGTTGACCAAAAATTGAGTGATATAATTGTTAATAAAGACTTAACAAAGTTTATTTTGTAATTTTAGTAGATAAAGAGAAATTAAATTATGGATTATCAATTAAAAAATAATTTTTTAACAGTAACGCTTTCTGATAAGGGTGCTGAAATCCAAAGTGTTAAAGATGTAAACAGTGGTCGAGAATACATGTGGCAGGCGGATCCCGAAATTTGGGGACGGCATGCTCCGGTTTTGTTCCCAGTAGTTGGACGTTTAAAAGACGATCAATATACTTATGATGGTAAAATTTACCATATGGGACAACATGGTTTTGCTCGGGATGCGCAATTTACTGTTGAAGAACAAGATGATAAGCACATTGTTTTTCTTCTAACTTCTAATGAAGATACTAAAAAAATGTATCCATTTGATTTTGAATTAAGAGTAACTTACACCCTAATTAATAACTTGCTTTCAGAGCACTTTACTGTCACCAATACTGATACTAAGGAAATGATTTTTGGTATTGGGGGTCATCCAGGTTTCAACTTGCCAACTGATAATGGCTTGACTAAGAACGATTATTACTTTAAGTTTGATCCTTCAATGGATCATGTTAAGATCCCACTAAAAGCACCATACCTTGACTGGGATAATCGGTCATTACTTGCAACTGATTCAATGTTTGAAATTAGTGATGAATTGTTTAAAGATGATGCGTGGGTCTTTGAATTAAAGCAACCTAATAAGATTTCGATTAGAACTGATAAGAGTGATTACCACATCAATGTTAAGATGGAGAATGCACCATTTGTTGGTTTATGGTCACAATATCCTAAGTCAGGTAATTATATTTGTGTTGAACCATGGTGGGGTATTGCAGATACTTTAGATAGTGATGGTCAATTGGAACATAAGCGTGGAATGAGTCATATCGCTCCAAAAGAAGTTTGGGAGAATGGTTTTACTATTGCGTTTCATGACAAAGCTAAGTAATTAAGATAAATAAGACTTTGGTTGAAAGATCAAAGTCTTATTTTGTATGCAGGTGAGAAAATGAAGATTGGATATTTAAAAAATTTAGGCAGACATGAGCTTGAAAAAGGAGCAAGTAGATGGCGAGCTTTACATAAAAATGAAAAAGTAATTTTAGAGTCTGTCTCATATGATGAGCTTGAAAAGAAGATTCAAAATAATGAGCTAGATGCAGTATTAGTTAATTCAAGACAGACTATCTACCGGCAACTAGCTACTTATCCGGTTGATGAGGTGTCTCTAGTAGCCCTAGTGCAAGCGGGTAATTTTAATAAATATCAACAAACTGTTGAAATGAGTGATTTAAAGAATTTACCTTGCATTATGGTAGCGGGAGTAGAGGAAGAAAAAAGCGAATACCATTATTTAAAAAGTGTTCTTCAAGTTGATAGTGATTTACTTGCAGTTGAAACTTTAGGAGAGGCAGTTTTAATGGTTGAATCTGGATCGGGCTACTTAATTATGAATGAAAAAACAGCAGCCCACATTGATGATGATCAAGTACAAAAGTTATTCTTATTGAGAGAGGGAAAACAATGCACTGAAGAATATGCTTTTATTGCTAAACCAGAAGATCAGCGAATAGAAGAATTGACCAAGATATTAAAAGAAGCTATCAATTAAAAGTAGAATAATTATGTAAAGCTATAAAAGCATATTATTTGAAAACTCTAGTGCAAAACTAGAGTTTTTTTATACCTTGGCGTATACAAGTTCCCATTCTGGTGGGAATTTTGTTAAAATAGAATATATGTTCTAGAGAGGGTGAAAAGAAGTGCTGACTAGGTCACATAGAATTTGTAGTATTGCAATCGTGGAACTAAGCTTATTATTAACTAATCGTCTATTGATCGATCCAGTTAACAACATTATTATTCTGGCTGCGACTGCCATTGGCGCTTCTTTACCTGATATTGATGAATATAACAGTTCTGCAAGCAAGAAATCAGTGATCAATTTTAGTCTTTTTCTTAAACATCGAGGAATTACTCATTCTTTCCTCGGCTGGGTCATTTTTTCTGGTGGTCTATATTATTTAATGAATAGATTTATTCCTATTCATATCAACAATCTAACTTCTCAGAATTATTGGAGTGCACTTTGGTTTGGGCTGGTAATTGGCTATTTTTTGCATTTAGTTGAAGATAGTTTCAGTAAGCAAGGAGTAGAGTGGCTAGCGCCATTCTATAAGAAAAAACGAAAGTCACCAATTCATTATAAAGTTGGAGGTTGCTTTGAGAACTTTTTAACTATGATGTCTTATTTAGCAGTAATTATGATGACTTTTTATTGGATTTGGCTTTCTTTGACACCTGCAACACAAGTCTTTTTGTTTTGAAAAGTAGACTTAAGCCTGTAAGATAGGTACTGGGGGAAGATTCCAAGAGAGGAGTCCTGACTATGTCCCAATTATTAATAATAGCCGGTTTAATCGGTATGCTGTATGGTGCAGTTGGGCTTAAAGCCCAGCCAATTCCAGTTGAAAATGATACAGTTCATAAAGGACGTTAATTGACCTAGATGACCAAGAGCTAAAATTGCTCTTGGTCATTTTTAGTTTAACCAGTATACTGGTAGAAAGAAGAATATTAAAGGATATGAAGTATGGATTCGAATGAATTAATTTTTACTAAATTAGAAAATAAACGTTTACGTTACAATTTGCTTGCGGACATCTTGCTAATTCTTGGAGGTATTTTAATGTTTAGGCAGCCTCCAATGAGCCTATTATTTCAATTACTTGGAGCCAGTTTAATTATTATCGGAACCGTATTTACTTTTTTATCATTTCGAGTAAGAACTAGTAAACAATATCATGACCTATCTTTATTAGTTAAAAATGAGCCAAGTAGTTTTAAGGAAGTCGTTAATTTATTTGGAGCAAAGTTAGCTGCCTTAGCTTTGTTTGTGGGAATAGGGCTTATCGCATTAGCAATTTGCTTTTTCTTTTTACTTAGTCGCTCTTGGATTAAAGCTTTATTGTTTTTCTTAACATTTGAGACTGTAATTGATTTGAAAGATTTTATGAATAATATCACAAAATTAAAGGATGAAAGTACAATTTAAGCTATCATCCTTTTTATATCAATAAAAATATTTGTGATTTTGTGAGCATATTATTTTACTTTAATTATTGGATTGGATATTATAGTATCATAATAATTTTGCTTTCGAGAAAGAATCACTTTAAAACACTATATGATTGCTTATTCTGTAAATTTTCCTGGGTAGGAGTAAGTAATTAAACTGGAGGTATTTTTTATTGATAAGTATTGTTAAGAGTAAATCATTTGGTCTTGCAGCTGTAATGACTTTAATTTGTTCCGTGGCAGGTATTTTTCTAGCAAAATTACCCTATGTTAACTTGATTGGTGCGTTGGTAATGGCCCTTTTATTAGGAATTTCACTGCAGGTTTTACCGGTTGGGGTAAGAGAAGAAGCAGCCCCAGGGATTGGTTTTATTTCTAATAAGTTTTTGAGATTAGGAATTATTTTACTGGGTTTTAGACTTAATCTTACTAAGTTAGCTGATGCTGGTATTAAAACAATTTTAGTTGCAATGCTAGGGGTAAGTGGAACGATTATTTTGACCTACTGGCTTAGTAAAAAATTTGGGGCGGAAGATGAATTAGCTGTGTTATCAGCTTGTGGCTGTGGAATTTGCGGAGCAGCTGCTGTAATGGGCGTTTCCCCTCAAATTGAGAGTAGAGATGAAGAACGTAAAAGAGAAAACGAGGTCCTTGCTGTTGCCGTAGTGTGTGTGATGGGAACAGTATTTACACTCTTAGAAATTGTGATTAAACCAATGCTAGGGTTAACAGATTCACAATTTGGTATTGTTGCTGGCGGATCTCTTCATGAAATTGCTCATGCTATCGCAGCCGGCAGTGCTTTTGGTGAAGCAAGTTTAGATAGTGCATTAATTATGAAATTATCACGTGTTTTACTTTTAGCACCAGTAGCTTTAATAATTGGATACTGGTACCAAAGAAGACTGGTAAAAGAAAGTGCGCAAGATCATACACAAGCACCTAAGAAATTACCAATTCCTTGGTTCTTAGGCGGATTTATTTTAACCAGTATTTTAGGTACTTTCTTACCATTCCCACCAGTAGTTTTAGATGGCTTGGTTCAAGCAGCATATGTATTTTTGGGGATGGCAATGGCCGCTTTAGGTATTTCCGTTAACTTCAGTGTTATCTTCAAACGTGGTGGTACCGTCTTTGGGGCTGCTGCAATTAGTTCTACTTGCTTGATGATCTTCATGATTATTATGAGTAAGTTATTCTTTTAAATAAATAAAAGCTGGATAGTAGGGATGATGAGCTACTATTCAGCTTTTTACTTAAAATTAAGTTATTAGTAATTAAATTGTTTTATGAATAGTGCTCCTAAATTAGGGCCAACTATTCCTATAACTTCTGATTTAGTTTTTGAATTTGGATCTTGACTTGATGATAAATACATAACCAAATGATGATGTAACCAAATATATAACAAATTGTAAAAATAATTAATGGCGTAAAACTCATTTCGACCCAGTTATTAAATAAGTAGAAGAAAAGGTAATCTAAGTAAATTACGATTGCATTGATTAAAGTGGCGATACCAAGCGATAATTTTTCTACTTTAAAGATTGCGCTAATCCCTCCAGCAATAAAAGCTAACAGCAAACTAGAGAGAATATTTTTATTAACTTCTAAAGTGGAAGTTGGATTATAATGAATCGCTAAGTAATATCCGTAATAGAAAATAGTTAAAATCAATGGTCCAAAGCCGGCAGCAATTAGACCTCTTTTGATAAAATTTAAGATAAATTTTTTCATTTTAATACAGCCTCTTTCTTATTTTGCTAAAGCAACGTCTAGAAACATAATCAGTGAGTCCATTTTTCATGATAATATTTACACCAGCTGTCTTCGTTTCTTCGAAGCGATCAATATAGATTTGATTAACGATAGAAGATTTGTTAATTCTCCAAAAGTTCTTTGGTAAGATATTTGTTAATTGATAAATACGTTTACGAAGATGATATTTTTTATTATTTACGCAAATTGCGGTGATTTTATTATTAAGTATTGTGATCATGATAATATCTTCTAGTTGTAAGATAATCAAGTCCTTGTCCTCATAGGCAATGATTGAATTTGAATTACCATTAGTTAAAACAAACTTTTCTAAATTATCAGTAAAAATGCTTTTTTGATGTACTTGTGCTTGAATTATTTCCTCTTTGTCAGGATTAATTAGCAATTTAAATTTCATCTTTTTAGCTCCTTTCAAGAAAAATTATATTTGATAAACATGAGAATATCTTACTATTGCAATTATCGGTAAATTTTAAAAATTAATCGGTTTAAAAGTTGAATGTTGAATATACAAAAAGCTAGTGTATGTTAATTGATGCACTAGCTTTTACTTTAAAGATGTATCTAAAAGAAATTATTATAGAGTGATCTGTTTGATTAGAGGTTTACTTTTGATCGTATTTACTCCACTGGTCTTGCAACTTTTCAATTAAAGGTTGAACTCGATCCTTAGTGTGTTTTAAGTAACAAGCGTAGAATTTCTGATGTGCTACTTCGTCTTTTAAGGGACGCACGCTACGGTTATCAGGCAAATTATGTCCCCACTTAGAATCTAAACTCGTCAAGTTTGTTGTAAAGAAAGGCAAAATAGAGTATTGAAGAATCTCACTGTATTCACTTGATTCATTTTGAAAAATAATTTTGCTATCTGGAATTTTCTCTTGATAAATTTTAGACCAAAATCCAATTGGCGATGGACTTAAGATTGTCTTCCCCTTGAGCATCTTAAATGACAGTTGCTCATGTTGATTGAGATTACAATTAGCTGGCAAGTTAACAGACATGGATTCTGTCCCTAAGTAAGTTGAACCAATATCCCGATCGTTAATAGAAAGTTAAGCAAAAGACAGGTCACTTGGTGCTCAGCTAATAAATTTTCAAAATTTGATTCAACTAACTCACCTATAATTTGAATATTTTTATCATGTAAAGATCGTAAAACAATACCAGGACCAGGTGCATTGACACCGACAATTAACGTAGTTTGGTCTTTTTCAAATTGCTTGACCCGTTTAGTAAAATCAAGATTATCGTCGATTAACTTTTTTGCTTCACGTGCTGTGTATTTGCCGGTCTCACTTAAGTAGAGTCTGTTTGGCTTTCTAATGAATAAAATAACGCCCAAATCTTCCTCAAGCTTTTTCATAGAATGAGTAACGGCTGGTTGAGTTAATCCAAGAACTTCTGCTGTCTTGGCAACCGTTCCGTACTTTGCGAAGGTTACTAGTTCTTCTAATAAGTAATTTTCGATCATCTATATGTACCTCATTACGATAAATTCAATTTATACTAGCATTAAAAACTGTGATTTTTCAAGTATTAGACGACTAACTATAATTAATTATGAAAATTGAATATAAAAGAAGGAGGCTTTATGACGAAAGTAGTAATTTTAACTGGAAGTCCGAACTTTAATGGTGCTTCTAATAAATTAGCTGATAAATTTGAAAAAGGAATAAGAGAAACTGAAAATAAAGTTTATCGCTATGATGCGGGTTTGCAAGGCGAAAGTGCACCTCATTTTTTGCAGTTAGAACACGCACCAGGTATGGAAGTTGGCATTCCAGATAATGACATAGTAGAAAAAGAAGTAATTCCTAAGCTGCTAGAAGCTGATATTGTTGTTTTAGTTTCATCCCTTTATTATTTTGGTCTTAATGCCCAACTTAAGGCAGTTATTGATCGGTTTTATGATTATAATCATGAACTTAAAGATAAAAAGATGGTCTTTATGATGGCTGGGTATGGTACGCAAGAAGATACGGATGCTGTGAAATTACATATACATAAGTTAAGTGATGATATGCGCGGGCAAATAATTGACGAAATTTATGCGGATGATTCATGGAACGATCAAAAATTAGAAAAGTTTGCTCAAAAGGCTTATGAATTAGGTAGGAGTATTAAATAAGGAGATCTATTTATGAAATATGCAGAATTTGTTAAGGCTGGCGAAATGAAAGTTGTTGATAAGTCAATGCCAAAGATTGAAAAGGATGACGATGTAATCATCAAGGTCCTTCGTACCTGTGTTTGTGGTTCTGACTTATGGGCATATCGTGGTTTAGAAGAACAAGGCCATGAAAATGCTGGTCATGAAATCATCGGTGTGATTGAAGAAGTGGGCAAAGATATTACTACTGTTAAAAAAGGCGATTTTGTAATTGCACCATTTACTCATGGATGTGGACACTGCCGAGCATGTTTAGCTGGCTTTGACGGTGTATGTATGAATCATGACTTGGGTGACAATTTCTCCAGTGGTTATCAAGCTGAATATGTGCGTTTCCAACATGCACAATGGTCATTAGTTAAGGTTCCTGGTAAGCCCGAAGACTACAGTGAAGGGATGCTTAAGTCGTTTTTAGCATTAGCAGATGTAATGGCAACAGGTTATCATGCGGCTCGAGTTGCTAATGTTCAACCAGGTGATTCCGTAATCGTCTTAGGCGATGGTGCTGTAGGTTTATCAGCAATTATTGCGGCTAAGTTGCGTGGAGCAAAACAAATTGTTTCAACTAGTCGTCACCCTGACCGTGAAGCATTGGCTCGTGAATTTGGAGCTACAGATAATGTAGTGCAGCGTGATGAAGAAGGAATTCAAAACTTGCTTGCTATTACACATGGCGGAGCTGATGCAATATTAGAATGTGTTGGTAGTAAGTTATCAAATGAAGAAGCTATTCAAGTAGGTCGACCTGGCTCATTGGTTGGTCGTGTTGGGTTACCACACGGAGCAGAATTAAATCCAGGTTTAATTTTCTTTAAGAATATGAGTGTTGCTGGTGGACCTGCATCAGTTACAACTTATGATAAAGAAGTATTACTTAAGGCAGTCTTAGATGGCAAAATTAATCCCGGTAAAGTATTTACTAAGACTTATTCTTTAGATCAAATTAATGAAGCCTACCAAGATATGGCAGATAGAAAAGTAATTAAATCCTATATTAAAGTTAGTGATTAAAGATGATATTAATGGCACAATGGACTGATGAAGAAATAGCAGCTTTTAAGAATGCGCAAACCTTGCAGAATCGTCCTTATAACGATGACCAATCAAGTTTTGCGGAAGATAATCCAGTTTGGGAAGTAGTTGTAGATAAGCAAGTTTTTATTCGTGGTGCTAAAGGAATTAAGGATACTAAGTGGTATCAAGCAGGCACTAAAAATGGTGGCCAAGTAGAAATTAATGGTCGAAAATTTGAAGTTGAATATCAACCAGTTAATAATGCAGATTTGATTCAAGATATTACCGATGCTTTTAATAATAAATATCATGGTCAATATCCAATTGATTTGATGGTATCAGATCCAGTTGCTAAGGCAACGATTGCAATTGTGAAAAAGTAGAAAAATGAAGAAGAAAAATTTATTTATTTTATTGATGGCCAGCATCCTTTTAATTTTGGCAGGATGTTCAAGCCAAGATAATACTAGTAGTAAAAAGGTGCAAATTACCTCAACGCCGACATTGTTTTTTCATGGTGGAGGTTCATCTTACCATGCTGAAGAGCATATGGTTGATGCCGCCAAGAAAGCTGGCGTAACTAAGTCGGTTATTCGAGCAGAAGTTTCAAAAACTGGGAAAGTTACTTTAGTTGGCACTTGGCCTAAAAATGCTAAAAATCCAATCTGTGAAGTAAACTATGAAAATAATCGTCAACTTGATTTTAATAAACATGGAGATTATGCGACTAATGTAGTGAAGGCACTTCAAAAGAAGTATGGAATTAAGAAAATCAATATGGTGGGTCATTCATTAGGTAATATTTCAATCATTTATTACATGCTTCAGAATGGAAATAAGAAGAATATGCCTCAAATTCAAAAGCAAGTTGATATTGCTGGTCATTTTGCTGGCTTAGATTTTGATGGAATTCCTAATTCAATTAAGCAGCCAAAAGGGATGAAGGTGAATAGTAATGGTAAGCCAAATAAAATGAATTCAACTTATAAACAAATGACTGAAGTTAGGAGTATTTATGCTAAAAAGCATGTGAAAGTGCTGAACATCATTGGTGATATTGGCAACAGTACTGATGGTAGGGTTGATAATAAGTCATCCCTTTCATTGCAGTATCTTGTTAGGGATGGTAACACTACTTATCGTGTGTTGAAGATTAATGGTAAAAATGCGCAGCATTCAAAGCTCCATGAAAATTCGCAAGTTGATAGAGCTCTCATTAAGTTTTTGTGGAATAAGTGATGTACGTTTGATTGAAGGAATAAAGGACTGATTTGGATTAAAATTTCTAGATTGGTATAATATCAAACCGAATTTGTATATTTATGTAATATAAAAAATAATACTAATATACTAAACTCTATGAAGTATTGGTTAATGTTTCATAGAATTTTATTTATACTGTATATTACGTTTTGATAAAGAATGGAGGGTTGAATTTGCTTCCAGATAAGAAAAAACAAATAAGATCTATAGTTGGAATGTTGGTTTTACTCATATTTTTAATCCTGGTGAATGTATATCATCAGAGATTAGATGTATATTGGACTAGTTTCTTGATCATCGGCGGAAGCCTGTTGTTGATTGGAGGTATTTATAGGATTATAAAAATTATCAAGGAATAGTTGGATAATAGATGAACTTATTGAGATATAAATTAACTATTTGTGATTGATTTTGATCATATTTCATGATATCTTAATTTTATCAATTGAAATTCACCTTTAGAAAGAAGGGTCGCTGTTGCGTCTTTAATCTTGCAAATCTAAGCATAGTTGAAATTATTCGTTTTTTATTAAAGGGATGAACTGTGCACTTTTGACAAGATTATTAGACGGACATGATCTTCTTTTAATACGTAAAGACATGAAGAGTCTGTACTTGTCAGAAGTGCAGGCTCTTTTTTCGAGGTGATTTAAATGAGTAGTATTAAAATTTTGAATGTATCATTTAGATATGAAGATAGCAGCAACAATATTTTTAATAATTTAAATTTAGACTTAGATAGCTCTTGGAAGCTAGGACTAGTAGGTAGAAATGGACGAGGAAAAACGACTTTTCTTAATCTTTTACAGGGAAAATTAGTTGGAAGAGGTGAAATTCAAACTAAATTGAATTTTTCTTATTATCCAATTAGGATTAAGAATCCAGCTAATATCACTTTATATGAATTACAAGATCAAATTATGTTTGAACAATGGAAACTAGAGCGTGAGCTAAATTTAATGCACGTTGACTCAAATTTAATCTGGCAGCCATTCAATACTTTAAGCGGTGGAGAACAAACTAAAATTTTATTAGCTTTATCATTTATTGATCAAAATTCTTTTCCTCTCATTGATGAACCTACAAATCATTTAGATAAAGAAAGTCGTCAGGCAATCTGTAAATATTTAACTAAGCATCATAGAGGATATATTGTTGTAAGTCATGATCGTAATTTTTTAAATCAAGTAACTGATCATGTACTAGCAATCGAAAATACTGAAATTCATTTATATCAAGGGAATTATGCAACATATGAACAAATCAAAGAAGGACGTGATGAATTCAATCGTGAAAAAAATGAAAAACTAGCTGGCGAAATTAAAACTTTACATAATCAGAAAGAACAATTTTATCATTGGGCACAAAAAATAGAAGCTAGAAAAAATTTGGGACAAAAAACACAATATATTCTTAACCGTAGAGCTAGAATAAATAAAGCGGCGGTTGGACATGCAGCAGCTAAAATGATGAAGAAATCTATTACAAGTAGAAATAGAATGGATAAAAAGATTGAAGAAAAAGAAGGATTAATGGTTAATATTGAAGATATACCAAAATTAACGATGAACTTTCAATCTAATTATCATTCCACTCTTCTTGAAACTAGAGGTTTAGGTCTGAAAGTAGGGAATAAACACCTATTTTCTAATTTGAATTTGATAGTGAAAAATCATGGCATTGTTGCACTTGAAGGTAAAAATGGCTCTGGAAAATCTACTTTTTTAAAATTTTTATTGAATAAAGCCCTAATAAACAGTAGCGGAAAATATCAGCTAGCTAATGGATTAAGAATTTCGTATTTACCGCAAGATTTCACAATATATCAAGGGAGTTTAAAGAATTTTGCGTTTCATCAAAAATTGTCTTATGAGGATTTGCTTAATATTTTGAAGAAGATGGGCTTTCCTCGTACTAACTTTAATGTGCCAATTGAAGCGATGAGTATGGGACAACAGAAAAGAATCGCTTTGGCAAAATCACTACTTGAGCCGGCAGATTTGTATTTATGGGATGAACCAGCAAACTATTTAGATGTCTTTAATCAAGATCAATTGATTAATTTACTACAAGAAGTAAAACCAGCAATGCTTTTAATTGACCATGATCAGTATTTTATTGAACAAGTTGCCGATGAAAGAATTAAATTAGCTAACTAAACCATATTAAAAAATGGATAGGTGAAAAGAAACCTATCCATTTTTATTTACTTATTTAGTTATGTAGGAAAAATGATTAATTAAAATTCAAATTTTCTTGTAAAAATAGGATGAGTACGATGATCTAAGTAGGCTGCTTCTTTTGGTGTAATTTCTAAAACCCGTAGATCTTCTTTTGCACCTTCAATATCATCTGCATATATTTCATTTAAATAATCATTTTTTTCAAAAATTTCGTCAATATATTTATGTTCGACATTTTTTATTGTTCCCCGAATTGAAAAACCACATGAATCCATCGTGCCATCTCCTTTGTACCCATTAATAATCACCTTAGGTTGATGGATCAAATCTTGAAAGAAGGGATTTTGGCTAGAGGTAACAATGTAGAGCTTACCATTTTTATTTAAAACTAGATCACAAACCTGAGCAGAAGGTGCACCATGATGCGTTGTAGCAACATCAACATTGTGAACTTCATTAGTTGCAAATTTTAAGAATTCTTCATTACTAGTTTGATTATTTAAGATGCTAACCATGTCTATTCCTCGCTTAAATTTATTTTTATTCAAGTTCTATTATAGAATGGATTTGTGATATATCTATATTAGAAGCAGTTGATTTGAAGTTTTCTATTCATTTTGAAGAGATAAAAGATAGTTTTAAGGTCAAGAATTTAACTCAAAAAGAATTAGAAGATAGGATTTTAGCTGACTATCCTTATAAAAATGTCTTTTTTACAGTTAAAATTGTAGAAACTTTTTCAATTGTTAAAACAAGAGTAGTTGAAAAGCAGTCAAGACCTTACAAGACTTTATTGCAAGTAGCAGATGAACAAGCCGTTTTTGAATCTACTGATGTTTCCAGTACAGCTATAGGTTACTTTGCACTGAAGATGTTCCAAGGAATGGCAGCTGCTGGATATCATTTACATTTTTTAGCAGATAATAAATCAATTGGTGGGGAGAATGTCTCCGATTTGGTAGAGTCTTTTTCTGATGCGGTATTGCTTATTATTGTAGATAGCAAAAATCTTATTTTCAATAATTGTAAATATTATAGTACTGTCTAAGTTAAGCATAATTAAGTCTTTATCATCATAGGCAGGTATTATATTTGAATTATCGCTTGATAAAACGAATTGCTTTAATTGAGTAGAAAAATCACTTTTTCGATGAACAGTAGCCTCGACAATTTCTTGACTGTTTGGATTAATAAACAACTTGAATTTCATTTCTTACTCCTTTCAAGTTAAATTATATCGATATGAGATATTTTTACTTTATTTTGTCAGTCATCGGTCGAAAATGACTTTTAATCGGTAATGAGAAATTAATAAATAATACTATACCTAATAAACACTGAATAGAAAAAAGTTATTTAATAGAGAAAGAAATTTATTAAAGAAAATATTAGAAATAATCCGATATTGTAGAATGAAATGGAGACACATGTTACTATATAATTATTAATAATTGAATTGTGTGTATTTGTATAATTTTTTTATTATATTTAATTTTAAATAACAGTAAGGGAATGATAAAATCAATAGGTTTAAATTTAAGCCAAATTGAATAGACAACAATTTTTAATTGAATCGACTTAAATTTGTCATTGGAGGAAAAATATGGTTTCAAAGAATAATATTGAAATGAAAAATAAAAAAATGAGAGACGAAAAACAACGTTTCTCTATTCGTAAATTTAGTGTAGGTGCTGCATCCGTTTTAATCGGCTTAAGTTTTAGCTTGTATAACGGACAACAAGCATCTGCTGATACGGTTGATAATGGCAATAAGTCTGTGGTAACAAGTTCACAAGATAAAGAACAGACAGACAATAATCAAAGTGCTGATACTAATACTCAAAATAAGAGTGAAGAAAAATCAAATACTAATCAAGCTAAAAGTACAGTAACTGATGATCTTGATCACAGTACAGTTGTTTCTAGTTACAAGGCTCATACTCCTAATAATGCTAGCGAATTTAACAAGAGTAGTGAAAATACTGAAAGTAAGTCAGATGAAAAGCAGACTGCAGCTACTGAAACTGTTAAAACTGAAGAAACTGCTACTAAGGAAGTAGAAACAAAGAATACTGCAACTAATGATGTAGCTAAGAAAAATGATGAAGCAGCCGCTAAGACAAATACTGCTACTGATGTTAATAAAAAAGTAGTAAAAAATGTAAAGACTGAAGCTGCTACTCCTAATGTAGAGACTAAGAACACTGAAACTCAAACTGCAAAGACTGACGAAGAAAAAGTAAAAACAGCAACTATTGATAATGCATCTACTGATTTGAACAATTCAGTAGATGATGCAACTACTGAGGTTTCAACTAATACGTTTAATGTAAATGAAGCAGTTAAGAATGCATCATTCCTTAGTGCGCGAGCTGCTACTGAAAGTAAAGTGACAACTAGAGCACTTGCAGCTGAAGCAGAGGATCCTAATGCAGTAACAGTTACGGATGCTCGAGGATTAATCAATGCAATTCAAAAAGGATCTGCTACAACTATTAATGTGGCTAATGATATTAATCTTGCGACAGTTACTGATTCTAACTATACATATGTTTCAAGAATTAATACCAGAGACTTTACAATTAAATCTGCAACAAATGGTGTAAAACATACTATTGATTTTTCTGGCTATGTTTTTAACATGAGTACCCCAAACACAGTAACTTTCAAGGACTTGGATATCTATGCACGTAGTTACTGGGGAGTAATTTATAATGCTGGTGGGTATGTATATGATAATGTAGACTTCACTGGATCACAGCTTATTTATACGGCTTCTAATACTAATGCAACCGTTACATTTAAGAACAAAGTTACAGCTACTACAGTAGGATCATACACTAGTCCAATTGATGGTAAATCACGTTCCAGTCAAGGTGGGGACACCCAACAAATTCTTCAATTTGAGGGTGGAAGAAATCATATTATTTTTGATGGAAACAGTAATGTGACCTTAGGGACAACCAACTCAAATGTACTTGAAATTGATGGTGGTACAGCTACAATTGACGTTAAAAATGGTGCTAATGTAACTATTAACCCACATTCTAAGGGAAATCCAGAAAATAGTAATGGTATTAGAACTGGAAGAATTGCCCGGGCGATTGCTTCAAACGCCAATACTACAATTAACGTTGATAAAGGTGCTAACTTAACTATTAATACTGAAAAAGCTAGCGGTGATAGCGATGTAGCTGGTGCTTTATATTTAAATTCTGATGCCACTCTTAATGTAAATGGTGATTTGAATATCAATTCAACTGGTACTCCAAGTACTAGAGATAATGGTTACCCAGTATACATTGCAGGTAATGCAGCAATTAATGTTGGTAATGGTGGTAAGTTTAATTTAAGTGCTACTAATACTGGAAGTTACAACGATAATTTGATGTCAATTTCGGGTAAGGGAACAGTTAAACTTGCGCCTCACTCTAACTTTAAGATTAGTGCTGACGGTACAGGTGCTTTAACTGCTATTAATTTATCATCTGGTAGTACATTCACTTCAGATCAACCAGATTCATTTGCTATCGATCTTTCCGCAAATACCAGTACTGGTAAGTCACTAATTAAAAATGGTACTATCAATTTCACCCGTGTTAAGACGGTTACTGATGGAAACGAATCACAGCCTTTGGGCAAAATTGATGTAACTTATGATAGAAATGGTAATGCTACTTCTTACACTATTACGTCACAAGATGAAAATACTGTTAAGCAAGTTGGAGAAGGTCTTGCTAACAAGAACTTGATTGATCTTGTTAAGGCTGGTGAAGACGTTACTCTATCTAACCTTCATTTAAGTAAGAATAATATATTGACTGGTACTGTTGCTTCAAGTGGTAGCAACAACCCAATTTATGTAACTGTTACTGTTGGTGGAGTAAGCACTAATGTGCCAGTAGTCGGAAATTATACTGTGTACACCAACACTAACGGTACAGTAACTTCAGACAATGTTGATTACGCTGCACAAACTGCTTCAACTGGTGGTAACTTCTCTATTGATTTATCAAAACTTGCAAGTAGCTTGACTGATGATGCACAAGTTGCAGTTACTGCTACAAAAGATTTCGTTGAATCCTCTCAAACTGAAAGTGTGGCAGCATTACGTGCACTTAATACCACTACTCTTCAAGAATTAGTAGATGCTGCTCCAGAAGAAGAAAAGAAAGCAAGTTACTACAATGCTACTGAAGAAGCTCAAAAGGCATATACTGATGCAATTTCAACTGGTAAAGACATTCTTGCCAATCCAAATAATTACGATCAAGTTGACGTTGATGATGCCGTAACCGCCATTCAAAATGCTCAGAAGGCTTTAACTGGTAAAGAAACCAATAAGACTGAACTTCAAGATGCTATTGACCAAGCATCAACAGTAGAATCAAGCAATAATTATACCAATGCTGATGCTAATTTACAAAGAGCCTACACTGATGCAATCAGTGCCGGTCAAACAGTTTTAAGTAATGCTAATGCTACTCAAACTGAAGTAGATAATGCATTGACCACCATTAATAACGCAAAAGATGCTTTAAATGGTGATGCTAAGAAAGCAGCAAGTAAGGAAGCTCTTCAAAAAGCAGTTGATGAAGCACCTACTGTAAAATCAGATGATGCTGCATACTACAATGGCTCTGATGAAGCTAAAACTGCTTATGATAAGGCAGTCAGTGCTGGTCAAACAGTTTTAGCTGATCCAAACGCAACTGCTACTCAAATTACAGATGCTTTAAATGCCATTAATACTGCTAAGGGTAATCTTAAGGGTGAAGCAACTGATAAGTCAGTGCTTCAAAAAGTAGTTGACAATTCTGCAACTGTAAAAGAAAGCAATAACTATACTAATGCAGACGAAACTCAAAAGACTGCATATGATAATGCAGTTACAGCTGCACAAACAGTTTTAGATAAAACTAATGCAACTCAAGCAGAAGTAAACCAAGCTCTTCAAGATCTTGAAACTGCAAATAATAACCTAAATGGGGATGCTAAGACTGAAGCTGCAAACAAGGCTGCCTTAGAAGCTGCTGTTAAGGATGCGCCAAATGTAAGAATTACGCCTGCATACTACAACGGTAGTGAAGAAGCCCAAACAGCATATAATAGTGCAATTACTGCTGGGCAAGCAGTTTTGAATGAAACAAATCCATCGGCAAGTGACGTTAAGAATGCTTTAGATGCAATTAATGCAGCAAAAGATAACCTTAAAGGCGAGGCTACTAATACTGAAGCCTTGGAAACAGCTTTAACCAATGCTAATAATACTAAGGAAACTGGTAACTATACTAACGCCGACCAAGCAAATCAAGAAGCTCTTAACAATGCAATTACTGCTGGTCAAGAGATTTTAAAGAATACTAATGCAACTCAGGCAGAAGTAAACAATGCAGCCAAGGCTATTACTGATGCAATCAATGGCTTGAATGGTGATAGTAACCTTGCAAATGCTAAGATTGCTGCTACTGAAGATATTCAAAAGGCTTTAGATACTAAGACTACCGAAATCACTGACGCTACTAATATTGATCAAGTTACTAAGGATCAATTAATTGCGGACGCTAAGAAAGCCGCAGAGGATGCTAATACTGCTATTAATCAAGCAACCGATGCAAATGCAGTTAACACTGCTAAAACTGAAGGAATTACTAAGATTAACAAGGTAAAAATTCCAAGTTTAGATGATGCTAAAACTAACGCAGCCAAAGAAATTGATCAAGCATTAGCTGATAAGACCAAGGAAATCAATAACGTTAACAATATTGACCAAGCAACAAAAGATCAGTTAATTCAAGAAGCAACTGATGCAGCAACTACCGCAAAGGCTGCTATTGAAAAAGCTACAACTAATGATGCAGCAACTAAAGCGGGCCAAGATGGTGTTGATGCAATTAACAATGTAAAGATACCAAGCGTTACTGATAGTCAAAATGCTGCAAAAGAAGCAATTGATGATGCCCTTAACGCTAAGACTAAGGAAATCAACGATGCTAACAATATTGATCAAACAACTAAAGATCAATTAATCAAAGAAGCAACTGATGCAGCTAATAATGCTAAAGAAGCCATTGATCAAGCAACTACAGCTGATGCAATTAAAACTGCACAAGATGAAGGAACAACTAATATTAATAATGTTACTGTTCCAAGCTTGGAGGATGCCAAAAAGACAGCCAATAAAGCAGTAGATGATGCTCTTACTGCTCAAACTGAGGTAATTAACAAAGCTGATAATCTTAGTGATGCAGAAAAGAAAGATCTAATTGATCAAGCAACTGCTGAAGCCAATAAGGCTAAAGAAAATATTGAAACAGCTACGACAAACAACGAAGCAGCTCAAGCAGGCCAAGCTGGTGTTGATGCAATTAAGAAGATTGGTCCAACAAGCTTAGATACTGTGAAGTCGGATGCAAATAAAGCAATTGACAATGCTTTAACTAAGAAATTAGAAGAAATTAATTCAGCTAGTGATCTAACTACTGATGAAAAGACTGCGTTAATAAAAGAAGCTAATACGGCTGCAGATAAGGCAAAAGAGGAAATTACTAAGGCAACGACTAATGATGCTGTAATTGAAGCACAAACAAATGGAGTTACTGCAATTGATGGCATTAAAGTTCCAACTGAATCAGCAGTCAAAGAAGTAGCTAAGAAAGCAGTAGCTGACGCAGCAACTGCAAAGAACAATGCAATTGATGCTTCAAACTTAACAGATGAAGAAAAAGCTACATTGAAGCAAGAAGTAACTGAAGCACAAAACGCTGCAGATCAAGCAATTGACAATGCAACAACAAATGCAGCAGTGACCGAAGCTCAGACCAATGGCGTGAATGCAATTAATGGCATTAAAGTACCAACTGAATCAGCAGACAAAGAAGCAGCTAAGAAAGCAGTAGCTGACGCAGCAACTGCAAAGAACAATGCAATTGATGCTTCAAACTTAACAGATGAAGAAAAAGCTGCGTTGAAGCAAGCAGTAACTGAAGCTCAAAATGTTGCAGATCAAGCCATTGATAATGCAACAACAAACGCAGCAGTGACCGAAGCTCAGACCAATGGCGTGAATGCAATTAATGGCATTAAAGTACCAACTGAATCAGCAGACAAAGAAGCAGCTAAGAAAGCAGTAGCTGACGCAGCAACTGCAAAGAATACTGCAATTGATTCTTCAAACTTAACAGATGAAGAAAAAGCTACTTTGAAACAAAAAGTAACTGAAGCACAAAACGCTGCAGATCAAGCCATTGATAAAGCAACTACCAACGCTGCAGTTACTAAAGCTCAAACTAATGGCGTGAATGCAATTAATGGCATTAAAGTACCAACTGAATCAGCAGACAAAGAAGCAGCTAAGAAAGCAGTAGCTGACGCAGCAACTGCAAAGAATACTGCAATTGATTCTTCAAACTTAACAGATGAAGAAAAAGCTGCGTTGAAGCAAGCAGTAACTGAAGCTCAAAATGTTGCAGATCAAGCCATTGATAATGCAACAACAAACGCAGCAGTAACTGAAGCTCAAACTAATGGCGTGAATGCAATTAATGGCATTAAAGTACCAACTGAATCAGCAGACAAAGAAGCAGCTAAGAAAGCAGTAGCTGACGCAGCAACTGCAAAGAATACTGCAATTGATTCTTCAAACTTAACAGATGAAGAAAAAGCTACTTTGAAACAAAAAGTAACTGAAGCTCAAAATGTTGCAGATCAAGCCATTGATAATGCAACAACAAACGCAGCAGTAACTGAAGCTCAGACCAATGGCGTGAATGCAATTAATGGCATTAAAGTACCAACTGAATCAGCAGACAAAGAAGCAGCTAAGAAAGCAGTAGCTGACGCAGCAACTGCAAAGAATACTGCAATTGATTCTTCAAACTTAACAGATGAAGAAAAAGCTGCGTTGAAGCAAGCAGTAACTGAAGCTCAAAATGTTGCAGATCAAGCCATTGATAATGCAACAACAAACGCAGCAGTAACTGAAGCTCAAACTAATGGCGTGAATGCAATTAATGGCATTAAAGTACCAACTGAATCAGCAGACAAAGAAGCAGCTAAGAAAGCAGTAGCTGACGCAGCAACTGCAAAGAATACTGCAATTGATTCTTCAAACTTAACAGATGAAGAAAAAGCTACTTTGAAACAAAAAGTAACTGAAGCACAAAACGCTGCAGATCAAGCCATTGATAAAGCAACTACCAACGCTGCAGTTACTAAAGCTCAAACTAATGGCGTGAATGCAATTAATGGCATTAAAGTACCAACTGAATCAGCAGACAAAGAAGCAGCTAAGAAAGCAGTAGCTGACGCAGCAACTGCAAAGAATACTGCAATTGATTCTTCAAACTTAACAGATGAAGAAAAAGCTGCGTTGAAGCAAGCAGTAACTGAAGCACAAAACGCTGCAGATCAAGCCATTGATAATGCAACAACAAACGCAGCAGTAACTGAAGCTCAAACCAATGGCATGAATGCAATTAATGGCATTAAAGTATCAACTGAATCAACAGCTAAAGAAGCAGCTAAGAAGGCAGTAGCCGAAGCTGCAGACGCAAAGAACAATGCAATTGATTCTTCAAACTTAACAGATGAAGAAAAAGCAGCATTGAAGCAAGAAGTAACTGAAGCTCAAAACGCTGCAAATACTGCAATTGATAATGCAACGACAAATGCAGCAGTGACTGAAGCAGAAGACAAAGGTATTAAGGCAATTAATGGTATTGATGTACCAGCTAAATCAGCTACTAAGGAACAAGCCATAACTGATCTTAATACTGCAGTTGATGAAGCTAAGAAAGCAATTGATCAAGACAGTAACTTGACTGATGAACAAAAACAAGCAGCTAAAGATCAAATTAATTCTGATGCTAAGAGTGCTCAAGATGCTATTAACAATGCAAAGACTAATGATGATGTTAAGAATGCAGCTGCTGATGGTACATTAGCAATTGATAAGGATGTTGCTAATGCAGCCATTGATAATGCAGTCGCTGGTAAGAAATCAGAAATTTCTAACTTACCATTAACAGACGAAGAAAAGACTGCTTTGAATAATGAAGTAGATCAAAAGGCAAATACTGCTAAAGAAGCAATTAACACTTCAACTACTCCAGAAGCTGTAGCTACTGCGCAAGAAAATGGTATTAAGAATATCAATGATATTGACGTACCAACTGAATCAGCAGCAAAACAAGCAGCCAAGGAAGCCGTAGCTAATGCAGCTAATGAAAAGAATGCTGCAATTGATTCTTCAAACTTAACAGCTGAAGAAAAAGCTGCTTTGAAACAAAAAGTTACTGAGGTACAAAACGCTGCAAATACTGCAATTGACAATGCAACAACAAACGCAGCCGTAACTGAAGCTAAAGACAATGGTATTAGTGCAATTGACGGCATTAAAGTTCCAACAACATCAGCAAATAAGGAAAAGGCAATTACTGATCTTAACAACGAAGTTGAAAATGCTAAGAAAGCAATTGATCAAGATAGCAATTTGACTGATGAACAAAAACAAGCAGCTAAAGATCAAATTGACTCCGATGCTAAGACTGCTCAAGATGCCATCAACAATGCCAAGACTGATACTGAGGTAAACAATGCAGTTAACAGTGGTAAGGTTGCAATTGATAAAGAAGTTGCTAATGCAGCAATCGATAATGCAGTTGCTGGTAAGCTTAAGGAAATTCAAGATCCACTAACTACTGACGAAAAACAAGCTTACACTGATTTAATTAATTCTGAAGCAAATAATGCAAAACAAAATATTGCTAACGCAACTACTGTTGAAGAAGTAACTACTGCACAAACAAACGGTGTAAATGAAATTAATAATACCGAAATTCCAACCACTTCTTCAGCCAAAGATAATGCAATTGCTGCCATCAATGATGCTCTTCAAAAGAAGACCGATGAAATCAACAATGCATCTAATATCAACGCTCAAGAAAAGACTGACTTAATCAATCAAGCAACTGAAGCAGCCAATGCTGCTAAGAACAATATCAACAATGCTACTACTAATGTCGATGTTGATACTGCCCAAACAAATGGTGAAAAAGCAATTGCTGATGTAACAGTTCCAAACTTGTCTGATATTAAGAAGGAAAGTATTGATCTAATTAACAAGGCCTTAGATGCCAAGACTGAGGAAATCAACAATGCTTCTAACCTTTCTCAAGATGAAAAGCAAGGTTTGATCAATGCTGCAACTAATGCCGCAACTGAAGCAATTAACAGCGTCAACCAATCTCAAACAAATGATGATGCTAAGGCAGCAGCAAATACTGGTGTTCAAAATATCGAAAATGTTACTATTCCAAGTCTTGATGAGGCTAAGAAGAATGCTAACCAAGCAATTGAAGACGCATTGAACACTAAAGTAAATGAGATTAACAATGCTTCTAACTTGAATGATACTGAAAAGCAAAAATTAGTTGATCAGGCAACTGAAGCAGCAACTACTGCTAAGAATAATGTTGAAAAGGCCACTACCAACGATGATGCTCGCGATGCAGCTAATGCTGGCATTGATAACATTAAAGGTATTACCTTTACTTCACTAGAAGATGCTAAAAATGCAGCAAACACTGCAATTGACAATGCTTTGCAAGTTAAAACAAATGAAATTAATAATGCATCTAACTTAAGTACTGAAGAAAAGCAAGACTTAATCAATCAAGCAAGTGAAGTAGCTAAAAATGCAAAAGATAATATCAACAATGCAACTACCAATGATGCTGTGACTGACGCACAGAATAAGGGTATTGCAGATATTGCTAATGTGACTGTTCCAAGCTTAGCTCAAGCTAAACAAGATGCAATTAATGCAATTAAACAAGTTCAAGATGCTAAGAATAAGCAAATCTCTGCTGCATCTAACTTAAGTGCTGAAGAACAAAAAGAATTAAGTGATCAAGTAGATAAAATTGCTAACGATGCAATTGATAAGATTAATGAGTCATCTACTACTACTAATGATGCAGTTACTGCAACACGTGATGACGCAATCAAGCAAATTACTGATCTATTTATTCCAACTCTAGAGGGAGCACAAACAGATGCTCTCAATGCAATTGAAAGTGCTAAGAATGCTAAGCTTACTGACATTAACAACGCTACTCACTTAACTGATCAAGAAAAGCAGGCTTTGGTTGATCAAACAAATAAAGCTGCCGATGATGCAACTAAGGAAATTAAGGGCGCTCAAACTAATGATGCAGTCAAGAGTGCAGAAACAGCCGGTTTAGATAATATTAATAACATTACTATTCCAACCTTAGTTCAGAAGCAACAAGAAGCTATTGAAGAATTGAATGTAGCACGTGATGCTAAGAATAAGGCAATTGATGATGCTAGTGATTTAACTACTGATGAAAAGAACAGCTTGAAAGATAAAGTTCAAGCAGAATACAGTAACGCAGTATCAAATATTACCAGTGCAACAACTGATGAAGCAGTAACAACTGCTAAAGAAGACGGCATCGCAGCAATTAAAGATATTCAAATTCCAACTAAGTCACCTGCTAAGGAACAAGCAACAATTGATCTTAATACTGCAGTTGATGAAGCTAAGAACGCAATCGATCAAGACAACAACTTGACTGATGAAGAGAAGCAAGCAGCTAAAGATCAAATTGATTCTGATGCTAAGAAAGCGCAAGAAGCAATTGATAATGCTACTACTGATGATGAGGTTAATACGGCTGTTGATAATGGTAAGCTTGCCATTGATAAAGATGTTGCTAATGCGGCCATCGATAACGCAGTTTCTGGTAAGAAGAACGAAATTTCTAAATCACTATTAACTGATGAAGAAAAGGCGGCTTTAAACGATGAAGTAGATGAAAAGGCACAAGCTGCTAAAGACGCAATCAATAATGTCACTACTCCAGAAGCTGTAAGTACTGCACAAGAAAATGGTATTAAGAAGATCAATGATACTGAAGTACCAACCGAATCAGCAGCCAAAGAAGCAGCTAAGAAGGCAGTAGCCGAAGCTGCAGACGCAAAGAACAATGCAATTGATTCTTCAAACTTAACAGCTGAAGAAAAAGCTGCATTGAAGCAAGAAGTTACTGAAGCACAAAACGCAGCAGATAGAGCAATAGATGCTGCAACTACAAACACGGCAGTAACTGAAGCTCAGGACAAGGGTGTTAAGGCAATTGATAATGTTACTGTACCAACCGAATCAGCAGCCAAAGAAGCAGCTAAGAAGGCAGTAGCCGAAGCTGCAGACGCAAAGAACAATGCAATTGATTCTTCAAACTTAACAGCTGAAGAAAAAGCTGCATTGAAGCAAGAAGTAGCTGAAGCACAAAATGCTGCTAATACTGCGATTGATAATGCAACTACCAACGCTGGAGTTACTGAGGCAGAAGACAATGGTGTTAAGACAATTAATGGTATTGAAGTACCAACTAAATCAACTACTAAAGAACAAGCAACAAGTGACCTTAATACTGCAGTTGATGAAGCTAAGAATGCAATCGATCAAGACAACAACTTGACTGATGAAGAGAAGCAAACAGCTAAGGATCAAATTGATTCTGACGCTAAGAAGGCACAAGAAGCAATCGATAATGCTAAGACTAACGACGATGTTAAGAAAGCAACCGATGACGGTACATTAGCAATTGATAAAGATGTTGCTAATGCGGCCATCGATAACGCAGTTGCTGGCAAGAAGGCTGAAATTTCTAAATCACTATTAACTGATGAAGAAAAGGCGGCTTTAAACGATGAAGTAGATGAAGAGGCACAAGCTGCTAAAGACGCAATCAATAATGCCACTACTCCAGAAGCTGTAAGTACTGCACAAGAAAATGGTATTAAGAAGATCAATGATACTGAAGTACCAACCGAATCAGCAGCCAAAGAAGCAGCTAAGAAGGTAGTAGCCGAAGCTGCAGACGCAAAGAACAATGCAATCGATTCTTCAAACTTAACAGCTGAAGAAAAAGCTGCATTGAAGCAAGAAGTAGCTGAAGCACAAAATGCTGCTAATACTGCGATTGATAATGCAACTACCAATGCGGGAGTTACTGAAGCAGAAGAAAATGGTGTTAAGACAATTAATGGTATTGAAGTACCAACTAAATCAGCTACTAAAGATCAAGCAACAACTGATCTTAACAACGAAGTTGATGAAGCTAAGAAGGCAATTGACCAAGATAACAACTTAACTGACGAAGAGAAGCAAGCAGCTAAAGATCAAATTGACTCTGATGCTAAGACTGCTCAAGATGCCATCAACAATGCTAAGACTAATGAGGACGTTAAGAAGGCTGTTGACGATGGTAGGTTAGCAATTGATAAAGATGTTGCTAATGCAGCAATCGACAATGCAGTTGCTGGTAAGAAGGCTGAAATTTCTAAATCACCATTAACTGATGAAGAAAAGGCTGCTTTAAATAATGAAGTTGATCAAAAGGCTCAAGATGCTAAAGAAGCAGTTAATAATGCAACTACTCCAGAAGCTGTAAGTATTGCACAAGAAAGTGGCATTAAGAATATTAATAATACTGAAGTGCCAACTGAATCGGTAGCTAAAGAAGCTGCTAAGAAGGCAGTAGCAGAAGCTGCTGAAGCTAAGAACAATGCAATCGATTCTTCAAACTTAACAGCTGAAGAAAAAGCTGCATTGAAGCAAGAAGTAGCTGAAGCACAAAATGCTGCTAATACTGCAATTGATAACGCAACTACCAACGCTGCAGTAGCAGAAGCTCAAAACAACGGTATTGACAAGATCAATAGTATTGAAATCTCAGCTAAATCAGCAGCTAAGGAACAAGCAACTACTGATCTTAACAACGAAGTTGATGAAGCTAAGAAGGCAATTGATCAAGATAACAACTTGACTGATGAGCAAAAACAAGCAGCTAAAGATCAAATTGACTCTGCTGCTAAGAAAGCACAAGAAGCAATTGATAATGCTAAGAGTAACGACGACGTTAAGAAGGCAGTCGATGATGGAAAATTAGCAATTGATCAAGATGTTGCTAATGCAGCTATCGACGATGCAGCTGCTGGTAAGCTTAAGGAAATCAGCGATTCATTAACTGATGAAGAAAAACAAGCTTACACTGATCTAATCAATAATGAAGCAGATAATGCAAAACAAAAGATTGCAGAAGCAACTACTCCTGAAGAAGTAACTCGTGCTCAAGAAGAAGGAGTTAAGAACATTAATAATATTAACGTTCCAACTACTTCTCCAGCTAAGGACGCAGCGAATGCTGCAATTGATCAGGCTTTGAAGAACAAGAAGGATGAAATCAATAATGCAACTAACATTTCTTCTGAAGAAAAGACTGCTTTAATCAATCAAGCAACTGAAGCTGCAACTACTGCTAAAGATAATATCAACAATGCAACTACTAATTCAGAAGTTGAAACTGCTCAAGTTGATGGTGAAAAAGCTATTGCAGACATTACTGTTCCAGGTTTATCCGACATCAAGAAGGAAAGTATTGATCTTATCAACAAAGCCTTAAATGAAAAGCAAGAGGAGATCAATAACGCATCTAACTTAAGTCAAGACGAAAAGCAAGAGCTTATTGATCAAGCAAAGAAGGTTGCTACTGAAGCAATTAATGAAATCAATAATGCTCAAACTAATGATGAAGCTAAGGAAGCTGCAGATACTGGAGTTAAGAACATTGAAAATGTTTCAATTCCAAGTATTGAAGATGCTAAGAGGAATGCAAATCAAGCAATTGATGATGCTTTGAATTCTAAGAAGAATGAAATTAACAACGCATCTAACTTAACTGATTCAGAAAAGACTGATTTAATCAATCAAGCAGCTGAGATTGCCAATGCTGCTAAGGCTGCTATCAACAGTGCAACTACTAATACTGCAGTTGAAGCCGCCGAAGATAAGGGTGTTGCTGATATTAACAATATTCACTTCACTAACTTAGAAGATTCTAAGAAGGCAGCAAATAATGCGATTGAAGATGCTTTGAACACTAAGAAGGATGAAATTAATCATGCATCTAACTTAAGTAATTTAGAAAAAGCTAATTTAATCAATCAAGCAACTGAAATTGCCAATGCTGCTAAGGCTGCTATTAACAATGCAACTACTAATGCGGCTGTTACTGCGGCAGAAAACAAGGGAATTGAAAATATTGCAAATGTTAACGTTCCAAGTTTAACTGAAACTAAACAGGCAGCAATTGACGCAATTAAGCAAGTTCAAAAAGCTAAGAACAGTCAAATTGAAGAAGCTAAGAATCTAAGTACAGATGAACAAAAGAACTTAATTGATCAAGTGAATAAGATTGCTCAAGACGCAATTAATAAGCTTAACGATCCAGCAACAACTACAAATGAAGTTATTACTGACACTCGTGATAAAGCAATTGATCAAATTACTAACTTGTTCATTCCAACCTTAGATAGTGTCCAAAAAGATGCTCAGGAAGCAATTAACTCTGCTAAGGAAGCTAAGATTGACGAAATCAATAAGGCTGATAATTTAACTGATCAAATGAAGCAAAACTTAATTGACCAAGTAAACCAAGTGGCTGATAATGCTACTAAGGCCATTAATAATGCTCAAACAAATGATGATGTTAAAGAAGCAGAGACTGAGGGCTTAGAAGACATTAATAGCATTCAAGTTCCAAGCTTAGTTGAAAGTAAGGATGATGCTATTAAGGAAATCGATGATGCTTTGGAGAAAAAGACTGATGAAATCATGCAAGCTGATCTTGATCAAAAGCAAAAAGACGAATTAATCAGTCAAATTACTGATATTGCTACTGAGACTAAGACAAAGGTATTCAATGCTACAACTAATGCAGAAGTTGATGCTGAAGCCGAAGCTGGTATTAAAGCCATCGAAGCTGTGAAGATTCCAGCTCGTGCTGCTGACAACAGCAATACTGAAAGTCATGATTCTTCAACTAATGTAACTCCAGATCACAATAATGAAGAAAACAATACTGCTCAGAACACTAACCAAGTAAGCACTAATACTGAGAGTGAAAGTAAGGAACAAACTGTAATTACAAATTCAGTTCAACCTAAGAGAAATGCTGTTCGTCATAAGAATGGCACTCCAGTAAACAAGAAGGCTACTTTACCACAAACAGGTAAGAAGAATTCTAGCTTAACTCTTGCTGGTGCAGCACTACTTGGATTAACTGGTGTACTTTCATTATTTGGATTGGGAGACAAGAGAAAAAAGAATAACTAATCATAAATAGTTGATACGAAAAGAGCGATATTTCTGGGAAGGAATATCGCCTTTTTCTATATATTTATTAAGTAGAATAGTAAGCGTCATATAACCGAGTATCTTTTTTAATCCTTATTTTTCAGGTATTCTAATCTCATCAAATTGATGGAGGTTAAGAATACGATTGAAAAACAATAGCCAATTGTGGCATTAAACCATCCAGTGAGACCGAAAAAGATTCGTCCACCACGTAATAATCTGTTGCTTAGCTTGAAGAAAAATGACTTAGAACTAAGATTCTATAGTAGTTTAGATCCTGAAATTATGAATAAGTTTTTAGAAAAGATTTTGTCATGATTAAGCTTAGTGACTTGGGCCAAGTCTATATCGTTTGTGGTAAGACTGACTTGCGTAAAGGCATTGATGGCCTAGCAATCTTAATCAAAGAACAGTTTGAGCTTGACCCCTTAGTGGTAAAGTTTTTCTCTTCTGCGGTGGCAGAAAAGATCGTTTCAAAGCCCTTTGTCGACGTTTAGTAATCATGTATCAGTAGTTCCAAATGATCAGATAAAACGAGTAACTAGTTTGAAATTCAGACAAGACTTTAATTCTTTTGGCCCATTAGGATATGAATTAGATTTAGCTCAGCTGGATGATGAAGAAAAAGATGCAATTAAGCAACATATCAGTTGGTACAAGCAAAGAAGAGATCTTTTAGTAAATGGTAGATTTAGTCAGTTATTACTAATCGGAGATAATAAGAACATCTACGCGTGGAGTATGAGAAAAGGTCCTGAACAAGTAGTGGGCTTTTATAGAAAATTAGCCCGGCCAAATGAAACCTTAGATCATTATTTAAAGTTGCCAGGTTTATCTAACAAAGTTGAATATTCAGTCAACGCAGAAGTAAGACTTCAAGGACAAGTGTTAACAGAGTTAGGTTTACGTTTACCATATCAATTAAATGGCTGGAACCAGAAGATGGCACAAGTGTCAGGAGATTTTCAATCCTTTATTTGTGATGTGAAGAAAATTTAATTTTTATACTAAAATTTTTGATTTTAAAATGAGCAAGAATATAAAATTTAGATAATAAAGTCCAAATTTTATCGCCAAGTTCACAAATTAATGAGAGAATTATAGATAACTTCTGTAAAGATTGGATTTATAAAATGATATATCAAACTTTCGCTCAATTATATGATCAGTTATTTGATTCAGATATGTATAAAAATTGGGAAAAATTCACTTTGGCTAATATTAAAAAGGTAGATTGTAATTTGCTTGATTTGGCTGGTGGTAGTGGACGATTAGCTATTTTATTAGCAAATGATGGTTTAAATGTCACCGTGGCAGACTTTTCTGATGAAATGCTCAGTTTAGCTAATCAACATAGCATTGAAAACAATGTTTCTATGCAGTTAATTGAAACTGATATGCGAGATTTGAGTGGCCTTGAAAAGTATGATGTAATTACGTGTTATGCAGATTCACTGTGTTATTTGGATGATGAAAATGATTTGCTTCAGGTATTTTCAGAAGTTGCTAATCATTTAGAGAAGGACGGTGTCTTTCTTTTTGATGTAATTACGCCACATCAGACTGATGATGTGTATCCGGGCTTTATGTATAACTATCAAGATGATGACTATTCAAGAGCCTTTATGTGGCAAAGTTATGCGGATGATGATGTTGAACATGGGGTAATTCACGATCTGACTTTCTTTAATAGAATGGAAGAGGGGAAGTACAATCGTTTGTCTGAAACTCATTATGAAAGATCTTATGAATTGCCAGTTATTAAATCGATGCTAACGCAAGCAGGTTTTACTTCTATTGAAGTAGGTTCTGATTTTAGCTTAGAAATGAAAGATAAAAATGCAACTCGTTGGTTTTTTAAGTGCCAAAAATAATCGCAAATTGCAATAATAAATTGAACACTTTTAGTTAAGCTGCTTGATAGATTAGATCTAATTCTCTTTCAAAGATTTCATCTGGTGTATGATAGGCCAGTATCTTTCTTGGCAAAGAATTGCACCAGGTTTCAATATTAATGATGTCTTGTAAAGAATAGTTAGCTATTGCTTCTCCCTTAGGAATGAATCTGCGAATAAGACCATTGTGTCTTTCAACTGTTCCCTTATCACAAGAAGTGTAAGGATGGGCATAGTAAACCAGTGTATTGGATACTTTTTCTAGGTTGGAAAGATCTGCAAACTCTGAGCCATTATCAGTGGTAATGGTTTTAAAAATATCATTCCAATGTTCGCTGTATTGCCTTTGGAGTTCTTTAAAGGCCTGCATGACACTGACAGAAGTCTTGTCAGGAATACGAAGAATTAAAAACTCACGACTCATACGCTCAGATAAGGTTAGCAGTACCTCATCATCTTTGCTCTTATGTCCGAGAACTAAATCGCATTCCCAATGACCGAATTCATTACGTTTATTGATCTCTTTAGGACGTTCTTCAATGCTTCTGCCAAGTTTTTTCTTATTTTTGCGAATACGATGAAGCTTAGTATTGCGTTTAAGCTTCTCTGGCAAGTCGTAATTATAAATTCCTAATAAGCCTTGATCAACGTAATTATAAAGAGTTTTGGTGCAGACAACATCGCTGCTAGCGAATTCGCCAACAGCAGTAGCACGATTACTGCACACATCAAGCGACCAGCCATCTTTAAAAAAATGCTTGTGGACATAGCGCATGAATTGAGCTTTCCTGAGAAAGTCTGATTTGCGCCCACAATTTTTACGATGAGCTTTATATGCATCATGCCCTTGAGTAGCCTTATATTTTTTGACTTTACCATGATACAGTTTTACAGTGCCACGCTTAACCTCATAGCTGATAGTAGAAGGAGAACAGTTAAGTTCACGGGCAATTGCACGCAAAGAATAGCCATCTTTCAAACGCAATTGAATAATAACTCGCTCTTCAAATGATAAATGCTTGCCTTTAACGTGCTGGTTCATGGTAGAATGTAAAGAGTCCATTTTGACCTCCAATAGAAAGTTTTTGTGGTTATTAACATTCTATCAAACAGGTCCGAATGGACTTTTTATTTTTTATCAAGTGTTCAATTTAATTTTACAATCAGCGTGCCAAAAATAATTAAAAAATGTCGGTAGATTCATATAGTGGTCTATCGACATTTTTTGATATTTTTAGAATTCAAATTTCCTCATAAAAATAGGAGTAGTGCGGTGATCAAGATAATCTGCGCTTTGTGGTGTGATTTCTAAAACTCTTAAATCTTCTTTAGCAGCTTCAATATCATCTGCATAAATTTCGTTAAGATAGGTATTCTTTTCGAAAATTTCGTCTATGTATTGGTGATTAATATTTTTAATTGTCCCTCTAATTGAAAAGCCACAAGAATCCATCGTGCCGTTTCCCTTATAACCATTGATGATGACTTTTGGCTGATTAATTAAATCTTGAAAGAATGGATTTTGGCTAGAAGTAGCAATATATAATTTGCCGTTTTTATTAAGCAATAAATCACATACTTGTGCACTTGGTTCGCCCTGATGAGTTTTTACTATATCAACGTTATGGATTTGATTTACTGCAAAATCTAAAAACTCCTGATTACTTGTATGATTATTTAAAATGTCTACCATAATTAAATCCTTTCTTGTCGTTTTTATCCAGTAGAATTTTTATATAAGAAAATACTGACATTTTTGACGGAATAAATTGAAATTATGAAAAAATCAGAAAGACTAAATCAAGAATTAATTTATTTGAGTGACAAGAAAATATTTCATTTAAAGGAGTTAGAAGATCACTTTTCAATTTCAGAAAGAACAGCATTGCATGATATTACAGATTTAGAGCAATTGGGGTTGTCATTTTATACGCAAGCAGGTCGTCAAGGCGGTTATCACTTAACTAATAATAAACTTCTAACGCCAATTGGATTTAATACGCAAGAAATAAATGCAATTTTCTTTGCCTTAGAAGCAATTAAAAAGATTTCTACTACGCCTTACAGTAATGAATATGATCAAATTAAGCAGAAATTACTTAAAAGTTTATCGTATAGACTACAAGAACAGATTAAACTTCAAGATAAAGTAGTTCATTTTAATGGTCAACCTAGTTTGAATAAGGTAAAGTACTTTGAAACTTTAATTGATGCTTGTATTAATATTAGGTGAATTAATGTGCAAAGTGCGCAAAATTCAAATAAAGAGCAAAATTTCCAATTATTGGATCTATTTTTTCAAGCAGGAAATTGGTTCTGTCATGCTTATAATGAAAAATCAGCAACTTGGAAGATTTTAAGACTAGATAAATTTCAAAAAGTTGAAATAGCTATTGATCAAGATAGTTTAATTAATAGAAAAGAGTTAGTAGCTAGTTTTAAGCAATATGAAGCATGGGTAGTAATGTAAAAATTATTTATCCTGGTGAATTAAAAGAAAGCTATCTTAAACAATTAAAAGAGATAGTGAAGCAATATGATTAGTTATTCTTAGTATAGAAAATTTGCTAAAGTAGGATATTGCGAACATAATATATTGTAGAGGCGATGAAAATGAAAAATGAATATTGTCACAAAGGAATGAAATGTCAGAAAGGTTGTCCTTGCGCTGGAAAAGATGGTATTTGTCATTGCAAAATGGTGAATGACAAGGAATGCGTATGCAAGAGCCACTGCAAGGAACAAGATAAGAATAGATAGAAAAAGCACTAGTAGATTTTTTACAGAGATGAGTCTACTAGTGCCTTTTTGATTACATTATTTTAGTGCGTTTGACTGGAAATAGGAATGAAATAACTGGAATAACTAGATATAATATCATTGCTAATTTAGCATTAAACAATGATAAGACAATTAGTATAATATTCAAGAATAAAGTTATGAACATTTTTCTAATTAAGGATCGACTTATAATAATGTTCATTATTTGCGAATACTTAGCTGTTTTTCTAGCTCCAAAATATTGAATTAAATATTCTAAAATCTTAGCAATTAAAAATACAATTCCAAAATTTGCTACAGCAAAAGTAGAAGTTTCTGCCATAATCCATTTTGTCATGACTGGTAAAAGCGACAAGTCAGCTAAGAAAAAGAAGTCTAAAATAGCAATTGTTTTTGATGGCTTAAAAATGTAGTAAGAAAATGCTAAGTGCAGATCATACCAAAAGTCTGCCACAATAAAAAAAGTGATTAGAAAGACGATAATATTATTGATGAACTGTTGATAATGAACTTCATGCAGTGCAGGCTGAATTTCTAAAACAATAATTGTAATGATGATTGCCATTACACCATCATTAAAAGCTTGCAAGTGTTCCCGTAGACTTTCAGGCTCATTTTTTTGAGCTTCAATTAATTCTTTTTTAACGTTGTTTAATTTTTCTTTTTCTTGATCTGAAAATTGATCGAAATTGTGTTTTCTGGGATTTCTTAGCATGAGTTACTCCTCTAATAAATAAGCTAGCTTTAATAATTATAACAAAACTTTATCTGCATCAATTTATTAATAGCCAATCATCATTAATGGGATAATAATTATAGTAAAAGTAAAGTGCTGAAATACTATATACAAGTTAGGCATTTTCTTGCAAGTTTTTTATTAAAAGCGCATATTTTAGTTATAGATTATGAAATGATGGAGGATAGTCGAATGCTAAAAAATATTGTCTTTGATTTTGGCAACGTAATTATGAATTATAATCCTGATGAGATTTTGAATCATTATGAATTAAATCGCCAAGAGCATAACTTATTAAGAAAAACTATTTTTGAATCAAAAGAATGGTCAGAGATTGACGCTGATAAGATCGATGAAAAAAAAGCTACAAATATTTTTATTAATCGGGTTCCGGATAATTTAAAGAAAAAGTTAATCAAATTATGGAAACTTGGCCAGAAAATATAGATTTTTATGAACCAGTTTTTAATTATATTGAGCAATTGCGTAAAGATGGCTACAAGATTTATGGTTTGTCTAATACAGGGATGAAGTTTGCCAATTTTGTCAAAGATTCTGAAATGGGTAATTATTTTGACGGTTATGTTTTTTCAGCGCAAGAAAAGTTAATGAAGCCAGATAGAAGAATCTATGAAAAATTGCTTGCTCGTTATATGTTAAAGCCAGAAGAAAGTTTATATATTGATGATTTAAAGGCAAACACTAATGCAGCAAAGAAATTAGGCATGCAAGTTTTTACTTTTAAAATCGATAAGCTAGGCGAATTACAAGACTATATTGCCAGTCATTAGTTTAACTATAAAATTTTAGGTGATTAAAGAATGAAGACAAATGATCAAATTGCAAATTGGGCGATGGATTTACAAAGTTTAGCTCAAGCAGGTTTACACTATGGTCACGATGTGTTTGATCGTGAACGTTATGAAGAGATTCGTCGAATCGCTGGTGAAATGATGTCGGCTAGAACTGGAATTCCGAAAGAAAAACTTAAGACACTTTTCTTAGGAGATGAGGGTTATCAAACTCCAAAAATTGATACACGAGCTGCAATTTTTAAAGATAATAGAATATTACTTGTTCGTGAAAAAAAGACACAGGAGTGGTCATTGCCTGGTGGCTGGAATGATTATGATCAAACGACTGCCCAGAATTGTGTTAAAGAAGCTCGTGAAGAAGCGGGAAGAATAGTAGAACCGATTAAGATTATTGCAGTGCAAGATCGAAATCATCATAATAAGCCTGTTATTGCGACTAATATTACGAAAATATTTTATTTATGTAAGGAAATTAGTGGAAAGTTTACGCCAAATGATGAAACGGATACATGTGATTATTTTAATTTAGATAATTTACCTAAACTTTCACTTGGACGAAATACTAAAGAACAAATTGCAATGTGTTTTGATGCAAATAATGATCCTAACTGGGATACTAGATTTGAATAATGATTGGAGGAGCAATATTTCTGTGAGGAAATTTTTGCTTTTTTAAGATTGTAAGGATTCATCAAAGAGAAAAATAATGAAGCCAATTACTCAGATTAAAGATCGGGCACTTAAGTTACAGAAACTTGCTCAAACTGGCTTAAAAGAGAGTTCGGATATCTTTGATATAGAGCGCTATGAATAAGTATCTAGAAATACTGTCTTTTGACAAAAAGATGCCAAAGGAGCAATTAAAGAATATATTTTTGGGTAATGAAGATTATCAAACGCCTAAACTTGATACTAGAGCAGCTATTTTTTAAAATAATAAAATCTTACTTGTTCGAGAAAAATGACACAAGAATGGTCTTTGCTAGGCGACTGGAATGATTATGATCAAACTGCTGGCGAAAATTGTATTAAAGAAGCAAAAGAAGAAGCGGGGCGACTAGTTAAGCCAATTAAAATTATTGCTGTACAGGATCGAAATCATCATAATCAACCGATTAGAAAAGTCAATATAACTAAGATATTCTGCTTGTGTAAGGAAATTGAAGGTAATTTTATGCCAAATGATGAAACAGATGCTTGTAATTATTTTTCTTTAAATAACTTGCCACATCTTTCGCTTGGTAGAAATACTAAAGAACAAATTACAATGTGCTTTGATGCAAATAATGATCCAGAATGGCAACCTAAATTCGAATAATTAGGGGAGACAAATTTGAATCAAATTATTTATTTTATCTCTGTCGTTAAAAATGAAAATTTTACTAAAGCAGCTGAAGAATATCATATCTCGCAGTCGGCAATTTCACAGCAGATTAAAGAGTTAGAAAGTAATCTCGGAGTAAAATTTCTATAAAGAAAGGGTAGAAGTTTTATTGTGACACCAGCAGGTCAATATTTTTATCAACATGGCCAGGATTTATTGGCTAATTATAATCTTTTAATTGACCAGACTAAGCAAATTGGTGAACGAGAGAAAGACAATTATACTTTGAAACTAGGATATTTACGAGATTTTGATACTAGCGAGTTTTTACAAGCAGTAACCGAGTTTTCTAAAAAGTATCCTGAAGTATCTAAAAAGTATCCTGAAGTAAAGGTACGTATTCATTCTGGAAATCGTGAAGAATTATTCAGATTGCTTCGAGATGATCGGATTGATTTGAATTTCAGTGATTTACGACGTGCGTCATCCAATAAATATGTTAATGAATACTTAACCAGTTCTAGTTTTGAAATAGTAATAAATAAACGTTTGGTTCGTGGCAGTAAGAAAATAACTAGTCATGAATTAGCTGAATTTCCATACATTTTAATTGTTGGAAATAGTGAAAAAGATAGTGAGCTTGAATATTGCCGTACAGTTCTTGGAATCGAAAGTAACTTTAAACTAGTTGGAACTTACGATGAAGCGCTTATGCAGGTGATTTCGGGGGCAGATATTTTTTGACTAATGAAAGAACTGGAAAAAGCATCAGAAATGCCCAAATAAAGAAAATATTTTTATTAAATGGAAATCAACAAATGATTCAACAATATTATGCTTTTTGGAAAGTAGATAATTCCGGCTTTTACACTGAAGAATTTGCAGATATTTTGAAGAAGTAATTTATGTAGTTTTAGGAGTTAAAATGAAGGATATAAAAATTTTATTAGTTGAAGATGAAGAAAGCCTAGCAAGCTTTATTCAACCTGAACTTGAATTAGAAGGCTACAGTGTATTTTGGGCACAAAATGGCAAAGATGGACTAGAACTTTTTAAAAAGGAAAAGCCAACTTTAATTCTGTTAGATTGGATGTTACCGATTTATGATGGAATTACCGTGTTAAGAAGAATTAGAAAGGTCAGCGATGTTCCAATAATAATGCTGACTGCTCGAAATCAAGCTTCCGATATTAGTAATGCTTTAGATCAAGGGTTAGACGATTACATGACTAAACCTTTCGAAATAGAAGAGCTTTTTGCTCGAATTAGAGTGATACTTAGAAGACTAGAGCATGAAAAGAAGCAGACTATTAGTTCTAATTTAGAATTTAGTGCTCTAAAAATTGACTTAATTTCTCATAAATTTTGGTGTGATGGAAAAGAAATCTATCTCACTCCAAAAGAATATGCATTAATGTGTGAGTTAATGAATGATCCCGAGAAAGTTAAAAGTAGGGATGAGTTATTAGATATTGTTTGGGGCTATGATTTTGTAGGTCAAACTAATACAGTTGATGTTTATGTTAGAGCTTTGCGGACTAAGTTAGGGAAGTATCGTAATTTAATTAAAACCGTGCGTGGTTATGGTTATTGTCTGAGAAAGCCGGATGATAATGAGTAAAAAAATAAAAACTACTTCGCAGCAATTAACGCGTCTTTTTTTGAGTTTATTTATTATTCTTCTTTTGTTAGTAAATTTAACTTTTGCCGCAATTTCGATAACATTTATTTATAATAATGCCCACCAACAAGCAGAAGAGGTTATTGATACAGTTAGGGACAATATTAGCGATCACGATGATCATAAAAATAAAAAAGAGTGGAAATTATTTCTTAATGCATATCTTGCTCGACAAAGTAACGATGCTATCGCTGTGAAGACACCTAAGGGAAAGACAGTTTATTCTGAAGATGGTGAAGAATTATTTAAAAAAACGCGAGGTAGAGGAAATTTTAATCATGTTGTTTTTCTAAACAATAGCGCGTACTATTTTCAAACTGAACAAGAAGATAAATATCAGATTTCTGTAATTTTAAATGTTAATGATTTATTTACTCTAATTACGCATTTACTGTTAGCAATTATTATTTTAAATTTACTAGCCATTATATTTTCAATTCCTTTAATAAAGCGTTTTTCAAAAAAATGGAGCCAGCCATTAGAAAAAATTGATCAAGATATTGCTGCAATTGAAAACCAAAGAATTTCAAAAAAAGAAGTTTTTGTTCCTCAAGAACCAGCCGAAATTCGGCATCTGGCACAGTCTTTTAATGATCTATTAGAATATCAAGAGCAAGCAATAAAACGCGAGCAACAATTTGTTACTGATGCATCTCACGAATTGAAAACGCCAATTGCAGCTATTCGTGGTCACATTAATTTGATTAAACGACGAGGGAAAGATCATCCAGAGATTATTGCTAAGTCATTAAAATATATTGATTCTGAATCTGGTCGCATGGAAGTATTAGTAAATGAACTGTTAGAGCTAGGAAGAGCAAAAAAGCAACATCAAACCATTGAATCTATTGATCTTGTTTCAGTTATTTATAAAGAAAGTCAAATAATTGACCAGGAATATCATTGTTCGATTGATCTTTTATGTCCTGTTAAACTTTTTTATCCAATTGAGCTGAAAGATTTTCGATTAATTATTCATAATCTATTAGATAATGCTGCAAAATATTCCAAAGATAACATAAAAGTAACTGTAGAATTGGAAAAAGATGATAAAAATTTAGTATTAATAGTTAAAGACCAAGGAATTGGTATTAAGAAAGAAAATCATGATAAAATTTTTGATCGTTTTTACCGAGAAGACCAAGCACACTCAAGTAAAATCAAGGGTACCGGTATTGGTTTAGCAATTGTAAAAGAAATTATTGAAAAATATCATGGAAAAATCATTGTTACTGCTAATCTTCCGAAGGGGATAATTTTTAAAGTTGAATTGCCACTTTAAGTGAAAAATGAAAAAATCTTCATTTAATTTATATGTATCCTTAGTTTTTTGAACCTCATTTTTTCGTAAACTAAATATACAAAGTTAAGTAATAAGAAAAATTAAAAAGAAAAAAGTGAGGACATTATTTATGAAAACAAATATTAAAAGATTATCTTTGGCAGCTGCAGTTTTAGGTTTGGTAATGGGTGGAACAAGTTTAACCTTAATTAATCAAGTTCATGCTTCAACAGGAGCACAAACTACTCAGCAAACTAAAAATGCAACTATCAATATTTCTCAAAGTGATGCAATTAATAAATTCAATGAAAAGTTTGGCTCTAAATCAATTAAAGAAATTGAAGTAAAAAATAAAAAAGATAAATATATTTATGAAGTAGAGGGCTTTGATTCAGAAAAAGAATATAAAGTTAAAATCGATGCTAATACTGGTAAGATTTTAAAAGCTAAGTCAGAGAAACTTGATGATGATGAAAAGAAACAAGAAGCATTAGATCTTAGCAATCTTATGAGTCGTGGTGAGGCTACAAAGTTAGCCCAAACAAAAGCTTCTGGTCAGGCTGTTAAGTGGTCTTTAGAAATGGATAATAATAAGCCAGTTTGGAAAGTTGAATTTAAAGACGGCAATAAGGAAATTGAAGTCAAAATCGACGCTAAAGATCAAAAGATCCTAAAAGTAGAAACTGATGATAAAAAAGATAGCAAGGATAAGCACGCTAAAGATCATAGTGAGTCAAAAAATAAAGATCGTGATCATGACAAGAACAAAAAGAGTGAACGCAATGATACTAACGATTAAGATGACTCAAAATCTGATGACAATTAAATAAGCAGTAGAAAAAGAGATTAGTGGGTAAAGCTGATCTCTTTTTCTATAAGTAAAACTTATTAATTGGACAGTCAATTTGCGATTGGTTGAAAGAACGTTAGTCTGTATTATTAACTATGAAATCAAAAAAAGGTGACTTGTTAATAAAGAATGTATTGATTATTGGAGCTCCTGGTACTGTTGGGCGCAGCTGTTAGAAAAACATTATTGGGTGAAACTGATGACTTTTTGACTCCCTTTTCAAGAAATGCCGAGAGATTAAATATAAATCCAGATAGAGAGAGGATAATTTCTGGTTCACTAACAAATAGTTTAGCTTTAGATAAAGCAATGAAGGGACAAGAGGTAGTATTTGCTGCTTTGTCTGGTAATTTGGCTGAATTTGCACGTGATATTGTAGTAGCAATGAAGCGTAACGATGTGCAAAGACTTATTTTTATTACGTCTATGGGTATCTATGGAGAAGTTCCACTATCAATGGGTGGAACGTTTGAAAAGGTAAGTCCAGTTCTTTGTCCATATCGAGAAGCTGCTGACGTAATTGAAGCATCCGACTTAAATTACACCATTATTCGTCCTGGCTGGGTCCAGTTGATTATAGAATTACGCATAAGGGCGAAGAATTTGGCGGATATGACGTTTCAGTCGCTTCAATTGCCGATTTAGTTAAAAAATTAGTTGAAGATCCTAATTTAGATTCACGAGATAGTGTTAGAATCAATACGCCAGAAAATTAAGAAATGTAGAGGACAAAAATATGGAGAAGCAAGTTGTAGTTTTATTTGGTAATGGAGCAATCGAGAAAGCAATAGTTCGTCGAAATTATCAGAATTGGGTGAAAAAGCTAATAAAAAGTTAGCTATGACACCTGCTGAAGATTTATTAGATTTAGATATTTTACAAGAAGATGTTATTACTGATTTTTGAATAGTAGCATGTTTTTTCAGTAATTTTGTTGAGAAGATTTTTCATTTAACCTAATTATGTGAGTTGATGAAATGAAAGGATATAGATATGAAAGCAGCAGTTTTTGTAGAACCTGGTAAAGTAAAAGTAAAAGAAGTTGAGAAGCCCCAGATTGATGGAGAAAATCAAGCTATTATTCTTGTAATTCGTGCCAGTGTTTGTGGTTCAGATTTATGGTGGTTTAGAGGAGTTGCTGATCGTGAAAGTGGCTCATTAATTGGTCACGAAGCAATTGGTGTTGTTGAAGAGTTCAGCAATGATGTAAAAGATATTAAGCCAAATGACTTTGTCATTGTTTCATTTACTCATGGATGGGGACACTGTGTCGCATGCACTAACGGTTTTGAAGATAATTGTTTAAATCAAAAGCCAGAAACTAATGGTGGCTCTCAAACTGAGCACATGAAATATGAACCAGCTAATTCTGGTTTAGTAAAGATTTATAGTAAGTCAGAAGATTATACTGATGATCAATTGGCATCCCTTCAAACTTTGTCTGACGTAATGGCAACTGGTTATAAACGGTGAAGTAAAACCAGGCTACACTATAGCAGTGATTGGGGACGGTGCAGTTGGTCTTGCTGGAGTAATTGGTGCTAAGCTATTAGGTGCTGAAAAGATCATTCTTTTATCTCACCATGATGATCGTGCACAATTAGATAAAGAATTCGGTGCAATCGATGTTGTATCTAGTCGGGATGAACAAGCTGTTAAAGATATACTTGCTTTAACAAAAGAGAATGCTGGTGCGGATGCAGTCTTAGAATGTGTTGGTGCAGAAAGTGTAATTGAACAAGCTGGTCAAATTGCTCGCCCAGGTGCTGTTATTGGTAGAGTAGGTGTACCACATGCAGAACCTAAGTCAAACCAATTGTTTTGGAAGAACTTGGGTCTTCGCGGAGCTATTGCATCAGTAACTAAGCCTAATAAGGAAGTATTATTGCAAGCAGTTCTTGATGGTAAGATTAACCCAGGTAAGGTCTTTACTAAGAGTTTTGATTTGGATCATATCCAAGAAGCTTACGAAGCTATGAGCAATCGTGAAGCTATTAAGTCATTGATTATTGTTAATAATAAGTAATTTTCTTAAATAGGATTAATAAAAAGGTAGCTCAGCTGCCTTTTTTTGCATGTTAGATGTAATTTTTTACCACTTAGTTAAATTTCGTTGAAAATTATCTCTCTGATAGTAAAATTAAATTCAAATAAGATTAATGAACGAATAATAAAAGAGGTATATAAAATGTTTTTCAGTAAAAATGAAGAAGATAAAGCTAAGTTAGTTAATGAAGTTTTAAGCAAAGACAGTTTTGATAAGTTAAATATTGAATTGATTGATATTGATCTTAAGATTGAATTTGGTAATAGCTTTGAAATTCATTATCGTGGTCCTTTGGATGAAAAGCCAAGCGTAGAATTTAAGAATGATGTTCTTGAGGTTAAAGAACCAAAGGTAGATCGTAACCATGGTAAATTTTGGAAAAAAGGTTTTATTGAAGTAAATGTAGTTAGTCATAATGACAGTGGCAACTTGGTTGTTACAGTTCCTGATGGTCATCATTTAAGTGAGATAAAAACGACTACAGTAAGTGGTGATACAGATATTAAGAATTTGATTGTTGATTCTTTAGCTGTTTTTGCAGTAAGTGGCGATATAAATTTGAATAAAGTTAAGTCTGATGAAGTAAAATTAACTACAACTTCAGGAGACATTGATCTAAAAAAAGTAGCAGTAAGACAAGGAAAAGTGAAATTAACAAGCGGTGACTTTAAAATAGAAGATAGTACGGTTTTTGATGAACTTAAAGTTTCAACAACTTCAGGAGATAATTTAGTTAAAGACGTAAAAGCTGCTCAGTATCGACTGAGTACTTTAAGTGGGGATAATTCACTCTTTGGGAAAAATAGATCAACTGAAAAAGTAAATAGTGGAAATAGTGAAGGCACTATTGTTTTAAGTACTTTATCGGGAGATAATACGGTCAAGTAACTTAGTTGAAAAGAAACAAGGCTGATTATAAAAATAGAATATGAAAAAACGCCATAATTTAAAAAATCGCAAATTGCAATAATAAATTGAACACTTTTAGTTAAGCTGCTTGATAGATTAGATCTAATTCTCTTTCAAAGATTTCATCTGGTGTATGATAGGCCAGTATCTTTCTTGGCAAAGAATTGCACCAGGTTTCAATATTAATGATGTCTTGTAAAGAATAGTTAGCTATTGCTTCTCCCTTAGGAATGAATCTGCGAATAAGACCATTGTGTCTTTCAACTGTTCCCTTATCACAAGAAGTGTAAGGATGGGCATAGTAAACCAGTGTATTGGATACTTTTTCTAGGTTGGAAAGATCTGCAAACTCTGAGCCATTATCAGTGGTAATGGTTTTAAAAATATCATTCCAATGTTCGCTGTATTGCCTTTGGAGTTCTTTAAAGGCCTGCATGACACTGACAGAAGTCTTGTCAGGAATACGAAGAATTAAAAACTCACGACTCATACGCTCAGATAAGGTTAGCAGTACCTCATCATCTTTGCTCTTATGTCCGAGAACTAAATCGCATTCCCAATGACCGAATTCATTACGTTTATTGATCTCTTTAGGACGTTCTTCAATGCTTCTGCCAAGTTTTTTCTTATTTTTGCGAATACGATGAAGCTTAGTATTGCGTTTAAGCTTCTCTGGCAAGTCGTAATTATGTATATCTAATAGACCTTGGTCGACATAATTGTAAAGAGTCTTAGTACAGACAACATCTCTGCTGCTAAATGCGCCAACAGCAGTAGCACGATTACTGCACACATCAAGCGACCAGCCATCTTTAAAAAAATGCTTGTGGACATAGCGCATGAATTGAGTTTTCCTGAGAAAGTCTGATTTGCGCCCACAATTTTTACGATGAGCTTGATATGCATCATGCCCTTGAGTAGCCTTATATCTTTTGACTTTGCCATGATACAGTTCTACAGTACCACGCTTAACCTCATAGCTGATAGTAGAAGGAGAACAGTTTAATTCACGGGCGATGGCACGCAAAGAATAGCCATCTTTCAAACGCAATTGAATAATAACTCTTTCCTCGAATGATAAATGCTTGCCTTTAATGTGCTGATTCATGGTAGAATGTAAAGAGTCCATTTTGACCTCCAATAGAAAGTTTTTGTGGTTATTAACATTCTATCAAACAGGTCCGAATGGACTTTTTATTTTTTATCAAGTGTTCAATTTAATTTTACAATCAGCGTAATTTAAAAAATGGCGTTTTTTTTAATTATGAAGATTAATAATAAGGGTATATTCTGAAAAATAAAAGAGATTATTTAAGGATAAAATTATGAATACAAAAAATTAAACCAGCAATGGGAGATTTGGTTGACTGGGCAAATAATAAAGACAAAATCTATCCAGTAAAATATGCTACGGATTTATATTTTAAATTTGTGTCAATTCATTCATTTGGAAATGGTAATGGTAGGACAGCTAGATTATTGATGAATTTAGCATTAATAGAAGCAGGGTATCCAGCAGTGAACGTGTTTCCAGACAAAAAATCTAGAAACAAATACATAGATGTTTTAGCAAATAGGAGATTAGAGAATGCCTCTGAAATTTTTGAGAATTTAATTGGAGAATATACGGAAAAAGCGTTAAAAAATCGTATAAAAATACTTGAATTAAACGAACATAATATCGAACAAGCAAGAAAAGAAATAAATTTATAAAAAAAATATTGACATTTATGATGTTTATATTAAAATAGTTTATAACAATTTAATTAATCTGAAAACAAAGAGAAAGAAGAGTAATTTAGTTTTAGTTTACAGCGAGTCTCGTTAGGTGTGAGGAGATAATTTCTAAGATTAAATGAAAATCACTTTCGAGTTCTAATTCTTAATTTTAAGTAAGAAAAAGTGGGAGCACCCATTATAGTGCCTGCGTATCGTTAAGTTATTGACTGCACGTGAAAGGTGTTGCTAGTGATAGCAATATAAACAAAGGGTGGTACCACGCTAAAGCGTCCCTCAACTAAATAGTTTAGTTGGGGGATTTTTTTGTATTCAGAGATATTTTTTGGAGGGAAAGAATATGATGACAGATACATCACGTAAATTAACATGGAAGGATTATCTAGTAGTCGCTTCCTTGCTATTTGGTTTATTCTTTGGGGCAGGTAACCTAATTTTCCCATTGCATTTGGGACAACTGGCTGGATCGAATTGGGGAACAGCTGCTGTTGGATTTTTAATCACTGGTGTATTACTGCCTTTATTATCAGTTTTAGCTGTTGCAATTACACATGCTGATGGTGTGTATGACATCGGAAAACCATTAGGTGCAGCTTTCGCAGTAGTATTTATGGTTTTAATCCATGCTACAATTGGTCCTTTATTTGGTACACCAAGAACAGCAACTGTTTCGTTCACAGTAGGAATTGCGCCATTTGTTCCTAAGAGTATGCAAGGACCTGCTTTATTAATTTTTTCTGCTTTGTTCTTTTTAGCGGCTTTTGGCTTTTCTTACCATCAAAATAATATTTTATCTAATGTTGGTAAAGTATTAAATCCACTATTTTTATCTCTATTATTTTTGGTATTTGTTGTAGCTTTTGCTCGTCCTTTAGGAAACCCTCAAACCGCTGCTGTTACTGCTGCTTACAAGCATGGTGCTTTAGTTAACGGGTTCTTAGAAGGATATAATACAATGGATGCTTTAGCAGGATTAGCCTTTGGTGTGACTGTTGTTACAGCAGTACGTGGCATGGGACAAAAGAATGCGAGAAGTGTTTCAAAAGTTGTTGCTAAGTCTGGTTTCTTAGCTGTTTTAGCTATCGGATTTATCTACTTATTGTTAATCTTAATGGGTGCAATGTCCTTAGGTCGTTTCAAAGTTTCTGATAACGGTGGTGTTGCATTTAACCAAATTGTTAATGTTTATGGTGGTGTCTTTGGTCAAGCATTACTTGCTTTCTTATTGACTATTACTTGTTTGACTACAGCCGTTGGTTTGGTTGCTGCTTTTGCTCAAGACTTCCACAAGCATTTCCCACAAGTTAGCTACCACGCTTGGTTAGCACTTAGCTGCTTGGCATCATTTTCAGCTGCTAACTTTGGTTTAGATACAATCATCGCTTGGTCAACCCCAATGCTAATGTTCCTATATCCTTTATCAATGGTATTAATTTTATTATCTGTCTGCTCACCATTGTTTAAGACGGACGGCGTTGTTTACTTCTTTGTAATCGTATTTACAGTTGTTCCAGCATTAGGAGATATGGTAGTAGCATTTCCAAGTGTTGTAAGTCAAAGCTCATTTGGTTTGGCAGTGGCTTCTGTAAGAAATCATTTACCATTGGCTAATATGGGACTTTCATGGCTTGTACCAGCTTTGGTTGGTTTAGCAATTGGACTAGTTGTTCATTTTGTTAAAAATAAGAAAGTTACTTCTACACTAGAGGAAGATTAAAGGAAAACTCTGCTAAATTAATTTTGGCAGAGTTTTTTCTTTGCAAAAAATAAATAACGATTGAGTGCCCTTATAGCAAGACTTAAAAATAATTAGTAAAAGTCAAGCCTAACATTATATTTCTAATAGGTTTATATCATCTATATGTTGTGTGCCTACAAAAAGTAAAAACACTAAATATAAAGCAACGAATAAAAAGTGAGGATTCAGATGGCTACTTTGAAAATAAAAGATGTAAATGTTGAAGTCGAAGATAAAGATAAAAAGACTAGATAAAAGATTTTAAAAGGTGTAAATCTTATTCTTAAAACTGGTGAAATTCATGCAATTATGGGAAATCCACGTTATCACATTACTGAAGGAGATATTTTATTAAATGATGAAAGTATCATTAATATGCCAGTTGATGAGCGTGCTAGAAAAGGACTGTTTTTAGCTATGCAGTATCCAGCAGAAGTTCCTGGTGTAACTAATGCGGAATTTTTACGTGCTGCAATTAATGCGCGTCGTCCAAAGAACAATCTCGATTATGGACTTTTTAAAAGAACTAGATAAAAATCTTGATTTATTAGACATGAAGGATATTTTTATGACTTTTTCCAGTAAACTAAATTATTTTGATTCCTACGGAAGTGGCCAGCATGCTAAGATGGCTAACCAAATTATGATTGCCGGTACAATGACAGGAATGCTGGTATATGCCAAAGCTGCTGGGCTTAATTTAAAGCAAATTTGTCAAACTTTGCAATCAGGTGCTGCAGAAAACTTTAGCTTAGGCACATATGGCCCTCGAATTTAAAAAGGTGACTATACACCTGGATTTTTTGCAAAGCACATTTTAAAAGATTTACGAATTGCACTTGAAGAGGCAGAAAAGATGAATTTAGATTTGCCTGCAACTAGGGAAGCTAAACGCTTATGTGAAATCTTAGTTGATGATCAAAAGCTTGGTGATGATCAAAAGCTTGGTGATGATGGTACGCAAGCTTTAATTAAGTTGTGGTGGAAATAATGAGATTTAAAACGCCACTAGCAGATCGAATGAGACCGCAGATACTGGATGAATTAGTTGGTCAGCATGAATTTGTTAGATGAAGGGATGCCGTTGCGCCGGATTATTGATCAAAAAGTGGCAATTTCAGTTATTCTTTGGGGTCCTCCAGGAACTGGAAAATCGAGTTTCGCACAAATTATTGCTAAAAAGTTTGATTATCCTTTAGTTCAATTTAATGCTTCAATCGATAATAAAGTAAAGTTAGAGCAGTTTATTAAAACATATCCTTATCAGCCATTCGTTTTACTGAGTGATGAAATTCATTGGATGACTAAAAATTTACAAGATTTTCTTTTACCGTATTTAGAAAACGGCCATATTTTATTAGTTGGAGCCACAACTGAAAATCCGATTATGTCGATCGTGCCAGCTGTTAGATCGCGGTGTCAAATTTTTGAATTTAATGCTTTAAGTGATTCCGATATTGAAAATGTTCTCCAAAGAGCGGCAACAGAAAATTTTAAGTTAACATCCAAGCAAGTAGAAGAAAATAGTCTTTCTCTGATTGCTCAACCAGCAGAAATTAAACTAGCAGCAACGACATTTAGAATTAATAATTAATTTGCTATTTAATCAAATTGCACCAATTAGTGATACTGTTTTACCGGCTGAGTACCATGCATACTTTACTGATGAAGATGGTAAATTAATTTCAAATAACGTAGTAATCGAAGCCAATCGCACTGGGTCAGCAGCAGATCGTACGATTGCCATCACAATCACGATGCAAAATATGCAATATAATCTTGATAAGAAATACTATTTAGTAATTGAACGTGAAGGTAGTACGGAAGAGCCAAAACGATTTGAATATAGTATGGATTTGATTAACTAAATAGTTTTGCAAACCCAAAAGCATCTCAACAATAAGGTTGAGATGTTTTTATTTTAGATGCGTTTAATATGCTCTCTTCAGTGTCAAATTTTATCTTTCGAATGGTCTTCAGATTATAATTTAATTGTTAAGCCACATAATGGAGGGTTATTATGGATGCAAATTTTGAATCAGAATTAATGCAACTTTTAGATGAACATAAAGATGAAATGATTAAGATTCGTCGGTATCTACATGAACATCCCGAACCATCTTTTCATGAAAAGCACACCGCAGAGTTTATTAAGAACTACTATCGGGATTTAGATTGTAAAGTACATGATTGTGGTGACGGGTATGGCATTGTAGTAGATATTAATGCAGATAAACCAGGTAAAAAATTAGCCTGGCGTGCTGATTTTGATGCACTGCAGATACAAGAGGATAATGATTTACCCTTTAAATCACAGAATCCTGGTGTAATGCATGCTTGTGGGCATGATGGACATACTGCATATTTATTAGTTTTAGGGAAATGTCTAATTCAATTAAAAGACAAAATTAATGGTAGCATTCGCTTAATTCATCAACCGGCTGAAGAAGTGGCACCTGGTGGTGCTTTATCAATGATTAAAGACGGTGCCTTAGATGACGTTGATGATATTTGTGGTATTCACGTGATGAGCACGATGCCTACGGAAACAGTTCAGCTTCATGCAGGACCAACGCAAACTGGACGAGCAAACTTTGATCTTACTTTTACTGGTAAGGGTGGACATGCTTCAATGCCACAACTAAGCAATGACGCAATTGTAGCTGGTTCGTATTTTGTTACTCAATTACAGACAATTGTCTCAAGAAGATTAAATCCATTTGAAGTGGGAAGTATAACTATCGGTTCCTTTGATGGAGTAGGTAGTTACAACGCAATTAAAGGTCAAGTTAAACTCAAAGGTGACGTGCGAGTAATGAGCAAAGAAACTCGTAAAGTAATTAAAGAAAATATTGAGCAGATTGTTAAAGGAACTGACGTAACTTTTGGTGTGAAGTCAAAACTTGATTATGACGATAATTATCCTGTTTTAATTAATAATCGTGACCTAACTAGGGAAGTAGAAACTTGGATTAAGGAAAGCGATATTCCAGAAGTAAGGGCCGTTAAAGATAGCGGTGTAGTAAATGCCTCAGAAGATTTTGCTTATTTTGCTCAAAAAAAGCCAGCTTGCTTCTTTTATGTAGGTTGCCAGCCTAAAGATGGTGGAATTTATCCGCATCACAGTCCTAAGTTCATGATGAATGAAGATTGTCTAATTATTTGTGCAAAATCTGCAGCAAGTGTGATTTGTCATTATTTTGCCTAAATAATAAAAACCTCCAAGACGGTATAAATCATAGTTAATCGATTAACTCTGAATTTTGTATCAATTTTTTGTTATAACAAAATTCAGAGTATTTCATCATATCTTATTCAGCGAGTATGCTTTAAAATATAGCTATAACATTGAGTTGGAGTGAACTAAGATGACATTTTCACAATTAACTGATTTGAAACAAAAAATGGATCGATTCAGACCTTTGACTAAAGACGAGATCAAATCAATTGAAAAGGAAAAGAAATTTGATCATGTGTGGTCTTCTAACGCTATAGAAGGCAGTTCTTTAACTAAATATGAAACTGCTGCATTGTTAGAAACTGGATTAACCGTTCATGGTAAACCATTAGCTGATCATTTGGCTGCTATAGATTTGAGTCGTGCATACGATTACGTTCAAGAATTAGCTACTGGTAAATTACCTCTGGATGAAATTGCAATTCGAGATATTAATCGTTTGGTTACATATTCTGATGATCCTACTAAACGACAAGCAGCAGGACAGTACAGACAAATTGAAGTATGGCCCAATGGAGTGCCTGAAGTGCATTATGCAAAAACGACTGAAATACCGAATAAGATGCATGAACTTCTTGAATGGTATCACTCTATAGAAGATAAAGAACATCCCGTTAAAATAGCTGCCTTACTTCATTTGAAATTTGTGACCATTCATCTTTTTAGAGATGGCAATGGCAGAACTGCAAGACTGTTAATGAATTTTGAATTAGTCAAGCATGGCTATTTGATTATTAATATTCAACCAGATAAGGATAGTCGTACTGCTTATATGAAAGCATTACGGGTAGCACAAGTTAAGAAACAAAATGATGAATTTTTAAATCTAGTTGCTGATTATGAAGAGTTTGAGTTGAATGATCGTATTCAATTGCTAACTAGAATTGAAAAGGAAAGAAAGATTGCAGCAAAACAGACTAGGTTAGATGATTTTAAGTAAAAATAAAAGGTGAAGACTCAATCTATGAAGTGCCTCATAATTGTTAGACATAAATCTAATGATTGTGAGGCACTTTTCATCCTTGTTAATTAGTTAAAATTGTTAAATAATTTTGTATAATAAAGTGGCAATTCAGTAAAGTTTGAGAGGATAGAAGCATAGTATGGAAAAGATAAAAGCAATTCAATTTAATTTTGAAAATTGTGAGTCTGAGCAAATTCCAATTGAGTATATTCCTTATTTCAATTTTAAAAATGTATATACTAACTTAAGCCATCGCTGGGACCATGAAGAAGAAGATAGTGATGTCCTTAAAACAGGTCTTGAATGTGATGGGTTTACTATGATTGCTGACTGGGATAGAGTAAATACCATTGAAACTTCGGAAGAATATAATTTAGCTGACCGGATTTCTAAATTCCATGATTTAGTTGATGTAGATTTGATTTTTAAATCTGGAAAAACTAAAAATATTTATATGCCTTGGGAAGATGCTAACTACGGTGAATCTAACGCTTTAATGATCGTCCTAAAATCTGATTCTAGTTCCTACGTTATTAATAGAAAGTTCAGCAATAGTACATTTTTAGAGGTTTATATAGAGAAAAAAGCGTAAGCCAATATCTTTTTTAGATGTTAGGCATACGCCTTTTTGTTAGTCTTTGAATATAGTTAAAACTCTATTATTTTCTAATAAATTTTTGATCACTACTTGGAACACTATTTTTATCAGAAATGTAACGCTCTACACGCATATGAAGATCATACTTATTACGTAGATCGGCTAATTCTTGCATCATTGGTGAAGCGTGGTGAGCATCAAGAGATTCTTGGTTTTTCCAGCTATCAATTAGAAGAATAGTTTCAGGATCATCTAATGGTATAAAGTACTTATATTTTTCATTTCCTGGTTCTTTTCGAATACGATCGGCTACACCACTACTTTCCATTTCTTCAGCAAATTTCCGTGCACTTCCATTTTTACCGGTATAGTAAAGATTAACCGTTAATGACATATCTAATCCTCCTTAATCATCCATCGTAGTTCCTTAGCACTTTTATATTAAAATTTAATCAAGAAAAAAAGAAGTGTTTATCGTTAAGATTTGAAAAAATCTGATAAGCACTTCTTTTATAAACTAATTTTGTTAATCTTAATGTAATTGTTTTAATTCATTTAATACTGCATCATAATTAGGTTCATGTGTAATTTCATCAACTAATTCACGGTATAAGATTTTACCATTCGGATCAAGGACCCAAACCGAGCGAGCAAGAATGCCAGATTCTGGAATTAATAATCCAGTGGCCTTACCAAATGACAAATTTTTATCCGACATCAATTGCATATTTTTAACATCTTCAGCTGCACACCAATTTTGTTGATCTTGGATAGTATTAGTTGAAATAGCTAAAAAATTAACATTTGGAAATTGATCCATTGTTTGGTTAAAAGTTTTAGTTTGAATGCTGCAGACAGGTGTGTTGATATCCGGTACAACACTGATTAAACTAACTTTACCTAATAAATTATCTTTAGTAACTTTATGCTTATCTTTATTTGAAACTGTAAAGTTTGGCATACTATCGCCAACTTCAGGTGGGATGCCGATTAATTTGACTTCTTTACCTTTAAAAGTAACTTTCATAAGATCACACTTTCTTTAATAGTTAATTCAAATATAGCAAATTAACTGTATTAACTTAAATATTATGCTTACTGATATTGATTTTAAAAAAATTTTGATTTTAAATTTATGCATCTTGTATTTTAAATTTAACCACTCATTTAAATAATGAATTATTTAAGTCTTTCTTTCTATATTCTAATAGTGAATTCAGAAAGGAAGACTTTTTATGTTAATTGAAACTTATAATTTAACTAAGAAATATGGTAAGAAATTGGCTTTGAATAAAGTTGATTTGAAAGTTGATCGTGGTCAATTAGTGGCTTATCTGGGGACTAACGGAGCAGGAAAATCAACGACGATTAATATTTTAACTGGCTTGTTAAAACCAACTAGTGGCACGATAACTTATGCTAAGGATTTGAAAATTGGCGTTGTTTTTCAAAATAGTGTTCTTGATGATGTCTTAAGCGTAAAAGATAATCTAAATTTGAGAGCACAGATGTATCATGATATTTCTAAAAATTGGCTTGAGCAATTAATTGATTTAATTGGAATTCGAAAATTCCTTAATCAAAAGTATGGCACTCTCTCAGGCGGTCAAAAGAGAAGAGTAGATATTGCACGAGCTTTAATTGATCGTCCTGATATTTTGTTTTTAGATGAGCCAACTACTGGGTTGGATTTACAGACTAGAATTGTAATCTGGAATCTCCTACAGAAACTTCAAAAAGAGCAGGGATTAACGATTTTTCTAACAACGCACTATTTAGAAGAAGCCGAAAATGCAGATCAAATGTATATTTTAGAAAATGGACAAGTGTTAGCTAATGGATCAGCTCATGAAATTAAGAATAAATATGCTCCAAGCAAATTAGTAATAAAACTAAATGAAAATCAACAGTTAACGACTGCTTATCCTGTTATTGCCAAAGATAAGCACATTGAACTTAATGGACTTGATAAAGATGAAGCGATTACGCTTCTTCATCAAAATCAAGCTAAGATAAAGTCTTTTGAATATCGGCAGGGTTCAATTGATGACGCCTTTATTAATATTGCTGGAAAGGAGCTACAATAATGTTTGCTTTAATTAAAAGAAATACTAAAATTTACTTTGCTAATAAACCGGGAGTAATTATGTCATGCTTTGGAGCATTGATTTCATTTGTAATTTATATTGGTTTTTTACAGCAAAATCTTGTTAGCTCCTGGCAAAATGTTCATCATGCAAAACAGTTGTTAGATCTTTGGATGCTAGGTGGAATTGTATCAATTGCAGGCATTACCACGTCTTTTCAAGCACTAGGTCAAATGGTGAGAGATAAAGAAAGTCATGCAATTGATGATATGAAACTTACTTCTTTAACGCCGGTTAGTGAAAGTATGGCCTATGTTGTATCAGCTACTATTGTTAGCTTTTTAATGCAAATCATTACATTTGCTGTTATGGCAGTATATTTTTCAGTAGTTGATAAAGCAGATGTAGTGCACAGTGCATATTTACCTTGTTTAGGATTCATGCTTTTGGGAGCACTTAGCGCAACATTATTAAATTTGATCATTGTAATGTTTATTAATTCTTCGACTACTTTTAGCCGTTTATCAGCTGTGATTGGTGCAGCAGCAGGATTTATGGTGGCAACTTATATGCCATATGGAACTTTATCAAAAACTGCTCAAAATATAGTAAAATTATTTCCAAGTAGTTATGAGGCAGCAAGTTTTAGAAGCTTGTTTTTGAATAAACTAAGTCAGCAAGATGTGCCAGCTAGAATGCGAGATCAATTAATTGAATATTTAGGAATTCATTTTAAATTTGGATCTTATCAACTAAATAATTTTGATAATGCTTTAGTGATTTTAGGGATGATTGTTATCTTAGCAATTGTTGGATCAATCTTGGCACTTTTGCTTAATAGAAAGAAGAAATAATACGTGGATGTTGAATTTCAGCTGAATCCTAATTTAGAAGATGATCAAATTGAGGTTAAAGTGGTTTCTGCAAGGCAAACGTCTAAGGTGAATAATCTTTTAGCATATATCAAAAACTTTGATAAAAAAGTAGATTCACTTTTACCTGTAAAAACTGAAGATCGAATTTTAACTATTAAGATAGAAGAGATTATCAAAGTAGAAGTTGAAAAGACAGAATTAAGTTTTTATACGACTAATGCTGTAATTAAGACTAATGGTCGTTTGTATCAGGTTTTAGAAAAGCTAAATAACGATTTTGTTCAAGTATCAAAGCATGGAATTATTAATTTGAATTATCTTGAATCGCTTGAAGCGGGTTTTACTGGTAATATGATTGCAAAGCTAGCTTGTAAACAGAAGACAGATGTTTCAAGAAGATACTTACCTAAGTTAGAAAAGAAGTTGGGATTATAAGATGAAAACATGGCAAAAAGCTTTAGATTATTTTGTGACAGGCATGGGATTTGGTGCAATTATCTATTTAGTAATTTTGGGAGTAACTTATGAAAATATCGGGGATCTAAGAGTCCCCTTAAACAGTGTATTCATAGTATTTGTATGTAGCGGATTAATTGGAGAATTGAGTTTCTTATTTGAAACAACTTTATCATATTTCTGGGCATTGATTTTACATCTGATAGGAACTTTTGTATTGTTTTCAATAATGATGCTTTTAAATCATTGGTTAATTAACTGGCAAACTTTACTTATTTTTGTTATTACATATGCGATTATTTGGCTAATAATTAGATTAATTCAAGAAAAAGACATTCGCCGGATTAATCGCCAAATTAAGAAGCGTAATGGTTGAGTGATAAAATATTATTAAATAATAGCTGATAGAAAGTGGCGTAGCAATGTATCCTGATAAATTTCATTTAACTCAAGAACAAAATCGACGTTTTACAAAGAAAAATTTAGTAAGATTAGTTTTTACTACTTCACGTTTTGAAGGCTTAAATACTACATTACCACAGACTCAAACTATTATTGACGGTATGAGTGCAGCAGGAGTTTCAATTGACGATACTAACGTGATTGTTCAATTAAAACGTGGCTGGCAATATGTAATTAGGGAAGATAAGCCTTTGTCTTTAAATATTGAGCAAAATATTAATTTGCTAGTAGCACGCTATGATTCATTAGATCCTGGTAGTTTTCGTACTGGAAATGTAATAGTAGAATTAGGAAATGATATAGGAAATGATAATGGAGAATGGCAGCCATCAGAAATTAATTTTGAACAAGAAAAGAAGTACTTTAATGAACTGATGCAAAAAGATACTTCTACTACTGATAAAGCTATGACTTTGATGTATCACAATATGAGAAATCAACTTTTTTGGGATGGAAATAAGAGAACTGCTACTTTAGCAGCTAATAAGTTAATGATTGACAATGGCGCTGGATTAATTAATGTGCCATTAAATAAATGGGATAAGTGGAATGAATTAATTAGTGAATTTTACTTAACTGGAAAAATGGATAAGTTAAAAGATTGGACTTATGAAAACGGAATTCAGGGAATTGGGTTTTCATTTGATCCTGGCTTACCTAGGCCAACTATTAATCCAGAAGATTATGAATAATCTGCATTCATGCCTTTAACGTATAATACAATATTACAAATAAATATTTTGCATGACATCATTTCTACTCTAAAATAAAAGTAAAGTTAGAAATGAAATAATAACATGTCAAAAATGAAGAAGAAGTAAAAAATAGTGTTTTTGGTTTTGGCGATTCAAATAAAGCTTTTGCCAAATTCTTTAAGGGTACAAGTACCTCAAGGCCTTAGCAGAGGGAAAGGCTGCACAAAAGATGCTTCTAGGCGATGTAGTAATTGCAAATCCTAATACTAAGTATTGGCATGGAGCTACTAAAGATCCATGGTTTGCTCATGTTGCTGTGAGGGTAGGCGATAGTAAGAATACATGGCTTGAACCTGTTTCTGATGAAGAATAGGATAAATTAGACTGATTAACCAGAAAATCCAGTATATAAATTATAATTAAACAGAAAAAATCCTACTAAAGTAGGACTATATCATAGAGTTTTGTCTTCTTTAAGAGAATTTTTTTATTTTAATTAGTTTTATAAATTAATGGAACATTTTTTAGTCGCTGATTGTAAAATTAAATTGAACACTTGATAAAAAATAAAAAGTCCATTCGGACCTGTTTGATAGAATGTTAATAACCACAAAAACTTTCTATTGGAGGTCAAAATGGACTCTTTACATTCTACCATGAACCAGCACGTTAAAGGCAAGCATTTATCATTTGAAGAGCGAGTTATTATTCAATTGCGTTTGAAAGATGGCTATTCTTTGCGTGCAATTGCCCGTGAACTTAACTGTTCTCCTTCTACTATCAGCTATGAGGTTAAGCGTGGCACTGTAAAACTGTATCATGGTAAAGTCAAAAAATATAAGGCTACTCAAGGGCATGATGCATATAAAGCTCATCGTAAAAATTGTGGGCGCAAATCAGACTTTCTCAGGAAAACTCAATTCATGCGCTATGTCCACAAGCATTTTTTTAAAGATGGCTGGTCGCTTGATGTGTGCAGTAATCGTGCTACTGCTGTTGGCGAATTCGCTAGCAGCGATGTTGTCTGCACCAAAACTCTTTATAATTACGTTGATCAAGGCTTATTAGGAATTTATAATTACGACTTGCCAGAGAAGCTTAAACGCAATACTAAGCTTCATCGTATTCGCAAAAATAAGAAAAAACTTGGCAGAAGCATTGAAGAACGTCCTAAAGAGATCAATAAACGTAATGAATTCGGTCATTGGGAATGCGATTTAGTTCTCGGACATAAGAGCAAAGATGATGAGGTACTGCTAACCTTATCTGAGCGTATGAGTCGTGAGTTTTTAATTCTTCGTATTCCTGACAAGACTTCTGTCAGTGTCATGCAGGCCTTTAAAGAACTCCAAAGGCAATACAGCGAACATTGGAATGATATTTTTAAAACCATTACCACTGATAATGGCTCAGAGTTTGCAGATCTTTCCAACCTAGAAAAAGTATCCAATACACTGGTTTACTATGCCCATCCTTACACTTCTTGTGATAAGGGAACAGTTGAAAGACACAATGGTCTTATTCGCAGATTCATTCCTAAGGGAGAAGCAATAGCTAACTATTCTTTACAAGACATCATTAATATTGAAACCTGGTGCAATTCTTTGCCAAGAAAGATACTGGCCTATCATACACCAGATGAAATCTTTGAAAGAGAATTAGATCTAATCTATCAAGCAGCTTAACTAAAAGTGTTCAATTTATTATTGCAATTTGCGAACATTTTTTAGTTAGAAATTATCATTAAAATCAATAAAAAATCGTGCTCATAATTAAATAATCGATATCAACTGTACTAAAATGATATCGATTGTTTTGATTGAGCACGATTATTTGTAACAACTAAAATATTAATTTAGTTGTTGCCATCTCTTTTTCAATGTAAAGGCAGTATCTTTAGGTTCACGATCACGAGTAAAAATTCCTTTATCGTTACCACCAACGCGCATGATTCCTTCACTCGTCTTAAAGTCAGCAAAGTTCCAAACTAATTCGCCGCAAATAAATGGATATTTTTTAAATATATCAAAATACATTTGATAATATTCATTTTGATATTCTTGGCTCCACATTTCGTCTGGAAGACGATGAGACGAAGATAAAGTGTCAGCACCAAACTCTGTAAATACAAATGGTTTATTTAGCTTTAAGTTTTGCCAGCCGTCTAGTTCATCTTCTAGCATCTTTTTAGCATTAACGATTTCAGGACCACCAGCAACGTACCAACCATAATAACGGTTTAAGCAGACAAAGTCACAAAGTGAGTGAAGCTTATCCACTTTTGGCCCACTACCCATAACTAAAGTTCCAGTATATGGGCGATTTTGCGGATCTAATTTTCTGGCAAAAGCAAAAATGTCTTTGAAATAGTCATAAGATTCTTGAGTAGTTGATTCTGGTTCGTTGAATAAGCTCCAGGCAATCACTGAAGGATGACGTTGATCACGATCAATCATTTCCTTTATTTCTTGTTCATGAACCTTTTTTAATTCAGGCACAGTTTTCGAAGCAAAAAAATGCGATTGATTAGAATTAGTAACATTAAGAAAGTTGGTTATTGAGCGATTAAGACCAACGGCAGGAACCTCATCAATAATCAAAAAGCCATATTTATCTGCATATTGATACCATTCTTCAGCATAAGGATAGTGACTGCTTCTAAAACAGTTAGCGCCAATCCATTTCATGCATTCGTAGTCGCGTTTGATGATGCTTTCGTTAACTGCTTTGCCTAAAACATTAAAGTCTTCGTGCTTGCCAAAGCCTTTTAAATAAATTGGGTGATTATTGAGCAAGATTTTATCATTCACAATTTTAATTGTACGGATGCCGATTCTATCAGCATATTCATCAACGACTTTATCATTTTGAAGCATTTCAATTTTTATTTTATATAAATAAGGATCGTCTAGACTCCAAAGGTGCGGACTTTTAATTGTTAAACTACCAGTATTTTTAGAAGTAACACGTGCGACTTCTTTTTTATTGTCTAAAAGCGTAACTTTAAATTCAGCATTATTATTTGCTTCGATATTGTACGTAATGGCTGCCTTATTATTTGCTAATTGATAATTTAGTTTAAAATTAATGATTTGATTTTGTGGAAGTGCCAATAACCAGACATTACGCATAATGCCAGAATAATTGAAGAAATCAAAGTATGGTTGAGCAAGTTTTTGTCCATTATCTAAAATTTCTTCGGTCCCACAAGGAATAGCTTTTTCTGATAATTCATTATTGACTAAAACAGTAATTCGATTTGCTTGATCATATTGAATATAGTCAGAAATTTTTACTTGAAATGGCAAAAATCCACCTTCATGCTGCCCAACTTCTTGCCCATTAATAAATACTTTTGCGCGATGGGTGACAGACCCAAAGCGAATGTAGAGATCTTTTTCTTTTAAAAAGCTAGGAATAAAGAAGTCTTTTTGATACCAAAAATCTCCAGTATAGTATTTACGGTCTCGCTTAGTAGTTAATTCTGCAAACGTACCTGGTACAGGCATTTCTTCAGGATCAGGCAACTCTTTATTCCATCTCTCGTCAAGACCAACAGAATTAGGATCAGTTTCAAATTTCCAAGTGCCATTCATTAAAGTGTTAAATCGATATTTATTTTGAATTGGATATAGTGCAGATTCCATAGATGAGTTCCCTTTCTAATAAAATTTTTCTCTTATCTATATTGTACGCTTGGAGAGAGTAAATAGATTTGAAAATGGTTTAATAAAGTAAAATTCCTCGACTGTAACCTTGCGTTACAGTTTATTCTATATTATAGGAAATAATTAAGAAAGAGATGTTGAGAGTGGCAGACGATAAATTATTATCGATTTCTGAATTTGCTAAACTACCAGACGAACTTTGATTTTTTATGATCAAAAAGATATTTTTAAGCCATTGGAGACCAGGGAAAAGGATTATCGCTATTATAGCAATGAACAACTATATCAAATTGGTTTATCTTAGGATTACGCGATTTAGGTCTTTCAGTAGAAGAAGTCAAGGATTATTTGAGTGATTCGAGCAGTGATGCTTTAAATAAGAAATTAATTCCCTTGAAAGGTGTTCGGATTTTAAAGTTGATTGTTCGGAAGCAGAAATTGCCTCGGCATATAGTCAGTTTTATCAAGAATTAGGTGCAGGGGTTATGACCACCAAGAATTTATCTGGTTTCATTACAAACTTACCTCAAGCAAAAGCTAATACCTATGTAAATTCCGGTTTTAGAATTATTAAAGAAAAATCATACAATCAAAAAGCCAACATCCCGATTATTAGTCAAAATGATGACAATTACTTGATTGTTAAGATTGAAAACACTAATGAAGGAATTGAAACAGGTTTAGCAGCAATTAGAAAATATGCTCAAGACAACAATTTAAAAATTGGCAATGACTTGTGACAGTTCAATATTGGCTTAAGTATTGAAAAACTTGGTTTAACAAAAAGCGAGTGAAAAATAATGAAATTCATAAAAAGATATTGGGGTTGGATTTTAGGAATAGCATTATTTTTCATTCTTTTATTTCCATCATTAAGTTGGACTAGAAATAATGTTAGGGTCTTAGAAAAACAACATAATTCACAATTATCATCCCTAATTATGATCCCAGGCAGTTCTGCTACTGAAAATCGTTTTGATCGCTTGGTAGCAAAATTAAATCAAAATAATTCTCGTCCTCATAGTTTATTAAAAGTAAAAGTGATGAATGATGATTCTTTGCACTTTACTCGACAAATACGGCGAGGAGATAATGAACCAATTATTGTTGTAGGATTTGAAAATAACAAAGATGGCTATAGCAATATTAAACAGCAAGCTCGTAGATTTAATATTGCTTTTAAGAAGCTGACTGAAATGTATAATTTTAATAATTTCAAGAAGATTGGGCATTCAAATGGTGGCTTGATTTATACGACATTTTTGGAAAATTATTATTTTGAATATTCTTAAGATATGCGAATTAAGCGTTTAATGACTATTGGATCGCCATATAACTTTAACCAGGATTCAACGAGATATCGGAGTGAAATGTTATCTGATTTTATTAGAAATCGAAACAAACTCCCTAAGAACTTAGTTGTTTATTTTGTGGTGGGAACTAAAACTTATAACTCTGATGGGTTGGTGCCAGCAGGGAGTGTTTTTGCTGGTAGATATATTTATCAAGGCGTTGTTAAACCATTTACAACGATTTCGGTTTCTAGTTCAAATGCTCAGCATTCAAGTTTGCCGCAGAATGAGCAGATTGTAGATTTGATTAAACGATATATTTTAGATTGATAATAAAAAATGGAGCTTCACTTTGATATGAAGCTCCATTTTTAACTAGACATTATTTATTTTTTTGATGACGTAATTTGTATTCATCATGAAAAAGTTTTTTGTGTGAACCAATTCTAATTCCAATAACTACTAATGAATTAGTTCTTTTTTTGTATATAACTACTACATCATTTTTATCAGTTGGTTTGAAACTTTTAGGTGTATCCCTTAAATGAAATTCTGAAGTCCCCGCATAATATCCACGTAAGCTATGATCATTAAATTCAGAGGGTAATTCGGAATTTTCTCTTAAAATCGAAATAGCATCTTTAACCTCAGGTATTATAGCAGGGGCTAATTTGCTTAAGTAGTTTAAGTCCTGTACAAATTCTGGTCTGGGAATGAAGTCTAATTTCTTCTTATTTTCCATTTTTATTTAAACTGCTCCCAAAATTTATCGTATTCTTCGTCAGTAGAGATTTTTTCACCTTGTTCAGGAATAATTCCTAATTCCATTAAATGTTCTGCTGCTATAGAGTGCTTGAGAGTGCCAGGCTCAGTTTTAGCATATTTCTCTAGCCAATCAAGCCGATCTTGTGAAATTAGGGCAACACCTTTTTGTTTGGGGCGAGGAATATAGATTGTTTCTTGTTCTTCGGTAACTTTATCCATATAAGCTTTGAAATTTTGTCTAAAATCTGTTTGAGTTGCTGCTAATGACATAGTTAAGCCCCCTTTAATGATTATTGTAATATACACCACATTATAATGTACGTTATAATGTTAATCAATTTTAAAATTTCACTTATATTGAATAATCTTGTTACAAATAAAAGATGCTTAATTTCTAGAAGTGAGTTTAATCCCAATAATAGCAGTAATTAACAAAATCACAAATATCCAAGTGATGGGATTCATTAAATGAAGCAGATCATTTAATAGGTGTATCCTGATTTTTGTTGCCAAAAGATTTTAATTAACTTAATTTATTTACTAAAATGAGACTGAACTTTAATTAATTGAATTCTTTTAGTGGGTGACGACAATGATTCTTAGACAGACTTATATCGATAAACTAAATCAATTACGTGATAAGCAAATAGTTAAGGTTTTAACTGGTGTGCGTAGATCAGGTAAATTAACGATTTTGCAACTATACTTGAAACAACAGGAAAAGCAATTAATCATGATCAAGGAATCAGAGATTTATTAGAAGAAATCATTCTTGCAGATAAATTGAATATTGATGCTTTTGCAATCGGGGAACACCATCGCAAGGACTTTGCTGTTTCAGCACCAGAAATTGTTTTAGCTGCTGCAGCTTCAAAAACTAAACAGATTCATTTGTCAACGATTAATCCAATTAGAGTTTACGAGCAATATGCAACAATAGATGCGATTGCACCGGGAAGAGTTGAAATTATGACTGGTCGTGGATCATTCACTGAAGCCTTTGATTTATTTGGCTATGATTTAGAAAATTACGATGAATTATTTATCGAAAAACTTGAAATGCTACTTAAAATGAATAAGGAAGGAATTCTTGATTGGAAGAAAGGTAAGTTCACGCCTGAAGTTGATCATAAAGAAATTTATCCGCGCACTAAAAAGCCAATCCCTATTTCTGTCGCTACAAGTGGAAGTATAGAATCGACTATCCGAACTGCAAAGTTAGGTTTGCTGATTGTTTATGCAATTATTGGTGGCGACCCGCTACATTTTAAACCACTAATTAGATTATATAAAAGGGTAACAGAGAAAATAGGTAATGATTTAACTACGATGCCAATTGCAGCACATTCTTGGGGCTGGCTGAATCAAGATAAATAAAAGGCTATTAAAGATTATTTTTATCCTACAAAATTGTTAGTTGATCAAATTAGTACGGAAAGACCACAATGGAACGGGATGAGATATGGACAATATCTTGAAGCAGTCGGAGAAAATGGAACAATTTTTGTTGGTGATAGTGAAACTGTTGCTAATAAGATCATTAAAGTTATAGAAGAACTTGGATTGACACGTTTCTACCTCCACTTGCCTCAATGCCGCATGAAGATATCATGAATGCAATTAGAATTTATGGATAAGAAGTTGTGTCGAAGGTAAAGGTATATTTTCAAAAAAAGACTAAGCAAGATCGTCTTAAATTAAAGTGGAAGAATTAAATAGAGAGTAATAATATAGGTTTCAAGAGTCTAGATGACTTTTGAAACCTTTTTTACTTTTAGAGATAAACATAAGGAGGAATGATCTATTATGATTATTCGCACCGTAACAATGGAAGATTTAAACGACATAGTAGAACTAGAATCTGACGCATTTAAGATGACTAAAAAGCGAACTGAACAAGATATGATTGCTAGAATTGAGAATTATCCTGATACTTTTTTAGTTGCGCAAGAGGAGGGAAAAGTGATTGGTCATATTTTTGGTCCCGCTTTTAATAAACGCTATATTGAAGATGAATTATATTTTAAAAATCATCCTAATCAAAAAACTGATCACTATCAAATGGTCTTAAGTTTGGCAGTTTTGCCTGAATACCGCAAACAAGGCGTAGCAACAAAATTAATTGAAGCATTAGCGCAAGAGGCCATAAAGCAAAATCGTCAAGCTATATCTTTAACTTGTTTACCGAAATTGATTAAATTTTATGAAAAACGTGGTTTTCATAATAAAGGCGAAACTAATGACGATATTCCAGATCCAACTGGTGTTACTAGTGTAAATATGGTAAGGACTTTATAAAATGACAGAGTTAACTGAAGAAATGTATGCAATTTTTGATCGGAATGAATTTTCTTTTAAAAAATTGAAGCAGCAATATTCTGAAGATGAATTAGCGCAAGTAAAAACAGATTTTAAAGAAGTTTGGCAGACCTGGAAAGAGGTAAACTTAAATGTTTATCAAAAATTACCACAAGATAAATTTGCTAAAGTTCATGTCGAAAGCTGGACAAATGGTTGGAACTTACGCGATCATTATTGGGCAGCTTTTCGCTTAAATACTATGGCTGATAAAAGTCCATGCATCGGCGTGATGCTTGATAAAAAACAATTACAAGTTTATTTAATGTTTCAGCATTATAAGAGTGAAAAGCGTGGCGATAATCCGGAACAATATAATGAATTACTCGCGGATATTCCAACTTGGGCCAAGAATCACAAAATTAATAATTGGTACTTATGGGATAAAAATGAGATGGAATTTGCTGATCATTTATCTTTGAGTGAATATTTAGCAGATACAAAAAAGCAAACTCTATTTAATGAAGAAGCCGTTAAAACTAGTTTCTTGCTTGGAAAGTTTGCTTTTAGAAATCAAGATCAAGTTAAGGATATGGAAGAGTTTATTTTGAAGGGGATTGAGCAGTTATTGCCACTATATGGAAAGTTAGAATGCTAGATAAGTTTGTCTAAAACAAGCAACTGTGCTAATAATTAGGTAAGATTATAATTTACTATAAGTAAGCGAGTGAATTTTATGCCAATAAGAAAGCCATTAGCAGATTTAATTAGACCCAAGGATTTATCACAGTTTGTAGGACAAAAAGATTTAATTAAAGAAGGCCAACCTCTTTATCAAATTATTAAAAAACATGTGCCAATCTCACTGCTTCTCTGGGGACCACCAGGAACGGGAAAAACTAGTTTAGCTCAAATTATTGCTCGTGAATTTAACTATCCATTGGCAAATTTTAATGCTTCAATTGATAATAAAGCTAAGCTGACCCGGATCATTAATACGTATCCTTATCAATCTTTTGTTTTATTAATTGATGAGATTCATCGCATGACATCTACTTTGCAAGATTTTCTTTTACCTTACTTAGAAAGTGGCCAAATTCTTTTAATTGGTGCAACTACCGAAAATCCAATTATGTCAATTGCCCCAGCTGTGCGATCACGATGTCAGATTTTTGAATTTAAGGCTTTAAGCGACCATGATATTGAGCAAGTTTTGATACGGGCATTAAAAGAAGTCTTTAATTTTAAAGATGAAAATATTGATCAAGAAGCAATTAAGATTATTGCAATTTCTGCTGATGGCGATTTACGTGTGGCATTAAATCTTCTAGAAACTATTCATGCAGTTAATGGCGAGGACCTTTCTGTTGAAAATGTTAAGCAATTTGTTAAAGGCCAACGTTTTGCCTATGACCGAAAGGCGACTAAACATTATGATTATTTAGCTGCTTATTCTGATTCGATGGCCGGTTCTGACACTGACGCTGCTTTGTATTATTTAGCAGTTTTACTTAAAAATGGCGATCTTCCTTCAGTAGTCAGACGTCTGCGTGAAATTCCTTATACATATATTGGCTTAGCTAATCCTGAGCAAGCCACACAAATTGTAATTGCAACTAATCAAGCAGAAAAAATTGGGATGCCTAAGGCAAAATATCCTTTGATGTTTGCCACCATGCTGATGTGTTTATCGCCAAAATCAGGTGCTTTTGATGAAATTTGGCAAAAAATAGATGAAGACAGTGAGTATCCAAGTAAGCATCCCATGCCGCGAGGACTTCGCGATATGCATTATAAGCATTCAGAAGAAATAACTGGTGGCGGACTAATAGATAATCCATTTGCGCAGCCCTTTCAGATTGCAAAGCAAAACTATATGCCTAAGGGACTTGAAGGTAAAAGATATTATTTTGCTAAAGATAATGTTAATGAGAAAAAGCTAGAGCAACAATATTTGAAACTTCATAAATATATTTATGGTAAGGAATATGGAAAGTAGGTCATTTTAATAATTATGCTAAAATGAAGGTGAAAGAGAAAAGAAGGTAATATGATGAAAATAGATGCATTTGCACATATTTTAACACCTGATTTTTATCAGACTATGTTAAAAATTGATGCTACAATTCCACAAAAATATCCTTTTATAAAGATAGAGACTCTAGTTGATTTAAATCAAAGAATAGCTAATTGGCTGGATAAAAATACTAAGCAGGTAATTTCATTTGCTAATATCAATCCAGAAGACTTTGTAGATGGAAAGAAAGCTAGTCAAATTGCACAAGAAGCAAATCAAGAACTGTCTACTATTGTAGCTTCTTATCCTGATTATTTTGAAGCGGGAGTAGGGATGCTAGCGTTAAATAATGTTCCTGCTTCGCTCGAAATCTTAGAGAATATTAAGGCCGATAAAAACTTAGTTGGCGCACAGATTTTTACTCGTCATTTTGGTAAAAGCATTGCTGATCCTGAATTTGAACCAATTTTATTGAAAGCAGCTGAACTGCATCTTCCTTTATGGCTACATCCCGTTTTTGATAATCGAAAGCCAGATAATAATCTAGTATTTTCTTGGGAATATGAACTATCGCAAGCGATGCTGCAATTAGTACAAAATGATATCTTTAAAAAAGCACCTAACTTGAAAATTTTAGTTCACCATGCAGGTGCTATGGTTCCCTTCTTTAGTGGTAGAATTAATCACATTTTAGATCCAGAGCATGCTGAGATGTTTAAGAATTTTTATGTTGATACGGCTATTCTAGGTAATACGCCAGCTTTACAATTAACAATAGATTATTTTGGCATTAATCATGTCTTGTTTGGAACTGATGCTCCGTTTGCAGTAATGCCATCGGGAGCTGATGAGATTGTATCTAATGCAATTGAAAATCTAGATATCTCGGATTTATATGATAAGAAAATATTTGAAACTAATTATTATCATATGCTTGAGAGACAATAAGAGAGAGTGAGTATTATGACTGCAAATGAAAAAATTATCGCACTAGTTAAGCCAGAATATTTAAGTAAAATACCTAAGATTTTTCGTAAGCACGCAACTGAAAATACTTGTAAATTAATTGCGAGGGAGCATTCCGATTTATATAAAGCTTTTGAAGAAGAAGCTAGTGCGGAAGAAAAAGAAAAAATGAAAAAAATAGTAAACGGTATTTTCGAAGAACGAATGAAAAAACATAAAATGTTGTAAAAGCAATCTTTAGCAATTCTTACTGATGATTACTTTTTATTATTCATAAAATAATAGCTCATATTTTTATTTGAATACACTAAGTGCTACATTAAAGATAAAAGAATAATAGGACAATTGGAGGAATGGTTATGTATAATTTTGACCAAGAACCAGAACGTCGCCACTTAGTTGACGAATCTGGATTAAATAGCTTTTTAAGTAAAATTTACGGTTATATGGCTCTTGCAGTTTTTGTATCTGTTCTGAGTGCTTACTTAACGATGACTGTATTTGCTAGACAAATGGTTTCTTTAATGATTCATCATCCATGGACGATGTGGCTTTTATTATTAATTCCGATTGTTCTAACATTTGCAATTAACTTTCAAGCTACGAGAAATCCAGTAGCAAGTTTTATTTTATTGATGATTACAGCGATTATTTATGGAGTAACTTTTGCTTTTATTGCAGGCACATATACCGGACAAGATATTGCTTCTGCTTTTGTTGCATCTGCAACCGTCTTCGTTGTAATGGCCATTTTAGGTACGGTTACTAAAAAAGATTTGAGTAGGTGGGGCTCCTATGCGTCAGCAGCATTAATTGGTTTAATTGTTGCTATGTTAATCAACTTGTTTTTAAAGAGTTCAGCAGCTAATTACATCTTTTCATTCATTGCAGTTATTATCTTCACTGTTTTAACTGCTTGGGATGCACAAAGAATGAAGAATATCTATTTACAATTTGGTGGTGAGCTTCCTACTAATGGATTAGCTATTGTGGGAGCACTTCAGTTATATCTAGACTTTGTTAACCTATTTTTGCAATTTTTAACTATTTTTGGTTCAAATGATAATAATAATTAAAAATCTTTGTTTATAGTATTTACGATATTAGCGATATATTAATTCATCTATTTTTAATAGACTAGAATTATCCTTTGAGTAGGATAACTGAAAGCTTATTGAGAGATTTATCAGTAAATAAAAGCCCATGTTTTACACGGGCTTTTTTGTTGATCAATAATTGTCTGATTGGTCTGATTTAACTAAAAATAATACGAAAAGATAAAAAGGAATATGAAATGTTAATTTTATTTCTTAATATTTTTATTATTTAGTGCTAATATTATACTAAAACAAATTTTAAGGAAGTTGCACCAATGAATCTAACATATCTTAAATCCAACTTATTAATTGTCTTAAAATCAAAGAAAAACCAACTTCTTATTGTTATTCTTGTCCTATTTTCCACCTTTTCTTTATTTATAGTCGAAAATCAAAAAATAGGAGATGGAACTAAAAGCTGGGAAACTTATAGCGAATCCTTGCAGGCTAATTCTAATTATTTTGATAGTGAAATGCTAAAAAAATCTACTTATAAGAATACCTATGACAATTTAAATAAACAAGCTCAAGAATTAGCTAGTTTACAAAATAGTCAAGTATTTACCGATCCTGTGCAATATTTAAACAGCTATCGCAATTTGCTAACTACTATGCAAGCAGGCTATACGAACCACTATGCTGGAGCTAATACATTAAATGTACCATCGCAATTTTTTATTAGTAAAGAATTGAATCGGATTAATTATTTAATTAAGCATAAGATTCCGATTGTAATGAATAATGAAAGTTCAGCAACATATTTAATTTATGTTTTATCATTTTTAGGTACTATTATCTTCTTTTATATTTCTTTCATCTCGTCTGATAGTTGGATTATTAACTTGAAGCATCAATCAGTCTTAAAAAATATTCCTTATTTCTTTAAAGACGAGATAATTGGAAAGATTGGCATTAATTTTATCTTAGTTTTCTCATCAGTATTACTCTCTATAATTGGAGCTTATATATTTGCTGGTATAAAACATAATTTTGTTACTTTAAACTATCCAGTTAATTTTTATTTTACTCATGCACTTACTATTCCTTTGTGGAGTTATTGCCTTGTCTTTTTAGCATATCTTTCCGGATTAGTTATTTTTGTTACAAGTTTAAGTATGTTTTTAAATCAGATAACTAAGAACATTTATTTAACTATCTTCATCGAAGGCAGTATTTATGCTTTATTATTTTTACCAAAAGATATTTTGAAGTGGCTTATATTTTTACCGTCACCATATTTAGATTTAACTAATCTATTTAATGGAGACCTTGCAAATAATTTGCACTTAACCAATATTAATTTTCTTACTGGCTACTTAGTACTTTTGATCTGGTCATTGATTTTGATTTATGCATTTAAGTATCTAGGAGAAAGGAAGGGATGAAAATGAAGAAACAATATTTTATTTTTCAACTAAAATGCTTTTTCACTAATCCTAAAAATATTGGTCTATTCGTTTTAACTTTTATTCTTTCCTTATATTTTGGCTTAGTTAGCGTACCTAATCGGCAAATAATTGAAAAGGTCGATCCTTATGCAATTAAGGGAGAATATCAACGATATAATTTATTCTTGAAAAAAGCAGTAACAAAAATAAATGAAATGCAGAAATCAAAAAATGCACATGAGGTGCCGAATGAAGGATATGTTAATGCTCTAAAAACTTATCCTGCTATTCTAAAATTTGATAAACATCGTCTTCATGGAATTAAGACAAATAATTGGAGAGAATATGCTATTTACTCAAGCAGGTGGTATAAAGATATTGATCATTTGATTTTTGTAGATGAGAATGAACAATTTCTATATCCCGTTCAGTATTATCAAAATAATAATTATAGGGAGGATGGGCACTTTGGTTATCAAAGAACAGCCCATCTATATGACGCTCTAGTAAAAAGTAAACAGCCACTTACTAGGAATACTATCGAGGAAAGAACTACTTTACAAATATTGCAAAACTCTATATCAGGTTGGACAGCTCTAATATTAATTATTATTGTGATATTTTTTGCAGCGGATATTGTGCCTAACGATCGTAAGAATAAATCGGTCTTAAAAAATATTCCCTTAAGTAAAAGTTCTATCCTTTGGATTAAAACACTGGTAGTTGAAATAGGCGTAGGGATAAATTTTTTACTAGCTTTAGTGATAATTACTTTATGTACAGCTCCAAAATACGGCTTTGGCTCATTTAATTTGAGAACGACTTTTTATATGGGAAGATTGTATTTTTTACAGCCTTTTAAATATCCAACTTTAGGAGAATATTTTGGGCAGTTTGAGATTTTTGCCATTTTAATTGTTTTTTTGTTTATTAGGCTTACGATTTTATTTTCTGTAATTTTTAGAAATGAATATATTGCTGAAATATTAGCAACTATGTTTGCAGTTAGTGGAAAAATTTTCTATTTTTCTTTAGGAATGGGATATGTATATCCATTTTTACAAAATTTACCAATGACATATTTCTCTATTGGAGAAAGTTTAACTGGAAATTTAGCATATTTAATGGATTCTCCAGGATGGGGATTTGTAGCAGGACTTTATCCTCTTATTTTTGCTATTTTAATAGTTGAAATTTGTATGATAATTATTAGTCACTCAAATAGAGTTTCATTAGTAAAGGGATGAAATTAAATGCTTAAATTAAAAGATATTACCTTATCTTTTGGTAATCATATTGTCTTAGATGATTTTAATTATAATTTTCAAAATGGAACAATTTATGGCTTAGTTGCACCAAATGGTACAGGAAAATCGACTTTGATCAATGTTATATTGAACAATCTGAAACCTCAAAAGGGATACGTAGAATATAATGAATTACAGTATAATAACGAAAAGACAACAGTTAAATTGCATCAAGAAATTTGTGCTTTTCCCGACCAAAGTGAACTTTTTTCTTTTATGACTGGGAGAGATCATTTAAAACTTTATGCTAACTTATGGCATAATGATCCGCAAAAAGTGAAAGATATTATTTCAACCTTAAAAATGGAAACTTATATTGATCGTAAAGTAGAAACCTATTCACTAGGGATGAAACAACGTTTATGTTTTGCAATGGTGGTAGCTACCAATACGTCAGTCATGCTTTTAGATGAAGTAATGAATGGATTAGATCCCCAAAACGTCCAGTTAATTTCGCATGTATTGTTAAATTTACGGGCACAAGGTAAGTTAATAATTATGGCCTCACATTTGTTGCAAAATTTACAGCAATATGCAGATCAAGTTTTATTTTTAAAGAATGGTAAAATAATTGAAAATCTAAACAATAAAGCTGAAACAAAAAAATATCTAGAATTTCATGATTCAAGTTTGATTAATGATATTCTCGAAGAAAGTAATTATCAAATTCTACCCAATCAAACGATTCTTTTACTAATTGATGAATTAAGTCAAGATAAATTTGACTCAATAATTCATATACTACTTGAAAATAACGTTTCATTTACTGTTGGGAAAATTTCACTAGAAGACTTATTTAACAAGTTTTATGGGTAACTTAACCATTATTTCACTGACCAAATCAAAGATAATGAAAAATAAGCTCTATTAGTTTATTTATTGCATTTTTAGACTTAGAATGAAGGAGAATGAGTAGAAAAGGGAGGACTTAAAATGACAGAAGTTCCAACAATTACATTAAATGATGGCAATAAAATGCCTTTACTTGGTTTAGGCGTCTTCCAAATACCAGATCATGAAAAAGCAAGACAAACAGTTGAGATGGCGTTAGCTAATGGTTATCGGATGATTGATACTGCAGAAGTATATGAAAATCAAATTGCTGTAGGTGAAGCAATTGCAGAAAGTGCAGTTAATAGAGATGATATCTTCTTAACTACAAAAATTTGGGTTTCAAACATGTCATTTGAAAAAGCTACTAAAGCAATTGATCATGACTTAAAAGAATTAGGAACGGATTATTTAGACTTAGTATTACTCCACCAACCATATGGCGATACATTCGGTGCTTGGAACGCTTTAGCTGCTGCTAAGCGCGCTGGTAAAGTTCGTTCAATTGGTTTATCGAACTTTTATCCTGATCAATACATGAACTTAGAGCTTGCTCATGAAGATAAGCCAGCAATTAATCAAATTGAAATTAATCCATGGTTCCAACAAACTAACGATGTTAAATTCTTCCAAGGAAGAGATGTAGCTGTAGAAGCTTGGGCTCAATTTGCAGAAGGAAAACATGATATTTTCAATAACAAGACATTGAAAGAAATTGCTGAAGCTCACCACAAGACTACTGCTCAAGTTATTTTGCGTTGGCTTACCCAACAAGATATTGTTGTTATTCCAAAATCTGTTCATGAAAAACGTCAAAAAGAAAATCTTGATATTTTTGACTTTGAATTAACTAAGGATGAAATGGATAAGATTAAAGGATTAGATAAGGGCGTAAGTCAATTCTTTGACCACCGTGACCCAGCAGTAATTGATGATATTTTCGGCGAAAGTCTAAAGCAATTACGTGATTCAGAATAGCCAGTAATATTAATCTAATAGAAATAGATAGAAGCATTATTTATGTTTCTATCTATTTTTTATTCACTATAATTCCAATACCAAATATGATATTTTAAAGATATTAAAAAGCATAAGAAAGTAAGGTGTAAAAATGGAAGAAAATACTAAAAATATGCTAGCAGGATTACCTTATCGTCCAGACACAGAAGAATTAAGAGAAATCTCAACAAAAGCGCATCGTTTATGTCGTGATTATAATCAAACAGCAGATGAAGATAGAGAAGTAAGAAAAGCAATTATTGATAATTTATTTCCAGACCATGGAGAAGGAGTTTACCTTCAAGGACCAATTGAAGTAGACTACGGTAAATTTACAAAATTAGGTAAAAATTTTTATGCTAATTTTAATCTTACTATTTTAGATACTTGTCCAGTTACTATTGGAGATAATGTAATGTGTGGACCTAATACGTCACTGGTTACGCCTTTGCATCCCTTATTGTCTGAGCAAAGAAATGCTCGTCTGCAAGCAGATGGTAAGATAGCAGATATCGAATATGGCGCACCAATTACAATTGGCGATAATTGCTGGTTAGCTAGTAATGTAACTGTTTGTCCAGGAGTAACGATTGGAAACAACTGCGTTATTGGAGCTGGCAGTGTAGTTACTAAAGATATTCCAGATAATTCTTTAGTTCTAGGTGTTCCTGGAAGAGTAGTAAGAAAAATAACCGATAAAGATCGTTTAGATAATTATCCATATTAATAATTTGCTATAATTTTACCTTGCGAACATTTGTTTGAATAAAGTATAATGATTATGAAAAAAGACTGTTCAAGGATTAACCTTAACAGTCTTTTGTTCTGATTATTTATTTTTAGCATTCTTTTTTAGTAAGCCATGAGACTTCTTGTACCAATACCATAGTCCAAAAGGAACAATGTTTTCTTGATGGTTAATCAAACGCTTAATGTTAGAACGGTGTCTTACAAAAAGTAAAATCATCATAATCCCAGTAATGGTCGTGAGGAAAATATCATGAAACCAAAAAGAACAGATAAAAATTATTACTATTGAGATTAAGCTAGATAAGCTTACATAAGAAGTAATAAACAGCATTGGTAAAAATACTACAGCACAAAGTCCAAAGAATTTTAAACTATAGCCTAGAAATACTCCTGCACTGGTAGCTACCGCTTTTCCTCCCTTAAACTTTAGGAAGATTGAGAATGTATGACCTAAAATAGCACAGGCTCCGGCAACTAATAATAAATATTTTGGACCCTTTAAATGGAAAATTAATGGCAAGTCAGTAGCAAGTGTTCCTTTTAATACGTCAATAATTAAAACTACACTACCAGCTACTGGTCCCATTACTCTAAATGAATTAGTAGTTCCAATGTTTCCTGATCCGAAATTTCTTATATCTTCATGAAAAAATATTTTTCCCATTAACACACCTGTAGGAAAGGACCCTATTAAGTATGCTAAAATAAAAATTAGTAAATAATTCAACGTAGACATTCACTTTTCAACCCCATTTAGAATCTAAAGCTATTTTAACAAAGATTATAATAGCTGTGGGGTTGATTTTGATTGTCTGTTAAAAATGGAGGCATTTATTTGGCTAAAACAAATAAAACTACCAGTTCATATGATGATTCTTCGATTCAGATTCTTCATGGACTAGAAGCAGTAAGAAAACGTCCAGGAATGTATATTGGTTCAACTGATCGTCATGGATTAAATCACTTGGTTTACGAAATCGTCGATAATTCAGTTGACGAAGCAATGGCTGGTTATGGTAAAGAAATCAATGTAACTATTCATAAAGACAATTCTGTTACAGTTCAAGATTTTGGACGTGGGATGCCAACAGGAATGCATGCATCAGGAATCCCCACTATTGAAGTTATTCTTACTGTTTTACACGCAGGTGGTAAATTTACTGAGAAAAATTATCAAACTTCAGGTGGATTACACGGCGTAGGCTCTTCTGTTGTAAATGCTTTATCCTCATATTTAAAAGTAAGAGTTGTTAGGGATGGTCAAGCATACGAAGAAGAATTTGAAAATGGTGGTCATCCAATTGGAACACTTAAGCATTTAGGCAAGACCAAAGATAAGAATGGGACAACCATTACGTTTAAACCTGATGCAACTATTTTTTCAACGACTACTTATAATTATGAAACAATTCAAGAAAGAATTCGTGAATCAGCATTTTTACTAAAGGGCGTTAAGTTTACTTTAACTGACGAACGTGATCCTGAACATCATGATGAATTTCTTTATGAAGATGGGATTAAGTCTTTTGTGTCCTACCTAAATGAAGATAAGGATACAATGGGGGATGTTTTCTACTTTTCTGGAAAACAAAATGGCATTGAAGTAGAATTTTCTGGTCAATATAATGATGGCTATTCAGAAAACTTTGTTTCATTTGTAAATAATGTTCGTACTGCTGACGGTGGTAGTCATGAGGCTGGTGCTAGAAGTGGATTTACCAAGGCTTTTAATGATTATGCTAAAAAGCAAGGACTTCTTAAGAATAAAGACAAAGGATTAGAAGGTAGCGACTATCGAGAAGGACTAAGTGCGGTTCTATCTGTTAAAATTCCTGAAGAATTACTAGAGTTTGAAGGACAGACTAAAGGTAAGCTAGGAACTCCTCAAGCTAGAAGTGTGGTAGATAGTATTGTTTATGAACAACTTTCTTACTACTTAATGGAAAACGGAGAATTTGCACAAAGTCTAGTTCAAAAAGCACAAAAAGCTAGGGATGCACGGGAGGCTGCTAAAAAAGCAAGAGATGAGAGTAGAACTGGAAAGAAGAGACGTAAGAAGGAAATCCTTTCTGGAAAATTAACTCCTGCTCAGTCACGTAATCCAAAGAAAAACGAATTATTCTTAGTCGAAGGGGACTCAGCCGGTGGTTCTGCCAAGCAAGGAAGAGATAGAAAATTCCAAGCTATCTTACCTTTACGTGGTAAAGTTTTGAATACGCAAAAAGCTAAGTTGCAGGACATCTTCAAAAATGAAGAAATTAATACTATGATTCATACAATTGGCGCTGGTGTTGGTTCAGATTTTCAAATTAAAGATGCCAATTATGACAAGATTATCATTATGACAGACGCAGATACCGATGGTGCCCATATCCAAATTTTACTTTTAACTTTCTTTTATAGATATATGCGTCCAATGGTTGAAGCAGGTCGGGTATATATTGCTCTACCTCCTTTATACAAATTACAAAAGGGTAATGGAGCAAAAGCTAAGATTAAGTATGCTTGGACTGATGAAGAATTGAGCGAAGACTCTAAAGACATGGGTAAAGGTTTTGCTCTGCAGCGTTTCAAAGGTTTGGGTGAAATGAATGCTGATCAATTGTGGGAAACAACCATGAATCCAGAAACTCGTACTTTAATTAGAGTTAAGATTGACGATGCTCAACTTGCTGAAAAGCGTGTAACAACCTTAATGGGAGATAAAGTGGCTCCTAGAAGAAAATGGATTGATGAAAATGTTAAGTTCCGTATGGGTGAAGACGGCTCCATTCTAGAAACAAGTAGAGATTAAGAGGTTAGATTTTTAAATGGCAAAAACAACAGAAAGAATTAGGGAATTACCTCTTGAAGAAGTTATGGGAGAACGTTTTGGACGATATTCGAAATATATCATTCAAGAACGTGCCCTTCCTGATATTCGAGACGGTTTAAAACCGGTTCAGCGTCGTATTCTTTATGCGATGTATAAAGATAATAATACATATGATAAACCATATAAAAAAGCTGCTAAAGCTGTCGGAAATGTCATGGGTAATTTTCACCCTCATGGTGATAGTTCTATTTATGGTGCTTTAGTTCACTTGTCTCAAGATTGGAAGATGCGTGAACCATTAATTGAAATGCATGGTAATAATGGATCAATGGATGGGGATGGTCCAGCAGCTATGCGTTATACAGAATCTCGATTAAGCAAAATTTCTAATTTGCTACTTCAAGATATTGATAAAGAAACAGTTCAAATGATCTTGAATTTCGATGATACTGAATACGAACCTACTGTTTTACCAGCGCATTTTCCTAATTTATTAGTTAATGGTTCAACTGGTATTTCCGCAGGATATGCTACTGAAATTCCGCCACATAATCTGGCTGAAGTAATTGATGCAGCAGTTTATTTGTTAAAGCATCCCGATGCTACAACAGATGAGCTAATGAAGTTTGTTAAGGGACCTGATTTTCCAACAGGTGGTATCGTCTTAGGAACTAAGGGTATTAAAGAGGCCTATGAAACTGGTCGTGGAAGAATTCAAGTTAGATCTAAGACTACAATTCAAGAAATTAAAGGTCATCGTCAGCAAATCGTTGTAACTGAAGTACCTTTCGGTGTAAACAAAGCAATGATGGTTAAGAAAATTGACGAAATTCGTTTAAATAAAGAAATTGACGGTATTTCAGAAGTAAGAGATGAAACTGATCGTCACGGTCTTTCAATTGTAATTGAACTTAAAAAGGGTGCAGATAGTCAAAACATTTTAAACTATCTATTTAAAAACACCGACTTACAGGTTTCATACAATTTCAATATGGTGGCTATTGACCGTATGACCCCCGTACAAGTTGGATTAAAGCGTATCTTATCTTCTTACTTAGCACATAAGAAAGATGTTGTAACTAAGAGAACAGAATTTGATCTAAAAAAGGCTAAACAACGTCTAGAAATAGTTGAAGGTCTTATTCATGCATTAGATATCCTAGACCAAGTAATTAAGACTATTAGATCTTCTAAAGATAAAAAAGATGCTAAAAAGAATTTAATTGCTAAGTATGATTTCACTCCTAACCAAGCGGAAGCTATAGTTTCTTTACAGTTATATCGCTTAACTAATACTGACGTTAACCAACTTAAAAAGGAACAAGCAGATTTAAATAAAAAAATCGAAAAGTTCAATGAAATATTAAGTGATAACAAGGTTCTTGAAAGAGTTGTAGTTAAAGAATTAAATGCGGTAAAGAAAGAATTTGGTTCACCAAGAAGAACAGAAATCACTGCTAAAGCAGCTAAAATTGAAATTAATAAAAAAGCTCTTGTAGCTGATGAAGATGTACGAGTACTAGTAAGCAAGGACGGGTATTTGAAGCGCTCATCTCTTCGCTCATTCCAATCAACTGATGATGAAGATAATGGATTGCCTGCTGGTGATAAGGTTGTTTTTGAAAAAACAATGTCTACTTTGGATAATCTTTATATTTTTACTAATAAAGGAAATCTAATTTATCGTCCCGTGCATGAATTAATCGAAACAAAATGGAAAGAAACAGGCCAGCACCTTTCTCAAGAAATTGGACTTGATAGTGATGAAGAAATTATTCGTGTATTTGAAGTTAATGATTTAAATGCAAGTTTGAACTTCTTGATTGCTACAAATGATGGATATATTAAACAAGTTACATTAGCTGATTTACAGCCTACGAGAACATATAAGTCTCGTGCCATTACTGCTATTAAGCTTAAGAGTAATGACAGTAAAGTTGTCCGTATTGATCAAGTTCAACCTGATAGTAAGCAAGAAATCACTTTAATTACTAACCAAGCATATGCAGTAAGATTTGATATTAATGAAATTCCTACTTCTGGTTCAAAAGCTGCAGGTGTTAGATCAGTTAATTTAAAAGATGATGACTATATCGTAAATTATGTGCTTGCTGATCCTAAATTTGTTGATTTAATTAATATTGGGATTATTACTCAACGTGGTGCATTTAAACAGCTAAAGCTTAAATTAATTAATAAAGTCACACGTGCGAAACGTGGAGTTTTAGTATTACGTGAACTTAAATCTAAACCTCATCGAATTATGGCAATTAGTAGTTATGGTGAAAATCATATTCTCAATCTAACTACGTCAAGTGATCGTCATATTGAAATTAATACTTCTGAATTTCCATTAGGGGATCGCTATTCAAATGGATCATTTGTATTAGACCCAATGACAGATGGAACACCAGTAACACTAAGTCTTGGTAGACCATTAGCAGATGGAAGAGATAAAACTGAAGAATTGTTTTAGATAACAAAACTATAAATAGTATTTTTAAGCTATTTATAGTTTTTTTGATAATACAAATAATTATAGGAAAATAGTTTGTGTTTTATGTAAATATTTTCATTATGTAGATACAGGTGTTATTATAAGAAGTATAGGATGAATAGTAAGCTTTTATACAGGGCTATCAGAGAATAATTATATACATTTTAAATTCTATTTATTAAATATTATTCCAAATTTATATAAGAGGCATTCAATCATGAAAACAAATACTGATGCAGTTTTATCCGCAAAATCATTACGTTATTTTCTACAATTAATTGATAGTATGAGCTATACTCAAGCTGCTCAAATATTAGGAATTACTCAGCCAGCTTTAACTCAACAAATTAAAAAACTAGAGCGAGCAGTTGGTTCACCCTTATTTGGTCAAATGGGAAAGAAATTATACTTAACTGATGCTGGACTAAAGATGGAAGAAACAGCCAAAGCATTATTTTCAACGGTAAATAATGCAGTTGATAGTATTCAGCAATATACTAAATCTGATACTGGCGCTATTTCTTTAGGTATATTATCAACTGTTGAAGCTAGAGTAATTGATCAGTTTTTAATTGAATTTAATCAAAAATATCCAGATATTACATTACATGTTGGCTTTTATAGTAGAACAGAACTTTGGGACAAGCTAGATAATAATCAGCTAGATTTAGCAGTTCTTTATCTGCCAGATCACAATGCGACAGTTAAGAATATGAAACAATATATGGCTAAACAAATCTATTCTGAATCGGTTGTCTTTTTAACACATGATCCTGAAGATAAATTCGATAAGATGACTCATCATAGATGGGTAGCATATCCTAAAGACTACTATTTACCACAAATTGTTCATCGTTTCTATGCTGGTCAGTTTGTAGATGGTAAGTTGAGCACGCCAGTAACGTTTACTTCTCCTTACCAATTAATAAAATTTGCTGAACAAACAGATTATGATACTTATGTTTCAAAGAGCTTCTACAAGGCTCATCAAGCTGAAATAGCGCTTTCACCGGTAGATATCAAAGATGAAACCAATTTTGAAAGTTGCTTCATTTATCGTAAAAACAAGAGTGAAATACCTCGATTAGCTAATTTCTTGAAAGAATGGGATAAATTTATTGACGAAAGAGACTACGATAGTCGTTTAAAAAATGTTAAAGTAAGTATCTAAATTAAGAAGCATTGCTTTTGTTAAAAAGGCAATGCTTTTAATGTGAGATTGATTTGCTTAAGTGTAACATTTAATCTAAAATATTAGATAGATATAATTTTTAAAGGAGCTCAATGTAAATGGCAAAAGAGTTAATTTTCGGTCATCAAAATCCAGATACCGATGCAATCGGAACTGCAATTGCATATTCATACTTACAAAACAAATTAGGCTACGATACTGAAGCAGTTGCTTTAGGTGAGGCTAATGATGAAACTAAATATGCTTTGAATAAATTTGGTTTTACAGCACCTCGTGTAATTAAAACTGCTTCTAATGAAGTTAATGCAGTTATGCTTGTTGACCACAACGAACCACAACAAAGTGTTTCTGATATTGACAAGGTTAAAGTTACTCACGTTGTGGATCATCACCGTATTATGAATTTTAATACTGCTGATCCTTTATACTACCGTGCTGCTCCAGTTGGTTGTACTAGCACAATTATGTGGCAAATGTACAACGAAAAAGAAATTGAAATTCCTCAAGATATTGCTGGAATTATGCTATCTGCTATTATTTCAGATACTTTGCTTTTAAAGTCACCAACTACTACTGACCAAGATAAAGAAGCTGTAGAAGCTTTGGCTAACATTGCTGGAGTAGACTACAAGGAATACGGTCTTAAGATGCTCAAAGCTGGTACTAACATTGCTGATAAGTCAGAAGAAGATTTAATTGACTTAGATGCTAAGAGTTTTGAATTAAATGGTAGTAATGTTCGCGTAGCTCAAATTAACGTTGTTGATTTACCAGAAGCTCTAGAACGTAAAGATGCTTTCTTAAAGGCTATGGATACTGCTTCTAAGAGTGAAGGCTATGACATGTTTATGCTTTTGATTACAAATATTCTTGATTCAGATTCTGAAGCTTTAGTAGTTGGTAGTGATGAATCAAAAGCTAAATTTGAAAAAGCATTCAATACTAAATTATCAGATTCAGAAGTTAAATTGCCAGGTGTTGTTTCAAGAAAGAAACAAGTTGTTCCGCCTTTAACTAACGCTTTTGAAGCTTAATAGCTATTAGTTGTGTTTTTAGAGAAGACAGGTATGATCTTTCATACTTGTTTTTTTATTTAGTAGGAAAAAATGAAATCATCACTAGAAGTATTAAAAGATGTATTTGGTTATACTTCATTTCGACCAGGGCAAGAAGAAGTTATTAATCAGGTTCTTAACAGAAAAAACATTCTAGCCGTAATGCCAACTGGTGCCGGGAAGTCAATGTGCTATCAAATCCCAGCTTTAGTTAATCCAGGTTTAACTTTAGTAATTTCACCTTTAATTTCGTTAATGAAGGATCAAATTGATTCATTAAAGCAAAATGGAATCAGCGCTGCTGCTCTAAATTCGGCTACACCTCAAGATGAGGTTAATCCTATCTTAAGACAAGCTTACGAAGGAAAAATAAAACTTTTATATGTTACTCCTGAACGTTTAGCTATGGAATATTTTCGCTACCAACTGAACTTTTTAGATATTTCATTAGTGGCAGTTGATGAAGCACACTGTATTTCTCAATGGGGACACGATTTTAGACCTGCCTATCGTCAAATAATGGAGGGCGTTAACTCCATTAAAAGTAAGCCTAATATTTTGGCTTTAACTGCGACAGCTACACCTTCAGTACAAAAAGACATTGCTGAACAACTACACATCCCACCAGAAAACTATGTTATTACTTCTTTTGCCAGACCAAATTTGAGTTTTAAAGTAGTTGATAATCCGGTAAATACAGAGCTATATCTCTTAGACTATATCAAAAAGCATTCCAAGCAGTCTGGGATTATTTATGCTAGTACAAGGAAAAAAGTAGAAGAATTAACAGATTATCTTGCACAAAATGGAATTTTAACTGCTAGTTATCATGCAGGTTTATCAAATAAAGAAAGGGCCGATGTACAAGATGCTTTTCAATTTGATAAAGTTCAAATAATCGTTGCTACAAATGCCTTTGGAATGGGAATTGATAAAAGTAATGTTCGTTTTGTTATTCATGCTAATAGTACACCAAACTTAGAATCATACTATCAAGAAGCGGGAAGAGCCGGGCGAGATGGAGAACCTTGTGAAGGAATACTGATTTATCATCCAAAGGATATTCGACTATATCGCTGGTTCATTGAACAATCTGATTTAGATGATGAATATAAGAAAATTCAATATCAGAAATTAGCTATGATAACTAGATATGTTAATACAACAGAATGCTTGCAACAGTTTATTGTTAGCTATTTTGGTCAAAATTGTAATCCGTGTGGTAAATGTTCAAACTGTTTAGGAACATTCATAGAGAAAGATATTACCAATGACAGTAAGAATATAATTTCAGCCATTTATGAACTAGATAGTCGCTTTGGTAAAACAGTGATTGCTGACGTAGTTACTGGGGCGAAGAATCAAAAAATGAATGAAATTCATGCTCAAAATTTGAAGCATTATGATAGTTTGAAGAGGAGTAAAAAGTCAGTAATTGATCTTATTAATTTTCTAATCAGTCATAATTATCTTACTCTAACTGATAGCCAATATCCTGTAGTACATGTAACTAATTCAGGCTGGGACGTACTAGATGATAAAAAGAAAGTAATACAAAAAACATCTAAGAATACTAAGACACCTAAAAGAATTACTAATTCCGCTGAAAAAGAAAATGACTTATTCATGCGCCTGAAAGAGATTCGTTTATCTCTTGCTAAAAAGCAAGGAATCCCAGCATTTTATATTTTTTCAGATAAATCTTTAAGGGAGATGTCACTACAGAAGCCACAAACACAATCAGAATTTTTAAATATTTCAGGAGTAGGTCAGGCCAAATTAAAAGCATATGGTCAAGTAATGATTATGGCTATAAGAAATTACTTAAAAGAAAAGATAGATTAATGAAGTATAGACAAATAAAGGGTAAAATAGATAAGGTAATATGGAATTAGGAGGATAAAAATGGAATATCCACAATTAAATTTAGAAAATGTACAAGATCCCAAAGCTCTTATTCAAACTAATCATGGAGATATTGAAGTCCAATTATTTGAAAAAGAAACTCCAATGACTGTTGAAAATTTCGTTCGTTTAGCAAAAAAGGGCTACTATAATGACACTACTTTTCATCGTGTAATCAGTGACTTCATGATCCAGGGTGGAGATCCTAAAGGTAATGGTACTGGTGGTGAAAGTATTTGGGGTCATCCATTTGAAGATGAATTTTCAAATAAATTATTCAACATGCGTGGAGCACTTTCAATGGCCAACTCTGGTCCAAATACTAATGGAAGTCAATTTTTTATTGTTCAAAATAAGAATGTACCTAAAAGAATGATCAAAGAAATGGATACAGCAGGCTATCAAAAAGAAGTCGTTAAAGCATATAAACAAGGCGGAACACCTTGGCTTGATGGCCGTCACACTGTTTTTGGACAAGTAATTAAAGGTATGGATGTTGTTGATGAAATTGCAAAAGTTCCGCGTGATAAGGCAACCGATAAGCCAAAGGAAGATGTGATTATTAAAGATATTCATATTGAAGATTAATTTAGATTCATTAACGTGGGAGAATTTAATTTTATGAATCTATTTTTTAATGATAAATATTGTCCATCCGAATCAAGAATTTTAGCAACTGCTTTAACCTTTTCAGCTGGATTTATTGATGCTTACACATATATTCAAAGGGGACATACTCTATCTGCGGGTCAGACAGGAAACGTTATCTTTTTTGCGTCAGCATTGGCTGATCATAATATCGCTGGCATGTTAAACCGTGCTACAACATTTATTGCATTTACGTTAGGTCTTTTATTAGTAGGTCTTTTCCATAAATACGTAAAAAGTAATTATTGGCGAGTATTTTGTCTATTTCCAATATTACTTATTTGTTTAGGAGTAGGATTTGTACCTAAAAGTGTTCCAAACTACTATGTGGTTCCAGTAATTGCTTTTGGCTTAGCTGTTCAAAATGCATCCTTTAGTAAAATTGAAGGTATGGGCTATAATAATGCATTTACAACCGGTAATTTAAAAAAATCTGTAGTTGCTTGGAGCGCATATTTCTTTGGTGAGGATAAATCTCAGCATAACGCAGCCGTTAACTATATGTTCTTAGTAATTGCTTTCGCCTTTGGAGCAATTGTATCTGCATTACTACAGAAGATTTTTGTTTTAAAAACGATTTGGTTTGCAGTTTTACTTTTGGGAGTAATTAATATTATTTATACATTTTCATTAAGTAAACGAAAGAAATTTAAATTTTTAGAAAATAAATAAATTTAATGAAGTTTTGAGTGAAAGTTTAACTCTCAAAACTTTTTTTATTATGAGCGAAGTATTATGAATTGAGAGGTTATGACTTCGCATATACTTCGTGTAATATATATTATGTAAAGTAATGTGCAAAAATGAAGAGAATAAACTACCAAGATACTTAACCATCATCAGTTTAACTTAAATACCGATATTATTAATTTTATTTCTTACAAACGGTTTGATCTATATTTATTTTTTAATACACTGAAGTATTTTTATAAATCATAATTTAAAATTTTGATTTTGTTCAGTCTAATTATTATAGATTATTTTTTAAATTTATTTTTACCGAGTATGATAATTTCTCTATCAATAATTACATGCTGAGACGGCCATTCTACAGCTTCCAAATCATTTATTGATTAATAATAGTTAATAATTAAACGACAATATCACATAATATTCCATAAGTTTATTATCACTAAATTTAGTTATCTAAATAGCTTATATAATTCCTGGACGTATTAAATCCATTTAACTTAACTAAAGTCAAAAAGCACAATAGCTAACAATTAATTACCTAGATTGATGATAAAATATCTTAGTAAACATCAGATAATCCTATTTTAGATAAAGGGTAAATGCTGATATTAATAAACCACCAATACAAACAAAGTCCATAAAATCTACATTTTACTACTAGAAATAAGAGTAATTCCATTAATAGTACCTTTCATTAAAACAATAATTTTACTGATAGGTATACACTTATACTATTGAAATTATAGCTTTTTAAGCTATATGTCTTTTACTTTTAAAAGTTAAATTTCATAAATAATTATATAAAATCAGAAATTTTACGTAAGCTATGATCTATCCTGAATAAATTTTTACCAATCTATTATTGCAATTTGCGAATTAATTTATTACAGCAAATTATTGTCAAATTGAAAAAATACACTTTTATTATGGCTCTCCTTCTCTGATAAGAGAATAAAAACAAGCTAAAGTCTTGTGTATAACCAAAACTAAACTAATTTTACTTTTTATATTCGCACAGTACATAAAAAAGTATTAAATCATCAATGATTATTATATATTGTTTAATTATATAGTTATTTAATACTTTTAAACTTATTTTTGAGAAATTTATCTTAAAATCTTCATAGACCAATGATAAAACCTTACTAAGAATCATTTTTCAGTATTTATCTACCGACGACACATACTCCGTCCCCCTCTCTCCTACTTTGCCAAGATTAGGGGATAATAGCAAAGAATTGGCAAATAAGATATAATATATACAAACCTACGTTCGAGGAGACCGAAAAATTGGAAACTAATAGATACCTATCTCTTATTAATCAAGAATTAGAAAATATGCCAAAATTTGTAAAAGAATATAATCTTGGTACTACTCATTCGTTAACTACAACATATCAATATTTAACTGAACTTCGACGTTTTTTTGATTGGTTAAGAGAAAGTAGGATTTCTACAGTTTCTTCCAACAAGGAAATAAGTGTGTCCACTTTAGAAAATTTACAGCGAAACGATGTTATGCTTTATATTCATCACCTAAAGCATATGAAAAATCAACAAGGAAGACTAAACTCTCCTACTACTATTAATAGATCTATCAATGCGTTGCGTTCTCTCTATAAGTTTTTGACAATTACGTCTGATAATAACCAGGGCGAGCCATATTTTGATCGTAATGTAATGTTAAAAATAAACTCACTAAATGATACTAAAACTCTAAACTATCGAGCTCATGTTCTAGAATCACATATGTATATGGGGGATTTAAAGTTTAAGTTTTTAGACTTTATCGAAAATGAGTATGAACACAAATGTAATAAACAATCATTACCTTCTTTTAAAAAAAATCATGAACGTGATATGGCAATAATTGCACTGATTCTAGGAACAGGTATTAGAGTTTCTGAATGTGTTGGCGTAAATATACGTAATATCAATCTTAAAGATGCTATGCTTGACGTAATACGAAAAGGCGGCCAAAAAGATAGTGTTCCTATTGCTGATTGGACTATTCCTTATTTGAAAAAATATAAAGAAATACGTGCTGATCGTTACCGCGCTGAAAAAGCGGATGTAGCTTTCTTTTTAACTAGATGGCATGGAAAAACTAGACGGATGACAACGAATGCCGTTGAAAAGATGGTCAATAAGTATTCAGCTGCTTTTGGAAAACCTCTTACTCCGCATAAACTGCGACACACACTAGCTAGTGAATTATACGAAGTAACCAAAGACCAAGTTTTAGTAGCACAGCAATTGGGGCAAAAAGGAACAACGGCTACCGACCTATATACTCATGTCGATCAGAAAAAACAGAAAGCTGCTCTAAATAAAATTAATAAGTATAACCTATCTGATTAATTTAACTATAATAATAGAAATAAATAGTTTAATTGAACGAAATCGAATATTGCTAATCTTTTCCTTAAATTAATGCGAAATTCTATAAAAAAAGAAAATTAAAAAAGCTTTGAAATTATCCAAAATGTAGTAACCCACAAAAATTGGAATTTCAAAGCCTTTTTATTACTAAATACTAATGACTCTGACTAGATGAAGCTTGTTGATTATTCTGTGCTTGTCCTTGGTGTTGGTTGTTATTGGTATGTGACTCATTATGTTGTGGTTGTTGGTTAGATTCTTTATTGTCTGATGACTGCGCTGGTGTACTACTTTGACTTTGACTCTGACTCTGAGATTCTTGTTTTTCATCTTTATGTTCTTCAGATTTACTGCTCTGCGTCGAACTAGATTGCTGACTACTTGAGCTTGAACTAGATGATTGACTAGACTGACTATTCTCTTTTGCTGTGTCAATATTAATATCAAAACTATCATCAGCTTTTGGATGATATACTCGATGACTCTTCTTTGAAGTCTTAGATTTTAATGCACTTGGGGTACTTACCTTTATAGCATTAATTTGAGTGTATGTACCTTCTTGAGAAATGTCGTAACCAGCGTAAGCAAAGTGAAGATAGAATGTAAAGCTGGTTAAGACTAAATGTCCACCTTTCTCTTTTAAGGTATACTCAACCTTTAATTGTTTAAGAGCACCTTCATTGTCTAAACCTGAAGCATTACCTTTAAGCTTTTTGATCAACTTACTATGTGTTTTATTCCAAAAGCGTAAACTATTGCCGCTGTAACTTACTTTGTAAATAGAGCCTGATTTTTTAAGCTTCATATCACTTTTAATAGCCTTACTACCGCTTAGAATAATAGCAGGATCAAACTGACTCACAACCTTATTAGGAGTCATAGTAGATGAAGCTTTCCATTTAGGACTACCAGTATTATCCCACATCTTTTGATATACTTTGTCATCATTAAGCCACATAGAGGTTTTATCAACTTTAGCTTGAGCTTTTAAGGGATCATTTTGATATTCTCCTGTCCAAGTTCGAGTTGCTTGAATACCAGGTGAGTTTTTAACTTTAAACCTATAGCTTTTAAAGTCTGTATTCAATGCTTCAGCAATTATCTCTTTATCACTACTATTACTTGTTGCTGAATTAACAGTTGCTGGACTTGAGTTTTTTATTGTATTTGTATTCATTGTTAGAATTACTTGAAAAACAATTACTAATCCCAATCCTACAGCTGCAACTAAGCCTAAAATTCTTAAAAATTTACTTTTCATTTATTTACAGTTCACTCTCATCTTTAACATTTTTTAGTGTATATCTTTATAAAAAAATAGGAAAGCAACTTTAGCCTTCCTATTTTTGATATGATTATTTTTTACTAAAGTCCATTTTATCTATATCTGCCATCCAAGTAATGCCTAGAGATTTTTCTCCTAAATATGTGGCAATTACAGAACTAAAGTTGAACATCTTAATGGTCATATTAGGAAAAGCGGCTTGGAAGTCATCTTTAACTTTAGTAGCTTGATCTAAATCGTTTGAATTGTAAACTGTTAATGCTAAGTTATCTTTAATTGGTGAATTGTTAATCCGTTCAATAGTTATATTTTCAGCCTTTTTAACAGCTCGCTTCATTGAACGAACCTTATCAAAACTTACAATTTGATAATCATCTTTTTTAAAGGTTAACAAAGGTTTAATTTGAAGCATGGTACCAATAAACGCACTAGCGTTACTCAAGCGACCACCGCGAACTAGATTATTTAAATCATCTACAACAAATAGAACATCAATTGTATCTCTAATTTTGTCTAATTTGGCTAAGATTTCCTTAGGTTCCCATCCATTTTTGATCATTTTAGCAGCTGCAAGTACTAAATTTCCCATAGAACGAACTGTCATTGCAGGATCATAAGGATATAAATTAAATTCAGGATGATTATGAGCCAAAGTAACTAAACTATTATAAAAACCAGAAATTCCAGATGTTAATGGAATAGCAATAATAGCTTCATATCCTTCATCTTTTAATTTTTGGCATAACTCAAGCATAGTACCTGGGCTAGGTTGAGAAGTCTTAGGAAAAGGTGCTCCATCGCGCTCCAACTCAAAAAGTTTCTCTGCAGTCATATCTACCCCATCCATATACTGTTTATCACCAATAATAACTGGAATAGGTACTACAGTAATATCGTTGGCCTTGGCTTCTTCTGGGCTTATATCACTAGTACTATCTGTAATAAGTGCTATCTTCACGTGTGAAAACCTACCTTAAAATTTAAAATGGCAGCATTAAGTTGCATGCTGCAATACTACTTATCAAAATGAAATTATATCATAAAAACGAATGATTTTTAAATATAATCGATGATTTATACTTCTTCTGCCGAAAGATTATTTACAATAACTTGCAATTTATTATCAAAATCCTGAATATCTTCATCGCTCCACGTAGAAAATATTTGTTCTTCGATCTGTTTTAAAACTTTTTTCAGTTCTTGTGCCTTAGCCAATCCATCATTATTTAAATTTAAAGACTTGCTAGAATCTTTTTTTGATCGTTCTACTGTAATCAAAGCTGCAGTTTTTTTCTGTTTAATTTGTCTACTAAGGGTAGAAAGCGATATACTTAATGCCTGTGCTAATTCTCCCATTGTTAAAGTTTCATTCTTATGACGATCGAAGAAGAGTAATAAACGAGTTTGCGATAGATTTAACCCACACTTTTTATTAATAACTCGCTTAATATTCTCACGAACGCTATTAAATATTAAGACATTCATGTTATTTACCACCTATACTTATTTTCCCAATTTTTCTAATTCAACAATAATTCTAAGACATAATTTAAATTTTCACAAGATTTGTGAAGATTTAACAATATTAGTGAAAAAATCACATTGTTGAATGAAACAATTCTTTACATTAAAGAGTATAATATATGTACTATTTTTAAGGAGGATACTTATGGCTTTTGATGGCTTATTTATTCGTAGTCTTTTACAAGACCTCTCTCCTACCCTAGTTGGAGGAAAGCTTACTAAAATATACCAGCCTTTTGATCAAGATTTAGTTCTGAATTTTCGAAAAGACCGTAAAAATCAACGCTTACTTATTTCAGCAAATGCTCAAACACCTCGTTTTTATCTTACAAATGATTCTATTGCTAACCCTGATGTTGCACCTACATTTGTAATGGTATTAAGAAAGTATTTAGAGGGTTCAATTCTTAAAAAGATTGAACAAGTTGGTGTAGAACGAATCGTTAATTTTCATTTTTCCAATCGTAATGAACTTGGCGATGAAATGAAACTTGTTTTATCAGTCGAATTAATGGGTAGGCATAGCAATGTTATCTTGTATAATAGTGAAGATAATAAGATTATTGATTTACTGAAAAGAATTAATCCTGATGAGAATCGTGCTCGGTTGTTATTACCACATGCACCTTATGAATTACCACCACTTTTGCCAGGAATTAATGGATTTGAACTATCTGCTGATCAATTTAATGATCTAAAAAATAAATATCCTGAAGCCATGGACTTTGTAAAACAATTCAATGGACTAGATGGGGATGATAAAAAAGAATTTACTGGCTATTTAGAAGATGATTTTTCTTATAGTTCATTGCAGACATTTTTTAATCAATTTGCACGTCCTAAGGGCTATGTTTTACAAACTATTAAACATAAAGATCGTGTATACACCTATTTACCATATCATCTTGACTTAAAATTGATTTACTCAAATGATGACGTTAACAAAGTTCTTGATGATTTTTATCGTGAACAAGCTAATCGAGAATGGGTAAAACAAAAATCTAAACGAATTGAAAATATTGTTAATAATGAAATTAAAAAACTTAAGAAAAAGATTACTAAGCTTCGTAAACAATTGGATCAAGCAGAAAATTCAGAAGAATATCGCATTAAGGGCGAATTACTTAATGCTTATTTACATGAAGTAAAGGCAGGTATGACTAGTATTGATTTACCTAATTATTACGAAAATAATCAGCCTTTAAGTATCAAACTTAATCCTGCCCTCTCTCCTGCTAGAAATGCGCAAAAATATTTTACTCGCTATCAAAAGTTAAGAAATTCTATTAAGCATGTTAATGGACAAATTAAACTTGCAAATGAAAACCTAGACTATTTTGATTCAATTCAAACTGCTATTGATAATGCGGATCCACAAGATATTGATGCTATAAACGACGAATTAATTAATCAAGGCTACTTAAGATCTCAAAATCATAATCGTCGTCGTAAGAAGAAAATTAATGAAAAGAATTTAAATACCTTTAAATTAAGTGATGGTAAAAAAATTCTTGTTGGTAAAAATAATTATCAAAACGATTGGTTAACTTTAAAGAAAGCCGATAAGCGAGATTACTGGTTCCACGTTAAAAATATGCCTGGTTCACACGTTATCTTACAAGACAGGGATCCAAGCGATAAAGATATTGCTGAAGCCGCTGAAATTGCTGCTTATTTCTCAAAGGGTAAAAACTCTAGTCATGTTCCTGTTGACTATGTTCAAGTTAAAAAGATTAAGAAACCTAATGGTGCTAAACCTGGTTTTGTAATTTATACTGGTCAAAATTCAATTGAAGTTACACCAAATGAACAAGATGTTTTAAATAAAAAAATATAAAATTAAAAATGCTCAAGTGATAGAAGTTGATATAGTCCTACTTTAGTAGACAGTACAAATATATAAAGTACTATCTATGAAAGTAGGACTTTTTATATGTCTAGAAAAAGTAGATTTAGCTTTGAGGTGAAGCTTAAAGCAGTTAAGCAATATTTAAACGGTGAAGAAAACTATCCATCTATTGCAAATGCTTTAGACGTTCCAGATAGCACGATACGTATGTGGGTAAAAGCATACCAAGTGGATGGTGAGGACGCATTAAAACCTCATAATCGTAATAAAAGGTATTCAAAAGAATTTAAGCTTAAGTGTGTAGCTGCTTATTTAGCAGGTGAAGGTTCCTATTTAAATCTGGCAAATAAGTTTGGTCTAAGAAGTCCTCATCAACTAAGACAATGGGTTATCAAGTATAATAGTCATCAAGAATTGCAGGATTACGATCCTACCCCGGAGGCTTATATGACTAGTAGAAGAAAGACAACCCTAGAAGAACGACAAAGTATTGTTAAATACTGCAAGAAACATAATTGGAATTATAAAGAGACGGCAATTAAGTATGACTGTAGTTATGCTCAGGTATATAACTGGTGCAAGAAGTATCAAACTAAAGGATCAAAAGGACTTAAAGACAAACGAGGCCATCGTCTAAAAGAGTCGGACCTAACTGAAACAGAAAGGCTTAAGCGTGAAGTTGAACGCCTTAAGATGCAAAACCAAATCAAAGATAGAGAAATAGCTTTCTTAAAAAAAGTGAAGGATTTAGAGAGGATGTGGTTATTGGACAACCAAAGCAAAGGCAAATAGCTCTTAGACACAGTCAAAAACAAATTCTTTATGAATTAATCAAGCAGTGCCATCAAGAATACAACTGGCCTATTGATTGGATGTGCAAACAAATTAATATTGCTCGATCGGCTTATTACAAGTGGTTGAAGCATACGCCGAGCAAACGTGAATTAAGAGATCAAAAGATTCTTGAGCGTATTAAAGCAATCGCTAAGAGCAATAATAGTCTTTTTGGTTCACCTAAGATGACATTAGCCTTAAACAATGAACTTGAAGAAGGCGAACCTAAAATCTATCGGCGAACTGTTGCACGCTTAATGTGCGTTAACTATATCTACACAAGCAAAGCTAGATTTAATAAGAAGTATCGCTACAAAGCATCTGGACCTGAGGAAACGTCTGCTAATGTGTTAAATCGTAATTTTAATGCTTCTAAGCCTAATGAAAAATGGTGTACTGACATTACTGAAGAAAAGATCCCTGGCACAGGTAAAAAGATCTATCTTTGCACTATTTTTGATCTTTATGATAGATATCCGGTTGGTTATGCTTTAAGCCAGCGTAATGATACTGCATTAGTTAATGCGGCCCTAATAGCTGCTTGGAAAAAAGAACCTGATAGTCATGCAATGCTTCACAGTGATCGTGGATTTCAGTTTACCCGTGTTCCATTTACAAACGAATTGAAAGAACATGGCATGTCACAATCAATGTCTAGGGTTGGTCGCTGTATTGATAATGGTCCTATGGAGGGGTGGCAAGGAATAATCAAAGAAATGAGATTGGTCTTATATCCAGAAATAAATAGTTACGAAGAAATGGTGCACGCTTTTAATAAGACTATTGATTATTACATAAATTACGATCCACAAGAACGGTTTGAAGGTAAAACCGCAGGAGAAGTACGAGCAGAAGCAAAACGTAATCCAAGTAAAGCCAGAGAATATAAAATCAAACAGGATAAGCGTTACAAAGATTATTGGGAAGAAATAGAAGCAAAGAAAAACCAGCCTGCATAAACAGGTTGGTTCATCAATCATTTTATATATTTTAACTGTCTACTTGACACGGTACGGATCAAGTTGCCTCTGTTACTTGAGCATTTTTTATATCTATATTACATAATAAAAAATATTTAAATATTACAACGGCTGTGTAGTCATAGCTAAAGTTTCTAGAACCGCTAAGATATCTTGTGCTGATTGTAAACTAGAAAAGACAGGAATATGTGTACTCAAGGCGGCATCTTTAATCATAATGGCATCATGACTAGCTGAATCCGAGAGACTTGTGACGTTAATTACGAGATTAATTCGATGTTGTCTAATCTTTTCAAGCAAACTATTACTTCCTTCTTGTACCTTCCCAATAATTCCCGTTGTAATACCTTCTTCAGCTAATACATTTGCTGTTCCTTCAGTTGCTAAAAGTTTAAATCCTAATCTATGAAATCTAGCAGCGATTTTAATCGCGTTATGTTTTTCTGAATCTTTAACTGAAATAAAGACCGTTCCATAAGTTGAAATCATCAAATCACTGCCTGCGTAACCTTTAAATAAAGCTGTAGGTAAATGTTTAGCACGTCCCATTACACTACCAGATGTTTTCATTTTAGAATCAAATGTATTTTCACTCTGATAGGATAAATATGAAAGGACAGGCATCTTTACATGAATTAAATCATTCGAAGGCCAAATATCACTTGATAATTCTAATTCAGATAATTTTTTACCAAGTAAAACTTGCATAGAAATTGACGTAATATCTCGTTTTAATGCCTTAGTTAGAAAAGCAACATTATGACCAGAATAGCTTTTTATTTGTAGCAAATATATTTGATTATTGGCAAGTAAAAAGTGTAAATTAACTGGTCCTTTTAAATGTAAATTAGTAGCAATACTAATTGCACTATCCCTCAATCTACGTTGATCATTAGTAGATAGATTTTGCGGACGATAAACAGCAATTGAATCACTGGCATGAGATCCAGTTTGTTCAAAGTGTTCAATAATTCCAGGAATAGTAACATTTTCTCCATCAGAAATAGCAGTCACTTCATATTTTTTACCTTCAATAAACTTAGAAATAGTCATGTGCTCTAATGCATTTTCAGCAATGTATCTTTGTAGTGCAGGTAAATCAAAAACAACTGCGGATTTTTGCTTCTTACCATTGCTTGAACCGCCAATTAAAACAGGAAATCCAATTTGCTTTACAAAATCAAAAATTTTATCTTCATTATCACATTGAAGTGCAGGAACTGGTTTAACGCCTGCTTGATATACTTCATTAGAATGATCCTCTTTTAAGATCTCATTCAAGTTATTTTGTGCCAAAATTGCTAATCCATGTTCTAGTAATTGAAGTCGATACTCATTAATTTGTTTACCAGAAAATTGAGTTACAATTTCTTTAATATTTTCCTTATTAGCTACATCTAAGATATTTTCTAGCGTAATCGGTTCAAAATATACTCGATCACATACATTGTATGCTGCACTAATACTTTCAGGATTGTTACTAATAATAACTGGGCTTATTCCTTGCTCTTTTAGAGTCTCGGCAGCATGATAAAGCATATAATCAAACTCATCTGTTAATGATACCTGAAATGGCTTTAATCCCAAGAGAAGGCACTTCTTTGCATTAGAAAGTGGTTTTATTTCATCCTCAATTCCATAACTACTATAGACAGCTTGAATATTAGGATGAATTAAACCAGCTGTCCCATCAATTTCAATATAACTTGGTTTAATTGACCATTTTTTACATAGGTTAGAAATGTCTTTTTCGTCTTGATGCGTTACTTCAGCAATTAATCGATTAGAAAAGCCATTTTTTTTCACCTTAAGTAGTAAATCGGCAGTAAGTTCATCATTTTGCAATTTCTTAAGTAAAATCAAAATATGATTAAACTTTTGCAAAAATACTAGGTGCACATGCAAAACCTTATGCAAAGTATGATAACTAATTCCTTTAGCAATAGCTGCCAAAAGAATAATTAAATGTAGTTCAGTAGGTTTACTTAGATCTTGCAATAATTGCTTTTCACTTTTTTTACACTCTTTTTCAAAGGTTTTTATATTATTTGAAAAACCTGTAGTAGCTTGCAAAGCTTTTAAAAATGCACTTTCAAAGTTGCGTCCTACTCCTAATGCTTGACCTCCAGAAGTAGTTTTATTATTGAGGAAATAGTGATTATAACCAGCTTCAGTAAATGACCAATATGGTAGTTTTACAAAACAAGCATCTTGAATCGGATCAACTGCTGCTGATATCCCAGACTGTGGATCAGTAATTTCATTTAAGTTATATCCAAGCGCAACCTTAGCAGTTACATACCCAATTGAATATACGCCACTTCGATACGAAAGTAAGCTAGTTTGTGTTAAACGTGGTTTTACGCTTAATACCTTAAAATTAAAGTCCTCACCTGCTTGTTTAACTGCAAAATGAATACTCAGTGCTCCATGTAAATTAAGGCAATTAGCAATCTTACGACAGCAATTTCTTAATCGCTGAATTTGATTATTATTTCTGGTTAAAATCGGCGTTACTAATAACGAGTCAGATGAATTGATACCAACAGGCTCCAAGCTTCCAGTATTTCCAACAAAGCAAAAATTACCATTATTATCTCGAATAATATCAAAGATCAATTCTTCCCAATTTGATAGATCTTCGCTTATACGATAATCTTTCCACTGAAAATGATCGTCATTTTCTTCATCCAAAAAATATTGTTCTAATTGCTTTAAATTCTCTAATGAAATCGTATTATCAGGACGATAGTGTTGTTTTTTTGCCAAAAGTAATGGAAAGTGTGCATGTTCAATTACACGCTTTAAATCGTCTTCTTTTTCAAGAAGCCATTGATTAGCAACCGAAATCTTATTAGCCTTAAGAAAAGTATAAAAGTTATGTGGGCTTGATAAGCTAAGAGCTAAACTATTGATTGTTAACAACTCAATATTCATTTGAGTTAAAATACCAGACTCTAATAGTTCTTTAGTCAGTTTTAAAGCTGGCTTTCCCCCAAAAGCAGGAATAATTGCATCTGGTTTTTCCATTCTAATAATCCGCTTAACAAAAGGTAGCGTCATTGGCTCAAGATATACATTTACATTAGCTCGAGGATCTGTAGTAACAGTTGCTGGATTAGGATTAATTAAGACTACTTGAACATTACTCTCTGCAAATGCTGTTAAGGCTTGTTTAGCAAGAATATCAAGTTCTGAAACTTCTCCAACAATACTTGGCCCAGCTCCAATGACAAGTACTTTATTAATTTCGTTATGTAAAGGCATATTTTACTCCATCATATTCATAAACTGATCATAGATACTAGCAGCATCAAAATTTCCGGGTGAGCCTTCCGGATTAAACGCAGCCGCTAATACTTTATCTTCCTTAATACAATAGCCAGCTAAAAGATCTGATCTTAGGTCAAAATACTTACGAGATAAATTTAATGACAAACTATCAGGAACAACTAACTGATCGATATTCATGGCTGTTTGCCAAATACGATTATTAGTTTGTTCAATAACTGGGAAATTACTGCCATTATAAGCGGGAATTAAATCTAATAATTCTAAATTCAAATAATTACTAATAGCTAAAAAGCCTAACCCAATTCCTAAAATAGGTAATTTACCATAAAATTTATCAAATACTGGCTTTAAGAAAGGTGCTATCTCTTCTACTCTGCTTGGTCCATTAGAAATAACAATAGCGTCTGCACGAAGACTAATAATGTCATAAATTGATGCATTATACGGCAAAACAACACTGTTAATTTTGCGCAAAGAAAGCGAGCGTAATAATGAGTGCTTTAATCCTAGATCAATAACTGCTACGGTTTTTCCAACATTTGGTGCCGCATATGGATGAGTTGTCGAAATTTGTGCCGTTTTATTTTTGGGTAAGACAAGAGCCTTAATTTGATCGAATGCATGTGCATCGTCAGTATCCATAATTGAGGCCTTAATTACTCTTTTATTTTTTAACTTTTGGACTAAAGCTCGGGTATCAACTCCATAAATTGCTGGTATCCTCTTTTCTTTTAAAAAATCGTCTAGATCTTGAAAAGTTGGATTTGCAGAAATATGAAATGCAATGTCATTAGCAATTATTCCTCTAACACTTGGATCAATCGATTCATAATCAATTGCATTTATTCCACTACCGCCAATCATTGGAGTTGTAAAAGCTAAAATTTTACCAAAGTTTGCTGGATCTGAAATTGCTTCTTGGTAACCAAAGTTACTGGTTTGAATGGCTAATTCACCCGTTGCAGTAATTGGTGCACCAAATCCATGTCCCGAAAAAGCTGTTCCATCTTCAAGAATCAAATATCGTTTCATAAATTAATGCTTCATTTCTTGTCGTAAATTTTCTAATTGTTTTTCAAAAATTGTTGGTAATGGTGCAGTAAATTCAAGCCAATCGTTAGTTGATGGTTGATAAAAACCTAAAGTTTTAGCATGTAAAAATTGTCCATGACCAGCTAACGTCTTCTTAGGACCATACAGTGGATCTCCTGCTAGAGGGTGCCCAATATATTTCATATGAACTCTAATTTGATGAGTTCTTCCTGTTTCAAGAATACACTTAACTAGACTATAGTTTTTAAATTGTTCTAGTACTGTGAAATGCGTTACTGCAGCTTTTCCTTTAGGATTAACCGCCATTTGCTTTCTATTGTTAGGATTTCTACCAATAGGCGCATCAATAACTCCATTTTTAGTTTCAAAATTACCATGTACAATTGCTAAATATTCTCTTTTATTAATCTTTTTAGCCAATTGCTTTTCTAAACTTTCGCGAGCACGATCGTTTTTAGCAACCATTAATAAGCCAGAAGTATCTTTGTCAATTCGATGTACAATTCCTGGGCGAAAGCTTTCAGAACTGTCAGCTAAATTTTTGGTATGGTAGAGCAAACCATTTACAAGAGTATGATCAGGGTGACCTGCTGAGGGATGAACAACCATCCCTTGAGGCTTATTAACAACTATTACATCTTCATCTTCATATACAATATCAAGATGCAAATTTTGGGGTTCTAAAGTCAATGGCTTAACCGGAGGAACTGTAATCTTAATTACATCCCCAGACTGAACTTTATAAGATACCTTTTCAGCTTTATCATTAACTAAAATATTTTGATCATTTACCAATTCTTTAATTTTAGTTCGACTCAAATCGGTGACTTTATCCGCAATAATTTTATCTAAACGTCCCTTTTCTCCGTTAATTACTAACCTATAATCTTTAGTCATTTAATTCTTGTCCTCTAGTCCTTTTCACTAATAAATATTAAATAGATAAAAACTAGGATAATTCCAATGGTAATCGCACTATCCGCAACGTTAAAAATATTAAAATTAATAAAATCTAACTGCAGCATATCAATTACATATTTGAGATGTAAGCGATCAATAAAATTACCAATAATTCCGCCTAAGACTAAAGCTAAACCAGTATCAAAGAGACCATTTTTATACCTGGGATTAAAAAGATAATAAATTACAACTGCAATTGCAGCGATACTAATCAAATAGAATAAAACTATTTGACCGTTAAAGATATTCCAGGCAGCCCCATCATTTTGTAAGTAAGTAAATGATAAAATACCCGGAATAACTGTTTTTTCTTCACCGATTTTAAAATTTGAGACGATATAACTTTTTAAAACCTGATCAGCTATAACTACTAATAAAGAAATTATTAAATATAAGGCTTGTTTAGCTTTATTCATTAGAACAATCCTGAAATCTTTCCATCATTATCTACATCAATATCTAAGGCAGCAGGATGTTTCGGTAATCCTGGCATATCTAAAATTGAACCAGTTGCAACAACGATAAAACCAGCACCATTTTTTAATGCCAGATCTTTAACATGCAAAGTAAAGTCTTCTGGTGCTCCTAAAATCTTCTTTTTATCAGTAAAGCTATATTGTGTCTTAGCAATAATTACTGGTAAGTGATTTTTATCAATTTTCTTAATTTCAGCTAATTGCGTCTTAGCCTTATCTGAATATTCAATATCCTTAGCATGATAGATATTATGAGCAATTTTACTAATTTTCTCTTCAACAGAATCTTCTGACTGATAAACGGAGGTAAAGTCACCAACTTTATTAGTTAACTCTACTACCTTCTCAGCTGCCTTAATTCCGCCTTTAGAGCCTTCATCATGATAAGAAACAACTTCACATTCAAACCCGTCCTTTTGAACAAGTTCTTTTAGCTTAGACAGTTCTTGATCAGTATCGCTAGCAAATTTATTAATTAACACCATTACCGGTACACCATAGTGTGCCATATTTTCCATATGACGCTTTAAGTTAGCAAATCCCTTCTCTAGTGCTGGGATATTTTCTTCATCTAAGTGATCAGTTGTTCCTTCAGCTTGATACTTCAATGCTCTAACAGTTGCAACAACGACAACTGCATCTGGACGCTTATCTAGGTGATTTGAAACGAAATCCATAAATTTCTGTCCACCAAGATCTGCGCCAAAGCCAGCCTCAGTTAAAACATAGTCACTTAAATGTAAAGCTGTATTAGTAGCAATAACTGAATTTGCACCATGTGCAATATTTGCAAATGGTCCACCGTGAACAATTGCAGGAGTGTGTTCAAGCGTTTGAACTAAATTAGGCTTTAATGCAGTTGCTAAAAGAGCAGCAATAGCTCCCTCAAACCCTAAGTCTTTAACATAAACAGGTTCATCTTTAACAGAAAAGCCAACTAAAATATTTCCAATTCGTTTCTTTAGGTCATTAATGTCAGTTGCTAAACATAAAATAGCCATCAATTCATTAGCTACTGTAATTGCAAAGCTGGCTTCATGTTCAATTCCATTAAAACGTGATCCTTGTCCAATAGTGATTTTCCTTAAAGTACGATCATTAACGTCAATTCCACGTTTTAACAAAATTCGATTTGGATCTAGCTCTAAGCTATTATCCTGATAAATATAGTTATCAACTAAAGCAGCTAAAGTATCAATAGCACTAGTTAGAGCATGCATATCTCCTGTAAAGTGCAAGTTAATATCTTCCATGGGGATGATTTGCGCATAACCACCACCAGTAGCTCCACCCTTTAACCCAAAAACAGGTCCCATTGAGGGTTCTCTTAATGCAATTAAGGTATCTTTGTGAAGTTGGTTGCTAATCGCATCCCCTAACCCAATAGTAATGGTTGACTTCCCTTCACCAGCAGGAGTTGGACTAATTGAAGTGACTAAGATTAGCTTACCAAGCTTATTATTTTTTTTAATTCGTTTAATACCACTCCAGCTAATCTTAGCCTTATCGCTGCCATAAAGTTCAATTTCTTCAGGCTTAAGGCCAATTTTTTTTGCAATTTCTGTAATTGGTAATTCCTTAGTACTTTGTGCGATCTCGATATCTGACTTCAAATTCATTTCTTCTTTCTTTTAAGTGCTAAAAACAAATAAGTATTAATTTTACTTTTTGCTTTATAGATTACGAATGCCTTCCATTGACATTTAATTTCTAAACTTTGAAGCTTAAATTTTTGACGGTACGGTAGTTTTACCCAAAAATCATCTGTTTCTTTTTGAAAGTAAGAATTAAGCCAAGTATAGATAACAATAACCACAAAAATAGCTCCTAAAATAATTGCAGGATAGCTAATTGATTTATTGCTTTCATATCCAATGATAAAGGCTACAAAAATCAGTGCTAAGAGCCAAGAGTAATAAATTACTCCAGGAGCTCCTAAAAAAATAAAATGTTTTTTCATGATTTAGAATTTAGGTCACACCCTATTTATTGATTACCTCTATTGTAACAAAAATAACGCAAATTTACGTTTTTGTTTAAATAGGCTTTCTAGACTATAATGTTAAGCAAACATATGGAGGTAAATAACTTTATGAAGATTGGCGTTTTAACTGACAGTTCATCCTATTTAACTAAAGAACAATGTGAAAAATACGGTATTAATGTATTACCGATTCCAATCATCTGGAACAAAAAAGAATATCTAGACTTAATTGATATTGGTTTTCATGAATTTTATGAGAAGCTAAATACATCTACTACTCTTCCTACTACGTCTCAACCTTCAGTCGGAACAGTTAAAAAGTATGTTGATAAATATGTTGATGAGAGTTACACAGATTTAATTATTATTACGCTCTCAAGTGGAATCTCTAGTTTTTACAATAATGTATTAAGCGTAGCAAATGAAGAAACACGGATTAAGATTCATCCCTTTGACTGTAAAATCACCTGTGCGGGTGAAGCAGATGCTGCTATTTTAGCTGGGCGACTAGTAAAAGCTGGTGCTGATATTGACTTAATCATGCATGACCTAAAAGACTTAAGAAACACTACAGATGTAAGATTTATGGTAGACAACTTAAATCATTTGAAGAGAACAGGTCGTTTATCTAATGCGGCTAGCTTTGTCGGTTCTATTCTAAAAATCAAGCCCATTCTATCAATGGATGTACAAAACGAAGGTAAAATTTCTGCAATTGCTAAAGAAAGGCAATACAAGCGTGCCTACAATCATATTAAAAAGGACTTTGATAAGCTAACGTCGAATATGCCTTATCCAATTCAATTAACAATTTTCCATGCAGATGATGCAGAAAGAGAAGCTGAATGGATTAACGATTATCAAACAAGTTTTCCTAAAGTTAAGGTTGATCAAAGTATTATCGGTCCAGTAGTTGGAGTTCATGTTGGTCAACACACAATGGCAATGATTTGGTGTCGAGACTTAGATTCCTATTTTGATGAAAATGGTAAACCACTTCTAAATGTTAATTCTCAGGCAGTTAAAGATTAAAAAGGCGAACACTACAAATTTCATGTAGTATTCGCCTTTTTTAATATCTAATTTTCACATGTAAATTATCATGCGTAGACGTATCGTAGAGAGTCGGTAAATAGAGTTCATACTGTGGATTTTCTGCAATTAATCGTTGATAAATTGCAGACTTTTTAAGTTTTTGCAGTTCCTCTAAGTCAATATGATTCTTCCCGGTAAAGAAATGATAATTCATCTCGCCAAAAAGACGTCCCATTTGTCGAACGGTCATTAAATCATCGTGATTTCGATACAATTCATTCTGCATGAGTTCAGCTGAAATAGTTCCCAACTGAATATTTTCTAAATAATCATGAAAATGAGTTAAAGTCCAGTTCTGCTTTTCTTTATCAGTTAAATAGCCATCCATTTTAAAATGATGGCAAGTGTAGCTAATTTCTTTAGGAGAAACCTTAACTACACCATAACCTTGATCATTAGAACAAAAGCTAGCTGTGACAATTTCAGTAGCCGGACACGAATTTTGTGGTGGCATAATATTTTGAGCATGAATATGACCAGAAAAAACTAGCTTTACATTATATTGAGCCAATAATTTACGTAGTTCTCGATAATCGTCAACTACATATCCCTTATTTACCGCTGGATTATGAGCATAAAGATTGTGATGCATACAAAAAATCACGCGTAAATTATTTTGACTCGCATATTGAAGTTGTTCTTTAATCCATTTTCTTTGTTCCTTACCTAAAAAACCTGCTGTAGCTGGTGCAGTAGATGATTCTTCTTTTCCGTAATCATTAGAATCGGCCAAGATCAGCAAATAATCAGGATTAAGCTGGACACTATAAGCTAACGAATTGCGATCTATACTAAGTGCATTTTCATATGATTTCTTAAAAATGTTGCGCCACATTCTAGGACTTATTTGACCAGCATAATATTGTTTCTTACCACGAAACTCTCTAGCCCAACTATCATAAATATCGTGATTTCCAGGAACAACTAGTAATTTTGTCTTAGTCAGTGGTTTAAAAAGTTCAGCGAATTTTTCAGCAGAAACTCTTTCTCCATTAAAGGTTACATCCCCAGTAACAATAATTGCTGCTGGCTTCTTTTCTTCTGCCATTCTTGCAAAAGCGCTGAGTGCTATTTCTTGATAATAAAGATCTTTACCCTGACTAGTTTTTTGCATTTGTGAAAAAGCTTGCCCATGGTCATGTAGACTATCGGCAATTAAATGCGTATCGCTAATGACCCAAAAGCTTGTCTTTTTATCTTGCGTTAACATTCTTATCTCTTATTTGCCCAATATTGATAATAATCCGTTCTTAAATTACCATTATAGAATTTTCTCTTTTTAGTGGCCTTAGCACCAAAATACTTTTCAAATTGCGGATCAGAAGTTAAATAGTATTGGCTAAACGAAGAAAGTCGTCGTAAAGTTTGTCCCATCTCTTCATAAATTTTTTCAGCTGCTTCACGATCTTTAAGTCGTTTACCGTAAGGAGGGTTAGCAATAATAACGCCATTTTCTAAGTCAGTTGAAAAGTCCTTTACAGCAACTTGTTTAAATTTAATGTCTTGTAATACTCCAGCATTATGAGCGTTAACCTTTGCAATTTCTAAAATTGATTGATCAATATCGCTTGCTAAAATTGGTGCATGATCTTGCTTTTCTTGAGCTTTTGCTTTTTCTACTAATTCAGGATGAAGTTTTTTATCAAACCAATCAAAATTATCAAAAGCAAATTTTCTCCAAATGCCTGGGGCTATATTCTTAGCTTTTAAAGCAGCTTCAATGGCAATTGTTCCTGATCCAGTCATTGGATCAATAAAGGTATGCGTACCATCAAATGGTGTTAATTCAATTAATCCTGCAGCAAAATTTTCTTTTAAAGGTGCACCACCATGTTCAACACGATACCCACGTTTAAACAAACTTTGTCCAGTAGTATCTAAGCTTAGACGTGCCACATCTTTATAAATATGTATATCTAATGGATATTCGGCACCACTTTCTGGTAAAAAGCCACGTCTACGATATTGATCTGTTAGCTTATCTACGATGGCTTTTTTTACAATTGATTGTACATCTGGCTCAGAATGTAATTTACTACGTACACTTCTTCCTTTTACCGGGAATTGGGCATCTACCGGTAATAATTCTGCCCAATCATAACTATAGACTTCATCATATAGTTGATCAAAACTAGTAGCTTTAAATTCTTTTAACAAAATTTTTACTCGATCAGCACTTCGAAGCCACAAGTTTGTTTTAACAATATCTTCCTGTGTTCCTTTGAAAAAGACACGTCCATTCTCTGTACTTGTTTTATAGCCTAAATTATTTAACTCTTTAGCAACAACGCTCTCAAAACCAGCTCCCATTGTTGCATATAATGTATATTCTTTCATCGTTATTTTCTCTATCTTCTTAAATTTTTCTATAAAAAAAGGTTGAGCCAAAGCTCAACCCTAACCTACAAATTTCTATAAGCCACGTTCTGTTCCAACAGGATCCGGTTAAATCCTATCTTCAGCGACCATCTATCTTCATAAAAATGACTTTGTCTTTAGTTCATTTGCTTAGACAAAAGCGCCCCTACCAAATTTGGGTTGCCCGCTTGCAGGGTTTACCTCGTTCCACCAGTAAAGTTTCCTTTACTGCTTCGTCACTGTGGCACTTTTCAGGATAGCCACACATGTCAAAAAATGATTTAGTGCTTTTTCCGCCGTAACTTGTTAAAAACAAGTCCCCCAGCTTATTGGGCTGAGTACAAAAACTACAAGCATCTCAGCTTGTGCGTGCGTGGACTTTCCTCAGCTAACATAAGTTAACCGCGATCGCTCGAAATTTGCAATAACTATTATATCATAGTTTTAATTAGCTTGGTAAGTTCTATCTTGTTGATTCATTCTTTGTTCAAGATTGTAAACTTTACGCTCTAAAGTAGAAATACGTTGAATCATAGCAACATTGGTAGTTAATTCTGGTGTTTCCTTGTCATCAGTATTACTACTGATAGCAGGCTTTTGTACAGTGTGAGGCGTATAAGTTTTAACGTCATCTTCAATTTCTTCATTTTTAAAGTCTAATTTTGGCGCTGTACTTTGACTTGATGCTTGATTATTCTTATTTTGTTCTTTTAACTCACTAATTTGAGTTTGTAAATCTTCGATAATTGTAGCAAAGGTACTATAATCAGAAATAATTGTATCAAGATATGAATCAACTTCGTCCGAATCATAGCCCTTCATCTTAGTTCTAAATTGTTTTTTTAAAATACTTTGTGGATTTAATTGAATATCATTTAAACTTGCCATTTGTTTCGTCAAACTCCTTATTTGCAGACAATTGTCTGTTTTTTATTTAGGCGATAAAGTGTTAACTAGTTTATAGCTCAATGGCACTCACTTTATCGTATACAACTAGTATAAGTTATAAGCTTTCTTCAAGCAATAATAGTGAGATTTTCTAAAAGATTTTTTATTATATTAGATTTATATTTTTAAGTATCGATAAATAATCAATAAAAATCATTTTCTTGTCGATGATTTTCTTCATATTCCTCTGCAGCTTCTTGCAAATCATAAAAATCAATTATATCAACTGGATAATCATGTTGTTCTTGATATTTTTCTATAACATCATAATCGTACTTAGGCTTACCAGGATGCTCTGGGTCATAGATTAAAACCGCACGATCAGTATGCCCCAGCATAAAATTCTGATAATTTTTTAATTGAGATGGACTCATATAAGGATAATTCGACGTAGAAGCTGTAAAATCAACTTGTTCGAGTAAATTTTGATATTTCGTTTGGTTATTTTCATTCCATCTTTTAGAAAATTCAAGATATGGCGTCATTAAGGCTGTATGAATATCGTATTCATCTTGTAGTTGAACTGCTGTTTCTAAAGCCCACTGTTCAATTCCAAGATTTGCCCCGCTAATTACCCAATCTATTTTTCCTTCTTCAAGTAATCTTTTAAAATAATTATTTAGTGCATATTTAATTACAGCTAATTTTGGATCTTTATCACTAAATATACTTAATTCATAAGAACGATATCCAGTAACCCACAAACGCTTCATTACTGATTCCTCTTTCTCTAAAAATGATTTAAAATCTTTGCTATAATTCTAAACAGGAGTGATGTTGATGGTAAAATATCCAACAGGCAGTTTAACACATTATACTAAAGATCAAACTGACCTTTTGCATCCAAGAAAACAAAAACATCGCAAAGATGTAGTATTCTCTGATCGTGGAATGAACCTTGAACAGCAAATAAATGAATCAAATAAATATTATCTTCTTGAAGATATTGCTGTAGTTCACAAAAAGCCAACTCCGGTTCAGATTGTTAAAGTTGATTATCCTAAACGCTCCCGTGCAGTTATTAAAGAAGCATACTTTCGGCAAGCCTCTACAACGGATTATAATGGCGTATATCAAGGAAAATATTTAGACTTTGAAGCAAAGGAAACCAGAAATAAAAGATCGTTTCCTTTAAAGAACTTCCATGAACATCAAATTATTCATCTTGAAAGATGTTTAAAGCAAAAAGGAATCTGCTTTACAATTATTCGTTTTGTAACTCTTAATCGCTACTTTGTAACTCCTGCCAGCTTCGTAATTGAGGCTTGGAGAACACCGCATAAGAGTTCAATGACCCTTCAAGAATTGATTGATAATTCTGTTGAAATTGAGAGTGGATTTCAACCAACGCTTCCATACTTGGATGCAATAGATAATTTTATAGATAGATAGGAACAAAAAAGAATGGCAGATAATAATCAAAGGCCAACTAATTCTAGAATGGCAAACCTTCACCCTAATAAAGGTAAGTCTCGCAAACGAATTTGGCTACAAGTAATTAAGTGGTTCTTTATTGTAGCAATGTTAGTTGTTGTTTCTGGCATAGGTTTATTTGCATACTACGCTAAAGATGCGCCAAGCATTTCGCAAGCTCAACTTCAAAGTGGAGGGACAAGTAGTCTGTACACCAGAGATGGTAAGTTTCTTCTTTCTTTAGGATCTGAAAAACGAACTTATGTTAATAATGAAGAGATTCCTAAAGAACTTAAAAATGCCATCATTTCCGTCGAAGATAGACGTTTTTATAAAGAAGGCATTGGACTTGATCCCATCAGAATTATCGGTTCAGTTTTAGTTAATGCTAGAAGTAAAGGCGTAGCCGCTGGTGGATCTACTATTACTCAGCAATTAGTTAAACTCTCAGTCTTCTCTACAGCTGCTTCTCAAAGAACCCTTCGAAGAAAGGCTCAAGAAGCTTGGCTTTCAATGAAGGTTGAACGAGAATTTAGCAAAGAACAAATTTTAGAATTCTATATTAATAAAGTATATATGAACTATGGTAATTACGGTATGGGAACTGCCGCAGATTATTACTATGGTAAAGATCTAAAAGATCTTGATTTAGCACAAACTGCTCTTCTTGCAGGCATGCCTAATGCTCCTGTTACTTATGATCCATATGTATATCCTGAAAAAGCTAAATATAGACGTGACATTGTTTTAAAATCAATGCTTAGAAATGATAAGATTTCTAAAGCCCAATACCAAGAGGCAATTAATGAACCCATCACTCAAGGATTACAACCTAGAAAAAATAATGCTACTTCAGAATTAAGAAAAGTAGATGATCCATATATTAAAGAAGTGATTAGTGAGGTTAAGAGTAAAGGATTTAATCCTTATAACGATAACTTAAAGATTACTGTCAATATTGATCAAGATGCTCAACAAAAACTCTACGATCTAGTAAATGATGGTTCTGTACCATTTACAAACGATAAGATGCAAGTTGGTGCTACAATTGTTGATCCAAGAACAGGACATGTTATTGCTATTATTGGTGAACGTAAACTTCCATCAGTTCAATTAGGTTTAAATCGTGCGGTTCAAACCGGGCGTTCTACCGGTTCTACTATTAAGCCTGTCTTAGATTATGGTCCAGCGATTGAATATTTAAATTGGCCAACATCTCACATGTTAGACGATTCTAAATATGTCTACCCTGGTACTAATATTCAGCTATATGACTGGGATAACAAATACGAGGGAAAAATAACCATGCGTCACGCCCTAGAACAATCTAGAAACGTACCTGCAGTTAAAACTTTAAGTAAAGTTGGTGTTGCACGTGCCTCACTATTTGCGAGAAAAATGGGTGTTAATGTTCCCTCTGATTCAGGCTTATCAGTTGCGATCGGTGCAAATGCTTCTTCTCTGCAAATGGCTGGTGCATTTGCAGCATTTGCTAATAATGGTATTTACCATAAACCACAATTTGTTTCTAAAATTGAAACACCTGATGGCTTGACTAGAAATTATGATAGCAATGGTACTAAGGTTATGAAAGAATCAACAGCTTACATAATGACTGACATGCTGAAAGGCGTTTTAACTAAAGGTTCAGGAACACAGGCACGAATTAAAAATCTTTATGAAGCTGGTAAAACAGGTACAGTTAAATATTCTGATGAAGAATTAGTGAGATATCCTCAATATAAGAATTCTCCAAAAGATTCTTGGTTTGTTGGCTATACTAAACTTTATTCAATAGGAATTTGGACTGGTTACGATAATTTGAAAGATGGTACACCATCTGGCGTTGGTGCCTCATCGGCTCAACTTTTATATAAACAAATGATGTCCTATCTAATGAAAGATAAAGCTAATAAAGATTGGAACAAACCAAGTACAGTTGTTAGACGCAGAATTGCTAATGGTACACAGGATAAAGTTGTTTCTCCAAATGCAAGTAACTCTAGTTGGCAATTATTTGTTAAGGGACATGCGCCAAGTAATCCATACAGCGAAGTAACTGTTGACAAACGTAAAGATGAAGAAGACGATGACATTGATACAAGAATTGATACTGAAGATGATACTTCTTCTAAGGGACAATCTCATTCCCAAAGTAGCTCTTCATCATCAAGTAGATCTCAACAATCTTCTAGTCAAAAACAATCATCTACTTCTGAAAATCGTACTTCTAATAATCAACAAAACGAAAACAGATCTGACAATCGACAAAATAACAACAATTCGCAACAACAAAACCAAAACAATCAAAACCAACAACAGAATCAGCAAAACAACTCCAATAATCACTAAAATATAGCAAAAGAAATACCACAGAAGCGATAATAAACTTCTGTGGTATTTTCTTATTTTGTACTTAAAATTAAGCTATTTTAATGGTGGCAAAAAAGAATATGGATCTTGATTTTTAGTTCTAGCTGGCATTGTATACCGACCAAATAAAATCATGGCATGGTGTGTTCTAATCCATTCATCTTCTGGCAACAATTCTTCTAGTCTTTTTTCTACTTCATGTGGCGTAGCCTTCTCATCCACTATTTTAAATCGCCTAGAGATACGGGAAACATGTGTATCAACTGCAATTGCAGGTACTTTAAAACCCTCAGCTAAAACAACATTTGCAGTTTTCTCTCCTACCCCAGGGAGAGTCATTAAAACTTTTTTATCCTTGGGAATTTTACCATTAAATTTTTCTGTAATAATTTGTGCTGTCTCTTTTAAATGCTTAGCTTTAGTACGATATAAGCCGATTGTTCGAATATGATCTTCAATATCTTTAATATCCGCTTGAGCCAAGCTTGCACTATCTGGATAATCGCTAAAGAACTTAGGCGTTGCTTTGTTAACCATTTTATCAGTTGTCTGTGCACTCATTAAAACAGCACATAACAAATGAAACTTTGTATCCCAGTGTAATTCACCTTTTGCGTCTGGATAAAGTGCAAGAATTCTTTTTAAAACTAATCGTGCCTCTTCATCAGATAAAAGCTTTTCCATCTAATCACCTAGTTTCGTTGAAGAAAGTTCTTAATTTGATCTGGTGTATTAAGACCATGACGTTGCCAATTCAATAAAATTCGATCAACATATTTAAAATTATACACTTGAGCCAAAATAGCCTCTCTAAGTGCTAATTTTACAATTTCGGGATTATAGTGGTCGATATTAAGCCACGCTGCGATTTCTTGCTTTTCTATTGGGCTTAAAAGTCGTCCAAATTCAATTTCAAATTGTCTAACCAATTCTTGAAGAGGATTTACTTTTCTTTTTTCTTCCACGTCAGAAGTTAGATTAAATTGATCGTCATTATTTGCGTCATTTTCATCAATAATTTTATCTAATTTTTGATACAAGAGATTTAAATCATAAAAATTAGTAATCCTACCCTCTTTATCCCTTTTTTGCCCTAGTTCAATTATTTCCTTATCGATTAAATCTTGAATTATTTGAGAAATCTCAACAGGAGATAAGTTCATTCGTTCAGACAATTCATTATCACTAGGAAAAAAATTATTTGCCTGTTTAAAAGCTTCTAATTGCAATAAAAGCATAGCTTCGATTTCAGATAATTTTAAAGTCGGGTAATATCGTAAAAGACTATTAGAAATAACTGTAAAGCCTTCTTTTTGAATAGTGGCAAAAGATGCCATATGATTTTCCTTTCAAAAAAAGCTGAACTAACTTAGTTCAACTTTTTAAATTATATTAAATTATGGTTGCATTCTGTTAATTAGCCTTGGGAATGGAATTGCTTCACGAATATGATCAAGGTGACATACCCAGGCAATAGTACGTTCAAATCCCATACCAAATCCTGAATGAGGAACACCACCGAACTTACGAAGATCAAGATACCATTGATAATCTTTAAGATCTAAGCCAGCTTCTTCAATTTGTTGCTTCAAGATTTCGTAGTTACCTTCACGTTCAGAACCACCGAAAATTTCACCGTATCCTTCTGGTGCAATTACATCAGCACATAAGTATTCTTTAGGATTATCAGGATTCTTCTTCATGTAGAAAGGCTTAATTGTGGTTGGGTAGTTAACGATGAAGACTGGACGATCAAATTGTTCTGAAATGTATCCTTCATCAGGTGCACCGAAGTCATCGCCCCATTTAATATCACGGCCAGCTTCTTGAAGCATTTTAATAGCATCATCATATGAAAGACGAGTAAAGTTACCTTCTGTTGTTGGACGTAATTTTTCAGGATCTCTACCTAAAATCTTTAATTCGTATTCATTATTTTCAAGGACTTGTTTAACCATATAAGCCAAGTATCTTTCTTGGATATCTAAAGATTCATCTTGATGCATCCATGCCATTTCTGGTTCCATCATCCAGAATTCTGTCATATGACGACGTCCCTTAGATTCTTCTGCCCTGAATGTTGGTCCAAAAGTAAAGATCTTTCCATACGCCATAGCACCAGCTTCACCATATAATTGACCGGATTGTGACAAGTAAGCGTCGTTGTTGAAGTACTCAACATGGAATAATTGAGTGGTGCCTTCTGGAGCAGAGTGCATAAAGATAGGAGCATCAAACTTAATGAATCCTTCTTTTTCGAAGAAATCAATAGTTGCTTTAAACATAGTATTTCTAATTTGCATAATAGCAAATGGACGCTTAGATCTTAACCATAAATGACGATTATCAAGTAAAAAGTCAACCCCATGTTCCTTATTACCAATTGGGTAACCTTCATTGTTAGAAACAATTTCTAAATCTGAAATTTGAATTTCATAGCCGAAGTGTGAACGCTTATCTTCGTGAACAGTACCAGTGATATAAAAACTAGCTTCTTGACGCAAAGATTTAGCAGCTTCGAAAACTTCTTCAGAAACATCATTCTTACGAATAACGCCTTGGAAAAATGCTGTTCCATCACGTAATTGTAAGAAGATAATCTTACCACTTGAGCGTTTATCAGTTAACCAAACATGCATTTTAACTTCTTGGTCTACATGTTTAGAAGAATCTTTAATTGAGATTAATTCTGTCATTACTTACCAACCTTTTTAATTAAATTTAATTTTATTATACTAAAAAATCACTCTTTAGTTTAACAAATTTATAAATTGTCTGCATAGACTAATTCTTTTCCAGTTTTGAAGTCGTAAATAACATACCCATAATTTCCATTTTCCTTTTGATATGTTATTTCCCATACAGGTACTCCTTTATACCAGCCTAGTTCACACTTAACTTTACTGTGCCCTGGATGAGCGTCATTAAAAATTTCCTTTATTTGTTCTTCACTTTTACCTTTACTTGCTTGGTAAAGATAGGCTTTTTTGCTATGAGGAAGATAGATAAAGTAATACTTTTTACCTTTTTTACTAGTACCGACTAAGCTATTACTTTCAACGCTGCGACTTAGATGATAATTTTTAGTGATTGTTGTAATTGGCGTTTTTTGAAGGGCAATATCATTTGTTTGCTTAATACTATCGCTCATAGGTTTAGTTGCAAAGTAAAAAATAATACAGATAAATAAATAAATTACTGCAGCTACTCCGACTACAATTCCTGTAATTTTAAGACTCTTTTTCACATATTTATTCATTTTGTTTGCTATTCCTTAAAATATTTAGTAATTGCTGCTGGCTTACCTTTTTAGCACTTACAGGAAGACCTGCTAAAAATTGTTCACCATATGACTTATTCCAAACACGTTGATCTAAAACCACAAAGGTCCCATGATCACGTTCATTTCTAATCAATCTACCACATCCCTGTCTAAATCGTAAAATGGCACGCGGAAGAGTGTCAGCATCAAAAATTTTATCGGCTCCTATCTTTTTTTTCAACGACTCAGTTCGTAATTTTACTTCTGGCTGATCAGGCGATTCAAATGGAAGACGCGTAACAATAGCTAAATCAACACCATTGTGCTTAAAGTCTATTCCCTCCCAAAAACTATTTGCTCCAAGTAATATCGCTTTTTCTGCTATTCCGAATCGTTTAGCTATTTTTTCGTTAGAACCAGTTAATCCTTGGACTAAAATTTCATAATCTTTCAAAGTATCATTATCTTCACTTAATCTACTAAAGACGTCTCTAATCACATCTAAGTTTGTAAATAATACTAAAATATGATCATAATTTTTAATTTTAGTCAGCAAATTACTTACAAATTCTTCATATTCAGGACTATTTGGATTTTCAGGAGCATTAATATCAGAAAGAGCATAAATTTTTAAATGCTTTTCTACTTTAAAAGAGGGTTTTGCTCGATAAGTTAGTGTCTTTTTAGGATCTAAATATAAATTTTTAATTGTGTAAGAAAAATCATCTTGTTCTGCTAAAGTAGCTGAAATAAATAATTTTTTGTTGAAATAATGATATAGTTGTTGAACTTCCTCTTCAGGATCAAGCATTAACCAAGTTAAATTTGTAGACAAAGGATCGTCTTTATTACTTATTTCCAAGACAAAGCCCTTATGATCTAGTTGTTTAGGTTCACTTAGTTGATCTAGCAATAAGTAATTCTGTTCTGAATAATAATCGAGATGATCAACTTCATCTTGCAAATCTTTTATTAAAACATCATCGCTAGTCAATAAATTCTTTTGTTGATGATAAAGTAAAAATAAAATTTGGTTTGTTTCTTGGCGTACTAATTCGATATTATCCTGCATTTGATTTAACGAATGCCTAAATTGAGGGATGTCCCTGAATAAATCTTTACCTTGAAAACCTAAGCTGATAGCATTTTGGCGTTTTTTTTCCCTACTTGTCGCAAAACGTCGATTGTCATAAAGTGCATTCTGAACATTATTTATGGCATGAATTAAATCGGTAGTATGATCTTCCAGTTTATCTAGAATTAACTTGAATTCTAATTTATTTCCAAACCTAACCTTAGCACTATCATCAGCATAAAAAAGTAAATTACGTAAGTGACTGCACATACCCCAAAAACTTTCAAATTGCAGCGAATCATTTCTAGAACTTGCAACATTTTCTACAAATCGGTGGGCTTCATCAACTACTAGAAATGGATTTTGTCCCCAAATTGAATCCATATAATGATTAGCAAGATAAGCATGATTGGTAATTAAAATATCTGCTTGTTCTTGACGACTGCGAGCTAAATTCCAAAAATCATAGTCTGCAAAAGCTGTTCCAATTCTTGCATCTCCAGGATGTTCAATTGACGTAAATAATGGAGCTTGATAATTAGTTAATTGTAATTCGTCTAAGTCACCAGTTTCAGTCTCAGTTAGCCAAATTAATATCCCCATTTGCAGGATTAATGTTTGCTGAATAGGATTATCAGTTTGATAAAGAGAATTATAGAAACCATCTAAATCTAGATAATGACTACTTGATTTAACAATTTGAGCATCTAAATCTAGATGCGTAATTCTTAAAAGTTGCGGAACTTCTTGCTTTAAAATTTGTTCTTGTAAAACCTTAGTTGGGGGAGCTACTACTAATTTTCGACCAGAATAAAGCTCATAGGCATATGCCATCAAATAACTAAAAGTTTTTCCACTCCCATTAGGCGCTTCAACAACTAATGAATCATCAGAATCGCTATATACAAAGTCATGTAGTCTATTAATTAAACTAACTTGACCACGCCTAAAACGTAGGTGCTTCTTGAACAACTCCTTCTTTTCATCGTCACTTTGAGGAAATGAGCCCTTAGTTACAGCTTCATTATTACGAACAGCTATATTTTGCCGTTTTAAAATCAAATGCTTTACCTGAATCAGATCTTTGTCTAATGGCCTTTTTGTTTGACGAGCAACCTGACCTATTTCATAAAAAATATAATCTGTGTCTCTTAAAAGTCCTTTTGATAATGACGTTAAAGTATTAAGAGTCGCCTGAGGAAGATTTTCCAACTTTTTAATTACTTTTAATAATAATTTAGCCGTCACTAAGGCATCTGAGTCAGCGCGGTGAGGATCCAAATGTTTAATTTTTAAGCGACTAGTCAGGTCTCTTAATTTATACGAAGGAAAAGTTGGAAAAGCAATTTGGGCTAATTCAACTGTATCAATTGCTTTTCCAGTGAAAGGCTCTAATCCTGCACTAACTAGTTCATAGTTTAGAAATGGAAGATCGAAATTTACATTATGAGCAACAAAAATCGTGTTTTCTAAAATTTTACGAATTCTAGGCGCATAATAACGAAAATCATGAGCGTCAGCTACATCTTCATTACTAATATGAGTTAAATTTTCAACAGCAGGAGGGATCTCACGATGAGGATTGATTAAGAATGAATATGTTTTTACTACCTTACGCTTTTTGATGATCGCACAACCAAATTGAATAATATGATCGCCTTGGTTACGTTGCGTGCCTGTAGTTTCTAAATCGACCACAGCAAAAACATCATCTGTAAAGGCTTTTTTCATAATAATCTCCCTTCTATTCTGTCTCTAGTCTACTGGGACTACTTTCTTTGCGTCAAGCAAAATTAAATATTTTCCTATAACCTTTTTACTATCCGTCATTTCATTTAAGGCTTGTTCATATAAACGCAATTGACCAGTATATTTTTGCTTAATTTTTTTGATTGCTTGTTCTTCATGCTTTTTATCAACAAAGTCAGTCTTGTAATCAAACAAAATCAGTCCTTCATCTGTTTCAAAATATCCATCTACTGTCCCGTGGACTAAAATTTTTGCCGCAGGATCGGAGAAGTTATTAAATAATTCACTCGCATTAACTAAACTAGAAAACTGACTTTCTCGATGTAGGTTAGCTGGTTTTTTCCAAAAATCTTTAGCGAACTCACTCATTACAAACCAATTTAAAGCGTCTTTAGATAAATAAGGTACCATTAGTGGATTTAGCTTACCTAGTTCAACAAGCTTTTTGATCTCTTCTTCTAGATTTTTCTCGTTTTTACTGCCTTCATAATTATAATATTGTAAAACCAAGTGCATTGCGGTACCAATTTCTGCTCCAGTAAACTTCTGTTCTTCTAAAAAAGTAGGCGTTTCATCAATTGGTTGTAGATAGCGATTACTTGAGGAAATCAATCTTGAGTTTTCAAGTTCGGTGTCCATCGGATCATTGAAAACCTTTTTAATTTCAGAAACTGATTGATAAGCCGTCGTTTTTGTTGCATCCCCAAATGGATAATGAAAGTCATAAAGATCTTTAACTACCGTGTTTATTTTAGAACTTAACTCTTGAGTATCCTCATTATGGGCCCTTATCTCTTCTAACTTAAAATCAAGATTAAATTTCAAATAATATAATCTATCTTGTTCTTCTAATGCCAAAGTCATATCATCAATTTTTTGATCAAATTCATGCTTTTGTTCTAATTTTGGTCCTAAAAAGTCTAAAGGAGATTGAGCATTAATTTTTTTAACCAAAGGCAGAGTATTAGTGCGTTGATCAATTTCACTTAACCATTTCTTCTGTTTGCTTTCAAGATCATTAACACTTGCAACCAAAATTAATTTCTGCTGCGCTCTAGTTAAACCAACGTACAGAATTCTTGCTTCTTCTTCCAGCATTTGTTGTCGCTTCTCTACATCGACAACAGACTTAACCAAAGAATCAATGCGATAATCTTTTTCCTTTACTGTCAGGCCTAGCGAATCTTTACCGATAGTAAAATTACCACTTAAATCCCTAGTTTGATATTTATGGCCTAAACCCATAACAAAAACAACTGGAAATTCTAATCCTTTAGATGCATGTATTGTCATTAATTTTACAGCGTTATCTGCCTTATCACTTAAAAGTGGTTGAGCTAAGTCTTTCTGATTTTTTCTCATTCTTTCAATAAAGCTAATAAACTGATATAACCCTTTAAACCCTGCACTTTCATAAGAAGTTGCTCTTTCATACAAAGATTCCAGATTAACTCTACGTTGTTGCCCATTTGGCAATCCTGTAACGATCTCTAATAGATGTGTTTTTTCATAAATACTCCAAATTAATTCAGAAATTCTATGCGTTGCCGCAAAATTTCTTAAAGTTTCAAGCTGTTGTAAAAATCCTTTACATTTTTTACCAAGATCAGAATTAACTGAAGCAAAACTTGCTAACGCAGTATAGAAATTACCATTTCTGCTTTTAACTCGAATTTGGGCGAGTTCAGGTTCTTTAAAATTAAAAAGCGGTGATCTTAAAACTGCTACTAGAGGAATATCTTGTTGAGGATTATCAATTAATCTTAAATAATTCATAATCATGATTAACTCAAAAGTTTGAAAATAGTTTTGAGCATCAGTAACAAATAATGGTAAATCAGCTTTTGCAAACTCCTGCATTACTTGTAAGTTCTCGCTTCTAGTTCGTGTAATAATAGCAATGTCAGAGTACTCCAGAGGACGCTTAAGCTGAGTTCTTCGATCCCAAATTTGAAAATTTTCTTTCTTTAATTGTTTGATTCTAGCAATAACCATCTGAATTTCGCTAAAATCTATTTCATCCCCATATTTCTCCTCATAAGCAGATTGTGTACGCTTCTTATCACTAAAAATATACTCACTTGCTGTTGGTAAATCATCAGGATAATAATCAGCACCAAATTGCAATTGACCCTCTTTTTTATAATCTATTCCACCAAAATTCGTTGTTAAAATTGGATCAAATAGTACATTAACTGTCTCGGTTACTCTCTTTGTTGACCTGAAATTATCTGCTAAAACAATTCGTTCACTATTTTCATCTTGTCCGTAAGCATGGTATTTACTCAAAAATAGATCAGGACGTGCTTGTCTAAAACTATATATTGACTGCTTCACATCCCCAACCATAAATAAAGTGTTCTGTCCTTTTTTCTTGATAGCCCTAATGATATTTTCTTGCAGAGCATTCACATCCTGATATTCATCAATCAAAATCTCATTGAATTTTTCTTGATAATATTCTCGCGCAAGATGTGCATTAGAGGTATCAGTAGTTAGAATATTAAAAGCAAACTGTTCCATATCACTATAATCGATTAAATTCTGCTCTCTTTTTAATTGACTAAATTTTTTAATAAGTTTCTTCTCTACTCCTATAATCGTTTCAACTAGCTTTTCAGACTTCTTGAGAACTTTTATTTGCTCTTTTTCCTCTACTACAAAAAAACTAGCAAAAATCTTCTTTAATTGATCATTCAAATCTGATTTTAGATCTTGACTTTCTTGATAAACGGCAATACTATCTTCTGACCATTTTTTTGATTTTCGAACAGTTTTTTCAAATTTACAGTTCATCAGGCTAGCACGAATTTCATTATAAGAACAATCATCTTTTAAAGCTTTTAAAAATTCATCTAATCTATTAGCAAATATATCATAATTTTCTTTTACCTTACTTAAATCGGCTCCATCTATTTCTGGAAAAGTAAATAACTTTTTAACCTCATCTTTCAAATCACTGACTTCTTTGATCAGCAACGGTTTTATTTGTGTTTGCCATAATGAAGATTCAACTAACTTATCTTCTACATGGTAATAATTCGCTAAGTTATTAAGAAAATTCTCGTAGTTGGGTTCAGAAGTGGCAGTGTTATAAAGTTGCAACAATAAGTTTCTAGCACCTTCTGCGTCTCGATCGCCTGAAAAATTATCATAGAAGTCTTGAAAGTCCTGATTATCCTCTTCCAAATATTCACTTTCTAGCTCACGCAATGCACGCTCTTTTAAAAGTTCAGCTTGTGTTTCATCGGTCAAAACACTAAATTGTGGATCAAGATCAATAACATAATAAAAGCGTCTAATTATGTCTAAACAAAAAGAATCAATCGTTGAAATATTAGCGGTATCAATGTCTAATAATTGATTTCTTAAAAACTGATTGTCAGGTTCTATTTCAAGCTGATCACTTATTTTTTGTTTAATACGCTCCTTCATCTCACGAGCAGCAGCTTTTGTAAACGTAATGATTAAAAGCGATGAAACTGGCGTACCTGAAAGAATACGTCTCAAAACTCGTTCAACCAAAACTGTAGTTTTACCAGATCCAGCAGATGCAGAAACTAAGATATCTCTTCCATGATCATTAATGGCTTGATTTTGTTCTCTAGTAAAATTTGTCACCTATTCATCACCATCCAAATTTAGTTTTTCTTTAATTAAGTTCAATAAGGTCTTTTTATCAATTGCTTTAATTTTATGGTAATTATTTTCTTTTAACATGGCATCAAAAAAGAAGATATCTTTAAAGTCAGAATAAGTAAGGGATGTCTGTTGACCATAAGCGTAAGGATCAAGTTTAATCTTACCTGATAAAATCTCACTACCTGCATTTTTAATTAGGTAAGAATTATAAGCTAACAATAATTCAAGTTGATCAGGAGTAAAGCTTTGATTTCGTGGCCAACTAATATCACCGTTTGCTTTTCGCTTAACACTATTATATAGCTCAGAAGTTGCTCGATCCTTTTCCATTCCTGGTTCAATCAAATCAAGCATTTCTTCATCTGCGATTAAAATTCCGTTATACATTAATTTCTTAGTGCTTTCTTTGATTAAGTCCTTAATTTGATAGTTACTTAAGATCATTTTGTCGCTACTTAAACGATCTAAGCTACTAGTTATATTCTGGTAAAAGGCACCTAAAACGTCTAAATCTTTACCTTGAGCAAAAAACTTATTATTCTTTTTTAAAACTTCAAGATAAGAAATCATCTGCATTGAAATTCCATTTGCAAATAAACCTAAATCAAATTTCTTAGCAGAAGATTTATAATCAATTACCTCTCCTAAAACGCGGTTATTTACTTTAGCTAAATCAACACGATCCATCTTTCCACGAAGATCGACAACCTTCTTTTCATTATTATCATCTTTCCAGTCATAAGAGAGACCGTCTACTCTTTGATTTTTACCAAAACTTAACTCCGAATATTGCGGTCTAAAGGCTGTTTTATTTGCATTACTGTGCCAATAATACGCAACATTAGAAGTTGTTTGGTCAAGCTTATGGAACAGATATTTATTAAAAGGATCATTCAAAAGTTGCCGATATCTTCCCTTTTCTTTTAACTCCTCTCTTACCTCAATTAATAGTTCTGCTAGCTTTTCTTCGGTTAAATCAGCAAAATTTAAATCTTTTTCTTTTATCTTTTTAACCAGATAATCAAAAGTTTCATGATAATAATTTCCAGCTTGAATTACATCCAGCTCATTTTCAAAACGTTTCTTTAGATGCAAGCCATAATTCAAGAAATATTCAAAAGAATTTTGATAATAAGTTTCTAACTGAGAAACTGAAGTTTCAATTCTATTTCCATATAATTCTTGAGCTAACTCTGGAGATAAATCTTCAGGAACATTTTTAAAATTGCTGCCTTCAACTACATTTTGTGTCACTTTGCCTATTTTTTTCTCAGTCAAATCTAACAGAGAATCTACATTTACATCCTCTTTGCCCTTTAAATAGGTTAGATAACCTAGACTTGCCTCAGGATTAGTCATAAACGTTAGCACATCATCACTATTAGTTGGTAAATCATGCTGTGCAAATTCTTCCGCCTTCGTTAATCTTAAGAGCTGTCTATAAAAAATAGAAGGTTCCAATTGTTCGTTAGCTGTATTAATTACGGGATAGGAAATATAAATTTTATCGCTAGCTAAACTTAAAGCATTTCCAAATTGATAATTCTGATCTAAATTATTAATTTTCTGCTGATCTTCTAAATAACCACTAGCATTAATTCCATCGTTTAATTGTTCTAAGTTTTCTGAACTAAAGAAACCAGGTATTTTTTCAATTTGCGGTAAATTACTACTAGTTGCACCAATAATAAAGACTTGTTTATAATCTTGCCCTTGAACCATTCCTAATTCAGAAATATTAACTGCATCAAGCGTAGATGGAATTTGTGAGAAGTTTGCTTCGCTAAAACCACTAATTAGCAATTCAAAGAACTGATCTAATGAAAATTCTTTTGCTACTAATAGATAATCTTTCAATAAATCATTTAAAGTTGACCAAACTTGTTCTGGCTGCTGAGCAAGTTGCAAATCTCCAGCATCGTTTGCTTCTTTTCGCCAAGCTTCTAGTCTTTTAGCTACTCGATTTTTTATTAAAAAGTTCCAAAAGATTGTAACTGCTGTCTGAGGATCTTTTTCGTCTTCTAAATTTTTAAAGAAAGTACTTAAAATATCAACGAAATATTTTCTTAAGTGATCTAGTTCCTCTACTTCTTGTTCAGATTTATCTAAGGCAATTACATTGGCATCAACAAAGTTCTTTAGTGGTTTTGTCCAGAGAGTACCTTTAATTCCATGTGCTAAAACAAAATTTTCAAGTAAGTCAACATCATTTTGAAAGCGCGCAGAACTTTTATACCATTCAGGGATGAAAAGCTGCGTTTTCATTAAAGCAATTACATTATCAGTTTGAAATCCACGGTTAAAGATTTGCTGTAAATTTTCAACAGCAACCACTAAGGGATGATATTTCATCTCTTTTTGTAAGTCATTAAAGAATGGAATATTATTCTGACGTAAAATTGGTGTTAGATATGTTTCATATTCACTTAAGTTAGGTGCCAAAACTAAAAAATCCTGATAGCGATAATTATTTAAAGCTACTTGTTGATAGATTGTTCGAGCCACAAAATAAGCTTCTGCATAACGTGAATCTGCCTTAACTGGCTGTAAAAACTTACTTACTTGTTCATCAAAATTACCGGTTTTAGTCCAAATTTCGTTTAATAAAGAACTTGGACTAGATGAAGATAATGGGAATTCTTGACATTGATAATCTAATTCCTGATTTTGCCAAAAATGTTCTAATTGTTTAATTGTCCGTTGAACTACGTAATCATAATCTCCTGGTTCAGCATTTGTATTTATTTTTCCAATTTTTGTTTTAAAAGCTAAAGTAGTACTATTAGCCTTTTTTGAAATTAACCGCACTGAGGTTAATTCCTGTAGAGAAAAGTGTGAAAAGTCAGAAAAATAGAAATCCATCTTACTTAAATTATTACTTTTAGCTAAAAATTCGTTAAGTAATAACTGCATTTCATCTTTTGTAGCAAATTTTTCTGATAATCGTTCGATAAATTCATCATAAACAATTTGAAGATCATGAATTTTGTAACGCGTTTCTTCATTTAATTTTTCATTATCAATATTCTCTAGTTCAATATTTCCGGCTCTAACAGATAGAATAGCCTCATACATTTGTTTTAATGCACCAGATGTAATTTGTGTTTTATTCTGGAACAACTTTAATTCATCTTGATAGTCAGTAACAATTTGTTCTAAAAGCATTACACTAGCGGCATCATCAAGAATTTGAGGCAATCTAATTGCTTCATCTTTTAAGAAATACCAAGCTAATCGTGAAAATGAAAGAATATGCAATTTATTAACTGCTACTTGTTTTTTATTTGTTAAAACAGAGAGCTTGCTAAGTGCGCGTACTTCTGTGGTAAACTTAATATGGTTTGGCACGATAATAAATACATCGTGCGTTTTATCTTGGTAATATGACCTAACAGCTTGATCAATTATTTCATTTTGCAAGTTGTCTACTTGTCTACCAGTAATTACATTAATCATAAGTCTCGTGTCTCCTTAGCAAATATTTTAGCATATGGAGCAAAACAAAATAGACTAATGAAATTTATAATATAGGAAAGATAATTGTGAATAAAAAAACAGAAATTAAAGCACATGGAAAAGTAATTCTTATTGGCGAACATTCAGTAGTTTATGGATATAATGCATTGGCTCTTCCAATTCAAGCCTTAAATATTACCACTACTGTTGAACAAACTGATGGAGCTACTTGGATGGACACAAATCATTACCATGGTGCTTTTTTTGATGCTCCAAGTGAATATGATGGTATTAAATACATCGTTAAAACGCTACTTGAAAAAGTAGAAGATGCACCTAACGTTAAAATTACTTATACCGGTGAAATTCCTATGGAACGCGGATTAGGTTCTAGTGCTGTGGTAGCTTTAAGCACTACAAAAGCTCTATCACAATTTTTAGAATTAAATCTCACGCAAGATGAGGTTATGGAAATCACAAATCATGCAGAAATGATCAATCATGGTAAGGCTTCCGGACTGGATGCTGCTACAGTAAATTCCAACTATTTAGTTTTCTTCAATAAACAAGATGGACCGAAACAATTATCACAAAAATTAGGTGCTACTCTTCTAATTATGGATACCGGTGAACTTGGCAACACCAAAATTGCAGTTCAATCAGTAAAAAAGCAGATGGATGAAAGTGAATCTAAAAAGAAGCAAATTGCCCGTCTTGGTGAACTTGCTACTGCAACTCAAACAAATTGGCTTAAACAAAATGCTGAAGAAGTAGGAAAAATATTCGATGAAGCTCAAAGTATATTAGTCTCATTTAACCTTTCTACTGAAAGAATTGATAATATTTGTAAAATTGCTAATGAAAATGGCGCTTTAGGTGCTAAATTATCAGGTGGTGGTCTTGGCGGAATTGTTATTGCATTATGTCCTGACCAAAAAGCTGCCCAAGAAATTGCTAAAAAGGCTAGTGCTAATTTTGATAACTACTGGATTGAGGAAATTTAGAGGATTATTTAATGAAAAAAACTGCACGTGCGCACACAAACATTGCATTAATTAAATATTGGGGTAAAGCAAATTCTGCACTTAAAACGCCATTGATGTCTAGTCTATCAATGACTCTAAATGCTTTTTATACTGATACTACTTTTAACCACGATTCATCTCTTATTGAAGATACTTTTATTTTGAATGGCAAAAAGCAGACACCAGAAGCTAGTAAACGAGTTTTTAATTATATTCATTTACTGCAAGATCGCTTTGGTTTTAATGATCATTTTACAATTGAATCTACCAACCACGTCCCTACTTCTGCAGGTCTTGCCTCATCTGCTTCCGCCTTTTCAGCTCTAGCTACAAGCTTTGCAGCAAGTTATGATTTAGATCTTTCAAAAAAAGAACTTTCAAGATTAGCTCGACTCGGTTCTGGTTCAGCAACTAGATCAATTTATGGAGGCTTTGTTGAATGGCAAAAAGGAAATGATGATGCAAGTTCTTATGCTATTCCAATTGATGAACATCCTGATCTTGATCTTTCACTTTTAGCTCTTGAAGTTGATACTAAACAAAAGAAAATTTCTTCAACAGAAGGAATGAAATTAGCACAAACTTCCCCTTTCTATGAGCCTTGGATTAAAAGAAATAAGCAAGAAATTGCTGAAATTAAACAAGCTATTTCTGACAAAGACTTTACCAAAATTGGAGAACTAAGTGAGCTAAGCGCCAATGAAATGCATGCTTGCAATTTAACAGCAAAAGAACCCTTCACTTATTTTGAACCAGAAACAATTAAAGCTATTAAGCTAGTTGAAGATTTAAGAAAAAAAGGTATCGAATGTTATTACACAATTGATGCTGGTCCGAATGTCAAAATTCTCTGTACCTTAAGAAATAGAAAAGAAATCATTTCAGCTGTTCAGAAAACATTGTCTAATGTTAAAATAGTCGTTGCGAGTTTCGGCCCAGGCGTTACTCTGCTTTAGTAATTTGAAAATAAAAAGATTAGAGGAATATTCGTTGATTACAGAACAAGCACCAGGAAAGTTGTATATTGCGGGAGAATATGCAGTTCTTGAGCAAAACTGCCCTGCCATTTTAGTTGCAGTAAATGAATTTGTACGTGTTTCTATTGCAAAAAGCACAGGTTCGCGTGGCTTAATTCACTCTAAGCAATACTCTCAAGATTCTATTCACTGGATTCGTAAAGGCAATCAAATGGTTATTGATAATCGTGATAATCCATTTGAATATATTTTGTCAGCTATTAAATTTACTGAACGTTTTTGCTTAGAACAAAAAGTTCCGATGTCTTTATATGACTTACATGTTAATTCTGACCTTGATTCAGCAGATGGTAAAAAATATGGTCTTGGTTCTTCAGCAGCAGTTACTGTAGCTACTGTTAAAGCTATTCTTAATTTCTATGGTTTAAATTGTACTAAAGACCTTATTTTTAAACTTTCTGCAATCTCACACTATAGTGTTCAAGGAAACGGGTCTGCTGGCGATATTGCAGCAAGCGTTTATGGTGGTTGGTTAGCTTACCAGACTTTTGATAAAGCATGGCTTAAGCAAGAATTAGCTACTAAATCTCTTAGCGAGGTATTAAATGAGGCATGGCCTGGTCTTAAGATTCAATTATTAACACCACCTGAAGGCTTGAACTTAGTAATTGGTTGGAGTCAAAAACCCGCTTCTACTTCTCAATTAGTTGATAAAACTAACGCTAAGAAAAAGTTTATCAAAAATCAATATGATACCTTCTTAGAGGAATCGCGAGCATGCGTTCTTGACATGATCAGAGGATTTAATGAGAAGAATATTGCTTTAATTCAAAAGCAAATTCGTTTAAATCGTCAATTACTGAAAGAATTTGCTAGTCTCAATCATATTGCTATCGAAATTCCACGCCTAACAAAACTAATTAATATTGCTGAGCAATTCAATGGTGCAGCTAAAACTTCTGGCGCCGGAAATGGTGATTGTGGAATTGTAATTGCTGATGAACAAACAGACATTGAAGAAATGAAAAATAACTGGCGTAAAAATGGAATTATGCCTTTAAACTTTTTAGTGCACTCAATTGCCTAATAAATTTAAATACTAGGAAACAATCTATGTCACAACGATCTCAAAGAAAAGAAGAACATCTAGCATTAGCTAAGATGTTTTTTAATAGTAATAAAACCAATGATTTTAATCATATCCACCTTATTCGTCCTGCTCTTCCAGAAAGTGCAGTAAGCGAAAATAGTATTGTAACTGAAATGTTTGGCAAAAAATTTAGTGCTCCATTCTTTATTAATGCTATGACTGGAGGTTCAGATTCTTCTTATACAATCAATAAACGTTTAGCTCAAGCTGCTGCTAAAGAAAATATTCCGATGGCTCTAGGTTCTGCTAGCATCCTTGAAAAAGAAGTTGATCAAATAAAGAGTTTCAAAATTGCACGTCAAGAAAATCCAGATGGATTAATTTTTGCTAACGTAAATCCAACTACAAATCCTAAAACAGCTAAGGAAATTGTTGGTGCATTAGATGCCAATGCACTGCAAATTCACCTGAATAGCGTTCAAGAAGCTGTAATGCCTGAAGGAGATCGTGATTTTCACTGGCTTGATAATCTAAAAGCAATTCGTGAAGTAGTTGATGTTCCAATTATCATTAAAGAAGTTGGAATGGGTATTGATCCAGAATCTTTACGTACCCTTCTTATTAATGACTTTTCAATTATTGATTTAGGTGGAAGTGGCGGAACAAATTTTGCTCAGATTGAAAATGAGAGACGTAAAAATCAAAAACTAATGTTTTTAGAAGATATTGGACTCTCTACAGTAAAAACTCTCCTTGCGGCTCGAACTATTCCAGTTAATAAAACCATTATTGCAGCCGGTGGAATTACGAATGCTCTCGATGTTTTTAAATCTTTAGTTCTAGGTGCTAAATATGTTGGTATAGCAAATTACTTCTTGCAATTTGCTAGCCAAGATTCAGACTCATTAATTGTCGCTATTCAAAATCTAAAATATGAATTAAGTCTTCTAACTGCTCTTTTTGGTATAGATAATATTGCTGAGGTTGATGAAATTAAATATTATTTAGATACTGACCTATACAATTTTACTAAACAAATTTATAATTAGTGCTGTTTCTAGGATGGCTGCGTATGCAGCCATCCTTTTTTGGTTTATTTTAGTATTAATGTTAAAGTAACAATTACATTACTATATTTTTTGTAACAAAAAAGCTTTCGCAAAGTGCAAAAGCTTTTTTCGTTTATTCCTTAACTAAATGAATTTCTCGATCAAATAGTCCTCTCATTTTGGTATTAAAGTTATGAGCTATAAATACAATAGTTGCTTTACTCTTCAATAAGTTACGTAGGATATCCATTGTCGCCTTTTGATCAATTGCACTGGTTCCTTCGTCAATCAAAATAATGTCGCTATCATGAACTTTAGCACGAGCTAAAACAATCTTCTGTCTTTGACCTCCTGAAATATTTAACTTATCCAAATCAATTTTCTTCTTTAGACCTTCATCAAACTTTTCAAGATCCGAAGCTAAATTCACTTCTTCAACTGCCTTACCTACTCTACTATCTAGTTTTTCATTAAACATTGTGACGTTATCTAAAATTGAAGCTGGGAAAACTACCGGATCTTGAGGAAGATATCCTATCTTTCTTAAATCAGGAACAATTTCATTTCCATCTTTATCTTCAAATATTATTTCCCCTTTGCTTGGTTTTATGTCTCCAAGAATTAACTTAAACAATGTTGATTTTCCAGCACCCGAATCACCAGTTAATAGTATTTTTTCACCTTGATTAATTTGTAGATCAGGATAAGATAGACTCTCCCCATTTGAAAACTGCAGACCTAAACCTTTTGTTTTTATTGTTGCAGGAGTAGTAAAACCACTTTTACGCAAATTTTGTACAGGCTTTGTAGATTCATCTATTTCTGTAATTAAATTTTTAACTCCTTTCATCTGACCTCGAGCATTAGAAATCTGATTAATAGCTTGATTTAGATAAAATCTAAAATTACCAACAACCATAAGTGCACTGATCTCTAATAAACCATTCTTAACTAAAACACCTGACAATAAAAAGATAATTAAGCCAAAAATTGCGGAGGCAATCCCAGTAATTGCATTAAGTAATTTAGTATAAGTAGTCTGTTTAACATTTGCATCTTCAAGTTTTTTACTTGCTAACTGAGAAACTGAAAATAACTTTGCTCCAGCAGCAAATTGTCTTAATTGTTCTAACCCCTGAAGCCAATTATTCAAAGTATCTAGATAAACTTGATTGCTATCAGAAATAAGTTGATTTGCTTTTTGTAGTGGTTTCTCAATTAGTTTTGGAAGAATTAAAGTAATTGCCACAATTAAACAAATCGTAAGTAACAAAATCCAATTTAACATAATTAAATATATGATAATTGAAATGATCATGACACTACCATATAGTAAATTAAAAATAGCACCAATATAGTTTTCATTAACCATTTGTAAATCATTAGTTAGTCTATTTTGCATTTCAGGAACTTGATGTTTTTTGCCATCGTAAAAATAGTGCTTAACAATCTTATCTCTAACTGAATTATTTAAGTCTTGTGCTTGATAAGTAATCAAATATTGACTGATATTTATAAATACATAGCCTAAACCAAAAACTACTAAGCTTACTGCTGAGATAATCAAAAAATTACGTAAATTACGTGAAAGAAGAATTGCTGTTTCGACTTGAATTAGAGCTGTACTACTAATTACTGTAATAGGAGTTAAAATAGTAATAATTACAAAAAGCCAAAACTTAACTGGATTAGTTTTTATAAGTTCTTTTAAACTCATTTTCTTGGTACTCCTTTCTTTTCTAGTTTTATTTCATGATCAAATTTAGCCTTTAATTCTGGCGTGAAATTATGCGCAATCATTAAAACTGTTTGATCAGTCTTTAGTAATTCATCAATAATTTTTTCAGTAGCCTTTTGATCGATCGCACTCGTTACCTCATCCATTAAAACAAATGGCTGACGATGTATCTCGCTTCTAGCTAAAACTACTTTTTGTCTTTGTCCGCCTGATAAATTTTCATTCTTTAAATCAACAATTGTATTAACACCAGCTGGCATTTTGGCCAAATCAGTGCTCAGTTGAACTTTATTAACTACATTAAGTACTTGTTGTTCAAGCTTCTCAGTAAACATCGTAATATTGTCTTTAATTGAAACTGGAAAAACTATTGGATCTTGTGGCAAATAACCTACTGTAGCATTTTCAAGTGGTTGATTATTTTTATCTAAGTAAGTAACAATTCCATTTTGTGCCTTCAACTTTCCAAGCAAAACTTTAAATAATGTAGATTTACCAGTTCCTGAATCACCAGTCAGTAACACTTTTTCTCCAGCCTTAATTGTAAAGTCAGGATAAGAAATGGTTTCACCTTGGTCATATGAAGTCTTCAGATCTTTTACTGAAACACCATATGCGCTTGCTTTGACTGGCCGCTTTTCGTTGCGACGTAATTCAGAAATTTCTTGACGTAATTCTTTTGTTGACTTAATTTGTGTGATTGCACTAGTAATTTCCCAAATAGCTGAAAAAACTGTAAATCCAAATGATCCTGCAACCGCAAATTCACCAAAAGAAAGTGCACGATTTATAAACAAAATTCCAGCAAAGAAAACCAAACCAGCTTGTGCCAGAGCATTTGCCCAGCCATTTAAAAGATACGAAATCGTATTATACTTACAGCTTTCCTTACTTGCTTTAACATAATCATCACTCGCTTGACGAAGTTGTTTTCTTAATCGACCATAAGCACTAAAGCGTCTTAATTCTTGCAAGCCGCCAAGCCAATGCTCGATCGCATTGAGTAATTTCTCATTTTTAACGTTAACTTTCTTAGCAGCCTGTGCAGTTTTCTTTTCCATAATCTTAGGAATTAGAAAATTAATCCCTAACAATATTGCACTAACTAACACCAAACTCCAATTCATCTTAAGTAAAATTCCTATTGAAATAAACATTTCAAGAACTCCACTTAAAATAGACACCCAAGGAGTAGCAAAATCAGTTGTTAACATTTTTAAGTTTCCTGTTAACTGATTCTGCATTTCAGAAACCTTTTCATCATTACCAGTATTATAGTAATGCTGCATAATATCTTCTCTAATATGATGTAAATAGCTCTGTGTTTGTTTAGTAAAAGCAATTGTTGCAATTGGCAGTAAAATTGCTGCTCCTATTTCCATCCCTGCTTGAATAAAAGTCCAATAAATATACCCATTCAAATTTCCCTTAAGTATATTATTCAATGAATTTTTAAATAGATATTCTCCTAATGCACCTGCAATGGCATAAAGAATATATAAAGCAATGATTAAGATTGAACGTGGAATATTACTTTTTATTAATTCTTTAAATGTCATTATTTTCCCTCCTCCACTTTAGTTATTATTAATTTTACTAATACTTTTTTAATTTTCAATCATATTTTTTTAAGTGGTAATATTTTTTAACTAAGCGGTAATTTTAAGCTACTTTGTACTATGGTATACTAACTTTATCTAAAAAAATCGAGGTGAAAACTAGGTGTTTATTCTAAATAACTTAGGATTAAGCTTAAAACTGAATTATTTTCTTTCAGTTATTAAGCTGTATTTAATAAACATCCCCAAATTTGATGAAGGTTTGGGGGGATTATTAACTAAATAGCTAATTTTTCCCTGAACTTTCAAAATACAAAAAAATAAGTATTCAAAAGGAAATGGAAAATGTTTAAAAAACTTAACTAAGAAAAATGATTTTACGATTGTTAATTTACTTATTGGCCGAATTGGAACAAATATTGTAGATTCACTTTTTTACATGGCAATTCTTTGGTATTTCAAAAGTCATTTTCATTCACCAATGTTGCTCTCAATAATTTTCATTGCGGGATCAACAATTGATATGTTTTCATTTACTCTGGTCCGATAATTGATCGAGTAGATATTAAAAAATCACTTCAGATAATAACTATTATTCAAGTAGGACTTAGTCTGGCAATTGTTCCTTTATTAAACGATCAAAAATTACATACTTTTGCAATTTTTCTTTTAATTGTTGTCTACATTTTATCTACTATTGGCCCAACCTTAATCTATTCAGCTGAAGATAAAATATTACCTATTATTGTAAAAAAATAAAAATTAACTAAAGTTAGCAGTATTGTTAATTGCATGATTCCCGTGGGATCTTTTTTAGATGGGATTATCATCAAGGACTTTGGTGCACGACCATCTATTATTCTTGAAGGAATTGCTCAAGTAATAACGGCATTTTTCTATTTGGTTCTCTTTATAAAACAAAAAAATAAATCATAATTCTTCTCTAAACACTTAAATTGAATAATATATGGAGTTAAAAATGAGTAATAAGAAAAATAAAACAAATAATGCGGAAATTAAAACAAGAGTAGTTACATATTGTCCTAGTCAATAATTAATTAAATTTAAGAAAAGAGAAAATCATGACTCAAGATATAATTACTACTATTACAACAAAACATGACTTTAAAAATGCCTTGATTGCTGCTAATATTAGCTCAACTGACAAGGTTATCGTCCATACTGCTTTAAGTAAGTTTTACTATGTGCCTGGTGGCCCTGAAAGCTTAGTTCAGGCACTAAAAGAAGTAATAAATCAAGGCACAATTATGATGCCATCAGAAGTTAGTACTAACTGTGATCCTGCAGGTTGGGAATATCCTCCTGTTAGAAAAGATTTAATTCAAGTAGTTCGTGACAATATGCCTCCATATAACCCTGATACTTCTCCAAGTGAAGGTTTAGGCATTACGCCAGAATATTTTCGAAAATTACCCGATGTGGTTCGCAGTTCTCATCCCTATCTACCTATCGCTATTTGGGGTAAGGATAAAGATAAAATTGCTAAAAAACAGCCACTTGACTTACCTTATGGTATTAATAGTCCGTTAGATTATCTGTACCAAAATAATGGTAAAATCCTCTTTCTGGGAACTAATTATGAAACTTGTACAATGCTCCATTATGCTGAATCAATAATTGAAAGAAAAACAGAAACGTATACTGCAGCAACGGGAATAGACCAAGATGGTAAAACAATTTGGACAAGCTATCAAAATATTGATATGGATATATATGATGACTTTAATGATTTAGGTTTAGCTTTTGAAACACATAATTCTAGTGAATTTAGACAAGTCAATTTAAATAATGGCTTTATTAAAGCTATTAATGTAAAACCATTAGTAGATTTTGCTAAAACTTGGTTTAGACGAAAAGATAATAATTTATAGCAAAAAAGCAGGAGCCCTCCTGCTTTTTTCATATTATGTATTTACTATTGCTTTTAGCTGTTGTTATAGGGACAATAATTAGCAAAATTTATATAATACTTATCTCCTTCTATTGTCCATTCATGCACACAGGCATCCCCACTTCCAAATTTAATTTTAGAATCTATGGGAAGTTTTAATAATGCATGATATAGCTGCGTAATTGCTCCACCATGCGTAACAATTACGATTGTTTGATCATCAGAATTTTGGCTAAAAATTTCAGATAAAATAGATTCTATTCTCATTCTAAAATTTAATTTACTTTCTTGTCCATAACGTGAAGCATGAATTGGAAGCTCGACTTTCGGATACTTTTTATATGCTTCATCATATGGTAAACCCGCGCGAAGTCCATTATTAAATTCTTTTAGTTTATCTGTTTTTATTGCACTAAGACCAGTCAATTTTTCTAAATATTGTGCAGTTTGACACGCTCTTTTTAAGGAGCTTGTATAAATTTTATCTACATGATAATGTTTTGACACATATCTGCTCATTGCTTCAGCTTGTTTATGTCCACGTGGAGTTAAACTAAAGTCTGCCCATCCTTCACAAACTTTTAAAATATCTGCTTCACTTTCACCATGTCTGATAATTAAAAGCTTCATTATTCTACCTTCTCAAAAACTTCACACACCATTGGTGCTTGCGGATAAAATTCTTTCCCTATTTCCTTATATTCACGCGTAAAAAAATCATCATGAACTCTGCGCCAATATTCATAACTACGATCTCCTTCGCCTTCATGATAAGCATGTTCTTTCGAAATTAAATTATAAGGGATAATCTCTACACAGCACTCTCTAATTACGCAAACTGGCTGCTGGTTTCCATCTAAAATAATGCTCCATTCGCCTGCCTTAGGAACTGCTTCATCTTTACTATACAATTCATATGCTGAAGTAGTAGCCGTCTTAATGCCTTTATCTACCAAAGAAGCTAGTTCATTAGCATCTTTTTGTGTTGCTCCAAAAGCCCAAGCTTCAACAGGAGTTTCATAGTCTAAATTATGTTTTCGACAAAATTCATGCCAATATTGTTTTATTTGTTCACTCATTAAATCTACCAATAACCAATTAAATTTAGCTTTTGTATAGTATACATTATAATTTCCTGCTATATATCTAAATATTAACATGCAATTTGGAGATAACTCCAAATAATGACCAAAAAAAGTAAAAAGGTTTGGAGTTAACTCCAAACCTTTTTAACAAACTACTATTTGATCTTAGTCAGAACCTTAGATCCAATTTCTAAACCAAGGCTATGTGATTCACTGCCCCAATCACGTTCATCATAATTTTCCATATCAGCTAAGGTATCGGCGGTAAATAGGATTTGCGCAAAATCCACTTTTCTAAACTTCGCACATGCTGCCAACCCAGCGCATTCCATTTCAACAGTTGCTGCTCCTAGCCGACGAAATTGTGCTACTTTTTTAGGCGTTTCTCTAAAGAAACCATCAGTTGTCCAAGTAATGATCTCATCATATTTCAAACTTAATTCAGATAATACGCCTTCTACTTGATTCAAAAAATCACGATCTAAGTCAACAAACTGTCCTGGCTCCATGTAATGAAAAGATGTTCCTTCATCCCGGATCGCTCTTTTAACTAAAAGCATCTCATTTTCTGGTAAGTCATTCAAGGCACCGCAAGTACCAAACGTTAAAACTTTTTCTACACCATAAGTAATTAACCACTCAAGCAATTGTACAGCTGCTGGTGCTCCCAAGGGTGCCTGACATAAAGTGAAAAATTCATTGTCAATTTGAACTTCATAGATTTTTGGATTAAAAGAGCATGATTCAAATTCGCCTAAAGTGCGATGAAGATGTTGATCTAAAAACGTATTAATTTCTTTTTCTGGCACAAACGCGTAAAGCAATCTTGGATGAAAATGAAACGGTTCTTGATCGTGATTTGGTTCAAGAACAGCATGCGGATTTTTGTCAAAGTCTAAAATAAATGGTTGTTCGTTCATGGTTTCCTACTCCATCTTTAGTTGAAATATTATAAATTCACTAATACCTGAGATCCAATATTCAAGCCAGCGCTATATGAATCATGACCCCAGTTACGTTTATCATAGTTATCCATATCAGCCAAACTATCGGCAGTAAACAAAATTTGCGCAAAATTTATGTTTCTAAATTCTGCACAAGCAGCTAAAGCTGAGCACTCCATTTCGACAGTTTTTGCACCTAATTCTTTAGCTTGTAAAACTTGCTTGGGTGTTTCTCTAAAAAAGCCATCGGTTGTCCAAGTTATTCCTTCTTCATATTGAAGACCTAAATTTTCTATTTCATTTTCAACGCTTCGCACAAACTTTTCATTTAATGTAATCATTTTACTTGGTTTTTTGTAATAAAAGGATGTACCTTCTCCGCGAATCGCTCTTTGTGGAACAAATATCGTGTTTTCAGGCAGATCAGTCAGTGCCCCTGCATTTCCAACAGATAAAACTTGTTTAACTCCATAATTAATCAACCAATCCAAAAATTTAGTTGAAGCTGATGCTCCCACTGGGGCTTGACATAACGTAATTAGTTGATTATTGATTTCCACTTCATATACCTTAGGCCTAAACGAAACAGTTTTAAATTTGCCCAAAGTCTTATGAGAGTGTTTATCTAAAAAAGATTTAATTTCATCATCTGGAACAAATGCAAAAAGCAATTTTTCATGAAACTTATACTGTAAATTTTCGACTCCAGGTTCTATTACAGCTTGTTTATTTAAATCAATATCTAAAATAAATGGTTGTTCATTCATGTATACCCTCTCCCCCTCCTTAATCAATAAATGGATAGTCGCCATTAAAGTAATGATCAATAAAAAGCTGATGTTGCTTGTTAAAAATCTTGGGTAATTTATCTTTAGAAAAATATTTCAAGTCAAGAGTTTCAGAGCTGACTTTTTTTGATGTTTTTTCTACTAGTTCAACACTAAATTCAATAGTTACTGCCTGTGCTACATCTTGATTTGGATAATATTGGATAAAATTAGTTGAAAGGCCTAATAATGATTTAGTTCTTACTTTTAAGCCAGTTTCTTCTAAAAATTCTCGAATGCATGCTTCTTGGGCTGATTCTCCAAATTCTAAAGCACCACCAGGTAAGCCCCATGCATTAAAATCTGATCTTTTTTGAAGTAAGATTTCATTCTGATTATTAGTCAAAATTCCACCGGAAAAATTTAAAATAATTGGTTCATGACCAACTTTTTTGCGTAAAGTTTTAATGTAGTCTTGAGTCATTGCTAGTCCTCTATACTGGCGAGCATTCGCTCACCAACTTTTTTAAAAGCCAAATCTTCAATTTTCTCAGTATAATTAAATATTCCAATTGCTGTTGTGAAAATTAGATATTGTTTAGTCAAACTCAATAATTGATAGTCCAAGTTTTTAGTAGAATATCCTTTTAAAAATGAGTCAATTAAATCTGGATTCAATGAGAAATCTTGATAAAACAATTTGATAAAGTCTTGATATACGGGACCAAGACGTGCTTTTTCAAAATCAATTAAAGTCAACTTCCCACCGATATACTTATAATTTCTGATTCCTACATCCCCGTGTAAAACAAAACGTGAATTATTTTTCAGATCTTTTTGAATTTCATTTTTATGCGTCATAAATTTTTTTGCTACTTTATTTAACTGACTTCTATAGAAAGAATCTTGAAAAGTATCTATCTCTGACAGATAGTCATCAAATTGATTTCGTACAATCTTAATTTTAGGAAATGGTTTAATTTGCATATGAAACTTACCTAAAACTTGTCCCATTTTGAAAGCTAAATTTTGATCAATAATGGAGGAAATGTCTCTAGGTTCCACGTCTTTTAATACTAAAATATATTTATTATCAATTGAAAAAGTCGTTATCATTCGATCATTCATTTGTTTTGTAACTATTTCTTCTGTATAACATCCTTGCTCTTTAGTAAATTGTTTTACAAAAACCGATTCATGATACAAATTACTATACCCAATAAAAGTTTTATTAAGAGATTCATGATCGATTGACTTCAGATTACTTTGTAATTTTTGATTTAATTTTTCAATCAAAATCATTCTCAGTCTCCTGCTTGAATGTCATTCATTATAATTGAGATCTCATCAGCTAAATGTATCTGACTAGTAAAAGCATACTCTGGAATAAAGCTAATATAATCTTTTTCATTCCACCAGGAACGCATTTTTTCTTCACCAAAAGAATATTCATGCCGTGTTTGATGGCGTTTCATTGTTTCTTCAAATGGAATATCGAAATAATAAGCATAGATTTGATCGCCAAAAAGTTGTTGGGCTTTTTTGAATAAATCAGCATACCATTTTGCATTTAGGATTCCTTCTAAGATAGTGTAAGAGCAGTGATGATAACCATATTCAAGCAAATTTTCTAATAATGGCAAAGCAAATGTCTTTTCTCCGTCTTTAACATTCAGCATTTCTCTTCTAACTGTATCTTGCGGAATCAATAGTGTATTGTGTGGCAATCGATGGTGAATTTCTTTAGACAATGTAGTTTTGCCCCTGCCAGAGTTTCCACGAATTATAATTAGTTTTGATATCATTAGAATTTCCTTCACAATAATTAAATAATTTTGATATATTTAATAAATGTAATACAATGGTATTACAAATAAGGAGATGATTTTATGGATAATATGATAGTAAGAAACAGTAGTGCATCTACTCGCGTATCAAAATCTGTTAAAGATAAGGCCATAAAGAATTTAGCTAAACGAGGAATAACACTTTCAGAATTTCTAAGATTCGCAGTTGGAAAAGCTGCTGATGATGATATTGAGTTACTTAATTTTCTCGATACACCAGAAGCTTTACAAGGAAAATCTGAAGTAGAAAATGGCAATATTGAAAAAATAGGTTCTTTAGACGCTCTAGATAAATGGATGGATAACTTATGAAACAAGTAGAAGTCTATTTTTCTCCAACTTATAAAAAGAATTAGAAAAATTAAAAAAGAAAAACCATCCAATTAAATTAATTACCCAGTGTTTAAAAGCAATAATTGCTCAAGATAATAAAATTCTAAAGAAAATTAAGCACCATTCTCTGCAAGGAAATTGGAAGGGATTTAACGAATTTCATCCTGGACGTTTAAGTTCTAATAGTAATCTTAATTATGATCAATGGATTGTAATTTATACTTTTTCAAAAAACAAATTAATACTTACCTTAGTTTCTACAGGCAATCATGAGATTCTTACTAAACATAAGCCAAAGACACTATTAAATAATAAACTTTGAAGATCAATTTCAATTAGAAGTTGATCTTTTTATATATGATAAAAAATTAGTTCACTGCATCCCTAATTGTTGCAGTCTTGTCAAACATATAATCCATACCGTGAATTTTAACAATAGGCAGCCTTTTCCCTCTTTGCCTCATCAATAAGCCTGCAGAACCCGCTAACATATCACAGATAGTTTCAACATTAGTTTTATCTTCATACCGACTTTTTCTTAAGCCAGAAATACCATACACTCCAACTGCTACTTGAGTAGCACCTTTTTTATCAATTCTCCCATCACTATCGGTAATTATAATAGCTACTCTAACTTTTAATTGATCGAAAATATTATCACTAATTTTCTTTGCAATTTCATCACAATTTTTAGGCAAAATTATCGCAGTATCAGCATCTATCTTATCTACTCCTGCACCGGTTAAAAACAAACCATTCGGCAGCCATCCACCAATAAAGTTCTTAGATATCTGTAGTTTCTTACCATTCTTATCTTCGGTTTGATCAATTATAACCTGAATTAGTCTTGGATCTTTTCTGGGTATTTGCTGATGCAAACGTAAGGCTAATTGACTTGGATTAATAGATTTTAAATCAATAAACAGACCTGCAGATTTAGAAATCAACTTAGAAGCAATACATAAAACATCATTATTATGAAGAATAAAATTTTCATTTTTGATTGTTTTAATTATTTCTGTACCTAAATTGCAATTTTTCTCTATTTTAGGGAAATTATGCAATGCTTCAATTGTAATCATGACTATAACCACCAATCAGGTGTTAACTTCCCCAGAGTAGTAATTTCTTTCCTGTCGTAATCCATCAATACTTCAATATTTTTATAGTCTTTTTCCATAAGCTGCACCATAAATTCACGGCAAGCTCCACACGGTGCACCATTCTTTCCATTAGACATGATGGCTAATACTCTCTTGAAATGATTTTCACCACAAGTGATCATGCTGAATAAAGCATTGCGTTCTGCACACACTCCTAAAGTACAAGCGGTATCAATACAAACCCCTGTATAAATTTTTCCTGTATTACTCAAAACAGCAGCTGCTACTCCGCCTGCTTCTAGATGATCAGATATTTGTCTAAATCCCTGTACACTTTTAGCTTCTTCCTACATCTTTTGCCAAGTTTTATCTAACATTTTGTTTCTCCTTTATTAAAGGTATTGTTAGCAAAACAACACCAAAATACACTGCGGAGACAAAAAACATTACTTTTAAATCTCCAAATACTTTCATAATGCTATTGCTTATAAATAATGAAACACTAACTAAGATCTCTGCAATAAATGAAACAGTTGAAAGCATAGTCGACTTATTGCTTTCTCCATAAATAGCTTCATTACTAGTAGCTGAAATTTGTCCTGACAACATTCCCATTAATAATTCAATTAATAGAAAAAGGCAAAGCAGTAAATATTTATTTTTTAGAGTCCCACTTAATATAAATGCTCCAATCATACTTCCAGTATTTAACAAAGTAATTCCTTTTGAATTAAGGAAAGTAGAAATTCTACTAAATAAAACCGAACCTAGAATTAGTGCACACATAAATAACGTATAAACCAGTGAAAGATTAAAGCCTAACTTTTCAACATAAATAATTGACCAATAGATAAGGATAAATTGCGTTCCACAATCATAGCCTACATTCAGCAACAATAATATCCAAAAGTTTCTTTTTCTAAAAAAGCCAACAATATTTTTAATATTATATTTATCTTTCTTTTTACTAAAAGCTCTATTATCTGAAAAAGATAAGAAACTTGCCATAAGCCAAATAAAGGCTGGATATAACACAAGTCCAAGCATTGCAAACCATATCGGTGCAGTATCTTTAATTCCAAATAGTCAAGTACCAATATTTCCACCAATTAAAGTAGTTAAATTCAAAACGATTACTTGCATCCCCATTAGTTTGCTACTAGGAGCAATTTCATTTTGTTCCTGTAAATCAGTTACATAAGCAAGCAAAGTACCTGAATTAAATGCCAAGCCAATACCATATAAAAGCTCTGCCATTGAAAAGAAAAAGAAGTTTCTAAATAGAATTAGAATGAAAAAACTCGTGGCAATAACTAAAGATGATAAAGCTAAAACTTTCAATCTTCCAACTTTATCTGCTAAATATCCGGCTGGAAGGAGTCCAAACATAATACCGATGTTTTGAAAAGATTTTATTGAACTAATATTTGCATTTGGGATTCCATTTTTAGCATAAAATAATGAAAAAATTCCTGACATTGATGATCGGAAAAGTGTAAAAACTGCTGTAAAAACTAAAAATAAAACTACAATTTTAAAGCTTACACTCTTTAACCTCATAATCATCAACTCCTATTATTTTTTCTTAAAAATCTATAACCTCTTCAACTATTTCTGCAATTTCCTTTGGATATTCAAAATGAATATAATGCGAATTACCCAATGTTATGACTTTTGATTTCGAATTATTTGAAGCATACTCTGACCGCTTATATTCATTTTCTCGATACTTCTCTGTAATAAGAACACTTGGTGTTTTATCACTTATCCTAGTAGTATCTTTCCAAAACGAATCATTTTCATAAGCTGCTTGTGCATTAAAATTATCTTTTTCATCAAATTTCTTCGCATTTTGTTCTGTAGTATTCCAAAACACTTTATTTTCTTCTGGAGTAAAAATTTCTTTAAGATCAGCTTCAATTTTTTCTTGAAGTTTTGTCATATCTTTATTTTTCTCATCATAAGCTGGTTCTTTTGGAGGATTTAAAATGATTTCTCTAGTAGTTGGCTCAATTCCTACGAAAGCCTTCACATTATTAATTTTATCTTTCATTTGCATAGCATATACACCACCGATGCTATGAGCCAAAATAATAACTTTTTCTGCTTTAAAATCATTAATAATTCTTGCTAATTCAGTAGCTTCATCTGTTACCGTATAGTCCTTTAAGGACTTACCACTGAAGCCACTATTCAAATAATCCGGTGCAAAATAACCATACTCATTTGGCAAAGATTCAATTACTTTTAAAAAGGATTGACCTGTATCAAAGCTACCAAAGCCATTCAAGAAAACAACTAATGGGGCTCCTTTTCGATATGCAAAATTAATTTTTCCTAATTCAGTTTCAATTTCTCTTCTCTGCATAATGTTCCTTTCCTATTCGAATTCCGCTTGCCAGTTAGGATTATGATATGCCTTAAAGCACATCTCTACTTGTTCTTTTGATCCCTTGTCTTCACTTAATTCAGGCAAATTATCTAATGCAAAATATCCACTAGCAATTGTTTCATCATTTTCTGTGAAACTACCGCCTGTTGGTTTACATAAGAAAAATACCGTTGTAATTCCATAAGGATACATTCCCTTATAATGCTTATTACTATCATGGATCGCAATTAATCTTTCAACAGCAATATCAATTCCAGCTTCTTCCTTGATTTCTTTGATTACATTTTCCTTAACAGAAAGATTCACTTCACACCACCCACCTGGAATTGACCAAGTACCATCATTTTCCTGAACGAGCAGAATTTTATTATCTTTAAAAATAGCTGCCCGAGTTCCAAGCTTAGGTGTTTGATATCCCACTTCGTTGCAGAAAAGTTCTTTTACCTTTTCAATTGGCAAACCAGATTTTTCTGCCATCATTTCAGCTGAAATATCGCGAATTTCTTGATATCGCTCTAAGTCAAAATTATCTTTTCCATACGTTAAGCCAGCTTGCGCCAAACTTTGAAGTCTCTTTGCCCAATCAATAAGTTGATCCTGCTTCATAATTTGCTTCTTCTCTTGTTTATCCAAAATGTTATTCCTCCATAAAAAAGAGTAAAAAGTAATAAACTAATATAAAAATTAGGTGTAATGCTGTTCATTGTTACAGTTCTTCCTTTTGATACGTCAATTATTAATTGTACGCCGAAAATATTTGAGATTTGAAGAATATTAAAATTATGTCACAAAATAGAGCATTAATAGGACAAACCATATTCCTATTCCTTTAATCATTAATTTAGATAAAACTTTCATAAACTTATTTCTCCAAATCTAAAACTAAAACAACTTCTTCTTCAATTCTCTCACCATTAGGTACAAAACCAGCAGCCTTATATAACTGTTGAGCGGCAACATTTGAAGGAACGTAAGAAAGATACACTTTATTTCCATTTCCTAAAGGCATCGTTTTCATATATTTAATAAGTGTAGCTAGCGCATCTACTCCTAATCCCTGATCTTGATATTTTTGATCAATCATAAAACGCCACAAGCAATAATTATTACGAGCAACTTTTGGTGCACCTTCCCAGTTGCATACATTAAAGTTAATCATTGCAAAGCCAACTAAATTATCTTTTTCATAAATAGCAAAGGTTTCAACCTTTTCACCTTCATTTTTAGTTGCATATGCTTCTAGTAAACTAGTTGCATTATCTGCAACATATTCTTTTTGATCTGACTTAACTTTAAGATTTACAACATCCCAAAGATTTTGATTAGTTACTTTTTTTAGTTCCATGTTTCTGTTCTCCTAACATTATTTTTTAAGATAAACTTTTTATGACCATTATTATCAATTTTTTGATATTCAAATCCACTTCGCTTAGCCACATTCTGACTTGCAAAATTTTGAGGATGAGTTCTTAAAATTAAATATTTGAGCCCTAATTGTTCAAATGCATACTTTTTAAGAAATTCGACAGATTCAGTCATAATTCCTAAGTGCTGAAAATCATTCGACAGCCAATATCCAACTTCACCTGACTCTGAATTTAAGTCATGTAAGTCAATCATGCCAGCTGGAATTTCATCAACTAAAATTACCAAATTAAATGCTGTACCATCGACCATTTTCTGTTGAAATTGCTTAATTGAATCTACTTCTTTTTGAATAGAATCAATTTTGTCAGCCCAAACTAACCATTTAGAGAATTCGAAAAGATTTTTCTGAAGCTGATCAAATAAATCTTTTGCTTGCCAAGTTTCAGGTAAAACTAACTCAACATCATGTTTACCAGTTACAAATTTATGTAAAACAAACGAATAATTATGCAATCGTCCCACCCCGTTTTCATCTTTTACTTTTTAGTTAAATTAAATATTACTTAATTATAATTAATTTTTCAATAGATTACTTATATTTTTTTCAGTTATCAAAAAAAGCAGAGATATTTTTACAATCTCTGCTTAATAACTTACTTTGCTAATGTTTAAATAAACGAGAAAAAAGTCCTTTTCTATTCCTCTCTTCTTGTTGCTTAGTTATCTTTTCCATAGTTTCTTGCATTACCTGTGTTTGTTTAGCCTGTATTTTAAGAAATTCTTTCATATCATCTTGCTGTCTTTCATCTTTGTGCAATTTCTTATAGTGATTTCTAATTAAAGGCTCGCCAACGAATTTGTCAAACTTGTCAATGTCAAGACGCATCCCATTGCCATACTGTTCGATTGCAATTCCAGCTTCACGAGGAAACATATTAAAATAATTATCTAAAGTTTGATTAATATTTTCATACCCATTAGCTTTAAAATCATTAAAAATTGCTTTTGAAACATGGAAATATTTATCATCACCATCTGTAAAGGCAATGTGTTCATAGTGATCATCTAAAATTAACATCTTCCAAGTAATTCGATTACAATCAATCTTATAATCATAATTACTGCCTAAAATATCTTTTAATCTATCATAATAACCATATTTCCGTAATAAGTTAGATAAAATATTTTTAGTTAAACTTAAATAATCATCGATTAAATTAGCCTCTTCTTCGCCAGTAAGATTTACAAGTCGCTTATTCAATTCAGAAACAACGTAGCGATAAATATGGTCATTGTTATCGTTAATTAACATATTATAGTTAATTTGCTGCTGACTTGATGGAAGCCATGGAGCTTCAAAAGATAAATAATAAACACGTTTTGTAATTTCTTCCAGATTATTGATTTCTCTACTTCCAGCATTATGATTCATCGCAAAAATATTAATATTATGAATTCCTTGAATAGTGTTGGACCATTGTTTAATTGCATTAAGTGCAACCTTACTGTGTAAGAAATTACTGTTTAACTCATCAACAATCATTGGAGAAATAAAACGAGCAGAGTGCAAATAATTATCTAAGAATTTCACTGCCTTATCAGTTCTAGAAGCATTTCCGTCATTAATTTCGGTATATTGTAAACTATGCGAATTGTCCCCGGTAAATTTCTTAAAATAATCACGAACTAATAAAGTTTTTCCAGTTGTCCCACGTCCGATTAATACCATAGAAAGCGGAATTTGATCAGCACTTTTTGAAAAATTAGACTTACGATATATTTCTCTAATTTTCCAAATCATTGGAGCAGTCATTAAATAGATAAACGCCGAGAGTGCTTGGTGACTTTCATTTTTTACTTTGTTAAAGCGAAAACTTTCGATTATTCTTACAAAAGTCCGCACATCATCTTCAGTTACAAGATTTTCATCTACTTTAAGCGGATGGAATAATTTATTTTCATCTTCAACAATAATCTTATCCTCTTGATGTGCCCAAATAGGCTTGGGATATAGTTCACTTGCTTTTATTACTCTATTTTCTGAAGAATCACTAAAGTCTTGAAAAACAATTTTCTTAACTTCTTCTCTTGCCTTTTCTTCGTTTCGACGCTTATTTCCTTTTTCAGTAAAAAGCTCCTTAGCTACTTTTTGGACAGTTTCAGGATGAAGTTCATAAGTTTGTTCCTTTTGCTGAGCATCGTTGGTTATCTTAACAACGTCTGCTGGATTTACTTCAACGATATTCTGCTGAATCTTATCTACAACTTCATCAGCGATAATTGCCGTGATTTGTTTTCTCGTCTTGCCGTAAAGATTATTAATAATCTTTCTATCTAGATAATCAACACTATCTTTTTCGAAATTATGCTTAAAAAGCTTTTGATGCTCTTCATAAATTTTTAAATCTTGTAAATCATTCTTTTTACCATGATACATCCAAAGCATTTCATGATTATGCTTTAAAGCTTTTTGAGTAAGGTTCATTGATCCATTAAAGATAATAAAATCAGTTTTGTTTTCAACAATAAAGTATTTACTATGAAATAATTCATCTTTAGTAAATTTTAATTGCAAAGTTTGATTCTCAATTCGATCCAAAAAGTCAGCACTTACAGAAAGAAGTTCTTTAACTTTATTTGATACATTAAAAAGCTGATCTAAATTTTTACCAGTTTTTTGGTCTTCCATTCCTAAAATTAGATCAATTTGCTTAAAGCGTGGCATTAACTCTTTTTCAATTATCTTAAAACTACCAACAAAACTAACACCCTTAAAAGAGTCAAAGCCTTCAACCAGATTAAAAAAATCAGGTTGATTTAGCATTACCTTGTTCTTTAAATCATAAATAGTTAACATTTGTCCCTCCAATCGCACTATCGTACATATGTTCGTAATATTTTGATAAAATTATATCATAAACAAATTAAAAAAATAAGCTACAGAAAAATTTTTCTTAGCTTATTAATGCTATTTAAATTAAATGATTTTCTTTATACCATCGAATAAAATCTGAAAAGAAAGGTAGCGTAAAACTTACATATCCACGCTCTGGAGCATAGATTAATTGATCATCTAATAAACGTGCTCGATATACAGAAATATAATTTTTACTTTTCTTTAGCTCATCAACAATATAAGAAATTGGCACTATTGAACTCGGATATTGCGCCATTATATCTAGAAACTTTCGATCAGTACTTGAAATCTCAGTATATAATTTTTCATATGCATTTTGATACAAATCGGATTTAGATAAATCAATTACTTCGTTAGCAACTTGATTATTAATATCATCTTTACTTTCCTCCCAAGCATAATAACCTATTGTCTGAAATGCATAAGCATATCCTTTTACACCCTCAATTAGTCTTTTCATAACTAACGGAGAAATTGTCTTGTTTCCCCTCTTAAATGCCATTGTAAAATTATCTTCAACTGACATTTTATCAAGTGGCTTTAAATATATACGATTACTTCTCAGTAAAAAAGTTAATGTCTTTTCATGCTGTAAATCGGAAATTCTACTGGGAAGACCAGTCATAATTAATGAAATATCTAAATCATCCCCAATTAAAGTTTGATAAACTGAGGCAAAAGCTCTAACATCATCGCTTACTTCAATTTCGTCAATACCAACTAAAATAGAAATTTCTCTTTTTTTCAGCTTTACTAAAATATGTTTTAGAACGTCGCTATAATTTATTATTCCAATGTCTTCAACGGATTTAAAACTCATTCCATTACCAAATAAATTTATCCCTTGAATTGATTTTAAAACTTCTTTCCAATCAATACCTGAAATTTGTTGCAAACTGCTCAATAATTGAAAAAGCAGATTTCCTTGACCCAAGTTTAACCGAACAAAATAATGATTTTTCTCTTTTTCATAATTTCTTTGGACATTTAAAAGAAAAACTGTCTTTCCACTACCTCTAACTCCATAAACTAATGATGTCTGATACTTTGCATCACCTAGATTTAAATGAAAAATATAATTATTCATAATCGTCTGTTGATCTAAGACCATTGGCGGAATTCTTCCAAAACTTGGCATAAATGGATTTTTTAAAACTTCATTTTCTTGAACCATCAATCTCACCTCAGTCAATTAATAAGTATAAAATACAGATTTTATACTTATTTTATACTTACTTTATACTTAAGCAAGTGATTTTATACTTTTTTTATACTAGTTTTATACTTCACGGCAAATAAAAAAAGCAGGTTCATACAAGAATCTGCTTTAGTCTTACTAATTACTTATCAAACTTATCCAATCTAGTTTGACTTTGTGCGAATTTTCTTTCTTTTTCAATCCTAGTTAATAAATCTATTCGCTGATCTAATTCATCTTGCTCATAATCAGCCACTAATTCAATAAATGTCTCATAATTATCCTCAATTTGTGCTTGTTTTAAAGCTTCCATATAAGCATTCGACTAATCTTATCTGGTTGAATATTAATTATCAAATAACCATGCTTTACTAATTCAAAATTCATTAAAAGTCGTGCAGTTCGACCATTTCCATCTCTAAAGGGATGAATAGTAACAAACTTTAAATGAAGCATAGCAGCTACTTTCACTGGGTGCTCTTTTCCTTCTACTTCTTGATACCACTGAATTAGCTTTTGCATGTCATTAGGAATATCACTTGGATCCGCATAATGTACTTCTGGTGCGCCATTAGGCCATACCTTAATTTGACGATACTGACCAGCCTCTGCTCGTTTAGTAGGATTATCAGAATAAGTTACAAGGCGATTAATATCACGCATAGTAATTCGTCAAGAGGCAATTTTTCAATCGCTAATTCTTGAACATAATCGTAAGCTCTACTCAAATCAAGTGCTGCCAAATGATCTGCAAGCGGTTTTCCATGTGCTGTTAAACCAGTTTCTAATAAAGCAGCAGTTTCATACTTGGATAAAGAACTTCCTTCAATAGCATTTGATGACCAAATATGATCATATTTTTTATCTTTTTCAATACTTTCTGCTTCTTCTTTGGATAAGGGACGAAAGGTATTCATTTTATCACGAAGATCAGTTAATTTAGTATAAATTTGCATTCTATCACCTTAACTCTAAATTAATTGATAATATCTAACATAATTAATAATAAAACAAAACCTAGAAAAAATGATGATACATTATCCTTTTTCAGTAAATAAAATCATCAATTATTCTTGCCTAAAACTTTTGATTCTATAGCATCATCTTTCCAAATAAAGTTCGCGTAATTTATTTTCTAATTCAGGATTCACATTTAGAACATCCCTTAAATAAGTTTCGAGATCTCCATATTCTTTTTCAATAGTTAAAAGAATTGTATCAAAAAGTGAATCAGATGCTGAACTTAAAATTCTCATGTTAGCTCTAAAAGTTAAACTTTTACCAGCTTCTTGAAATTTCTTATCTCTGACTGCGCGATATTCAGTCAAAATCTCATTTGACGCCAGATAATCCTGTCGTATTAATTCTAAGTCAACGCCTAAAATATATAAAACAAATAAGGCAACAAAACCGGTCCTATCTTTGCCTTCAGTACAATGAAAAATAACCGCTCCTTCATCAGTTTCAGACAATATTTTCAACACTTGACGAACAGTTTCTTGATCATACGCTTCAATAACATGATTTCCATAATGATCACACATCATTTTAAATGCAGCATATGGATTTTCATTATATAGCTTTGCTTCTTGACTTAAATTACTTTCTCCACCTAATGTCCCTTCTTCGCTGGAAAGTGGTATAGAAATATTTTGAATGCCATCAATTTGAGGATCAGGACGAGAAACGCTTTCTGATTTTGAACGCAGATCAATAATTTTAACAACGCCGTAATTCTTTAGAAATTGCGTATCTTCTGGCGACATTTTACTAAGATCACCAGTTCTAAGTAGACGATGCATCTGTATTTTACGATTATTAAAACCAGTTAAGCCACCTAGTTCACGCGGATTAATAGCTGTTGCGATTGGTAATAGATTTGAGTACATATTGTTCCCCACTATTTGTTATGCTTTAAAACTGTCAGCCAAATTAAATAGCCTATTAAAACGATTAATCCAAATACTCCCCAGATAATTAAAGTAATGTTTCTCATTTCTAGTGTCTGTACTACACCTGCGCCGTCAACTTTTCTAACGCAAAGAAATACACTAATCACTATAAATAAGATCAATACAATACTGCGACTAATTTTCCATGCTTTCATTTCACATTGCTCTTCAGAAATTCTAACAAAATATCAAAATTGCCATTAATAATCCAGATAATAAAAATATACCTAAGGTAATAGGCATACTTAATTTCTTTGAAAAATTATGATAAGCCAATATTAATAGTAATGATTCTAAAATAAGTCGAATTATATTAGCATGTATTTTCAAAGGAAAAAATATAACTAAAATTGGAATAATAATTGCTGCGAATAAATACCATTCTTTTGGAATTTTCTTAAACCAATCTTGAAATAAAAAATATACAACAGCCGCTAAATAAGGGAAAAATGCATTTACATCCACTTCCATAAAAATTTGCTCCTTAAAAATAAACTTATATAATCTACATGTGTTTCTTAAAAGACTCAAAAGCCTGCAAGGCCAACTTCAATCGTGGAATATACCCCAGCCAGTCATAATCATTTCTACCCTTGTTATATTGAAAATTAAATGGCAGAAATGAAACTTCATCATAATTAATCATTATTTGGCTGTCTTTACAAATTAATGGCCATTCTGTATCTGTTAATATTTCCGTAGAATTTTCAGCGATTACTTTTCCAACGTTACTATCAAACGCGCAGCAACCAGCCAATAAATCAACATTATCAATTTTGAAAATTGTTGCAGCAACTTTATTAGTAATTCTTTCTGTTTCAATCCAAGTATCAGGATATGATTCAATATCTTGACTATTTCTTCCTATAATTCGATATTCATTCTTTAAATTTAATGTTGAAATAAAATTTTTAAATTCAGAATTTCGATTTAATAGTGCAACAATTACTTTATCAAAATCACAATAAAAATAATTATCTTTTTCACTAACGTTTTTTAATGCAAATTTCAAAACTTTTCTTCTAGCATCTGCTGCTCCATTTGGGAAAATTGTAAGATAATGAAAAGACTTCTTACTAAGGCTACCTTGGATTTTGGATGATGTTACATTACTTATTGTTAAGTAAACCTCATCAAAAATTGTTTGCACTTTATCACAAACATATTCTAAATTTTTTAAAGACACATCAGGATGGTGAACTGTTGATAATAAAATCTTTTTCATTTAGCATTACGCATCACTTTCAATTACCTTCTCAATATTCGGTGCAATTAAACTCTCTTCTAGTTTCATATCAACTGGCTTATACTCCATATCGATACATTCGTCCCAATATTCAATATGTTTCTTATCAATATAGCTTTCTGATTCTTCAACAGCATTTCCGCCTTCACCTTGAACTGAATACCAGTAAAAATATGTATATCCATCTGGATTTTTTTCTTTGAACACACTCTCAATATACATCTTTTCACCAGCCATTGTGGCTACAGTATCAGCATGATGTTCATTCAAAAAGTCCATCCACTCTTGAGCTTTAGCTTCTTTCCCTTTTTTAATTCTAAAACGAGTAAGTTCTATCTTAGTCATCAGTACTTATCTTCTTTCCATGCACATATTTTCGTTTTGCATTAATCGCCATTTTCTTAATAATATCTTCGCCAAGATCACTACCAAGTATTTCAGAAATTCCTAATAGAAAAATGGCCACATCAGCAAGCTCTTCATTGATATTTTCTTGGTCCTTTTTAAGCCACGCTTGAAACAGTTCATTCACTTCGCCATACAACAAAAGAAGTTCAAATTTAATATCAGTCGTATTGAAATTATGTTTTTTCTTGTTCTCAATAACTGCTTTTTGTAATTGTTTAGTATCAATAATCATAATTTCAATCCTCAGTATTCACTATTAAATTTTTTCTCTACTATTTCTTTTACACTAGGATCAAGCAATGAAATAGAATTTAACTTTACATATATATCCTGCAATAATGATTTCAGATTATTAAATCGATAATATTCTAAAAGTTCATCTGAATAAGAGTCAAAAGTAAAAGTTTCAATCCAATTAACAAAACTATCAGAATTGATCTTATTTGCTTTAAATCCATTTACAAAAACATCGGCTAAACGATATTCTTCCCCGTCAATAAAACGTCTATCCACCTTATCCAACATTTCCTTAACAGCTAATAAAAAATCAGCTACCATTTTTTGATCAAAATTATCACAAAGTATACTGTCTGATAATGCATCTGAGTAATGTGCTACTGCATGCACCCAACCATATTTTGGAGAGAAACCAGTAAAATCATGTTCATTTTCCAAATACTTGATTAAATCTTCAAATAATTGTCGCTCTTCATTCTTATTTAAAACCTGATAGTAACGAGATTTTCTATCATTATTTGTTCGAATAATTAAATCCCACAATAAACACGTAAAAGATCTAGTTAGCGTTGCTTCTTTGCCTTCATTAATTCGATAAAATAAAAGATCTTTGTTCTCTAGTTGAGCTATTAAAAATCTGGCTTACTCCAAAGAAAATTTTTCTTTAAAAAATCCATAACCAAAACTATTGCATATCAGATCATCCCGAATTGAACCATCTGAATCTCCAATATGATCAAATAACCATTTAATTTCTTCATCAGTATAAGTGGCTTTATCATCGACTAATTTTCTTTTTAATTCTTCGCTCTTCACCAATACCACATTAACCTTTATAAAAATATTTTATCTAACTCTAGTCTTAATTTTTGTTTTAACTCTTCAAGTTCGGCATTTCCTAACTCATTGTTAGCACTATACATTTTTTCACGGGGATACCACCAGACAGGTCCTTTTCCATGATACCCATAATTCTCTAAATCACCTGAAACTCTTGGAAATAAATGCCAATGCAAATGTGAATCACCATTCCCCAATAATTCGTAATTCATTTTTTCGCATCTAACTGTCTTTGATACAGCTTCTCCGACTAATGACATTTCCTCTAAAAATTCAATTTTTTCATTTCCATCTAACTTATATAATTCACCTACATGATTTTTATAAAGAAACAAAGTGTAGCCTTTAAAATGTTGATTGTCTCCTAAGACCACATAACCAGTTCTAAGTTCTTTTACGAAAAACTTATTTTGGTGTTTTTCGATCATCTCAATGCGATCACAAATCAAGCACATATTTTCCTCCAGAGTGTTAATTATTTAAATATCAAAGTCTTTTTTAAGGCATTCATCTCAATTCCATCGTATCTTGTGAAAAAATAACTGGAAATTTATCCGACCATTTTTCAGTAACCGTCTTTACTGTTTTAAAGCCAAATTTCTCATATAGCGCCTTAGCTCGTTTATTGTTAGTAAATACATCTAATCGAATCGGTCGCTCTAATTCATCCAGTGCTTTTTGAATTAATGTAGTAGCTATACCTTTTCCTTGCCGTGAAGGATCAACATATACGAAGCTTAGATCTCCAGGACGAAATCCAACAAATCCAGCTAGTACGTCATCTTCAAATGCTAAATAGATCTTACATGATAGAAAACAATCTAAGTATGGCGCATCCTTTAATGGTAGAAAAACTTCTTCTAAATTTTCACTTTTAAGTTCTTGTCTTCGTGCACGATCCATCACCGAAGACAAATAGTCAAAATATTTTTGCTCATAAGATTTAATCTCTAGATTTATTTTTTTCACCTAACTTCTATTTACACTCATTTTGTTTTTATTTATTATTAATCTATCATAATTTTATATTTTTACAATAATGACTTGGAGATGATTGAATGAAAAATAGAGTTAAATATGTCCTTGCATTCGTTTTTTCAGTTTTTTGCATTGGTCTATTGATCTTTGCAGGATATTTACAAATTAGTGAACATAGATACAAAGGTCTCGGTTGGTATGCTTTAGCTATCATAGTCTTACTTATTAGTGCTTTTCTTTACTTGAGCAATGCCATTAAAAATACTAGTATTGCTCACTTAGATAATGAAGAAGACAATGATCCTGATCTAAAGCTGCTAGAAACAAAAGCAAAAGCAAAAGCCTTTGATATTATCAGTAACACCAGTTTTTGGTGTGGTCTTGTATTAATGATTGCCGCTTCAAGTCAATTGCAAGACACTCCACAATTTTCATATATTCTTTTCGCCATTTCTGGTACAACAACAGTAATTTGGCTAATCACAATATTAGTTCAACTCTTTTATGTTTTTAAATTTGGAAAAAGGATTAGATGACACCAAAAAATAAATCATTAACTTTAAAACCATTTAGCTTACATCACTTAAATGATATTTGGCAAGACGGCTTCTCAACCGATCAACCTGCATGGACCAAATTTAATGCACCGTACTTTAATGATTATCAAAAATTTACAGATTTTAAATCATTCAAAGAAAGTCCTATCGCTAAATTTTTATTAAGCGAAGAATGTCGCTGTATTACAGTAAACAATCAACCAATTGGTATGGTTTCAAAAGATTGGATTGATAAACAAACACGCTGGCTTGAAATCGGAATTGTGATCTATGACTCAAGCAAATGGAGTGGCGGATATGGCACAACTGCACTACAAATTTGGATTAATCACATTTTTCAAAATACTAATAAATTGGAACATATCGGATTAACAACCTGGTCTGGTAATCCTTCGATTATGCACGTTGCAGAAAAGCTTGGCTTTCAAAAGGAAGCTCAAATTAGAAAAGTACGATATTACAATGGAAAATATTATGATTCCATGAAATATGGAATATTAAGGGATGAGTGGAAAAATGTCTGTAAAAATTAAAAAGATTAAAAATAATCAATACATTGTTCGTTGCGATGAACAAGACATAGGCACTATTACTACCTACCATAACGAATTTCATAATAAGTATCTTTACCTAAAATTTAACCTGACTAAATATCCTACTTACTTTCCGTTTAATGAAATTAAACAAGCCGAAGGTCAATCCCTTCAAGTAATGACTGATTCGACTAATGCAGATTTAGTCAATTTATTGCTTAGAAATGACTTTAAATGTAAACGTCATTGTTATACTCCAAAAGTAACTAAAAACGATTTGAGGATAAAACTAAACTCTAACTATTCTCTTTATCCTTTTGATATTAACAATAAAAACTATGGAAAACTTTGTCATTTACTATATAAATATTATCAAGCAACGCATCAAGCCGTCTCTCCGTTAACTGTTTCTGAGGATACTTTTGTTAAAGAAATTCCTACCAAAACTGGCTACTATAGTAGAAATGAAGAAGGTACAATTGAAAATTTCGTTTTTACTGAGAAAAACGAAATAGCTTATATCTGTTCGTTTAATGAAAAATTCTGTGATCCATTCATTCAAGCTAGTTTAAGCAAATTGTTCAATAAGTATTCCTCCATTTTCTTTGAAGCAGACGATACAGATTGGGTAGCAAGTAGACTACTTAATTGTTTTAACGTTGATAAAGAAATTAGTTTTAATACTTATATTTGTGAATAACTAACTAGACTAGAGTTTTAGACTTATAATAAAAATAATATAACTTAGAAACTTTTGGAAAGAATTAAATATGAAACTCGGTCTTATTCAAGCTAGTTCTCAAAAAGAAAAGAACAAAACTTTAGAACATTATTTAAATGAAGCAATTAATTCAAACGATGAATTAATTAATTTCGGCATTTATCCAAATAGCAAGATTGAGTTATCCTATGTTTCAAGTTTCACTAGCAATTGCTTTATTAATTAACAGTCGTTCTTTAGACTTCGTCGTTACTGGCTGTATATCATGTCAAGGAATGATGGTAGACTGCAATCCTTTCCCTAATATCCAATGTGGCTATCTTCCTACCCCGCAAGATGCTTTTCTGTTTAGCCATATTAACAATGGCGATGTCACTTCTTTTCCCTACTGCATGGCCTTAAAATAATCTGGTTTCTTGCCAATCAATTCTAAAAATCGATGATATTGAGCGTCAATTTCAGCTACTACTTCATCTAAGTTAGTAAAATCTGGTTTGCCTTTAGTAATATCAGTATGCATCCCGAAATCAATAATTGATGAGCAAATCCTTATCATAACCCTTAACCAGAATCACCATTACCGTATCATCAAGTTTATTCTGCTTAAGCACATTATCGTCAACTGAAATCAATTTTTCTCCTTGATGAACATAATCACCTTGATTTATACAAGAAGTAAACCTTTTCCTTTTAAGTCAACAGTATCAATCCCAATATGAATTAAAATTTCCTGTCCTTCCCTATTTCTCAATCCTATGGCATGTTTGGTAGTAAGCAATGACATGACTTTTGCATCAGCTGGTGCATAAACATCAAAAGTTGAGCTTTGCACATTTGGTACAAATACCAACCCATCACCCATCATTTTTTTAGCAAAAACTGGGTCTTTTACTTTCTCTAATTCAATTAACTTTCCAGAAATCGGAGCAACAACATTTATCTTCTCTTTTTTCTTAAACAAACTAAACATTTTTAACCTTTCTAGTTTGCTCAGCCACAAAAAAACTCCTTGAAGCATCACAAACAAACCTAGAAATATCTCTATTTCTATTTATCGTTTGCAGTAATGCCTCAAAGAGTTACAATCCACGTTACAATTTGATATACAATTTGCATTTTTATAATAAAATAATTTTTTCTTTTGTAAAGTGGTTTCAGTAAAAATATTCTCCCACTTTAATAGCTTTACTATAATCCACTTCTTTTAACTTCTTCCCCCAATTAGGTCGATTCGTATTCATATCCATTACTTCGCGTAATCCCGGTGTTAATACTTGACTTTCTTCTTCCTGAGCCGACATCTTTTTATAATCTTATCGTCTTCGCCAGCCACTACTTTTGCTGAGAAGCTAGCATCAATTATCTGAGCTTTTCCAGCAGTAACTAAATCAGTATAGTTCAATGCATCTTCTGCATCGGCTTGATTCATTACATTCCCTACAATAATTAATTTGGTATCTTGTCCCATTACTGGTCTAACTAATTGGGCAAATGTTTTATTCGAATCTTTTGGTTTAGACTTATAATCTGGCAATGATAAATGAATATAATCAAAATCAAATTTATTTGTTAACTCATCAATTAACTTAGTAGCCTCATGCCAAGTATAACCAACGTTATCTGGATTAATTTCTTCTGGACTAATTCGATAGCCAATAATGAAATTATCAAATGCATACTTTTTAACTACCCCAAATACTGCGTTAGCAACTGCCATTGGAAAGGCATTTGCCTCTCCCCACTTATCTTTATGTTGAACCATACGGTTACTAATTACAGCACCATGTTTAAAAGTCACTTTACCTGATAATTTCTTCATTTTCTTATTCTTTCTTACTTTTTGTTAGTTCATAAGCTAATTATAGTTCATCTTTTCACTAACGTAAAATAAGAAAATTTAATTAAAACTTAAGTAAGCGAACTATGTTTTCCATTGTGCGACTTACATTAACAGGACCATCTTCCAAGGCCTCTCCAAGGCTGCAAGCACTGGGAAGAATACCGAATATTGCAGTAAAACCTTCACTATATAAACTATCAATTCCTTTACCAAGATAGCCAGCTAAAGAAATTACTGGTTTATGATATTTTTTACCTAATTTTGCTACACCATATGGAGTTTTTCCAAATTTTGTTTGAAAATCAGTCGCGCCTTCTCCGGTAAAAACATAATCTGCAGTTTTAATCTTCGCATCTAATTGCGTTACTTGAATTGCAATCTCAACGCCTTGATGCATTTCACAAGTAGTAAAAGCCATTAATCCTGCACCCAAACCGCCAGCGGCACCTGCTCCTGTCTTTTGTGCAATATCTTTGTCTAAATCTCTTTTAATTATTTGTGCATACTTATTTAAATTACTTTCAAGTTGTTTAACCATTTCTGGACTAGCGCCCTTTTGCGGTCCAAAGACATTTGAAGCTCCTTCTGGACCGATCAATGGGTTAGTTACATCACTCGCTATAATAATTTTTACATTCTTTAAACGCGGATCTAAGTTAGAAACATCAATTTTTACTAACTTATCTAGATTTCCTCCGCCCCAAGGAATTTCTTGATTATTTTGATTTAATAAATGTGCACCAAGAGCCTGCGCCATGCCACTTCCACCATCATTAGTACTACTGCCGCCTAAACCAATGATAATTTCTTTAACTTGATTATCAAGTGCATCTTTAATTAATTCACCAGTTCCATAAGTGGTAGTAATTAATGGATTACGCTTGTCTGTAGGCACGATTTCTAAACCACTAGTTTTAGCCATTTCGATGACCGCAGTTTTTCCATCTCCTAATAAACCATAATAAGCCTCTATCTTATTTCCTAATGGTCCAGTAACTTCTACGACAATCTTTTTTCCATTAGTTGCATCTACTAAGGAATCGACTGTTCCTTCACCGCCATCAGCCATTGGTACCTTAATTATTTCTGCATCTTCTTCTACTTTTCTAATTCCAATTTCCATGGCATCACATACTTCTTTAGCAGTCATACTTTCTTTAAACGAATCCGGAGCTAATACATACTTAGTCATTTCTATTTCTTACCTAGTTTCAAAATAAATCCACATAAGATAGTTGCGACAATTGTCATTGTTAATCCTACAAGGAGAAAGTTAAAAAGTAAATATCATAACAAAAGCATTCTAAAATTCAATCAATAATTTCAGAATGCTTTTTACCTATTCAAAATTTAAAACATCATCAACGGGATATCGAACTGATTTCAATTCTTCTACACTAGTGTCTGGCTTGCCAATTGCAATTCCCATCACCGGAACATATTGTTCTGGATCAAGTCCCATCACACTAGCAGCTTTTTTAGCATCGTAACCTGCCATGGCATTGGTTTCATAGCCATGTGCTCTAGCAACTAGCATCAATTGCATTGCAGCAAGTGAAGAATCAACCATTGCATCAGCAGTAAGCATTGTCTTATCAGCATGTTCATACAATGGTAAGAAAGTATTGTAAACTTCATCTAATTCTTCCTTAGAAATTCTCTTTTCTTCATACATATGGTCCCATAATGCACGATACTTTTTAAATGCTAAAGTATTGCCAAAAATTTGAATAATTGCACTTGAAGTATCAATTTGAGGATTATTGAATGGCATGTAAAATTCATGCAATTTCTTCTTTCCCTCATCAGTATCAACTACTACAAATTGCCAAGCTTGTAAATTACATGCAGATGGCGCAGTAATTGTTTCTTTAATCATTTCTCTAAGTTCTTCGCGAGAAATTTTTATATCTTTATCAAAGTGTCGAACTGAGTGGCGATTAAGCAATACATCCCCAAAATTATTATTTTCAAATTGAGTCATCAAATTTATTTCCTATATATTAGCGCTTACATATATTATCATAGACTAAAACTACGCGTGGTGCTAGTTAAATCTCTCTAGACAATGAGCTAAATTATATGCAAGTATGGCAATTTCTAGGCGAACTTAAAATCCTGTTAGACTACAAGCTCGATTATTTTCAGCATTATAATATGTTAAAAGTGAAAAATCACTTTCAACTGTTCTACGAATAGCCATTAATAGACGATTATTATGCTTCTTGGTCTCTGCCATATTCTTACGATAAGGCGTCCAAAGTATGTAGCCCATTTCTTTTAGCTGATTATGTAATCTTTTTATCTAAGTAGCCTTCATCTGCAAGGAGATAACGATTGCCTGGATGGGCGTCCTCATTAACTCAACTGTTTCTTTAGCATCATGCACGGAAGCTTTAGTAACTACATAATCAAGAATGTAACCATCGTCACTGACAATTGCGTGTACTTTGAAGCCATAATAGTAAATCTTCTTAGTAGCTTTATACCCAATTGAACTTTTTATAACTAAAACGATTTAACTAGCACTATGCGTACTAAAGTTACTGATCTCCTCATAAAATATGCAAACTTTGCCCTTCGCAAACAAAACTGTGAAGAAATTCAAGAACAAATCTACAGCCGTTGTGCTAAAATTGGAGAATATTTCAGCTTAAGTATGCAAGGGCTTAATGAAATCAGAGCTTTAATTAAGGAAATTCCAAGTTATAATTTTCTTAATCATGATTATTTGATGGCAACTTTTAAAGCTTATAGAGAATTTCTTAATGCTAAGCTTTTAACGCGATGATTATGAAAAAACAGGGTCTTAAAGTACGACTTCTTACGCCAAGACAAGCTGGATTAATTGTTACTGGTAGTCCAAACGATGCCATTGTTAATCCTGAAACCTACATTAACCTGCACAATCTTCAACTTGATCCGGATGAAAAAATTATCTTTCCTAGCTTTTATGAAATTGCTCCATCTGGAAACGTGGCTACTTTTTTGCGTGGTAGATCAGATATTACAGGGGCGATTTTAGCACGAGACTTCAATGCCGAATTGTACGAAAATTTTATCGATGTAGATGCTATCTTTTCAGCTAATCCAGCAATAGTTTCTAATCCAGATCAAATGCAGTGGATTGCTGATTATGCCATTACAATGGTAGTTGGTGAAGGAATGCGGGATAAGCTAACTCTTTGTGCAAGCATTCTTTACCCACTAGGTCAAAAGAACATTTCAATTCAAATGATTAACCAAGGTGCATTCCAGATTTCGATCATGATTGGAACTAAAAGACAAGATGCTGAAGAAGTAATTCGAACTATTTATCAAACATTTTTTAATTAAACTATAGTATCAAAAAAGAACGATGATTCACTTCATCGCTCTTTTCATTAGGTCTCTTATTACCAAATAGTAATTCTGTCTTCTGGATCAAGCCACATACCATCTTCTGGAGTTACATTATAAGCTGCATAAAATTCATCTTGATTCTGTGCTGGAATATTAACTCTAGTTGGTTGCGGTGCATGTACATCGGATTGTACCTCAGCCTTAATTGATTCCAGACGTTGCTTCTGCATCCAGCTCTTAGCATAAGTTTCAAAGAGATCTTTCATCTCTCCGCCTTCTGCCTTATTAGCAGCAATTGCACAAGAAAGTCCACTTAAGTCAGCAATATTTTCAGAAACAACCTGCTTACCATTCAACTTAACTGGACCATATTGTAAGCCATCGAAGATATTAGCAACTGCCTTAGTACGCTTGTTAAATTCCGCAAAGTCTTTCTTCGTCCACCAATTTTTCATGTTACCTTTTTCATCGAATTGAGCACCGTTATTGTCAAAAGCATGAGAAACTTCATGACCAATTGTTGCACCAATTCCACCATAGTTAGCTGCCCGAGATTGTTTTGCATCATAAAATGGAGCTTGCAAGATTCCTGCTGGGAAGGTTAAGTCATTCTTATAAGGATCGTAGCAAGCGTTGTTCAAGTTGCCTGGCATTTCCCAAATACTTTTATCAGGCTTTTTGTTTAATCTTTGAAGAATATCTTTAATTCTTTCTTGATTAATCAAAACATGGTTTTCATATAAACTCTTATTTGGATCGACAACTAGATTATCAAATAGAGCTCTGTTCTTTTCAGGATAGCCAACCTTTAACTTTAAAGCTTTTAATTTGATAATAGCTTGTTTCTTAGTATCTTCTGAAAGCCAAGAATTATTTTGAATTCTTTGTTCATAAACTTTAAGCATCTTTTTAATCATACTAATTACGTCAGCCTTGGCTTCTTCACCGAGATAGGTCTTACCATAGTAAATACCAATTACTTCATCAAAAGCCGCATTAGCTAGCCGATATGCATGCTTATCTTGAGATGGTAATTCTGGGACACCATAAACTGCTTGTCTAAACGGAAAGGCAGCTTCTCTAAAATCTTGAGATAAGTAGGTTGCACTTTTATTTATAAATTTAATAATCATCCAGCTCTTAAATTCATCAAATTCGCTCTCACTCAAGAAATCATTAATATGATTAAAGTAACGTGGTTCTGCAACAATTACCTTTTCTGGCATTTCAGGTAAAATTTGCTTTAAGAATGAATTGATGTCAAACTTATCAAATTTTGCTTCAAAGTCAGGCAAGCTAGCTGGATTATAAATCGCCACTTCATCAGCCCATTCTTCTGTTGACTTCAAAATCCTAGAAAGTTTTTTATCAAATTCAATACCATTCTTAGCCCAAGTTTTAGCTTGTTCTTCACTTATTCCAGCCATAGTAAGCAAGTTTATAGTTTGTTTTTCTAAGACAGAAAGTAACTTTTCAGCATCAGAGCTTTGATAAGCGGTAGTATCTGGCAAGAAAAGCTGTGGACCAGTTGCATATAAGGCATTATGATCTGTATCTTTCATATCCTCAGATACGTAGATATCAAATGGTAATTCGTAACCGCTTGATATTAATTGAGCTGCTTTTTGATTAAATTCTTCAAAATCTTTCAAAGAAGTTAGTCTGTTTAGATCTTTCTTAATAGGCTCAGCTTGATCCTTATTTCTCTTATCAAAATCAGCTGCCAACTTGTAATAATTGATCGCTTTATCAAAGTTTGTTACATCAGGAAGAGACTTTTTGCCACTAGCAAGATCTTCAAAGTCCTTCATAAGCTTGTTTTCAATTCGCATGTCTAGGATCAAATTGATTCCAGTTGAAGTTCTATCTGCTGGAATTTTTGCTTTTGAAAGCCATTCTGAATTAACTGCTAAATATAAATTATCTTGCGGTCTTGTATTAACATCTGGCTTAGTTAAATCACCTGCACCACCGCGAACGCTGAAGTATCTTCTCATAATTATTTACCCCATTTCTTTAATTAGGTAAATGATATCATTATTAAAGATATTAAGCTAATTTTTATTTTCTTGCTTCTAAGAGTTTTAAATCAAAAAAGTAACAAGAAAGAATCTTGCTACCGTTTATTTGTTTATAACTCATTTATTAAATTAACTTACCACTAACATCTCGTTTAAGGTGGGTAGTATATGTAGGATCTTTAAAATTAGCAGTTTCTTCTTGTACCCAAACTAAAATTTTTTTGGCAATCTCATCAGTCATTACAAAAGAGTCATCAATTTGTTCTTTAGAAATTCCATCAATATGAACTCCTGCGTTAATTACTAAGTTACCTGGCAATTTCTTCTCAATCTTTTCAGCTAAACGTTGAGCTAAAAAGATATCTTTATGTAATCTACCATCATGAGAAGCAAATTTAACCACGGTCTCTTCTTTCGTTTTTTGATCAAAGGTAACGACTCCACCAATATGAGGAATATTGCCACCAGTCAAATTTACTAATAAATCTTGATTGTTCAATAAGCAATCTGCCTTTAGCTGAAAACTCTTAGCGACTGTAAGCGTCTTTTTCAAGTCTATTCACCATCCCAACGTTTGGCAAAATCAGCTTTAATATCTAAACTATCCAAAACTTTCATCGTCTGATGATCAATGATGTCTTGAATAGTTTTTGGATGATCATAAAAAGAAGGAATTGGTGGAATAATGTGAACGCCCAATTTAGCTAGCTTAGTAAGATTTTCCAGATGAATTGGGGATAGCGGCGTTTCTCTTGGAACTAAAATTAATTTACGCTGCTCCTTAAGCATGACACTTGCAGCACGCATAATTAAATCTTCATCAAAACCAATGCTAATTCCAGCTACAGTCTTCATACTAGCTGGTGCAATAACCATTCCGTCAACTCTAAAAGATCCACTAGCAATTGCAGCACCTAAATTTTGATTGTCATATACAAAATCTGCTAAATTTTCTACTTCAGCTACAGAATAATCAGTTTCAAGTTTAATATTTTCTTTGGCCCAATTACTCATTACTAAATGCGTTTCAATGTTAGTTACCTTACTTAATTTTTCTAGTAAATCAATCCCGTAAATACTACCTGAAGCACCTGAAATTCCAACTATTATCTTTTTCAAAACTAATCAACCCTATTTCAAATACTTTTCCCAATCAGGGATTTCTTTAAACTTGGCACGGATAAATTGATCCTTCATATCAAACGGTACTGTTCCATCAACAATAGTCTTTGAACTCATTCCCTTAACACGAATTGATTTTGGATCATATTGTGGACGCTCACTTGGATCAAGCGGATGATTACGCATGCCTGGAATGCAGACAAAATCTTGATCTGCTTGAAAGCGTGTATTCATAGTCCAAACCACATCATTCATATCAAAGATATCAACGTCTTCATCAACTAACCAAACTGTCTTCAATTCCTTAAATGCACCAAAGGCCAAAATTGCAGCTTGTCTTTGAATTCCTTCATCTGCTGGATTATCCTTATAAATTTGCATAATAGTCATTAACTTACCACCACCTGCTGGAGGATTATAAACATTCACGACTTTACCGGGAATAGCCTTATCAACTAATTCTAAAATTGAAGCTTCTGTCGGAATACCAGCCATTGAAACATGTTCTTCACTAGGTCCAATAACAGATTGCATGATTGGATTATCTTTTCGATGAGTAACTGCAGTAATTTTTACTACATTTACAGCAGGATTAGCTGGACCATTATAGCCAGGAAATTCTGGCATCGCAAAACCAGAATCAGTATTAATATCTTCCTTGATTGTTTCATTAGGCATAATGTAGCCTTCAAGAACATATTCACTTCTAGCTAAAGCTGATTCATCAACTGAAACACCATCAACTAATTGAACTGGTTCTTGTCTTAAAGCTCCAGCAACGTCTAACTCATCATAACCTAATGGAGTTGTAGGTGGTTCAAAAGTTGCTCCAATTGTAACTGCTGGATCAAGACCAATGCTAATTGTAATTGGCATAGGCTTATTCAATTTTTCAAATTCTTTTTGAAAATGTCCGATATGACGACCGCCTGGCATTATATACATTCCAAGTGTATCTTTATCTTCTAATACCATCCGGTGAATAGTCACATCAGTCATCGTCTTATCAGGATTAGATCCCTTAACTAAACCACAAGTAATGTATGGACCAGCATCGTATTCGGTATTAGTTGGAGCTGGAACTAATTTTCTAATATCAAAATCAGGATCACTAGCTAAATGAACAACTTCTTGAGCAGGAGCATCTTTTTTATCAACTTTAATCGGATGAACTGGGTTTTCAACTGCATCTTTTAAAAAACGCCCCAGTGTCTTATAGTCATGATGTAAAATTCGACCATCACGCTTTCGGCTTGCCATCAATCCAATTAATACTCGAGTATTAGGGAAGCCCTTTAAATTATTAAACATCATCGCTGGACCTTCTTTAGTCGGTCTTTCGACAGTACCACCTGCTCCAATGTAGCGATAAACTCCAGAGATTTCTGCATCTGGATCAATTTCAATATCTGTTTCATGATAATCTGCTGGATTATCTTTAATCTCACGCAATACTTTTCTTAAATCCCAAGGATCTTTAGGTAAATCAGTCATATTAAATTCTCCTATTTATATAGTCTTTTCTTACATCATACGAGCTAAATAAAGAAGTTATCAATTCAATCTTTTAAATCAATTATTCCGATTTGGCATCTCAAACTGCTTTGAATAATTCCAAAAGTCATTTTCAATTTTAGTGGGAAGTTATTGATCCGGTTTTCAAGCCCAACTTCTTTTAAGACAACTTCCGCATCAAGCGGATTAGCTACAAGCTCATTTGCCAGCTCCACATTTTCTTTAGCTGTTAGGTTGGGTACCAAGTTATAGAATTGAAAAACAAAACCAATTTCGTTTCTCCGATATTTGGTTAATTTCTTGGCAGAAGATGTAGCAATATTATTGCCATTAACAACGACTTTCCCATCTGTTGTACTTTCCATCCCTCCTAAAATATTCAATAAAGTAGGCTTATCTGCTCCAGATGAACCTAAGATAATTACTAATTCACCCTGCTCAATATCGAAGCTAAGGTTTTTATTTGCCCAGACCTTAGTTGCACCTGTTCCATATTTTTTAGCAATTTCTCAATTCAATAAAAGCCAATTTATTCATCCCCTATTTCTAGTATTTCCTATAACTATATTGTATGAAAAATTGACTAATTATATGTACAAAAAGTACTTATATACTAAAAAACCACTTTGAACACGCAAAGTAGTTTTTCTGTAAATATTTACTTCCCTCTTTAATCGAAAGAGTTGCCATTTCAGTATGATGAGCTTCAATAAAGTCTCGAACCCAGTTTGGATTTATTTTGGAATAATCACGTAATGCCCAACTAATTACCTTATTGATAAAAAATTCTGAACTGCCTAAATTATTTTTTAAAATCTTATCTAATAATTCAACATTCATTTTATCTTTACGCAAAAGTTGATGCTCGATCGCTATCCTTCTAACCGTATTAAATTGTCTATCCGATCATCTCTTAAACCAAGTTTTCCAATCGGTTTAATTAAACTATCAATTGTATCCCACCATTACTTAGATTTTACATAATAAAAAATATGGTCAATGTATTCAAAAGTAAGATATTTTTCAAGTGCAATTAAATAATCACAAACAAAATATTGAGCTTCACGATGTTCATCTTTCCATGCTTGATTAAGCAAGTCCCAATCAATCTTTTTATTATTCTTTTCTCGTTTAATGAAATCATGATAACTTTGCCTGCGTTCTGGTGTTTTTAAGCCATAAAACTTAAACTTATTTCTTATATAGCTTTCCATTTGCTTAGCTATCTCTGGATCACTTTGTCTTATTAATTCCTGTTTTAACTCTTAATATTTATGTATTTCTTTCACTTCAGTTCCCTTACTTGTTAAAATAATTCTAGTAACTAGAGAGTGTGATAACCATGAAAATTTTAATTGTCATCGATGATTATTTCAATAAAAGTAACGGTATGTCAATTTCTACTCAACGCTTTGTTAAACAATTTTCAAAAATGGGACAAGACGTACGTGTGCTTGCCTCTATTGCTGGTGGAGAACCAGACTACCCCCTTTCAGTAATGACTATTCCGATCTTTAAAGACATAATTGCTAAAGAAGGATTTCATTTTGCAAAACCGGAAAAAGCAATAATTAAAAAAGCTGTTAAATGGGCAGATTTAGTTCACTTGGAAGATCCCTTTCCTGTCTGCTCATACGCAGGCAAAATTGCTAAAGAGCTGAAAAAGCCAATTACTGGAACTTTTCATCTTTATCCCGAGAACTTAACCGCCTCTGTACCTATCTTAGATCATCATAGTATCAATTCTACTTTCATGAAGATTTTTCGTGATACAACTTTTAACTACTGCAATTATTTACAATGTCCAACCACCAAGGTTAAACAAAGGCTACAAAAATATAGTTTTAGGTCTAAGTTAGTTGTTATTTCAAACGGAATTAGCAATTATTACTTAGAGGATAATCAAAGAAATCTTAAGTCGAATTCCTTTACGATTCTTTCAGTTGGGCGTTTTTCTAATGAAAAAGATCAAAAGACTCTAATTAAAGCTATTTCACTTAGTAAATATAAAGATAAAATTCATCTTATTTTAGCCGGTAAAGGTCCACTCAAGTCTGAATATATCGACCTCTGTCATAAACTAAACGTCAACGCTCATCTTGCTTTTTATAATAGAGATGAACTAAAACATACAATGAATCAATCAAGTATTGTTGTTCATTGTGCAAATGTCGAAGTTGAAGGGATGGCTTGCATGGAAGCTTTCGCTACTGGTTGTGTACCAGTAATTGCGGAAAGTCCGCTTTCTTCAACTAGCGCTTATGCTTTAAGTCCAAAAAATCGTTTTCCAGCTGGCAATAGCCAAATTTTAGCAAAGAGAATTGATTACTGGATTACTCATCCTCAAGGCTTAAAGACAATGAGTGCGAACTATCAAAACTATGCCAAATCTCTTTCGATTGAAAACTCAGCTAGAAAGATTTTAACAATGTTTGAAAAAGCTCAAAAAAATTATGTTTCAAACTAATATTCAAACATAAAAATCTGTGATATCCTTATGTTAAATCTTTCACAAAAAAGGAGGAATCATTTTAATGTCCATCAAGAAGTTAGAAAATAGCAGTGATCATGCAATGGTTGCTGAAGAAGTTAAAATTTTGACCAACCTACTTAACGAAAGTACGCGTCAATTAAGTGGGGATGTAATTTTTAATAAAATTCAAGACTTAATCAAAATTTCTGCTCAAAAAGATTACGATACCCTTGAAAAGCGAATTGCTAACTTAACAAATCAAGAAATGATTGTTGTTGCTCGTTATTTTGCAACTTTACCTTTATTAGTAAATATTTCTGAAGATGTAGAATTAGCTAGCCAGGTTAACTTACTCAATAATACTGATCAGGATTATCTTGGTAAGCTTGAAGATACTATCGACTTAGTTGCTCAAAAAGAAAATGCTAGTGAAATACTGAAACATGTTAATGTTGTTCCAGTTTTAACCGCGCACCCTACTCAAGTGCAAAGAAAGACTGTTCTTGAACTAACTGATCAAATCCACAACTTATTGCGTAGCTACCGTGAAGTTAAGAATGGAACAATCAATCAAGCTGAATGGACTGAAAAACTCCGGGCTTACATTGAAATTTTAATGCAGACAGATATTATTCGTAGTCACAAACTACAAGTATCTAACGAAATTACCAATGTTTTAGCCTACTATCCCAAAGCTTTGATTCCTGCAATTACTAAGTTTACTGCCCGCTATCAAGAATTATCTGAGAAACATAACTTAGATCTCAAAGGTGCAACTCCAATCACTATGGGGATGTGGATCGGCGGTGACCGTGACGGTAATCCTTATGTAACAGCTGATACCTTAAAATTAAGTGCAAGTTTACAAAGCCAGGTAATTTTTGAATATTATATTAAAAAGCTCAATAAACTTTACCGTACTATTTCAATGTCCACATCTTACATGAAGACTTCCCCGGCTGTTGAAAGACTTTCAGAGCTTTCAAATGATGACTCACCATTTAGAACAAATGAACCTTATCGCCGTGCCTTCTACTATATTGAAAGTAGATTACTTCACACTGAATATCAACTTTTGGGTACAGCTGATAAGAATAGCTTCGTTAAAAAGCGCGACTTAGAGAATTTAAATAAGATCCCTGTTTATAATGATCCTCAAGATTTTAAAGCAGATTTAATTACGATTAAAGAATCACTTGAACAAGACCATGACCAAGCAGTTATTAGAAGCTTCTTCACTGAGCTTTTAGAAGCAATTGATATTTTTGGCTTCCATTTGGCAACAATTGACATGCGTCAAGATTCTAGTGTAAATGAAGCATGTGTTGCCGAATTACTCAAGAGTGCTGGAATTTGTGACAATTATAGTGAATTGCCAGAAAAAGACAAGATTAGGGTTTTACTTAACGAACTAAATAATGATCCACGTAATTTGCACGCTAATAATAAGCCTAAATCTGAATTACTTCAAAAAGAATTGAAGATCTACAAGACTGCACGTCAACTTAAAGATCGTATTGGTGAAGATGTTATTAAGCAGCATATTATTTCTCATACTGAAAGTGTATCTGATCTCTTAGAGCAAGCAATTATGCTCAAAGAATACGATCTCTTAGATAATCAAGGAGCTCGTATTCAAGTAGTTCCATTATTTGAAACAGTTGAAGACTTAGAGAACTCTCGTGAAATCATGAAAGAGTTTTTAAACTTAGATATTGTTAAAAAGTGGCTTGCTTCTCAAAATAATTACCAAGAAATCATGCTTGGCTACTCCGACTCTAACAAAGATGGCGGCTACTTAGCTTCCTGCTGGAACCTTTACAAGGCACAAAAAGATTTAACAGCAATGGGCAAAAAACTAGGCGTTAACATTACCTTCATGCACGGACGTGGTGGAACTGTTGGCCGAGGCGGTGGTCCTTCATATGAAGCTATTACTGCCCAACCTTTCGGCTCAATCAATGACCGAATTCGAATGACTGAACAAGGCGAAATCATTCAAAATAAATATGGTAATCAAGACACTGCCTACTACAACTTAGAAATGCTTGCTTCAGCAACAATTGATCGAATTGTTTCTAAACAAATCGTAAGCGAAGACGACATTGGCGGATTCCGTGATTCAATGGATAAGATTGTACTTGATAGCAATAAAGTTTACCGTAAATTAGTTTTTAGAACGCCTGCCTTTCTTGACTACTTCTTGCAAGCTACCCCAATTAAGCAAATTTCCAACTTAAATATTGGTTCTCGTCCAGCTGCAAGAAAGAAAATCACTGACTTCTCTGGTTTAAGAGCTATTCCTTGGGTATTCTCCTGGTCACAAAGTAGAATTATGTTCCCAGGTTGGTATGGAGTTGGATCTGCCTTTAAGCACTTTATCGATGCAGATTCTCATAATTTAGAAACTTTGCAAAAGATGTATCAAGGCTGGCCATTCTTCCACTCCCTACTTTCTAACGTTGATATGGTTTTATCAAAATCTAATATGGATATTGCTAAACAATATGCGGACTTATGTGAGGACGAAGATACTAAGAAGGTCTTTGACACTATTTACCAAGAATGGAAACTCACTAAAGAAGTAATTCTTCAAATTGAAGGTAACAAAGAATTACTAGCTGATAATCCAAGTCTAAAGATGAGCTTAAATTACCGGATGCCATACTTTAACATTCTTAACTACATTCAAGTTGAAATGATCAAACGTGATCGGGTCGACGATATTGCTGGCGTTTACGAAAGCATTTTACCAATTACCATTAATGGTGTAACTTCTGGTTTACGTAATTCGGGATAATTTTAATTTTTAAGGACAAAATATGAAAAAAGCACTATTAATTATTGACTACACCAATGACTTTATTGCAGATAATGGTTCTCTTACCTGTGGAAAACCGGCTCAAGCTTTGGAAGATTATTTAATCAAATTAGCAAATAAATTTTATGATAATGGAGACTATGTAATTTTTCCAACTGATGGACATACCGGTGATACATTTAGTCCGGAATATAAGCTCTTCCCACCACATAATATTGTTGGTACACCAGGACAAGAGTTATACGGTAAGTTAAAAGATTGGTATGAAGCTCACAAGTCTAGTGACCGAGTATATAAATTTAACAAAAATCGCTATTCTTCTTTCCAAAATACTAATCTCGATAATTACTTACGTGAACGTAAAATTAACGATTTATGGCTAACTGGGGTATGTACAGACATTTGTGTTCTTCATACGGCTATGACTGCCTATAATTTAAACTATGATTTAACTATTCCAAGTAAAGGTGTTACTACCTTTACTGAACATGGTCAGGAATGGGCCTTGGATCATTTTAAAAATTCCTTAGGCGCAAAAGTAATAGAATAATAGAGCAAAAAAACTGTATCATCTGATTTTTCAGAATGATACAGTTTTTTTCTACTTTAATTTAATTAGCTCGATACTATCAATACCATCGATTTCTTTAACATTAACCGCTTTATTAGTAATATTTAAATTTTCTGGTTCTAAGTTTGAAATCTTTTCTTGATCAATATCAACTCTACGATCATCTCGATAAGAGGTTATATCTAGTTCACCTACTGGCACAATCTTCTTCTCAATTTTTTCAAGTCGGTCCTCAATTCTACGTGCTAGATAAATCCCACGAGTTTTGATTCCAACTAAAACCAGATCCTCTACTCCCTTGTATCTCTCAATAATTTCATATGTAATCCTCACAATAGCTCGTTGCATTGCAGGCTTATCCCAAATTTCTTTTACCATTGTCTCTTTTCCTCAATCAGGGATTATTTCTACTATTTTAAAGCGTCTGTTGCAAATGATCTATTTTCAAGAGATGTTAAGAGTGCATCAGCTGTATCAAGAGCTGTTAGTAATGGAACATTCTGTTGAATAGCCATTTGTCTGATAATAAAACCATCAGAATTCTTTTCAATATCATGACCCATGGTATTAATCACTAAGTCAATTCTTCCCTCTCTTAATTCATTTAAAATATTGTCATCTGCGTTTTCGTTTTCATGAACTTTAGTTACAAGATCAACATGTAACTCATTATTCTTTAAGAAGTCCGCTGTCCCTTTTGTTGCAAAAATTCGATAGCCAATTCTAGCAAAACGCTTAGCGATTGGAAGAATCTTTTCTTTATCCTTGTCTTCAATTGTTAACAAAACATTTCCATTTTCAGGTAGTTGCATCTTAGCTCCGGCAAATGCCTTATACAGAGCCTTAGCAAAAGTATGATCGCTTCCCATTACTTCACCAGTTGACTTCATTTCTGGCCCAAGATATGAGTCTACATCAGCCAACTTGCTAAAACTAAAGACTGGCGCCTTAACACTAATCATTTCTGGTTCAGGTGCAAGTCCATCACTATAGCCCTGCTGAGCTAGACTTTCTCCCATAATTACTTTAGTTGCAACTTGCGCCATTTCAATTCCAGTTATTTTACTCAAAAATGGTACTGTTCTACTTGCACGAGGGTTTACTTCAATTACATAAACTTCGCCATTTCTTATAATAAACTGAATATTCATAATTCCAACACAGTTAAGAGTAAGTGCCAATTTTCGAGTAACATCCATAATTTTCTCTTTGACGTCATCAGTAAATGTTTGTGGAGGATATACAGCCATTGAGTCACCTGAGTGAACACCAGCATGCTCAATATGCTCCATAATTCCTGGCAAAAGGACATCTTTGCCATCGCAAATTGCATCAACATCGCATTCACGACCATCTAAATAATCATCAACTAAAATTGGGTGATCAGCCGCAATATCTACATGATCATGCAAATATTCCTCAAGTTCCCTCTTGCTATAAACAATTTCCATTGCCTTTCCGCCAAGCACATAACTTGGACGAACCAAGACTGGATATCCTAATTCTTCGGCTGCCTTTATTACGCCATCATGTGTTGTAGCAGTTAATCCTTTTGGTTGGTTAAGTTGTAGCTTTTTAATAATTTGGTCAAATAATTCACGATCTTCTGCACGGTTAAGATCTTTAACTGTCGTTCCTAAAATTTTAACTCCATGTTTTTCTAAACCAACTGCTAAATTAATAGAAGTTTGTCCTCCAAACTGAACAATTACACCTTCGGGCTTTTCCAAATCACAAACATTCAATACATCTTCTAAGGTTAATGGTTCAAAATATAATTTATCAGAAATTGAAAAGTCCGTTGAAACAGTTTCTGGGTTTGAATTAATAACAATTGCTTCATAGCCCATCTTTTGAAGTGCTTTTACGCAGTGAACAGTTGCATAATCAAACTCGACACCCTGCCCGATTCTAATTGGACCAGAACCAATAACAATTACTGATTTTTTACCAGACTTATGTGATTCATTTTCACCATCATAAGTTGAGTAAAAGTATGGCGTCTTTGATTCAAACTCTGCTGCGCACGTATCAACCATCTTGTAGACTGGAATGATCCCATTATTTTTGCGCATGTCTCTAATCTGATCAATACTTTCATTCCATAAAGTAGCAATGGTTGCATCACTAAAACCATATTTTTTAGCTAAACGTAAAGTTTCAAGATTATCCTTATTTTCTTGGATATTTTTCTCCATCTCTACCATGTGACTAACAATATCTAAAAAATAAAAGTTAATTTTGGTTAATTCATGGACATCTTCAAGACTATAACCTCTGCGAAAGGCTTCTGCTAAATAAAAGAGTCGATCATCTTGCGCTTTAACTAGTTTTTGCTCTATCTCTTCATCACTTGCATGATGAGCAGCTTCAGAATAGAGATCTTTTTCGTCAATTTCAAGAGACCTTACCGCCTTCTGCATTGCCTCTTCAGCTGTTCGACCAATTGCCATTACTTCACCAGTAGCCTTCATTTGGGTACTTAAAGTGCGGTCGGCCTTAGAAAACTTATCAAATGGCCAGCGAGGAATTTTGCAGACAACATAATCTAAAGCTGGTTCAAATTCAGCATACGTTGTTCCAGTTACCGGATTTTTAATCTCATCTAAGGTCATACCAATTGCAATTTTTGCGGCCATTTTTGCAATAGGATAACCGGTTGCTTTTGAAGCCAATGCACTTGATCGTGAAACTCGTGGATTCACCTCAATGACATCATAATCAAAACTATTAGGATCTAAGGCTAGTTGAACATTACAGCCTCCTTCAATCTTAAGAGCTCTAATTAAACGTAAAGAGCAATCACGAAGAATTTGGTATTCTTTATCACTCAAGGTCTGACTAGGTGAAAAAACAATTGAGTCACCAGTGTGAATTCCAACTGGATCAAAATTCTCCATGCAACACACAATCATTGCATTATCATCATGATCACGCATTACTTCAAATTCAATTTCTTTATAGCCTGCAATCGATTTTTCAATTAAACATTCAGTAACAGGTGACAGTTCTAATCCATTCTTGGCAATCTTTGCTAGCTCTTCATGATTATTACAAATACCACCACCAGTTCCGCCCATAGTAAAGGCTGGACGAACGATAATTGGATAGCCAATTCTATCGCCAAACTCTAAAGCTTCTTCAACATTATTAACAGTTGTTGATGGTGGAACAGGCTCACCCAATTCTTTACATAACTCTTTAAACTTCTCTCTATCTTCTGCTTGTTCAATCGAAGAAAGTCTTGTTCCTAATAACTCAATATTTAACTCATCTAAAATTCCTGTTTTAGCTAATGAAAGAGCCATATTTAATCCAACTTGACCACCAAGCGTTGGTAAAATTGCATCCGGATATTCTTGTCTAATGATTCTTGAGATTGATTCTACGGTTAGGGGTTCAATATAAACCTTATCTGCAATAGTAGTGTCAGTCATGATCGTAGCTGGGTTTGAATTAACTAATACTACTTCATAGCCTTCTTCGCGAAGAGCTAAGCAAGCCTGAGTTCCTGAATAATCAAATTCTGCAGCTTGGCCAATAATAATTGGACCAGAACCAATTACCATAATCTTATGAATATCTGTTCTCTTAGGCATGACGCTCTTCTTCCTTTCTTTGGTCAATCATTGACATAAAATCATCAAACAATGAGTCTTCATCATGAGGTCCTGGGGTTGCATCAGGGTGAAATTGGACTGAAAAGGCAGGATATTTTTTATGACGTAATCCTTCAACTGTACCATCATTTACTTCAACATGAGTAATCATCAAATTTTCTTTATTAATAGATTTAGGATCTACCGCATAACCGTGATTCTGCGAAGTAAAACCAATATTGCCAGTAGCAATTTCTCTTACAGGATGATTAAAGCCACGGTGTCCAAACTTCATTTTGTAGGTACTAGCCCCATTTGCGAGTGCAAAGACTTGATGGCCCATACAAATTCCAAATAGCGGAACATGTTTTTCAACTTCTTGGACCATTTTTGCAGCCATAAGCATTTCTTCTGGATTTCCAGGTCCATTTGATAAAAGCACACCATCTGGATTAAGATTTAAAATTTCTTCGGCTGTTGCAGTGTAAGGTAAGACAATACAGTTACAGTCTCTCTCTGCTAATTCTCGTAAAATACTGTGCTTAATACCAAAGTCAACAACAACTATATTTCTTTTTGAGCCAGGTACTGGATAAGAGTTCTTCGTTGAAACACGGCTGATTACACCGTGGGTAATGTTTCTTTGCTTTAATTCTTGAGCAATACCTACTGCATTTTCCTTTGAATCAGTAATTCTTCCTTTTAGGGTGCCGTGAATTCTTAATTTCTTAACCAATTCACGGGTATCAATTCCCTGCAAGCCAGGGATGTTTAATTGTTTTAAAAATTTTGGCAAGGTTGTTTGCATACGCCAATTGTCTGGGTGACGTGCTACTTGGTGGCAAATAACGCCCTTAATTTGTGGCTCAAGTGATTCATAATCTGCTAAAGTAATTCCATAATTTCCAATTAAAGGATTAGTAAAAACCAAAATCTGATCGGCATAACTTTGATCCGTAATTGCTTCTTGATAGCCTGTCATCCCTGTTGTAAAAACAACCTCACCACTACTTTCACAATCAGCGCCAAAACCTTCGCCTTCATAAATACTACTATCTTCTAAAATTAAATAGCGTTTCATTTTGTTCCCCTTTGATATACAACTTTACCATCAACAAACGTCATCACTGTCTCGCCATATACCTTATGACCAGTAAATGGTGTATTTACTCCTTTAGACTTAAACTCTTCTTCTTTAATTTCTTTTTGATGCTCAATATCAAAAATCGCAATATCTGCATTCTCACCAGCTGCAAGAAGACCTGCGCTTTTTATGCCAAATACTGCAGCTGGCTTCTCAGTAAGAAGGGATAGCAATTGTTCAAGCGTGAAAACTTTTTCTTCTTTTACAAATTTAGTATAAAGAGTACTAAATGCTGTCTCACTTCCCGTAATTCCAAAAGCGGCTTCTCGCATACTACCTTCTTTTTCCGCTTTAGCATGGGGAGCATGATCAGTAGCAATTAAATCAATTGTTCCATCTAGCATCCCAACTAAAAGAGCTGCTTGATCTTCTTTACTTCTTAGTGGTGGATTCATCTTAAAGTAAGGATCGTCTTCTGGAATATCGCTATCTGTCAATAAAATATGGTGTGGTGCAACCTCACACGTTACCTTAATCCCTAGTGCTTTTGCTAAACGAACTAATTCTACACTGGTTTTTGTTGAAATATGACAAACATGGTAATGAACCCCTGTTTTTTGTGCTAAAAGGAGATCACGAGCAATTTGCGTAGTCTCAGCAAGTTCTGTAACTGGTGGTAAGTCTAATTTTTCAGCTGCTACTCCTTCATTAACAATTCCTTTATTAAAAAGTGAGTCATCTTGGGCATGTGCTGCAATAATTAAATTGTTTTCTTTCGCCTTTTGCATGGCTAGATACATTGTCTGCGCACTTTGAACTCCATGTCCGTCATTACTTAATGCAAATGCGCCTGCTTTCTTAAGTGCCGCATAGTCAGGAATAATATCAGTTGTTTCATCATTAGTAATAGGGGCATACTGGAGAATATGGACTAATCCCTTTTTTTGATTTTCTCTAACCATCTTCTCCATTAATTCAGCTGTATTAGGAACAGGAGTGACATTAGGCATGGCACCAACTGTTGTAAAACCTCCACGTGCTGCCGCTTGGCTACCAGTTTTGATATCTTCTTTATAGGTTTGACCAGGATCACGATAGTGAACATGAACATCTACTAAGCCTGGACTAACTATCATCCCGCTAGCATCAATTGTTTCTTCCCCTTCTAGGCCAGTTCCAATAGCCTTAATTTTTTGACCATAGATTAAAATATCAGCTTTGATTAGGTGGCCATTTTGATACACAGTTCCGTTTTTAATTACAGTAGTCATTACTTGAGTCCTCCTAATTTTCTTCCTCGTAAGACTGCTTCAATCATTGCCATTCTCATAAATACACCATTTTGCATTTGACGAGTAAACATACACTTGTCACTTTCCACCAAATTTGCACTTAATTCAACATCGTGGTTAATTGGGCCGGGATGCATAATAATTGCATTGGGCTTTAATTCTTGATAGCGCCCCTTATTAATTCCGTATTTTTCATGATATGCTTTTGCATCAAAATTCTTTTCATTAGGATCATCACTGTGTCTTTCATGTTGAACTCTTAAGAGCATCATCACATCCATCTCAGGAATCAGCTTATCTAGTTCTTCATATTTTCCATACTTATCAAATTCCTTCGAGTACCAATATTCAGGTCCTGAAAAGTAAACTTCAGTTCCTAACCGGTGGAGTAATTCCATATTACTTTTAGCAACTCGGGAATTAGTAATATCACCAACAATAGCTACCTTTAGACCCTTAAATTGTTTAAAATGTTCATGAATTGTCATCATGTCTAACAAACACTGACTTGGATGTTGCCCACTACCATCCCCAGCATTAATTATTCCAATATCTAAATGTTGATGGGAGTGCGGATAAATTAAATTTTGATAGTATTCATTTTGTGAATGACGAATCACTTCAATATCCACTCCCACAGCTTCCATAATCAGGGATGTATCATATAATGTCTCTCCCTTATTAACCGAAGAATGAGCAGGATCAAATGGAATTACAGTTAAACCTAATTTTCTTTCAGCCATTTCAAAACTAGTATGTGTTCTACTTGAATCCTCAAAGAACATATTAGTAATATAGATGGGCTCTGTTAGATTAGGTGTAGCCCCACCATTTTTAAAATATTCTGCTCGATTAATTAAAGCTTCAACTTCTTCAACACTCAGATTTTCTACACTAACAAAATTTGGTAAACTAACAAGATTTAAATTTTCCATTTTTTATTCTTTCTAAAGCAAAAAGGCCTGAAGCATTTAATTGCTCCAGGCCTATTTTTCATATTCTTGTATACGAAAAATATAGCAACCCTTCTGGCCCTCTCTGGAGTCAATTAAATGGTTGACCATTAAATTAATATTTCTTAATTATTTTGATAGAGATTTCAGTTCAACCGAATCCTTACCATCTTTTTCTATCATGTTAACAGCAACTTGTTCATTAGCTGCAGTTGGGATATTCTTACCAACAAAGTCAGCTCTAATTGGTAATTCACGGTGACCGCGATCTACCAAAACTGCAACTTTAATTGAACTAGGACGTCCATCATCCATCAAAGCATCCATCGCTGCTCTAATTGTTCGACCAGTATAAATTACATCGTCAATTAAAATTACTTTCTTATCGGTAATATCAACGTCAATTTGGTTAGAATTGACTACTGGATCTTGTTTCAATGAAGCATCATGACGATCATCACGATAAAGAGTAATATCTAGCTCATCGATTGGAACATCAACATTTTCTAATTTTTGAATTCGGTCATGGATTCTCTTAGCTAAATAAACTCCTCTTGTCTTAATTCCAATTAAAACAAGATTATCAGTACCCTTATTTTGCTCAATAATTTCATAAGTAATTCGAGTTAATGCACGCTTCATTGCTAGTGCATCCCAAATTTGCTTTGCCATTTTTAACCTCCTGATTTCACCCATGAAAAAAGCTCCTAGTGTTTTTGAGACTAGGAGCTTATAGTAAAGTCATACTTAATTTAAGCCTGCCTTGCTAGCCTCACGGGACTAATTTTAAAGGACATTCATTGCTTTAAAACTACTGTAAATTATCTTCTTTGTCAAGCAATTTAATTAAATTCAACTTGATTAACAAGGTCATTAATATCTTCAATACCTAGTTTTTCTAACTCGTTTGGCAATTCATCAGCAATATGTTTTGATGCAATACTGTCTTTAAAATGAGCTGTCCCAACAGCAACCGCATTAGCACCAGCAAGCATAAATTTAACTACATCTTGGGCTGAATTAATTCCACCCATCCCAATAATTGGTAAACTTGTACTTTGACGGACTTGGTGAATCATTCTAAGCGCAATTGGTTTAACAGCTTCTCCAGAAAGTCCGCCAACGTTGTGACCTAAAACAGTTTTTCTAGTTTTAATATCAATATCCATTCCTAAAAGAGTGTTAATTAGAGATAAACCATCTGCACCACCCTTTTCAGCGGCTTTAGCAATTTGTGTAATATCAGTAACATTTGGAGTTAGTTTCACATAAATAGGAACATTAGTTACTGCCTTAATTTTCGTAGTTAACGATTCAACGACATCTGGATGAACGCCAAAACTCATTCCGCCTTGGTTTACGTTAGGACAAGAAACATTAATTTCTAAAGCATCAACTAAACCAGAATCAGATAATTTTTTTGCTACTTCAACATAACCTACCTCATCCTCGCCACCAACACTGGCCACGATGGGTAAGTCAGGATACTTCTTACGCAAGGGTATCAATTTATCAGTAATTACCGCATCAACTCCAGGATTTGTTAATCCAACTGAGTTTAAAACTCCAGTATCTAAAACAGCTATTTGCGGTTGAGGATTACCAGCTGTTGCACGAGGAGTCGCGGTCTTAATAACCATTGCTCCTAAATCATTTAAATCAAACTTCTTGACTGCTGGAACATCTCCAAAACCAAAAGTGCCACTTGCTGGCATAACTGGATTTTTTAAATCTAAACCGGGTAATTTTACATGCGTATTAATCATATTTTCCTCCAAAACGAATGCTCACTGACATTCAATTATTTTTCAAAAATTGATTGTACACGCTTTTTTATTTTTTTCAAAGTTAAAAATTTTATTTGTAATTCTTTACTGAAGATGCTAAACTTCATTTTGATTAAACTTTAAACGGTACAGAGAGACCGCAAGTTAGAAATATTGGCTTAAATTATCTGGAAAAGTCTATACCTAGTGTCTCTCTGCGCTTGGTATAGACTTTTTTGATGGAGGAAAAATGACAAGACCAGTTATCGTTGCCTTAGATTTAGACAATGAAAAGAAATTAAATGAACTCTTACCTAAGTTAGGTAAACCAGAAAATGTTTTCATTAAAATTGGAATGGAACTTTTTTTCAATGAAGGTCCTGCAATTGTTAAAGAACTATCTAAACAAGGCTATCGTATTTTTTTAGACCTAAAAATGAACGATATTCCAAATACCGTCTATAATGGCGCTAAAGCATTAGCTCATTTAGGAATTACTTATACTACCGTCCATGCTCTTGGTGGCAGTCAAATGATTACAGCAGCAAAAGAAGGTTTAATTGCTGGCACTCCTATTGGTAAAAATGTCCCTAAGTTACTAGCTGTTACAGAATTAACCTCAATTTCCGATGAAATTCTGCACGAAGAACAAAATTGTAATCTATCAATGGAGCAGCAAGTTTTAAGACTAACTGAAACTGCTAAAAAGGCTGGCGCTGATGGAGTGATTTGTTCATCGCTAGAAGTTAAGAGCTTGCGTCAAAATGTTGGTGACAACTTTTTATATGTAACTCCTGGCATTCGCCCAGCAGGAAATGCCAAAGATGATCAATCTAGAGTAGCTACACCAGCCCAAGCAAAAGAATGGGGTTCAACTGCCATTGTTGTAGGACGTCCCATTACCCGAGCAACTAATCCAAAAGCAGCATATGAAGCAATTAAGAAGGAGTTCAACTAGAATGCATAAAAATCAAATTATCAGCCAATTAATTCAAAAAAAAATTATTACTATTTCACCTGATAAGCCATTTACATACGCAAGCGGTATGCTTTCACCAATTTATACCGATTTGCGCTTAACTGTTTCCTATCCCGAATTACGTGATATGATCGCTAGTGACTTAGCAAATTTAATTGCTAAAGAATTTCCTGAAGCAACAATTATTGGCGGTGTTGCAACTGCAGGAATTCCACATGCTGCTTTAGTTGCTGAAAAATTGCATCTACCAATGATTTACGTTAGACCAAAACCCAAAGATCATGGAAAAGGTCGTCAAATTGAAGGACGTTTTTCAGAAAATGATAAAATCGTTTTAATCGATGACTTAATTACTACCGGTGGATCAGTCCTTAATGCAGTTAAGGCCACAGAAAAAGACGGTGGACATGTTGCTGGTGTTTCTTCAATTTTCACATATTACTTACCAGACGCTAAAGAAAACTTCAAGAAAGCTAATGTAAAATATGCTCCACTTCTTTCTTATTCAGAATTACTGAAAAAAGAGAATGAATCCGGTCACATTTCCAGTGAACAATACAATATTTTAAAGACCTGGCATGAAGATCCATGGGCTTGGAGTAAGAAATTCAATAATTAATTAACGATAAAGTAAACAGACATGATTGTTGTATTTAAAACAATTATGTCTGTTTTTGGTTAATTATTAATATTTTTTACAAATTCACTAGCCTGCCTTCTCACCAGCAATTCTTCCTGAATTCCAAGCAAATGCGTTGCTCAAACCTTCAATAGTCGGATATAAAGAATCAAATAAGTCCGAAGCATTGTTCCCTATTACATAAATCCTAGGAATAATATCTCTATTATTAGTTAAAGCTTCAAAGTTCTCGGTAACTAAGCTCCTAAAGTTGTTGAATTAGCTCTAATTGCATAAAATGGCTCATTTTGCACTTTTATACTCATAAATTTAGGTTTCTTATAAAAATCCGTATCTTTACCTTTTTCAACTAATTTATTATATCGAGCTACCTCACTATTTAAAGTCTCAGGATTAACTTTCATTTTTACGACAAGTTCTTTTTAAGGTTATTACCTTATTATAGAAAAGTTCTGAAAGTTGACTTTTTATATTGTATAAACACAGAGTTAAGTCTAGACTTAACTCTGAAAGGGCTTAAAATCATGTATACTCAAGAATTAAATACATTCATTACAGTGGCTGAATTGGGAAGTTTTTCTGCAGCCGCCCGAAAATTATATATTTAAAAATCAGCTATTCCTCAACAAATAAACATATTAGAAAAAACAGACTGTATTCTTTTTATGAGAAACTCGCACGGCGTAGATTTAACCGAAGTTAGTAAAATTTTTTATTCAAGCTAAGAAAATACAGGATCTCTTTTCTGAAACCAATCAAATTATGAGAAATTATAATAACACAATAACAATAATTGTTATTTAAAAAAGTCGCAACTTCTCCACTTTTAATGGTTTTTCCAGCAAAACACCTAAAATCGAGCATTATCTTCAAGATCACTGTAAAAATATCAATATTCAAACCTATACCATCTATAATCGGGCCACAGTTAATGAAACATTATTGAATAATAAACTTCTTTTAGTTCCTCAACCTCTTGCTGATCTCTGTAAACCATTTATTCTAAAAAAGTAAATTGGGATTTTACTATAGACGTTGGTTTCCTTTATCGAATTAATGCCAACAAACTTACCTATGATTTTATAAATTCAATTCATTCTTAAAAAGTTGCGCCACTAAAGTTAATTCATCGTTTTATTCAGCATGTGTTAGACTTAAGAAGAACACGAGAGTTTTCTTTTTTATTAACATTTTGTTAACAAAAAATACAACTTTTATTTCTATAATAAAAATAATTAAGCAGAAAGGATGGATGAAATATGGATACAAATAATATTTTGTCTTATATAAAATGGCGTGGCGATATTTCCCTTTCTGCACGACCATTTGACGAAGTAGATGCACTAGTGATGGCCACATTTTCATATATTCATCTTGACGATATTGTTCCTGATTCTAATAAAGAAATATCACTTAAAGAAGCAGCTAAGAAATATTTTAATTCATCTAATCCAAACTTAGATCATTATAAATATCAGAATCTTCTGAAACTAATGGCTGATTCAGTTCGGTTCAGGGATGCTAAACTTTCTTATTTTACAGATATTTTAACTGATCGAATTCAATTTTCTGCCATTAAAATTAGTCTTGATAACGGCACTAATTTTATTTCTTTTCGCGGAACTGATGACTCATTAGTGGGCTGGAAAGAAGACTTCGAAATTAGTTTCAGGACTACAGGCGCACAAGAATATGCCTTAAAGTATCTAACTAATATTTTAAAAACAACTAAGAAAGTTTACAGCTTAGCTGGCCATTCCAAAGGCGGGAATCTTGCCGAATATGCAGCTGTTAATTTACCTGATAATTTAAAAAAACAAATTAAAACCATCTATACTTTTGACAGCCCAGGTCTAAGTACGCAGGTTGATGGAGTAACCGACAAACTAAAACGTTATGTTCCAGAATTTAGTATTGTAGGCAGACTTTTTGAACCAGAAAATATTGCTCCAACCATACTAGTTAGTGATCGGCCTAAGCTCGCACAGCACGATCCTATGAGTTGGGAAGTATCAGGTTCTCACTTTATCACTCGTACGCACCAAAATCCTACTTCAAAAATCTATAATCAAATCATCAATCAATGGATAGGTGAAGCAAATTTACAAGAGCGAGAAGCTCTTACTAACGATTTATTTAATGCTTTTGCAGCCAGCGGTGCAACCAAAATTACTGAACTTAATAAAAATGGATTCGGAGGATTTGGAGCAATTCTTTTTTCACTCACCGATTCATCTAGAAGAACTAAATTTGTTCTAGGAAGCTTATGGGAAACAATTTGGCACAGCATTAAAGCAACTCATTTAGAAAAACTCTTTATAACTCCTAATTCTATTATTGGATGGGTTTTAATTATTCTGGGAATTGTGGATCTAATGATTCCCGATTATGCTTACCGCGCTTTTGGTGTACTAGTCGCTATCTTCTGTGTCGGCTGGAGCGGATACCATATTGTTGAAGCGGCTAATTCTAATTTGCAAGCTAAGCCTAAGCGCTTTTTCATTATTACGTATCTAATAGTATTTGGTTTAGCTATTGCGATTATTTCCAACAATCGTTTGCTTACTTTCTTAGCTCACTATGTTTTAGGAATCTTTTTAATTGGCTTTGCTTATGTACGATTACGTAGTGTAATAGTTAAAAATAAGAAAAATGGTATTTTCAGAAATATCGTTGATACCATTGAAAGTTTAATTGCTTTTGCCGCTGGAATTATTGTAATTGTAAACCCAGATTATTTTAGTCGACAAACAGTTATTATTTTAGGTATTTTATTGATTGTCTATGGGCTCTTCCAATTAATAATGGAACTGTTTAAACAGAGAAAACTAAAGATGCCACCGAAGCATCGCTAATAATATAAAAAAACAGGATTGATCAGATTTAAGATTAATCCCGTTTTTTTATATTTGTATTATCTAAATATACTTTTCGATTATCTTTGCTACTCCATCATGATCACAATCTTCTGTTATGACTTGAGCAACTTGTTTTACAGCTGGAACAGCGTTTCCCATTGCTACGCCAACTCCAGCATATTTAATCATGCTTAAATCATTCTCTTCATTCCCTATAGCCATTAAGTTTTCACTAGTTAAATTTAATTTCTGACAAAGAAATCTTAACGCACTTCCTTTAGAAACTCCCTTAGGATTAGCTTCATAATAGAATGGTGCTGTTTTCGTAAAAGCAATTCGATTATCTAAATGTGCAAACGGCGTGTGATCAGCAATCTTATGATCTAACAATTCTTGTTCATCAACATACATACATTTTACTATTTTTATTTTCTTCATTTCAGCTGGTATACGATAAGAAATACCCAGGTTGACCAAATTTGCTTCATATAAAGTATAATCGCCAATATCTCGATTAGCAGTATAAATTCTATCAGGAGTAGAAGCATGAAAATGTAACCCTAACTTAAGAGAAATTACTTCTAAATCTACATAGTCATCATAAGTTAAAATCTTTTCAAGTAAAATATTTTCAGAAGTGGTTTCTACTACTCCACCACCAAAGCAAATTACATATTGATCCTTTTGGTTGGCTAACTTTAATTCATTTAAAAGCGGCTTTATACCACTTAAAGGACGTCCTGTAGCAATTACAACTTTTATTCCTGCACTTTGCGCTCTTAAAATGGTATCCTTTACTTTTTTAGTCAATTCCTTTTTAGAATTCAGTAAAGTTCCATCAACATCAATTGCAATCATTTTTATTTTACACATGTCTTTAGCCTCAATAATGTCAATCATCAAAATTTTTCTTTAATCTTTTTCATTATACAAAATTATTGCCCTAGGACTACCACTTAAGTATAATTAAGAAAATCTTTCTAGGAGGAATAAAAATGGCAGATCAACTTTTAGTAACTACTACAGAAAATATCCCTAATCAAAAATATGAAATCATCGGTGAAGTATTCGGTGTTACCACTCAATCAAAAAATGCAATTCGTAATTTTGGAGCTGGTTTAAAAAGCATTGTTGGTGGAGAAATCAAAGCTTATACTTCAATGTTAACTGAATCAAGAGATAAAGCTATTAACCGCCTTCGTCAAAACGCAAAAGAAATGGGAGCTGACGCTGTAGTCATGATGCGCTTTGACTCAGGATCAATTGCAGGTGACATGCAGTCAGTAGTAGCATATGGAACTGCAGTAAAATTTATCGACTAATTTAAAAGAACTGGTCATACTTGACCGGTCCTCTTTTACTTTCTTAAGCCTTTTGGATAAAAATTCTTCAAAATTTGATCATTTCCAATTTTTCCAAAGCTAAAAATATGATTTCGATAAGCTACTAAAACAAAGCCACGTAGTTTACTGTCTACCTTAATGGTTTCACCATGTAAATACCGTTCATAATTTGCCTTATCCTCAAAGTTAATTAGTTGTCCCTGTTCTTTTTGTCCCAAAACCTCTGCTAATTGATGACTTGGCTCAAAACGTTTCTTTTTAAGTAAGCCTAATTCCACTCCATTATTTAAAATATGTAAGTCATTTAAAATTTCTGGATCAAGCGCTGGAACAAAAACATGGCCATTACTTTGTAAAACTTCTTTTTGCCAATTTTCTAAACCAGTTGGTAAAACAAAATTAGTTATTACCTTTTCTACAGTCGCAATTTCTTCTTTATTTAAACGTGTAACTGTAGTCTTTTTTTGCCGCTTTTTCTTCCTTTTCTCATTTTTAGACTCATTATTACCATTTTCCTCAGTGTTTCTTAAACGTGCTACAAATTGTCCTTCACCAACTCCATTTTGAAACCATAAGCGTACAGTTTCTTTTAGATCAGGTAGATTAGCACCAGTCCAGTCTGGTCTTCCCGAAGACATCCCTTTAAATAATTTAAGTGGTTCAACCTTTAAATTATAATTTTCTACCAGCCAAGCAACAATTTCTTCATCTTCTTCAGGAGAATAAGTACAAGTAGAATAAACTATTTCACCACCTGGCTTTAACATCTTCATTGCTTCAGCTAAAATTTCTTTTTGTCGAGTTTGACAAGTTATAACATACTCTTGAGACCAATATTGCATTGCGTCTGGATCTTTTCTAAACATCCCTTCACCAGAACATGGCGCATCAATTAAAATCTTATCAAAAAAAGTTGGCATTTTTTTAGCTAAACGATCAGGACTTTCATTTGTAACAACTACATTAGTTGCACCCCAACGTTCAAGATTTTCTCTTAAATCTTTTGCCCTACTTCTAGAAATTTCATTAGCTACTAAAACTCCTTCATTTCTAAGTGCACTTGCTAGAGCAGTTGATTTTCCACCTGGAGCCGCACATAAATCAAGCACTATATCGCCAGGTTTTACATCAAGGGCAACTGCAGGATACATTGCAGACGGATCCTGAGAATAAACATAACCGCCCGTCCATTCACTATCCCGTCCTGAAACTCCGCCATAGTAACCATCACTGGTAAACTCAATTGGTTCTTTAAGGCTATATTGAACATCTTGATAATTATATTTTAAAGGATTTAGACGAAAGCCCTTCTTACTTTGCTTATCAATTGCTTCAAAAAAATTATTACTTTCTTCCCCTAATAACTTTTGATATTTTTCAATAAATTCAGCTGGTAGTGTCATTATTTTCCCTTCTTAATTTTTATTAAAAATAGCATTAATACATAAGTCAAAATCTGCATTACAAAAATAATTGAAAATAAGATATAAAGCTGGCTGTGATTTGAATAAAATTTCCAAGTTTGTAAGCCTAGCGTAGTCACAAAAACTATTAGACCATCTGCTAAAAAGAAACGTAATCCGGAATCTGCTAATAAATGCGTCCAAATCTTACCTGGCACAAACTTTAAATTTACCGGGTTTTCAGCTAATACCGCCGCTAGTGCAGCAACTATAAGGGCAACTACTGCACAAAAAATAGCCCCAATTAACTTTTTAGTTGGACTAATACCATGTTGCTTATTATACGTCTTGCTAAAATCAACAACCTGCATCTTACCACCTAAATAATGGTGCAAGGAATTAGCTTCATTTCTATTTAGTCCATCAACTACTACTTTATAGTTAAGAATAGATTCTTTAGCAGTAGGTTGATTAATTCCCGTTGATAAATAATAGACTGCTTGTCCATTTTGACTCTCATTATTCTTTTTTAACTCACCGATGATAGTGACGTAATCATTATTTTCTTTGAGATAATGATTATTTTGGAGAATTACTACTCGACTTTTCGTATCAGCAGAAATAACAGCAAACGGAATTGAACCAGTAAAATCACTTTTAGTAAAGTAGCGTGAACTACCCTTGGCTAAAGGTTGACTTTTCAAATTATAGTTAGCCCAAATTAATACTCGATCAGGAATATAATCAGATTCAAAATGGATTTGCACCTTATCACGGAAATACTTTTCATTAACATGGATCAATAGCTGTTTAATATTGTGTTTCTTTTTAGGGTTAAAAACATAATAAGTACTTGACAAACCGTTATTGTTTAAAACTTGATCAGCCCTTTGAGATTGATGACGTGACAAAATCAAGCCTAATCCCAAAAAAGTTAAAAAAGAAATTATTAAAAGAATAATCCGTTTTATTTTCATTATTTTACCTTAAACACCGTTTCATTTATGAAATCAAAACTACGAAAGCTACGATTAATTTTTGGATTTGTAGTAATTTCTGCCTCTTGCCAAAAGGATGCAGAGTTAGTTACTCCGTCTTTTTCACCAATAAAAAGTAATGCAGGCTTTGTATTTAAATTGCGATAAAAATTCAAAACAGCTAGATCATCATCACCAAAATTTGGTGCCCACGAGCATAAAATCAAATCTACTTCAGGATGCGCCTTAATTGCTTCTAGAGCATCCAAATTTTTTGTTTTAAAGATTGGATTCTCTCCTGTAGTTGAACTTTTAGCCCAAGTAAACGAATCACTTGCTGTTGCTTTTACTCCAACTTCACTTAAGGCCTTTGACCAATACGCATTTCCAGCCATAATTTCTAAGCTTGACTTAATGTTATATTCCTCTTTAATGAGCCTTGCAGTTTCTAAATTGGGCAAAGACCATATTCCATACTCTCTTGAAAGAAAGCTACGAAAATTATTAAGCAAATTATTGGCTTCCTGTGCTTTCACATTGTCACCAACGTTCTCTATCATTATATCTAAGCTATCAGGTAAAAAGCCAAGTTCATCTGGAGATTTTGATAAAATTTTTCCCCTTTCTACACTAGCAATTATCTGATTAATTGTGGTAACTTGTCTATGAAGAGGTAAATAATTTAATTCTTTATCTAATTTATTAAGTTTAGTTTGATAATTTTTCATTTTATATTTTCCTTATGAAATGATTTTACCATGCAAAGCTAATAAAAACAGGTATAATAAAAGTAATGCAGAATTAAGGAAGCAATAATTATGTCAAAACATAAAACTGAAAAACCTGAGTCCTTCGGGCATTGGCTCCTGCAAGTATTTATTTTAGCAATTATTATTTTCGGATTATACCTTATAGTATTTCGATTTTTTCTTGCTAATGAAACAATCAGTGGTCCGTCAATGCAGCCAACCTTTGAAAACAACGATCGAGTCATCGCGGTAAGGCATACAAAGTTATCACGTGGTGATATTGTAATTTTCAAGGCTCCCGATGAACCAGGTGCTCTTTACATTAAAAGAATTATTGGGGTGCCTGGTGACAGCATTAAATCAAAAAATGATGTAATGTATATTAATGGGAAGCCAATCAGGGAACCTTATCTAACTCAATATAAGAAAAAGCTCTCTAAAGGTCAGCTTTACACAAATAATTTTAGCCTTGAACAACTTTATCATGTGAAAAAAGTTCCTAAAGATTGCTACTTTGTAATGGGAGATCACCGGAATGTCTCTAAAGATTCTAGAATGATTGGTTTTATCAATAAAAAAGATATTATTGGCGAAGTTAAATTACGTTACTTCCCGTTTAATCAAGTAAACTGGTTTTAATTAGTATTTTAGAAAGTGTGAAATAAATGAGTCCTGAAGAATTATCTGATGCAATTATTGAATTTGAAGTAAAGAATAATGTTAATGACACTGCTCTAGCCTTTTCAAGTCACTTATCAGTTGAAAAACTCCACGCTATGAAAACTGGTGAAGCTAAATACACTATGGAAGAAGCGGAACAAGTTTTAGATTATATTCAAGCTAACTCATAATTATAAAATTAAATAAAAAGAATAAGACTTTGAAATTTTAAAATATTCAAAGCCTTATTCTTTTTCTACGTAAAGTCAAGCATAATAAGGTGTTTAGCTTTATTTTTTAATCATATTTTTAAGCGTTTAATACATACAGGCGAATTATTTCTAAAAGAAAGTATGACAAATAAGCCTATAAGCATATCGTTTTTATAGGCTTAGGTCTATAATGAAATTGATCAATTAATTACGACTAAAGTCTTTTTGGTTATGTGTGGCTACGTTGTAATTATATAGTTGATCATTGATAATCAGAGCATAAATAGTCCTGATTAGCTTATGAATTGAAGCAATAGCGATCTTTTTAAACCCCTTGGTTTGAAGAGATCGCTTTTTGCTTTCATAATAATCTGCTATATGACAAGGATTGGTTTTAGCTGCATTGTCTATTTGACCAATAGCTCGATAAAGCAATTTACGTGCGATGGCATTCCCATGTTTGGTAATGCTTAAACTAGAATCCATTTCACCTGATTGGTAACGCCCTGGATCAATACCAATAAAAGCGTTGATCTTGTTAGGATTAGAGAATCTGCGAATATCGCCTAATTCTGCTAAAACTCTAACAGCAGTAGTCTGTGCAAAACCAGGAATGCTCTCTAGATTCTCAAGATCATGATTTGGCAAAGATTTAGCTAGTTTTACCATTCTAGAAATTAAGTTTTCTCTTTGCTCGTTCAAGTTAATTAATCTTTGGGCATAGTATTGCACTTGTTCAGCTTCTACGCTGGTTTCAGAAACAACTGGATAAGTCATATTGGCGAGTTTCTTTAACTTAGCTGCAGTCTTTTGCGCATGCTTTATTCCAATACCTTTAAGCTGGATCAGCCAGTTGATAATTTCTCTTTCTTGGGCTTGTCTAATTAATTCACAGTGTGGGTAGTGACTGATTATTTTCCAATAGTTAAAGCCCTTCGCTGTACAGAATAATTGCTCTACTTCAGGAAAAGTAGATTGTAAAACTTGATGAAGTCTATTTTTAGCCATCACTAAATCAGCTGTTAGCTGGTCATAAAATCTGCTTAAAGCATTAAGCTGATGATATGCATTAGCTTGTATTTTATTAACCGGATGATGATAAAGTCGTTGAATTAGGGCTAGGTGATAAGCATCGGTTCGGTCGGTTTTATTATGACGCAAGCCCAAATCCATCTCTTTCTTAGCCTTAAGAGGATTAATAATGACATAGTCGTAGTCATAGTCTTCAAGAAAAGCTTGTAGTCTGCGAGAATAAACACCAGTAGCTTCAAAGATTATCTGTGGCTGTTTAGAGAAAGCAGCTAAGTCCTTTAACAGCAATGTGAAACCAGGAAGATCGTTAGTAATGGTGAGTTCATTTTTACTTTCACCAATTAATTCACAGACAGTAGAAGTAGCTTTGCTTACATCAATTCCGAATACAACTTGCATAATAAATACCTCCTAAAAATTAGTAGTAAAACGTATTTACTTAAGGAATCATATCTAATTTTCTAAACTCGACATCTAAGTGTCCACATTCTTCGAAGAGACTATTGAATTCTTGAGCAAAACTGCCAGTTTTTTATACGACATCAAGTGTCTAAGAACAAGACGGCATATGGTTTTACTACTATTTTCATCCTACGACTAGAACAAAAAATAGTGAATTGATTATCCCGTCGGATATCAATTCACTATTTAGCTTAGAATGTTTTTTATTATATTTTTGCCTCATGGTATTTATTTAATAAAACAATATTAATCGCAATTAAGATTAAATCTACGATAAAAATTGCAAGCATAGTTAAGTAATTAGAACTTAAATTAGATTTCACCTCGAGTGCATCCTTACTCAAGGTATTTAAAAACATCCCATTTTGTAAAAATCCAGTAAGTGAGTTCAAAACAAACCAATAAACGTTTATTAAAACTATCAAGCCGACACAGGTCAATGCGACAACTACTAAAAAGTAAACCATCTTACTAATTTTTTCTGGTAAAAAGTCACTGACTACTTTTCCAGTAAAATTAACTGAACTAATAGCAACGTAGATAAAAATTGCAATTAAAATTAGCAATATAACACTGCAAGCTAGATCAGTTAGATGAGCTTCTTGCCATAGTTTTCCTTCACCAATTGATCCAAAATTCTTAAATGTTGTCTTCCAAAATTCATTTGTAGTAATGACCGGTAATCCTGCTATAGCAATCATACCTATTTGTAAAACAACTAAATATAATCCATCAACAATTGCTGAGAACAAATTGGCAAATAGCAATGTACTTTCTTTTATCGGGACTAAGCGCCAAGTTTGAGAAGCATATATCTCTTCATTTTTTCTACTTGAAAGAACAAGATATGCTAGATCAAAGAAAGGCGTAATACTGATAAAAGCAACCATCATATAGGACTTACTCTCACCTTCAAAAACTGAATAAAATAGTGCCCAGAAGCCAAATAAAATTCCAGTAATTACCTGTAAAAAAGCCAAGCGGCGAACTAATCTAGCTTTATTTTGCGTTAACTCTTTAAAAATTGACGAAAATGTTACCATACTAGTTTCCTACTTTCCCTCGTGAAACTCCTTTAGTAGCCAAATATTAATTGAGCCTAAAATGATATCAATCAAGGCCATCACTAGATTACTTTCCGCAAAAGCAAGCAAACCATTATCTGTATCACCCCAACGTAATTGGTTCAATAAGCCACCTAAGTTGTTTGTCAGAACAATAAAGATAAAAATTAAGATAATCATAATTACAAAACGCACTAGCTTACTATGCTTATCTGGAAGAAAGTCCGTAATTGTTCTACTTGAAAGATTTAGTGTGGTAATAATGCTATAAACTAAAATAGCAAATAGTAAAAATGCTAAGAATGCGCTCAATATTTCTCTAATTGGAAACGAATCTGAAACTTTTTGCCAGAAGTGTGTTTCTTTCCCAAATGCCTGATTTATTTGCCAGATATTAGTTCTAATATCTTTACTCAAGAAAGCAGGCAAAAAAGTAACAATTCCCATTCCAATTTGGATTAAAACTAAGTAGAGTCCATTAACAATTGCTGATAAAATATTAGCCAAATAAAATTTGCTTGAAGAAATTGGTACTAAACGCCAAGTTTGAGAACTATATTCTTTCTCATTTTGCCACGCAGAAAGTATAACATACGCTATATCTGTAAAAGGAGTAAACGTAGCCACCATTACAAACCATGCAACTGGCTTATCAGTATTTGAAAATGCACCACCATTTGAAAAGAATGCCCAAAGCGCGAATACTGATCCAGCTACTAGTTGCAATAGAGCTAATAAATATACACTACGACGCTTCTTTTTGCCCATTTGATTAAATAATGCTTTAAAAGTAGTCATTTTTATTCAGCTCCTTCATCTGCATATAAACTTTCATAGTATTCTTCAATGCTATGTCCTTTTGCTCTAATATCATCTGCTGATAGATGACTAGCGATCTTTTTATCTTTAACAATTACTACTTCATCCAAGATCGTCGTAATTTCATTTACAAAGTGATCAGAAATAATAATTGTGCTATCAGCACTTTTCCAAAGCAAAATGGAATTAATAATCCTTTTTCTTGACATTGGGTCAATTCCAGAGAAAGGCTCATCAAGTAAATATAGCTTAGCTTCTCGGCTCAATGTTAAAGCAATTTCTAACTTTTCCCGCATTCCGCGAGAAAGTTGTCCCAATTTCATATCATTACTTAGCTTCATAAAAGAACGTAATTGTTCAAACTTACTACTATCAAAATCAACAAACAATTTTTGATAAAATTCTTCTACTTCTCCAACTTTTGTCGAATCGCTTAATCCTTTTAAATTGTCAGTCATTGCAATATTGGCCTTACGGTAAACTTCACTTCCATCACCATTAAGAAGCACTTTTCCTTGATAATGCTTGGCAATAGCCACGATTACTCTCATTAACGTTGTCTTACCTGCACCATTTTCACCAAGAAGAGCAATAATCTTACCAGAATCAACATCTAAACTTACATCTTTAAGAATAGTTCTTAAATTCTTTTTGTACGTCAATCCTTTTACTTCAAGTAGCTTATTCATTTTAATCCCCCTTCTCCTCTTCAATGAACTTTTTAAGCTCTTCAAGCGTTTTTTCAGGCGTAAGACCCAATTGCGCGGTACTTTCTAAAAATTCGCTCATTGTGTCTTTAATTAACTCCTTACGCTTTTGTAAAATTAATTCTGTATCTGTAGTAACAAATGATCCTAGCCCGCGTCTAACCTCAAGAATTCCCTCTGTATTCATCTGATTCAAAGCTCGTTGAACCGTGTTTACATTAACAGTTAGGTCAACTGCTAATTGACGCACTGAAGGGACTTTTTCTCCTGGTTTTATTTTTCCTAAGGCAATTTGTCGATAAAGATACTTTTCAATTTGTACATAGATTGGAATATTATCTTGAAATTGCACTCTTCACACCCTCTTTACTAGTGTATGATTTATCTATCACACTAATATAATACCAATATATATTTTCAAATGCAAATGCTTATTATGTTTCACAATTTTTAAATCGGATTTTTTAATAAAAAAATAGTAGATAAAATACTAAAGTATCAAGTATTTCATCTACTATTTAGCAAATTAATAATATCAGTGTAAAACAATTTTTAATTTTTAATTAATTTAATAATATTGATATAAAAGCATTTAATTGTCCTCAAAGAAAACCAGAAATCATTAAATTTAATCAAAATTAGTTAAAAAATGTTTCACTAATTATTTATTTCTTATTTCTTTCAACATTCAATTGATTAATCTTACGTAAAACATCCACAGCTTTCCACATGCTTTCGAGCACCGTATATTCATATCTCCCGTGCATATTTTCTTCACCAGCAAATAAGTTTGGACAAGGCAGGCCCATATAAGTTAATTGTGAGCCATCTGTACCACCACGAACTGGATCTTCATTAACAGTAAGCCCTTCAGCTTTATATGCATCCCGTGCTAGGTCAACAATCTCCATGTGCTTTTCTAGTTCATCAGCCATGTTGTAGTATTGATCCCACATCTTTAGCTTAATTCTCTCAGTTCCAAACTCATCATTCATTTTCTTAACGATGTCTTTAACTAGATTCTTTCTTCTCTCAAGACCATCACGTTCAAAATCACGAATAATGTAGTCCATATGAGCGGAATCTACAGTTCCGTCAAAATTCATTAAATGAAAGAATCCTTCACGTCCGTCAGTATGTTCTGGACGATCATGTTCAGGCAATTGATTATGAAAATCAATTCCTACTTGAATTGCGTTAATCATTTGTCCTTTAGCGACCGCTGGGTGAACGTTAACACCTTGAATGTCTAAACCAAATTGAGCTGCAGAAAAAGTTCCCCAGTCAAGTTTACCTGGTGCTTCTCCATCTACTGTGTAAGCAAAATCTGCTCCAAATTCTTCAACATCAAAATGCTCTGCTCCTGTTCCGATTTCTTCGTCTGGAGTAAAGGCTAACTTGATTTCACCGTGCTTTTCTTCAGGATGCTCCATTAAATACTCGGCAAAAGTCATTAATTCGGAAATACCACATTTGTCATCTCCGCCAAGCAATGTATCACCTGATGCAGAAATTATAGTTTGACCTTTATAATTCTTTAAATGTGGAAAAACTTCAGGATCTAAGTAAAATTCACTATTACCCAATTGAATCTTAGACTTACCATCATAATTTTCTGTGATTTGAGGCTTTACGTCAACCGAATTAAAATCTGCTGTATCACAGTGAGCTAGTAAGCCAAACGTTGGCACTTCATAATCAATATTTGAAGGAATAGTTGCAATGACGCAACCACTCTTTTGATTATAGTGAACATCTTTAAGACCTAGTTCTTCTAGGTCCTTCATAATCACATTTTTTTGAAAGTTTTCTTCTCTTTCAGTTGATGGAAAACGGTCTGAATGTTCGTCAGATCTTGAATTTACCTTCACGTATTTTAAAAATCTTGGTAATAAAGTTGGATATTCTGTCATTTTAATCTTCCCTAAAATAAATCTTGAAATGGATTAGTAGATACTTCTGATATTACTACAGGCACATTCCAATTATAGTCCTTATTCCACTTTTCAAGACGCTCGCCTACTTTATATTTAAAGAGCTTCTCAGTATAGTGACCTGGATCAACTACTGTTAAACCTGCAGAGATCATATCATGCCCAACGTGATAATATATATCACCGGTAATAAATGCATCGACACCATCTACCAATGCCTGTCGCCAAAATTTGCCACCATCACCACAAATAAATGCTACCGTAGAAATCATTTTGTCATTATCAGCAGTAATTAATCTTGCCATTGGGATTTGCATTTTATCTTTTACATAGTAAGCAAATTCTTTGGCAGTCATTGATTTAGGTAATTTTCCTTTTCGACCAATTGCGATTCCATCAGCATCTAAAGCAAAGGGTTCAATATCTCTTAACTCTAATTCCTCTGCTTGCCAATCAGCTGAGCCATTTTGAGCTTTATCAGAATTAGTGTGAATTGAATACACAGTAACACCGTTAGCAATTAATTTGCCATACATGGCATTTTGCGGATCTGCAAAATCAAGATTTTTAGCTGGTCTAAACATTACTGGATGATGACTAATAATTAAATCAACACCATTTTCAATCGCTTCATCAACTACTTGTGGACGTACATCCAAAGTTGTCATTACTTTTGTAACATCTGCATCCATTGAGCCAATTTGCATCCCTACAGGATCGCCTTCAGAAGCAATCTCTTCTGGAAAATCTTCTCTTAAGCGTTTTACAATATCTGCTACTTTCGTCATTTTAATACTTCCTCAATCATTTCAATTAAGGCATTTATTTTATCAATCTTTTCTTGATCTTTATTTTTAGCCTTATTTAAATTAGCAAGTAAGTTTTTATAATAATGAAGTTGGTTACTCCACTTTTTAATAAAAGCTTGATTCTTTTCTTTTGACAAAAATGATCCAAATTCCAAATCTTGTTCAGATAAAACCACTTTTTCTCTGCCTAATTTTGCCTTAATTATTTCATAGATATGGCCAGCAACTTCAATGATTTTTTCATTTACTATTTCATAGTGATGATCCATCAACCACTTTCTTACTAATGGTTCGCCAATATTAGCTTCCAAAATTAAGGTTGGATACTTTTTACCTTCTTGATATGCCGTTTCTAAAAGATTAGTCATCAGCTTTCCGCCCATTCCCGCAATTACTACGGTATCAATTCGATCTTCAGCCTTTAAAGTCTCTAAGCCTGATCCTAATCTTGTTTCAATTTTCTCTTCTAAACCTGCTTGTTCAATATCTTGTTTTGCATTATTCAAAGGACCTGCAGCAACGTCGCTTGCAATCGCAAAATCTATTTTTTCTTCTTTTACTAATGCAATTGGCAAATATGCATGATCGGTACCAATATCAGCCAATCGGCTTTCAGGATCTACCATTTTACCAATTTGAGCTAGTCTTTCTTCTAACACACTCTCACCTCTTATTAAAAATTTTAGCATAGATAGCTTAAAACTTACTTGAAAATATTTTTAACAAAAAAAGCAACAGAAGATCAATTAAACTTCTGTTGCTTTAAAATCAATTTATTTATTCATAATAATATCAGATGGCTTAACATCATCACCAAAGCAAGGCTTCAATTCTTGGTTATAATCATTTAATCATTTACAAAGAATCCATCCTTACTAAGTTTATTGATGTGCTTATTAGCCCAATCGAGAAGTGACTTGTTACCCTTCTTAACTGCAGGAGCGATGTATGAATTTGGACCTAAGTGCTTAATTCCAACAGTATACTTAGGATTGTTCTTTGCCCAAGCATACAAGTATGAATTATCGTCTGCTAAAGCGGCAGCACGACCATTCTTCATTACATTATTCGGAAAAACTCTAAATATAGTCTAAATATCATTTTCACAAGTCGACTCTTAGAAGTTCTTAAAACGCCAAATAAAGCTCCGAGCGCTAATCCAATTATCAAGGAAAGTATATTAAATTTATATCTACTACCATACATCTTCTTTATACTAAAAAAGCCTTGCGGCAATATTAGTCTCTATAATAAGTCTTATTACCAAGATATATTTACGTCATTTTATCAACAGAATTTTTCATTAATATTTACATTCTTCACAAAAGAGAACATATCACTCAAGTCTTGGAGTGTATGTTCTCTTTTGTGAAGAATGTAAATATTAATGAAAATAAAAAGTTATTTATTAGATTAGTTATTTAATACTATTTGCCATAGTTTTCTACAGCATCTTTTGCTAAGTGGTCTGCCTCTTCGTTATATTTAACGTTAGTATGAGCAGATACTTTATGAAAGACAAGTTTCATATACTTACTTGTTTCTTTAATTAGATTATAATAGCTCGTCTTAACGTCCTTTTTCTCAACAGCTTTGGAATCTTGGGATCTATTTCCATCAATGTTGTAGCCATAAGCCCAGCCAACTAGGCCTGCATAATCAAAGTAGATGTCTAAACGTTTAAAGCCTTTACTGCGTGCCCACTTGATACCCTCTTCAATAGCTTTAATTTCACCTGCAACATTTCTCATCCCCTTAGGATCACAAGTGTCATTTTTAGGTTCTTTATGATCCTTAGAAATCTCAATCCAGCCAGCGCCAGCGATATCTTTATTGATATCTTCCATGTAACTACCATCTGTTGCAATGATAGCCTCATCATCAGTTAAGGAAGAAATACGATTTTCTATTTCCTTATTAACTGCTTCGTTATCGTTTGGATCAACGTCGTTCTTTTCAACATAGCCTTGATTAATAAAGTCTTTGGCTTCATTTTCTGTATTAAAGCCCTTATAAATAAGACTAGTTTTCCCTTGAATTTTAGATTTTACTTCAGTATTCCAATCACCAGAATATATATTGGTTTCACCTGTATTTGCATCAACAGTTGCATAAAATCTTTTACTCATATTATTTAATGACCTCTCTTATAAGAAAAGAAATAATTAGATTGTTTACCAACGATAATTGCGTTTAATTGGCACATATCTTATGATTGTTTTTACTTTTTCCTTTTTTGGTTTAAATTCAGAGCCAGAATCATCAAAAAGAATTCCACAAATCATAACGAATAAACCAGCAACTAACCAAAAAGCAATGACACACAACAACTTAACCGTGCACCAAATAAATGCGAAGAATTTGCCTTTCTTTGTTTTCGCGTTTCTAAAACAATCGTACATACTAATTACGTCTTCTCTTCTTATCTGAAATTAATGAACCTAAACCGATTGAACTTAATGATAAACCTGCAAGTGCTGCAAATAAACTTAATTTATCATTTGCGCCTGTTTGTGGTAATGCATGTTTAGTATTCTTAGTTGAAACAGCAGGTTTTACAGTAGCTGCTTTAGCAGTGTGTTGACTAATTGTCTTAGTGCCATAAACAACATTGTCTAAAGCCTTATTGATTTGAGCATCAAAGGCTTTACGTGCAGCTAATTTAGCAGCTTTTGCGTGAACTTGCTTGTTGTTTTCGATAATTTGAGTATTTGAAGCAATTCTGTTATTAAGTGACTTGATAGTCTCTTGTGACTTAGCAATTGATTGGTCTAAATCTTTAACCTTGTTTGCTAACTTGTCAGCTTCCTTCTTAGCAGCTTCGTATTCTTGACTAGCCTTGTCGTAATCTGCTTGAGCAACACGGACTGCTTCTTCCTTATCAGCCAATTCTTTATCAGACTTAGCAATACTATCAATCAAGTCTTTATGAGTGTTTACGTAGTTATCGTAATCAGCTTGTGCCTTTTCTAAGTTAGCTTTAGCGCTTGTTTGGGAGGACTTAGCGTCTGATAGCTTAGTTGTTAAGTCAGCTAATTGTGCTTTAACAGCATCTAATTCTTGATTGATATTAGCTAATTTAGCTTTGTTTTGGTTGAGAACTTTCTCGGCTTCATCTTTAGCCTTAGTAGCTGATTGAAGCTTAATTGTTAGCTTGATCTAATTGTGACTTAGCATTGTTGTAGTCGTTAAGTACAGTAGCATGTGTTTGTTCATAATCAGCTAACGCATTAATAGTGTTATCTCTTGCTTGAATTAATGCTGGTTGTGCAGCCTTCAAAGCGTCAACATGCTTAGACACTTGACCAATTTGACCTTGAACAGTACCTTGTTCAGTCTTAGCATTTGCTAATTTAACAGATAAATCAGTAATAGTTTTTGTTAAATCATTTACTCTAGTTTGTGATTGAGCAATATGATCATTCAATGACTTGATTTGATTATCTAAATCAGTCTTTTGACCTTGCAAAGCATTTACTTCATTTTGAGCGACTGCATAAACTTGTCCAGCTTGAGAGCTATCTGAATTATCAGTAGGAATTACATCTTTGACATTGAACTTGTTATAGTCAATTGGGTGTGATAATGGATTTCCAGGAATTGTATTATCGATAATAGTTTCCAAATTGATTCCAAGATCTCCACTAATTCCACCTAATTCTTCATGAGGTGCATTTGCCATGATAGCAAAGCCAAAATATGTTGGGTCTTCTTCATTATGATTTTTATAATTTGTGTTATCCCACAGACTCATACTTGTAACAATGGATGCATGTTCCCATTCGCCTTGTTCATAATTAAACATCCATTTGGTGACAGCATTATATATATTTTGCTTTAAATCATCCATGTTTTTAATGCTAAATGATCCAAAACGGCCATCAAGATCACTGTCATAATAGGTACCATAGTGGCCGGCTTCCCCCCCCATACCGGGTTTTACGCCATTTTCAACTAATGCTTTATTAATTGCTTTTGTATCATGACCTGGGTGGCTTCCATCAACATTACCGTTAGCAAAACTATCGGCTGGATGATCTGCTTCATAATACTTAGCTACGTCATTAGCATATTTTAATGATCCTACAGTTAACTTCACAGGCTGTTTACCCATTTGGGTACGAATTTGGTTAACTAAATTAATGCCAAATTTATTAGCGTCTAAGCGTTCCTCATATGTTAAATGCATCATGTCAATTTTGTGTTCTTTATCTTTTGCATTATGCTCGAAGTGATTCATTGCTCGTTCTTGCTTTGATAAATCACCTAATTCTTTGACCATTTCAGCATCTTTTTCAGGGGTCCATTGTACATAATTTGGATCATGATTATCATTCCACTTATGAAATGCTTTATTGAATTCAGGCGTGATAACAATCTTAGTTTGGTTTTCACTTTGTGAATCTAATGCACTCTTTGCTTGATCACGTTTAGCGATAGCACTAGTTAATTTGCCATTTACATCGCTGTTTTGCTTTTGTATATCATTTAACTTAGCTTGACTTTGATTAAGATCAGTCTTAGTTTGTAAGTCAGCTAATTGCTTTTGACTTTGAGCTAAATTAGTTTCATTTTGCTTTAAATCCTGAGCTGCTTTGTCAGCTGCTGACTTCTTAGCATTATATTCATTTTGAATAGGTGCATAATCCTTTTGTACATTATCAAAATGCTTTTGAGCTTGAGCTGAATCAGCTTGAGCCTTATTTAATTGCTCATTAACATTATTCAATGTTTCAGTATTGGTCTTGATTTCGCTTTCAGCGTTAGTTCTTTGACCAAGCAAATCAGTTTGCTTATTTTGCGTATCTTGAACTTGACCACTTAAGTCATTAACTTTTTGATCTAACTTCTTTTCAGCGTCTTGAGCAGTATGTACCGCATTTTCAGTAGTAGTATCATATTGAGCGTGCAAATCCTTATTTTGAGCTTCAGTTTGAGTCAATTCTTGTTTAGCATTGTCTAACTTAGTTTGAGCGTTTGAAACTGCATTTTCTTTAGCTGGCAAAGTATTTTGAGCTTCAGTTTTAGCTGATTCTGCTTGAGTCTTAGCTGCTTGATCTTGTTTTAATTGATCTTGCGTCTTTTGAACAGTATCAGTATCTTGCTTAATTTGACCTTGTGCAGTCTTATCTTGAGCAACAGCTTGTTTTTCTTGCGTTGCGTTATTTAAGTCTAGCTTGCTATTAACATTAGCTTGCTTCACTTCAGCAGCCTTAACATTTGTAGTCTTAACACCGGCTACAGATCCAGCAGCTAGCACAGCTGCAGATACATACAATAGTTTGTCTTTGTTCTTCATTACTACGTCCTCCATCGTATTAAATAACTGAATCTACCTATTTAAAGGTTGATACGAGCCTATTCTACCCCCCCCATCTTTGCTTTTGTCAATGCTCTATATGAAAATTGATCGTATATTTTATAACATTCTATTTAACTACCATCGCTTCCATCTATAAAACAAACAAAATAGTCTATCTAAAACTTAAAAGTTAGAAATTACGTGTTTCTTTCATGGTTTCTGCTTTTTTTAAAAAAAAGCAAAAAAATAAGAGGTACAGCATGTTATGCTGTACCTCTTATTTAGGTTGCTTGACAAGTAGCCTAAAGAACTGAATCCCCACGATTCGATTCTTAAAAAGTTTATATTTCAATGTATCAATGTCTTAACTTAATGGCATTAATACTAGTCTAAGAAATCTTTCAATTGGTTTGAACGACTTGGGTGACGTAACTTACGCAAAGCCTTAGCTTCAATCTGTCTGATACGTTCACGAGTTACTCCAAATACTTTACCAACTTCTTCTAAAGTACGAGTACGTCCATCATCAAGACCAAAACGCAAACGTAAAACATTCTCTTCACGATCCGTTAAAGTATCAAGTACTTCTTCAAGTTGTTCTTTTAACAATTCATATGAAGCATGTTGTTCAGGACTAGTTGCATCCTTATCTTCGATAAAGTCTCCTAAGTGAGAATCATCCTCTTCACCAATTGGCGTTTCAAGAGAAACAGGTTCTTGAGCAATCTTCAAAATTTCACGAACCTTATCAGTTGGCATGTCCATTTCGGCACCAATTTCTTCTGGAGTTGGTTCTCTACCTAAATCTTGTAAAAGTTGTCTTTGAATTCTGATTAACTTATTGATTGTTTCAACCATATGTACTGGAATACGGATAGTTCTAGCTTGGTCAGCAATTGCACGCGTAATTGCTTGTCTAATCCACCAAGTTGCATAAGTTGAGAACTTAAATCCTAGACGATAATCGAACTTGTCAACGGCTTTCATTAAGCCCATATTACCTTCTTGGATCAAATCAAGGAAGGACATCCCTCGACCAACATAACGTTTAGCAATAGAAACAACTAAACGTAAGTTAGCTTCAGCAAGTTCTTGCTTAGCTTCTTCATCACCAGATTCAATCCTCTTAGCTAACGCAATTTCTTGATCAGCATTTAATAAGGAAACACGTCCAATTTCCTTCAAGTACATCCGCACTGGATCGTTCATTCTTACGCTTGAAGGTGCTGACATATCCTTTAATTCAGCCTTCTCAACATCTTTTTGCTTCTTTAAAGCTAATTTTGAAGGTTCACCATTTTCATCAACAATACTAATTCCATTGTCTTCAAATTCTTGAACGAGTTGATCTACTGCTTTTCCTTGAAGATCATATGGCTTAATTAGTTGAGCAGTAAATTCTTTTTCAGTAATTTGTTTGTCTTTTTTAACTTCCTTAACAACTTCCTTGACCTTTTTATCAAGTGTCATTGTTGTTTCTTTGGTAGTCTTACTTTCTGCCATGTAAAAAAGCCCCCTCTAAAACTTCTTTCTTCTTAACGCAATTACTTTTTGCGCTATTTCAAGCTCTAAACTATTATCTTGTTTTCTTTGAGCATCCTTCAATTGATTAAGCAACTCATTTAATTGCTGATCAATCTTACTTTTTTCCAATGCCCGCAATTGATCATCTAATTCACGCTTAGAATAATCAGGAGGCATTGAAATCATCTCCATATTAATAATTATACCTTGAAGTTCTTCAGGAATAAAATCAATGAAGCCAGTAACATCTGCTCCTTCATGAGTTTGATGATACTTTAACCAAAATTCTGCTAATTTTGCATAACGTTCATCTGGAAACAAGAATTGCTGACTCAATAGGTAATCTCGCGCTTCATCACTATGTATAAACAAGTAAAGCAAGCGATCAAGAGTAGGATTTCTTGTCTCAAGGTCAGTCCCTGCTTGTTCTTCTTTAGACTCACTAGGCTGATCTATTGGAAATGATTCAGTAGTTTGATAAGTTTGCTGATGATTCTTTGCACGCTGTAACTTCCGTCTTTCACGCACAAAAGTCACTTTCAATGATTCACGAGTAACCCCTGTTTGACGTGCTAATTTATCAAGATACAAATCCGCTGCAACTAGATCATTTAAGCCAGCAATCATTTGTACACTAGCCGTAATATATCCTAGCTTCTCTCGATCATTATGTAAATTATATTGATTAGCTAGTCTTTCAAGCAGAAAATCCATTGAACTAAGCGCACCGGCAACCTCTGCTTGATATTTTTCTACTCCATATTTCTTTACATATTCATCTGGATCGAGATTTTCGGGTAAAACAATTACTCCCAGATTAAATCCCTGCACTTGTCCGAATAATTTCGTTGCTCGTTCAGCAGCATGAACGCCAGGCGGATCTCCATCATAGTTAATTAAGATATTGGGAGTGATCCGTCTCAGCATATAGACTTGCTCCGTAGTTAAACTTGTTCCCATCGAAGCAACCCCCGACTTAATTCCAGCCTTATACGCAGCAATTACATCCATGTATCCTTCGTAAAGAATTAAATGTTTTTCGCTTCTTGCTGCTTTTTTTGCTTCAGCAAAGTGAAACAGCAATTTAGATTTATTAAAAATCTTAGTTTCTGGACTATTCATATACTTAGCAATAGTTTTATCATTACTAATTCGTCGACCAGAAAATCCTACTGTATAACCTGATTCATCCCCTAAAGGAAACATTAATCGATCACGAAAACGATCAAATAACTGTCCGTCCTGCGATTCTACAAATAAGCCACTCTCTCTCAGTTCGTCATCTGTGTAACCTTCTTGGCGAAGATAGGTTAACAAAATTGTATCGTTATCAGGTGCATATCCCACCTTAAAATGCTCTAATAAGTCATTAGTTAATTCACGTTTTTGAGCATATTCAAGTGCTCTTTCACCAACTTTAGTTGTTAAGAGAATATGTTGATAAAATTCGGTTGCCTGTCGATACATCTTTCTAAGCGGACTAAGCGGCTTTACTTTTTCGCCATAGCCGTCTGGCATGTGAAGATGGGCTAATTCAGCAACTTTTCTTACACTTTCAGGAAAAGTTAGATGATCCTGATACATTAAGAATTTAAATACGTTTCCACCTTTACCACATCCAAAGCATTTAAAAAACTGTTTTCCTTCATTAACAGTAAAGGAAGGTGTTTTTTCTTGATGGAAAGGGCACAGGCCTAAATAATCTTTACCTTTTTTTTCTAAAGAGACATATTGACTTATTACATCCACAATATCGACAGAGTTTCTAACTTCATCGATAAATTGTTCAGGAATACGTCCTGCCATCGATGGATCATCCCAATCAATTATTATTTAATTACTAATTTACTTAAGTCACCCATTCGATCAGCTAAGTTATTAATCTTTAATAATTGAGCTAAACGATTATTCTTTACCTTTTCATCCTTATCAAGAATCATATTACTTTCAAAGTAATTATTAATTACAGGTTGTAATTCTACAAAGCCTTTGTAAAGATCGGCAATACTTACATCAGTATTTTCTTCTAATGCATTTACACCAGCATATAATTCTTCTTCACTAACATCTTGGAAAAGACTTTCATCAATGTCATTAGCATTTCTATATTTTGCTTTCTTCAAAATATTAGTAATTCTAGTCAAACTTTCAACTACTGGCTTGAAGTCAGCATCATCATGATGCATTTGCAAGGTCTTAGCAGCAGCCAAAATTTGAATTGGATCTTGTTGACTAGATGCAAGAACAGCGTCAATTACATCATAGTCATACTTTTCAACTTGTAATTGTTGCTTTACACGATCACGAATAAAGTCGGAAATTTCATTTTCAGCTTCAGCACTCTTAGGTAACTTAGCTGCGGTCTTACCTGACAGTAATTGAATCAATTCTGGTAAAACATCTTTAATAGGAAGTGACCAACCTTCGGTCAATAAAATTCTTACAATTCCGTATGCGTTTCTTCTTAATGCATATGGGTCATTAGATGAAGATGGAATCATACCTGCACCGAAGAAGGAAATGATTGTATCAAGTTTATCTGCAATTGAAAGTAAAGAACCTACAGTAGTACTTGGTAATTCACCTTCAGCACTAGTTGGCATATAACTTTCTTTAATTGCTACACTAACATTTTCATTTTCACCAATTAAGCGTGCATAGTGCATTCCCATAACACCTTGTAATTCAGCAAATTCACCGACCATTGAAGTAACAAGGTCAAATTTGTAGATATCACTAACTCGGTCAAAGTCCTTCATTTCAGTATCTGAAACCTTAAACTTCTTACCAAGGTAATCACCAATAATTTGAACACGTGCCATATGTTCAGCTACTGAACCAATCTTATCATGGAAAGATACATTCTTAAGCTTATCAACGAAGTGAGCTAATGGGTACTTCTTATCTTCATCATAGAAGAATTGAGCATCATCTAAACGAGCAACAAGAACTTTTTCATTACCAGCGATGACATTGTCTAAGTACTCACTATTTCCATTTCTAACTGAAATGAAGTGATTAATTAATTTGCCGTTTTCATCATAGACTTCAAAATATCTTTGATTATCTTTCATTGAAGTAATTAATACTTCATCAGGAATGTTCAAGTATTTTTCATCAAAAGAACCAGCAAATACAGTTGGATATTCAACCAAATTAGTAACTTCTTCAAGTAAGCCCTTATCAATATTCACTTTCCAGTTATGTTGAGCAACGAGTTCTTGGATTTGGTTAAGAATCATACCCTTACGTTCATCAGCATTAGCAATTACGTATTGGCTCTTTAATGCTTCCTCATAATCATCAGCGTTAGCTAATACAACACTGTCACCTAAGAAACGATGACCTTGAGTTTTACGACCAGCTACTACATCTAGTAACTTAACTGGCACTACTTCACTACCAAGTAAAGAAACCATCCAATGAATTGGACGAACAAATTCGAAGTCGTAGCTACCCCAGCGCATCTTAGTTGGGAAAGTCATTGCTTTAACAATATCGCTCATTCCCATTAAGATATCAGAAGCTTTTTTACCTTCTTTTTGAACATGAACATAGGCATATTCAGTGCCCTTAAGCTCTTCAAAATAAATATCATCAGTAGTCATCCCTTGACCACGGGCAAATCCTTGAGCAGCTTTTGTCCAATTACCATCTTTATCTTGGGCAATCTTCTTAGCTGGACCCTTTTTTACTTCATCAATATCGTCTTGCTTTTCAGCTAAATCTTGAACTAAAATCGTTAAACGACGTGGAGTTGAATAAGTCTTAATATCTTTAAAGGACAAACCATTTTCCTTTAAATACTTTTTAGTACGATCAGCTAATTGTTTAACACTTCTAGAAACAACGTGAGCTGGCATTTCTTCGGTGCCAATTTCAAATAAATAATCTTTAGTCATTGTTTTGCCCCGCTTTCTTAGTTTCTTCTTGGTGTTTCAATAATGGGAAGCCACGTTTTTCACGTTCTTCAACAAATCCCTTAGCAGCAAGGTGAGCTAAGTTTCTAATTCTTGATAAGTAACCTGCTCTTTCAGTAACAGAAACTGCACCACGTGCATCAAGCAAGTTAAAAGTATGACTACACTTCAAAATGTAATCGTAAGCTGGATGAATTAGATTTTGGCTTAATAAGCGTTTAGCAGTTGCTTCATAAGTATCAAAGAACTTAAGTAATTGTTCTTGATCACTTTCTTCAAAAGCATACTTAGAATGTTCATATTCTGGTTGCTTGAAGATATCACGATACTTAACTCCATCGCCCCATTCAAGATCAAAGACTGAGTTTACATCTTGAATATAAGAAGCAAGACGTTCTACACCATAAGTAATTTCACTCATAGTTGGTTTAACATCAAGTTCTCCAACTACTTGGAAGTAAGTAAATTGAGAAACTTCCATTCCATCAAGCCATACTTCCCAACCAACACCGGCACAACCCATAGATGGGTTTGCCCAGTTATCTTCAACAAATCGAATATCATGTTCAAGAGGTTCAATACCTAATACTCTTAAACTATCTAAATAGTATTGTTGAATGTCCTTTGGTGCAGGCTTAATAACTACTTGGAATTGGTGGTGCTGGTATAAACGATTAGGGTTATCACCATATCGACCATCGGCAGGTCTTCTTGAAGGTTCGACATAACAAGCTGCCCAAGGTTCTGGTCCAACAGCACGTAAAAATGTATATGGACTCATTGTCCCGGCACCTTTTTGTTCATCATATGAAGGCATAATCATACAACCTTTAGAGGCCCAGAACTGTTCCAATTTAAAAATCATATCCTGGATATTCAGTTTTTCTGACATCTATCTCTCTCCTCACAACATAGGCATAAAAAAAGCCTATGCAAAAATTGCATAGGGACGATTTACTTCGCGGTTCCACCCTAATTCAGGAAAATATTCTTCCTGCCCTTAATTAACAACTTTGACTAAAAGGTGCCTTTTCCCAAATGCACTTCCACCATTCTACACTCGCTGTATTGGTACTTTTCTGTTCCTTTATAGTTGTCAAAATACGTATCTATTTTATCATCTTTTATAAAAAAAGACTAGTAAGAAACCTTACTAGTCTTTAAACGAATATAAAAAGTCAACAGCTAAAAAAGCGCCAATTCATCAAGAAACTTTTTAGTTTTTAAATTAAGATCCAGATAATTAACATACATCCGATCAATCACTTTGCCAGAGTCCTTTTTTAATTGCGGATTAATTTTTATTTTCCCTAAACGATCAATATCAACCAAAGCTAGAGTACGAATCAAGGCTACTACTTTAGGATCTAGATGCATCCTTTGACTGACACTATTAAAGTGATCACTACAAATAATTCCACCTAATTCCAGCGAGTAGTCAAACACGCCTTGTACTTTACCACAAATTAAACAACGATCTAATTGTGGTGCTACTCCATATGCATTAAGCAACTTCAATTGCACCATCTGGGTAATAATTGCCGCATCTTCTCCAGAATTTATCTTCAGCAACGCTTTCATAATCAAATCATAAAAACTTCCAATATCTTTATACTCAACAAAAGCATGGTCAAGCAAGTCTAAAACATAACTCGAATACGCATTCTTAGTTAAATCTAAATATAAATGGTCCAGCTGCTTTACATCCTTGAAAGTCCGCAGCGTACTGATTCCCTTCCAATTTGTATTTACAATATACTTTCCATAAGAGAAGTTAAGGGTTGCAGCTCCTAATCTGGACTTTGGTCTCAGTGCTCCTCTTACATCTATTGTAAAAATACCCTGATCTTTAGTCATGATCTTGGTTAGAACATCAGCTTCTTTATACTTTTTTCTTTTAAAAATTAATCCTTGAACCTCACAAAGTTCACGTGCCATCTATCTTAATTCCTTAGCGTTGTAGCCAATAGATTTAAGAAAGGCAGGATCAGAACGCCAATTCTTTTGAACCTTAACCCATAGGCGCAAATTAACCTTTTCACCTAATAAAGCTTCAATTTCCTGACGTGCAGCAATTCCAATCTGCTTCAACATTTGACCTTTCTTGCCGATAATAATGCCCTTTTGACCGGAACGCTCAACATAAATTGTAGCCTCAACTTGAAGCTTACCACCTTCATGATCCCGCATTCGGTCAACTACCACGGCCGTTGCATGCGGAACTTCTTCATGAGTGAGCTTCAAAACCTGCTCGCGAATTAATTCAGCTACAATAAAATATTCTGGACGGTCAGTCAATTGGTCTGCATCATAAAATTGCGGACCTTCTGGCAAATATTTAGCAATTGTTTTAATCAACTCGGAAACATTATTTCCTTGTGAAGCAGAAATTGGAACAATTTCAGCAAAATCGCCTAGATTCTTATATGAATCTATAATAGATAATAACTCATCTGGGTGGACTTTATCAATCTTATTTATCACTAAAAATACAGGCTTTTTAATTTTTTTAAGAAGTTCAGCAATATATTGGTCTCCCTTACCCGCTGGTTCAGGTTCAACCATAAATAAAACTACATCCACTTCATCTAAAGCAGAGTAACTTGACTTATCCATAAAATCATCTAATTTATTTTTTGGCTTATGAATCCCAGGAGTATCAATAAAAACTATTTGCTCCTGATCATCAGTATAAATACCTGAAATTTTATTTCTGGTGGTTTGTGGTTGTGGTGACATAATTGCCACTTTTTGACCTACTAAATAATTCAAGAGAGTCGATTTACCCACATTAGGTCGACCAATTAAAGCCACAAAACCTGATTTAAAGTCTTTTTTTTCATCCATCATTGTTACATCCTTTTTATTTAAGTTTTAGTGAATTTGCTTTCCATGATTTTCTTGATCAGGATGGAGCGGAAGTCCATATTCACGTAAAACTTTACCTTGGATACCAAACATAACCTTGGCTTCATCATCTTCAATATGATCATAACCATTCAAATGAAGGTATCCATGAACTAGTGTATATCCAAACTCCCGATTAAATCCAGTTTCATACTCTACACTATGTCTTTTAATGACTTCAGGGCAAAGAAATAAATCCCCAATATCTTCTACAAAATCAGGGTTATCACTAAAAGCACTCATAAACCCTTCATCTAATCCATCTTCAATCGCAAAAGAAATTACATCAGTTGGACGATCTTTTTTGCGATACTTTTTATTAATTTCATGGATTTTTTCGGAAGAAACAAAGTTAATACTCATTTCTTGAGCATTCTCTTTATGAATTTCTTTTTTTGCTGATAATAACAGCTTGCTAATCCATGGAATCCAATCTTTATCGCTATCTTTTAAGAAATTAACTTCATCATTAAAAGAAATGTCTAAATTATTCACTAATGTCCCTCTTCTTCATATGCTCTAACAATTTTGGCCACAACGGGATGACGAACTACATCATTAAAAGTAAAGTTAATGAATTTTACTTGCTCAATATTATTTAAAATATGCTCAGCTTGCAATAACCCACTCTTTGCTTTTCCTGGTAAGTCAATTTGAGTTTGGTCCCCATTGACAACCATTTTAGAATTAAAACCTAATCTTGTTAAAAACATCTTCATTTGTGCTTGTGTTGTATTTTGTGCTTCGTCTAGAATTACAAACGCATCATCCAAAGTTCTACCGCGCATATATGCTAGGGGAGCTACTTCAATCACTCCACGTTCCATTAAACGATTGGTTGGCTCTACTCCTAAAATTGCATAAAGAGAATCATAAATTGGACGTAAATATGGATCAACTTTTTCTTTCAAGTCTCCTGGAAGAAAACCTAACGATTCACCCGCTTCAACTGCTGGTCTAGTTAAGATAATTCGTGACACTTCTCCCTTTTTAAAGGCAGCAATAGCCATAACTACCGCTAGGAAAGTCTTTCCTGTACCAGCGGGTCCAATCCCAAAAACAACATCATATTTTTGGATTGCTTCAATATAGCGTTTTTGTCCCATATTTTTAACACGAACAGGGCGTCCTTTAGCATCCCTAATAAGGATTTTATTATACAACTCTCCAAAGAACTCTAAGGTTCCTTTATCCGCCATTTTAATTGCACTTACAACATCAGTTGCGGTAATAGTAACTCCACGGGTAACAACCTTATCTAAAGCAGTAAAAATTTGCATAATTTTCTTAACAAGGCTTTCTTCCCCGGTTACTTCAATTTCGCTACCAGTATCAGTCACTTGCACATCATAAGATTCTTCAATTAAACGCAAATTTGCATCGTTAATTCCAACTAAATTCATAATTATTTCTGGTTTAGTTGGTGTAAATGTTGCTTCTATAGTTTGTCCCACTTAAAATTTATCCTCCGTTAAATAAAAGCTATCAGTTAAGCTTTTTACCAACAATTGAAGAAGCTGCTTTACCATCAGCTCTACCCTTAATTTTTGGCATTAAAGCTTGCATAACTTTACCAAAGTCTTTCTTAGAACCTGCTCCAATTTCTTTGATGGTTTCTTCAACAGTTTGTTCAAGTTCTTCCTCAGACATTTGTTTTGGCATATATTTTTCGATTAATTCCATTTCTTTTTTAGTTTGATCAATCAAATCGTCTCTGCCTGCTTTTGTAAATTCTTCCAATGATTCTTTACGTTGCTTAAGAGCACTCGACAAAACTGTTAATTCATCATCATTAGTTAAATCATGTCCTACTTTAATTTTATAATTCATCGTAGCAGCCTTAAGAGAGCGGATGGTAGTTAATGCTTCCTTATCCTTAGCCTTCATAGCTGTTTTCATATCTTGCATTAAAGTATCATTTAATGACATCTATTTTTTCTCCTCTTTAATCAAAACTTACATAATCTATTTTAAACTTTTTATACAAAAAAAGCTCTTGATAGATTGAATTTCTACCAGGAGCTTTCTTTATATTAATAATGTCTACGCTTACGAGCAGCTTCGGATTTTAACTTTCTCTTAACGCTTGGTTTTTCGTAGAATTCACGCTTGCGGTATTCTTGCAAGGTACCACTTCTAGAAACGGAACGTTTGAAACGACGAAGAGCATCATCAATAGACTCCTTTTCGTGAACGATTGTCTTAGCCATGTGAGATCCCTCCTTCCATTTCTTGGCACACAAATATGTGCCACAACAATATAGTTAAATTATAGCTAAACGAGAAAAATCGGTCAATAGTCGATTAACATTTTTCTTACTTATTTTGGTATAATTTAGATAAATAATGAGGTGAAGATATATGACTGAAGAAAAGAAAAATCAAAAAATTGTTAACCTAATTATTATCTCTGACTCTGTAGGTGATACAGCTTTCAACATGGTTCAAGCTGGGGCAGTTCAATATCCCGATGTTAAATTTAACTATCGTCGCTATCCTTTTATTACTAATCGTGAGAAGTTAGAAAAAGTATTTAGTGAAATTATTGAATTTGAAAACGTATTAATTGCCTTCACACTAATTCATGAAGATGAGCAATTAGCTGTCATTAAATTTGCGCGTGAACACAATATGAAATATGTAGATTTACTTTCTGGAGTAATTGAAAATATTCATGCCCTAACTGGTGAAGAACCTAAACATGAAATTGGGGCTGTACACCACATGGGACAAAATTACTTTGATAGAATTTCTGCAATGGAATTTGCCGTAATGTATGATGATGGTAAGGATCCTAAAGGATTCTTAGAAGCCGATGTTGTTTTACTCGGAGTTTCAAGAACTTCTAAGACTCCTCTTTCATTATTCCTAGCAAATAAGAACTTAAAGGTTGCTAACCTACCTCTTGTTCCTCAAACTCATATTCCAGATGAAATTTACAAAGTAGATCCTAAAAAGATTATTGGTTTGACCAATGACCCATCTGTCTTAAATGAAATCAGACGTCAAAGAATGATCGCTTATGGTTTAAATCCTGATACTACTTACTCTAATATGGATTCGATCAATGCAGAACTTGATGCAGCTAACAAGCTTTATAAAAAACTTGGTTGTTATGTAATTAATGTTGCTCATCGGTCAATCGAAGAAACTGCGGCTTTAATTATGGAACACTTAGGCATTGATGACTATGCTAAATAGACTGAAATAATCAGAAAAAATATTGATATAAAGCTAAAGTTACAATCTATTTTGAAATGGATTGTAACTTTTTTGCGTCAAGTCTCCATTATAAAAAGGCATAATCTACAAAACAAAATTATGTAGATTATGCCTTTTCGTTTATTAGACTGGTTTCTGCTCCTTAAAGCGACCATATACTTTATCAACTTCACTTACACTCATAAATGCATAAGGATCAGACTGAATAACAATATTATAAATATCAAACATATCATAGCGGTCAATAATCGTCATTAAAACAGTTTTTTCTGTATGACTATAGGCCCCTTCAACATCATGAAAAATAGTAATACCACGGTGCATCTTACGCTGAATACCTTCAATAATATGTTTAGGATGTTCAGTGACAATAAAAACTTGCATCTTCTGATGTTGAGTATAAACAGCATCAATTACTCTACCGTTAACAAAAATGTTCAAAGCAGTATACAAAGCCCGTGTCCAACCAAACACGAAACCAGCACAGATAACAATAATCAAATTAAAGAAAATATTAATTTGACCAAAACTTTTGCCAGTTTTCTTTCTTAAGATAATACCTAAAACATCTAGTCCGCCTGTCGAAATTCCTGACTTTAATGCAATTCCAGTTCCGACACCATTAATTACACCACCAAATAAAGCACAGATGATTGGATCATAGGTAATTTTAATTGGTGCAATTGCTCGCATCATGATGGACCCAAGTAAAACAGCAATAATTGTAAAAATTGTAAAGCGATGCCCTATTTTACACCATCCCAAAATAAAAAGTGGGATGTTCAAAACAAAGTACATCACTGATGTCGACAAAGTAAATGGCATGAATCGTTCAGACACTGATTGAATAATCTGAGCAAAACCAGTAATGCCTGAAGCGTAAATTTTACCTGGCCCCCAGAAGAAATTGAGGGCTACCGCAACCGCTAAAGCATAAAGGAATGCAGCAGATAATTTTGAAATTAGATAGTGTCTACGAGACAGCTTTTCTAATTGACTCATCTTGATTTTCCTTTTTGTATCAAATAATCTTTTGCATTATCTATTCTAACAATCATTACTAAAAAAGAAAGCAAATTCTTCGCTTTATCTATTTATTATTTTTCCAATGTCTCTCTATAAATTGTGCTCTTCCACCTGCTTCTTCCATTTGATAACGAAGAGGATTCTTTTTATAAAAATCTTGATGATATTCTTCCGCTGGATAAAAAGAGTGCGCTGGTTCAATTTTGGTTACAATTGGTTGATCAAACTTATGTGATTGTTCTAATTGCTTTTTAGATTCTTCTGCAATTTTCTTCTGCTCAGGAGAATTATAAAAAATAATCGGTTGGTACTGATTACCACGATCTTGGAATTGTCCCATTGCATCTGTTGGATCAGTTACTTGCCAATAAATATCAACAAGTTTTTTATATGAAATAATTTTAGGATCAAAGGTAATCTTTACAGCTTCAACATGCCCCGTTGCACCTGTACAAACTTCCTCATAACTTGGATTCTTGACATGACCACCGGTGTAACCAGATACTACACTAATAATTCCAGGATATGTGTCAAACGGTTGCACCATGCACCAGAAACATCCGCCAGCAAAGATAGCCGTGTCATACTGCGATTCTTTAGTGTTATCAAGGGGTTTAGCTACTTTCATTTTATTAGCACTTCTTTCTAAATTTTAATAATTCTGGATTATTTCCACTATTTTTTCACTATCAAGAAAAACACATTCTGCTTAACTTATACTTTATCAAAAAATAGTGAACCAGTTTTCTACTAATTCACTATTTAGCTTAAAATCTTTATCTTTACTTACTATTTTTGATTTTCAGTAATTCATTTTCAATTGCAGGTAACCAACTTAGCTTATAGCCCGCACGCGTTGGATGAATTGGGTCAAGCATATAAAGTTCTCTGTCTTTATCATCATAATCAAAAGAATCTTCATCCCATAAATCAAGAAAATCAAAGTTCCACTTGTTTTGTAGTTCTTTAACTCTTTCAACCATTTGACCATAGAGCTCCGAATCAAATTTGGGATTACTAAAAATCAAAACAGGACAATTCCAATTTTTCTTTACATAATTTAAAATATATTCAATTGCGCCAGTTACAGTTTGAGTATCATAATCCGTATCTTTAACAATTTCACCTAAATTTTCCTGTCCTTTAGTAGCATCATTCGTTGATAATTGTAAAACAAAAGCAGTCAATTCCTCTAATACTGGTAGTCTTCCTAAACGTCCAACATACGAATTACCATCATTATCAACTAATGTCGTTCCAGAAACAGCATCTTTAAAGACACAAACATTGTCCTTCTTACTTAGATAATCAACAAATGATTCTCCTAAGGAACCTGCTCCATACGTTACTGAGCTACCCAAAAACGCAATCTGGTTATTAATTAAGTCACTAGGTTCCATTTGAGTTTCAGCAACACTATACTTTTTAGCATTTCCTTTTGCTTTAATAGCTCTAATTAAAAAATCTGGATTCATCTTACCAAATTTTAATAATTTCGGAATATGTTCTTCGGGTACATCTAAATTATAAAGTTCTTCTTCAAAATTCATTCTTATCGTCCTTTGAATAATTTTTGATATTCTCCATAACCTTCCTTCTCTAGCTTATCATAAGGAACGAACTTTAACGCAGCAGAATTTATACAATATCTTAATCCACCTTTATCTTTTGGACCATCTGTAAATACATGTCCAAGATGCGAATCAGCCACTGGACTTTTTACTTCTGTTCGCTCCATTCCGTGGGACTGATCTCGATGATACACTAATTTTTCAATTGGCTTAGTAAAACTAGGCCAGCCACAACCTGCATCATACTTATCTTCACTAGAAAAAAGCGGTTCACCAGATACTACATCAACATAAATTCCTTTTTTATTAAACTTATCATACTTTCCAGTAAAAGGATATTCTGTCGCAGCATGCTGTGTAACTTCATATTGTTCAGAATTTAATTTCTTAAGTGCTTCTTCTTTATTAAACATTTTCTCACCTTCTGTGTTAAAGATATCAAATTTTAGTAGAAAAATGTTGTTTCATAATTTTCCTTTCTATACAATAATTTATAATATTAGTGGAGGGATTTATATTATGCTAAAATTAGCAAACGACTTATCACTTACAAAAAACACACGATTAAATTCATTAGGACCTTCTAAAATTAGAGCCTTTGATGCAAAAGCTTCTAAAATTCCCGGAATTATTAAATTAACTATTGGTGAACCTGATCTAAATACACCCGATCATGTTAAAGAAGCTGCTATTGCTGATATCAAAGCGAATGATTCTCACTACGCTCCACAGGCTGGTAAACCGGAATTATTAGAAGCTATCAGTAAGTATTTAAAAAGAAGCATTGGTGTTGATTACGATTCAAAAAGTGAAATTTGTGTAACTGTCGGCGCTACTGGTGCTTTAAACGATGTCTTCATGTCTATTTTAAATCCAGGAGACAAAATTTTAGTTCCTACTCCAGTTTGGGCTCTTTATTTTCAATTAATCAAATTAACAGGTGCTATACCTGTTCAAATTGATACTTCAAAAGATGGCTTTATTCTTACACCAGAACATCTTGAAAGTGTTTTACAAAATGAAGGTAAAGGCGCCAAGGCAATTATCTTGACTGATCCATCAAATCCTACTGGTCGAGTATATCCAGAAACAACTTTAAAAGCACTTGCAGAAGTTATTACTAAGTACCACCTATTTTCTGTAACTGATGAAATTTATGGAGAATTAGTTTATGGCAATAACGTTCATCACTCTCTATCTCAATATATCCCTGAACGAAATATTTTGATTTCAGGTCTTTCAAAAGCTTACGCAATGACAGGATGGAGATTAGGATATATTGCTGCTCCAGCCGATATTATGAAAACAATTCAAAAAGTTAATGCCTTTTTAGTTACTTCAGTCACTGATAATGTGCAAGCAGCAGCAATTGAAGCCTTAAATAATGGTCAAGCTGATCCGTTTGAATCTAGAAAAATTTACGAAGATCGACTCAAATTTATGAAGGCTGGACTAGAAAAATTGGGCTTTGAAATGTCTACTCCACAAGGCGCATTTTATATTTTCGCTAAGATTCCTGATACCTTTGGTACTGATGATGAAGCATTTGCAAATGAACTAGCTACAAAAGCAAAAGTCGGCGTAACTCCTGGCCGCTACTTTGGTAAAGGTGGTCAAGGATATGTAAGAATGTCTTATGCCTCTTCAACTGAGCAGTTACAAGAGGCATTAAAACGAATTGCAAAATTTGTTGAAAATATTTAATTAAATAAAATCATGTACATAAAAAGCCATTCTAAAGACTAATTTCTAGAATGGCTTTTTTAACTACATTTAACTAACAAAAAAGTGAAGTCTATTCCATGAATGGACTTCACTCTTTTTAATTCTAAATTATTATTTATTCATCCCAAGTTGAATTTTTATCGGCATCTTCTTGAGCTTCCTTTTCAAGACGTGCTTCAATTTCTTTAACACTGTCTTCATACTTGTCTTCTACCTTGATGCCAATATCATCTAATTGTTGATCAGCAACTGGAGCTGGAGCATGCATCATTGGTTCAGAAGCAGAGGCATTCTTTGGAAAGGCAGTTACGTCACGAATATTATCTTTTTGTGCTAGCATCATAGCAAATCTGTCTAATCCAATAGCAAGACCTGCATGTGGTGGAAATCCCATATCTAAAGCATCAAGTAAGTAACCGAATTGTTCATAAGCACGTTTCTTAGTAAAACCAAGTGCCTTGAACATTTTTTCTTGAATTGAACGTTTATGGATACGGATTGATCCACCACCCATTTCATCACCATTCATAACAATGTCGTATGAACGCGCATGAGCCTTGTGTGGATCTGTATCAAGTAACTTAATACCTTCATCATCTGGCATTGTAAATGGATGGTGAGCAGCAATCCAGCGACCTAGACCTTCATCATATTCAAATAATGGCCAGTCAACAACCCATACAAAGTCATAAACATTTTCTGGAATAATACCAGTTTCTTTAGCGAATTCACGACGTAAGTGATCAAGTGAATCAGTTACAACCTTCCACTTATCAGCAACAAATACTACTAATTCGCCACCTTCAAGTTCGAATTCCTTCTTCAGAGCTTCTTTGTTTTCATCAGTTAAGAAACGAGAAACTGGTCCTGAAAATTCACCATCTTCGTATTTAACCCAAGCTAAACCTTTAGCGTGGTAGCGTTTAATGTAGTCTTGTTTTTCTTCAATCTTCTTACGTGAGTATTGCTTAGCACCATTCTTAACAGCAATTCCTTTAACATAACCACCGTCAGCTATTGCACCTGAGAAGACCTTAAACTCACTATCCTTAAAGATTGGACTTAAGTCATGAATAAACATTTCGTAACGAGTATCTGGCTTATCAGAACCGTACTTGTTCATTGCTTCATCCCAAGTAATACGCTTGATTGGTGTCTTCAAGTCAATTCCCATTACATCTTTCATAATCTTCTTCAAAAGACCTTCAGTATAGTCTTGAACTTGCTTTTCATCAGTAAATGATGTTTCCATATCAATTTGAGTAAATTCAGGTTGACGGTCACCACGCAAATCTTCGTCACGGAAACAACGTGCTAATTGGTAGTACTTATCAAAACCTGCGCCCATCAATAATTGTTTAAATAATTGTGGTGATTGAGGAAGTGCATAAAAACTACCCGGATAAATTCTTGATGGAACTAAGTAGTCACGAGCACCTTCTGGAGAAGACTTACCTAAAATTGGAGTTTCAATATCAATAAATCCATTTTCGTCAAAGTATTCATGAGTAGCCTTTAAGATCTTTGAGCGAAGCATAATTGCCTTTTGTAAAGTTGGGCGACGTAGATCAAGGTAACGATACTTTAATCTAGTTTGTTCAGCAGACTTAATATCATCTTTAATTTCAAAAGGTGGAACCTTAGACTTATTCAAGATATCAATTTCAGTTGCATCAACTTCAACTTCACCAGTCTTCATATCTGGATTTACACTCGAACGCTTAACAACTTTTCCCTTAACTTCAATTACATCTTCATTGTTAAGAGAATCAGCAATGTCCATTAATTCTTTACCGGAATCTTTATTAACAACAACTTGAACAATACCTTCACGATCACGAAGATCAATAAATACTAAATTACCTAAATTACGAACACGTTGTACCCAACCATAAAGAGTTACTTCTTGTCCTTCATATTTGCTAGTAATATTACCAGCATAGTCTGTTCTTTTTTCCATATTCATCATAATTTTTAATCCTCTATCTTTTTCATTACAGATTTCATATCATTTAAGTCTTCTAAACTTAAGTCTAGAGTCTTTCCATCAGCTAAACGCTTAATATTAAGAACACCATTTTCAAGTTCTTTAGCACCCAATGTAATTACAAATTTTGCATGAACACGATCAGCTTTTCTAAATTGTTGCTTTAATTTCTTTTGATCAACATCGTATTGTGCCTTAAATCCTTGTTTGCGAAGAGAACGAGCAATCTCAACAGTCTTCATTTCAGTACCAGCACCAATATTAGTAATAAAGAAATCAATTCCTTCATCTTCAAATAATGCAGGATTTTGTTCTTTAAGAACAAGCATCAATCTTTCTTCACCAATACCAAAACCAACTGCTGGCGTTTCTGGGCCATCAAATTCTTCAACTAGATGGTTATAACGTCCACCACCTAAAATTGTAGTTGCTGATTCCCATAAGTTCTTATCTTCAACTTCAAATTCAAAGATTACCCCAGTGTAGTAGTCAAGACCACGAACTAAATCATCATCCAAAACATAATTAATGCCTAATTGTTCAAGCATATCAGTAATAGTTTCAAAATTCTTCTTAGAATCTTCATCTAAGTAGTCAACAATTCTTGGCGCATCAGGTAAAAATTGTTTATCTTCTTCAGCCTTTGAATCAAGAATACGAAGTGGATTCATTGACAAGCGTCTTTGTGAATCTTCTGAAAGTTGATCTTTAAGCGGAGTAAAGTAATTTACTAAGGCATCATGATAATCTTTTCTAACTTGTTCATTACCTAAAGTATTGATGTGTAATTCATAGTTCTTAACACCAAGTTCAGCAAGTAAGTCATGTCCCATCATAATGGTTTCAACGTCAGATAGTGGACTATTTGAGCCAAAGCTTTCAACACCAATCTGGTGAAATTCACGTTGACGGCCTGCTTGGGGTCTTTCATATCTGAAGGTGTTATCGATATAGTAAACATTAAATGGCTTTACTACATCTGGCCCATATAATTTATTTTCAACATAGGCTCTAACTACGCCAGCTGTTCCTTCAGGACGAAGTGCAATATGACGTCCCCCTTTATCATTAAAATCATACATTTCTTTTTCTACAACATCTGAACTTTCACCAGATGAACGAGAAAAGACCTCATAATTTTCAAAACTTGGTGTACGAATCTCACGATAGTTTGCACGCTTAAAGAAATCTCTTGCGATTTTTTCTACTTTTTCCCATGAACCAGAATCTGCTGGCAAAATATCGACTGTACCTTTTGGTCTTTGAACTTTCATTTAATCATCCTTTAATATATTAATAAAAAAGCGCCCTTGAACTAAATCAAGGGCGCAATAAATTAGCACGGTACCACCTTTTGGTTGCTGCGATTAACGCTCGCGAAACGATCTATTATCTGCTAAAGGTGTCACAGATCGCAATCTATCCGCTCTCTCACCCAACAAGCGGTCTCTGTGATAGATCATGCTAATCTACATTCTTTGTCATCGATAATTCCTTCTTAGCTTATATTTTTAAGACTAGAAAGTCAACCTTTGTAAGCTCTTTCTTGAATATTTTAAATATCTAAAACAATTGTAAATGGACCGTCGTTTTCTAAGCTAACTTGCATATCTGCTCCAAATTCACCAGTTTCAACGTGAAAGCCTCTATTTTCTAATTCATGGTTAAAGTCTTCCCACAACTCTTTTGACTTAGGCGGCCGCATTGCATCTACAAAACTTGGTCGATTTCCTTTTTTTGTATTAGCTAGCAAAGTAAACTGACTGACACTTAAAATTTCTCCGTTTACGTCTTTTAAAGATAAATTAGTTTTTCCCTCTTCATCTTCAAAAATACGCATTTTTGAAATTTTATCAGCAGCCCTTTCTACTTGTTCTAATTCGTCACCCTCGCGCAAGCCTACTAATAAAAGAAAACCACGTTCAATCTTACCTACAACTTTATTATCAATAGCAACTTGAGCTTTATTTACTCTTTGAAGAACAACACGCATTAATTAATTGACCTCTTTGCTTCATAAACATTTGGCACATCCCTCATTCGGGTCAGGATATCTTCTAAATGCGCAGCATCCCTAACTGATACAGTCGCATAGATATGTGCCATATTATTACTATCTACTTTTCCAGATATATTAACAATATTCTTAGTCTTAGAATTTAGTGCATTAATTACATCACTTAAAAGACGTGAACGGTTAAAGCCATAAATTTCAATATCAGCATTATAGTTCTCTTTATTCTTATCTTTAGCAATGTTTTCCCAAGCAACATCAATCAATCGGCCCTGCTTTTTAGCTTCTTCGGTTATATTTGGACAATCTGCACGATGAATAGTTACGCCACGTCCTTTAGTTACATAACCAATAATTGGATCACCAGGAACAGGATTACAACATTTAGCTAAATGCAGCATTAAATCCGATACACCCTGGACCATAACACCATTATTATGCTTAACGCGCATAATGTCTGCTGGAGCATCTGAATCGTTGTCTTCTTCTGTACTTTGCTGACCAGCGTTCATAATTTTTTCTTCAAGTTGACGCTGCTTTTCATCTTCAGCTTTTTTACGTAAATCTTCAGTCAAACGATTTGCGACTGTTGCCGCAGAAACTTCACCATACCCAACTGCAGCAAACAACTCTTCATCGTTGTGATAGTTGAAATGATCAATAACCCGCTGAACATCAGCTTTAGTCATAAACTCTTTAGGAACTAAATCACGATTTGACAATTCCTGTTCAATCATGCTTTGGCCCTTTTCAATATTTTCTTCTTTATCTTCTGCCTTGAAGAAACGTTTAATTTTATTCCGTGCACGTGAAGTTTTTACTAAGTTAACCCAATCACGAGATGGTCGAGCTGAAGCTTGAGTCAACATCTCAACAATATCCCCAGTTTTCAACTTATAGTCTAACGGTACTATTTTACCGTTAATTCTAGCTCCAACTGAATGTGCTCCCACTTCAGAGTGAATCATATAAGCGAAATCTAATGGACCAGATCCTTTAGGTAACTCATAAACGTCGCCCTTAGGAGTAAAAACATATACACGATCTGAGAAAATATCAGTTTTCACACTCTTCATAAACTCATGAGAGTCTTTGGTTTCATTTTGAAGTTCAAGGATTTCTTGGAACATGTTGAGCTTCTTATTTGCATCAGTTTGCTCAACTTCACCCTTTACACCTTCTTTATAAGCCCAGTGTGCGGCAACACCATACTCAGCTACTTGGTGCATAGCTTCAGTTCTAATCTGAATTTCTAAAGGCTTGCCGCCAGGACCAATAATGGTTGTATGAAGTGACTGGTAGCCGTTTACTTTTGGAACTGCAATATAATCTTTAAAACGACCTGGCATTGGCTTCCACTTAGTATGAACTGCACCTAAAACAGCATAACAATCTCTTACTGACTTAACAATTACACGAACAGCTAACAAGTCATAGATTTCACTAAAATCTTTGTGCTTATTAACCATTTTTTTATAAATCGAGTAAATATGCTTAGGACGACCGTAAATTTCATACTTGATACCTAAACTATCTAAAGTTTGCTTTAAGGTTGAAATTGCATCTGCAATGTATCCTTCACGCTCGCTACGCTTAGACTGCATTAAATTCACAATTCGGTAGTATTGTTGTGGGTTAAGATAGTGCAAACTCATATCTTCAAGTTCCCACTTAATAGTTCCAATACCTAAACGGTCAGCAAGCGGAGCATAGATATCTAAAGTTTCATCAGCAATTCTTCTTTGCTTGTCAGGACGCAAATGATCCAAAGTATGCATATTGTGCAAACGATCAGCTAACTTGACCATGATTACACGCAAATCTTTAGCCATCGCGATTAGCATCTTTCGATGATTATCAGCTAGATATTCTTCATGACTTTTAGATTTATACTGAATCTTACTTAATTTAGTTACACCGTCAACAATAAAAGCAACATCTTTGCCGAACTTTTCTTTAATATCATCATTTGTTACTGGTGTATCTTCAACTGTATCATGTAAGTAGCCTGCCGCAACCGTATCAGGATCTAAACGCAAAGTTGCTAAAGTTCCTGCAACTTGAGTAGGGTGAATAATATAAGGCTGACCAGACACTCTAAATTGACCTGCATGAGCTTTTTTAGCAAATTCATATGCTGATTCAACAAAAGCTAAGTGCTCATCATTCATGTACTTCTTACATTCAGCAAGAACCTCTTCATGAGTCATTTCACGATATTTTGACATAAAGTATCACCTATTCTTTATTTCTTTTCTTTGTAAAAATCATCATGCCATAAACCAAATAATTCAAAACTTAAATATACTAAACATAATAAGAAATTGTATTTAGCAAAGTGAATTAAGACTGCAATAGCAAAAACAATTGGGAAAAGTAATAACCACCAGTAGCTTAATTTGCGAACTTGCATGATACGACCAATTTGATAACTTAAATAAGTATTAAAAATAAAGAAAACTAATCCAATTCGCCAAACACGACTCAAGTGAACTAGTGGACATATAATCCAAACAATTACTCCTAATAAAGTTAACCAAATAAGTGGCATAAATGATTTTTCATTTATTTTACTCCACCATGGCTTAAAATTAAAATTTTTCTTTTCTTCACTTTTTTTCTTCATTTTTTGCTTACCTTTTCATTCTATAAATTATTTTTAATCTGACTTTCTAGCAATTAATAAACCAATCCAGCGTCCTTCTTGCATTTTCATTTTAATCTCAAAGTTATTTTCTGCAAGAGCTTTTTCAATTTTTGGAAGCTGCAAATAATCAATTCCTGAAAAAATCACTTTACCATTTTCACTTAAATGACTATCCAAATCTGGAATTAATTCTAATAAAATATCGGCTAAAATATTTGCCACAATTAAATCATATTTTTCATCGATATCTTTTAATAAATTAGCTTTTCGGACATCGATATTGTCGATATTATTTAACGCAATATTTTCTTTAGCGGCAGTAACGGCTTCATCTGAAATATCCGTTCCTAAAACATGACTTGCCCCTAATTTACTTGCAGCAATTGCTAAGATTCCTGAACCAGTTCCTACATCTAAAACAGACATTGGTTTTACTAAAGCACGTTCCATGGCTAATAATACTAACTGAGTTGTAGTATGCCCACCAGTTCCAAAAGCTAGGCCAGGATCTAACCGAATCAATTGTTGATCAGAAAATGCTGGTTGATAATCTTCCCACTCCGGAACAATAGCCAAATGGCGAGAAAAATCAATAACATGATAATACTTTTGCCAAGCTGTATTCCAATCTTCATCAGCTACTTCTTTAGTACTGATTGAGACCTCTCCAGCACTTAGTCCATAGCCTTTCATTTCGTTTATCTTATCAGTAATTTTTTGAACTAACTCTTTTTTATCAGCATCTTCATAATTAAAATATGCTGTTAACTCTAAATCCCTAGGTAGGTTTTCAATGTCGTCTAGTTCAACTAAACTGCTGTCATGCTTTTCACCTTCGGCAACAAAATCACTTCGCTTGCGACTTTCAATGCCTTGGGCATTCAGTTCATCTTGCATGAAAAAACTTAATCCATCTTCAAGTTCATGGCTACATTCAACTTTTATTGCTAATAATTTCACTAATCTTGTCCCCTTTTGACATGTTAAATTCTCACGTTTATGATATTAAAAGGTGAGAAAAATGTCGAAAAAAAATAAAAAGAAAAAACTTAATAAGACGTTGGTCGAAAAAATGCTCGATCAACAAAAAATTCCATATAAACAATTACAATTCGCTACAATTCAAAAAGGCGATGTTAAACAAATGGATACTTCTATTTTAGACGATGAAGAGGCTTTGGTCTATAAAACCTTGGTATGTGAGGGAAATAAAAATAGCCCAATTGTTGGCGTTGTTCCTGTTACCGAACATTTGAGCATGAAGAAATTGGCTAAGGCTTCTGGAAACAAAAAATGTGAACTTCTTCCCCTCAAGAAATTAGTCGCAACAACTGGCTATGTTCATGGTGCAAACACACCAATTGGTATTTATCAAAAACATCATTTTCCAATTTATTTAGACAGCAGCATGAAAGACCATAACCAAATTGCTGTTTCAAGTGGTGAAATTGGTAGAAGTATCATGATCAATCCTGATGATTTACAAAAAGTTACTGAAGCGACTTTTGTAGATTTATTAGAATAATAAATCCAATTAAAAAGCTTCTCATAGCTAGAACTATTAATTCTAGCTATGGGAAGCTTTTTTAGATTATTTCTTTATTATTTTGACTAATCTAAATACCCCATAAATCATCATTATAACCCAACCTAGGATTGAAATACACAATAATACTGTAAACCAAGTTGGTGTCTTAAATGAAAGAATAGCTGTATTTTCTCCTACTTTTACTGTTACTTGAGGCATTCCAATTTCATTAAGTTTTGGATTCACCTTTTTGCCATTTACATTCAATTGAGATTGGCGATACATAAAAATTGGTAGAGTAACTAGCTTTGCCTTAGCCTCATTCCACTTAAGTTGCAATTGGCCACCTGGTAAATTTTTCTTACTAAAGTTTTTTTCTTGCGGTGCCATACTCATCAATATCCCCGTAACATCCGAAGACTTGATTTTCCTTTGAACAGGAAGATAATCAGGGCTATTAATTGCAATCTTTTTAATATATACGTCTAGCCCCTGTTCTTTCATTTCTTTAACATTACTAGTAATCCCTTTGTTGTAAGTAATATTATTATTTATTTCATTAAAGTCAGCTCTAACGTTGAATAACACTACTACAATAGCTAAAGCACTAGCAATTATACCAATCTTTTTACCATGATTTTTAATTATTTCAGTAATAGTTAGGCCAATACCGATAAATAGTAGCGGATAAGCTACTACCGTAAATCGATTTGGAAATTGCAGATAACCAGTTACTGCTGGAAAATTATCTTTAATAAATTGCCATGGAAATAAGTTAGAACTTAAATAAAGAAATACTACTCCTTCAAGAGTTACGAAAGTATTTAGTCTAGAAGACCTAAAGTTAAATAATACATAAATTATTTGGACGATAAATAGTAATAGAGTAACTTCAGTAATGGATGTCCACATCGTAGACGCACCAGCAACAGATAAGTTCAAAGCTGTTAGAACTGGTGAATAATTAATTGGGGATGCCATTTGATTAGTAGGATAAAGCAATAAAAATGCTCCCCAAACATTAGCTGTTAAAATAATAAACAAGCCAACTGCTTTAAAGGCATCAATCCACATTTGATGTTTATTTTTACTTAAAACTAAGCCGTAAATAAAGAATGGAATTAAAGTTAAAATAGCAAAAAAGGTACTCAATAAATGAATTTGAGCTACAATTGCCATAACAATTCCTAGACTAACCCAGCTAAAACGTTTCTGATGATTATTCAGTAAATTAATCCCCTGCATTAAAACAAAAGGTATTAAAACTGCTCCCCAAGAGTTAAATGCATTTGAACGCGGCCAATAAGCAATATATCCAGTTGTCAAAAACATAGCAGTGATTATCGCAGAAACTGTTTTTGATATTTTTACTTTTCGGCTTAAATGATAAGTACCTAGCCCACCAATTATAAAAATCAAATAAGTTATTACAATTTGAAAGCGAAGCCAGGAACTACAAAATAATAATAAAAATCCCATTAAATAAGCTAAAAATGGACCATAGAGGGCATTTACTATTCTCCCACTTGCTCCCATACCATAATTCATCTGAAAATATGAAAAATTATGATTCTGTATTTGCTGATATGTATCATAAAAACGATGAAAATGAAAAGCAGTATCATCTAAAGTTAGACCAGACCGGGTACTTAATTCTGTCCAAATTAGAATAGTTGCAATAATTACGCTTAATACAATTGGAATAAGATAATCTATTATTCGACTTTTATATTTATTTATAAAACTATTTTCCATTTTCTACCTCGAATAAGTATTTACTTAACTTTCTAATTGTATCATTACAAACAATAAAAAATTATGCTTATTTAACAATTTACTCTTTTGTTGGTGCATTAACCATATTTCTTCCCTTGCGATATGCTTGTTTAATATCATTTAGAGTCAAATCTTTTCCCTTTTGATCATAAACTACTAATACTTCTCTTACACCATCCGCAAACTTGCTTAATAATCTAAATACTGTAATTTCTGCAAAAAATAAAACCAATAATAAGAAAACAGCAGTCGCTGAAATACGGGAAAGAGCAAATAAATTATGGAAGAAAATTATAGACAGAACTAATGCTAAGAAAGAAACACCTAGTACGGTCCATCTAAATTTATTTAAAGGTCTTGAAATATGGTATAAAACCATCATACCCACTGCTACTAATAACATTGTAGCCGTAGTGGCTACTTCTTGTCGTCCCAGAACTAGCACAATATCTGCAACCACTAGAATAGAAACAGCTAACATATCTGTAATTCCACCTGGAATCGCTCTAGATAACACATTAGGTATAAATTTTCCACGAATACGATTGTAATTATTTTCAAGAGCCAGTAAGAATGAAGGCAGACCTATCGTAAATGCAGAAATCAAAGCAATTTGTGCTGGTCTTAATGGATAAGACATTGCAAAAACTAAAGAAAAGATTGCCATTAAGAAAGAAAAGATATTTTTAACTAAAAATAAACTAGCTGATCTTTCAATATTATTAACTACTTTCCTACCCTCATCTACAACTTTAGGCATTCTAGCAAAGTCAGAATCTAATAAAACAACCTGAGATGCTTGTACAGCGGCACTATTTCCAGAGGCCATGGCAATAGAACAATCTGCAGTTTTCATTGCTAAAATATCATTGACACCATCCCCAGTCATAGCAACTGTATTACCATTTTTTTGAAGTGCCCTAATTAACTTTTTCTTTTGATCAGGTTTTACGCGGCCGAAGACATTGTATTTTCTGACAACTTCTCCGTAGTCACCTTCACCAATTTCAGTCGCATCAATTAATTTATTTGCATCTCGAATACCAGCTTGCTTAGCAACGCGTGCTACAGTTAAGGGATTATCGCCAGAGATTACTTTAATATTTACACCTTGACGATCAAAATATTCAAAAGTACTCTTTGCTTCCTTTCGAATTGGATTAGAGATCAAAATATAACCGAGCAACTCAACTTCTTTAGAGAGTTTCTGCTTTTCATCCTTTAAGACTTCTGGATATTTGGCAAATGCTAAAACACGGTATCCCTGACTCGTATATTGATTTATTTCTTTTTCGTATGCTTCAAATTGATCTCGTAGTACAAATTCTGGTGCTCCCATGAGTAAAGTATTACCGTTAACAACTGCACCACTATATTTGTTTACTGAAGTAAAAGGAATAATTTGCGTAGCCTGAACATTAAATTTTTTATTAAAAGCTTTTGCTACCGCTTTAATAGTGGCATTATCATGTGGCATATTTTGAGCAAAAATAGAAATTTCTTTCGTCAAGCTTTCCTTGCTTGTACTAACAGGAACAGTTTTTTCAACTTCCATTTTAGGTTCAGTAATGGTTCCAGTCTTATCAACACATAAGACGTTAACCCGGGCTAATGTTTCTACGCTCTTCATATCATGAAGCATCACTTGTGAACGTGCTAAGCGCATTGCAGCTAAAGCCAGAGCAATGGTAGTTAATAAATATAAGCCCTCCGGAATCATTCCAATTACTGCTGCTTCCATTGATACAATACTTTCGGGTAAAGTTAGATGATTTACATATCGAGCAACAATGAATAGAGCAATCCCGCAAGGAATAATAATGATTCCTACCCACTTAATTAATTTATTAATTGAGCGAACCATTTCGGAACCTTCTTTTGAATTCATCGCTTTCGCTTCTAAGGTTAGTTTAGAAACATAAGAATTTTTACCCACTTTTTCAAGACGTGCATATGCTTTGCCCGCTACTACAAAACTTCCAGACATGAGGGCTGAGCCAACGTCTTTTTCTATTTCATCCGCTTCCCCAGTTAACAATGCCTCATTAACTCTCAATGTACCTGAGATAACTTGTCCATCGGCTGGAATTTGATCTCCTGTTTGAAGTACAATTACATCTCCCAACACTAAATCTTCAATTGGAATAACTTTTTCCTCTTGATCACGAATTACAGCAATTTTAGTTGTATTCATCACGTTTAATTTATCTAAAACACTTTTTGCTCGTAATTCTTGAACAATTCCGATTATCATATTAGCTATAATTACTGGTAAAAAAGTTAAATCTTTGTATTCACCAACTACAACTAAAAGAATAGCTAATACCAAAAAGATCAAGTTAAAGTAAGTAAAGGTATTTTCTTTAATAATCTGCCATGTAGTTTTAGCTTGATCGTTAACTGCACGGTTAATTTTTCCTTCTTTAATTCTTTGCTCAACTTCAGTAGTTGTTAAGCCAATTGGTCGTTTAAACTTTTCTTTCATTCTATCCTTAAAAATTAATCTACATGTAAGTTATCATCTTTTTCAATAGTGACCTCGCCAGCAACATCAGTATTAAAAAATTCAGAAATTTCATGAACATTCCAGCCTTGCCCAAGACCCCACATTAACTTGGTAATTGCACTTTCTGAAGTCATATCTCGAGCACTAATTGCACCTTCAAGTAATGCTTCTCGGCCAACTTCATACTTAGTAAGATCACTGCGTTCATACAAACATTGACTAGTAGCAATAATTGGAATACCTTTTCGAATTAATTTTCCAACAGCTGCTACCATATTTCTTCTAATATAATTCATACCGCCTAGACCATAAGCTTCAATTACAATTCCCTGACAGCCACTATCAACCATCGCAAACAACAAATTAGGATCAAAACCCGGGAAAAGTTTAACTAAAGAAACATGTGGATTAATCTCGGTATTTAAAACAGTTTCTCCAGTATTTTTAGGTAAGTTTTGTTCAGAAAAAACTAACCCATCAGATGTTACTCGCGCAACTGGAGGTACATTTACACTTTCAAATGCATCAAAGTTAATAGTTCTGACTTTAACGCTTCTACATCCAAGCATTACTTTTTGATTAAAAGCTAAGTAAATATTTGGATGACAACTAGCTGCTGCTGCAAAAGCCAATTTTAAATTATCTGGTGCATCACTTAAGACAACATTAATTGGCACCTGACTTCCAGTTAAAACAACAGGAATATTAATATTTTGCAGCATAAAAGCTAACATTGAAGCAGTGTAAGACATAGTGTCCGTTCCATGCGAAACTACGATTCCATCATATTTATTTCGATTTTCATAAATTTTTTCTGCAATCAGTTTCCATTCCTCTGGTTGAATATTTGAAGAATCTAACTGTAAAATATCTTCGACCGTAATATCATACGGTAACTCACCCAACATATTAATTAATTGTTCTCCAGATTCCTTAGGAACTAAACCTGCATCTGACATAACAGAAGCAATTGTGCCTCCAGTAGAAAGCAATAAAATTTTCTTTTGCATAATCGTCACTCATTCTTTATTTTCTATTCTATTGTTCTATTAATTATACGAAAAAAGTTGCCATAGTTTAAATTCTATGACAACTTTTTGTGAAATTTTATCCTGCATGACGCCAATCTTTGTCCATTAAAATACGTGCTGCAATAAGTCCCAATGGTAAGCAAATGACAATCATTAAAGCTTGTACCATCCATAGTGCACCTGCATTTAATGAGGTTAATCCTAAGTTAAACATTGCTCGATACATATAAAGTCCCGGAACCATGATAACTATTGAAGGAACAGTAATTGCAATTCTTGGAAAACCAATTTTACGTCTAATAATTGATGCTAACATCCCAGCAACAAAAGCTCCAATAAACGCAGCAACTGCTGGTGGAACGTTTGACCAATCCACTAAACTTAAACGTAAAGTATTGGCTATGGCTCCAGAAATGCCAGCAATAGTTGCCATTGAGATTTTAGAGTTAAACATAATTGAGAAGCCGAATACACCGCAAAAGCTAGCTAGTAATCTTAATAAAGTCAAAACTACTGGGGTTAATCCTAATTTTTCAAAATTCTGTGGATGTAAGTTTAAAAGCAAAGCCATTACCCAGCCAACTGCAGTTGCGACCACAATAATCATTATTGCGTAAGCCATTCGTTCAAGTCCCGACCGCATATCAAGTTTAGAAATATCTAGTCCAGAGGTAATAAATGGAAAACCAGGAATCACGAACAACATTGCACCAATATATCCATCTAAATGATGTAAACTTACTGGATAAAATAATCTAATTAAATAGAAACTAGCTACATATACAAGACACGCAATAGCAACTGACACTGTAATATTAGCCAATATAGTAAGATGTCGATCGGCCATTTTTCGGCGAACGTAGTTACCACAAGCAGCTCCTAAAAAAGCACAAATAACTTCAAAAATCCCCCCACCAAGTAAAAAAATAAATCCGCCACATGCAAGTCCAGCTGCTAAACCAACTTGCCAAGGTTCATATTGTGACTTCATAGTAGAAATTTCTTCTAAACGATTATGAATTTGACCAATTGTCCAGTTTCCATCATCTTTTTTAAACTGATTAACAAAATTTTCCATTCGATCTAGCTTATTTGTATTAACTCCTGTTGATGGCAAACTCAAGGCCTGAGTATAACTTTTACCATCTGCATCAACACACGTATATTCAATTGAAACTAGTCCAATATCAGTACTACAAGTCATATCTAGACACCGAGCAATTGTATTCATAGCCGATCTTACTCGCCAAGCTCCGGTCCCATAAGACAATAGCATCATTCCAATATGACCTACAATTACTGAGCGTTCAGCTAAAGTAGCATTTTTAGCTGGCGTAATATTATCACTAGTAAAAAATTCTTGCCAGCGAATTCGCATATGATGATGATGTGATAAAGTATGCTGGTGGTGTAGTTGATTTACACGTTCATTTTGAATTTCTTTATTTTTCACTTTCATAGTCCCCAAACTTCGATTAATATCATACCTTTAAAATTTTATCACAGAAAAAACGTCTTGCACTCTTAACTTAAGTACGAGACGTTTTAATTTTATTAAAAATATTGACTATAATTCGATTCTATCAACAACTTCTTTCATCTTCGTTGCTGAATAAGTCATTTTCTTCTCTTCATCATCGGACAAATAAAGTTCAATTACATCACTAATTCCATTAGCAGTAATTACAGCTGGACTTCCTAAGTAAAGATCATGGATACCATACTCACCATTCATTGGGGCTGAAAGTGGTAAAACTTGAGCCTTATTCTCTAAAATCGATTTACAAATTTGGGTTAAGCACATTGCAACACCGTAGAAAGTTGCACCTTTATTAGCAATAATCTTTCCACCCTTTTTACGGACATCAGTTTCCAAATCTACTAAAGTCTGCTCATCTAATTCTTTATATGAACGAAGCGGTTTATGATCAATAATCGCTTCATCAAAGTTTTCAAAAGAAGTATCCCCGTGTTCACCTAGAACATAAGCATCAATGTGGTCTACATTAACTCCCGTCTTATGTGATAAAGCAACACGCAAACGTGCAGTATCAAGAGATGTTCCTGTTCCAATAACTTTATTCTTAGGAAAACCAGTTAACTTTTGAGTCAAAGTAGTCAAAATATCTACTGGATTAGCAGAAACAACAAAGATGCCATTAAAACCAGATTTAACAATTGGCTTTACAATTGACTTCAAGATTTTAACATTAGTGTTTACTAAATCTAGTCTCGTCATTCCGGGCTTCCTTGCAGCACCTGCAGTAATTACAGCAATATCTGCATCTTTAGCGTCGCTATAGTCGCCACTCTTAACAGTACATTGGCCAACAAATGGTGCGAGATCTTCTAGATCTAAAGCATCCCCTTCAGTGATTTTCTTAACTACATCACAAATTACTAGTTCATCAATTTTAACGTTTTGCAATAAGTCATTTGCAAAAGTTGAACCTACACGGCCGTCACCAACTAAAAATACTTTTCTACGACTCATTTTTATATACTCCTTTAAAATGAAAACTTAACTTCTACAATTTAAGTGTACACAAGCTGCCTTTCTATTGAAAACGCCTTATTTAATTAAATTTGCCATTGCTTTTCCTGCTTCACGGCCAAAAATAATTGTTTCAGCAATAGAATTACCACCAATTCTATTGTTTCCGTGTAATCCTCCACTAACTTCACCAGCAGCATATAAACCATGAATAAAATTACCATTCGTGTCATATACTCTTGTATCTGGAGCAATATGAATGCCGCCCATTGTATAGTGAATAGCTGGAGCAATGTGAATAGCATAATATGGTGCATGATCTAAGCTAGCCATCCCAGTACTACGGTTAAACTCTGTATCATCATGCTTTTCAACAGCTTGATTCCACGTATTGAGAGTTTGTTCAAGAGTAGCCACGGGTACATTGATACTTTCAGCTAGCTCTTCAATAGTACTTCCATGAATCACTAGATGAATTGAATCATAAAATTCAATCGCTTTTACTCGATCTCTTACTCCTTGATCAAAAATCAAAAACGCAGAATGTTCAGGTGTATTAGTTATCGCATTTGATACAACTTTTCTAGTATTTAACTCATTAACAAATCTTTTACCTTGATGATCAACCAGAATGGCTCCTTCCCCGCGGACTGCTTCTCCAATTAAATAAGCATGGTCCGTATCTTGTTGAACAGTTGGGTGAACCTGAACTAATTCTAACTGTTCTAATTGAGCTCCTACCTTATCAGCTAATTTTAAGCCATCTCCAGTCGCACCAGCTTGATTAGTTGTCTTATAATCACGCAAATCTGGCCGATATTTAGCAATTAAATCCTTTGAAGCTCCAAAACCACCCGTAGCAAGTAAAACAGCTTTTGCATTTACTTTAAGATCATTATTAATTTCTACACCGTTAATTTTTTTATCTGCATCTTGCAACAATTCAGTAACTTTAGCACCAGTAAAAATTGGAATATTTTTCTCATCAGCAATTTTAAGTAAGTTATTAACTAAAAATGCCCCAATTGGTGCCATTGATGATGGTCGGTGCGTACGCTTCTTAGACATTCCACCAGTAATAGTTAAATCATCTACTTTAATACCCAGATCTTCAAGCCAAGCAATTGCTAAAGGCGCATGTTCTACAAAATAATGAAGCATTTCACGGTCATTCATATAGCCGCCACCCTTTAATGTTTCATCGTAAAATTTTTGCATACTGTCATTTACACCTAAACGAGCTTGAACAATACTTTCAGCGGCATTCATTCCTGAGCTTGCACGCATAGTATTGCCACCTAGGAAATTATTTTTTTCAAGAATTGCAACATTTAGGCCATATTGTTGTGCTTGGATAGCAGCAGCTAATCCTGTACCACCACTACCTACAATAATTGCATCGTAATCTTTTTTTAGGTTATCTAATGTTTGCGTTGGAAATTTATATGCCATTGTTTATCCCTCTTTTAATCATCAATTGGCTCAGTATTCATTGCATTCGTCATGGTAATTGGCTTCATCCACTTATCATATTGCTCTTTAGTTACTAATCCACTCTTTAAAGCTGCTGTACGCAAAGTTGTATTATTTTTAGCAGCAGTTTGAGCAATTGTAGCTGCTTCATGGTAACCAATATGTGGTGAAAGTGCAGTAACTGTCATCAAAGAATCAGTCACATCTTTAGCCATTCTTTCTTTATTGACAGTCATACCATGAATCATCTTGTCAGCAAATCCAGAAATAGTTCCTGATAAAACATTTGCGGACTCTAAAAAGGCAGCAATGATAACAGGTTTAAAGACATTCATTTCCAAATTACCTTGGGATGCAGCCATAGTGATTGTAGTGTCATTACCAAAAACTCTTACACATGCCATTGTAACTGCTTCGGCTTGAGTTGGGTTAACCTTACCTGGCATGATAGAAGAGCCAGGCTCATTTGCTGGTAAGTTAAGTTCACCTAAACCAGCTCTTGGACCAGAACCTAAAAAACGAATATCTTGAGCAATCTTGAACATGTCAGCTGCTAAAGCTTTTAAAGCCCCATGAACTACGTTTAAACCGGAGTGATTTGCCAAGCCAAAGAATTTATTTGTCTTAACATCAAATTGATGACCATATTTCCTTGATAAGCGTTCAGCAATATCTTCAGCCATCCCAGGAGCAGCATTAAGACCTGTACCAACTGCAGTTCCTCCAATTGGTAATTCATATAAAGTTTTTTCTAATTCATTAATGTAAGATAAATCATGATTAAGAGCAGAAATGTAACCAGATATCTCTTGACCAAAAGTTAATGGTACCGCATCTTCTAAATGTGTTCTTCCCACTTTAACTGTCGTCCAGTACTCATCTTGCTTAACTTTTAATTCCTTAATTAAGTGTTTAATAGATGGCTTTAAATCATCTAAAGCTTGAGTTGCAACTAAATTCATTGCAGTTGGAAATGTATCATTTGAAGATTGCCCCATATTTACATCATCATTGGGCAATATATTTAAGCCAGGATGGTTTTTATTAGCTAAATTAGCCACCACCTCATTTACGTTCATATTAGTTTGAGTACCGGAACCTGTTTGATATACATGAAGTGGAAAATAAGGTTGCAATTCATCATTATTTAAATCAAGTAATTGATGAATTGCTTCGATAATTGCTCGCCCTTTTTCTTCTGTTTCAGTTCCAGCCTCAATATTAGCTTGAGCTGCTGCAAGTTTTATCTGAAGAAGTGCTCGAACAATTCCAATTGGCATTAATGCACCTGTATGGAAGTTATCTTTACTTCTTTGAGTTTGCGGCCCCCATAATGCCTTCTCAGGAATCTCTACTGGACCTAATGTATCACTTTCAACACGATAACCTTTTTTTACCATAATTTTTTATCCTCCGTTTTCATTATCTTAATTATAAGCTAAATTTTAATGAAAGGGCATACAAAAAGCGGAGAATATAATTCTTCGCTAATATCATGTATTAAAATTATACTAAAAATAGTTTTACAATGCTATACGCTTAGCGCTCTTGGTGATTTAACTTCTTGGCCACCAAGTCTCCGACAACTTGTACAATAAGCACTAATAAAAGTACTAATAAAGTTGCTACTAAAGTAACATCATTATTAAACCTGTTATATCCATAAGAAATAGCTGTGTTTCCAAGTCCACCAGCTCCAACAGCACCGGCCATTGCTGTTAATCCAATCAAGCTAATTAAGGTTACTGTTGAAACTCTAGCCAACTCTGATCTACTTTCTCTTAAATAAACATCAAAAATAATATCTTTTGTAGAAGCACCCAAAGCTTCGGCTGCTTCAACCTTTCCATTATCAACACTTTCAAGAGCAACTTGAACTTGGCGTGCAAAAAATGGAAAAACTCCTAAGGTTAGTGGCACTAAGGCTGCTTTCATTCCAATTTGAGTACCTACAATCTTCTGAGTAACAGGAGCAACAAAGGCTAACAAAATAATAAATGGAACTGCTCTAAAAATTGATACTAATTTATCAACTATCCAATAAACTACTTTATTCGCTAAAATTCCTTTAGGCTTAGTCAAAACTAGTAATAAACCAAATATTAAACCTAGAACTCCTCCAAAAATAGCTGACCAAAAAGTCATAAATAAAGTTTGAAAAATAGCTGTTCCCCAACCAGCATCTCCACCCCATCCAAGGGCTACAACATTAGGAAAGTTTTTAGTAAAAAAACTAATCATTAGTCAGCACTCCTTTATCTAATTTAGTTACCACTACATTCTTACTTTTCAAGAATTTAATTGCTTCTTCTTGTTTTTGTTTGTCTAAATTCAATAAGATAGCTAGTGTTCCAATTGGTTCACCACTCAATACTTCCACGTTTCCATATAGAATACTTGCTTTTGTATTTAAAGCAACGTCTAAGTCAGCCACAACTGATTTAGTAACATCATTAATGCTATAAACCAATTGATAGAGTTCCGCATTATCGGCCAACTTATCAAAATTGTAGGTATTCAAAATATGTTGTGCTTGTAAAGCGCCACCCACAAATTGTCGAGTTAATTGCTTTTGCGGATGTAAAAATACTTCTCGTAAGTCCCCTTTTTCAATTATTTTTCCCGTTTCCATTACAGCAATCTTATTTGCTACTCGCTTTACTGCATCCATTTCGTGAGTAATCAATACAATTGTTAAACCTAATTTTTTATTTAAATCATATAATAAGTCTAATATTTGATTAGTCGTTTTTGGATCAAGTGCACTTGTTGCCTCATCAGAAATTAAAATATCAGGATCATTAGCTAATGCACGTGCAATTGCAACACGCTGCTGCTGTCCACCAGACAATTGAACTGGATAAAAATTAGCCTTATCTTTCAAGCCGACTAATTCTAATAAGTGGAGTGACTTTTCCTCAAGCTCTTTATCAGATAAATGTGTATGTTGTAATGCAAAAGCAACATTTTCAATGACTGTTTCTTCGTTTAAAAGATTAAAATTCTGAAAAATCATTCCAATTTTTCTTCTTTTTTCCTGAAGCTGCTTTTTACTAACTTGTAATTTATTATCTTTAAACAAAACTGTTCCATTAACTTCAACTGAACCAGCAGAAGGATATTGCAATAAGTTAATGGTTCTTACTAGAGTTGATTTTCCTGCACCGGAGAAACCAATTACTCCATAAATATCACCCTTATTTATTTCTAAACTTACTTCATTAACTGCTTTATTCTGTCCAAATTGAACTGTAATATTTTTTAAATCAATTTGCGCTGTCATTAGAATCTCTCCCTATCTTATTTCAGCTTTAGTCCCCAAGCTGCGATTTCAGTCTTACCGTAAAGTTTATCAGACAACTTCTTAGTCTTCTCTGTTTGATATGCCTTAACTAATTCTTTGTACACCCTATTATTCTTGTCTTTCTTATTAGCAACAATAATATTAATCCATTGTTCTGAATCCTTGTTTAAAGGTTCAATATAAATTGTTTGTTTGTCCCCTAATTTAGCTGGAACTGCATATGTATTATTAACGATACTTGCATCAACGTCATCAATTACTCTTGCTGTCTGTTCAGCACTAACTTCTTTAATTTTCAATCCTTTAGGATTTGAAGTTATATCAGCAACTGTTGCCAGCTTAACTCCTTTTCTTAATTTGATTAAACCTGCATTCTTTAATACATATAAAGCTCTTGATTCGTTAGAAGCATCATTAGGAACAGCAATTGTAGCTCCTTGTGGTAAGTCTTTAATATCTTTATATTTCTTTGAATACAATCTAATTGGAGCGATATAAGTATTACCAATTGCGACTAATGAACCATGATTTGCCTTGTTCCAAGCATTCAAGAAAGTGTAATGTTGAAAAGCATTTAAATCAATATCTCCATTTTGAAGTGCCTTATTAGGTTGATTGTAGTCAGTAAAGTTCTTAATTTTAATTTTTATTCCATAATCTTCTTTAGCAGTCTCTGCTACACTCTTCCAAATTTCAGCATCTTGTTTTGTTTGACCAACTACTCCCACCACTACTTCTTTTTGATCTTTTGTAGTATTACTTGTTGGTCCAAAGCTAAACCATCCTGCAATTACAATTAAAATTGCAACTACTGACCAAATTATCCGATTTCTAATTCTCTTCTTATGCATTGTGCTTTCCTCCTAAAACAAAAAAGCACTCATTCCCAAAAGGACGAGTGCTCGCGTTACCACCTTTAATTTGTCATTTATTCACATAAATGACCTTAGTAAGTAGCTCTTAAACTTAATTAAGAATTACCTTGCGTTGTTAACGATCGCAACTCCGTTGATAGCTTACTATTAAAATTCGCTATCACCATTTTAATTTCTAGTCCATCTTCAATTAGACGCTCTATCTACTTACACCATGCGTAGACTCTCTAAAAGAACATTACTAATTTACTCAACCAGCAAAATGTTTAAATTAATTGTTAAAAGTATATTATAATTTTAATCAATTTTCGTCAAGCATTTTTTTAATTTTTTATTTTATTATCGAAATCATTATATTATCCTAACAAATGAGGATATTAAGAATGTAGAAAGTAAGATGAAAAATATAGTTGTCAAAATAATTATGTGGATCCTCTTTTGGTTCTACCTAATTCCATATTATCTTGTTAAAAAAGTTTTATTCAAAAAAGCTGCTCATCCGATTCTTTGGGCCAACTGTGTCACAATTGGATTATTCTTCGTATTAGGATTGTTTACCTCTCCTAGTTCGCATAATACAAGCCAACAGTCTACTCAAAAAACTACTTTAACTAAAAGTAAAAAAGTAGCCCACAAAACTATTACTAAGACAATTACAAAAAAAGTAGGAACGAAGGAACTTAATAAAGAAAAAGCTAGAGCTAAAGTTCTTACGCAGGAAGAAAAAACAAGAAGCTGAACGGGAAAGAAAGGCTACTGAAGCTCAATCTCAAAAAGAAGCTGCTGCTAAAAAGAAAGAAATTCAAGAAGCACAGAAAAAAGCTAAGCAAAATCAAGAAACAAACAATAATAGCTCATCTAGTCAAAGTCAAGGTAATCTATATACTGCAAATCAGGGTACAATTGTAGGAAATCGCAATTCAATGATCTACCACGTTTCCGGACAAGCAGGCTACAACATGCATTCAGCCAATGCAGTCTATTTTAATAGTGAGCAAGATGTAATTAATGCTGGTTATAGAAAGGCGAAAAAATAATGATAAATAAAAAATTACTCAATTTTTAGCCGCTGCCCTCTTGTTTTCGCTAGAAGCTGGTCAAACATATACCTCTCAGACAAGTTCAGCTAGTGCTATTAAAATTATAAAAAATACAAGTATGACTATAGTGATCAAAAAGAAGCTAGTCGCTTAAAAAATAAAAATCAAAAAATTGAAAAGAAAATTAGTTTTTTAGATAAAAGGAAAGCTGATCTTCAAAACCAATTAAAAAACTATACTAACCCCAATGCCGTCGAATCACTAAGCAAACAAAAATTAGCTACTCTTAACTACGACGGTAAAAGCATCGTTAATGTTGATAATAATCCAGATTTTTCAAAATCAGACTTAGATACAAGCCATGGGGCTTGGCAAAAATATGGTGACTTTGATTCCCAAAATCTTGTAACAGCAGCTAATGCGCTTTTAAATAAATCATTAATGCCTAAAACAAAACGTGAGGCTCTTCATGTTAATCCAACTGGCTGGCATAATAAAAAAATCAATCATTATTGGCTTTTCAATCACTCTCACTTAATTGGTTATCAATTAACTGTCCAAAATAATGGGAAAAACCTAATGACTAGAACTAGACATTTAAATGATCCAGACATGCTGATATATGAAAATGAAGTTGCAACTTATCTAAAATCTTCACCAAATAATTACGTTTGCTACCGTGTGACAACAATTTTTAGAAATAATGAATTACTTGCTTGGAGAGTCGAAATGGAGGGACAATCTGTCAATTCCAATGATGTTCATTTCCATGTTTATATTTTTAATGTTCAAGATGGAGTAGATTTAAACTACTCTAATGGCAGCAGCAAAGTTTCTTAAGTTTTAATAAAATAACTATCGTAGAAAATTAATATTTGTTATACTTCTTTTTGCTCCTCTCAAATTTCCTAAGTTCAAACCTATATATTACTTTACAATACCTATTTAATTAATGTTAGCCCCCGTAGTTTAGGTGTATGAATATACTAAATGAAGGAAGATAATATTATAAATTCTTCATTTAATTACAGTTTAACTTTATTCTAAAAAGCGCAGGCAGAAATCTGTGTGAAAGGAATTGTGATTGAAGTGATAGACAACTTAGGAGCTGCGATCAAAAAAAGACGCAGGAGTTTGAGAATGACTCAAGAGGACCTTGCGGAATTCAGTAGTCTATCAGTAAATTTCATCTCTAAAATTGAAAGAACAGGTAACCAAAATATCAGTATTCAAAAATTAGATGCGATTGCAAAAGCACTACAAACATCCGTAATTACTTTAATTGATGAATCCTCAAAAACTCCTAAATCACAGACATTTGTAAATAAGTTAAGTAATGACCGTGTTTTTCTTGACAAACTTACAAATGATATGAAAAAACTTCCTGTCGCTCAGGAAGAAGCTTTAGCCAAGAGTTTTATTACTATAATTAATACTTTTGCTAAAGAAGATAAATAAAAAACTTTGACATTTAGAATTACAATTTTGTGTCCTATTTGTCAAAGTTTTTTTCTTTTATTTAAGAGTAAAATAAAAAGGAATTTACAAATCCCTCTTTATATAATATTAGTAAATCTTTTCAACTTGATCTTGAATATTTGAATTATTTAAAAATTCATCATAACTAGTCTCTGCACGACTGACAATTCCCTTAGATCCTACTTCAATAATATGATCTGCAATAGTTTGAATAAATTCATGATCATGAGAAGTAAATAGGATTGATCCTTGATAGTCTTTTAACGCATCATTAAGAGATGTAATTGACTCTAAATCCAAGTGGTTAGTCGGATCATCCATTACCAATACATTAGCTGGCTCAAGCATCATTCTTGAAAGCTGACAACGAACCTTCTCACCACCAGAAAGAACTTTTATCTTTTTATCAATTTCATCGCCTGAGAAGAGCATCCTACCTAAGAAGCCTCTTAGGAAAGTATTATCGTCCTGTTCTTTTGTCGCATATTGACGAAGCCAATCTAAAATTGTTAATTCATCATTGTTAAAATTAGCATTTAAATCACGAGACATATAATTGAATGCTGTTGTTTGACCCCAAGTCACAGTACCCGTCTCTGGCTTGATTTTTCCAGCAATAATATCCATTAAAGCGGTTGTAGCTAAAGTATTACGTGATAAAAAGGCAACTTTATCTCCGGGACGGACAATAAACGAAACATGGTCTAAAATCTTTTCACCATCAATACTGTAAGAAACATCTTCAACTTTTAAAAGATCATTTCCTAAATCACGATGCATTTCAAATTTTACATAAGGGTATTTACGTGATGAAGGTTTAATATCATCAAGCGTAATCTTCTCTAATTGCTTCTTTCTTGAAGTAGCTTGCTTTGATTTGGAGGCATTTGCTGAAAAGCGGGCAATAAATTCTTGTAATTCTTTAATTTTTTCCTCTTTCTTAGCATTTTGATTTGCTGCTAATTCAGAAGCTAACTTACTTGATTCATACCAGAAATCATAATTTCCCATATAAAGTTGGATTTTACCATAGTCAACGTCACACATTTGTGTACATACTTGATTCAAAAAGTGACGATCGTGAGAAACAACAATAACAATATTTGGATAGTCAGCCAAAAAATCTTCTAACCAATTTACAGTATGCACATCCAAACCATTAGTTGGCTCGTCAAGCAAAAGAATATCAGGATTGCCAAATAAAGCTTGAGCTAATAGCACCTTAACTTTTTCAGCTTCAGGAAGCTCACTCATCTTACTCTGATGCATATCTTCTGGAATACCTAGTGATTGCAATAATTTTGAAGCATCGGCTTCTGCATTCCAACCATCTAGTTCCGCAAACTTAGATTCAAGTTCAGCAGCTTTAACACCGTCTTCATCACTAAAATCAGGTTTAGAATAAAGTTCATCCTTTTCTTTCATTACTTGATAAAGTTCTTTATGTCCCTGAATTACTGTATCTAAAACAGTAAAATCTTCAAAAGCAAAGTGATCCTGATTTAAACTGGACATTCTTTCATTGGCATCAATGGATATATTTCCAGTAGTCGGTTCAATTTTACCCTCTAATAGTTTTAAAAAAGTAGATTTCCCGGCGCCATTGGCTCCGATTACTCCATAACAATTACCGGGAGTGAATTTTAAGTTAACATCTTCGTATAATGTACGACCAGATAAATTTAAACTCAAATCTGAGACAGTAATCAAATTATTTTCCCCTCTTACATCTAATTTTTAGTTATAACACATTATAGAAAGTCACTTTATGAAAAATCTAATGCAAACTGGTAATGAATGTAGCTAATCCAAATAAAATACCTGGAAAGTTAGCTACAAACAATGGCCAATCCTTTTTCTCTCTTAATAAAGCATATAGAACCCCAAAAAGGCAGTTTATAGCAGCTACAAGTGGTTAAATGGGATTACCATAATTTTCTTGTAAATTATTCATAATTTGCGGAATATAGGAAACATACATTAACACAGATAATATTGATCCAATTCGTCCAATCATGAGTACAGTCTTATTATCAAAAGATCTAATTTTCTTTTTCAACTAATCTTCCTTTCTATCTATGATATCTAGTTTACTTACTTTTTATAGTTATCTCAAGCACAAAAAAAGAGATTGATTAAAAATCAACCTCTTTTTTAAAATATTAACTTAATTAGTCTAAGTCAACGTTGTCTGGGAAGAATGCTAAACGTTCACCCTTACCAAGTTCTTCTTCGATTTCAAGTAAACGGTTGTACTTTTCAACACGTTCTGAACGAGCTGGAGCACCAGTCTTCAATTGACCACCGTTAACAGCAACTGCGAAGTCAGCGATGAAAGTATCACCAGTTTCACCTGAACGGTGAGAAATCATAGTGTTGTAACCATTCTTACGTGAAAGACGAATAGTTTCAAGAGTTTCAGTAACAGTACCGATTTGGTTCAACTTAATTAATGAAGCGTTACCAGCACCTTCGTGAATAGCTTTGTTCAAAAGCTTAGGATTAGTACAAATGAAGTCGTCAAGAACGATTTGGATACGGTCCTTGTGGCTTTCAGTAAACTTAACCATACCTTCAACATCGTTTTCATCGTATGGATCTTCCATAGAAATTAATTCTGGGAATTCGTCAAGTAACTTGTCGTAGTAGTCTGCCAATTCTTCGTCAGTAAGAACTTTACCTTCAAGGTGGTACTTGCCATCTTCTTTGTTGTAGAAGTATGAAGCAGCACAGTCACATGCAATAGCAATATCTTCACCTGGCTTGTAACCAGCCTTGATGATTGATTCATGTAATGCCTTCAAAGCTTCTTCTGAGTTCTTCATGTTAGGAGCGAAACCACCTTCGTCACCTAAACCAGTTTCGTAACCCATGTCTTCAAGAACTTTCTTCAAAGTGTGGTATACGTTAACGATCTTTTCAAAACCATCACGGAATGAAGTCTTAGCAACTGGAGTAATCATGAATTCTTGAATATCAATACCGTTGTCTGCGTGTTCCCCACCGTTAATAACGTTGTGGAAAGTTTGAGGCATTTCAAGGTCAGTACCACCAAGGTAACGGTATAATGGTTGGTGATTATCCTTAGCCGCTGCAGCAGCAGTGGCCATAGATACACCTAAGATAGCGTTAGCACCTAGACGACCTTTGTTTGGAGTGCCGTCTAAAGCAATCATAGTAGCATCGATGTTTGGTTGATCATGTGGATCTAATCCCTTTAAAGCGTCGTTAATTTCAGTGTTAACGTTGTTAACAGCGTTCATAACACCTTTACCACCAAGACGTGAACCACCATCACGTAATTCAACAGCTTCGTTTTCACCAGTTGAAGCACCTGATGGAACTTCAGCCTTACCTACAACACCGTTTGAAAGAGTAACGAAAACTTCAACAGTTGGGTTACCACGTGAATCAAAGATTTCAAGTGCATGTACATTCTCAATAACTGATTTGAGCATTAAAAAAATCCTCCTTAAATTTGTGGCGAAAAATACAAACTAACCGAATTGGCATTTAGCCAGTGTTTTTCGTCGCTTTTAGGCATAGCCCTTTTGACTACAGATTTATTTTAAAGCAACTTTGTGAGGATGTAAACTAAAGAAAGCAATTATTTTTTACAAAAAAGATTGACTTATTAAAAAGCCAATCCTAAAAGCTGTTGTGCAATTGTAAAACAAAATAGAGCCAAACTTGTAGCACCTAAAACGTCTGATGGGTAGTGCGCTCTCATGTTTAAGCGAGAAATTACTACTAGTCCCCAAGCAATTATTAGCGTAACTAATAGCCAAATTCCCATTACATGACCAAAAATTTGCCAAAGCATAAGTGACATAATTGTCGCACTTAAAACATGTCCACTAGGAAAACTATATCCATCTCGATAAGTTTTCATTGATAGAGGTCTTCTTCTTTTAACTGAATGTTTCAAGAAAATCCCTACTGCATCAGTTACTGCTAACGTCCCCAAAGCCCAAATAGCAAGCCAAGGGTGTTTTAACATAACTAAAAGTCCTGCTAATATAAAATCCCAAACTACTATTACTTTAGGTTCATTCAAGATAGTAATAATCTTCCAGATCTTACCTTCTCTATTTCTAACAAGTTTATGGTGTAATAAATGGTCATAAAAATTAAATAAGCGAGAATTTCTAATGTTAAATATTAAACCCAGCAAAATTATCGCCGAAATCATTAATTGAATTAAACAATGCAATTTCACTTTTATCTAACCTCAATCAAATGTGCTAATGATCATTGTAACAGCAAATAAATAAAACACATACGTTTTTAAATTTTATTTAAATATTTTTTGTATTTACCATTTATTCCTAAATTGTTATAATTAAATCGTTGTATTTGGAGAGTTGGCAGAGTGGTAATGCACCGGACTCGAAATCCGGCGAACCGGCTTATACCGGCGCGCAGGTTCAAATCCTGTACTCTCCTTAAAATTGAAATAGAATTTTTAATCGTAAGCAAAAGCTTACGATTTTTTTATTATCCGCAATTCTAAAATTAATCTTTAAAAAGTCATTATTATTTCACACTTTTCTTGTATCTTAAAAATATACCGATTGATACAACGAAAGGACTCATATTATGGCAAGGATCATTATTTACAAGCCCCGCAAAGTTAAGTTGATGCGTCAGGCTATTGAACGTTACTTAAATCATAAAATTTCTAAAAATAACTAATTTATGTGGCTAATCTGTAAGGTTAGCCTTTTTTAATTAAAACATTTCAATTATTTTATCCATTAATGGTGTTACTTGCCTATCTTTACGCCACACCAAATTTAAGTGAGTAATCCAATGTTCATGTTTAATTGGAATAATTTTACTTTTACCATAAGTATGCGCAATTGATTCTGGAACTAGTGCCACTCCCAATCCTTCATCTGCCCAATGAATTGCAGTTCTAGCATCATCACATATTACAGCATAAAAAGGCCTTATCCCTTGATGACGAAAACTTCTATTAAATATTTCTTGAAAACGACGATATAAAATTAATGGTTTATTCTCTAATTGACTAAGATGATCAATTTCATTTTCCTGTAAAAAATCATTATTTGCTACCGCAACCATATGTTCTTGATAAAAATCTTTAGAATTCAATCCTTCTAAATTAAAAGGTGTTCTAACAATTCCTAAATCTAAAATTCCATCCTGCAATTGTTCTACAATCCCAAAAGTATTAGCTTCATGTATTTCAAAAGATACACTTGGGTAATAATTTATTAGTTGTTTAAACTGCTTATTAGGTACAACTCCCCCACATGATGAAATAACTCCAATTCTAATTTTTCCTAATTCGCCTTCTTTAATTTGATGAATTTGACTTGTGACTGCCAAGCTAAGATTAACAATCTTCTCAGCATACTTTTGAAAAATTTTTCCTTCTTCTGTTAATTCTATTCCATGTGCATTTCGGACAAAAAGCTGGGTTCCAACCTCCTTTTCCAGTTGTTTTAGTTGATAACTTAACGGCGGTTGAGCAATGTATAACTTTTTAGCTGCAGAAGTAATCTGCCTTTCTTCAGCAACTACTAAAAAATACTTTAATTGTTTAATATTCATTATCATTCATCTTCTAAATTATCTATATTTTTAATATCTTCTATCTTAATTTGATATTTTCTTAATAACAAGAACTGCGCTAAAATATTTTAGGAAATTAGATAAATATCGGAGGATTATTATGGAAAATAAAAAACTGCAAGGACTAACCCAATCCCAAGCAGAAGAGCGTCTGAAAAAAGATGGTCTAAATGAAGTTCCAGAACCTGAATTTAACTTTTTTAAAGAATTCATGTCTAAATTGTGGAACTTATCAGCTTGGATTTTAGAAGCAGCCCTTTTACTAGAATGCATTTTAGGAAAATGGATACAATCTTTATTTGTGCTATTAATGCTTTTGTTTGCTGCGTTTAATGGTGCAACTCAAAAGAAAAAATCACGTCGCGTTTTAAATACCATTTCGCATGAATTAACTCCTTCTGTTTCAGTAAAAAGAGATGGAAAATGGCAACAAATAAATTCAAAATTTCTGGCTGTTGGTGATCTAATAAGCTTAAAGCGTGGAGATGTTTTAGCAGCAGATGTAAAAATTGCTCAAGGTCAAATTACAGTTGATGAAAGTTCCATCACTGGTGAATCAAAAGCAATAAAAAAATCGGTTGGTGATACTGCTTATGCTGGAACTACTGTAGTTGATGGAGATGCCTTAGCCACAGTTGTAGCTACAGGAAGCAATTCACGATCCGGGAAAACAATTAACCTGATCAACAATTCAGCTGCTCCTGGTCACTTACAACAATTATTGACCAGAATTATCTATTATCTTTGCTTACTAGATGGTGTCTTAACCTTAATTCTAGTAATTGCTGCATTAATCCGTGGTCAAAATGTTATTGAAATGTTGCCATTCTTAGCAATGATGTTTATTGCTTCGATTCCTGTCGCAATGCCATCAACTTTTGCTCTATCTAACTCTTTTGAAGCTACCCGTCTAAGTAAGGAAGGAGTGTTAACGTCTGACCTAACCGGGATTCAAGATGCAGCCAATTTGAACTTACTATTGCTTGACAAGACTGGTACTATTACAGAAAATAAAACTTCCGTTTCCCACTGGGATAATTTAAGTAAGTTACCAAACCAAGAAGTTCTTGCGCTAGCTGGAGCAGCAACTGATAAACGTAGTCCCAGCATCATTGATAACGCTATTGATGATTATTTAAAAGAAAAAGGTGTTGCACCTGACACTCCTAAAAAATTTATTCCTTTTACTTCAGATACTGGTTACTCAATGGCTGAAGTTGGAGACTACAATATCAAGTTAGGTTCATTTAAACAATTATCTCTAATCGATAAAAATGCGGAAAAGGAAGCTAAAGGAATTGACTTTACCGCTGGACGATCAGTGGCAGTTTTAATTAATGATAGATTAGCTGGAGTATTCATTCTACGCGATAAAGTAAGATCGGATTCCAAAAAAGCTCTAGAGGAGCTTAAAAGACGTGGCATTAAGCCAATTATGCTTACTGGAGACAACCGCAGAACTGCAGAAGCTGTTGCTAAAGAAGTTGGCTTAACTGGTAAAGTTATCTCAATTCATGATTTTAATAAAAATACAGATGTTAATGATTTAGCAGGAATTGCAGATGTTTTACCAGAAGATAAATTAAATATGGTTAAACTTTTCCAACAAGATGGATATATCGTAGGAATGACTGGAGATGGTGTTAACGACGCGCCTGCTCTAAAACAAGCCGAAGTTGGAATCGCTGTTTCAAATGCAGCTGACGTCGCAAAACGAAGCGGCAAGATGGTACTTTTAGAAGATGGACTAAGTCCAATCGTTAAAATCCTCGATGCTGGTCACCGTGTTTATCAAAGAATGACTACGTGGTCACTTACCAAACTATCTCGTACTGCTGAATTAACTATGTTATTAACTTTTGGTTACCTTTGCTTTAACTATATTCCAATGGCTTTAAACGCAATGGTTATCTATACTATTATGAATAATATGGTAACAATGATGATTGGGACTGATAATACACACATTACCTATAAACCTGAAAGTTGGAATATGCTTAAATTGGCTAAGATTGCCTTTTCACTTGCTGCTGGCTGGACTGCAATTGGTTTTGGCTTTGTTTGGTATTTAGTGTCACGCAATTATGCTCAAGGTACAGTTTCAACAATGGTTTACGTATATCTTGTTTTAAGTGCTATGCTAATTGTACTAATTACTAGAACAAGAAAATTCTTCTGGCAATCAGCTCCATCAAAATCGGTTGCTATTGTACAAGTTATAGATGTCTTGCTTACTTTTGCTTTAGCATTATTAGGTTTAGCAATGACTCAAATTAGTTTTGCAAATCTCGGATTAACTATTATTGTTGCCCTACTTGCAGCAGTTGTAATTGACCTATTCTATCAACCAATTATGAAAAACAAATAATTGAAAAAAGCAGATTACTTAAAAATGAAGTGCCATATAAAAGTTAGACATTTTATAAATTTTTAAATATTTGATAATACACGATTTCTGTATTTGACAGGGGTCGTGTATTTTAGTTTATTAGAACGTCTGATGTATTAGCTAAGCCAACTGAATTTAATATTCCATCTGGTAAAATTGAAATTTGTGGTTGCGGATTTCCTGTTGTTGCATTAGGTGTGGTTGTTTTTAAAATCTTGCTTCTAACGCATTTACATCAAAACTGCTAGTGAAATGCGCAAAGAGGCAATGAATGGCAATATTAAAAATTGTACCATTACTCCAAATCATCGAATTAAGAAATACTGGCAAAAGATAAAGGAAAAGAAGATTGAAGATTAAGAAAGCAAAAAATTCCTCAGCCGAAATTAATCAACTGAGGAGTAAAAGCTTTACGTATTTCTACTGTCTACTTGGCGAGAAATGTATCAAATGGTACAAATCTTGACTTTTATTTTTTAATTTCAATAATTTTATCAGCTTTTTCTCTAAGCTCATCATCCAAATTATGGGTAATGTACAAAATTGTACTTTCTAAATTAAATAGTTTACTTTCAATTTTATGACGAGTAACTTCGTCTAAGCCAGAGGAAAACTCATCTAGAATCAAAATATTCTTTTTATCTAATAATAAGCGTGCTAGTTCTATTCTCTTAGCTTCTCCTCCAGATATTTTTTGAGGATCAATCTTTCTATACAATTCTTCTTCATTAGCCCATTTCCTAAGCTCTACAAATCTTAAAACTTTGAATAAGTCTTCTTTTGGGTATTTCTCTGTGTTAAACAAAGTGAGATTATTGATTAATGTCGTTGAAAATATGTGACCTGATTGAGGTAAGTAACTAACTTGTGAAAAGATACTATTATCTTTAATCTTTTTAATATTGATATTATTGAATAGAATACTTCCCTGATAATCTAATATTTGTTTAGTTAAAAGTTTAAATAGTGTAGTTTTTCCACTTCCACTTGGACCATGGATCACATATTTCTTATCATTGGATATTTCAAGATTTCCGATTTTAACTACACGTTCAGAATTATAAACTACGCTTACATTATCAAATTTAATATTTTTGAAATCAGAAATAGTTTGTATTTCTGGATTATTTTTCTTAACGTTAACAAAACCTGACTCAATTTCCTTGAATAATTTTTTCCCACTAACTATCTGAGAAAACATATCAGAAAAGCTATAAATTGGAAATGAAATATTTGTAACCAATTGTGAAAATGCAACAATTGCTCCTACAGTCATACTTTTATTTAAAATCAAAAAAGATCCTATCAGCCATGTTCCTAAGTACAAGATATTGGAAAAAGTATTATTAAAAACAGTAGATAGATTCATAGCTCTAACTTCATTCTTTTGGTTAGCAAGCAAAGTCTTATTAGCTGACTTTTCTTGCTTTTTCACAAAACTACTTCCACCATTTATTTTCCAGTCTACGAATCCTTTCAAATAATCTGAAATTTTAGAAATATAGGTGTCGGTAGCCTTAACAGTTTTAATAGTTGTTTTTTCAAGAACTTTTCTAAATAACAACGGTAAGAACATATTTGGAATACTTAATATAATAGCTACAAGAGCCATTACAGGATTAATAAAGAACGCAACAATACATGCCGTAATAAACTGAATTAATAAGTAACTTCCCCAAAAAATAGCAGTAAAGTAATTTTGTTCTAACGTATCCATTTGAGAAGTCATTAAAGAAATATACTCTCCACTATCTTTTTTAGTAAAAGAAGAAATTCTCTGAGCAGAGATTCTTTCAAAAATAATATTTCGATATAAGCTAATTGATTTTTTAGCTAAATATTCTGAATTATATTGTTGAAAATAATAAAAAATTGCATTTATGATGATATAACTGATGACAATAAGGACTAAAAAGGAGTAGCTTAAACTTGATTTTTTGGTAGCTACATTCATCATTAATTGTAGAACTAAAGCATTGGATACATTTAAGATAGCTAAAATGACCGATAAAACACTAAACAGTAATATTTGTTTGGGATAGGTTCGAATTACATACTTCATTTAACTACTCCTAAAGTATATTGTTGGCTATCCTCATTTTTTCTAAATCCTTGAAACCAGAGACCATTACTAAAGTTTAGATTTAAATTTTTATTCAATTTTTTCTGTCCTCCATTCTAAAGCTCTAATATCAAAAAACTCGTTCCCGATACTTAAAAGTTTTTTTACCAGCACAATAGTCACTTATTTGTCGTGCTACTATAGATGACTGTGCCTTATTATTTGCATTAGTAAATACTAGTTTCTCTTTATAAATTTCATGTTTATATAAAAAATCATATACATTGTTGGGATAATAGAATTCTGGTAACGAAACAACATTGCTTATGTATCCCACATTAATAATATAGGGGATATTTAATTCGTTCGCGGCAATTTCTGTTAATTTAGCCAATTCTCTTGTAGATGGATAATCTCCAGCTTGAATCACTATATCTATCTTATATTCCTTGCATAAATCAACAATTTTGGCTGAATTATTACACATAATATCGATTGGAATAATCGAAGGGCGCTCACCTCTTTCAAAAAGAACTTCTACTTTCTTTTTATTCAAATCACTTTTCACATAATTCTGTCTATATAAATTATCTTCACTAACAATGTCTGGATCGACCACTACTAAACTTTTTATATTACTTAAATTTTTTAAATCATTAGCAATATGACTCCCTGTAGTTCCTACTCCAATTAAGCATACATTTATTTTTTTATGAGCTTCCACTGTAGAGATTACATCATACTTTTTCAGCATTTGAATTGTAGATAATAAATTATCCTTTTTTATATCAGAAAATTTTGTGATAATTTCTTCTTTACTTCGTGGTTTTTTAAATAGCATGATAAATCTTTTAAAGAATCTTGATAATTTATTTTTATAACTAAACCATTTACATAATTTCTAATTATTAGTTTCTTATCATCAAGTGACTTAAATAAAAAAATACCATCTTGTAATATAAACATCTTTCACCTTAAAAATATTAAAAATACTTCTAAATTAATTAGAATTTTTATTAAAATAAAAATCCTATTAAATCAAGGCGTATTATTACCACGATTTAGTAGGATTTTTTGATTCATGTGCCTTTTTGATAATCCTCAGACTAATTCCAAAGTTGCCAGCTGTTTCCCTTTTGAGGGTAACTTAAAGTTACATCTAAAGTAGTCAAATCAATAACTTCTTCTGTTGATACTTCTTTCATTTAAATCAACACCTAACTTTAAAACGCTAAAAGCATTCTTATTTGAAACTAATAATAATATGCTTTTTTAATCATGTCAACATTTTTAATCTTATATTTTAATATAACTCGCTAAATAATTTGTTTACATGCATTACTTCATAAAAATATTATTAAAAAACCAATATTTATGTGAAGTGCCATACAAAAGTTAGACATTTTATAAATTTTTAAATATTTGATAATACACGATTTCTGTATTTAACAGGGGGCGTGTATTTTAGTTTATTGGAACGTCTGATGTTATTGAACCAGTAGATATATTCTTGAAGTACTTTTTCCATTTCTTCCAATGAACCAATCTTCAAGCGATTTAGTTTTTCTCTTTTCATTAGATTAAATATTGTTTCTCCAGGTGCATTATCATGACAGTTACCTTTGCGTGACATGCTTTGAATAATATTTATCTCTTTTAATCTAGCTTGATAGCCAGGATTTTGATACTGAAATTCTTGATCTGAATGCAGGATAGGATTAGCCTCTTTAGGCAAATGTTTCTCTAACTCATCAAGCATTTTATAAATAGTTTTCATCTCAGGAGAGGGGCTAACTGAACAAGCTAAGATTTCTAAAGATGCTTCATCCACTACTGGAGATATAAACTTTTCTGCCATTAGTTAGCTTATATTCTGTCACATCAGTATGTAGAACATGATAAGGCCTGGTTTCATCAAAGGTTTGGTTAAGAATATTTGGTGCCTTCTTGCCAACATTCCCCTTATAAGAGCTATATTTAGCTGTATTCTTATGATACAGTGTGGTTTTAATGCCAATACCTCGCATTATTTTTCGCACTGTTTCCATCGCAAGCTTAATACCTTCATCTCTTAAAGCAGCCCACATGGACGATAACCATATGTTTCATCAGCTTCACCATAATATATTTCTTTGATCTTTTCCTTAACTTTAGCGTATTTATCAGTCTTGTCAAGACGATTTTTGATATTATCGTAGTAAGTTTTGCGATTTAAATTAAGCAGCTTAAATAAGGTCTTAAGCTTAACTTGAGGTTCTTCAGCCCGAATATCCAGGATTATTTGTGATTTTCGTCTATTGGATAACGTGGATATCGGGCAGCCACTTTTTTAAGATTAAGTTCTCTATACGTAATTTTTCTAATTTAGCTTCTTGTTGTAAGATTTTCTCTTCGTACTTTTCCTTCTCGCTGAGCTCTTTTTTTGATATGCTTCGTCTTTTTAGGTATTTTACGTGGGCATCCTTTCTGATTAAGTTTCAGCCCAGCAATGCCTTCTTCATTAAATTTATGTGTCCAAGAATATACTTGAGAAGAGTTGATATTAAACCTAGCTGCTGCCTCTGTTCGTTCTTGATTATTAGTTAGATAGTAGCGTACCACATCGAGTTTAAATTCAAAAGAATATTCTTTCTTAGTATGCTTAACTCTAAGAGCCTCTAATCCTTGTTTTTGTGCAAATTTAACCCATCTAAAAATTTGATAATTAGGAATATCATATTCTTTTTCTAATCCTAATAATGAATTAACATGATTTAAATATTTAGAAACAACTTCTATTTTTAATTCAGTTGAATATCTGGTCATAAAAAAGTGCCTCACAATCATTAGATTTATGTCTAACAATTATGAGACACTTCAAAAATAGTAATCTGCTTTTTTAGATATAACACAATAAAATGAATTAATTTTGATAAGTTTCCTTGATAAACAAAACGCAAATTGCTGCTAATATTCCTGAAACACCTGCTGTTAACATCATTGCGGGCATTGAATATTTCATCAGTGGGAATAATGCAAAGCTTAGTAATGACGCGATTATTTGCGGTAAACAAATTGAACAGTTAAATAATCCTAAATAAGTCCCCATGTGTTTGCCAGATAAGGCGTTAGAAACCATAGTTAAAGGATAAGTATTCATCGCAGCCCAAGACATTCCGATTAAAACAAATGATAAAATAAGTAAATTCTGTGAGTGAACAAAAAAGATTGATCCATATCCTACAGCTCCTAATAATAAACTAATTCCATAACCTAACTTATGATGATCATTTGGTACTTTTGCTAAAACATATGACCAAATTACTGCTGCAATAGATTGTACAGCCGTTAAAACACCAAACCAGTTACCTGCTAATTGGTAACCTGAAGAAGCGGGATCAACTGCTCTCCATACATTTTTGGCAATAGCCCCTGTAGCGTAAGTAGACAAATATTGAAATGAAAACCAACAAAATAATTGTACTAATGAAACTTCCCAAAAAACTTTAGGTGCATGTTTTAGTAATACAAACCAGTTACCATCCTTTTTATTATCTTCTTCTTTAATACCATGATAACGTGCATAAGTTTTAGGATCATATTCATGGACCTTTGTTACGGTTAACAAGCTAGTAATAACAAGGATTACAGCACCTACATAAAATGAAATTACAACCGATTGAGGCACTACACCCTTTTTAGCAGTATTGGCCACACCTAAAACTGTTAATAAGAATGGGAAAAATGCTGCAATTACTGCACCAGAGTTTGAAAGCATACTCTGAATACCGTAAGCATATGATTTTTGTTCATCATTAACCATATCCCCAATCATCATTTTAAATGGTTGCATCGCCATATTGGCCGCCACATCTAAAATGGCAATTGCAATAGCACCAAATACTAAAGCTTCAATAGATCCATATCCCAAACCAAAATTACCAATATTTGGCAAAAGTAACATCATAACTACCGCAAAGATCATCCCAATTAATAAATACGGTAATCTTCTTCCGCCAAGTTTTGGAGCCCATGTTTTATCAGATAGTGATCCAATAGCTGGTTGGACCACTAGACCAGCTAAAGGAGGCAAAATGAAGAACCAACCTAATTTCGTTGGGTCAGCACCTAAAGTTTGAAAAATACGACTCATTTGTGATGTTTCAAGTGTAAAGGCAATTTGGATACCTAAATATCCAAAGTTAATCATCCAAATTATACTTTTAGCAAGTTTTGGCAAACCAGATACTTCATTATTTTTATTCATAATTTTCTCCCTCACTATTACGCCTAAGCGCTTTCATAATTTTATATTAAGCAAGGATGAAAATGCTTTCAATATTAAATAAACTGTTACCGGTAACTAAAATTATAAAAAAGGACTGCCAATCTTTCTTTATAAACGAAGGATTAACAGTCTAAGGGAGATTTTATTTTTTAATTCTCTTATATTCTAAAAAATCATAATCAAATTCATTTTTGTTATCTGCTGAATGTTTTTCAACATTAAACAACTTAAAATCGTCATAATTCATATCCGGCATTTTCGTATCACCAACAAATATATGATGGATCTTGGTTTTTTGAAGAATATCAACATCATTTTTAAATTCTTCAAAAAGTCTCGCTCCACCAATAATATCAATTATTTCATTAGAATGATTTCCTAGCCAATTTCTTAATTGTTCAATCTGTGAAAAGATCTTAACGCGTGGATTATCTTGATATTCACGCTGCAAGATTGGGTTAGTCGAAAGAATAACATGCTCTCTTTTAGGAAGGAGCCCAGGAAAACTTTCAAAAGTTTTTCTTCCCATAACAATTACATGATCAGAAGTTAATTCTTTAAAATGTTTCATATCAGCTGGTAAATGCCAGGGTAACCTACCTTGGTAACCAATATAACTGGCTTCATCTTCTGCCCAAATAAATCTTAGCATTGATATCTCCTTATTCTTAAACGGCTACTGGTGCCTTAATTGTGCCATGATGTCGATAATCAATTAACTTGATATCTGACATTTCAAAATCTTGAACCATTTTTTTATCAGGATTTAACCAAAGTTGAGGAGAATTATAGGGCTTTTTACTCAATAAATCCTTCACTTGATTAAAAGGATTTTTATAAATATGAGCATCTCCCAAAGTATGAATAAATTCACCTGGTTTTAAACCTGTTTCTCGTGCAATTAGATTAACGAGCAAAGAGTAACTTGCAATATTAAACGGCACTCCTAAAAACATATCCCCTGATCTTTGATACAGCTGTAAACCTAATTTTCCATCATTAACATAAAACTGAAATAAAACATGACATGGTGGCAACGCAGAAGTTGGAACATCTTCTGGATTCCAAGCACTGACAATTAAACGCCTAGAATATGGTGTCTTCTTTATTTGATCAATTACATTTTGAATTTGATCAATAAAGCCACCTTCACGTTTTTTCCAGTGTCGCCATTGGGCGCCATATACGTCTCCTAAATTTCCATATTTTTCTGCAAAAGCTTGATCTTTTAATATTTTTTGATCAAACTTTTGCATTTCTTCTTGATAAATCTTCTTAAATTCAGGATCTTTTTGACTTCTAAGTCCGAAATCCGTCATATCAGGGCCATTATAATCAGAACTTTCTATCCAATTTTTAAAAGCCCACTCATCCCAAATATGATTATTATGTTCCAATAAAAATCGAATATTAGTATCTCCCCGTAGAAACCATAATAATTCGCTTTTAATAAGCCCAAACGGAATTCTTTTAGTAGTTAGAATAGGAAAGCCCTGGCTTAGATCAAATCTCATTTGCGCACCAAATAAACTTCTGGTACCTGTTCCTGTTCTATCTTCCTTATCATGTCCCTCAGACATAATTTTGTTTAATAAGTCTAAATATGGTTGCTCTAAAGTTGCCATTTTCTTTCTTCTTTCTATTGCGCATATTCCTCATTAAAATACCATATATTTAGTGTCTTGGTAAATACATATACTATATTTTGTATGTGCTTAGATGTGGTAGAATTAGATATTATATATTTTGGAGGAATTTTAATGATTTTAACGTGGGATATAATTCGACGAACTATTGAAGTTCTTTGGTTAATTAATGTAGGTTTAGCTATTTGGACTGTTTTTCGTAGTCATCGTGACATATCTTCTACATGGGCATGGCTTTTAATTTTATCGATCTTGCCATATGTTGGTTTTATATTATATTTATTTACCGGACGTCAATTATCTCATGACGATATTTTTTCAATTAAAACTGAACAAAAGAAATTTCGCGATCGCTTTCTTAATGAGCAAAATAAACTACTAAGAATTCATGATTTACTTCCAAGTAAAGACCAAAGTCCACGTAGTAGGCGATTAGTAGAATTAAACTTAAATAATGATGATGCCCTTTTAACCTTCAATAATAAAGTAGAAACTTTCGTAGATGGGCAAGTTCTATTTAAAAACATTCTAAAAAATATTGATCAAGCAAAAAATAGCATTAATATTGAATTCTATACTTTTTATGACGATCAATTGGGAAATCAAGTCTTACATGCTTTAGAAGAGGCTGCTAGTCGTGGAGTTAAAATTAGAATCCTATACGATGCAAGTGGTTCACGCGGTACACATCCTTCATTTTTTAAGAAATTGCGTCAATTAGGTGGACAGGCTCAACCCTTTATTTCAACAGCTGGAAATCGTTTCTTTACTACTCCACGTGCCAATTATCATTTACATCGCAAGTTAGTAATAATTGATAATGAAGTTGGCTATATCGGTGGCTTTAACATTGGTGACCAATATGTAGATCGAAGTCCAAAGTTTGGACACTGGCGAGATACTCATTTACGTGTTGTTGGGCAATCAGCTTTACTGATGGAAATTCGTTTTGCTATGGATTGGAATACAAGTTGTCGCAAATCTCATCTACCTAAATATAATGTTGATAGTTTGATTGAAAATTTTAAATTAAAAGTTGTTCAATCCGATAACTTAGTTCCAATGCAAATTGTTTCTTCAGGACCTGATAATAGTGATTTTGGTATTCGTCGCGCATATGAAGAAATAATTGCCCAGGCGCAAAATTACGTCTACATCCAAACTCCCTATCTAATTCCTGGAGACTCAATTTTAGAAGCTTTAATAATCGCAGCAAAAAGTGGTGTTGATGTAAGAATTATGATTCCTTCAATGCCAGATCATCCTTTTGTCTATCGCGCAACTGAATATTATGCAAAATATCTAGTTAATAATGGTGTCAAAGTTTATAAATATGATAATGGGTTCATTCATGCAAAAACTATTGTCAGCGGATCTAATATTGCTTCTGTTGGATCAGCTAATCAAGACTTCCGCAGTTATCAATTAAATTTTGAAGTAAATGCATTTACTTATAGTTCTAAGCTGACTAAAGAACTCAAAGAGATTTTTGAAGAAGATTTAAAAGACTCTACTTTACTAACAAAAGAATATTTTGACAATCAATCTAATTGGCGTAAATTTAAACAATACTTCTCACGATTATTATCACCAATTTTATAAAAAAACGAGGAAAACTCAGATTATTTATCTAAGTATTCCTCGTTTTTTCTTACTTACTCTTCTTCATCAACTACAGCAACACTTTTTCTTTCTTGATAAGAATAATATACCCAAGCAATAATTCCAAATGCTACAGGACCGATTGCTGTCCAGAAGGATGTTGCATAATCACCCGTAAATAATGGTTCAATACAAGTAAAGACAATTCCGATTGCTACTACTAGCCAAACAACGATTGTTACTGCCCAAACACGTTTTTTACCTTCAATAAATACAAATGGACGATCAATACCCTTCTTCATCTTAAAGAAAGGATATGCACCTATTAAGAATAAATATGGCGCAGATGATGAAACATTCATCATATCCATTAAAATGGTGTAGAATTGACCAGCTGCATTACCACCAAATGAAATAAACAAGATAATGACACTAACGATCGCAGCTTGAACCCACATTGAACGCTCTGGCATTCCATGCTTATTTAATTTAACTAAACTCTTAGGTAAAAGCTTTGGATCACAACCTTCAATAAATGATTTAACTGGTGAATAAACCATCAAGAATGCTGCTGAAATTCCAGCTAATACATCAGCTAATCCAGCAAAACGTGAAAATGCTGCTCCCAGAGTCAAAGAAGCCGAATGAGAAAGGCCGAAGGCTTTCCCAGTTTCAACTCCTAAGTTATTGATCAGAACATATTCAACATTAGCCAAGTCAACATTTTTTCCGCTTAATTCACTACTCCAATTTGCAGCGACACCACACATTAAAATGTTCAAAACATATAAAGCAGTCATCCAAATCATTGCAGTAATTAAGGCCTTAGGAAAAGTCTTTTCAGGCTTATCAACTGAATCGATGACTCCCGCAGATGTTTCCAAACCACCATAAGCAAATAAAGCATAAACAATAAATGAAACCACAGCAATTGGTGATTGAAAAGCCGGATTAGGCGAATGAACTAATGACTGAGCAGTTAACGGTTCTGCTAAGTGTCCATGATTCAAAAAGAATACCAAAATTGATACCAAAGTAAAGCCAATAGTAATAGCTAAAGTAAAAAAACCACCAACATTACTTACGGCTGCAATCTTATCAACACCTTTAGCAGCGAAGAAAGTTACTACTACTAAAAAGATAACTTCTAAAACTCCTAGGAGCTGCGTCGACGATAGATTTAAAAAATGCCAACTTTGAGTAGTATCATGCCCTGAAATTGCAGTTGATACTGACACTAAGAAAAATTGGGTGGATGATACCAACCACACTACCCAAGCTGCTAGCCAAATAAAAGTACCAATAAATGCCATTTTTTCACTAACTGAGCCTTTAAGCCAAGAAAAAATACCACCTTTAACACCTTTAAAAGCTGCTCCATATTCCGCAAAAATCAAAGCAGATGGTAAAAAGAATAAAACCGCAGTAATTATATACCATACGATACTAGCGTAACCCATTTGGTAATAAGCAGTTAATGAATTGCTAAAACCAAAAATGGCTGAAAAGATCATCAAAACAAGACTTTTTAGCCCAATCTTGACGGATTTGTCTTTTTTCATAAAAAACTAAAACACTCCCTCTTTCATACAAACATTATTATTATGCGCTTTTTATCAAATTAATACAAAATAGATTAAAATTGAGCAAAATAAAAAGACCCTATTGGGTCTTTTTTATGATTAAGCACTGTGGTACTTAACAAGACTATAGATGTCTAGATCTGGGAATTGTTCTCTTCCCTTTAAATCTGTCAATTCAATATAAAATGCTGCTCCAACTACGTCTCCACCCAAGTTTTCAATTAATTCTTTAGTTGCGTGAAGAGTACCTGCAGTAGCCATTAAGTCATCGCAAATTACTACTTTTTGACCTGGCTTAATTGCATCTTTATGCATTTCTAAGACATTAGAACCATATTCTAAATCATAAGAAGCACTTTCTACTTCGCGTGGCAACTTATGAGGTTTACGAGCTGGTATGAAACCAACTCCCAACTCTGTTGCAACAGGACAGCCAACAATAAATCCACGTGCTTCTGGTCCAACAATCACTTCTGCTCCACGACTCTTAGCATATTCAGCCAATTCATGGGTAGCAGCGCGATATAACTTGCCATCTTGCAAGATTGGGGTAATATCACGAAAAACAATCCCCTTATTTGGAAAATCCTGTACACTTGCAATATGTTCTTTAAAATCAATTGCCATTTAAAGAGAAACCTCCATTTTAGACTCTCATTGAAAAATTAGACTCAGCGGTCTTTGACTTGTATATTTTACCAAATTTTCCCTTCAAAATCAGGCTTAAGACGAACTTTTTAACAATTTATAACTAGTAATGATCACTTCAAATATTGCATGACATAATTAATTAATTGATCAGTCGGTATATTTTTTAATTGATTAGTGAATTTTATCTGGGATGCAATACTATTAAAATATCTAGAGGCGGATAATTTTTTACTTTCAGGATTTTTATTTCCAATGATTTTTCCATCAGTAAATGATACAAATTTTAATTCAAAGAAAACTCTTAAGATAAACAGAACTGTCTGATAATCTAACCCTAAATATGGCGATACAGTCCGATAATCATCAATAGTCAAATCAGGATGGGCATAAACATATTTTAAAGTTTTTCCGAAAGCATCCCTACTTGGCAAATCATTAATAGGTAATTTATCAAATAAAAAACGCAAATATAGTTGCTGATAGTTATTTTCTAAAGCTTTATTTAATTCAATTTGATTACGTGGTGTATCTAATAACGCCACTACTTCAGAACTACCATGATAGTCTTTAGCTAAACTTATCTTTTCTTCTGGAATTCCTAATCCGTTTCTAGCCCAAGAAACAGTATCTTTATCAAAAATTAGATACTTATCGGCAAATCCCATCACATAATCCTCTTTACGCATATCAATTACTTGATCAAAAACTGCTAATTTAGGTGCGCCATATTCAATCCCAGCAAGCATTCCTTGAACTGTAGATACATTCTTCCAAGTATTAATTGATAAAGTTACATAAAGTTCCTTAACAAACGGAAGTAAATTCTGATTTAAAAATCCTTTATTAAAACCAACTACTGTTAGTTTTCCTTTATTCTTTTCAGCAGTGAATTTAATATGATTTTTTTCCTTCCCCATTTTAAACAAACTCTTAATATGAGGCTCAGTAATGCTGAAAATAGGCTCTGGATTACCAGTACCAAACGGACCAACCAAATCAATTTCGTTTAGAGTTTCTGGTGAGACCTCTCTTAAATTTAATTCAAAATCAAAATCTTTAACTTCAAGACTAGTAGTTGGCTTAAAACTTTTTTCAAAACGTTCTCGTAATTCCTCTAACTTATCTGATCTCAAAGATAATCCGCAGGCAAAATCATGACCACCAAATTTATCTAATAAATCTTCTTTCATTGGCTCTAAAGCATCAAATAAATTAAAGCCCTCACTTGAGCGACCTGATCCCTTTAACTCTCCTTCTTCATCTTTTGTAAGAACAAGAGTTGGCTTATGTAATTTCTCTACAATTTTATTTGCTACTAACCCTAACACTCCTTCATGAAAGTTTGGATTATATAAAACTAGAGTATCTCGATGTTGCCAACCATTATCCTTTACTTGAGCTAAACAATTCTCATAAACTTCAGTTGTAAGTTCTTTTCGCTCGTTGTTTAATTCTTCAATTTTAGCAGCTATTTCTTCTGCTTGCTCTTCATCATCACTTAAAAGTAACTCAACAGCCAAACTAGCATCCGCAAGACGACCTACGGCATTTAATCGTGGAGCAATATTAAAACCAACGTCAGTTGCATTAATTTGCCCCATTGTTAAGCCAGCTTGCTTAATTAGAGCTCGTAGACCCGGTCTTTCTGTTTGGTTTAAAATATCTAAACCACGTTTAACAATGATATGACCTTCTCCTGTCACTTTGACCATATCACCGATAGTCCCAATCATCGCTAAATCAAGTAGTTCTGGCATCGTATCTTGCATTAAAGCTCGGCAAATTGTATATGCAACTCCTGCCCCGCAATAATCATCAAAAGGATATTTTTGACCCGGATAATTACAATGAACAGTACTAAAAGCAGCTGGCTTTTCATCTTGGAAAGTATGGTGGTCAGTTAAAATTACATCTACACCATGTTCTTGAGCATATTTAATCTCTTCAACACCCGTTACACCATTATCGACTGTAATAATAAGCTTTGTACCATCGTTTACAATATCTTGATAACGATCCATACTTGGTCCATAGCCATCTTTAAAGCGATCTGGAATGAAAAAATGAACATCAGCTCCTAAAATTTCCAAAGTATCCATCATAATACTCGTCGCAGTAATTCCGTCAGCATCATAATCGCCATAAATAGTGATTTTCTCACCATTATCAATTGCCTGATTAATTCGATTAATAGTTTTTTCCATATCATGCATTAAAAATGGATCTGCTAGATCTTCTTCAGTTGCATTTAACCAGAAATCCAACTTTTCTGTAGTATTGATACCTCTAAGTGCAAAAAGCTTTGCCTGGATATCTGTTAAGCCATAATCTTCTATCAATTGTTGATCTAAATTAGTTGCTTGTCTTTGTTGCCATTTCATTATTTTCTAGTTCACCTAAATCATTTATAAACATCTAATTTTCTATTATAGCAAAAATTAAAAAGGATTTACTTCCCTCATCCCAGAAGTAAACCCTCTTATTTAAGTTTAAAGACTTGTAAATTTTTATCAGTCGCGGGCTTCTCAGTAATTAACTTTCCTCTGATTGCCCAACGATTAACTCCACCATCAGCACAGGTAATTAAAGTAACAATATTTTGTTTCGTGTTATCTACTAACCATACCGCTGTTGGATCAACAATTTTTTTCATATATATGCGATAAACATAAATTTTATCAAGATTTGTTAAATATACCTTTTCACCTATTTTAGTATTTTCAAGTGGTGAAAACAGAACACCCTTAGCAGTCATATAGTGACCTGCTAAAGGATAGTTTCCCTTTCCCATTACCTGGTCAGGACGCATAGTGCCTCCTCCAGTTGACATGGCATCATTACTTAGACCTTTCATAATTGGTAAATACATATTCACACTTGGAACAGCAATTGCACCAATTGCATCAGCAGTATTTTTCACCCGAGATTTTGTTACCTGTCCAAAATCAATTTCTTCTACTTTAGAAAAATCAAACATTCCCTCTTTCTTCTGATTTTTCTTAACAGTTTCTTTATTCAACTTTTTTAGAGCAGTTGTTTGATTCTGCCTAACCATTATATCCCGAATTTGACTATTAAAAATCATCCCTAATCCAACAATTAGCAGAATAATTGCAACAATTCGAATTATCCATGTTTTTTTAGTAGTATTTTTTGTATGTTTTGTCATTTGTTTTTATCCTTAATTTATTAATGCTGTTATAAATTCTAACACAATTTACAAAAAATAATACTGATCTAAATATACGTAAATTTCTAAAAGAAACGGAAAAAGGCATACCAAGTATTCTTGATACACCTATAAAGTTAGCAATTATTATTTACCTTTGATATCATCATCATTCATTTTTAAAACAGCCATGAATGCATCTTGAGGTACTTCCACTTTTCCAACTGCCTTCATTCTCTTCTTACCACGACGCTGCTTCTCAAGCAACTTAGCACGTCTATCAGGATCCCCAGTATGGATCTTCCAAGTAACGTCCTTACGATATGGCTTAATTGTCGCACGAGAAATGATTTTAGCACCAATTGCACCTTGAATATCAACTTCAAAGTTTTGACGTGGAATTAATTTCTTAAGCATTGTAGTCATTTGACGAGCACGGTTTTGCGCTTCTTCACGGTGTGCAATAAAACTAAGAGCATCGATTGGCTCTTTATTAAGTAACATATCAATCTTAACTAAGTCCGTTGCACGATAACCAGTTATTTCATAATCAAGAGAAGCATATCCTTTAGTTGAAGACTTCAACTCATCAAAAAAGTCATAAATAATTTCAGCCAGTGGCATATTGTAAATAACATTTACTCGATACTTGTCAAGATAGTCCATTGTTACAAATTCGCCACGTTTTCGTTGACATAGCTCCATAACTGGACCAACAAAATCATTTGGTACCATAACTTCTGCCTTAACATAAGGTTCTTGAACTTCTTTATATTCACCAGCATCCGGTAAATCTGCTGGGTTATCGATTAATTTAGTTGAGACATCATTCATAATCGCATGATAATCTACACTTGGCGCAGTCATAATCAAATCCATGCCAAACTCTTGCTCAAGACGTTCTTGAACAACATCCATATGAAGTAATCCTAAAAAGCCGCAACGAAATCCAAAACCAAGTGCTTGAGAAGTTTCAGGCTCAAATTCTAAAGCTGCATCATTTAATTGTAGTTTTTGTAAAGCTTCTTTTAAATCATCATATTTTTGATTATCAACTGGATACATACCAGAATAAACCATCGGTGGAATTTGACGATAACCAGGAAGTGGTTTTTCAGTAGGATTTTCAGCACTTGTAATCGTATCACCGACACGAGTTTCACGAACTGATTTAATATTTGCAGTTAAATATCCAACATCCCCGGCAATAAGCATATCTTTTTTAACAGGATGAGGACTGGAAACACCAACTTCTGTTACTTCAAATTCTTTACCAGTATTCATAATTCGAATTTTATCTCCAGGTTTAACAGTACCTTCTTCAATTCGAACTGATAAAACTACTCCGCGATAATCGTCATACTTCGAATCAAAAATCAAAGCTTTCAACGGAGCATTTAAGTCACCACTTGGAGCAGGAACTTTTTGGACAATTTCTTCAAGCAATTCTGGAATACCTTGTCCAGTTTTACCAGAAACTTCAACTGCATCTGACGCATCAAGCCCAATCATTTCTTCAATTTCATTTTTACACATGTCAGGATCCGCTGATGGTAAATCGATCTTGTTAATGACTGGTAAAATTTCTAGGTCATCATCAATTGCTAAATAAGTATTAGCTAAAGTTTGTGCTTGAACACCCTGAGTAGCATCTACTACTAATAAAGCTCCTTCACAAGCAGCCAGTGATCTTGATACTTCATAAGAAAAGTCCACGTGTCCTGGTGTATCAATTAAGTGAAAAATATAAGTTTCTCCATCTTCAGCATGATATTTTACTTCAACAGAGTTCAACTTAATAGTAATACCACGTTGACGTTCTAGCGGCATATCGTCAAGCAATTGATTTTTCATTTGACGTTCAGAAACAGTATCTGTTAACTCTAAAATACGATCTGCAATCGTTGATTTACCATGATCAATATGAGCAACGATTGAAAAATTTCGAATATGTTTTTGATAATCTTGTAATTTCTTTATATCCATGTTCTCACCTTTTTCGCTTTATTAATTATATCAAAGGCTGGGTACTAGATAAAATTCTTAATGCAATATTTTGATAAATGATTGTCTAATATAAAAATAGAACGTATATCTCAGTCTTTTAGAGATATACGTTCTTTATTTATTCTCCGTTTAATTTGTCTTTTAAACGTTCAAAAAAGTTCTTTTCTTGAGGAGAAATATTACCGCCACCAGCTTTAACATAATCAACTAAAGCTTCTTTTTGCTTATCATTAATCTTCTTTGGAATGACAACCTTCACCGTTACTTCTTGGTCTCCGTTACCAGTACCATTAATCTTAGGAACACCTTGACCGCGTAATTTGAAGGTAGTGTTAGGTTGAGTACCGGCTGGAATAGTCAAATCAACTGGTCCGTGAACAGTATTTACGCGAATTTTATCTCCTAAAGCTGCTTGAGCAAAAGAAATCGGTGCTTCACTATAAATAGTTGTGCCATTTCTTCTAAATTCTTTACTTGGTTTAACTCTAAAGACAATATATAAGTCCCCGTAAGGACCACCATTTTTACCGGCTTCACCTTGACCGCTCAAGCGAATTTGTTGACCATTATCAATACCAGCTGGCACCTTAACTTCAAGAGTTTGCTTCTTATCAATAGTACCTTGTCCATGGCAAGTTTGGCACGGATGTTTAATGATAGTACCACGTCCGCCACACTTGTCACAGGTAGTTTGTTGTTGAATAACACCAAGCGGAGTCTGACGAGTTACAGTCATTACACCAGTTCCATGACATTTATCACAAGTAATTGGATGTGTGCCCTTTTCAGCACCAGAGCCATCACAAGTTGGACATACTTCACTCCTTGTATAAGTGATGTCAGTTTTCTTGCCTTTAATTGCATCCATAAAGTCAATAGTCATAGTATAATCTAAATCTTGACCTTTTTGAGGAGCAGTTGGATCTACTCGACTTCTACCTCCACCAAATGCTGAGCCAAAGATATCACCAAAAATATCACCAAAATCACTAAAGCCTTGAGAAGAATATCCTCCTTGGTTACCAAAACCGCCGAAGCCTTGGCCGCCAAAGCCGCCCTGACCATTTACACCGGCTTGACCAAATTGATCATATTGAGCTCTTTTTTGCTTATCATGCAGAACCTCATATGCTTCATTGACTTCTTTATATTTCTCTTCAGCGCCAGGTTCATGGTTCAAGTCTGGGTGATACTTCTTTGCTAGTTTACGGTAAGCTTTATTAATGTCACTTTCACTAGCATTTTTATCAATACCCAGCACATCATAATAATCACGTTGTGCCATCTGAAAACTCCTTTATTCATAAAAGAAAAGAACTACAATCACGCAGTTCTTTTCTTGTTTGATTCAATTATAAATCTTTTTACTTATCAGGGTCTACCTTGTGAAAGTCTCCATCAACAGTTGAACCACCTTGACCGTTGTCAGAGCCATTATCATTGTTTGGTTGACCGCCTTGCGTACCTTGTGGGCCTGCTTGACCAGCTGCGCCTTGAGCACCACCATTTTGTTGGTAAAGCTTGACAGCTAAATCTTGAGCAGCCTTTGACAAAGCTTCTTTCTTTTCCTTCATTTCATCCAAGTTGTTATCCTTTTGTGCCTTCTTCAAAGCATCTAAAGCATCTTGAACGTTCTTAGTTTCAGTTTCTGGAACTTTGCCTTTAGTTTCCTTCAAAGTCTTTTCAGTAGTGAAGATTAATTGATCTACTTCGTTACGTAAATCGACTTCTTCCTTACGCTTCTTGTCTTCTTCTGCATGCTCTTCAGCATCTTTTTGCATCTTCTTGATTTCTTCATCGGACAAACCAGAGGAACTCTTAATGGTAATCTTTTGTTCCTTACCAGTACCCATATCTTTAGCAGATACATTTACGATACCATTCTTATCGATATCGAAAGTAACTTGAATCTGTGGAACACCACGTGGTGCTGGTGGAATATCAGTCAATTCAAAGCGTCCTAAGGTTTTATCGTCAGCTGCCATTGGACGTTCACCTTGTAATACGTGAACATCTACGGCTGGTTGATTATCAGCTGCAGTTGAGAAGATTTGACTCTTTGAAGTAGGAATAGTGGTATTTCTATCAATTAACTTAGTAAATACACCACCCATAGTTTCGATACCAAGTGATAATGGAGTAACATCAAGTAAAACGATATCCTTAACATCACCGGAAATAACACCGCCTTGAATTGCGGCACCAAGAGCAACAGCTTCATCAGGGTTAATTGAGTGGTCAGGTTCTTTACCAGCCCATTCTTTAACTGCCTTTTGAACTGCAGGAATACGAGTTGAACCACCGTTTAAAATAACTTTATCAATATCGTTAACAGTTAAACCAGCATCGCTTAATGCATTATCAAAAGCAATCTTAGTCTTTTGAACTAAGTCATCAGTTAATTCATCAAACTTGGCACGAGTCAAATCTGCTTCAAGGTGAAGAGGACCAGCTTCCCCTGCAGAAATAAATGGAAGTGAAATATGAGTTGATGAAACGCCAGATAAGTCTTTCTTAGCTTTCTCAGCAGCATCCTTCAAACGTTGTAAAGCCATCTTATCGTTAGATAAGTCAACACCATTTTCTTCCTTAAAGTTTTGGATTAACCAATCCATAATTCTTTTATCAAAGTCATCACCACCAAGGTGAGTATCACCATTAGTTGATAATACTTGGAAAACTCCATCACCTAATTGCAAGATAGAAACATCGAAAGTACCACCACCAAGGTCGTATACTAAAACTTTTTCATCATTTTCATCTTTATCAAGACCATATGCTAAAGCTGAAGCAGTTGGTTCATTGATAATTCTTTGAACATTTAAGCCAGCAATTTTACCAGCATCTTTAGTGGCTTGGCGTTGCGCATCATTAAAGTAAGCAGGAACAGTAATAACTGCATCAGTTACCTTTTCACCTAAGTAGTCTTCAGAAAACTTCTTGATGTATTGCAAAATGAAAGCTGAAATTTCTTGTGGTGTATATTGCTTATCGCCAACTTTAACCTTGTAGCCTTCTTCACCCATATGACTCTTAATTGAAACAATAGTGTTAGGATTAGTTATAGCTTGACGCTTTGCAACTTCACCAACTTGAATTTCACCATTCTTAAATGCAACTACAGAAGGAGTAGTACGGTTACCTTCTGGGTTAGTAATAATCTTAGGTTCTTTTCCTTCAAGCACGGCAACTGCTGAGTTAGTCGTACCTAAGTCAATACCAATAACTTTTGACATAAATATAACTTCCTTTCTTATTGAGCCACTACAACAATTGCTGGTCTTAATGTTCTATCTTTATATTGATATCCTTTTTGTAAAACTTTAATTACGTGATCCTTTTGATCATCATTTTCCGCTGCGACAGTTTGTACAGCTTGATGAAGGGATGGATCGAAAGGTTCGCCTTCAGCTTTAATTTCAGTAATTCCTTGATCTTTCATTGATTTAACTAATGAATCAAGAGTCATCTGAACACCTTTTTGAAGTTGTTTAGCAGCTTCATCATCAGCTTCAACAGCTAATGCACGCTCTAAATTATCCATTGCAGGCAAAACTTCTTTAGCTAAGCTTTGAGATTCATACTTAATTAATTGAGCACGTTCTTTTGCATAACGGGCTTGCATATTTTGAATCTCCGCTTCGCTACGTAAGTATTTATCTTCAAGATCCTTATTTTTAGCAGTTAGTTCAGCAATTTCCTTTTCATAATTTTTTGCTGGATTTTCCTTAACTTCCTCTTTCGGAGCTGATTTGGGATCTTTTTTTGGTGCCTTATCTGGGGTCACCTCGTCTTTTAAATCCTTTTCATGTGGAAACTCTTCTTTACTCACAGCTAACCTCCTTACTTAAATCTACCATAATAATCCAACAATTTCTTTGCTAGTTCATTTCTAAAATACTCGAGTAGTCCGATCATCTGCGAGTATGGCATGTTAGTTGGCCCTAGCAGTGCAATTGTTCCTTTACCATATTTACCAACACTATATTGTGCAGTAAGCAAGCTATAATCTTCTAACAAATCTGATGGTAATTCTGAGCCCAACTTAACTTGAACTTTCGAATTAGTACCATCTTTAATTTCATCTTCTGGATTAAAGCCAATCAAACTTGAAATAGCATCGTTTTGATCAATTAACTTATATAATGACTTAACTTTCGTTAAATCATCGTTTTCGTAATTACTTAAAAGATTAATTTGACCATCAACATACATTTGTTCACTCGCAGCGTCCTTAATAACATCTTGGAGCAAATCTAAAATTTCAGGTGCCGATCCGCCAGCTACCAAATGATCTGCAATTCTTTTAAGCAGCACTTCATTAATTGAACTAAGAGGCTTACCAACTAGGTGGTCATTGATCAATCTTACCGCTTTTTCAATCTCTTCTCCACTAGTATGATGAGGTAAAGTATAGATTTGATTCTTAACATTACCATCATCAGTAACTAAGATAGCCATCACTTGATGACTAGAAAGAGGAACAATCCTAAAACTAGTAACTTTAACAGAATGAGTTTCAGGACCTGCCGCAAAAGCAGTATAGTTAGTTAAATCGGACAATATCTTTGCAGCTTCTTGCACGATTTCATTAACTTGCTGAAAAGGTTGGTCTAATTGATAAACAATCTGATTATAAACAGATGCTGGTATCTTTACTGGATTAATTAAATGATCCAAATAATATCTATAACCAGCACTAGATGGAATCCTTCCACTAGAAGAGTGAGTTTTTTCAATTAAACCTTGCTCTTCTAAGGCAGCCATCTCGTTTCGAATAGTTGCACTTGAGACCTTGACAGGCAGTTGATTCGTCACGGTCTTAGAACCTACCGGCTCATGCGTCTGAGTAAAGTCCATAATAATAGTCTTCAAAATAAGTTCTTGCCGTTCAGTCAACATTTTCTCGCCCCCATCATTAGCACTCTTCTTTCCTTTGTGCTAACAATTTATATAATACCATATATTAGCAATTGTGCAAGCAGAGTGCTAAATCAATTTAATTTTTCACAAAAAAAAGCAAGTACTGAGTACTTGCGTAAGTTTATTTAATTGGTAGTTTAATTACAGTCTTTAATCTCTCCACTCTAGTTCCTCGCGGATCACTTAAATATATTTCATGATGATAGCGTGGATTTTTTATATCAATTGGATCACCACTTCCTGAAACTGCGAGATAGTTCATTTCAGGAACAGTTATTAATTCAGGTTTCTTTTTTTAGAAAATATAAATCTTTATATTCTTTTTTATAATCAAATACCAACTTTTTCTCTACCCCCCTTTAATTATTTAGCTTCTCCACCCCCTAATTTTATTCGTTTATCTGTAATCTGACTAATAAAATATTTATCATGTTCAATTAAGAGCATTGCCGGTTGTTCTTTTCTTAACATGTTAATTAACTGATCCTGATTAAATACGTCTAAATAATTAGCTGGCTCATCCCATAAATATATATCTGCTTCTTCTACCAATGATTTGGCAATCGCCACCCTTTTTTGCTGTCCCATACTCATTTCTTCAATTTTTGTGGCAAAGCTTTCTCTCGGAAAACCCATTTTTCTAAGAATATTTAATAGATTTTCATAAGATATTTTTTCTTTTTCTGCAAACTGAAATAAACTACCAGAATATTCAATAAAATTTTGTGGTAAATATGATATTTTCAAGCCATTAACAATACCAAGCTTTCCTTGAGAAATCATATTTTTGTCTGGTTTTAAAATATTTTTCAAAAATGTAGACTTTCCAGATCCATTTTTTCCTTCTAGCGCTATGATCCCATGATTTTTAATCGTTACATTTAAATCTTCAAACAGTTTCTTATTCTCAACTGTAAGATCTAAATGCTGCGCCTCTAATAGAGTTCCATGATAGTTGGGATGAAAGTTCATTTCTAATTCAGGAATAGACTCAATATTTGTCATTAAGCCTTTTTTATCTTGAATGCTTTTATCCATTCTTCTTTCAAGATTCTTCGATCTTTTCATTATTTTAGCCGCTTTATGTCCAAAGAATCCTTTATTAATATCTGCATGGATTTCATTTTTATGAGCGCTTGCTTTTTTATTGTTTTCTGATTGAAGAGAATATCCTTTTACTCGCTTTCTACTTTCGTTCAAACTTCTAATTTGACCTTGAAGTTTTTCATTCTTATCTTGATTAAACTTATCTCGCTTTGTCTTTGTATCTTCATAACTGGCAAAATTGCCCTGATACAAATGAATTTCGGTATTTTCAATGGCTAAGATATGATTTGTTACTTGATTTAAGAAAGCACGATCGTGGCTCACCACAATGTAGCCATTAGAATGTTGTTGTAAATAAGCTATAACCTGTATTCTGGAATCTTCATCTAAATGATTAGTTGGCTCATCGATTAAAGGAAAACCATTTTTATTAATGAAGGATAGTGCCAACAAAATCTTAGTCTGTTCTCCACCACTTAAAGAATTAAAAGGCTGCCAAATAAGTTCAGGATCAACTTTCATTAAATTTAATTCGCGTTCAAGTTCCCACTGTTCAAATGAAACATGTTCTTGCAGCGCATATAAAGTTAATTGTTCCTGATTCTTAACAGTAAGCGGAAAATAGTTAAATTCAAGTTTAGCTTGTATCTTTCCTATTCCCCTTAAATTACCTCGTAAAAGATTCAAGAAGGTTGTCTTTCCCCTCCCGTTTCTTCCTACTAAACCTAATTTCCAACTACTATCTAAATCTAAATTTAAATTATTAAATATATTATCTGAGTTATCTGGATATCTAAAAGAAAGATTTGAAATATTAATATTACTCATATTAATCACCTCACGAAAAAAGCCTACACTTCTGACAAGTGTAGACTTTCTCCTAAGATAAATAAAAAGAAGATTCCCATCTACGTTAAATCTTGTCAAAAGTGCACAGTTGTTCCTATAAAAGAAAAATTAATTATTAAAATTCAACTATGCTATTTTGCAAGATTAAAAACGCAATGGCGTACTCTTCTTTCAAGTATTAGATTTCAATTGATAAAACTATTTTACCACATTTTAAATAAATAGATAGCTCATATTTTATTTTTCTAATTCATAAAAATATTGCTTAATATTTTGCTTATCCTGATCTAATTGACGAGATAAATCCTCTATCCCAGAAAATTTTTCATTCTTGCGCATAAACTTATACCAAGCTAAAGTTAATTGCTTACCATATGCTTCCTCATCAAAATCAAAAATATTAGTCTCAATAGTTAATCCATGATTCGTTTTAAAGGTTTCATTATAACCAACGCTAGTCATCGCATCATGCCACTTTCCATTTATTTTAGCTCGCGTTGCATATACCCCTTCAGCTGGTAGAACCTTTGACCCTTCAATTTCAAGATTTGCAGTTGGAAAACCGATTTTATGACCTCTTCTAAATCCATGCACAATAATTCCGGAAGTTTCATATGGCTGTCCTAACAAAGCGGCTGCTAATTCCACGTTTCCACGTTGAATAACCTTTCTAATAAAAGTTGACCCAACTTTTATCTTATCTATTGCTTGTTTTGGCTCCACTACAATTTTAAATCTATCTTTAGCAAACTTAGGAAAATTTTCTACATTAGCAATATCTTTGGGGCCATAAGTATAATCAAAACCCACTACTACTGTATCAGCCTTGAGTTTCATTACCACCTGATCAACAAAATCTTGAGGTGAAAGCTGGCTAAATTCTTTAGTAAATTTAATAATGACTAAATAATCCACTCCCAACTTCTCCATTTTATGCTCTTTTTCTCGCTCAGTTTCTAAATAGACAAACTTATGATCATTTTTATATATTTCTTTAGGATGTTTATCAAAAGTCATTACCATTAATGGTAAATTTTTCTTTTCTGCTATTAATTTAGCATCTTTAATTAATTTCTGATGTCCAATATGCACCCCATCAAAAAAACCTAAAGTTAAAACTACCTTTTCATTCGTAATAGGTGCTGTAATAGGATAATCCAAGGTTATTATTTTCATGTTCTACTCTCGCTATTCATTTTTTAAAAGCATCATCTCAGGACGATAAATTTTCCCTTTCCGTTGATAAATAGCTTTTATACATCCATTATAAACCAACGCGACCTTGGCATAATTAGTATTTAAATCAATACCGGCTCCATTTGAAACACGTTTAAATTGATCTGGAGAAAGTTTTATTTTAGGTAAGTCGACAAAAAAGCTATCAATCGGTTGTAACCACTTTTCTGGAGTATCTATTTCTGCCTCAATTGTTTCTAAATCTACAGCCTGGCTAATATCAAAACCAGAGCTACTAGTTCGGGTAAGGCTAGTCATTACGGCTGGCACACCCAGCTTTTCTCCCAAATCATTAACTAAAGATCTCACATAAGTACCTTTAGAACAACGAATTGCAAAGTTAAAACTTTCTGTTTTTTCTAAAGGATCATATTCTGGATCTTGAGTTAATTCATAACTATAAACATTTACTTTTCTTTTCGGTCGTTCAACTGGAATATGTTCTCTTGCATATTCATAGAGTCTCTTTCCATTAACTCTTACTGCTGAATAAATTGGTGGTACCTGCTCAAGTTTTCCTGTTAATTCTTTCATACCAACAATAATTTCATTACTAGTAAAAGGTGTAACTATTTCCTCTTCTGCAGTTGTTTTCCCATCCAAATCATAACTATCAGTTGCTCGGCCAAACATTCCGCTACCAATATATGACTTCGGCTTTTCATGCATTAATTCAATTAATTTTGTCGCCTGTCCAACGGCAATAGGCAATACACCATTTACTTCCGGGTCAAGAGTACCAGCGTGACCAATTTTTCTAATATGTAAAATTTTTCTCAACTTATAAACACAATCACTACTTGTTACTCCACGTGGTTTATTTACAACTACAATTCCATTTAACATATCATTATCTCCAAAATAAAAGACGCCTTACGGCGTCCTTTTTATTTATTCTTATTTTCACGTTCTTGATCTTGCTTTTTAACTTGGTTGATTAAACTGTCAATTTTAGAACCATAAGCAACAGAAGTATCACGTTTAAAAATCAGTTCAGGAACTTTATAAACTGTTAGAGTTTGACCAAGCAAGTGACGCATCATTCCTTTTGCTTTATCAAGTCCTTCAGCTACCTCCTTTTCCTTTGCTGAATCATCTGTCAACAAGCTGTAATAAATAGTTGCATATGACAAATCATTTGTACATTCTACAGCTGTAATAGTAACATCACTCAAACGTGGATCACGAATATCCTTACGTAAAATCTTAGTTAACTCACGTAAAATTTCGCCTTCTACACGACCAATTCTATGTTTCATGATTAAGCTCCTTTTTGTGAAAAAAGATGCCTATTTAACAGGTACCTCTTGCATTTCGTAAGCTTCAAGTTGATCGTCAACCTTAATATCGTTGAAGTTTTCAATTGTGATACCACAATCAAATCCTTGCTTAACTTCCTTGACATCATCCTTGAAACGCTTAAGAGATGCAACTTTTCCATCATATTTAACAATACCGTCACGAATAACTCTAATACCGGAGTCTCTAGTAACATATCCGTTATCTACAAAGGCACCAGCAATTGTACCAATCTTAGATACTTTCCAAGTTTCACGAACAGTTAAGTTTCCAGTAACCTTTTCTTCGTATGTAGGCTCAAGCATACCCTTCATAGCAGCTTCAACATCATCCATAACTTTATAAATAATATTATAGAGACGGATATCTACACCTTCAGTATCAGCTTGACTCTTGGCAGTATTAGTCGGTCTAACGTTAAATCCAACAATAAATGCATTTGATGCGCCAGCTAAAGTAACATCAGATTCATTGATGGCACCAACACCAGAGTGAATGATATTAACTCGTACGCCTTCAACTTCAATCTTTTCAAGAGATTGTTGTAATGCTTCTGCTGAACCTTGAACGTCAGCCTTAAGAACAATGTCAACTTCCTTCATGTTCTCTTTCTTCATTGTATCAAACAAGTTGTCCAAAGTAACATGTTGTACATTTTCCCGTTGTTTCTCTAGAGCGTTCTTTGCACGTTGCTCACCGACACTTCTAGCAGTCTTTTCATCTTCAAAGACAACTAACTTGTCAGCTGCTTCAGGCACATCGTTCAAACCAGTAATTTCAACTGGTGTAGATGGTGTAGCTTTCTTAACGCGACGGCCCTTATCGTTAGTCATAACACGTACGCGTCCAAAAGTATCACCTACAACAATTGGATCTCCAACTTTCAGGGTACCTTGTTGAACCAAAATATCGGCTACTGAACCGCGTCCTTTATCAAGACGAGCTTCAATTACAGTACCAATAGCTTTTTGATCAGGATCTGCCTTAAGCTCCATAACATCAGCTTGAAGTAGAATCATTTGTAAGAGTTCTTCAACATTCTTACCAGTCTTAGCGGAAATCTTAACAAAGATTGTGTCTCCACCCCAATCTTCAGGAACTAAACCATATTTCATAAGTTGTTCCATTACATGATCAGGGTTTGCACCTGGTTTATCAATCTTATTGACAGCAACAATAATTGGTACTCCAGCACTTTTAGCATGGTCAATAGCTTCAATAGTTTGTGGCATTACACCATCATCTGCTGCAACTACCAAGATAACAATATCAGTAATTTCAGCACCACGAGCACGCATGTTAGAAAAAGCAGCATGTCCTGGAGTATCTAAAAATGTAATTAAACGGTCATCAATTCTTACTTGATAAGCACCAATTTCTTGAGTAATACCACCAGCTTCATGTTCAGATACGTTAGTATGACGTAATCTGTCAAGCAAAGTAGTCTTACCATGGTCAACGTGTCCCATAATTGTAACAACTGGTGGGCGTTTTTCTTGATGCTTAGAAGCCTTAGATTCTTCCATTTCCTTAGTGTATAAAGTATCAATGTCAGAAATATCTTCATGCACTTTTTCTTTAGCTTCAATACCATACTCAGCTGCTAAGAGTTCAATAGTATCTTTATCTAAAGATTGGTTTTGGTTTGTCATGACACCAAGCATAAATAGTTTTTTAACGATTTCTGCAGGTTCTCTATGGAGAAGTTTTCCTAAATCTTGAGCATTCATGCCTTCTTCATAAACTAATGTTTCTGGCAATGGACGTTCCTTTCTTTGGGTTGGTTGCTTCTTTACTTCTTTACTTTGATTGATGCGTTTATTCTTTTTATTTCTACGACGACGTGCCTTATCAGAATGTTCGCTTCTTTCGCGTTCATAATCCGGCACTTCACGCTTTTTACGAGTAAAGTCTTTCTTACGAGTCGGTTTAGCTTCTTCCTTTTGAGGAGCAGGTACAACTGGAGCAATCGGTTCTACTTTCTTTACAGTAGGTCTTTTAGCCTTGTTTCTTGCCGGCGATGGTTTGATAATCTTAGGACCAACTGGTTTTTGTGAAGCTTGTACACGAGCTTTAACAGCTGCAGCTCCTTCGAGTTTTTCTTCTTTTGGCTTACGGGTATTTTCCACTTTTTTAACCTTTGATCTTTGAGGATTTTGTTCTTGATGCCACTTACGGCGGGAAGCTTCAGTCTGAGCATTTAATTCACTTGCTTCAGCCCTTTGCTTCTTTTTGAACTTGCTTAACAAGTCACGTGCTGCTGGCTTAGATGAATTTTGTTTTCTATCTTCACCAGCATGATGATTGTTTTGTTGTTTCTTAAATTTATTGTTTCTGCGTTTATTATTTCCATGATGATTTTCATGGTCATTTTTATTATCACGGCGACGAATTGCACCAACAGAAACTTTTATTTTTGTCTTTTCATTACGATTGGGTTTTTTAGAATCCTTTTCAGTAGATGGCTTAGTCTCATTAGCAGACTTAAAACTATCTACTAACTTAGAAACTTGCTTATCATCTAGGGAGGACATGTGGCTCTTTACATCAAAACCCAAATCTTGTGCCTTTTTTACAACAATTTTGTTTTCAATGCCTAATTCTTTCGCTACTTCATAAATACGCTTTTTAGCCATCAAATCACACTCCTTCGTTTAAGTTCTTTTTTATTGCTTTACTGAATCCAGAATCTGTCACAGCAACTAATTTTCTCTCTTTTCCAAGAGCTTGCGTTATTTCTTGACTAGAAAAAATTTCAATAGTTTCTATTTTCTTTTTTCTAAGAAGAAATGCAAGTTTATCTTTAGTATTCTGACTAACATCGCTACCGATAAAAATCAGCTTTACTTGATTTTTATTCAAAGCTAATTTCACTGCATCAAAACCAGTTGCCAACTTTCCGGCTCTTTGAGCCAATCCAAGTAAATTTAAAGTTTTTTGTTTGTTTTGCAAAACTATTTATCACCAAACAATTCTTTTCTTGCTTTTTGATGATCAACATATGCATAAAGATCATCATAGAAATCAGCTGAAACTTTAACACCTAAACTCTTTTCTAAAACTTGATTTTTTTGCGCTTGAGCAATTTTATCAGGCTCTAAAGATACATAAGCTCCCCGACCAGACTTCTTGCCTGTGGGATCAACTGAAATATTTTTATCCTTATCAACTACAACACGCACCAATTCTTTTTTCGGCTGCATAGTATTAGTTAATAAATCTTTACGCATTGGAATTTTTCTTTTTTTCAAAGAAGGTCACCTATTCCTCATCTTTATCTGCATCATCATCTAGTGCTGAATCAACATCTTCTCCATTTGGGAAATCTTGACTTGGATCATCTTCAATTTGTTCAGCAATAGATTCTGGCGTTTCTTCGTTTGACGCTTCACTAGAAGTATCATCTTGACTAGATTCAGTTTCGTCATTATCAGACTCAACAAATTCAACTTGAGACTCAGGCTTAATGTCAATCTTATAACCAGTTAAACGAGCTGCAAGTCGAACATTTTGACCACGTTTTCCAATAGCTAGAGATAATTGATAATCAGGAACAATTACCAAAGCATTTTTGTCATCTTCATCTCCGCTAAATTGAACAGCAATTACTTCTGCTGGGTTTAAAGCATTAGCAATGAAATCGGATGGATTGTCTTCATATTTTACAACATCAATGTTTTCTCCACCCAATTCATTAACAATATTTTGAACCCGAGAACCTTTAGGGCCAACTAAAGTACCAACTGGGTCAATATCTGGATCATTGCTCTTAACAGCAATCTTAGTCCTATCACCTGCTTCACGAGCAATTGAAACAATTTCAACAGTTCCATCATAAACTTCAGGTACTTCTTGTTCAAAAAGGCGTTTTACTAAATCAGGTGCAGTTCTTGAAACAGTAATTTGTGCACCCTTTGAATCAGAACCAACTCTAGTTACTAATACACGCACTTTGTCTTGAGGATTATAATTTTCACCTGGTAATTGATCATTGTGAGACATTACAGCTTCAACATTACCAATCTTTACGTAAACAAAACGATTGTCTCTTCTTTCAACTGTACCCGTTACGATTTCATCCTTATATTGAGAATATTCACTAATAATGTGTTCTCTTTCAGCTTCGCGTAAACGCTGCATAATAACTTGCTTAGCAGTTTGTGCAGCCAAGCGTCCAAAGTCCTTTGGAGTTACTTCGAAACGAATTTCGTCGCCAACTTCATAAGCACGATTGATTTCAAGAGCATCTTTAAGACTTACTTCAAGACGACTATCTTGAACTTCATCAACAACTGTCTTAATTGCATTAACTTTGAAATTGCCTTTTTTTTCATCAAAAACAACTTCTACATTTTGAGCTTGATTATAATTCTTTTTATATGCAGCTACTAAAGCAGCCTTAATTGCATCAACAATGACTTCTTGCTTAATGCCTTTTTCTTTTTCTAAGGTTGCAAAGGCTTCGACCATTTCTTTAGACATAAGTTTTTGATCATCCTTTCTAAAATTCAACCGCAAAGCGACTAGAAGCAATTACTTTTCTAGGGATTGTTATTTCTTTGCGTCGTGTTTTGATCTTTACTTCTAAGACGATCCGATCTTGATTGAGATCTTTTAAAGTACCTTCAAAAGTCTTTTCTCCATCAATTTTTTGATAAAGACTAACATGAATGTATGATCCTTTGGCACGCTCCCAATCTTTTTCATTTTTAATTGGACGCTCTAGGCCAGGAGATGAAAGCTCTAAAATATACGGCTCAGGAAAAGGATCAGGATCTAATTCATCTAGTTTTTCTGATACCAATTCACTTAAATTTGCGATCTCTTCAATATCAATTCCGCCTGGGCGACGATCAACATAAATGCGAAGATAATATTGCTTCTTTTCCTTTACATATTCAACATCGACCAGTTCATCGCCTCGTGTCTCAGCTAAAGGCGTAACTACGTCTGCCACCAATTCGGTAACTTTTGTCAAATCTCTTCCTCCGTAATAAAAAGAGTGAGCATTACTGCTCACTCGAATTTGCTATTCGAACTTCGTTTTTAGAATAGCATATTTACTGCTATTTGTAAATTCTAACACTAAAATAGCGATAATTGATTTTGATCTGGCATCCCTTCAAGAACACCATTGTTTTCAAAATACTCCATGATTGTTTGAGATACTTTCCCACGTGTAGAAAGATCCTCTTTTGAAAGAAACTTTTGTTCTGCGCGTGCAGCAACAATTTGCTTAGCAGCATTGTCACCTAATCCTGGAACAGCATTAAATGGAGCCAAAATAGTATGATCATCAATAATTTTAAAATCAGTTGCTTCTGATTCATTTACATCAACCATCTTAATTTTTATTCCACGTTCCAAACATTCATTAGCAATTTCAAGAACAGTAAGTAATGATTTATCCTTAGCGGAAACATCCATTCCCTTATCCTGAATTTCTTTCATTGCTGCTTTAACCGTATTCTTACCATGACTCATGGCAACTAAATCAAATAGATCAGCACGTACAGAGAAATAGGAAGCATAGTAAATAACTGGATAATATACCTTAAACCAAGCAATTCTAAGTGCCATTAAAATATAAGCTGTCGCGTGGGCTTTAGGAAACATGTATTTAATCTTTAAACAAGATGGAATATACCAATCTGGAATCTTATCGTTCTTCTTCAAGATTTCCATGTTTTCATCGCTAATACCTTTACCATGACGAACTGATTCCATTGTAAAGAAAGCTACCTCTGGTTTCACGCCCCAGTGAATCAAGTCCATCATAATGTTGTCACGACAACCAATTACATTCTTTAACTTACAAGTTCCGTTATTGATAAGATCTTCCGCATTTCCTAACCATACGTCAGTTCCGTGAGACAATCCTGAAATCTGTAATAATTCTGAAAAAGTTGTTGGCTTAGTCTCTTCGAGCATCCCTCTAACAAACTTAGTACCAAATTCTGGAACTCCCAAAGTCCCCGTCTTTGATTGAATCTGTTCGGGCGTTACACCTAAAATCTCTGGACTTGAAAATAGTGACATTACTCCTGGATCGTCCGGTGGAATAGTCAAAGGATCAATTCCTGATAAATCTTGTAACATTCTGATCATCGTTGGATCATCATGTCCCAAAATATCAAACTTCAAAATATTATCGTGAATAGAGTGGAAATCAAAGTGTGTTGTAAGCCAAGCTGCACTTAAATCATCCGCCGGATATTGTACTGGTGTGAAATCATAGATATCCATATCATCAGGAACAACAACAATACCAGCAGGGTGCTGACCAGTTGTTCTTTTTACTCCAGATGCACCTGCTGCCAAACGATCAAGTTCCGCATTTCTTAAATGTAATTCATTTTCATCTTCATAATGTTTAACATAACCATAAGCTGTCTTATCAGCAACTGTCGCAATTGTTCCAGCTCTAAATGAATTATCAGGACCAAACATAACCCTAATATAATTATGAGCTACTGGTTGATAGTCCCCAGAAAAGTTCAAATCAATATCAGGAACTTTATCCCCGTGAAATCCTAAGAAAGTCGCAAATGGAATATCCTGTCCATCCTTTACTAATGGAGCTCCACATTTAGGGCAATCTTTATCTGGAAGGTCATAACCAGAACCATATTCTCCATTTTCAAAAAACTTAGAATATTTACATTTAGGACAACGATAATGAGGAGCTAGCGGATTTACTTCTGTAATTCCTGACATTGTAGCTACTAAACTAGATCCCACAGACCCACGAGAACCAACTAAGTATCCATCTTTATTCGATTTAGCAACCAAACGTTGAGATATTAAATAAATTACGGCATATCCATTAGAAATGATTGAGTTTAATTCAAGCTCAATTCTATCTTTAACTATTTTAGGTAAAGGTTTTCCATATAACTCATACGCCTTGTTATAAGTCAGGTCCTTCATTTCTTGATCCGCATTTTCAATATGAGGAGGATACAATCCACTCTTAATTGGGGCAATTTCTTCAATCTGATCTGCTAACTTATTAGTATTTTCAATAACAATTTCTTTTGCTACATCTTCTCCTAAAAAACTAAATGCATCTAACATCTCTTGAGTTGAATAGAAATGTAAATCAGGTAAATTTTTATTGCGATTAGGATTTCCTTTTTGAGCTGCCAATAAAATCTTACGATAAATTGCTTCATGAGGCTCAACATAATGTGAATCTCCGGTTGCTACCACTGGCTTATTTAATTCTTTACCCAGTTTATAAATATTCTGAATAATTTCATGCAACTCATATTCATCTTTAATTAAATCATCTTCGATTAAAGTTTGATAAGCAGCTGGTGGCTGAACTTCAAGATAGTCATAAAACTTAGCTTTTTCACGTGCTTCATCGTATCCTTTTTGCATCATCGAAATAAATACATCGCCTTGCCAGCAACCACTACCAAATAATAAACCTTTATGATATTTTCTTAACTCAGACTTAGGTGTACGAGGAATACGATAAAAGTATTTAGTGCTTGCTAAGGATACAAGCTTGTACATATTCTTTAGTCCTTCTTGATTTAAAGCAAGGACGCTCATATGACTTGGTTTAGCACGTTTATATACCTGACCATATTTAGCATAATCGTTCATTTTGCCCAAATCAGCTTCATGAAAGCGTGCATTAAACGCATCAAGTAATTTAAACATTAAATATCCAGTAGCTTCGGCATCCTGGTTTGCCCGGTGATGATGTTCCAAAACTACATTATATTTTTTAGCCAAAGAATCTAGTGTATGACGAGTTTGTTCAGGATGAAGGAGTCTTGAGACTTCAAGTGTATCTACAACAGGTTGAGAAATTTCCTCTAGACCCGCACGACGTAATGCAGCATTTACGAAACCAACATCGAATTGTACATTATGTCCACACAAAGGTCGGTCGCCATAAAAATCTTTAAATTTCTTAATTACGTCCTTTTCATCATCAGCTGCTCCAACCATTTCATCAGTAATAGAAGTCAAATTAATGGTAGTATCACTCAAAGGATGATGAGGATTAATAAATTCATCAAATCGCTCAAGTACTTCGCCATTTTTCATTTTTACTGCACCAATTTCAATAATGGTGTCATAAACAGAGGAAAGACCTGTTGTTTCAACGTCAAAGATGACATATTCGCGATCACGATAATCCATTTCAGTAGGGTTGAGAACTAATAGAGCATGATCATCAATCATATTAGCCTCATAACCATACAAAACTTTCATCTTTTCACTTGCCCCAGTGTGATAAGCTTCAGGAAAGGCTTGCACATCAGCATGGTCCGTGATTGCAATTGCATTCTGTCCAAACTTTTTAGCAGTTTTAATGAAATCACTAGCTGTACTTGTAGCATCAAGTTGACTCATGTTGGTATGAAGATGCAATTCGACTCTCTTTTTTTCACCTTCATACTTTTCTTCTCGGCCTTTATGTTCAATTAATTCTAAATTTCGAATATTAAATACAACATCATGTTGATATTGATCATCAGCTGCATACCCCTGCATGCGTGCCCAAACTCCAGGCTTAATTCCTTTAAGATAATCAATTTGATCTTGATCAGAAACAAATTTCTTAAAGCTGATTGAATCAGTATAGTCAGTAATTTCACCCGTAAAGATTACACTTCCGGACTTTAATTCTCGAATATCTGTATTAAAAATATGTCCTTCAATGACAACATTTCCACTACCATCTTCCAAGTCTTGAATCTGAATAAATTGAGCTTTTCTATCAATTTTTTTGGTACCCATTCTTGTACTTTTAACAGGCATTTTCTTTTTGGGTTCAGCAGGTTTTTTCTCATAAAATTCCTGCATTGCAGATTCATGTTGAGCTTGTTGCTCTTCTAGACTTCTTAGATTTTCATCAATATTTCTTTCATCAACTTTCGTTGTAAATTTAATATTAAAAAATCCATATCGTCTAAATTCGCTATTTAGTTCTGCTAAGACTTGTTCTGAAAGCAAACCATTAACTACTTCATTTTGAGTCGGAATAAGCCATTTTTCTTTTTCTAAATGAGGTGCCTGTCCCTGCAAAAATTCTCGAACAGCAGGCTTTAAATTATTTGAATTTTGAATAGCATAAGTCCAATAATCTGGTAATTTTTGACTGTTACCATCCTTTGTTTGGACTAACAATTCCACATCAACAAAAGGCTCAAAAGTTTGATGAATAAGTTCATTAAGGGAACGATATGTTTCAAAATCTAAGGGTGTATCAAAAAAAACGTGGATTTTCCACTTTCTTTCATTAGCGTATACATCCACGTTTTCAATTTCACCATTTTGGACAATATCATTATCTTCAAACTTATCAGGAAACTCAATTTGATCTAATAGTTTTTTGAAAAGTTCGTTCTTTTTTGTCACAAAAATTATCCTAACTCTTTTGTAATCACTGCATCCAAATCAGAAATATTAACTTCAACAGCTTTTTCGTCAGTTGGACGCTTAATTTCTATAATACCATCTTTTGCTTTACGGCCAATTGTAATTCTTAATGGCGCACCAACTAAATCTGCATCATTAAATTTAACGCCTGGACGCTCATTTCGATCATCGTATAAAACATCATACTTAGCTGAGAGCTCTTTTTCAAGTTTTTCAGCTAATTCAGTTTGAGTTTCATCTTTCATCTTCATCTGAATTAGATGAATAGCGAATGGAGCAATTTCCTTTGGCCAAGCAATTCCGTTTTCTGTTAAGTGTTGTTCTACAGCTGCTGAAAGCATTCTAGTTACACCAATTCCATAAGAACCCATAATAACAGGCTTAGCTTTACCATTATTATCTAAGAAATCAGCTCCCATAGTTTTGGTATAGTAAGTACCAAGTTTGAAGATATGCCCCACTTCAATACTGGTCGTAAACTTCAATGGTAAATGATCTACAGGATCTGGTTCTCCTTCATTTGCAACACGTAGATCAGCAAATTCATCGACTTTGAAATCACGATCTAAATTAGCATTTTGATATTGATAATCAGTTTCGTTTGCACCAACCACTACATTGTACAAACCTTTAACTGTTTCATCTGCGACAATCTTATCAGCCCAATCAGCGTTAACGGGACCAACCCCACCCTTAGCACTGCCAGTGATATCTTCAAGCTCAACCTTATCTGCTACATGAACATCATCAGCATCTAAAACATGACCTAATTTAACTTCGTTGATTTCTTTATCACCACGAATTAAAACTAATACCTTTTGATCATCAGCAATATACAAAATGCTCTTCACAATTCTAGTTGCTGGAACATTCAAAAATTTAGCCAATTTTTCAATTGTATCGCAATCCGGTGTAGCAACTTTAGTTAATTCTTTTGCTTCTTCTGGATCTTGCTTGAAGGTATCAATACTCTTTGCCATTTCAAGGTTTGCAGCATAAGTACCTTTTTCATTAGTAGCAATTGTATCTTCACCAATTGCTGCAGGTGCTTGAAATTCAGTTGAATTCTTACCACCCATTGTTCCTGAGTCAGCAATAACTGGGTGTACCGTAACGCCTGCACGATTAAAGATCTTTAAGTAAGCACTCTTTTGATCATCAAATTGCTCATCTAATTGTTCGCGAGTTGCAGCAAAGCTGTAGCCATCAAGCATTACAAACTCTCTTCCACGAAGCAAACCAAAACGTGGACGATTTTCATCGCGGAATTTAGTTTGGATTTGGTATAAAGCAAGTGGCATTTGCTTATAACTCTTCAAATTTTTAGCAACAATTTCTGTAAAAGTTTCTTCATGAGTTGGACCTAATAAACTTTCACGTCCATGACGATCTTGTAGCTTAAACATTTCTGCGCCATATTTTTTATAACGACCAGATTCTTGCCATAAAGTAGCTGGCAAAAGATGAGGCATAATCATTTCTGGGACATTAATATTGTCCATTTCTTCCTCAATAATATTTTCTGCCTTGCGCAATACTCGATAACCTAAAGGCAAATAAGCATAAACACCTGCAGTTACCTGACGAATATAACCACCTCTAAGCATTAGTTGGTGACTTTTTGCTACAGCATCAGAAGGTGCCTCTTTTAATGTTGGCATAAAAAATTTTGATTGACGCATTTATTCCTCCAAAAATTATTTAATAAAATATCGATAAATATCATTGCCAGTTACTGCAATAATCAATGCGAGTAGAATGACAACACCAATTACATCTACAATAGCTTCCTTATCTTCCGGAATTGGTCTTCCTATAATTAATTGAACCAAATTAAGCAAAAGCTTTCCGCCGTCTAGTCCAGGAATCGGAATCAAATTCACAATACCTAAATTAATAGAGATCATTGCTAAAAATGCTAATAAGTATGTGAATCCCATATTTGACACTTGAACTGTTTGAGAATAAATTCCAACAGGTCCAGAAAGTTTATTCAAACTAAAGTGTTTAAACAAGTTTCCCACAGCATTAAATATTAAGCCAGTTGTATTAACGCTTGTAGTCCACCCACGTTGCAGTTTAGCCCCTAAACTATTATCCGGTTTACCATAAAAACCTAACTGGTAGATTTTCTGACCATCTATTTTCTTTGCTTTTGGTTTTACAGAGAAATCTTTTGTTTTATTATTTCTCTTTACAATTACTTCAACTTTCTTACCGTTGCTTTTAGCAAGTTCAACTGCAATCTGATTGAAATTATTAATTTTTTTATTATTAATTGCAATGATTTGATCATTAGCTTTAATACCAGCCACTTGTGCAGGTTGATTAGCAATTGTGCTTCCTACTGTAGTAGTTGGAGCTCCTGGTGCCACTAAAGACCAAATAATGAAGACAACAAAGCCAAGAACAATATTCATAAAAGGACCAGCAAAGTTTGTTGCTAATTTTTTACCAACACTTGCTTCTTGAAATTGCGTGTCTCTTGGTGCAATTAACAATTCAGTACCATTTTGTTCAATAATTGTAGCGTCATGGTCAACATGGTACGTCTTCAGTTGATCTTCATCACCATTTTCATAGCCTTGAATGACTAGATCATCAACTAAATCAGCTGAATTTACTTGCACTGGAACACCTTCAATTGGCATTTGAGACCCAGAAGCATCAATTCGTTTTACCTTATTGTGTTTATCTAACTGTAAAACTACGGTAGTACCAGGATCAATTTTAGCTGCATCGTCTGGACCAGCTAAGCGAACATATCCCCCTAATGGCAACCAACGAATAGTATATGTTGTTTTAGCTCGTATTTTTTGAAATAGCTTTGGCCCCATACCAATTGAAAATTCTCGAACTAAAATCCCACATTTTTTTGCAACAATAAAATGTCCAAATTCATGGACAAAGACAAGTATCCCAAAAACAACTAGAAAGATTAAAATACCTTTCATTAAGCAGTTCTCCTATAAAATACCCATAAATGCAACAACAGGTAAAACGAAAAGCATACTATCAAACCGATCCAATATTCCACCATGACCTGGTAACATCTTTCCTGAATCTTTCACACCATAAAAGCGTTTATAGGCTGATTCGACTAAATCTCCTATTTGACCAACAATTGATAGGAAGAAAGCTAAAATGATCATTAAAGCATTATTCCTGCCAGTAGGTACTAAGGTAACATAAATTGCTGCAATAATCACAGCACAAATTACCGCTCCAATAGAACCTTCCCAAGTTTTATTAGGACTAATTACAGGCCACAATTTGTGCTTACCTATTTTGCGCCCTACCATATATGCGGCAATGTCAGTTGACCATACTACTGCAAATACATAACCTAAAATAGCTAAACCGAGATGTGCATTTCTAATTGCTGCCATAAAGTGAAAACCTGTTCCAATATATAAAGCAGCCAGCGTATAAACTCCCGCATCATCAAATGTCACTTTGTTTTTTGACAGAACTGTTCTAACTAGCATTAACATTACAAAAATATAAAAAATATCATATTTGTTTAAAAATGCCGGCAAGAACTTAAAGAATGAATCAGGTACTGCCATAGTTAAAGTGGCTAATAAGGCTAAAATAAAGTCCCAAGAAACAATAATTTGTTTCTTCATAATAAAGATTTCGCTAATTCCAACTGCTGCAAATGCGCAGACCAAGACATCAATCCAAATGCCACCCATTAAAACAATCGGAATAAATAAAATTAAAGCTACAATAGCTGTTATTACACGTTGTTTCATTTAAAATTCTACAGTTCTAATAAATTTTACAATTTTCCAAATCGACGATTACGTCCTTGATAATCTTTAACTAATTCTTCTAAATCATCCTTATTAAAATCTGGCCATAATTTATCCGAAAAACTAAATTCAGTATAGGCCATTTGCCATAATAAGAAATTGGATAACCGCTCTTCACCTGATGTTCTAATCAACAAATCAGGGTCTTCATATGGAGCCAAAGAATGAGTTAATAAATGATCTGAAACCATCTTTTCATCAATATCATTGGGATCAATTATTCCCTCTTTTACTTTGCGCGCAATTTTTTGAACTCCAGCAGTTATTTCACGCTGTGATCCATAATTAAAAGCAAAATTTAATATCATGCCTGTATTATGAGCAGTTTCTTTCATTGCCTTCTGCGTTACCAAATATGTCTTTTCAGGTAATTCATCAACAAAACCCATAATATTCACACGAACATTATTATCCATTAACTCAGGCATAAATTTATCAAAAAAATCAATTGGTAAACGCATTAAATAATTTACTTCATCAGTAGGACGAGCCCAGTTTTCAGTTGAAAAGGCATAAAGCGTTAAAACCTTTATGCCTAAATCATTGGCGGCAAGAGCAATATTACGGATATTATCCATTCCATGGCGATGACCTACAAAACGAGGCATATGTCTTTTTTTAGCCCAGCGGCCATTTCCATCCATAATTATGGCTAAATGATTAAGTGGTTTTTTCGATTCTGACATAAGTTTATCAAATCCTAGACTAACCTTGAGTAATTTCTTGACTCTTTTGGTCGGCTAATTTATCAATCTCTTTAGTCGCATCATCAGTTACTTTCTGAACTTGCTTTTCTAAACTACGTTGTTCATCTTCAGTGATGTCACCATCTTTTTCTTGACGTTTTAAAGTATCCATAGCATCACGACGAACATTACGAACTGCAATTTTTCCTTTTTCAGCAAGTTTGCCCACTTGCTTAGCGATTTCTTGACGACGTTCACCAGTCAATTGAGGAATCACAATTCTAATTACAGTACCATCATTAGCTGGCGTAATACCAAGATCAGAAGCTAAAATTGCATGTTCAATATCATCTAAACTTGACTTGTCATATGGAGTTACCATTAAAACACGAGCTTCAGGAATGCTTACACTAGACATTTGCGTAAGAGGAGTAGGAACGCCATAATAATCAACTTTAATACCATCTAATAAGCTTGCATTCGCAACACCTGCACGAATACCGCCTAATTCCTTTTGGAATACCGCAATAGACTTATTCATATTTTCTTTTGCTTTTTCGATTACTTCGTTAGACATTATTTATCACCCTTAATTACAGTACCAATATTATCGCCCATAACAACTTTCTTAATGTTACCTGGCTTGTTTACGTTAAAGACAACTAGAGGAATATTATTATCCATCGATAGTGAACTTGCAGTACTATCCATTACCTTTAAGTTTTTTGAAATTAAATCAAGTTGAGTTAATTCAGAATATTTCTTAGCATTTGGATCAACCTTAGGATCAGCTGAGTAAACTCCATCAACACCATTTTTAGCCATCAAAATTACATCAGCATTAATTTCAGCAGCTCTTAATGCAGCAGTAGTATCAGTTGAGAAGTAAGGATTACCAGTACCACCACCAAAGATAACTACACGGCCCTTTTCTAAGTGACGAACAGCCTTACGACGAATATAAGGTTCTGCAATTTGACGCATCTCAATTGATGTTTGAACACGTGTAGGAACACCTAAGTTTTCGAGCCCATCTTGTAATGCTAAACCATTCATAATTGTAGCTAGCATTCCCATGTAATCTGCTTGTGCTCTTTCCATACCTAGGTTAGCACCGGTTTCACCACGCCACATATTTCCGCCACCACAGACAATACCAATTTCAACGCCCATGTCGTGAACAGATTTAATTTCTTCAGCTAAATGCTTAATAACTTCAGGATTAATACCTGTACCTTTTTCACCAGCAAGTGCTTCACCTGAAACTTTTAAAATGATACGTTTGTACTTAACTTGACTCATAAATTTACCTCCTCATTTGCTTTTACCATTTTACCATAAAATCACTGCAATATATTATACCGAAAAAAAGGAGTAGCGCCTAAGCGTTACTCCTTTCTTAAGTAAATAATTACTTCATTTGTTCACGTACTTCAGCAGCAAAGTCTTCTTGCTTCTTTTCAATACCTTCGCCAACTTCGTAACGTTGGAAAGCAACTAACTTAGCTCCCTTTTCCTTTAAGAATTCGCCAACAGTCTTGCTGTCGTCCATAATGTAGTTTTGTGACAAAACTGCAAATTGCTTATCAACTTGAGTATTATCATCAATAAAACGTTGCATCTTACCAGGAATGATTTTATCCCAAATCTTCTCTGGCTTACCTTCTTCTTTAAGCTCAGCCTTGATATCTTCTTTAGCCTTAGCCAAGATATCATCAGTTAATTGCTTTTCTGAACCATAAACAAGGTGTGGTAATGGTTTCTTGTTAACCAATGCACGACTTTCGTTATCTTGATCAATCTTGTGGTTCATTACAGCCAATTGATCAGTAATAAATTCATCATCTAATTCATCAGGTGAGATAACCTTAGGACTCATAGCTGCAATGTGCATTGCCAAGTGCTTAGCAGTAGCTGCATCAGCACCTTCTAAAACGGTGATAACACCAATTTGACCACCATTGTGTTGGTAAGCACCGAATTCTTGATCGTCCGTCTTTTCTTCTAAAGCAAAACGACGTAAAACAATCTTTTCACCAATAGTTGCAGTTGCATCAACAAATGATTGAGCTAAAGTAGTTCCATCATCCATCTTTAATTCTTCAGCAGCTGCCATATCAGCAGGCTTACCTTCAGCAATAGTCTTAGTAGCTGCATTTACTAATTTAACAAACTTATCGTTTGATGAAACGAAGTCAGTTTCTGAGTTAACTTCAGTAATAGCTGCAACATTACCATCAACGTAAACGCCAGTTAAACCTTCAGCTGCAACACGGTCAGCCTTTTTAGCAGCCTTAGCCATACCCTTATCACGAAGGTATTGAACTGCCTTATCCATGTCACCGTCAACTTCTACTAATGCTTTCTTGGCATCCATAACACCAGCACCAGTACGTTCACGTAATTCCTTAACTAATTGAGCAGTAATTTTTGCCATTAATATGTCCTCCTACAGAACTAACAGTAAAAACAAATTAGTCTTCTGACTTTTCAACAACTTCTTCGATTGATTCTTCCTCACCGTTTTCAGCTGCTGCATCTGCCATTTCCTTTTCAACGTCTTCACTATCATCTTGGCCTTGCTTACCTTCGATAATTGCATCAGCCATAGCACCAGAAATTAAACGAATTGCGCGAATTGCATCATCATTTGCTGGGATAACAACGTCAATTGGATCTGGATCAGTGTTGGTATCAACCATAGCTACTACAGGGATACCTAAAATGTTTGCTTCGTGAACAGCGATCTTTTCTTTCTTAGGATCAACAACGAACATAACATCTGGAATTCTAGGCATATCTTCGATACCACCTAAGAATCTTTCAAGTTTTTCCATTTCTTTAGTCAAAAGTGCAACTTCCTTCTTTGGTAATACATCGAAAGTGCCATCTTCTGACATTTGTTTTAATTCTTTTAATCTCTTAACACGGCTTTGGATAGTAGTCCAGTTAGTCAAAGTACCACCTAACCAACGTTGGTTAACGTAGTATTGACCTGCACGTGTAGCTTCTTCTTTAACAGCTTCTTGTGCTTGTTTCTTAGTACCAACAAACAAAAATACGCCGCCATCTTGAGCAACTGCCTTAACGTAGTTGTAAGCATCATCTAACATCTTAATAGTCTTTTGTAAGTCAATGATGTAGATTCCGTTTCTTTGAGTGAAAATGTAAGGAGCCATCTTTGGATCCCATCTTCTAGTTTGGTGACCAAAGTGGACACCTGCTTCAAGCAATTGCTTCATAGTAACAACTGTCATAAAAAATTCCTCCTGGTTAATTCCTCTCAAGAGGTCGTATTAAATTCTGACCAAAATCGGCACCTAGGAATTTAATCGCTCTTGATGTGATATAAATTCAAATATGCAAAATGCATACTTGAACATTGTAACTAATTAAGCTTACAAATGCAATTAAAATTTTACATTATGTTCGCGCAAAAAATTCTCTTTCCATTTTCTTGAATGATGCTTGAACCAGTATTCTCTTTTTAAAGCCAATTTTTTATCATCAAATTCTTCATGATAAATCATTTTAACTGGTCGACGCGCCTTAGTATATTTTGCACCTTTTCCCTCATTGTGCATTTTTAAACGATGCTCCAAATCATTAGTAAAGCCACCATAAAAACTTTCATCATTACACAATAAACAATAAAAGTAATATTTTTCTTTTTTAGGCTTTTTATTTTTGTTTTCAGAGATTATTTCTCTAACTTTTGGAGTAAACGAACCATCTTCATTGTGAACTACAATTGCATCTTTTAAGACTAATCCATCACTAGCGGTATTTCTAATTGCTTCAACAACTACTAAATTTGCATCCACATTTCTTTTTGAAACAAAAGGCTGTACCCATTTCACACTCAACTGATTTTCTAAGCAATAGTGCATAATTTCACCTAATCTTTCAGGCCGGTGCACCATAAACATTTTTCCTTTCATCTTTAACATATTGCTTGCAACTTTTATGATTTGTTCAAGATTAATTGCTAATTCATGTCTAGCTAATGCCTTTTTCTCATCAGGATTAATAACATGTCCCTTAGGCACTTTAAAGTAAGGCGGATTAACCACAATCATATCGTATTTATCCTTCCCTAACTTTTTTGGGGCATCCAGAGCATTCAAACAATGTACTTCAATGCGGTTTTCTAATTTATTTAGTTGTACACTACGTCTTGCTTGATCAGCCATCTCTTTTTGAATCTCAACGGCATCATAATGAGCGCGATTAAAATATGACATATAAATACTAGCAGCCGCATTCCCGCTACATAAATCTACTACTTTGTAATTATCATGTATTTTCTCTTGTGCAAAATATCCTAGTAATAAAGTATCTAAAGAAAAAGAAAAAGCATCTTTTTCTTGAATTATGCGTAAATCATCATTGTACATATAATCAATTCGTTCATTAGGTTTTAATAGATCCATTTTCTATACCCTTCTAAAAATTCTTAGCTGTATTGTATAATACTATAGATAAAATTGGAGGAAACATTATGTTTTATAAAATTATTCGACCTATTGCTCGCTTTATTGTGTGGGTCTTAAATGGCCATTTACATGTTCATCATAAAGATCGTCTCCCTAAAGGAAACTACATTTTAGTTGCTCCCCACAGAACTTGGTGGGAACCAATTCTTTTTGCACTTGCTGCTAGTCCAATGGAATTCATGTTCATGGCAAAAAAAGAGTTATTTAAAAATCCTATTCTACGATTTATTTTAATACATGCTCATGCATTCTCAGTTAATCGTGATAATCCAGGCCCCTCTGCAATTAAAATTCCAGTAAAAGGCCTACGCAAAGGTGAGTTGTCACTAATCATTTTTCCATCTGGAACTCGACACTCGGAGAAACTCAAAAGTGGAGCATTTGTAATTGCTAAAATGGCTAATAAACCATTGGTCCCAGTTGTTTACCAAGGACCTCTTTCTTTTAAAGATCTGCTTAAAAGAAAGCCATTAGATATCTGTTTTGGTGACCCTATTTATATTCCTCGTAGAGAAAAGGTCAACCAAGATACTACGCCCGCTCTCTACAAACAATTAGAAGACGCGTGGGATAAACTAGATAAAGAACAGAATCCTGATTTTCATTATGTTGCAAAATAAATTTTTTATTATTTAACCTTTTTAGTGTTAAAATAACATAGTCTAATGTAGAAAAGGAGAATCAGTAATGTTAGAAAAACCTTTATATAAAATGATGCTTAGTCATTCATTTAATATTCCAGTAAAAGTCACCTACTGGGATGGAAAATCAGAAGTTTATGGAAATGGTACACCGGAAGTGGAGGTTATTTTTAACAAAAAGATTCCTTTTAAAGATATAACAAGTAATGCTTCCTTAGCTTTAGGGGAAGCTTACATGAACAAGGATCTTGAAATTAAAGGAAGCATTCAACAATTAATAGAAGCAGCTTATGGAAGTAGTGAATCTTTCATGCGTGCTTCAAAATTCAGAAAATTCTTACCAAAGCAAAAGCATACTGAAAAGCAAAGCCAAGAAGATATTCAAAGTCACTATGATATTGGAAATGACTTCTATAAGCTATGGCTTGACCCTACTATGACTTATTCATGTGCTTACTTCACTAATGACAACACTGACGATCTGGAGGCAGCTCAAATTGCAAAAGTTCATCACATTCTTCAAAAATTAGATCCTAAACCTGGCAAGACCTTGTTAGATATTGGTTGTGGTTGGGGAACCTTAATGTTAACTGCAGCTAAAGAATATGGACTTAAAGTTACTGGTGTTACTTTGAGTCAAGAACAATTCGATCTTGTAAACAAAAAAATTAAGGATATGGGCCTTGAAGATCAAGCAGAAGTTTTACTTAAAGACTATCGTGAATTAGGTAACCGTGATTTTGACTATGTAACTTCTGTAGGGATGTTTGAACACGTTGGTTCGGAAAACTTGGGGGAATACTTTAAAGATGTCGCTAAGTACTTAAAACCACACGGTGTTGCATTAATTCATGGAATCACTCGTCAACAAGGTGGAGCAACCAACGCTTGGATTAATAAATACATCTTCCCAGGCGGTTACATCCCAGGCTTAGTTGAAATCGTTTCAAGAATTGAAGAATCAAACTTGCAAATTGCTGATATGGAAATGCTTCGTCGCCATTACCAAAGAACTCTTGAAATTTGGGACAAAAACTTTAACGATCACCGTTCTGAAGTTGAAGGTATGATGGGTGAACGTTTTGCAAGAATGTGGGATATGTATTTACAAGCTTGTGCCGCTTCATTTGAATCAGGAAACATTGATGTTATCCAATACTTATTAACTAAAGGTCCATCCGGTAAGAACTTACCAATGACCCGTCAATATATGTTAAATGATAAGTAGCAACAAATAGTAGAATATCTATTAAAAAAGGTTTGGTCATGAGACCAAACCTTTTTACTTATCACTGGTTTGTTGTAGTTTATAAAGATTATAGTAATATCCTTTTTTATCTAATAATTCTTGATGCGTACCACGTTCAACAATTCTCCCTTTGTCTAAAACAATAATTTGATCAGCATCCGCAATCGTTGAAAGTCGGTGGGCAATTGCTAATGTCGTTCTACCCTGCCGAAGCTTTTTAAGTCCTTCTTGAATCAAATTTTCAGTTTCAGTGTCCACATTAGCCGTTGCTTCATCTAAGACTAGTATTTTCGGATCAGTTACCAGAGTCCTTGCAAAAGAAATCAGTTGTCTTTGTCCCTGACTAAGTTCTGTGCCACCCTCAATTACTTTTGCATGATATTTACCTGGCATTTTTTCAATAAAGGAATCCGCTTGAACTGCTTGTGCAGCTTTTTTAATTTGTTGATCAGTAATTTGATCATTATACAAGCGAATATTTGAAGAAATATCACCATAAAACATAAATGGTTCTTGTAAAACTAACCCCAATTTTTTACGTAATTCCCTTTTAGAAAATTTTCTAATATCAATATCATCAATCAGAACTTGACCGCTACCGAATTCATAAAATCTCATCATAACATTAATGATTGAACTCTTTCCTGATCCAGTGTGACCAACAATTCCCAAAGTTTCCCCTGGCTTAACTACAAATGAAACATTATGCAAAATCTCATTTTTACCATCATAAGAAAAACTCACATTTTTAAATTCAATTTTTCCTTTAGAAATTACAGCATTCTGATCGTTTTCTTGTTCTGGTTCATATTCTTGCTCATCCATAATTTTAAAAATACGTTTACCCGCAACTATTCCATCCTGAAAGAACGTCATTCGATCCATCATCGTAGAGATTGGATTAAAAAATTGTTGCACATATTGAGAAAATGCATATACAATTCCAGCAGGTACAAATGTTTTTTGTAATGGAAAGCCAAAATACATTAAAACTAACGCCAAAGCTAATGAATAAAGCAAACTAGTCATTGGAGATAAAAGAAGTGAATTAACTCTAATCATGTTAAAACGAGTTTTCATTAAAGTCCCATTTTCATTTTCGAAATTGTGAGTCATTCTCTTTTCTTGTTTAAATTGTTGAATTAAAGAAACACCTTCAATAGATTCATTCAAATTGGTATTAATTCTACTTAACCGCTCACGAAATCCACGATATAGTTTCGAGCTTTTTTGAGTATAAATCCAAAAAACAAATCCTAAAATTGGTAAAAATAATAAAACAATTAATGCTGCTACTTTATTAGTGACATACATCGCTACAAAAGCAGTTACTAGTGAAAATACTCCAATTACCACCTGACAGAGCACGCCTAAGAAATCGCTTAATGTCATTGTATCGTTAGTAACTCTTGAAACAATTGACCCCGCAGGCGTTTGATCAAAATATCTCATCCCCAAACTATGAAGTTTTTGATACAAATCCTTTCTAACATTCTCAAGTGTCTTTTCGGCTCCCAAGGCATACAAATATTGATAAATAAACTGCAAAATCGCCTTAATAATCGTTCCAATTCCGTATAATAGACCAGCCCAAACAATAATTTGAATAGTAGCCTTTTGCTTAATCAAATAGTTATCTAAAAAGAATTGTAGTCCCCTAGGCAAAAGCATATTAATTACGCTTACTAAGAAAGCACCAAAAATTGCAACTCCCATTTCTACTTTAAAAGGCTTTACATATTTTAAGACACGTTTAAAAATCTGAACTTGTTCTTTAAAAGGAATCGCCTTTGACCAAACAGATTTTGATTCTTCCTTGTTATCCATCTAGTTCACCCACCTTTGCCTGTAATTCTTGTTTACGCCACATTTCAGCATACCAACCATCTTGGTCAAGAAGATCTTGATGCGTACCTCTTTCAACAATTTTTCCATTTTTTAATACTAAAATTAAGTCTGCATCCATTACCGAAGTTAATCGGTGAGCTGCAATCAAAGTCTTTTTATCTTTTCTTTCAGACCTAAGTGAATCTAAAATCGCCGTCTCAGTTTTTGCATCTACTGCAGAAAGAGCATCATCTAAAATCAAAATTGGACTTTCTTTTAATAGTGCACGAGCAATAGATAAACGTTGCTTTTGACCACCAGATAAAGACACTCCGTTCTCACCAACTAGAGTCTTATAGCCAGCCGGCATCTGCATAATGTCATCATGCAAATCACTCTTTTGCGCAGCAGATTGAATTTTTTCTTCACCTGCAGCTTGATCAGAAAAAGCGATATTATTCTCAATTGATGTAGAAAATAAAAAGTTATTTTGAGGCACATAGGAGATTTCATTTAAAAGTAATTCTAGTGGAATATTTCTAATATCATGACCACCTAAAGTTATCTTTCCTTGGTACTTATCAAATTCCCTTAATAAAGGTTCGATAATTGTTGTTTTCCCGGCACCAACTTTTCCAACCAAACCTAAAGTTTGTCCCGGTTTTAGATTAAAATTAATGTTTTGTAAGACTGGAATCTCTTTTTCATCGGGATAAGCAAAAGACTTTACATCATAATTTAAGTCGCCTTGAATGTCCCTAGCAGTTAAATTACGATTAGCATTCTCATCGGTAATTTGTGGTCTTTCATATAATAGCCGCTCAACACGATCATAAGATGCAGATCCACGCTCTAAGATATTAAATAAGTAACCAATTGCAAACATTGGCCAAACCATATTTGAAATATAAGCAATAAAAGATACTAGTTGGCCAACGGATAAAGTATGATTGGTTACTAAAAGACCACCATAAATAATAGTAATTACATATGTTGCTCCAATAATTACGGTTCCAAGTGGATCAAACATTGAGTCCCACTTAAAAACTTTCTTATTGATTTGAATTGTTTCATCTACCATCTTATTGAAAGCAGCAGAATCTTGTTTACTTTCACCAAATGCCTTTAATACTTTAATTCCAGAAACTGATTCTTGCGTCTTATTATTAAGCCGAGAAAAGGCCGCTTGGGACTTATCAAAACTATAGTGAAGCTTATCGCCTAATTTCCAGGCACCTAAAGCTAAAAATGGAAGTGGCAAGAGAGCGACAATTGTCAAACGAAAATCAGTAAAAATAATCATAGCAATCATTGTTGTCCCACCAGTTACTAAAGAATCAACTAAAGTTAAGACACCGTCCCCCGCAACATTTTGAATTGAATTAATATCATTAGTAGCATGTGCCATTAAGTCACCAGTTCGGTGTCTTTGATAAAAAGTTCGATCCATTATCATAAAATGGCTAAATAAACGCGATCGCATCTGTCTTTCTAGTTCAGCTGCTCCGCCCCAAATTTGCTTACGCCAGAAATAACGCAAAAGATACAAAACAATTGCTGCAGCAATCACAGCTAAAATTAGTGCGCCATATTCAGCCCAACTAATTGATCCCTTATCAAGTTGATCTGCCATTAACCCTAGAATCCTAGGTGGTACTAAATTAGCAATTGAAGTTAATGCTAAAAAAGTTATTCCAATAATATAGCGCTTTTTTTCTTGCTTAAAAAACCATCCTAATTTACTAAAAATGTTCATATTTCACCTCACATATATACAAAAAGACAGAGGAGTAATTCCTCTGTCTAAACCAAATATTAGTAAAGTAAGCTACTATTTTTTTTGTTGATGCTTCATCATGTTCATAACTTGATTGAGCTTCTTAGCGGATGGTTTTTGACCCATTTGCGCCATCATAGCTGCGATCATATCTTCACTAATAGGAGGATTGTCTTGGAAATACTTCTTCATATATGCACGAGCACCATAAAATCCGCCAACAAGACCGATCAATAATGCGATAATAATAAGAAAAATTGCTAATCCTAAATTCATTTCCCAAAAACCTCCGAAAATTAATGTACTTTTTCAGCATACCAAAAAAATAGTCTTTTTTAAAGTGGAAAATTAATCTTTTCTTAATCCTTTGCGACGTTGAGCTTCTTTTGCTTTTTCTGATGTAACTTCTTTACCATCTTTATCAATCACAACCGTATCTTCAAGTTGTTGTCTAAATCCTGCACGGAAGTTTTCAAGAAAAGCAGATCTTAACTTCTTACGTTCCTCTAATTCGTCAGGAGTTAGTTCACGTTCTCTACTAATCTTAGTTAATTCATTAATCCGCTTAATTAATTTTTCTTCTTCTTTTTTATCCATAATAAACACCTCACTAAACAATGTTAGTTTACCTTAATTATACCAATAAAAAAAGACTCAACTGTCAAGAACGCCTGTTTGCCGAACAAATCTTTTTTTGTTAAAATATTAGTAAGTAACTAAATGGAGAAAAAATTATGACTGAACCACATGCAAATAAACAATTAGAAATTTTACGTTTTATTTACGACACTGTTGAAGAGCGTGCTTTTCCACCTACAGTTAGAGAAATTTGTAGTGCTGTTGATCTTTCTTCTACTTCAACAGTACATGGCCATTTAGCCCGCCTAGAAAAGAAAGGCTATATCTTAAAAGACGCCACTAAACCTAGAGCAATCGAAGTTACAGAAAAGGGCCGTGAAGTTCTAGGAATTAAGCCCAAGGATATCCCAATAGTTGGTGTAGTGACTGCTGGTCAACCAATTTTAGCGGTTCAAGATATTGATGAGTACTTCCCTCTCCCACCTGATCTTGAAAACGATGCTGGAGAACTCTTCATGTTACGTGTTCATGGAGAATCTATGATTAATGCTGGTATTCTTAATGGTGACCACGTTATTGTTCGTAAACAATCTAGTGCAAATAATGGTGAAATCGTTGTTGCAATGACAGAAGATAATGAGGCAACTGTCAAGAGATTTTTCAAAGAAGACGGCTATTATCGATTACAACCGGAAAATGATACAATGGATCCAATTATTTTACCTGTGGTTCAAATTTTGGGTAAGGTTGTAGGCTTATATCGTAATAATATCGACTAAAAAACTGGTATGGATTTTTTCCTACCAGTTTTTTTAATTCTCTGTTTTTAATAATGGCTTTATATTTAACCAATCCTGAGTAATAGTTTCAGCCAGTTTTCGATTATAAAATACTGCAGCTGGATGATATTGTGGAATAATAGTATATTTTTCTTTTGACCAAACATAACCATCTTTTGCATCATTTAACTTTAAAATTGGGGTATTTTTTATAATCTTTCCATGCACCTTGCTAATTTCATATTTATTTCCTAACAACCTATTTAAAGCCGTCGTCCCAACTGTAATAATTATCTTTGGCTGAGCATAATTAATTTCATAATCTAACAGGGGTGCATGAGCTAGAATTTCTTTCTTCGTTGGTTTCCGATTTGGATACTTTGCTACTTCTTTATTTTCTTTTTTACTGAAAACTTTCTTAACACTATATGGACGACTTCTTACTGCACTTGTAATATAAACGTCTTCTCGTTTAAGTCCAATCGAAGCCAGAGACTTCATTAGTTCTTTCCCAGAAGCACCATGAAAAGGAATCAAAGACTCTATTTCTTCTCTTCCTGGGGCTTCTCCTACAATCATCAATTTTGGATGAACAGGGCCAGCTCCAAAATTAATTCCTTCCAGTTTCATTCCTTTTGCTCGATCTTTAACTTCTTCTAATAACTTATCTGGATATCTCATTTTTTTCAATATATTCCTGTGCCTTTTTCAAGAGTTCATTTAATTCCTCATAATGTAAACAAGTACTGGCTTCCTCCAAACTTGACCACTTAGAAGCACCAATTTCGCTCTCTTGTAATTTAATCTTTTGATTCGAATTAAATTTACTCAAAAAAAACGTAACCGTCTTTACGCGATCTTTTGCAATTTTATAAGTAATACTTTCTTTGAAATTAAAATCAAAGTCTGGTTTTAAACCTACTTCTTCATATACTTCTCTTTGAGCAGCCTGTATTTCATTCTCACCTTCTTCAAGATGTCCTTTAGGAAATCCCCAAGTTTTATTAAGCTTACTCTGAGCTAGCAAAAATTCTATTTTTCCATTATTAAGTCTGTATATAATGCTTCCAGCTGAATATTCATGGATGTCTTTCATAACCCTTCACACTCCTACTTTTTTATTATAAGCTAAATTTGATTTTATAGCTCTTTTTACATCTACTTTCTAACTTGAAAAATAAGGTAGAAATTATTACTTCTATTTTTGTTTAATCGACAAAATCTCTATTTAAGGTTAAACTTTATGTTGAAATAGAAAAAATTAAGGTGGAAAAATTGAAAAAACAAGAACAAGCTGAAAGTTGGGGTCAATGGATTCTCCAGGTACTAATTTTAGTAGCTATCTTTTTTGGTATTTTCTTTGTACTAAATAGATTTGTATTTGCTAACTTAACCGTATCTGGGATTTCAATGCAGCCAACTTTTGAAAATAACGATCGTGTAATTGCTCTTCGTCATGCTAAAATTAAGCAAGGCGATATTGTAATTGTTGACGCACCAGATGAACCAGGTGCCCTATATATTAAACGAGTTATTGGATTACCTGGTGATAAGATTGTAAGTAAAAATAATCAAATTTATATCAATGGTAAAAAGTTAAATCAGCCTTGGTTAAAAGCAGGTCAAAAACTAATTGATAATGGTGAAGATGGTGTTTCTGGAACCAAATATACTAATACTCAGAACTTCACTCTGAGCTCACTTGCAAAAACACAAAATTATCGCCAATTCTACACTTCTAAACAATTAAAAGAAATGCAAAAAACTAATAAGGTTCCTGCTAATACATACTTTGTAATGGGAGATCATCGAAGTGTTTCAAAAGACAGTCGATACATTGGAACAATTCCTCGAAGTAAAATAGTTGGTGTAGTAAAATTACGCTATTGGCCACTAAATCACATTACATTTTATTAATTAAAAAGAGTTTCATTTTCGAAACTCTTTTTTGGTATGAAAAAAAGCTATCTCGTTTGAGATAGCCTTTAATCCTGTCTTGCTTAATTATTGAATTAACCGCGACGCTTTTCAGCAATTCTAGCTGCCTTACCATGACGTTCACGTAAGTAGTAAAGCTTAGCACGACGTACACGACCGTGACGAAGAACTTCAACCTTAGCAACACGTGGATCGTTTACTGGGAAAGTACGTTCAACACCAATACCAGATGACATCTTACGTACAGTGTAAGTTGCGCTGATGCCTGCACCTTTACGCTTAATTACAACACCTTCGAACATCTGAATACGTTCGTGAGTACCTTCTACAACACGTACGTGAACACGAACAGTATCACCTGCACGGAAGTCAGGCATATCATCACGTAATTGGTCTTTAGTTAATTCTTGAATTAATGGATCCATTATTGTCTCTCCTTCTACGGCATTCATCAACACTCAGTGCCAGCGGAATACCCATAAATCAGTGGCTTATGCCACAACGATTAGTTTATCAAATAGAAAAAAGCTTGTAAATACTAATTATCTTTTTCAAGTTTAATTTCTTCTAGCATTTTCTTTTCCTCATTAGTTAAATTGCGTTCTGATAACATATCTGGACGATGAAGATATGTTGCACGTAAAGCTTCCCTATGACGCCATTCAGCAATTTTTTGATGATTACCAGATGTCAGTACTTCTGGTACTTTTTGTCCCTCAAAATCTGCAGGACGGGTATATTGTGGATACTCTAAAAGTCCATGAGAAAAACTTTCTTCAACTGGAGAAGCTGCATTTCCTAAAATTCCCGGTAATAGTCTTACAGTAGCATCAATCATACTCATTGTCGGCAATTCACCGCCAGTTAAAACGTAATCGCCAATTGAGACTGTCTCATCCGCTAAGTCATACACTCTTTGATCAAAACCTTCGTAATGACCACAAATAAAAGTCAGATTTTCTTCCTTTGACCAATTTTGAGCCATTTTTTCATTAAAGGTCTTTCCCTGAGGAGCAGTAATAATAACTTTACCTTTGTTAGTTAAAGAATCAAGTGCTTTTTTTATCGGCATAATTTGTAAAACCATGCCGGCGCCTCCTCCATAAGGAGTATCGTCAACATGATGGTGAACATCAGTTGTAAAATCACGGAAGTTAACTAAATTTAACTCCCACTTTTTACCTTCTAGTCCTCTTCCCAGCATGGATACCTGCAAAGGAGTAAACATATCTGGAAAAAGGGTTAAAACATTAATTTTCATCTCGCAATCCCTCAAGTAAAGTTACTTCTATTCGTTTATTAGGTAAATCAACTTTCTTAACAACTGATTTAATATTTGGAATCCAAAAACTCTTCCCCTGTTCTGGCTTTATCTCCCAAATATCATTTGCTCCAGGAGTTTCAATATTCTCTAAAATACCTAATTTTTCACCAGTTTCAGCATCATATACAGGACAATTCAAAATATCTTTAAAGTAATAACTACCTTCAGGTAATTCTTGTTGATCAGTTTCTGCAACATATAGCTCTTTGCCACAAATTTTTTCTGCTTGATCAATATCATCAACTTTTTCAAACTTAACCAAATAAAATTGCTTATGGCGTCGAGCAACTTCAACAATCATTGCTTGATACTCGTCATTGTTTTTAATAAACAATCTACTCTCTGCAGCTAATCTTTCCTCTGGAAAATCAGTTGTGGCATTTACCTTAACCTCTCCCTTTAAACCATGAGGAGATAATATTTTTCCAACTTCAAAATACTCAGTCATAGAATTTATTCTTTCTAAATAAAAAAGTTTGGGAAGAGCCTTCCCAAACTTCTAATTGCCATAGTAAATTACTTACCGTACTTTGCGTCGTGGTATCTAGTCATCAAACCAGCTTTTGAAAGTAAGCTTCTTACAGTATCTGATGGTTGAGCACCCTTTTCAAGCCATTCAAAAATCTTGTCTTCTTCAAGCTTAACTTCATCAGGGTTAGTAAGTGGGTTGTAGTAACCAACTTCTTCGATAAAACGACCGTCACGTGGCATACGTGAATCAGCAACTACGATACGGTAAAAAGGTTTTCTCTTTGAGCCCATACGGCGCATACGAATCTTTACAGACATTAATAATTCCTCCTAAATTTCTTGACTTAAATAATATAGCATAAAGAAAAATATGTGTAAAGTGTTTTTCCTTAACAGCTAAAAATTATTTTGAACGATAGCGTTTGATATTTTTCATGCGCTTCTTTTTATTCTTCTTAAAGCGTTTATTCATTGAACGCATAGCCATTTTACCCATTGGTGAATTCATCCCTGGTAAGTTAGCCAATTCACCCATATCTCCCTTAGTCATCTTTTGCATCATTTCTTTTGATTGCTTAAATTGCTTAATCATACGATTAACTTCAGCAATTGATCTACCGGATCCAGCTGCAATTCTGCGTCTTCTGGATGGATTAAGAATATCAGGATTTTCACGCTCTTCTGGCGTCATTGAGTAAACAATCGCCTTAATATGAGCGATTTGCTTTTCAGGAATTTGAATATTCTTTAAGGCAGGATTATTTCCTAAACCTGGGATCATTTTAATAATCTGATCTAATGGTCCCATCTTTTGCACTTGATCCATTTGATCAATAAAATCATTAAAATCAAATGTATTTTCACGCATTTTCTCAGCCATCTTTTCGGCTTCTTTGGCATCATAATCTTGCTGTGCCTTTTCAATCAAGGTCAACATATCACCCATGCCTAAGATACGTGAAGCCATACGATCAGGGTGGAAGGTTAAAAGATCAGTTAATTTTTCTCCCTGACCAGTAAAGATGATTGGCAACCCAGTCACAGCGCGAATAGAAAGGGCTGCACCACCACGAGTATCCCCATCTAGCTTGGTTAAAATAATTCCAGTTAAATCTAAATCTTTGTTAAACCCTTCAGCAACTTGAGTAGCAGCTTGACCTGTCATAGCGTCTACAACAAGTAAAGTATTGTCTGGATGAGCGACCTCAGTTACACGCTTTAATTCATCCATCAATTGCTCATCAATTTCAAGACGACCAGCTGTATCGATTAAAACATAGTCATTTTTATTTTTGTCTGCTTCTTCAAGACCATGCTTAACAATTTCAGCAACATCTTGATTATCTTCACTATAAACAGGTACATCTAATTGTTGCCCAATTTGTTTTAATTGATCGACAGCTGCTGGACGATAAATGTCTCCCGCAATTAATAAAGGACGAGCCTTTTCGTTCTTCATCAAATAATTTGCAAGCTTACCAACCGTAGTAGTTTTACCAGTACCTTGTAAACCAACCATCATAATAATTGTTGGAATATGTGGAGACTTATTAAGAGAAACGGCTTCTTCTCCCATCATTTTTGTTAGTTCATCATCAACAATTTTAATGATTTGTTGTCCGGGATTTAAGCTATCTTGAACTTCCTTACCCAGAGCTTCTTTTTTAATCTTTTTAATAAAGTCTTTTACAACTTTAAAGTTAACATCTGCCTCTAATAAAGCTAAACGAATTTCACGGCTGGCGTCATTGATATCAGCCTCAGAAATTTTTCCTTTACCTGTTAAATTTTTTAATGCTTTTTGAAGTCTTTCACTCAAATTTTCAAAAGCCATGCTATTCTACTCCCATTTGTCTTAATAATTTTAAAAGTTCAATCTGAGCTCGATTAATTTTGCCATTTTCAAGGGCATATACAGCTTCAGTAATTTTTTCTTCTATTCTAGAATAATCACGCTTCATATGAAGTTTATCTTCATATTTTTCTAAAGCCTTGCTGCTACGTTTTAAGTTGTCGTAAACAGCCTGACGAGAGACATGGTGATTATCAGCAATTTCACCTAAAGAAAGATCATTATAATAATAATCTTCAAAATAATCTTGTTGTCCCTTAGTCAACAAAGAACCATAATAGGCAAATAAATCGCCTAATCTTTCGTTTCTTTCAAGTTCATCCATTTTTGTCTCACCTTGAACAAGTATAGCAAAAAAATCGCATTTCTAAAATGATAGGTCTGTACTTAATTATCTTTTAGAGTTGATTTTTTATAAAAAGAAGGTTAGGCAAACAAGTCGCCTAACCTTCTCTTTTTCTATAATCTATTTAAATTATAAGTTTGGATCCATCTTAAATGTTAACTTAGACATCTTAATTGCGTCTGTAAACATCTGACCCATTAATTCTTCACTGTCTCTCTGAGTATGAGCAACAGTCTTTTGATTTTCTTGAGTCAAGTAATCAGTTAATTTTTCTCCACTCAAATCTTTAGCGTTTTCGATAACTTCTTCAACACGTCCACGGTAGTATCTATTTAATTCTTCTAGGTACTTAGTATTAAGTTGAACAAATTGAGGATAATGACTTTCAACTAAAGCAGCAAGAGACTTGTAATACCACCAAGCATCTTCCTTATTATAAGTCATTGAAGTATTGTTAAATGAAGGATCCGTATCATTCATATTTGCAAAGAATGGAATGTAAGGGGTAAATGTTGGACCACCGATACATAACCACATAATACCTGCCATTTCTTCAGGAACATCACTTCTAATTTGTAAGATATGTGAGTTTTGAGTTCTATTTAAACCAATTGGACGATAGCGATGCTTTTCTTCTTCAGTTCCATGTCCAAATGGATCAAATGGCGTATCTTGATAGTGAGAACCAAGAGCATATTCAATATCTTCCTTAGCTAACTTCTTAGAAGCTTTTCTAATGAAAGGAATATCTGGATCTTCAGGCTCTTGTTCAATTTCTGGATTGAAAAGCTTTTGAATATACCATTGACGACTGGTATTGTAGTGACGATCTTGTTCAGTATAAGTTCCAAAAATATGACGGAAATTCCAACCTTCATGATCTGGATTCAAGTGATGTTCTTCAACAAATTCTTGAATTCCTTCACTCCACATAAAGTTATCTTGATCATCAAAGTTCACTTCTTGAATAGCTACGCGGTTACCAGTTGCAGCATAACAATCATCTGGAATACGTTGGGCAACCCAGTGGTGACCAGTAACAATTTCCATGTACCAAATTTCATCCTTATCACCGAATAAAACTGAGTTTCCTGCTGGAGAACCATATTTCTTAATTAAAGCACCAAGACGCTTAACACCATCTCTTGCAGAATCAATGTATGGTAAAACGACGGTTTGCATACAATCTTCATCCAAACCATCTTTAACCAATGGATCAAAGGCTAAAGTTCTTTCATTACCATAAGTTGATTCAGTACATGACATGGCAACATTCTTTTGGTTAATACCACTTTCGTCATAATAACCAAGTTTCTTATAGTCAACATTGGGAACAGCTGGTACTCTTTGAGCATCTTCTGGCAAATCCATTTCAAATTTATTAAGCCAAGATTTAATCTTACGTCCTTTTTCACCGTGAGCAGCCGGTTCAATGATGAACTTTTGAGGTGTAATTGCGCCAGCAGTATCATCATTACGTGAAATCATTACTGAGCCATCGATTGAGGCCTTTTTACCAACTAAAATAGTTGTACATGCACTTAAATGCTTCATATTTACTCCTTCTATAATTACTCGTAATTTTACCTACTATTAGATTATTCCTTGGAAGAGACCAATTGCAAATTTTTCTGCATCAAAGTCAGCTAAATCGTCAACCTTTTCTCCTAAACCGACTAATTTAACTGGTAAGTCCATTTCATTTCTAATTGCTAAAACTACTCCACCCTTAGAAGATCCGTCAAGTTTAGTTAAAACTAAACCAGTAAGTTTTGTTGTTTTATCAAAATCTTTAGCTTGAAGCAATGCATTTTGACCAGTTGAACCATCTAAAACTAAAAGTACTTCGTTTGGTTGATCGGGCAAGATTTTCTTTATCGTACGCTTTATCTTATCAAGCTCGCTCATCAAATTTACTTTATTTTGAAGTCGCCCAGCAGTATCAACTAATAAAAAGTCAATGCCATCTTCTTTAGCTTTTTTAACACCATCATAAACCACAGAAGCTGGATCAGCTTTTTCAGGACCCGTAATAACTTCAACGCCATCACGCTTGCCCCACTCTACTAATTGTTCAACAGCCCCCGCTCTGAAAGTATCAGCTGCTACCATCATAACGGATTTTCCTGAATCTTTAATTCTTTTAGCCAATTTACCGATTGTAGTAGTCTTACCTGCTCCATTGACTCCTACAAACAAATAGACGTTAGGTTTAGCTTCAGTATCATCTGCCAATTTAGCATCTTTACCTTCTCCGCCTTTATCGTAAATATCAACTAACTTTTCGACAATAACTTGTTTTAAGGCATCATGACTTTTGGCATTTTGTAATTTTGCCTCATCCCTCAAAGAATCAGTTAATTCTTCAGCAGTTTCAAAACCTACATCAGACTCAATTAGCAAATCTTCCAAATCATCAAAGAAATCTTCATCAACCGTTCTAAATTTAGCAAAGAATGCATTTAAACGAGCACCAAATGAATGATTGGTTTTTTCTAATCCTTTATCATATCTTTCTTGTTCGTCTTCTTCTGGTGCTTCTTCCTCAGTTACTTCTGCCGTAACACTTTCTTGATCATCTTGATCTTCAACTTCTGAATCAGATCCTTCTTCTATATCCTCTTCTTGTTCTTCAAATTCTTCTTCTGACTGATCTTCTACTTCTTCAGCGGGCTTTTCAGCTTCATTTTGTGTTTTTTCAAATGCACTACCGGCATCACTCCAACCAGGCGTTTCTTCTGATTCGGTATTTTCTTCGTCAGATTGATCTTCAGTTTCTGAATCGGGTATCTCTTCTGAATTTTTTTCAACATTTTCTGCTTCAGAAGGCTCTTTTGATTCTTGAGTCTCTTCATTTGATTTTTCAGTTAGTTCTTTTTCTTTATTCTCTTCTTGTTCTTCATCTTTATGACCAAAAAGAGATTTTTTAATTTTATCAAATAATCCCACTACTATTTCACTTCTTTCTTAATCTCATTTAATGATACTGACAGCACTTTCGAAATTCCAGATTCCTGCATTACAATTCCATACAAATTATCTGCTTTCTGCATCGTACCACGACGGTGAGTAATCACAATAAATTGAGTCTTCATATCATAATGATTTAAAAATTGAGCAAAACGATCAACATTGGTTTCATCCAAGGCCGCTTCTACTTCATCTAGAATACAGAAAGGCACTGGATTAACTTGCAACATTGCAAATAATAAAGTAATTGCAGTCAAAGCTCTTTCACCACCAGAAAGAAGTGTTAATTTTTGTGATTTCTTACCAGGTGGCTGAGCGATAATTTCAATTCCTGTTTCAAGTAAATTCTTGGGATCAGTAAGTTCTAATCTTGCATGTCCACCATCAAACATAATTGGGAAAATTTTAGCAAAGCTTTTTTCAATTTGATGGAACGTTGCACTGAAACGACTCTTTACTTCATCATCTAATTTCGACATTGATTCTTCAATATCTTTTCTTGCATTAAGCAAGTCTGTTTGTTGACCATTCAAGAAATCATAGCGTGTTTTTACATCTTCATATTCTTCAATAGAATTTAAGTTTACTTCACCAATATCTGCTAAAGACATCTTATGTAGATGAACTTCGCGCTCTAGCTTCCTACGTAAGTCTGTTGTATTTTGACCCTTAGATAATTGCAAAGCAGCTTCAAAGGTAAGGGAATACTCTTCACTTAAAGTTTTAAGTTTTTGATTAATTTGAGACTTCAGCTCTCCTAATTTAGCTGAATATTCTTCTTGCTCAGCAGCTGTATTCTTACGCAAATTATAGTTTCTTGTGGCAACTTGATCTAGATTATTTATCTGCGCATCAAATTTTCCTAAATCTTGATTTATTTCAGCAAGAGCCTTTTGCATTTGCTTTCTCTTTTCAGACAATCGAGAAACTTGTTCTTCAATCTCAGTTTCACTTTGTCCATTTTGAGACAATGTAAGGGCCTTAATTTTATTATCAATATCCTTTAAACGAGCATTAGTATTAGTTAATTGTTCCTCTAGCTCAGCCTTTTTTGCAGTAATATTTTCAAGCTTATTCTTAACAACAGCCAAATCAGAATTTAAGTTACTCAATTCATTTTGTAGCTTTTGATAAGCCTCATCAAAATCACTAAGATCATGTTTTAATTGATACATTTGTGTTCTCTGTTTTTGGGCTAATTCTTCAAGTTCTACTTTTTTAGCTTGTTGCTTTTCAAGGCGAGTTGATAGTTCTGCTTCTTCTTGCTTTTTTTCTAGTTGCGCTTTTTGTTGTAAATCATTTAATTGAGTTAAACGTTTTACTTCTTTCTCTTCATTTTCATACTTAATAGCTTGCTCGCTAATTTGTTGATTTAATGAGGTTAAATTACTCTTCTTAGTTTCTAGTTCTGCCTGCAATTCATTTAAGACTTGATTTAACTCATTCAAAATCTCTTGTAATTTAACAAACTTTTCTTTGCTTGCCTTAATTTGAGCAGTCAGCTTATCAATTTCTGCATTTGTTGCAAGTGGTGAATTATTTCTAGTATTTCTAGTTCCCCCAGTCATACTTCCGCCAGGACTGATAATATCACCATCTAAAGTCACAATTCGATAGTGACGACCAATTCTACGTTGCACGCGCAAAGCAGTATCAATTGTATCAACTACCAAAACATTTCCTAAAAGATAAGAAATAGCATTGGAAATATCGATATCCGTCTTTGCAGTAACGAGGTTTGCTGCTACGTCCTTAAATCCATCAATGCTTCGAAGAGACTTAATTGTTGAAGCAGCAATTTCATTATGTCGCAATCCATCTAAAGGTAAAAAAGTAGCTCTACCAGTACGAGTTTGCTTTAACAAATTAATCGCATCCCTAGCACTATTTTGATCAATCGTTACTAAATCTTGAACTCCGCCACCTAAAGCAGTTGATAATGCTGCTTCTAATTCGGCTGGGAATGAAATTAATTCACCAATAACCCCAACAATACCATGGAAATCACTTTGATGATTTAAAACATACTTAACTCCATAATAGTAACCTTCATGGCGATCTCTAATTCGCTTTAAACCTTCTACTTGAGCGGAAATTTGTTGAATATTATTACGTACTTGGAAATAGTTCTGCTCATTTTGATCTTTAAGTTTGCTCTTCTGTGCAATTTTTTGATCAAGGACTGATATTTCTTCATTTAATTTTTTACGTTTAAGTACTAAATCATGTCCTTGTTTTTTTAATTGGTCAAGAATTTGTTGAGACTCTGATAATTGCTCTTCAACCTCTTGCTGACGACTATCAGTTGACTTCTGATTACGAGTTAATTCATTTTTCAAATAAACAATTTCGTTATTATTGCTGGTTTGATCTTGTAAAGTTTGAATGTAATCAGAACGAACCTTCTCTAATTGATTATTTAACTGTTCTGGTCCCTGCTTCAATTCTTGCTTTAATTTTTTTTGTTTTTTCAAAAAATTAGCAAGTATTTTATTTTGACTAACCAAATCTTTTTCATTACTATCAAGTTGCTTCAAAAGATGTTTTTGACGTTCTTTTAATTCATCAGATTGAGCCGTATATTCCTTTTGCGTAGCAACATCATACTCACGAGATTGCTGATGCATTTGTAAATCAGTATTCAAAGCAGCAATTTTTTGCGTTAAAGCTAATAATTCTTGTTGTTTTTCATCTTTTTCTGCATGTCGCTTATTTGACTGCTTACGTTTTTCCTCTAAATCAGCTTGAGATTGTTTAACTTCATCATCAAGCTTATTTAAGATTCCTTGATTAGTAGCTGCTCTTTTAGCAACTGCTTTTTTTTCTTCATTTAAGCTTTCAATCTCTAAGCCTAGAAGCTGTTTCAACTTATGATCAAGTTGATCTTTTTGAAACTTATATTCTTTTGCTAATGAGCTTTGTTCATGAAGAGGCTCAATTCTACTCTCTAACTCCTTAACCAAGTCATTAATTCTAATTAAATTGGCATTAGTCTTATCTAACTGCTTCAAAGCAATCTCTTTTTGTTGCTTAAAATGAAGTACCCCAGCAGCTTCTTCAAAAATTCCCCGTCGTTGCTGCGGTTTAGAATTAAGAATTTCATCAACTTTACCCTGCGAAATTATTCCCAAGCTGTCAGATGACATTCCAGACTCAATAAAAAGTGTTTTGACATCTTTTAATCTAACTGGATGATGATTTAAAAGATAATCACTTTCGCCGTTACGCAAAATTTTTCTTGTAACTACAACTTCATCATCATCAGAGGCAAGTTGATGATCACGATTATCGAAAATCAGCTCAACTTCTGCATGATTCATCGGAGCACGCATTTGACTACCAGTGAAAATAACATCTTTCATATTTTCACCACGTAAAGACTTGGCAGACCCCTCACCCATTACCCAGCGAATTGCTTCTGTAATGTTACTTTTTCCACTACCATTTGGACCAACGATGCCAGTAATACCATTATTAAAGCTAATTGTCGTCTTATCAGCAAAAGACTTAAAACCATTTAAAACTAATTGTTGTAGTGGCACAGACTCACCTTTTCTTATTTATTTTTAGCTAATGCAGCTTGAGCCGCTTGCTGCTCTGCGGCTTTTTTATTACGTCCTTGTCCCTCTGAAACTTTTTCACCATTTACAAGTAGCTGAACTTTAAAAGATGGCTTTGATTCATCTTCGTCTATTACTTGATATTCAATCTTAACTGGTCCATTTACCTGCAAACGCTCCTGAAGTTCAGTTTTATAATCGGGTGAGGCATTAAAATCTCCTTCAGCAATTAATGGGTAAACTGTCAAATGTAAGAAGTGCTGTACTGCTGGCATTCCTTGATCCAAAAAAAGCGCACCATTAAAGGCTTCAAAGACATCCTCAAGAAGTGTCTTACGCTTTCTTGCCCCAGCTTTTTCTTCTCCCTTACCGAGATTAATTTCTGCTGGAAAACCACATTCGATGGCGAATTCAGAAAAACCTTCAGTTCTAACAATATTAGAACGCATTCTGGTTAACTCACCTTCATTTAATTTTGGAAAATGCCGATAAAGATAATCAGATACAGCTAGTTCAAGAACAGCATCCCCAAGAAATTCTAATTTTTCATAGTCCTTTCTACCAGGATGCTCATTAGCATACGAAGAATGCGTAAATGCATCTTCGAGTAATTTTTCATTATTAAATTTTATTCCATATTTTTCTTTTAAGTTTTGTTTAAAAGCTACTGAAACCATAGTTGCTTCCTTTCTTTAACTCTTTAATTATACCTATTTTATCCTATTAAAAAAAGATAAAGAAAAAGTGCGACCTCTTAAAATCGCACTTTAAATATTTTTATTTATTTTGTATAACCAACGTAGTACCAGTTAGGGAAACCGCCCCCATACTCCTAGCTGGTTCTGAAGAAAGTGACCAAGCACCAATGAACAATATCTACATCTTTAGAATCATGTTGAACTTTATCATAGAAAGAATTCATTTCCATTAAACGACCGCCAGTTAGCTTAACGTTTAATCCTAATTTCTTCCATTGTTAAATGTAGTTTTGAATGATCGGTTCTTGAACCTTGCTACCAGTCATGACCGCTAAATGAATAGTTAAAGGCTTTCCATTTGGTTGAACGCGGTATGTCCTTTCTTCTTGTAGCCAGCTTTATCTAACAATTCATTATCCTTTTTAATGTTATAAGTATATCCCTTAACATTCTTATCGAAGTAATCACCAAATTGCTTTGGAATTAAAGTAGAAATTCTAAATGAAAGACCTGATGAGTATCTCTTATAAACTTCGTCAACATTCATCCCATAGGCAATAGCTTGACGAAGAGCTTGATTATTCATCATAGCGTCTTTGTTCGTTACGTTTTCGCCCTTAGAGCCTTTAATATCTTGCCATTGAGAGTTACTTACTTGGGTGACATCAAATTTATTACTCTTAATTGATTGAGCAACTGAAGCTGGAGTAATTACGGAAGCTATAATTTTATCTAAGTGTGGTTTATCTTTATAGTAATGTTCGTTTGGAACCCAGGAAACTGATTGTCCACGAACCACTTTGCTTACCTTGTAAGGACCATAGAACAATGAATTCTTACGAACCTTATTGCTTGAAATAAGCTTATCAAGTGCAACATCTTTTAAGTAATGGTAAGGAGCAGCAGCTTCCCAAATATTGCTATTACCACTTTGTGTCATTCCAGGCTTCATTTCTTTAAAATGAAGTGCTACTGTACGACCATTTTCGCCATCTGGCATTTCAATCTCTGAAATAGTATCAGATTTTCCATCATGATATTCTTGCAAACCTTCAAGTTCAGCTAAGCTTGAAGTGTAAGGTTGAGAATGAGTTGCTTTATTAGTGATAATGTCATAAGTATATTCGTAGTCTTTTGCAACCAATGGCTGACCATCAGACCACTTAACTTTAGGATTAATAGTAACGGTTGCGGTTTTAGCATTCTTATCAATCTTAATATCTGGCGCTCCACCTTTTACATACTTCTAAGTATTGTTAGTTGATAATTCATCATTAAAAATATCTGTAAATGATGTATCGATAACTACAGCGACACTAACCTTACCACCATCTTTAATTGTTTTCTTAGGAGTTGACTCCTTAAAGTTAGGGTGACTACAGTTATTGCTGTTACTATTACCACAGGCTGCTAAAGTTAAGACTACACCTGAATTAATGTACCACTTAATTTGCCTTTCCTTATCGAATTTTCTCCAATAATATTGGGCAAGTTGATATATTTAATTTTAGCCCTGAAGCCGATTAAAACAAGTTGAACAAAAAACGATCGTCAAAATTGACGATCGTTTGAGAAAATTCATAAAATTATTATTTGGCAATTCCAACGTTGTACCAAAGACTGTTAGCAGCCGAAGGTTTTAATGAGTAACCAGTAATCTTACTGTTAACAGCCTTTACACTGTAACTGTTAGATACTGGAACGACATAAGCTTCATCATCCATGTATTTTTGCCATTCATGGAACTTCTTGACACGATAATTCGTATTAAATGCCTTTTCAGAATCCATTTCTTGAAGTAACTTAGTGTTCTTAGCAGTTACAAAGCGTGAGAAGTTATAAGGAGCCTTTACACTGTACAGGTCATTTGGTGATGGTTCTGATGATAATGACCATGCACCCATGAACATATCAACATCCTTAGAGTCGTTTTGAACCTTGTCGTAGAAGGAATTCATTTCCATCAAACGACCACCAGTTAACTTAACATTCAAGCCTAACTTCTTCCATTGTTGGATATAATTTTGAATGATTGGTTCTTGAGTAGAAGTACCAGTCATAGCAGCTAGCCGAATAGTTAAAGGTTTTCCATTTGGTTGAACACGGTATTTACCCTTCTTCTTGTAGCCAGCTTTATCAAGAATTTCGTTACCTTTCTTGATGTTATAGTCATATCCTTTAACATTCTTGTCGAAGTATTTACCAAATTGCTTTGGAATTAAAGTTGGGATATGGAAAGTCAATCCATTAGTATAACGTTTCGTTACAGCGGAAACATTCATACCATAAGCAATAGCTTGACGTAATGATTTATTGTTCATCTTGGAATCCTTATTCATTACGTTTTCGCCCTTAGCTGCATCCCACTTACCAACTTTAAAGCCTAAATAGTTATAACCAAGCGGAATATTTGCAATCCAGTTAACGTTATTAGTATTAGCTACATTCTTCCATTGCGAGTTAACAACCCCAGCAATATCATATTTGTGACTCTTAATAGCCTGAGAAGCTGAGTTAGGGTTCAAAACTTGAATTGTTACTTTATTTAATTTTGGTGTACCTCTCCAGTAGTACTTATTAGGTACAAATGTTACAGCTTGACCACGAACCACTTTGCTCATCTTATAAGGACCAAAGAATAGTGGATTCTTTCTTACTTGATCGGAGGATTGTAACTTATTAAATGGAACATCCTTTAAGTAGTGGTATGGAGCCGCAGCCTCCCAGAAATAACCGTTACCACTAAATTTCATACCCGGTTTCATTTCTTTAAAATGAAGTACTACAGTTCTACCATTATCACCATCAGGCATTTCAATACCAGAAATAGTGTTAGATTTTCCATCGTGATATTCGCTTAAACCAACAATATTTTGAAGTGATTCAGTATAGCGAGAAGACTTTGTTGCCTTATTAGCAATAATTTCGTAAGAATATTCAACATCCTTAGCAGTTACTTGCTTACCATCTGACCACTTTACACCCTTTTTAACAGTAATAGTGGCAGTTTTATTTTTATTATCTAATTTTAATGTAGCTGGACCCTTATCATTAATTTGATAAGTATCATTTGTATCAAATAATGCCTCATTAGCAGGTGCCATTGCATCGGTATCATTTTGAGTATCTGACAATTCATTTAAGAAAATACCGGTAAATGGTGTATCAGATTCAAGGGCTACACTAACAGTACCGCCTTTCTTGACGGCTTTCTTAGGAGTAGCTGACTTAAAGCTCTTAGTTGGGTTATCTACCTTAGAATTTGAATTATTACCACATGCTGCCAATGTTAAAGCAACACCAGAAAGTAAAGTTAAACTTCCAAATAGTTTGGCTTTCTTCATAGTTATATTCCTCCATCTATTTGGGACAAGTTGATGATTTAATAGTATCATCATCAAACTCCTAATACAACGCTTTTGCTCAATTAATTTTAATATTAATTTATTATATATAGTTGTAAATGCTGATTTCTAGCCTATATTAGAGCTTTTTAATTGCCATAAAAAACTTATTTCAGTAGAGCAAAAATTAAATTTATTCCCATTATTAAGCAAACAAAATTAATATATCAGCTGTATTTTGAGCAACATATACAAAAAAGCAACTCAATTATGAGTTGCTTTTTAATGTTCATACAATTAAATTTAATTTTCACGTTGACGAGCGTCTCCAGCTCTTTGAAGAGCACGACCAACATAGTTAATACTTAATGAGATGATTAATAATAAAATTGTTGCTGGTAACCACAACCATGGACGAGTAGTAACGTTAACTGGGTCATTAGCAAATCCAATTAAAGTACCAAGGGATGGTGTAGTGGTTGGCAATCCATATCCTAAGAAAGATAAAGTAGTTTCAATACCAATGTTACCCGCAATTGCTAATACCACCTCAATAATAATAGCAGAAGTAATGTTAGGTAAAACTTCACGGAAAATAATCGTTAAATTAGATGAACCAGAAGTTTTTGAAGCCAAAACATATTCACGCTCTCTTTGTGATAGAACGAAGGCACGGAAGTATCTAGCCGAGCCAGTCCATGCAAACATAGAAATTAACCATACTAATGTTCCTGCATTATAGTTAGGAATAACAGTAGTCAAAACAATGATAATTGGGAATTGTGGCAAAATTTGAATAAAGTCAACTATACGCATGATAATTGCATCAGTAACTCCACCGAAGTAGCCAGCAAATAATCCCACTAATAGTCCTACGCCTTCACAAATTACTGTAACAGCTAATCCAATTAGGATAGAGTTTCGTCCACCCATTATTAAGAGCTTCAAAATATCACGACCACCGTCATCAGTACCAAAGACGTGACCTGATTCGCCCCAAGCATAATATGCTTCAGCGATATTAATTTCTGTTACCTGACTCTTATTTAAGAATAATGAACCGACGAAAGTAAATAGTAAGATAGCAACGATAATACAAAATGAAACAAATGCTACCTTATCACGCCAAACCTCGCGAACAATAATCTTAAATCCAGATGGTGGTAGAGAGGTTTTAGCATTTTGATCTTTTTTCGATGTGTTTTTATCTTTAGCCATAATTTTCTACTCCTCCCTACTTAATCCGAATTCTTGGGTCAACAATACTCATGATAATATCTGACAACAAGTTACCAATTAAAGTTAACACACCAAACAACAAAATTAAAGCAGTTAAAGTACTATAGTCACGTTGTCCAATTGAATCTAGGAACAACTTACCCATCCCAGGGTAACTAAAGACTGATTCAATAACCATTGAGCCTGAAAGCAAACCAGTAATAGTGTTACCCAAAAATGCAGCGATTGGTAAGAGCGAGTTTCTTAAAATGTGTTTATTAAAGACAACATTTTCTGGAACCCCCTTACTACGAGCCGTTCTTACATAGTCTTCAACCTTATTATCAACAATACCAGTTCTTAAGTATTGAACAATTGCTGTAGTAGAGATTAAAGAACAAAGGATTGAAGGTAGAATCAAGTGATAGAACCTACTCCAGAAGTAAGCAAAAGTACCTGGGTTAACGTCTGCACTTACAGAACCAGAAATTGGGAACCAACCTAAAGTAAATCCGAATAGCCAAATACCTAAAATGTAGAAAACAAATGGAGGTACAGCATAAGTAATGTAGTTAAAAATTTGTACTCCGTGATCTTGCCATTCATCTTGGTGACGACCGGCTGTAACGCCTAATGGAATTGCAATTAAATAAGTTAAAACAACAGTCATTAAAGACAACCAAAAAGTGTTAACCGCACGGTCCCAAATCAAAGAAGTTACTGGCACCTTTTGAATATATGATTGACCTAAATCACCATGGAACATGTTTCCAAGCCAGCGAGTATATTGAACCCATACCGGATCATTCAATCCATATTCCTGTCTTAATCTTGCAATTTCCTTAGGGTCTGAATTCGGATTAATCATTCCAGTAAATGGGTCACCAGGCATCATTTTAGCCAAAATAAAGACTAGTAAACTCAAGATAAGTAACTGGGGGATCATAATCAGGATTCGACGTAAAACCGTTTTCCACATACCTATTCTCCCTCCTTCAATTCTTGTTGAATCATATCTTTAGGTAATGCAACGAAATGACGATCGCCAACTTTTTGAAGTGGTAATACACGACCATCTTTTTCATACCATTTATCTTGATCTTGCAAGAATTCTTTTTCTACGCGTTGACGGTCTTCCTTATGTTGTTCTCTATTTTCAACATCAACAACAGGAATTGCGGAAAGTAGACGTTTAGTATAAATATGCATTGGGTTCTTGTAAATTTGATCACGTTTACCAATTTCTACAAAACGTCCACGGTGCATAATAGCAATATCTTCTGACATGTGTTTTACAACACCTAAATCGTGAGAAATGAATAAGTATGCAATGTTATATTCCTGTTGAATATGCTTCATAAAGTTCAAAACTTGGGCTTGAACTGATAAGTCCAAAGCTGATGTTGGTTCGTCAGCCACGATTAATTTTGGATGAGTAGCAACGGCACGTGCAACCCCAATTCTTTGACGTTGACCACCAGAAAATTCATGTGGAAACTTGTAAATTGCATCACTAGGCATTCCAACAATATCCAAAAGTTCTTGAACTCTCTTTCTTTCTTCATCAGTAGTCAAGTTCTCGAAGTTTCTAATTGGTTCAGCAATAATGTCTTCAATACGTTTTCTAGGGTTCAAACTAGACATAGAATCCTGGAAAATCATTTGCACATCTTTATTGTAGTTAAGCTTTTTACGGTTAGATGCCTTAGTAACGTCAACACCTTTATACAAAATTTGACCGCTAGTTACTTTTTCAACACCAACAATTGCTTTACCAGTAGTTGACTTACCTGAGCCCGATTCACCAATTAAACCGTAAGTTTCCCCTTCTTTGATAGAAAGATTAATGCCATCAACGGCCTTAACATATCCAGTAACTCTATTCCAGAAGCCAGAACGAATTGGATAGTGAACTTTTAAATTTTTTATTTCGATTATTTCATCGGCCATAATTTCCTATCCTTTCTTTTCTTCATCTTGGAAATGGAAGCTTTGCCAGCAAGTACATCTTACAAAGTGTCCTGGTTCAACTTCATGAATCTTAGGATTCTCTTCATGAGCACTTGCAGGAATCCAAGGAATTCTTGCTGCAAATCTATCTCCAGTTCTCGGCATATTAACCAGTGAAGGAACTGTTCCATGAATCACATGAAGATCCTGACTTTCATCATCTGTTTGCGGCATAGAATGAAGAAGTGAACGAGTATATGGATGAAGTGGATTTTGAAAAATAGTCTTGACATCTGCTTTTTCAACAATTTGTCCAGCATACATAACTGCTACTTGATCAGCTGTTTCAGCCACAACACCCAAATCGTGAGTGATTAAGACAATTCCTGAGTGAGACTCTTTTTGAATTTCCTTAAGTAAATCTAAGATTTGTGCCTGAATAGTAACATCTAAAGCTGTAGTTGGTTCATCAGCAATAATAATTTCTGGCTTACATGCGATTGCAATCGCAATTACAACACGTTGACGTAAACCACCAGATAATTCATGTGGGTACATCTCATACATTTCTTCTGGACGAGGCATACCAACTTGGTTAAAGAGTTCAATTACACGTGCATGACGTGCCTTTTCATCCATATCTGTATGGTAGTAAAGTGTCTCAGCAACTTGATCTCCAACCTTCATTAAAGGATTAAGAGAAGCCAATGGATCTTGGAAGATCATTCCAATATTATTACCCCGAATTTTATTAAATAATGATTCGTTCAAATTAACTAAGTTCAATTCATTGTATAAGATATCTCCGGTTACTTTCGTATTTTTATGGTCATACAAACCAATAATGCTTGAAGCAATTGTACTTTTACCACAACCAGATTCACCAACAACTGCCAAAATCTCATTTCGTTTCAAAGTTAAGTTAATATCATCAGCGGCATCATAAAACTTACCATGCAAACGATATGCGGTATGCAAGTGTTCGATATCCAATAAAAGATCACTTTGCTTTTCCAAAGGCCATTCTCCTCTCAAACCTTACGACATTATTAAAAGTCAATTAGATTTTCAATTTAATGTCATTATTATAAACAAAAGATACTGCTATTTCAACAACTTTTATAAAAGTAAATGAAAAATGACAGTATCTTCTGAAATTTCAATGATTAAAATTTTAATTTTGGTGACTCTTAATGTATTCTACTGCTTCACCAACAGTTTGTAATTTTTCTGCGTCATCATCTGGAATTTCTGCTCCAAATGTATCTTCAAGATCCATTACTAACTCAACGAAATCAATTGAATCTGCATCTAAATCATTCTGAAAATTTAAGTCTTTAGTGATCTTATCACGATCAATACTAAAACGTTCTGAAATCATATCAGCGATTTTGTTAAAAATTTCCTCTTCGGTCATTTCTTTTAACCTCCAAAAAAGTTTAGTTTAATTCTAAGGCATTTTTATATTAAAGTCTAGCGAGATTTACTGAAGTATTTTTTGTATTCTCCAACTAAATCTTGGCTGAGCATTTTATCAATTTGCAATAATGTGTAGTAAATCGGACGGATATTAGATCTACCATGAGTTTTAACAACCGGAGCATTAACACCAAGTAACACAGCCCCACCATATCTTGCCGTGTCAAATCTCTTCTTTAAGGCAGTAAGCCCTGGTTTAGCTAGCAATGCACCAACTTTAGGACGCAAACCATTATTTAAAAGAGAGTCTTTAAGTAAGCGCAAAATAACGCCAGCCGTCCCCTCAATAGCTTTAAGCGTAGCATTTCCAGTAAAGCCATCGGTTACGATGATATCGGCTTTTCCTTCCATTAGATCGTTTCCTTCAACGTTACCAATAAAGTTAAGATTAGTTTCTTTAAGAAGCTTATAAGCTTCCTGGTGAAGAGGATCTCCTTTATCATCTTCTGCTCCATTGTTTAATAAAGCAACTGTTGGCTTATTAATATTTCTAACTTTTTCTGCATAAAAGTTAGCCATCTGAGCCCATTGGACCAAATATTCAGGCTTACTTTGTGCATTGGCACCAACATCGATAATATTGAATCCCTGTTCACTCTTAGCACTTGGGAGAGTTGGCATTAAAGCAGGACGCTCAACGCCTTTAATTCTACCAATAATGAAAATTCCGCACGCTAATAATGCTCCAGTATTTCCAAGTGAAAATAATGCATCAGCTTTTCCGGATTTCACGTAATTAGCCGCAACTACCATTGACGAGTCTTTTTTTCGTCTAATTGCTTTAACCGGTTCATCGCTATCGACAATAATTTCACTTGTTGCTATTATTTCTAAACGATCTTTTTTATCTTCGGGAATTAGACGCTTAATTTTTTCTTCATCCCCGAATAAAACAAATTTTGTATCCCTTAATTTCGGTTTTACTTTCAATACGGCATCTACAATGGCCTTAGGAGCATTTTCTCCGCCCATCGCATCAATTGCAATTGTTTTCATATTTACTCCGTCTAAACTTAATTATTATTCAAATCTTTCTTATATTTTAGCACTTCTTGTAAAAATGTATTTTCTGAGCTTTCCAGATTAGGATCAGCCTTAACTAAAATACGTGCTTCTTTTTGTGCAGTTACTAATGTATTATAGTCACTAACTACGTCTCCAACCTGAAATTGGGGTAAACCTGATTGAGCTTTTCCAAAAACGTCTCCTTCGCCACGTAATTTTAAATCTTCTTCTGCTAATTTAAAACCATTACTAGTCGACGTAATAATATTCATTCGCTTTTTGCCAATTTCAGTTTTAGGATCACTTATAAATACACAAAAACTTTGTGTTTGACCACGACCAATTCTTCCCCGAAGTTGATGTAATTGACTCAATCCAAAACGGTCAGCGTTAAAGATCACCATCATATTTGCATTAGGTACATCAACGCCAACTTCAATTACGCTCGTAGTAACTAGAACATCAATCTTTCCAGCAGCAAAACTATCCATAATTTTGTTTTTCTGATCGCCCTTCATTTGACCATGAAGCAAGACTACATTTTCATCCTTAAAATATTGGGCCAATCGCGCCTGTAAATCTTCAGCATTCTTTAAATCGCTTTTTTCGGATTCGCTAATTAGTGGTGTTACAACATAAATCTGAAAGCCCTTGTCTAATTGCGATCGCATTAAATCCAATACTTCTTTCAACTTACTAGAGGTTGCCCAAGAAGAAACGACTGGCTTACGTCCTTTAGGCAAGTGACGAATTTCTGAAACAGTCATATCACCATATACAGTTAAAGCTAAAGTTCGCGGAATTGGAGTTGCGGTCATCGCTAATACATCAGGTGTATCTCCTTTTGTAATCAGGGTATTTCTTTGATTAACACCAAAACGATGTTGCTCATCAATAATTATTAAGCCAAGATTTTTAAAATGGACATCCTTTTGAATTAAAGCATGCGTCCCAATGACAACATTAATTGTTCCATCAGCCAGTTCTCGGTAAATTTCTTTCTTTTCCAAATCTTTAGTATCACCTGTTAATAAGGCAACTCTAACTCCTAAAGGTCTCAACAATTCATCAACTTTAGCAAAATGTTGTTGTGCCAAAATTTCAGTTGGAACCATTAATGCAGCTTGATAACCAGCTGTTATTGCAGCATAAACTGCAAAAACTGCTACTACCGTTTTTCCGCTACCTACATCTCCTTGAAGCAATCTTCGCATTTGTCTTGGAGAATGTAAATCAGCAAAAATTTCATTAACTACCTTTTTTTGATCATTCGATAATTCAAAAGGAATAGTTTGAATCAACTCTTTTACAGCAGCTAAATCATATTTTTTAGCAACTCCCGGTACATCTTCATCTCTTTGAGATAAAAGCTGCGCTAATTGCACTTGAAAAAGAAAAAATTCTCTAAAAATTGCACTTCTACGAGCTATTTTGGCTTCGTTTCCATTTTTAGGATGATGCATCTTTTCAATCAAAACTTGATCAGAAAGCAGCCTATATTTTTCTCTCAAAGCTGCTGGAATAGTTTCTCCTACTTCATCTAGCACCTCATCTAAAGCAAGATCAATTAGCTTTTGCAGTTTACTTTGTTTTAAATGACGATTAACCGAATAAATAGGAGCAAAGCCAGAATCTTTCTTTTCAGCTACCATTTTAAAACCACTTAAGGCTTGCTTTGCTACCTGATATTTACCATAAACGGCAATCTCTTTGCCGATTTCGACTTTATCTTTTAACCAAGGTTGATTAAAAAAATTGACCATGATTATGTCATGATCAATTTTTATTTTGAAGCTGAGCCTTGTTTTTCGATAACCAAATCGGCTAACAAATGGAGCTGTTACCACTATTCCTTTTAATAAAACTTTTTGTCCGTCATCAATTTGATCAAGCGGAAGTGTCTCTAAGTCGTCATACCTAAAAGGAAAGTAAAACAGTAAATCATAAATTGTATTAATGCCCAAACTAGTTAAGGCAGCAGCAGTTTTAGCGCCTACTCCCTTTAACTTAGTCACTGGTTCAAATAACTTACTCTGCTTATTATTCATTTTTTATTCCACAGATATTAAGAAGTAATATACTGGTTGACCACCATCATGAATTTCAAATTCAAGATCATCATGATCAGCTTTAAGTTTCTTGACTACGGCATCTGCTTCTTTTCTAGTAGCGTCACTACCGTACATAATGGTAATGATCTCACTATCCTCATCTAGCATTTTTTCAATCATTGCCACTGTCGTATCAACTAAATCAGGATTATCAATCTTAATCGTACCATCCACAATACCAAGATAATCATCCTTCTTAACTTGGATATCATCAATTTTAGTATCACGAATTGCCTTAGTAACTTCACCAGATTTAACTGTATCTAAGTCTTCTGACATAGCTTCAACGTTTTCTTCTACTGATGCATCAGGATCAAAAGAAAGCATCGCAGTTAATCCTTGAGAAATAGTCTTAGTTGGCACAATTCCAACTGGAATATCACTAACTTCAGCAGCTTGTTTGGCAGCCATGATAATATTACCGTTATTTGGCAAAATAATGGCCTTTTTAGCGCCTGATTTAGTAATAGCGTCCATAATATCCTTAGTAGACGGATTCATAGTCTGACCACCAGAAATTATTCTATTTACGCCTTCACTCTTAAACAGCTCACGAATTCCATGACCAGAAGCAATGGCAATAACTGCGAAATCAACACTTTCTTCTTGTTCTTCGTTATTTTCTAAAATAGTTTCATGTTGAATACGCATATTATCAATTTTAATTTTACCTAGTTGACCAAACTTTTGACCATAAATAAAGACATCGCCAGGATGTTCTGTATGAACGTGAACCTTAGCTACTTCACCATCTGAAACAGCAAGAAGTGAATCACCAAGTTTAGAAAGATGTCCTCTAAATTGATCAAGATCAAACTTCTCTTTATTTGGAACATCTGCTGTTAAATCAACCATAATTTCTGTGCAGTAGCCGTTCTTAATATCACCAGTTGATAATTGAACTTGCGCAGCTTCAGCTTGATGGTGAGCAGCATTTATTAATTCATCCATTTCACCTTCATCAAGTTGATAGTCATTATTATCCTTTTCACCAAGTACTCCTTCTAAGAATCCTTGATAAATAAATACTAAACCTTGACCACCTGAATCAACTACACCAACTTGTTTTAAAACAGGCAATAAATCTGGGGTAGTCTTTAATGCTTTTTTAGCACCGTCAACTACAGCTCTCATTACTTCACTGATATCATCAGTTTCGTTAACCTTATTTTTACCTTCTTCAGCTGCAACTCTTGCAACAGTCAAAATTGTTCCTTCAACAGGCTTCATAACTGCCTTATAAGCTGTTGCAACACCATTTGAAAATGCATCAGCTAGATCTTGTGCAGTTAAAGTCTTTTTGCCTTCAGTAGCCTTATAAAAGCCTCTAAAGAGTTGAGAGGTAATAACACCACTGTTACCACGAGCTCCCATTAGCATTCCTTTTGAGAGACTTTCAGTTAAATCACCGACAGATTCACTAAGGTTTTCATTAACTGCCTTAGCTCCACTTTCGATGGTTAAGTTCATATTAGTTCCAGTATCACCATCAGGTACTGGGAAAACATTTAATTTATTCACAAATTCAGCATTTTTGCCCATGCGATGAGTTGCTGCACGAACCATATCTCTGAATTGATCACTATTAATTTCAGTTAAAACCACAATTAACTCCTCCAGATTGCATTATTCGTCTAGAATCTTTACACCTTGAACAATAACGTTTACAGATTTTGTTTTAATGCCTAAAAGATTTTCAAGATTGTATTTTACACTATCTTGGACATTGTGACTTACTTCCGAAATTTTTAGGCCATAACCCACAATAATATATACATCAACGACTATTTGATTATCATTAGTTTTAATTACAACACCACGTCGATAATTTTCGCGGTTTAAAATAGTATAAGCACCATCACGTAGAGCATTTTTTGAAGCCATTCCAACTACACCATAGTTAGAAGTTGCTGCTCCACCAACAATAGTAGCGATAACACTATTTGAAATATCAATTAAGCCATATTTTGTTTTAATTTTAACAGCCATCGTATTCCTCCATTAACGAAGAACAATTTTTTCTCAATTTATTTTAACACAGCATGCTTTTATATCAACAATGTTAGTTTTAAGAAATTCAAAAGACGTTATTGCACAAATACAAAAGCTGTGATAAATTAGATAAGTACTACAACACAAATAAAGGAGGGTTTAGCACAAATGGCAAAAGACATTATTACTGGCCGCAAGACGGTCTTTGGTAACAAGCGTTCAAAGGCTTTGAACTCCGTGCGGCGTTCATGGAAGCCAAACCTTCAAAAAGTTCGCATCCTTGTTGACGGTAAGCCAAAGCGTGTTTGGGTATCCGCTCGCGCTTTGAAATCCGGTAAGGTTAAACGTGCCTAATTAAGAAGTAAAAAAATAAAAGGGATCAAGATTTTTTCTTGATCCCTTTTATTTTTTATCTCGGCTATTAATTACGATTAATGTACCTGCCCTGCAACCAATTTCTATATTTTGTCCTTCCAAATACTCATTTGAGGAATACATCGTTGGTGCAGATAAATCAGTTTTAGCTAAATCATATCTTGCATTTTTGATATAAAAATTTTGTACTGGTGTAAGCGTCCCAATTCCTAAATATTTATATGCAGCATTATAAGCAATAATATGTTTACCTTCTTTAAAAAATCTTATTAGGTTTTGTTTATCTACAAATTTGATTTTTTCAGCAAAACGATTAAATGGTGGCTTTAATACTGCGTACAGATTAACTAGAAAATGATCTAGCCTCCCACCTGTTGCACCATAAATAGTTAAATTTTCAACCTGATAATCAACAAAAGCAGCATAAAACAGCATCTCCGAATCCGTAAAATCTTTAATTGGATTCGAATATCGCATATCCTGAACCTTTCTTTCTACTTTTTCTCGCTCTTCAAATGACAAAGAGTCATAATCTCCCAAAGCTACATCTGGAACTATTCCTAATTGTAATAAAAAAAGGCTTCCCCGGTCACTAGCCATAATTAGGGCGCCCTCTTTACGTGCCTTTTTGATATCAGCAGCTATTTCTTGCGGCCATTCTTCTTGTGGTCCGCCTAATAACGCAATTGCTTTCATTTGTCTTCTTTTTTCAATTTCATAACTTGATCTTTGATACTACCATTTTTAAAAATATAAGAACCCACAACAAAAATAGTAGCCCCTGCATCTCTAGAAATTTTCAAAGTTTCACGATCTATACCGCCATCTACTTCAATTGGTAAGTTCAAGTTCTCCGCTTTAATCATGTTTTTCAACTCAACCAAACGTTCAACAGATTTTTCTTCGAATTTTTGCCCACCAAATCCTGGCTTTACAGTCATTAAAAGAACCTGATCCAAATCTTTTAAAAACGGTCTTACCTTCTGAACTGGAGTTGAAGGATTAATTGCCATTCCTCTGCGAACATTATGATCTTTTAAATATTTTAACCAATAATTTGGATTATCAGTAGCTTCATAATGAAACTCCAAAAGATCGCATCCTGCTTCAACAAAAAGAGGCAATGTAATTTCTAAATTATTACTCATTAAATGAATTTCAGCCTCTGTTAATGGAAAAGAACGTTTAAAATCCTTTACTAATTCTGGACCATAGGACAAATTAGGCACAAAATATCCATCCATAATATCAATATGAAATCTATCAATTCCACTTTCTATAGCGGCTTTAATATCACGACTTAAATGCATATTATCTGCATTTAAAATTGATGGTGCTATCATTGGTTCACCTATTTCTTCAAATACTCTGGCATTCTATTATCAGCTATTTCTTGTCTAATCTTTAAATAAGAATCATAACGACTTTTGGCTATTTTTCCTTCTTCAACCAACTTTTTAACCTCGCAACCTGGCTCTTTTAAATGTTGGCAGCGTCTAAACTTACATTTAGTACTTGCTTCTTTAAGATCATAGAAATAATTTCCTAATTCATCAACTTTTATCTTAAAAAGATCAATCGCTGAAAAACCAGGTGTATCTGCAATAAAGCCTTCACCATACTTAAATAACTTTACTTGTCTAGTTGTGTGTTTTCCACGGTTTAAAGCTGTTGAAATTGCTCCTGTTTCTTGATTGGCTTCACTTTCTAATTTATTTAAAAGTGTTGACTTACCAGCGCCAGATTGACCAGCTAAAGTCCAAATTCGATCTTTTTGAATCAGCTTTGGCAGTTCTTGCTCTAATCTTTCTGCATCCTCGAAAACCAGATAGCCAATTTTTTGATAATACATTAGTTCCTGACGAATCTTCTTCATTTTTTCAGAAGACGCAATATCAGATTTTGACAAATAAATAACTACACCAACATTTTTCCAAGCAAAAAAAGTTAAATATCGATCTAAAAGCTCAAGTGAAAAATCCGGTTCAACTGCTGAGATAACTAATAATACTTTAGAAACATTGGCAACTGCAGGCCGGCCAATTTCATTTATTCGTGGAAGAAGTTCTACTAAATAGTTCATTCCTTTATCATCTAGTTGAACTACTACTCTATCTCCCACCAATGGCTTTTGCTTACGATCTCTAAAAACTCCACGTGCTCTAGTTCTCACTACTTCATTATTAATTTCAACATCATAGTAGCCAGAAATCGCTCCAATAATGGTTCCTTGTGCTTTTTTCATTATTTATTAACGTCCTCATCTAAAATCGTATTACCATTTCTCAAGATCTTAATATGACCATTTTTTTTGCTTAGTTTAAATGGAACTGTAAAGCTTTGTTCAGAAGTTATATTCATATCACGATAAATATTATTAATTGAATGATCATCATCAGAAACATAGACTTGAATATGATCTGGTGTCTTTTGCGAATCGCTTTGACTAGAACTAGGTGGATAACTAATTGTATACGACTTAGTAACAGTAGTAGTTGTAGTAGTATTACTTGACGTACTCTTTTCATCGTGTTTATTAGCTTTAGCTACGACAATAGTCAAAGTATCTCCAGAACTTACATCTGTTCCAGCTTGCGGTGATTGACGTAAAACCTTTCCATCATTTTTTTCATCGGAACTTTCTTCTTCAACTTTTAAGGAAAGATTATGCTCACGAGCGTAATCTTGTGCATCCTTTAAAGAATAACCCACAATATCTCTCAACTTTATTGTATGTCTTCTGGATCGGCTACTACTCGCTGGTGCGTGTCCCTTTGATACCAGTAACGTCACAGTTGTCTTATCAGGATTAATCTGTTGACCAGGTTCAACATCTTGTCCATTAACCTGATTCTTAGGACTGCCAGAATATTCTTCTGTTTTGGTAACCGTAAAACCTAGTTTAACCAGTTGTTTTTTTGCAATACTATAAGGCATCCCAATTACATTAGGCATTTCTATAAGATGGACACCTTTAGAAATTACAATGTTAACTTTTTGTCCATCTTTTATTTGGGAGCCAGATGGTGGTTCCGTTCTAATTACTTCGCCTTTGGGAACTGTGTCAGAATATTCATAACTAATCTTTCCAATTTTCAAACCCGAAGATTTTAAAGAACTTTTTGCTTGTATTTGAGACATTTTATTAAGATTAGGAATATCTACCATATCTTTTCTGCCAAGGGCAAAAAATAGAATTATCATAATTACACAAAAAGCTATTACTGCTCCAAGCCACCACCATGTATGACCCTTTAGATTCTCTAAAAGACCTTTTTTCTCTTCTTGAGGCTCTTCTTGCTTCTTAACTTCATGATCTTTATTATGAACGCTTCCTTCTAAAGGAGGAATAACAATTGTCTCGTCTGCTGACGGATCATGTTGCGGCTTAAAAACAGGCTCATCTTTACGTTTAGGATCTAAAGAAGTATCCAAGTCCTCTTTCATTTCTATTACAGATTTATAGCGATCTCTTGGATCTTTTGCAGTAGCTTTAAATACTACGTTTTCAAGAGCTTGAGGAATTGCTGGATTTTTATCTCTTAAAGATGGTGTCTTTTCTTGAAAATGCTTTAAAGCAACTGTTACGGCATTTTCACCAGTAAAAGGAACACTTCCAGTTAAGAGTTTATATAGAATTATTCCTAAAGAATAGATATCTGACTGCTTTGTAGCCATACTGCCCCGAGCTTGTTCAGGTGACATATAATGTACCGAGCCCATTGCAGTATTAGTTTGAGTCATCGTACTTTGATTAAGTGCAATCGCAATACCAAAATCAACGATCTTAATATTGCCCTTCTTATCCATTAAAATATTTTGTGGCTTTAAGTCGCGATGGATCACATTATGCTTATGTGCCAATGCCACAGCACTCAAAATTTGATCCATAATATCGATAACTTTAGGTAAAGGAATTGGACTATTATGTTGAATATATTTTTCTAAGTCAGGTCCATCAACATAATCCATTACCAGATAATGCCGGTCTCCCTCAGTTCCTACATCAAGAATAGAAACTATATGCGGATGACTTAATTCACTAGTAGAAAGTGCCTCTCTTTGGAAACGTTGAATAGTCTGAGGATCCTTCTGCAAATCTAACCTTAATACTTTAACAGCAACTTTTCTTTGCAAAATAATATCTTCGGCTAGATAAACATTAGCCATCCCGCCTTCACCTAAAACAGAGATAATTTTATAGCGACCACCAAGTAAATGGCCCTTTTCCATTGCTATTTGTCACCCTCCTTTTCTACATAGGTAAGTAAGCAAACAGTAATATTATCTCCGCCACCTAAACGATTAGCTTCGTTAATCAATTTATTGCAGCGTTCTTTTAAACTTAAATTTTTAGTCGCAAGAATTTGTTGAATTTGCGGATCAGTCAATGAGTTAGTTAAGCCATCAGTACATAGAAGAAAAATATCCCCCGCATGTACTTCTAATACATCATATTCTGGATTTACTGTACTTGATACACCTAAAGTCTCAGTAATGATATTTTTTTGAGGATGATTTCTAGCTTGTTGTTCAGTAATTTGTCCCATTTTAACTAGTTCATGAACTAAAGAATGATCTTCAGTAATTTGTTTAAATTCATTTCCACCATATAAATAGCATCGTGAATCCCCTAAATGAGCAATTAAAATTTTCTCCGTAAACGCAATTGCTAAAACTATTGTAGTTCCCATTCCATTTAGGTCTGCAAAGCGATCAGCCGTATTTAAGATAGTTTCGTTTTCTAACCTCAATTGAACTGTTAACCACTTTTGAGCTAATTCAGGATCAGTAAAATCTGTTTTTTCAAAATTGTGACCCAAATGACTAACTGCCATAGTTGATGCCACATCACCACCTTGATGACCGCCCATTCCATCACAAACGATCCCCATAATAATATTATTTTGATTTTTAAATACTTTTACAAAGTCCTGATTAGTTTCTCGGACTCTACCAATACTTGAAGCAAATGCTGTCTTAATCAAAATTACTTACCCTCGTTTTTTTAATTTTGCAATAAAAAATCCGTCACTGCCGTCTTCACTTGGAAAAATACGTACCATCTGCTGTTTTGGAAGCTTTCCTACTTGAACAGGTACTAATTCAAAATCAGGATGTAATTTCAAAAACTGCTTAATTACTCCTTCATCTTCTTCATAGCTAATCGTACAGGTTGAGTAAACTAATTCTCCGCTTGTACGTAACAAGCCACTAATATTTTCCAAGATAGCTAGCTGAATCTTAGCTAAATTTTTAATATCATTTAACGATTTTTCATATCTAATTTCTGGCTTGCGTCTAATCAATCCAAGTCCAGAACATGGTGCATCTACTAAAACTTTATCAAACTGCTCTTCAGCAAAATATTCCTTTGCCTTTCTTGCATCTAATGCTTTTGTCTTTACTTTATCACTAACATGCAATCTTTTAGCAGCATTTTTAACAAGTTTTAGTTTATTTTCATGAATATCTAAAGCTACAACGTTACCTGTGGTTAATTTTTCTGCAATTTGAACTGTTTTTCCGCCTGGAGCACTGCATGCATCCAAAACATGTTCATTGCCTTTAAAATTGAAGGCATCAACTGCAAGCGAAGCCGCAGCATCCTGAATAGTAATCTTACCAGTTTCAAATAAATCACTCTTAGCCACTCCACCCTTATTTAGGTTTAAATTATGAGTTGTTAAACTTGATTCTTTATAATCAAAGCCATCTTTTCTTAGATCCTCTTTGATTTTTTCAAAACTATTTTCTCCTACAGTCATTCTAATTGAATTAGATGCTGGCTGGTTACTTCTAATCAAAATTTCTTTGGTTTTATTTTTACCAAAATTATTTAATAAATATTCAACTAACCATTTAGGAAAACTTTCTTTGATGCTTAAATAATTAACTAAGTCATTTTCAGCTGGTAAGATTTTCCCTTGACGTTCAAGTGCTCTCAAAATTCCGTTAACTAATTTATAACTACCACTATTTTTCTTGCCATATTTTTTAGCTAATTTATTTGCTTCATCAAAAATTGCGTTCGTTGGTACTTTCTCTAAGAAAAAATACTGATATGCAGACATTAAAAGAAGCGGTTTTAAAAACTTATCACGTAAGTTTGTCTTAATAAGTGGGGTTAATTGATACTCTAAAAATAATTTATATTGAATTGTTCCATAAACCATTCTTGTAGCTAAAGCTTTATCAGCTGCCTTTAAATCATGTTTTTCTAATTCATTATTTAAAGCAATATTAGAATAGCTCTTTTGATTAAAAACTTTAATTAGAGTATCTAAAGCAACTGTTCTTGCGTTACTCATCAATTATCTTATCTCCACTTGTAAAATGACTGCCTTGTCCGTTCAAATAATCTTTGATATTCATCTTTTTCTTACCAGTTGGTTGAACTTCTAATAGTTCTAATTCAGTTCCATCAGCCATACTAATTACAAATTTCTTTTTATTTGTAACTAAAGTTCCAGCTGGAAAACTAGTTTTCTCAGCTAAAGGCATAGCTTTCCATACCTTAAATCTCTTTCCATCAAGCATAAAGTATGCACCTGGATCAGGATTAAGGGCACGAATTAAATTATTAGCTTCTTCAGCTGTCATTGATAATTTAATTTGTTCTTGTTCTTTAGAAATATTCGGTGAAAAAACAACTTTATCTGTATCTTGAACAGTACGAGTAATTGTTCCATTAATAAATTTAGGTAAAGTTTCTAAAAGTAAATCTCTTCCTAAAACACTTAATTTATCAAATAATGTACCACTTGTATCATCATCTTCAATTGGCAAAGCTTTTTGAGCAAAGATATCACCCGCATCCATCTTCTTTACCATTTCCATAATTGTAATTCCAGTTTCTTTATCACCGTTTAAAACTGAATATTGAATAGGCGCACCACCACGGTATTTTGGAAGTAATGATCCATGAACATTAACAGGAGCAATTTTTGCAGATTTTAAAAATTTGGTTGGCAAAAATTGACCATATGCCGCAGTAACGATAAAATCGGGCTTAATTTCCATTAATTCAGTAAGCTCAACTGATCCAGATAATTTAGCTGGTTGATAAACAGGCAGATCATTCTTCAATGCTGTTTCTTTAACTGCAGATTGATGGACTATTTGCTTACGTCCTACTCGCTTATCAGGTTGAGTAACAACTGCTTTAATATCATATCTCTTATCAATCAATCCTTGTAAAACTACGCTCCCAAAATTTGGAGTTCCTAAAAATATAACTGATGACATAGATTCAACTTCTTTCTTATTACATTATTCTTTCTGGTTCATTATCAATATAAATATTTAACCCACGTTTTTGTGCTAATTGCGCGTCATCTTGAATCTGATGCAACAAATTATGCAATTTAGGTTCATATTTATATTTTACCAAGATTTGATAATAATATTGATTTTTTATTCTTGCTATACTGCTGGGAGTTGGTCCTAAAATAATAGTTGGTGCATGCAACTCGCGCATTAACATTCTTTTTATCACAAAAGCTTCCTTTGCAGCTGATTGTTCATTTTTTGAAGTAATTGTAATTAATGTTGTATAGAAAAATGGTGGATAATTCCCCTGAAATCTAACCTGCATTTCTTTTTGATAAAAAGCTTCATAATCCTGATTTTGTGCTAATTTAATTGCATAGTTCTCTGGGTTATAAGTTTGGATCATTACTCTACCAGTTTTATCTGCCCTACCTGCTCTTCCTGAAACTTGCGTTAACAAATCAAAAGTTTTTTCAGAAGAATTAAAATCAGGTAAAGACAAAGCTGTATCTGCATTGATTACGCCAACTAAAGTAACATTTGGAAAATCAAGTCCCTTAGCAATCATTTGTGTACCAAGTAATATATCAGCTTTGTGCTCTCCAAAACTGTCTAGAATCTTCTTATAGCTACCCTTGCGTCTAGTAGTATCAACATCCATCCTTAAAATTCTAGCCTCAGGAATCAATGTTTCAAGCTCTTCCTGAACCTTCTGCGTACCAGTTCCTAAAAATCTTATCTTTTCACTTTGACAACTTGGACATTTTTTAGGAATAGCTTCTTTATGACCACAATAATGACACTGCATCTGCTGAGTATCTTTGTGAAGAGTTAACGAAATATCGCAATTTGGGCATTTTAAGACAAAACCACAATTTCGACAAAGCATAAAACTAGCAAAACCACGTCGGTTAAGAAGCAAAATAACCTGTTCTTTTTTAGCAATTTTTTCTTTAATTGCATCAACTAAAGGAACAGACAAATCAAATTGACCACCTGCAAATTCAACTGTTTTCAAATCAATCAAGTCCACTTTAGGAAGAGACTTTTGATTAGCACGTTTTGTTAAGAGAAGCAGTTCATACCTCCCCTTTTGAGCTCGTGCTCGACTGGCCAAAGACGGCGTTGCACTTCCTAAAACTACAGGACAATGATGAAATTTACTACGAAGTAAGGCTACATCCCTTGCATGATAGCGAGGAGTATCGTTTTGCTTATATGAAGATTCATGCTCTTCATCAATCACGATTAAGCCAATATTTTGTAGTGGGGCAAAAATTGCACTTCGAGCTCCCACCACAACTTGAGCTTCTCCGCGTCTTATTCTGCGCCATTCATCATATTTTTCTCCCTCAGATAAACCGCTATGCAAAACTGCTACATTATTTTCAAAACGTTCTTTTACTTGCTTAACCATTTGCGGTGTTAAAGAAATTTCAGGAACCAACATCAGGGCATTCCTCTTCTGCTTAAGCGCAATACTAATTGCATGAAGATAAACCTCGGTCTTACCGCTACCAGTAATTCCCTCAAGTAGGAATGTCTTGGCCTCTTTTTCCTTAATACTAGTTCCAATTGAATTTAAGGCATGTAATTGTTCAGAATTTAATTCAACTGAAGCTTTTTCTACATTATTAGATGAAAAATCCTTTAGCGGGTCCCGATATATTTCTTGTTCCTTTTTGGCAAACCAGCCTTTTTCCGTAGCAGTTCGTAAAACTGAACTAGAAATATTTAACTCGTTTTCTATATCTGGCCCTAGTTTAGGATAATTATCATAATCCTCAATGATATTTGTTAAAAGCAACTGCTGTTTCTTAGCTGTAGACCGGATATTTTGTAATAAAGTCTGATATTCTTTTTTAGTTTTAGTTAAAAGGTAAATAGCTGCCTTTTTCTTCTTCGCTTTATTTTCAACAAGATATTCTATTTGGGCCTGACCATCTTTAATAAGTTTTTTAATTTCTACAATAGTCTTAAGATTAGACAATTCATCTAAATCAACCACTTCTTCTTTAAACATTGGTAAGCTTTTTGCTTCTTCTGTAATTGGAACTAAAATTTTACGATAATTTGCCCTCATTACACGTGGAAGCATTGATTGAAGAATAGTGATTCGATAGGCAAAAATTTTATCAGCTAAAGTTTTAGATAAAGCGACTAATTCTGGAGTTAAGGGTGGTAATTCATCAACAACTACGAGCAAATCTTTTAATTTCCCTGAATATGACGTTGTCTCACTAATCCCCACTACAAACCCTTGCACCTTTCTTCTTCCAAAAGGCACAATAACTCTTGAACCAACAGCTACGTCCGTTAACTCGTTTGGAATGTGATATTCAAATATTCTATCAGTTTGTTTTGCTGCTACATCTACAATTACTTGCGCAATCAATCTTATCACCTACTAAAAAACCTTCATTGATTAACAATGAAGGAAAAATTTCTAGCCAATATCTTCACGATGTTCAGGATCAATTGTAACCTTACCAGCAGCAATTTCTTCAAGTGCTTTGCCAACTGCTTTATCAGATTTATAATGCTTTAAAGCTAATGGAGCACCTGCTTGAATTTCATGAGCTCTTTTAGCTGCTAAAACTGAAAGAGAATAACGGGAATTTACTCGAGATAGTAATTTATCAATAGATGGGTATGTAATTTTCATCTGTTAATCCTCCTTAACCATATTTCGATAATCATTAATTACTCGCGACACACGTACATGTTCTGCTTCAACAATTGACTTAATATGATCAACTGCATTAGCAACAGTATCGTTAACTACAGCATAATCATAATCTTCCATCATCAAAATTTCTTTACGTGCTTGTTTCATTCTCATCGCAATCACTTTGTCAGAATCAGTTCCGCGATTAACAATTCGATGTTTCAATTCATGTAAATCTGGTGGTGTTAAAAAGATAAAAACACCATCTGGCATTAATTTACGAACTTGCTTTGCCCCATTGACATCGATTTCAAGCAAAACATCTTTACCTTCGCTTAACATCTTTTGTACAGGTGCTAAAGGCGTACCATAATGATTACCTACATATTCATTATATTCCAAAAGTTCATTACCTTTAATTGCTTCTTGAAAACGATCTTCCGAAACAAAGTAATAATCTTTTCCATCAACTTCACCTGGGCGAGGCTTACGCGTCGTCATCGAAACAGAATATTCAAATGAAAAAGCCTTTTGCTTAACCATTGCACTCTTTACGGTCCCTTTACCAACACCAGAAGGACCAGATAAAACTAATAATAAACCTTGATGTGCCATTTTCGCTCCTAAAAATTATAGTAACAAGAATATATTGCACTAAAAAGAGAGTAATTTCAAGAGTTTCGCAAAGAGATGATAAATTCTCCTTGCAATCCAAAACGTTTGTTCGTATAATACATAGTGCAAACGCAAGTTCGAAATATTGAGATAATATAGAGGAATGAGATATGAATTTACTAAAGTCACTTAATAATTATAGCAGACTGATCTATAATTATTTTTTTACCTACAATATTGATAAACTTACCACTTTTGCGCAAGATCCAGGTAAAATTATCCGCATTTTGGAGCATGCTTTATTTCATAAAGAATTTATATTACTTACTTATCAAAATGGCAAAACAGAAATTGGTCAATTAATTAAACGAACATCTGCTGGACGATTCGTCTTAGACAGTTACGATAATAATATTATTCGCATTATCGATTTAAATGATATCTTTAATGTAGAAGCAGCATAAAAAATAAAGGACTTTTCATGTAATGCAATTTTTACTATTTGCATTATTTCGAAAAGTCCTTTTATTTTAATTTTTAAAACTCTCCATCAAATCAGCAGCGTTCCTCTTAGCTGCATCAGTCACATCAGATCCTGCCATCATTTGAGCAATTGCAGTAATTGCTTCTTCTTGAGTTAACGGACCCACCTGTGTATAGGTTGCACCGTCTTTAACTTGTTTAACGACAGAGTATCGTTGATCTCCCGCAGCTGCTACTTGCGGTGAGTGAGTAATAGTAATAACCTGTTTTTCTTGACCAATTGCATGCATCTTTTTTCCAATAGCCGCTGAAACTCGTCCAGAAACTCCAGTGTCAATTTCGTCAAAAATCATTGTTCCTACTGGCTCTACACGGCTAAAGATTGCCTTCAAAGCTAGAATTAATCTCGACTGCTCTCCCCCAGAGACAATTTTTACTAATGGCATTAATGCTTCACCGGGGTTTGGCGCAATCATAAAAATTACTTGATCAGTTCCAAGTTGAGTGAAAGAATTAGTTTCATTAATTCTAATTGAAAAACGAGCTTTTTCCATATATAAATCAGCTAATTCTTTTTTTATCTTTGCTTCAAGGTCGCGGGCAATTTTTTCTCTTTCTTGGTGTAGTCTTTGAGCCTTCTGACTAAGAGATTTTTCAACAATTGCCAATTCCTTTTGAATTTTTTCTTCGTCTAAGTCTCCAGTTTCAAATTTGCTCAATTCTTCCTTAACTTTTTGAGCAAACTTAAATACGTCCTCTAAACTTGGCCCATACTTTTTCTTAAGCGTATTTAAAGTATCTAAGCGACTAGAAACATACTGATAACGTTCCTCATCAAAGTCCATCTGATCCATTAAAGTAGATAGCTCACTACGAGCATCATTTAACGAATAGACACCATCATTAAAACTAGTAGCGAAGTTTTCAAATTTTTTACCATAGTTACTTAAATCTTCGGCCGCATTTTGTGCATCCCCAAGTAAAGTTGCTAGACCATGTTCGTCATCATCATATAATTGCATAAAATAATTAGCTGTATCAGCAATCTTTTGATAATTATTTAATTCGTTAAATTCTTCTTCTAATTTTTCGTCTTCTTTTGGATCAGTTAAATCAGCGCTCTCAAGCTCATTATTTTGAAATTCTAAAATATCCTGTTTTTGAGCTATTTCTTGTGCATCTTCCTTGAGCTTACGTAGTTGGGAAGTGAGATGACGCCACTTTTTATAGTCAGTTTCATAACTTTTTAGCTCTTCTTTAAATTCAGGTTTAGCATAATTGTCAATTAAATCAATTTGTCGATCTGGATCCATTAAAATTTGCTGATCATTTTGTCCATGAATATCGACTAAATTTCTACCAATTTCACGCAAAACATTAATAGTAGTTAACTGACCATTAATTCTAACTACATTTCTTCCTTTATGAGTTAATTCTCGACTAATTATTAGCTGATCATCTTCAAAGGGTAGACCATATTTTTCACATAAATTTTCAATAATTGCTTTTTGATCACTTAGGACAAATAAACCAGTAATAACTGCTTTCTCTTCGCCTGAGCGAATCATTTCACTTTGTGCTCTGCTTCCTAATAATAATGAAACTGCGTCAATTATAATAGATTTACCAGCACCAGTTTCACCAATTAGAACAGTCATTTTTTCTTGAAAACGAACTTTTAAAGTCTTAATAATCGCAAAGTTTTTAATATCTAATTCAACTAACATCTATCTCACCTAAAGACCATTAACTGCACGTTGAACTACATCGACTGGATTGCCTTGCCACAAATCTTGTCCTGGATTAGTTATATCTTTACCTAAGTGGATTAAAAATTCAATATTTCCCTTACCACCTTTAATTGGAGAATAATCTACTCCTAAAATATTGAATCCAATCTTCTGAGCCACTTGCATAGTATGCCTGATTACATTTGCATGAACTTCATGATCATGCACAATTCCGTGCTTACCAACATTTTCAGGACCTGCTTCAAATTGAGGCTTAATTAGGCAAACAGCATCACATTTATCTTTTAAAATTTTATACATTGGTGGCATGATTAAATCTAAAGAAATAAAAGATACGTCCGTCATGGCAAAGTCAGGCAAACCATCAGTAAAATCAGATGGTTTACTATAGCGAAAATTTTGTTTTTCCATTACTACAACCTGCGGGTTATCACGTAATTTCCAAGCAAGCTGATTATAGCCAACATCAAGAGCATAAACCAGCTTAGCTCCATTTTGTAAGGCGACATCGGTAAAACCACCAGTTGAAGCACCAATATCAAGACAGATCTTATCCTTTAAATCAATATCAAAAACTTGTAGTGCTTTCTCTAATTTAAAACCACCACGAGAAACATATTTTTTCCCATCATCTTTAATATGAAAGACTTCATCTTCTGGAAATTTTTCTCCACTTTTATCAATTCTTTGATGATTGTGGTCATTAACTAATCCTGCCATAATAGCTCTTTGAGCTTGACTACGAGAATTAAAAAGACCTTGTTCAAACAACAGAACATCTGCGCGTTTCTTGACCATTTACTATAATACCTTCTGATATAAATTAAAGAACTCACCTAATAAAGGTTCATTAAAAATTGCTATAGCTTCTTTCCCAGCTTTTATCATTTCCGCAAGTTTTTTTCTACTATCTTCAAGTCCAAGCAGAGTTAGAGTATTATTTTTCCCTTCATCTGCATCTTTATGTGTGGCTTTTCCGGCTTCCTTAGCTGTTTCTACCACATCGATTAAATCATCGTAGATTTGATATGATCGACCAAATTCTTTACTAAACTTATCTAGTTTAGTAATTTCGTCATCATTTGCACCTGCGTAAACTGCAGCCATTTTAACACTGGCTTCAATTAAACAACCAGTCTTCAACCATTCCATTTGATTAATTACTTTAGCATTGTTTTTAACTGAATCATTATTTGTCGAATCAATATCTAGATATTGACCACCGACCATTCCATTTGGGCCAATGGCTTGTGAAATAATAATTGCCAAGGCAGCTGAATTACTTCCTTCCGCGATCCATTGAATTCCTAAAGGAAGGAGCGCATCTCCAGCCAAAATTGCTTCTGCTTCTCCCCATTTTTTATGAGAGGTAAGCTCTCCGCGACGATAATCATCATTATCCATTGCCGGTAAATCATCATGAATGAGAGAATAAGTATGAATCAATTCAATCCCACATGCAATTCTTAATTCCGATTCTCCAATTCCATGCCCTAATGTTTCAAGAGTTGCTAAAAAGAGCAATGGACGTAGTCTTTTTCCGCCAGCCATCACTGAATAGGACATAATTTTGCTAAAAACAGGATTATCAACTTCACTTACTAAATGACTTTTTAAAAAATTATCAATTTGAGGTACATATTTTGTCTGAAACTCTGTTAACTTCATTTTTATTCTTCCTCAGGAGCAGCGGCATTTTGGGGATCTAATGTCTTTTCGTTTCCGTCTTTATCAACGAGTTTAGCAACTGTTTGTTCAGCATCATTTAGCTTCTTTTCTAGTTCTCGACTTAATTTAACCCCAGCTTGAAATTCACTTAGGGCATCTTCAAGTGGAACGTTACCACTTTCAAGTTTGTTTACAATTTCTTGCAATTCATTTAATTGCTCTTCAAAATTATTTTTCTTAGTTGCCATCTTTTTCTCTCCGAATACTTTCTACATTTACTTGTACTTGACCATCTTTAAAATGCAATTTTAATTTTTCATCAACCTGAAGTTTATTAACTGAAGTAACAGTATTACCTTCCTGATCAGTTGTATAAACATAACCCCGACTAATCGTTTTTAACGGACTAATATCATCTAATTGCTGCATTGTTTGATTTAACTTGCTTCTTTGATCTTTAAGACATGCAGTCATTGCGGAAATAAGGTTCGCATTGATAAAAGTCCGTTCTCGTTCAAGTTGTTGTAATCTTCGACTAGGACTTAAAGCTTTTAAACGCTCTTGCAATAAGCGTAGAGCAGATTGATCATGCTGCAAGCGATTGAGCATTGCTTGATTCAAACGATGTGCAAGCATATCAACTTGTTGGGTTTGCTGATCATATATTCTAGTTGGTTCCCTTAAAACTGCCGCATTTTTTAATCGATCTAAAATTTGTCGTTTAGCATGAATATTAGCTTGCATTGCAGCATAAAGTCTGGCACGTAATTGAACAATTTGTGTTAACACATCCGATAAATTTGGTGTTGCATACTCAGCTGCTGCTGTTGGGGTAGCTGCCCTAGTATCGGCAACTAAATCTGCCAAGGTAGTATCAGTTTCATGTCCAACAGAACTAATAACCGGCATTTGCATTGCATAAATTTGCCTTACAACTTTTTCTTCATTAAACGGCCAAAGATCTTCTAATGATCCTCCTCCACGCCCAATAATTACTACATCATATTTATCGCCTTGCGCTTGAATTTGTTGCAAGGAAGCAACAATGGTATCTGCTGCTTCATCGCCCTGCACTTTTGCGGGATATAAATCAATTTCTGCATGGGGAAAACGCCGATTAGCAGTAACCATAATATCATGGATAACTGCACCAGAAGCACTAGTTACAACAGCAATTCGGTCTGGAAATAAGGGCAAGCGTTTTTTATGTTCTTCATTAAACAAGCCTTCTTTTGCAAGTTTTTCTTGCAGCTGTCGCAATTGTTCATAAAGAGCTCCTAAACCCGCTGGCTCCATCGTTTGAGCATAGAATTGATATGAACCTTGTGGACCATAAACATCCACATAACCACTTACATAAACTTTCATACCTTCTTCAGGCTTAAATTTTAATTTTTCAAAAAATGAGCGAAACATCACTATATTAATCTTAGATTTTTCGTCCTTTAATGAAAAATATTGATGAGAATTCATTCGAAAGCGAAAATTAGATAATTCTCCCTGCAAAAAAACCTTGTGCAAATAAGGATCATTCTTAAATTTTTGTGAAATATAAAAATTTAAATCACTAACAGAAAGATAAATTGGGTTATCTGCCATGTTGTTTCCTCGTTAAAATCACTGCTTGTTTCATTAAACTCGCAACTGTTAATGGACCAACACCGCCCGGTACTGGAGTAATAGCATCGGCTTTTGGAGCAACTGTATCAAAATCCACATCCCCCATCAATTTACCGTTTTCTCGATTCATGCCCACATCGATTATTACGGCACCATCTTTTACCATATTTTCAGTTACTAAATGTGCTTTCCCAACATCAGAAATAATGACATCAGCATTTTTAGTTAAAGTAGCTAAATCTTTAGTTTTAGAATGGGCAATTGTAACTGTTGCATCACGCCCCAAAAGAACTGCAGCTAATGGTTTTCCAACAATAACACTACGACCTATAATAACTGTATTTTTACCAGCCATTTCAATCCCATAGTAATCAATTAAAGTCAAAATACTGCGAACGGTTGCTGGAATAATATCACTTTGGCCTTCCCAAAGACGACCTAAATTAAGTGGAGAAAATCCATCTGCATCCTTTTCTGGAGCAATTGTTTCAAAAATAGCTCTTGGATCAATTTGAGGTGGAACTGGTAGTTGAACCATAATTCCATTAATATTTGGATCTTGATTAAGTTCTTTGATTTTTCCTAGAAGTTCAGCTTGAGAGGTATCAGCAGGGAAATGTAGTCCCACCTCATTAATGCCAACTTTTTTAGCCAAATTTCTTTTAACTCGCAAATAAATCTTACTTGCAGGATCATCTCCAACTTCTATTACGCATAAAGTCGGATTTATTCCGTCATTTTTTAAATTTTTTATTTCTTTTGTTAGATTTTCTGTAATTTTATTTGCAGGAGTTTTTCCCTCTAGTAATTTTTTCACCTAATCACCTCATAAAAAAAGTCGGCTCAACGAGCCGACTCATTAGTTAGTCCTTCTTAATGAAATTGGCCAAGAGACCATTAATAAACTTTTTAGATTCTTTAGAGCTAAATTCATCACATAAATTTAACGCTTCATTCAAAGCAGCTACTGGATCAATTACTTTGCTATTTTGCATTTCATAAAGAGCTACTTCAAGAATTGCCAAATCGATTTCGTTAATTCTATTAAGACGCCAACCCTTTTTTAAATATTTGCTTAATTGCTCATCAAGCGCTTCTTTATTTGCTAAAATACCTTCTACTAATTCAGCTGAATAAGCAGGGAAGTCTTTAAGTTCTAATGCTTTTAAAGCTTTTTGAGAAACCTCTTTTGCATCAGTTAGTTTGCCTTGATTAGCCAAATAAATTGCTTGCATAGCAATTTTTCTCATCTCATGCTGTGTCATTTAGTCTTTAGCCTCGTCCTCTTTATCATCTGGGAAAAGTGCTTCTGTATCAGTTTTTGCTTCAGCATCAGTATCGTCCGTTTCTGAAACTAAACCAACTACATGAACATTAATTTGAGTTAAATCTAAATCTGTCATTTGCTTTAATTGCAAAGTTAAGTTTTTTTGCAGTTCGACGCACACTTTAGGCACATTTACACCATAGTCAAGATAAGCAAAAACATCAGCAGTTAACTTATCATCTTCAACACTTAAGGAAACGCCTTTACCTTGGTTAGAACGACCAAAAAGAGTATTAATGCCAGTTTTTAGCGTCCCACGCATTTCGCTGACGCCATCGACTTTTCTGGCAGCAATTCCTAGAATAACTTCTAAAACACCAAGATCAACTCGGGTTTCATCGCCTTTGTCATTGCTTGATAAAAGAATCGTTGAATTATCAGCCATATTTTTTACCTCAAAAATTATTTATTTGCACGAGAAACGTAAGTACCGTCGGCAGTATTAATAGTTAATACATCACCTTGGTTAATAAAGAATGGTACGTTAACTACTAATCCAGTTTCCATAGTTGCAGGCTTACCACCACCAGAAGATGTGTCACCTTTAATATTAGGCTCAGTTTCGGCAACTTCAAGATCAACGGTATTTGGTAAATCAACACCTAAAGTTTCACCATCGTGCATAATTACGTTAACTACCATGTTTTCTTTTAAGAACTTAGATTCTCTTTCAACTTGAGCTTCTGGAATTTCAAGTTGTTCATAAGTAGTTGTATCCATAAATACAAAACTTGTACCATCATTGTATAAGTATTGCATTGCCTTAGTTTGAATATCAGCAGTATTAACCTTAGCAGTTGAACGGAAAGTATATTCTTGAACTGCACCAGTTCTTAAACTCTTAAGCTTTGAACGAACAAAGGCACTACCTTTACCTGGCTTAACGTGTTGGAATTCAACAATACGCCATAAGTCATTGTTATATTCAATAGTTAATCCATTTTTAAATTCATTAACTGAGATCATTGTCATAGTAAAATTACCTCATTTCTACACTTACTTATCTTACCAATCTTATCCATTGTTTCGCAACATTAACCGCACAATTACAAAAAATTATAAAATTAAAAGCTCATCTTTTGGTAAATTCGACATTACGTAAGGATGATTGTCTTTAATCAATACATCATCTTCAATTCTAACACCACCACGATCTGGCAAATAAATTCCAGGTTCAACAGTAATGGCCATATTATTTTTCATAACTTCTTTACCGTAAGGCATTGCTGGAGTACAAAGTTCATGTACCTCTAATCCAATTCCATGACCTATCCCATGACCGAAATATTCTCCATAGCCCTGTTCTTTAATATAATTTCTACCAGCTTGATCAACATCTTTGCCAGTATTTCCAGCGATTGCAGCTGCGATTCCACGCTTTTGCGCTTCAAGTACAATATAATATATTTTTTCTAACTCAGGTTCTACCTGTCCTAAAGCTACAGTTCTAGTGATATCAGCTGTATAGCCATGATAAAAACTACCAAAGTCAATTACGATTAATTCACCTGACTCAATTTTCTTATCGCTAGCTACTCCATGTGCCCAACTTCCACGGTATCCAGACGCAACAATTGTTTCAAATGACGGACCATCCCCACCATTCATCTTAAATAAGTAGTCTAATTTTGCGCCGATAGCTCGCTCACTAACACCTGGCTTAATCAAGGGCAAAATTTCTTTAAAGCTCTGCGCAGAGATATCAATTGCCTTTTGCAAAGTTACTAGTTCAAGTTCATCTTTTACATTACGAACTTTTTCTACTAATTCAGCACTTAAAATAAAATTAAGGTCAGGGCAAGACAACTTTAGAGCTTCAAACTGTGTTGCCGAAATAAATTCACCTTCAACTAAAACATTTTTTACATCTAACTGTTTCAATTGCTTAGCAATTTCTTGCACCACGTCCATTGTTTGCATAACTACTTTCATCTCGCCAGGGGCTTGATGACGAATCTGATCTTTAAAACGTGAATCGGATAATAAAACTCGATCTCCATTGGCAGTTAAAATAAGTTCTGCTTCTTCGCCAGAAAAATTAGTCAAGAAACGATAATTAGCCTGATTAAAAATAACCAATGCATCAGCTTGTTCTTCTTTAATCAACTTAGTAGTTTTATTAATTCGATTATTAATTAAAGTTAGCAACTCTTGGTCTGAAGACATATGTCCTACCTCCTGAGTAGATAAAAAAAGACTGAACGTTCCTTAGGGACGTCCAGTCTGCAAAAAAGAATTATTTTGCTTCTTCAACTGGGTAAACAGAAACTTGTTTACGATCTCTGCCCAAACGTTCGAATTTAACAACGCCACTAGTTAAAGCAAACAAAGTGTCGTCGCCACCGATACCAACGTTCTTACCTGGGTGGATCTTAGTACCGCGTTGACGGAAAATGATTGAACCTGCGTTGATCTTTTGACCATCAGCACGCTTTGCGCCTAAACGACGACCAGCTGAGTTACGACCGTTAGCAGTTGAACCACCACCCTTGTGGTGGGCAAATAATTTAAGTGCTTCAAGATTATTAATCATCATTTGTTTCACCCCTTAATTAAGCTTCAATGCTTTCGATAGTTACTTTAGTGTAAGGTTGACGGTGACCGTACTTAGTGTGTGAGTGCTTCTTAGGCTTGTACTTGAAAGTAACAACTTTCTTTTCCTTACCTTGCTTTTCAACTTTAGCAACAACTTTAGCACCTTCAACTACTGGAGTACCAATCTTAGTTGACTTACCATCGTTTACAAGAATAACTTCATCAAAAGTTACTTCGTCGCCAGGCTTAACTTCAAGCTTTTCAACAAAAACGCTGTCGCCTTTAGCAACCTTGTATTGCTTACCACCGGTTTTAATAACTGCGTACATTTGTACACCTCCGAAAAAATACTTAGACTCGCCGTGTGAGGTGGAATTAACGTTAATTCTCTTCTAACCCCATAAACGTGCGGTTGCAGATGTGAGGTTTCCACAAATACAACTCTTACAGTATACTCTCATCCCTCTTTTAAAGCAATTCAATATCAAAATTTCTAAAAAAATAATAGAATAAATCTAGTAGGTGTTTTTAAAAAGAGGAGAAAAATTATGCTTAAACTTTATGGTTATAAACGTTGTTCAACTTCAAAAAAAGCTCAGAAATGGCTAGATGATCACCAGATTGCTTATCAGTATCAAGATTTAGTAGAAAAGCCACCTAAACAAGAAGACTTGCTTAAGTGGCTAACTAAGTTTCAAGATCGTGGATTGAGATACTTTTTTAATACTTCGGGACAAGTATATCGCCAGATGCAACTAAAAGATAAAATCGGGGAAATGTCTATTGAAGAGGCCAGCAAACTACTTTCTCAAAACGGCAAATTAATCAAAAGACCTTTAGTCACTGATGGTGAAAATTTAACTTGTGGCTTTAAAGAAGACCTGTACAAAAATACATGGCTATAGTCCCCATTGGCCACCATGAACTCTGGCTACCGTATCAGTAATAATAAATGCTTGGGGATCAATATCGTGAATTTTACTGATCAAAGGGCCATATTCACGGGTATCAACTACTAATAATAGTTGCTTTTTGTCGTCATCACTATAGCCACCAACAACATCGTAAATTGTTAAACCGTTGTAATTATCAAGCAGCATGGATTTTAATTCATCAAAATGTTCATTGCTCATAATTCTTACTTGATATTTGCGGTCAAAGCCGGCTTCTGCATAATTCATCGTCATTGCTGTCACTACTTGAGAAAGGGCGGCTAATAAAAAGGCGTTCCAACCATCCACAAATATATTAAGAAAAATGATAATCATATCAATCGCAAGCAAGCCAACGGCTGGATTAATATAAAAATATTTCTTTAAAATCATTGGTGGAATTGTCGTTCCACCACTTGATGCATTAACGCGATAAAGCAATGACACTCCCAGCCCCATTAAAGCTCCACCATAAATCACTGCTAGCAATTGATTATTAGTGATTTTAAAACTAGGCGTAATTTCCATTAAAACAGGAAGCAATAAACTACCTAAGGCAACGTTTTTCGTTGTCTTTTTTCCTAAAAAAATTGCTGCAAGAATGAGCATTAAAATATTAACAATTAAAACTGTAATTGAACGATTAATACCCCATACCGCATCAACTAAAATTGAAATACCAGTTGAGCCACCAGCTGCGATATTAATTGGACCATAGAAGAAATTAATAGAAATGGCGATAATTTCTAAGCCAGCTAAAAAGACTAGCCAACGCATCCAAGATTTCTTTTTGATGTTTTTTGTCATTTCATCATCCTTCCTAAAAATAAGTTATTAACATTTTATCTAATTTTTATACAACCTGTCAGTTTTATCGCTCATTTCTAATTATTTTTTAACATTTTATATTCTAATTGCTGATTTCCTTCATAAGCTGGCATCCCATTTTCGGCTCTATACAAAGCACGTTCAAATGCTTGATATCCTTTGCTAGAGCTAACGGCAAATTTTACATGATATTTACTTGCAAACTCTCTAATATTCCAGGTACTATCATGAGCCGCAAAAGCAGTCACTAAAATTACAATATCTAAATCTTTAATTTGATTTTCAATTACCTTTTTCTTTCCTTCAAACGCATCGATTGGAATTGCAATACCATTGTAGCGATTGACAATACCTTCTAAAACTGCTTCGTTTTGATTGTCTCCAATCGCAATACCAACTCTTTGATAATGCAAATTCATATCTAATTGTGCCAGTTTCTGCGTGTTTTCCCGACTTGACTTTTCTTTTTTAGTTTTAGAAATTCGCTTTGGTTGCTCAGTTTCATAGATCCATCGAATTTGAACAGCACTAGCTGGATCTTTTTTGAGTCTTACGTCACCGGTATACCAAGCCAAGTCAACAATTGAACCATCTTCTAGATGCACACTTCCATTTTGATAATAACTAGAATCAAGGGCAACAATCACTGGCTTATGATTAATTGTTAACCTTTCTCCGTGAATATTACGCGAAACGCTTAGATTTCCAGGGCTTCCTTGTACTACACCATACTTAAAATCTTCTATTTTGTCATAATCACGACTGCGCAATTTTCTATAGCCGACAACTCGTAAAACTTCAGCTTCATTTAATCCCTCTGATACAGTTATAGCTTCAACAATATCGCCACTCTTTAGGTTTAAATCGTGTATTTGACTTTCATTAACTTCAAAAACCACTTCTCCATTATCATTGATTAGATCTGCACCCTTTAATGCACGAATAACTGTATAACGTCTTCCCTTTCGATAGTCACGTACTTTTTCTTTTTTAGGCTTTAATGCCTCTTCAAAAATTTTTCTATTTACTGCACTACTTGTTTCCTCAGATGATTGAACTGCTTGATCCAGCTGTCCTAATTGTTTTCCAAAATTGGCAGTAATATTTTGATCAAAAGTTAATTTATGTAGTGCACCTAAAGCTGTCTTTTTAGCATCTTTATTGCCAGGATACTCAATTAATTTAGTTATTCCTTGCAAAAAAGTATTTATTTGAGCAATAGCTTTGGGATCAAGTTCACCATCAGCTCCACTTTCACTGCTTTCTCCTGTCATTCCTAAGACCAACTTAATTGCATTCAAGCTATTTTTAAGACTCTTTTCGTCGCCTTCTGTACTATTTAATATTCTTTTTAAATTATTTCGATAATCGAACATTTTAACCACTTTCTTACTTACTTTTTATCTATTATTATAGCGATTTAATAATATTCAATTCAAAATTTCTTTATCACTTTTATCAATAAAGTGATATATTAAAAGTAAAAAAGAAAAAGTGAGGAAAAATCATGACTAAGTACACTGTTACATTATCTGAAGAAGATTACCAAATGTTAAAAGATTGTCATTCAAAGAATCCTTCAATTATGAAGGCTTTAGAAGAAGCTAAAAAAGAAGATTAAGCTAAATAAAAAAATCGTGATTAGTTAAATTGCTAATCACGATTTTTTTATTTATTTTTTGGACGCTCTTCGACTAAAAAGTAACATTCCAATTACAGTACCTATAATTAGGTCAATAATTACTGGAATAATCATAAACTTTCCTGAATTGATCAAAACCATATCAACAGCTGCCCAAATTATTCCAACCAGGATTCCTTTATACAGATACTCCCACTTAAACTTAAATTTGGGTTGATCTATACTCAGCCAAACACCAGCTAAAATAAAACCTAAAAATAAGCTTATAACGATAAGAATTACAAACAGACTAATTACTCTAGCAATCGATAAGGTGCGTAGGTTTGAAAAATCAGCTGGACTTTTAAAGCTAAAAAATAATAAATAAACAAACCATACTGTACTAAAACTTAGTCCTAGCTTTATTAGGTGATTAATAGAAAACTTTTTCAATCTTTAAGCCCTCCATTCGCCGCCTTGACCATAAGTATGCTTGTCAAGTTCATTAATAATTACATGAATATGTTCTTTTGGAGCACCGGTATTCTTATGAACAGCTTCAGTGATATCTTTCATCATTTGAGTAAGTTGTTCATCGCTTCTACCCTTAATTAGTTCTACATGTACAAATGGCATTTAAAATTCCTCCTTTTTATCTTTAATCAAAATTATAACAAATCTATTTTAATTAAGCAGTTCTTCTTAAAATTCTTCTTGCGCCATCACGGACTGCAAAGTATAAGATCGGGGTACAAATTGCTGTCGAAATCGAATTTATGACTGTTGCTGGCAAACTAACAAAAGAGCTCACCAAAGCCACATTTAAGCTAGTTCCTACCATTAAAGCCTCTACAATTGAAACACAATAGGTAGTAAAAATTTTCGTAATTCCAGCAATAATTCCCAAAATAATAATATTTTTCTTGCTGTCTTTATAATGCATCCCTTTATATACAGCCATTAAGACGCTCGCTACAACAACTACTTCTAACATAGTCAATCAAGATGTGGCAGCATAACCATTAAGCAAATCAAATCCACCCAGGCCAATAATTCCAGCTAGCATACCATTTCGATAACCTAAATATAAAATAGCCACTGCAGTTAACGTATTACCAAAGTGGATAAATGATCTCCCAACTAAAGCTGGTACAGGAATTCTTAAAATCCATACTCCTAAATAGATTATTGCTGCAAATAAACCCGTCATAATAATTGAAACCAGTGAGTTTTCCTTTGTTCGCATTCCTATCTTTCCTCTTCTGTTACTTTTTTCATAAGCCAAGCTAAGGCTCCTGCATAATTGGGACCTAAACGTTTATCTTGATTTACATCTGTCACCTTAATAGATAACTTAATAAAATCAGCTGCTATCTGCGAACTTTCTTTTAAATTATATTCAGCTAAAACTGCAGCTAACAAGCTGCTTGCAAACATATCTCCAGTTCCAAAAAAGGAACGAGCAATTTTTTTGTTTTCTAATATAAAGTTGAGCCTATCACTTACCCCAACTATTGCAATTTTTTTACCTGTTGGGATACCTGTAATTATAGCACCATCTAATTCAAATCTTTCTTTTAAATTTAAAGCAATATCATTTATCTCTTCAATTGAAAAATCTCTATACTCTTTCTTTAACAATAAACATGCTTCAGTCAAATTAGGTGTTAAAATCGTAGCTTTTTTTGCAAGCAAACGCATTTTTGATACATATTGCTGATCTAAACCACTATACAATTTACCCGAGTCTGCCATTGCTGGGTCAAGTAAAATCAACTTACTTTTTTTAAATTTAGAGATATGTTCAACCCAAAAATCGATTGCTTCTTTTCCCAAATAACCAAGATACAAATTTTCAAAAGTAATATTTTCTTCTTGCCAGTGAGTAATGATTTTTTCTATTTCCCTATTTAAGTTTAAAAATGTATTATTACCAAACCCACCAGTATGCGTAGATAAAATTGTTGTTGGCAATACATCTGGTTGATAACCACAAGCACCTAAAATTGGCAAAGCAACGCTTAACGAAACTTGCCCCACGCGAGAAAGATCTTGGCTGATCAAAAGTTTTTCGTTCATTTTGCCTTTCTTTCTAATCTTATCCGCTTCTTTTTAATAGTATAGCGTTTTGAATTCAATCTAATTTGTAGCAATTTATTATGCCAGTAGGTTAAGGCTACCCTAATCGCCAAACGATTATACCAACGATAGTCATGCTTCAGATAATTATACGCATCCTTAAGATCATACAAATGGTCACTAGTCACAAATTGATTTCGACTCCAATGCCAGTCGTCAGCCCCTTTTTTTCGAATTCTAATTTTCTCAACACGACCAACACTTAGTCTTGCATGTCCATTAATATATTTACTTCGCGCAACTGTGAGATAGTTTCCAATCATTGTCTGCTTCCAAAATTGATTGTTTCTTTTTTCTATAAAAAGAGCATGTCTAAGTACTTTACTTAAGCAATACCATTCTTTTTCTCCACTTGGAAGTTCAATTAAACACCAAATATATTCTTGTCTCTTTCGCAACTTTTCCCCAACTTTTATTCTTAACTTTTTTATTTATATACCAATAAATCAACTTCAACATGAAATGACTCATTTCCTGGCATTTTTTCCGATTCTCCTTGCCTGATCATGAATTCTACATAAGTCATTAAAATCGAATTCTTGGTATTTTCTAATTTTCATCTTACTCATAAAAACTAAAAAGCTCCTCCGCCGCTTCCACCGCCAAAGCCCCCAGATGAACCACCAGAGAACCCACCGGATCCACCTGAAGTTGACGAATTAAGACTGGCTCCTGAATTAAAGCTTGAATTAAAATTACTTGCAAATCCGTCTTGTCCTGAACTATAAAATGGTCCCCAGAACAAGATATTTGCATCATCTATTTCGTCAGCAAATTCTAGCTTCAACTGTTTTAATACTTTCTTGGATACACCTAGAGCCACTGCATATGGCATTATTTCTTCCCACAAAGCAAGTTCTCCAACCTCACGCATCTTGAAGTTGCCAATTTCATCAAGCATTTTCTTAAAGCCGCGTACTCGGTTAGTTGTTTCTGCACCTTTAGCAGTGTATGGTGACAACTTTTTACCACTATAAATAGTAACGATAATCGCTAATGCAAACAGAATTAAAGTTGCCGTAAAAGAAATTGCGTCTTGATTAAGAAAAATTGCTGCAATTATTCCAACACCACTTAGTATCAGTAAGATAATCATTAAAGCAATATTGGTCTCTTTTTTATTTTCGAGTTTTTTATCAAAAAAGCCAGCACTATTTGCTTCTTGCATTTTTTCTTTTTGCCATTTAGTAAAAAGCTTATTTAGCTTCGAAGAATGATGTTTCTTTAGCTCATAGCTTGTGAAAGCTTGCCCATTGCCCACATTATTAAATAAATAATTTAATAACGGACTCGAATTTATTAATTCTTTATCAATTAAAGAAATCTCATAGTACGTTTTTCTTCTTACTTTAAATGGTTCAATCTCTATTTGCTTCTTAACAGCTAGTTGCATTAAATAGGCAGTTAAAGCTTTTGAACTTGGTTTATCATCAGTGTCTAAGATCGCTGCCATAACTGGTGAAACAGCAGGAATATCATAGTTTCTAGGTAATTGTTTTTCTTTTTGAGGCCTAACGCCTGATTTTTTTAAAGTTAGACTTCTAATAATAGCTAGTAGAGATAACAATCCCGATATTATCAAAGCACCTAATCCTAGTATTTTGGTTCTATGCCGCTTTTCATTAGCCTTACGGGCCAGATTTGCTTCTTGATTTTGAACATAATTTTTATGTTTCTCATTTTTAATATTTTTATTTTGATAAGTTACCGATGTAGGAAAAATAGTGTGTACTTCAATTCCTTCATCTCCTGCAACATTAGTTCCAGTCAAAATAATATTTCCTTTTGCTGGATTAACAGTAATCTGACCTGATAAATCTCCATGCGCCCATGCTTTTAAATCTTTAACTGGACCAGGAAAAACTATGCCTACTCTTACATTATCTAAATCAGTATCCCAACCATTACCAATTATTTTAAAGTTAAGTTCCGCTGTATCTTTCCAATTAATAATTGCATTGGTAATTTCATAAGTATAAATAATAGTAAATTTATCACCATCATTTACATTATGCCAAACCTTAAATCGATAACCATGATTACTATGGCTTAATTTATACGTATTATTTTGATTACTATCACTTCGCACAATATTAGTTGAATTATTTCCAGTTAAAATTCTAACTTGCGGATTTTTTAATTCTTGATTATCTGCTAAATTTTGCCGATAAAAAACTCCATGTGCACTATCATCAAATTTATAGGTTATTCTTCTTTCCATTGAAAGTGATCCATTAGGATTAACACGTGCTGTCACATCAACAGTTGTAATATCATAATTAACATCAGCAAAAGTAGGTGAGATAAAGACAATAAAAGCGACTAATATTGTTACCATTCCCAATATTAAGTGAAAAATTTTCTTCATAAAAGCCTCATAAACAAAGTCAGTTTTGGCTTAATTATAACTTAACATGCAAAAAAAGCGCTAGATTTTCTCTAGCGCTTTTGGAAATGTACCAGCCAATAATGTAATTATTAAACCAGTAATAATTGTTGGCTTTTCATTCATTAATTTAATTAAAAATGGACTAATTAATAAACCAATTACAATTCCAATATTTGGAATCGTCGACAGCATTTCTACTGCTGCCTTATCTACTCCTGGAAAGGCATGATACATTAATGGCAAAGCGGATGCTTTTCTTTCATTTTACTTTCCTCCCACTTCATTTCTGCTAATCTTTGACAAGATGCTTTCTAAAGAATTCAGCTTCTTCGTCATTGGCTTCTTTTGCCAATTCATCTTTTTGATTAATTAAGAAAACATAATATTTTCCTCTCTTATTGAATTCACTTTCATGATAATTAAAAATGAGTCTAAAAAAATAGGTCAATTATTGGCGCAAATTGACCTATTTTATTAATTCTTTCTTTATTTTAGATGCGCTTTTGCTATATAACTTCTCAAAAGCACGATCCATAGTTCCAATGCTAGAAAAGCCGTTATCAATTGCAACTTGTGCAAGGTTCTTTTTCTGCTTTTTCAATTCTTGATAAACATGTTCAGCCCTAACATTATTGAGATATGTCTCGACTATTAGTTCCATTTCTTTCTTAAAAAAGCGTGCTAAATATTCTTTTGAAATATTGTATTTATTTGCAATGAGAGCCAAATTGAGTTCTTCTTGATAATGATTATTTACATACTGAGTAATATATGGTAGTAGATTAATAATATAAGCTTTCCGTGCACTAACCTGTTTCTGCTCCTCTTTATCTTCAGTTTTACCATATTCAACATAACTCAATTCACCTGCTTGAAAATGTGCTCCGTTTAAAAGTTGTCAATTAACAATTATGCCTCACCAACTCTAGTTTCCAAGGTAATAGAAGCACAGTTTTGCATATTCTTTAAACTGCCAAGCCAGTTCTCAGCTAAAACACTAGCTTTACCATCATTGATTACAGCAATTGGAATATCATATTTTTGGTATCTTTCTGCAAAGTCAATCCCATCAAGAAATGGTAATGCACCACCAAAATGAATTTTAGTATGCGTAATTTTTTCTGGAGCACAAAAGGCTAGCTCCTTAACACATTTTTTACATATTTTTCTACAATTTGATCAATATTTTTCAAAAATTGATCTTTTTATGGGATGTTTTTATCTTTCCTTATTCAATAATATTTCCTGCATTATCAAGTTCTGCATATTTTACATTTGTTCCACCAATATCGATGCTCAAATAATTCTTTTTCATTATTATCCTCTCTCTTAATGTTTAGCGCTTACAAAAGATATTTTATGGTGTATTTAATTTTGATACAAGTCGATTATTGATATTTTTTAGGTTAGATATTGATATAAAAAAAGAGATCTTTCGATCTCTTCCTTAATTTCTACAATCCAAGATGTACCCAAGGCTTCAAATCAACAGCTGGCTCTTCCCAAAGTTTAACTAAGTCTTCAGACAAGTATTTCTTATCAACAACTACGTCATAAACATATTCTTCAAACCATTTTTGACTCATTTCATAGAATCCCTTATGACCATATTTATCGCCCCAAGAATTTTCTACTTTCCACTTACGAATTTCGCCATTATCTTCATCAACACCAACTAAAGTCATATCATGAGTAGCAGATCCTTCGCCAGTAGCTAAACGATCAGCCTTACTCATTTGTGTATCTACACCATATAAGTCATCAGTCTTATATAATTCAGTATCAAGAAAGCCAGTTTTACGTTCCATTTGCTTTAAAACGTCATTTCCAAAAATAACTGCTTTTCCATCTTTTAATTGTGCTGCAGCTGCTCTTGCCAAAACTTCAATTGGTACGTTCAGACCAGTAATTGGTTGGCCTCCAACAACATTATCGTATAAATCTTGATGATAACGTTTGTTGTAATCATAATTAGGTGAGTTTAATAGAACAACATAGTCATCCCAATTAAAATCTTTTAAATATTTTTCTGCAAATTGACGTGGAGTTAAATCTTTTTCTAAATGATATTTCTTGTCATCATCACGATATTCTAAATCAAATTTCTTTGGAGGCTCACCTAAAGCTACTGCCGCCATTCGATAAACTTCATTTAAGAATTCTTTCTTAGCTTTTTCAGCTTCTTCAAGTTTACCTTCTTGGACTAACTTACGTAATACTAAAGCATCTTTTCTTTCCTTACGTGCTAAAGAATCAATTAAAGCTGTAGTGTTGTTTGATGTAGCATTTTCTGGCATTGCATATGATGGGACAACACCATATTTTTTAACTAAATTAATTGCCATTTGCCACAAACCGCCATCTTGACCAGCAAAATTAAGCCACGTTTCTACTTCACGATCGTCAACTGGCTTATCTGCCAAACGAATCATACTATCATAAAAGGCATTTGCTCTTTCGATCTTATCCCAGAAAAAATTATATGCTTGTGAAAAAGTAAAATCTTTAACATGATATTTTTTACCAAAATGGTGACGTAAAACATTTAAACTAGCGAATTCCCAGCAACGACCCGAATGCTTTTGATCAGTTACTCCACCAATATCAAGTTCAGTTGAAAAAGTATGATTTAAACGCTTTGAAACCTCATCATTAAATGAAGCTTCAAATAACCCATTTTGACGAGCAGCACGAGATGCTACTTTATTTTTATTGTCTTTATTAAAATCTGTAGAGAAAGCTGTTAATTCTTGTTCTGATAAAGCACCCATTTTATTTTCTCCTTTTAATCATATGATTTCATTCAATTATTTTTAATTTTACATTAATATTAAAAATAAGCAAGTTATCTAGAAAAAAAGACTAAGTATTTTATCAATACTCAGTCTTTCTTAATTTATTCAAATTACAGGCAGAATAACTTTTAATTATTCAAAAATTTCGTCAATATCTAATACTACTACATATGCATTAGGAGTATCAGTTCCAGAAACGATTTTCTTAGCATATTCGTCATCTTCGTGAACGTGTGGTGTAGCCAAAACTTGTACGGCAGTATGAGAAGGAACATCTGCTGCAACTAATGCTACTTTAGAACCATTTTTAATATTTTCAAAAGCTGCGCCTTTTGTTTTTTCAAGATATTGCATATGACTTGGATCTAATACAGTCATTGAACCTTTAGGACCAACTTGTGGATTACCGTTTTCATCAACAGTAGCAATGTAAACTAAATTATTCTTAAAAAGATCTGCTTGTTTGTCAGTTAATTTGTTTGTATCTAATTTTTTCATAGTATATAGTTCCTTTCTATTACTAATCATTCATAAGTATAAGCCTATTTAATAAAAAAATCTTCTTTTTTGCTTACATTTTCATAATATTTCCATCAAATCAAATAACGTTATTTTATAAATCACAGCAAACAAATTTTATATACACTCTTTTTTCTTTACATACAGCATTATTATAAATAACAACTTTTTTTGCAAAACTAATATATATTTATAAATCTTTTCTTAATTTTTTTGCATTTACTAAATTGTAATTTATCAGGCAATCATAAAATATTATTTATATTAAAAATAAGAAAAATATAATTTATTATTGACTTATTTTCAAATCGGCGTATTATTATGAACACAAACATTATTATCAAACAGCTTTGATAAGGAAAAGTAATTAAGAAACGTCCCTTCAGAGAATTTCTGGTTGGTGTGAAGAAATAGGTAGGCTCTTAATGAAAATCACCTTTGAGCGTAAACTACGATTTAGAGTAGTTTAAGGGACAGCCCTTTATAGCGACGGCGTATCGTTCTTTTGTATTGAACCGTACGTTATTTAAAGACTAGTTTTCTAGTAAAAATAGGTGGTACAGCGACAAGACGCCCTATTGGATCAAGTGATCTAATGGGGCGTCTTTTTGTTTTCTTAATCATGCTGTTATTGGATTTTTGACGAAAGGAGAATTTTATATGAAAGTGTCAAAATCCAAACTGCTGTATGTAGCTATCGCAAGCTCTTTTACAATTTTATCAACTGCTTGTGGTGCTAAGAAAAATGATTCGAGCAATCAGACCATTAAGTTTTCACAGACTGTTCCTCATAAGCCGATTAAAAAGGGAGGAACCTTAACCTATGCCTTAGAAAACGAATCACCGTTTACTGGAATTTTCTCTGCTGAAATTGCAGATACTAGTCCTGATTCTGAAGCAGCTGCTCCTGGTGATGAACCATTGTTTGATATTAACGATCATTATCAAATCACTAATAAGGGAGCGGCAAGCTTAAAGCTGAACCATAGTAACAACACTGCTGAAATCAGAGTTAAAAAGAAAGTCCGCTGGTCAGATGGAAAGCCAGTAGTTGCTAAAGATTTAGAATATGCTTACGAAATTTTAGCTAATCCTAAAGTCCAAACAACTCAATATACTTCTTCTCTTGAAAATATTAAGGGAATGGCAGACTACCATTCAGGGAAAGCCAAAAACATTTCAGGAATCGAAATGCCAGATGGTCCTAACGGGAAGGTCTTAATACTTCATTTTAAAGAATTAAAACCAGCAATGATGAATTCAGCTAATGGTTTTTACTGGGAACATGCTGCTCCTTATCATTACTTAAAGCATGTTCCGTTCGAAAAACTAGTTTCTAGCGACCAAATTAGAAAACATCCCCTATACTTTGGTCCTTATAAAATGGACAAAACCGTTCAAGGACAATCAACTAGTTGGTCAAGAAATCCGTATTACTGGCGCGGAGAACCAAATTTTGACCATATCTATATGTCAAACATTACTAATTCTAATGTTTCACAAGCAATTAAAAGCAGAAAATTCGATGTTGCAGGTGTCTTAAGTTCTCAATGGGAACAAGTAAAAAATACTAAAGACGTTAACTTCATTGGTAAAAAGACTTCTAATTATGACTACTTAGCCTTCAAAGTTGGCAAATGGGATGCAAAACTAGGTAAAAACGTAGAAAATCCTCATGCTAAAATGAATAATCCCGCTTTAAGAAAAGCAATGGCATATGCCATGAATGTTGATGTCATCAATAAACGTTTCTACCATGGATTAGATTTCAAAATCAACTCCCTAATCCCTTCACAATTTACTCCTTATTATGATAAAAATATTCCAGCTTACTCATATAATTTAGATAAAGCAAATAAATTACTAGACAAGGCTGGTTATAAAAAAGCACCTGGTGCACTTTACCGGAGTCAACCAAATGGCAAACCATTAGTAATTAACTTAGCTGTTCGGGGATCTGGTGAAAACAGTGAAGCTATCTGGCGTAATTATATTCAACAATGGAAAAAAGCTGGTTTAAATGTTAAGTTTCTTGGAGGTCGTCCGATGGAGTTCAATCGCTGGGTAGCTGCTGTTAAATCAAGCGACCCCAAGATTGATGTGCTTGAAGGTAGCTGGGAGGCTTCGGGTGATCCTTCTCCAAGCGTCTTCTATGGTGAAAAAATGCCGTATAATTTTGCACGTTTTGTTTCTCCCACTAATACTAAGTTGTTAGATGAAATTGACTCGGCAAAATCTTTTAATAAACAATACCGTGTTCAAAAATTCCATGAATGGCAAAGATGGATGTATAACAAAGCTTATGTAATTCCAACTAGCGGTGCTTACTCAGTGACAGCGGTTAATAGTAAAGTAACTGGTTGGTCATTAAAGCCGTCTGTCAATGTTTGGTATGAAGCAGGTTTTAGTAAATAAATATCATTAATGTACTTATAAAAATAAAAACAATATCGACTTGTCCTAAAAAAGGAAGCTTCACTCATCTGACGCTTCCTTTTTTTATTCATCAATTTTTACATAGCGACCACGTTCATCAACAACACCCTTGAAATGATACATTTTACCGTCTTGAGTTTGAAAATCCCCTAAATCGATCTCACCGTACGCTTTATCAGAATTAGTAATTTTCACATCATTAAAGGAATGCTCAAAAAATTTCCTAGCAATCTTACTTTTGACTCTGACATCTCTTGATCGTTCAAAAGCAGCAGCTAGAGTAAAACCTTTATCAAGTTGTTCTTTAATAAAAACAATTAAGTATAAAGTCGATAAATTATATCTTCGTACTCCACTTTTATCATCGGCAACTGGTTTAATATAGCCTTTTTCTTCCCAATACCTTAATTGTCTTTGCGAAACCCCAACTACTTTACTGACTTCGCCAATTCCCACCTCAACATTTTGAAAAACATTATGCAATATCTTTTTTGATTCCATTGTTCAATCCCTACCTCGTAATCTTATTATAGTTTAATAGCTTATGTTAATTTTGACAACACATACGTAATATTTTGTTACTTCTATGTAAAATTATTTGACAAGTATTTTATTTAAGAATATAGTTTTTATAGTTTGTAAGATTTTTTAACATATGGAAAGGAATTTTTAAATGGATAAACAACCAACCGATATTCATGGTAAAACCTATAACCGAAATTTATTGGTTTTAGTTTTAATTATTGGCTCTTTTTGCACGGTCTTAAACGGAACTTTACTCTCTACAGCACTACCTTCAATTATGCGTTCCTTTCATATCAGTACTGCAACTGCCGAATGGCTTTCAACTGCCTTTTTGTTAGTTAACGGTGTGATGATTCCAATCTCAGCCTGGTTGATTAATCGTTTTGGCTCAAGAAAAATGTATTTGACAGCAATGTCCGTTTTCTTTATTGGAACAGTTATAGCAGCTATTGCACCAAATTTTGGAACTCTACTTACTGGGAGAATTATTCAAGGCCTTGGCGTAGGGGGCACGATGCCACTCCTTCAAACAATTATGTTATCTATTTTTCCTGCTAATAAGCGTGGAGCTGCCATGGGAACAGTTGGAATTGTCATTGGTCTTGCACCTGCTATCGGTCCAACTTTGTCTGGATGGATTGTTGATAATCTTTCCTGGCACTATTTATTTAGTATTATCGCTCCAATTGCAGGCGTTGTTATTATCTTTGCTTTCTTTTTAATTAAGGATGTACTTCCAACTAAGAAAGAAAAGATTGATATTTGGTCAGTAACATCTTCCACTGTTGGCTTTGGTAGTTTGCTTTATGGTTTTTCAGAAGCAGGAAATAAAGGCTGGACTAATCCAGAAATTTTAAGTTTTATTGGTGTAGGCATTGTTTTCGTTATTCTTTTTGGTATACGTCAATTAAAAATGAAAGATCCTTTTTTAGATATCACTGTGTTCAAACATTTTGAATTTTCTTTAGCAGCCGCTTTAAGCGGTATTACTAACTTAGCAATGGTCGGTATTGAAATGGTTCTTCCATTATATATTCAGAATTTACGTGGTGAATCTGCCTTTCACTCAGGATTAATACTTCTTCCTGGTGCCTTAATGATTGGAATCATGTCACCAATTACTGGTCGTTTATTTGATAAATATGGAGCACGCAAAATGGCAATTACGGGAATGACTCTATTAACTTTAGGTACAATTCCATTTGTATTTTTAACGGAACAAAGTTCCTATACAATGATTATCATTCTTTATGCTATTCGGATGGTAGGTGTAGCTTTAGTAATGATGAATGTTACAACTTCTGGAATGAATTCATTACCTCTTGATAAAATTTCACACGGAACTGCAGTGAACAATACTTTCAGACAAGTATTAAGTTCAATTGGTACAGCTATTTTAGTATCAATCTTAACAACAACTACTACAAACAACATGCCAAGCAAAACCTTACTTCATACTTTACCACTCCAATACAAGGAAAAAGCAATTAGTGCTACATTAGATGGTTTCCATGCTTCATTTGCGATGAGTATTGCTTTTGCTTTAATTGCTTTAGTACTTGCTTTCCTTTTAAAGAAAGGTAATCGTGCACATGAAAATCAAGAAGAGGTGAATGGATAAATGATAATCATAGTTTTAATTCTAGCAGCGCTACTATTTATTTACTTTAACGTCATCCCTGGCAAAGGACATACTTTTGCTGCATGGATTTCATTAATAGTTACCTCTCTTTGCATACTAGGAATTGTTGCACATGATTATAATCACTGGGGAATGAAAACCGAAACACAGACAGTTAACCATAGTTTAGTCTCAAGCGCTACTCCTAATCTTCCCCTTCTTCTTTACCGACCTTTAGGTAATGGAACAGAAAAGATATATTTATATAAGACTAATGATAGTCAAAAAAAGCTTAAAGCTATAAAATTAGATAAAGTTTCAACAAAAATCAATCATAGTAAAAAGCCTACGCTTCAAATCAAAACAACGCGCTATGTTTATAGCGATAATTTTAGTAAAATCATGTTTAGTGTCTTTGGACATAATAACGAATTAAAACAACGAAAATATATTTTTGCAATTCCTTCAAATTGGAAGGTCATTTCAACCAAAGATATGCAAAAATTACAAAAACAAATGAGAGAAAGAATGCAAGCAAGGAAAGCTGCTGTTCTTCATTAGAAAATATTTTTTATAGTAAAAAAGGACGTTTTATAAAGACGTCCTTTTTGTTTTACCTAATGCTCTTCAGAAGAGCTTTTTTAAGTTGATATTATTTAATAATTATCTTTCTAAAAGCAATTTAAAAAGATAATACCCTCAAGATGACTTTTCATTTACTAATCCTTAATTTTTAGCATCTTATCTAATTCTACACGAGGAGCACGATATTCGTTTACTCTAGTTGCCATATCTGCATATCCTAAAGCAATTCCCATTCCTAGCCATTCCGAATCTGGAATATTCATAATTTCTTTTACAGATTCTGGGAATTTTACTATTTCATAAGCTGGCATCGAATCTATTCCTATTCCTCTAGCAGCTAACATTAAGGTCTGTCCAAAAGCACCTAGATCATAATCTGACCATTGGTTTGAATCTTTAGGAATAGTTAGATAACAAATCGCAGGTGCATCATAGAGTCTAGTTTGCAATTCTGAGCGTGTAATACCAGTTAATTCAGGATTTTTCCAAAATTCAGCAGTAGCCTCATTATGCTTTAACATATTTTCTCTTGGAAACTTTGCCCAATCATCTCGATGAGTAGTTGGCCAATCAGGAGCTGATTTTACACCATTTTTAACATTTTCGGTATGACGCTTTTTAATTGCTTCTAATGTACTACCCGTAGCAATATAAACCTTCCAAGGTTGTGAATCTACCCAAGAAGGGGCGTGCTGCGCTAATTCAACTATTTTTTCTAAGCTTTTTTTAGAAATTTTGTCGTTTGGATTAAAAAGACGAACTGCATGCCTCGTTAAAATTGCTTCTTCCACTTCCATGTCTTTCTACCTTCTTTATTAACTCGATAACCTAATTCTAATACTTTTTCTTCATAAATAAAAAGCTACAACCATTTCTGATTGTAGCTCAACATGATCTAATGAAGAAAAATAAATTGTTACACTTCTTAGGAGGAGAAGTTTCGATCAGTTACTTATATCTTAGTTCAATTATTGCTATTTGTTAAATCGTATTTTAAGACGTTGAAAGATCAATCTATTATTTAGAAGACTTATTTGCTTTAGAACTAACCTTGATTAAATCGGCAATTTGATTAATATCAGCATTATTTTGGGCAGTAATCAAATCTTTATTAGATCTAGGATAATCAATAACTTGCCCATGGTTTGCAGCAAAAGCCTGCAAGAAAAGTTTACTGCTTCTACCATTTCCCTCTCTAAAGGGATGCAAATAGTTTAACCTATCAAGTAAAAAAGCATAGTCAGTATTTGCAAGTTCCTTTTTACTAGCTAATTGTTTCATTTTTTCATCTATCTCTTCAATCCCAAATTTTATGCGGGAATATTCTAAAAATTCAGTCTCACCTTTTGTTAACTCATAATCTCTAATTTGACCAGCCCAACTATATAACCAACCAAACATAATTTTATGAATTTTCTTCAGGTCTTCAACACTAGTAATCTTTTTATTTTTTCTCAAAAAAGCAAGAGCACGAACAGCAGACCCTCTATACTCTCTTTGGGCTAATTCAGTCGGATCAGTAATATTAAGCTTATTTTTTAGCGTTCCGTTTGGATACAAAAATTTCTTGCGATACCATTCTGTATCTCTCACTTCTTCATTCATCTTCCTCACCCCAAATCTGATTAATTTCAGTTTGAAGTTCATTAGAAGGATTAATTGCCTCATCGAGTAATCTTAAAACATCCTCTTCATCTGGCTGCCAGCCTTCTAAGTGTTCACTTTCGATAACAAATCTAACTTGTTCGTAAATTTCTGGATCCTCAATATAAATTCCTTGAATCATTTGATTAGAATCATTAATTTTCAAAGAATAAACTGGATCAAGTAATTCTAACAAATCTCCTGGACGCATGTTTAAAGAAGATGATAAGGCAGATAAAACTGAACTTGACCAATTATTAGGATTTTCATGAAATGCATTTTCTAAGTCTTGTTCTCTTAAATCATTTTTTTGAGAAATATCTTTTAAAGTAAGTTGATGGTTCGTAAGTAAAATTGATATTTTTGATAACATGATTTTCCTCGTTAATCTTTAACCTACTCTTATTTTAAATCAAAAGTATTTATTTTCATCAAAAAATACTTAAATCGAAAAAATAGCGAAACAGTACTATTAAATATACTGATCCGCTATTTTCATTATTTATTTAAAATTTTATTCAACCGTAACACTCTTAGCTAAGTTACGAGGCTTATCTACATCTAAACCTTTATCCTTAGATGCATAGTAAGCAAGAAGTTGGGCAGGTACAACCGTTAATAAGGCTGACATGTAGTAGTTAATTTCTGGTAAAACTACATCATCACTTTCTCTAGCAAAATCTTTACCAACAATCGTAATAATATTAGCTCCACGAGAAACAACTTCTTGAATATTCCCGCGAGTTAAATCAGCGGTTGCAGAATCGTTGATTAAAGCAATCACTGGGGTTCCCTTTTCAATAAGTGAAATAGTACCATGTTTTAATTCTGCTGCTGCAAAACCTTCAGTTTGAATGTAAGAAACTTCTTTAAGTTTTAATGCACCTTCAAGTGCAACTGCATAATCAATTCCACGTCCAATATAAAATGCATTACGAGAATTAATTAAGTACTTATCTGCAATTTCTTTTAATTTCTCTTTGCTATCAACAAGTTGTTGCATTCCTTCAGCTGCAATTGCTAAATCATGTTTCAAATTCCAGTTTTTAGCTTCTTCTTTATTAAGAGCTTCCCCTAATGCTTTAGCTAATACAGCTTGTACAGCAATTTGAGCAGTATAAGCCTTAGTAGAAGCGACAGCAATTTCAGGACCAGCTTCCAATAACATTGTGTAATCGGCTTCTCTAGATAAAGTAGAACCCTCTACATTCGTAATTGTTAGACTTGGAATATTGCGTTTATTCACTTCTTTTAAAACAACCCGGGAATCAGCAGTTTCTCCTGATTGAGTTAAAAAGATAAAGAATGGATTTTTACTCATCATTGGGAAATGATAGCCCGCTTCAGAAGCTAGACCCACCTCAGTTGGAATGCCAGTGTAATGCTCTAATAATGTTTTACCTACTAAACCAGCATGATAACTAGTTCCAGCTGCATAAATATAAATACGATCTGCTTTTGAAATAGAATTAATAATTTGCGGATCAACTTTTACAGCTCCATTTTCATCAAAATAAGTTTGAGAAATTTTACGCATTACACTTGGTTGTTCATCAATTTCCTTAAGCATGTAAAATTCATATGTTCCCTTTGAAGCAGCATTAGGATCAATATTCAATACGTGAGGTTTACGTTCAACTTTTTCGCCGTCAACAGTTTCAATAGTATAAGAATCTTTGGTAATATCACCAACATCACCATCTTGTAAATCGACAAAAGTCTTAGTTTGGTCTAAAACAGAAATTGCGTCAGAAGCAATGATGTTAAAGCCATCGCCAAGACCTAACATCATTGGTGATTTATTTTTAGCAATAAAAACATGGTCCGGTTCAGTATTATCAACTAAGAGGAAAGCATAGGAACCTTTAACAAGCTTTAAAGCTTCCTTAAATGCGGAAAAGCCGTCTAAATTTTTTTCACGAGCAATTTTACCAATTAATTGAACAACTACTTCAGTATCAGTATTTGAGCGAAATTTAACATCTTGTAGGTACTTCTCTTTTAATTCAGCATAGTTTTCAATCACGCCATTATGAACTAAATAAAAACGTTTGCTTTCATCAAAATGAGGGTGGGCATTATCTACAGTTGGTTTTCCATGAGTAGCCCAACGAGTATGACCAATTCCAACTAAGCCCTGCTCATCTGGAGTTAATTTTTCTTTTAAATTAGAAATTCTACCAACTGCCTTGGTTAAATATTCATTTCCATTTAAGTCATTTAAATATATACCTGCTGAATCATAACCACGATATTCTAGGTTAGTTAAGCCATTTAAAATAATATCTCTAGCAGGTTTTCCAACCACACCGACAATTCCACACATAAGTTTTTCTCCTTTGGTATAGTTCATTTAAAATAAATGGACTATCTTTAATTCGTTGTTATGTTAGTAATAATAACCCTATAATTCAAATTGGTCAAGAAGTTTTATTTACAATTGGTCTATATCAAAAAGAAGGAAAATTGTACAAAAAAAGACGCTCCATACGGAGCGTCATATCAGTGATTTGGGTGAGATTCGAACTCACGATTATACATATTATTATATATCTAATTTTGATATAATTATTTTTGGCAACTATTACCTCCCATCGAAAGGAGGTGAGCGTCTTGAAAGACTTCCTTACTTCGGTTGTCGCCCCTATCCTTGTGGGGATAGTGCTTGCACTATTCGATCACTGGTTAGATGATCGGCATAACAACCGTAAACATTAATAGTTGCCTTTCTACCCTCAACGCTTAGAAGGTTGCACTAAGCGATAAAAAAAGCATTACCTTTTGTAACGACTAGGTAATGCTTTTTGAGTGCTTGAAATATTAACTTCCTTACTTCGTTGCAAGTAAAGTATAACATGTTTGAAACTCATTATACAACTTATTAATTAACCTATCGCAAAAAATACTACTACAGAAAAATATGCTTGGGGGGCATTTTGAGAATCTGGAGGTAAAATAAAAAATTGTACAAAAAAGACGCTCCATACGGAGCGTCATATCAGTGATTTGGGTGAGATTCGAACTCACGACCCACGGTTTAGAAGACCGTTGCTCTATCCAGCTGAGCTACCAAACCAATTCCTTAACAGAACATATTCTAGTATAGGGAAAAGGATGGTAGATGTCAATTATTTTTCGAAAAAATTTTTATTTTTCGAAAAATATCTTATTACTATTTATATCAACTTATAATGCATACTGGCATTGTATATTCCATCTTTATTAATATCAGTAGTTACATAGTCTGCGATTTGCTTAACGTGCTCTTCTCCATTACCCATAGCAACTCCAACTTTAACAGCTTTAAGCATCTCTAAATCATTTTCACCATCACCGAACGCCATTGCATCATCTAAAGTTTGATTCTGTAGCTCAAGATACTTTTTAATACCAGCCAACTTACCACCATTTTTTGAAATGATATCTACTGCATATTCATTCCACCAACTTAATTTACAATTAGGCAATTCATCAACCAAAGTCTTTAATTCATTGCGATCTCCGTAGGCAATAAACTGATAGACTTCTTCACCATGATATTTGCCAATTGGCGCAACTTTACTAGAAACTGCCTTTTGAGCAGCAACGACTTGATCAGTTACAAAATTAATGTATGGTCCTTCTTTACCAATAGTAGTAATAGGGACCCTTTTTTCTTTAATTAGTTCAATCATCTTTTCAGTATCTACTTCATCGATTGGATTACCAAAAAGTTCTTTTCCATTTTCATCTAAACAGAGCTGTCCATTCATCGTCACATAACCATCAAATTTTATATCTTTGACCGGCAATTTCTTTAATTGACTCATATCACGCCCAGTAGCTAGTACAAGTTTTATTCCATTTTCACGTAAAAGCTCCAGTGTCCTTTTAGTACTGCCTGGTACGCTATCTGTCTTATGAGAAACTAATGTCCCGTCAACATCAAAAAAGATTGTTTTTATCAAATTATGTCACCCCCCTATTTCATAAATTATACCAAAAATGCGCTTTCAAAACTGAAAGCGCATCTTTTTGTAGATTTAATTTTTATTTTTAATCAACAGCCTTAGCAATTGCCTCATTAACTGCTGCTTGTTCTTTCTTAACCAAATTCACTTTAGTTTCAATGACCTTAGTATCCATCTTAATTTCACGAGTTAAGCCTGGAGTATTAATCTTTGGTTCAAAGAAGTCTTTGAATTGATTCAATCTTTCTTCAGTATGGAACACATTTGCAGTAACAGTGATAAATGTTGCAAATTCCATATCGCCACCAACAGTTGCTTCAAGCCATGGCCACTCTAATCTAATCCAATTCCAAGCTTGTTCTTGACCAAATGGGTTAGCTAAAACATTACGGTACCATGCACGTAAATCTTGTGGCTTAACAATTTGAGCATCCTCAAAATCATCGACAATTGCATCAACAATTTCAGGCATTTTAGTTGAAGTAATACCAGCACAAAGATCTTGTTTCAAACTTGCATCTGAAGTTTCTTGATATTTCTTAAGCAATTTATCAAACAAAGTCATATTGCCAAAGTTCTTAACTTCATTAACTAAAACTGAACTTCTAATATCAGCCGAAATATTTTCTAAATTATCAGAATTTTCTGAATAAATCGCATGCAAGCCATCAATTGTATCATCGTTATTTGCATATAGCGAAGCTGCCACAACATATGGTCTAGTTAGATTGTCATCATTAGATTCACCAGCTTTTGGAAGCAACCCTAAACGCTTAACTTGTTTTTCAGAAAGTAAATTATAAAGCTTCTTTAATTGCTTTTCTTCATCTGAACCTGGAGTTACAAAATTACGTAAAGTAGACATAATTCTGTATAAAGCATTATTAACAATTGGTGAAGTAGAATCTGCAAACTTAGGAAGAAGGGGAACAATATCTGCATAAGACATTTGACCACCTTCTGCTAATAATCTGAAGTCTTGCAATAATTGTAATTTATCAACTGCATCTAATTCATCGATATGACTTAGGATATCATCAAGCAATGTTTGATCATACTTAACAATGAAGTCTGAATTATTACCTACATTTAAACGGAATGGAACCCCATTATTAGCAAGTAAATCATTGTAGTCACCAACAACTAATTTTTCATCCTTCATGATCTTAGGGACAGCAGCATAGTTAGAATTCAAAGGAATTTGCCACTTACGACCTTCATCTTTACCTTCACCGATAAAGAATTGTTTTTGAGTTAAAACTAACTTACCATCTTCAACTTTTGCGTTTACTACTGGGTAACCTGGTTGTTCAAGCCAAGAATGCATAATTGCACCAATATCTAAGCCACTTGCTTCACCAAGTGCCTTCCATAAATCGTCACCTGTTGCATTACCATATTTATGAGCTGCAAAGTAGTTCTTCAGTCCTTCACGAAGAGCCTTATCACCTAATAAAGCACGTACCATGACCAACATTCTTGAGCCCTTTGCATAAACAATAGCCGAGTCAAACAAGGCATCGATTTCAGCAGGATCGTTAACCATAACGTGAACTGATTGAACACCATCAGTAGCATCTCTTTGAAGAGCAGCCGGAACTTCAGAAGTTTGGAACATTTCCCAGATCTTCCAATTTGGTTCTAAAGCGTCTATTGCTACATACTCCATCATATTAGCAAAACTTTCATTAAGCCATAAGTTATCCCACCACTTCATAGTTACTAAATCACCGAACCATTGGTGAGCTAATTCATGAGCAATAACTGTAGCTACTAATTGTTTCATTTTTAATGAGGTGTTATCTGGATCAAGCAATAAGTATGCTTCACGATAAGTTACACAACCCCAGTTTTCCATCGCACCAGCTGAAAAGTCTGGAAGAGCTACTTGGTATGAATGCTCTAATGGATATGGTGTTTCATAGTAATCTTCATAGAATTCAATTGAACGCTTAGCAATATCTAGGGCAAAATCTAATTCTTTTGCTTGGTGTGCTCTTGTAGCAAAAACACCAATTTCAACGCCAGACTTAGTCTTAGTAAGTTTTCTTTGCATATCACCAAAGACAAAGGCAACTAAGTAGCTAGACATACGTACAGTTGGTTTAAAGTAGTGAACACCGTCTTTAAATTTTTCTTCTGGTTGATTAGAAATAATTGTTTCGCCAGGCTTTTCATCAAACTTAATTGCTAATGCAAAAGTAGCCTTAGCTTCTGGTTCGTCAACACATGGGAATGCTTGACGAGCAAAAGTAGTTTCAAATTGGGTACCTACTAATTGCTTCTTTTCACCATCAACTTCGTAATAAGAAGGATAAATGCCCATCATTGTATCAGTTAATTTACCTTCAAAGTCAACTTCAATCTTCATTTTGCCAACTTTTCCAGCCTTAATATTAACTACTTCATCTTTATCGTTATAGTCAAAATCAGCTTTCTTTTGATCTACTCTAACAGATGTGATCTTTAAGTACTTCTGATTTAATTTAACTAATTCTTCTTGAGCATCTCCGACTACAACAGTCTTACCGTGAAATCTCTTCTTTTCGCGACTAATATCCAAATAGATATCATAGTGATCAGGATGAAAAGTTTCATAAAAGCGTTTAACTTCTGCCATATTATGACCTCCAATTTTTTAACTTCTCAACTATTTATTATAAGAAATTAAAATCTTACTTACCAGTTTTTGGATTAAATTAAAAACAATTTAGGTGATTCAATATATTTTAAAATATTGTTTAATTCTTCTTTTATGCAATTAAAACTAGTAAAATAAAAATTAAGAGAAACAGAAAAAAAGGAGTGTTCTTATATATATGAAATATAATCAATACGGCTATTTAAAAATCGATTTTGACCAAATGGTTAAAGAATTAGAATCTATTAACTTCTTACCTAATGATTGGAAAGAAAATAGTTTTTCTGGCCTTTTAGCAACGCTAGTTGAAAACTCCATTGCCGAAGCCAAAACTTATGGTGCAAAAGAAGCTAAATTAGCAGAATTTGCAGTTAGTGATCATAAAAATTTAAAAGAATTTTTAGTTGAAAATCCTAATTCAATTTCACGTAACCAATTTTATAATGTTGGCTTGCAATTACTCGGCTATCATGTTGGCTACGATTATGATTTAAATGATCCACTAGCACGAATGAAGGCTAATGCCCTTCCTTATACTGATCAAGAAGAAATTGATCGTAATGAATTAGTTAAAGTTTTCTACCGCCTACTTAACACTCGAGCTAAAAATGGCCAAACTTTCATTGATAATATGGCTGGTAAGGGTTACTTCACCCAGTTTTACGGTAATAATAAATTTATGTACTTTAATGGGGAGTCACTCCCAGTTTTTGATATGAGTAAGGTTATTCGTGAAGTGGTCTACGTTGAAAGTGATCTTGATACTGATGAAGATGGTAAGCCTGATTTACTTCAAGTAACCGTCTTTCGTCCCTACCAATCAAACAACTTTAAGTTTCCTGCACTCTACACAGCTGATCCTTATTTTGGCGGCATTATTGCTAATGAAAAACGTAACCACAATGTTGATGTTAACTTAGAAGACGCTACTAAGAGTACTTACCCTAAATATGAAGCAATGCCAACTGCTAAGGCCAAAAAGCCAGCTAGCGAAGATCAAGCAGCAACCGAAGAAGCAGTTCATAAAGCAGCTTACTCTTTAAATGAATACTTACTTGCACGTGGATTTGCAAACGTTTATGCAGGTGCAATCGGAACCCGTGGTTCAGATGGTTTAAGAATTACGGGAGCTCCTGAAGAAACTGAATCTGCTAAAGAAATCATTGAATGGCTTCATGGCGACAGAATTGCTTATACCGACCGTACCAGAAAACACGAAACCAAAGCTTCCTGGTGTAACGGCAATATCGGAATGACTGGTCGTTCATACTTAGGAACACTTCAAATTGCAATTGCTACTACTGGGGTAGCTGGACTTAAGACTGTAGTTTCAGAAGCTGCTATTTCTTCTTGGTATGATTACTACCGTGAACATGGACTAGTAGTTGCTCCAGAAGCTTGCCAAGGTGAAGACTTAGATATGCTTGCTGAAACTTGCCAGTCTAATCTTTGGGATGCAGGCGACTATTTAAAGATCAAGCCTAAATTTGATGCTATGCAAAAACGTCTTTTAGAAAAATCAGACCGTGAAACTGGTCAATATTCTGATTTCTGGGAAGCTAGAAATTACCGTCACCATACAGACAATATCAAGTGTTCTTGGATCTCAGTTCATGGTTTAAACGACTGGAATGTAAAGCCAAAGAATGTTTACAAGATTTGGCAAAAAGTTTCTAAACTACCAATTGCTCATAAACTATTCTTGCACCAAGGTCCTCACTATAATATGAACAATCTTTTATCCATTGACTTCTCTGACTTAATGAACTTATGGTTCTGTCATGAATTATTAGGTATTAAAAATAATGCTTACAAGCAATGGGAAGATGTTATGATTCAAGATAATTTGCAACCAGATATCTGGCATGAAGAACCAACTTGGAATAATGAATTAGGAAGCAAAGAAATTTACTTCCCTGATAAAAAAGGTAACCTCTTAAAAGATGGCGGTGAAGATAATGATAAAGTTTCATTCACCGACCAAGGAGGTAAAGTATTTAAAGAAGCTAAAATTTCTGAAAGTAAATGGCAATATGACTTTATCTCTGGTAAAGAAAAATGGCTTAACCAACAATTACGTTTTGTAACCGATGAATTTATTCATCCAGTAACTGTAGTTGGTCGCCCTAAGATTAAGATGAGTGTTGCTAGCTCTCTTCCTAAAGGACAAATTTCTGTTGCCTTAGTTGATTTAGGAACCAGAAAACGGCTTACCCCAATTCCTAAGTCATTTAATGATCAAATTCAAGAATTAGGCTACCGTTTTGGTACTGAAGTAATGAAAGAATTTGTTCCTGACGAAGAAACAAAAGCTAAGTTAATCAGTAAGGGGCACATGAACGTCCAAAACTACGCTGATATGAAACATGCAGAAAAAATTGAACCTGACAAATTCTATGACTTAGAATTTGAATTGCAGCCTACCTTCTATCGCTTACCAGCTGGTGCAAGATTAGCCTTGATTGTCTATTCAACCGATCAAGGGATGACTAAGCGTCCACTTGAAGATGAAACTTATACAATTGATTTAGATAAGACTCAATTGATCTTTCATGAAATGTAAAAAAGAGATAATTTAGATGGAAACTTCAAGTTCAACCATATATTGGATTCATTTTTAAGATGATAATTAAAAAAATATAATATATACAAAAAAGCAGCTAGTCTTCACACCTGAAAACTAGCTGTCTTTTTATCTTGTATTAAATTTAATAGTTAAAGAAAGATTTAGTAAAGTTACCAAAAATAGTTTGTGCCTGACTAATAACTTGATTCTTAAGAATTAAACAAACTACACCTGCTACTACTAGCATAATTATCACATAGATAGTAACACCCCAGAAAGAATCACGATTCTCTCCATGCCCTTCGCAAATAGAAACTGCCCCGGCAATTAAAAAGAGCAAGCCAGCAAATAAGGCTAAAAGACTAATAATTGAAATTAACCCTTTATAATCAATAAAGCTTAAAAGCGTTACGACTAAAACTACAATGGCATTAATATTACTTAATTGAACAATCTTATTGGTATAATCTAAAAATGCTGGACTTTTTTCATTAACAAATTTATGAGCAAAATATGATCCAACAACTACTCCAGCTCCTAATAGGAAAACTGCTAAAAACAAATCAATTGTAAGGCTATGAAATACCTGGTTGAAGTTATTTTGAAATTCAGTATTGTTCGAGGTATTGATTCCAGTAATTTGAATTATGGCTTTCTTAATTCCAAAGACGGTTCCCCAGATGAAAAGAACCATTTCAATTAAAATAGTAAAAATTCCATACCATTTTTCGCCTTTTTGATTGGCACTTGGCGTTTTCCAAGAAGTAAGAAACCAATTCCACAAGCTATCTTTATCAAAATTTTTAACTGCTGCTGTAACTCTTGAAAATGTTTCATTTTCTTGCAGTTTATTTACTGAATTAGACTTAGACGAATCCTTAGATTGACTATTTAGATTCTCTTGATCGTTTGCCGCAGAAACATTTCTAAGATCTGTTCCACAAACAGTACAAAAGTTTACATCAGCTTCCATTTCAGATCCACAATTTGGACATTTCTTCACAATAAATCCCACTTTCTATTTTCTTAACATATGTATGTCATTCCACTGTTTATTTTTGTATCTTTCAGCTTTAATCATCATTGTCTGAATCAGAATCACTATTGGTATCAGTATCACTACTACTGTCTCCAGTAGTCACTTTATGATCTTTAGTTAATTTACCTGTACCAATCTTTTTAATTTTAGCACCTGATTCATTTTTTTCATTAGTTAAAACGGCATTTGTATATTGCATTACTTGAACACGATCATAATCATCATGAACAAAGGTCCATTTAACGCTATAAGTTACTTCAGATGAATTATTATCATATGGCGTAATTGATTGAACACTTACTTCTGATTCAATATTACTAATATCATCTTGATCCTTATAACTATCAATCATCTTCTTCATTTCAACATAGTCGCTATTATCGCTACCATCGACGAATTGGTCTGGATCAGGAATATCAAAAGCATCACTTAATACGCTTTTTGCGTCATCCTTATTTACTAAACCTTTCCATTCAGGTTTAATTACATACTTATTACCATCTGTACTAATAGTATCAGTGCCATCAGACGCATAATCAAGACCTTCTGAAAGATTATCAATAGTTTTCGATTGAATAGTTCGATTATTTACGGTAGCACGAACATAAAGATTCATATTACCAGAAATTGGATATTCTTTCAGAAGTAATTTTCCCTTGCTATTTAATGTTCCAACTTTCTTATCATTTATGTAAACAATTCCATTGGGCAAACTTTTAATTTCAAGTGTTTCAGTCTTAATATTTAAATTGACCGTTTTATTAGACCAAATATCTGTTTCAGCAGTTGTAGAAAGTTTTCTTCCTTGAACTGTTGATTTAATTGAAAAGTCATATTGGCCTGGTAAAATAGGTTCCAATTTCTTTGAATAATCGCTTGCACTACCTGTTAGTTTTCCAATGTTTTTACCATCCATTTTCACTTCTGAATTTGAATGGTTAGTACGGACTGTTGGTGTAAATGCTGGAACTTGCAACTTATATTTGGGAAACAACAAAAAATATCTGCCAGTTTGTTCAAAGTTTACACCATAACTATCAGTTTGATGCTCAAACGCATAAATTGCATTATCTGCTTGTGTTTTATGATTAGAATAATACCTTTGAAGTGGTTTAACATTTTCATCTGTAACCTTCAAATCAGGATCAGTAGAAGTAATATACTGACTTACCTTTTTATTTGGATCTTTCAAAGCAGAAACAATTCTTCTCACTTGATTATGTTCACTATAATAACTAGATCCCCATGCATAGAAACAAACAAATAAGACAGCAAGCACGCCAACAATGCTAAGAATAATTTTATTACGTTTACTCATTGGTTTCTTTTTTGAGTGCCGAATTTGCGAGCGAGTTTCATCCCCATTTTTCTGAATTATTGGCTGTGATGGTTTTGAAATCTTTTCTTTCTTTAATTTATAACCACAATTTGGACAGAAGTCTGCTTCTCCTTTTATTTCTTTACCACAATTTGGACAAAATTTTTCCATTTCTTACCCCTCCCTTTAGAAAAACACTTTAATCAAAATAATTTGATTAATTCCCACAGTATTTTCATTAAAACACACCTTTTCTAATAAAACATAAGAATTAAAAAATGTACATACTTTTTTTAATTTAACACAAAAAAAGCAGTCAGTCTTCAACAATGAAAACTAACTGCTTTTATTTTGCTAATCTTAAAATTACTGTGAAAACAATCATGTCATCTTTATGACTAACGTGAATCTTACCATGGAAAGTTTGTACAATCTCTTGTGCCATTGCTAAACCAATACCAAATCCAGGCTTCTTTGAATTATGAGATTCATCTTCACGATAGAATCTCTCAAAGAAATGAGAATAATCTTTTCCCTTACCTTCTTTATAAGTATTAGCAACTTTTAAAATTGCATTTGTCCCAAGCTTACCTTTAACAAGGCTTACCCTAACTTCTCCATCTTTATCACAATACTTACGTGCATTATCGAGCAAAATATTTATCAATTCACTCAAGATATTACTTTCAGCTTTAATATACAAATCAGGCATAATCATCGCATTATACTTCAAGTCATTTTGTTGCATTACGGACTTAAAACTTGTAACGTTCTTTTTGACTATTTCAGAAAAGTTAACCCTATTTAAAACAACTTCTCCAGTTTCACCAGTCCTAGCTAAAGCAATTAAACGATTAATCAATCTAGTTAAGCGATCAACCTGCTCTTTTGTACTTTTATTCCATTCTGAATTATTCCCCAGTATTTCTTCCATTTCAGTATTAGCCGAAATAATTGCTAAAGGAGTCTTTAATTCATGTCCAGCGTTAGTGATAAATTCGCGCTGCTTACGATAAGTGGTAATAATTGGTCCGATTGCCTTCTTTGACACCAAAATCAAAATCAGAGCAAAAACAATCAAGGCAATGATTCCAAGTACAATTGATACCCTAACAAGTAAAGAAAAACGATGGTATATCAATGATTCATTTAAATAAACAATGAATTTATATCCTTCTTGACTCTTACCTACTCGATAAGCATATTGATTATTACCCATATCAATGGATCCGCTAGTTGATTTATCTTTAAAAATTTGCTTACTAGTTTTAAGAATCTTCGAGCGACCTACATCATACACGTTATCGTCATTTACAATACGAGGAGTATTATTGCGAGTATTAGCTACAGTAAAATAGCGATACTGAAAAACCGCTTCAGGATTATATTCACCAGATAAAAAATTTTTATTAATTGGGTCCTTTTGATTACCAAAAATTGGCTTAGCATTTCTAGGATTCAATTGACCCTGATTATTAACCAAAACTGTTAAAACGCGGTCAACCTCACTATGACTTTGTGTATAGCTAACCCCTAAAAGGGCACTTAAAGTTATTACTAGAACTAAAAATAATGCAACAATTGACATTCCAATAAACTTCCAGCGAAATTTTTGAATCATTAATCTCACCTACCTAATTAAGGAAAAACTACCACCTTTTTCACCAACGATTTGAGCTGTACTTTGAATCGATTGCAGCTTTTGTCTCAAGTAAGAAATATAAATCCAAACTATATCTTCATTAGCATCGTCTTCATCTTTCCAGACATGAGCTAATAAATCAGAAGTTGAGAACTCTTTACCTTCATTAAGCATTAAGTAATTTAAAAGTTGCGTTTCTTTACTGCCCAGACGAATTGAATTATGACTTACTAATTCCTGTTCAGCAACATTTAAGGCAAGATCCCCCACTTCAACTTCATTGGGAGTATATTTATCATCGCGTCTTTCTTTTGAACGCAAACGTGCAAGAAGTTCTTTTAATGAAAAGGGTTTGGTTAAGTAGTCATCTGCTCCACTGTCTAAACCAGTTACTCGGTCATCAATTTCTGCTTTTGCAGTAAGCATTAAAACATAGGTCTTATCTCCACTTTTGCGAATTTGTTTCAGCGCAGTGATCCCATCCATAATAGGCATCATGATATCTAAGACAATCACATCGTATGAATTCTTTTTAGCAAGCTCCACTGCATCTCGACCATTAAAAACTGCATCTACATCATAATTAACGCTCTGCATTGCTGCTACTAAAACACGAGATAATTGTTCTTCATCTTCTGCCAGCAAAATTTTCATTAAGTCAATCTTCCTCTCTAATCAAGTGACGCAAAGTTTGCATACTTACATCACAAGAAGCTAATTCATCTGCAACTCGCTTTAACTCTTTGCCAATCATTTCAGGATTCTTTATTTTGTGCTTATATTTCATTTCATGTTCTAAACTTGCCCAAGTATCCATCGCGATCGTTCTAAGCTGCACTTCGACAAAATAGTGGCCTGGAGTATTGCCTTCAATATCTTTTTCTGCTCGTTCCACATCTAAAATCATATGATATGAACGATAACCATTTGGTTTAGCATTTGTAATATAGTCTTTTTGTTTAACAATTGTTACATCATCCCAATTATTAATTAAGTCAATGCAAGTATAAATATCATCAATAAAGTTACAAACTACGCGAATTCCAACACTATCCCGATTTACTTTCAAAGCCGATTCAGGAGTTACTGGAAGATCCTTTCTCTGACATTTTTCAATCATGCTTTTCGGCTGCTTAACTCGGCCAATAAGATGCTCATATAGACTGTCACCTGTTTTTTCTTGGTGCAATTTGTTTTCAGTTCTAAAATATTCCAGCATCTGTTCAAGTAACTTATTTAAAACTGGAGTATAGCCTCTGTAAATATCCATATAGATCCCTCTTTATTGATTTACTAAATATTATAGCAGTCTATTCAAAATAATTATCAGCCAGTTACTTTAAAGAATTTTTGCTTTTTATATAAAATCCTAAGAAAAATACTAAATTCCAAATTAATAGGCAAATAGCAATTACTAAGTCAGATCCTATTACAAGCCATAAGTAACTTACTCCTAATGCAAAAATAAGCAATAGGTAAAGAAAGTCTCGAATACCAAATTTACACTTGTTTTTGTTATATACCTGATTTATCACTAATGAAAAATAATACAATGCTATTGACCCAATAATTAAGAAAAATAAGAAGTTTTTATTTATATTTCTAATTTGTAGGTAAAGAATAGTACAGTTGTTAATAAGATTGATATGACAATCACAACATGACTATACACAATACAAAACCTTTACTAATCTGATAATGATTAATTAACTTATCTGATAAAATCACATAGCGTGCGAACATTAATACTAAAGATAAAAACAAAAAACTTAATTAACTTATATCTTGCCTTATATTTGCCAAAAAATCAAAAATGCTCCTAGTCATATTGACTAAGAGCAAATTATTTAAGCTTAATTTTCTAATTCCACATAAGTTTTAATACTTTGTGACACTGTCTGATAAACTGTTGAAACATGTAAAGTGTGAGATAAGAAATCTTGCTTTTCTTCTTGAGACATAGAGCTATCAAAAGAAACTGAAATTAACATTTCACTAACAACGGATTTTCCATGGCCCAATTTGGTAGTAATTGCTTGTGTTGTAACTTTGAAATTTTTTACATCTAAATGGTGGACATTTGCAATCATCCCTGCAGAAATTGAAATACAAGAATTAACTGCTCCTGCCAAATACTCTACTGGATTAGGAGCAACATTTTTACCACTAGCTGATTCATCAGCCATGAACTTATGCTTCTTAGTTCTATTTTCGATTTGCCAAGGAGTATCTGTTAACTCACTTTTTACTGTATATTTTGTCATAATTATACTCTTTTCTAAATTAATCCATGTTTTACTAAGTACTCATGAGCTACTTTAGCTGGTTTTTCATGCTCAACATTAACCTGATAATTCATTGCCTGCATTTCTTGAGTTGTAATTTTACCAGCCAATTTATTTAATGCTTTTACAATTTGTGGATTTCTTTCTGCAAACTTAGCTCTCATTAACGGGGCACCCTGATATGGCGGGAAGAATTTTTTATCATCATCTAGCATTACCAAATTATACTTCTTAATTTCTGCATCAGTTGTATAACCATCAACAACATTAGCTTGATTATTAGCAATTGCATGATAACGAATGCTCGATTCTGTACTCTTAATTGAAGCAAAATCTAGTTTATAAACATCCTTCAAACCTGGATAACCATCTTTTAATGAAGTAAAATCTGGGTCAAAAGCCGCATGAACTTTTTTATTTACTCGATTCAAATCACTCATCTTAGTTAGGTGATTATCTTTTGCAAACTTCTGAGTTGTAGCTAAAGCATAGCCATTTTGATATGTCATTGGCTTTAAGTACTCCATATCAAATTGACTCTTTAAATCACTTCGAGCTTCTGCATAAACCTGATTTGGATCATTTCCAGTCTTCTTACCCGTTTTAACTAGAGTCTGCAAAACTGTTCCAGTAAATTCTGGATAAATATCTATCTTGTCTGTCTGGAGAGCTTTAAATAAAAATGTCGTGCCACCAAAGTTAGGTTTCAAAACAACTTTAGTATTCGGATCATTCTTTTCAATTAATTCCTTATACATATTAATCAAAATTGCAGGTTCAGATCCCATCTTGCCGGCAATCGTAATAGTTTGCTTAGGTTCAGCAACATTCGTGGAACTAGTAGTAAAGTGTGAATATAAACTGCTTCCACCCCAAATTAATAAGCAAAGAGCAATCACCGCACTTCCCCACTTTAAGCGTTTATTGTTTTTTGAAATAAACTTCAAAATCCCACTAAATACTAATGCTAATAAGGCAGACAAAATTGCACCCATTAAAACTTCAGTATTATTATTTGAATTAATACCTACATAAATATAAGTACCTAGTCCGCCTCCACCAATTAAGGCTGCTAGAGTAGCTGTCCCAATAATCATTACAAGGGCAATTCTAATCCCAGCAAAGACCATCGGCATAGCCAGCGGAATTTCTAAACGTTGTAGTTTCTTCCATTTAGTTAAGCCAAAAGCAGTAGCTGCTTCCTCTAAATTTTCTGGAATCTCAGTCAATCCAGAATAAGTATTTTGAAAAATCGGCATAATCGCATATAAGACTAGCGCAATAATTGCTGGAACTGTCCCAATTCCAACAAACGGTAACAACAAACCTAAAACAGCCAAGCTAGGAATTGTTTGAATGATTCCTGCTACCTGTAGAGTAAACTCTGCTGCCTTCTTATGTCCTTTCAAAATAAAGGCCAATGGAATGGCAATTACCATTGCAATTAATAAAGCAATAATTGAAATCTTAATATGAACAAGCGTTGTAGCCCAAATTTGATCATGTTCAGTTAATAACATCTGCCATAAAGATTTAATCATGTCCAGCCACCCACTTTAAAAAGAAATTCCAAACTCGTTTTGGCTCAATTAAAAAATTGCCGAATTCAGTTTCTGCAATAAATAAGGCATCGGGATGATTTGAACAATCTTTAATTAGATCTTCCACACTATCTACGTGATAACGAACTAAGGTGTCAACTTTCGGATAAAACCGAGGATCAACTCCCAGCTCACTCTTGAGCAAAGTTTCAAGATCAAGCTTTTGATTAATTCGATTTCCGGCAAAAAATTGTTGAACAAATTTGGTAGCTGGATGACGTAGAATTTCTCTAGGCTTTCCTACTTGCTCTAATACGCCATCATGCAAAACACCAATTGTATTGCCTAGTCGAATTGCCTCTTGCATATCGTGAGTTACAAACATTACTGTCTTGTTAAACTGCTCATGAAGATTCATTAGTAAATCTTGCAATTGTTTTCTTACAACCGGATCAAGAGCGGAAAATGGTTCATCCATTAAAACAACTTCTGGGTCAGCCGCTAAAGAGCGAACAATTCCAACTCTCTGTTGCTCTCCACCAGATAATTCATTTGGCAGGCGATCACAATATAACTTAGGATCTAAATCAACAGATTTTAATAATTGTTCTTGTTTCTGACGTCGTTCTTTTCGACTTACGCCCTCTTGTTCTAAGACAATAGTAATATTTTCACCAACCGTTAAATTTGGAAATAAACTAGCAGTTTGCAAAACATAGCCAGTTTTTTCTCTTAATTTGCGCAAATTATATTCTTTTATTGATTTATCATTGAGAAAAATTTTCCCTTTTGTCGGTTCAATGAGTCGATTAAACATCTTTAATAAAGTTGTTTTTCCACTTCCACTAGGACCAACTAAAACAAAAATATCTCCTTTTTTCACTGTAAAAGAAACATCTTTTAAAATTTCATGATCTTGATATTTCTTTGAAACATTCTTATATTCAATCATCATTTTACCCTTATAATAAAGAATTATTTATATTTTCTCACTTTTTATAAGAAGTTGGCAAAAAGATTACACTTTTTGACTAAAAAAGAAGTTATCAATATGATAACTTCCCTATAGTTTCTATCTAATTAGAATTATTTTTTCTTATTAGTATTTTTATCTTCATTTTGTAATTTTTGACCCATTGCAATGATGTACTTACGTAAATCATCTTTAATTTGTGGGTGAGATAAACCATATTCAATTGATGTTTCAAGGTAACCTTCCTTGTTACCAACATCGTGACGTTCACCGTTAAATACGTGAGCAAATACTCGTTGAGTCTTATTCATAGTATCAATAGCGTCAGTTAATTGAATTTCGCCACCACGACCAGGTTTTTGATGTGCTAAAATATCAAAAATTTCTGGAGTTAATAAGTAACGACCAATGATTGCGTAATCACTAGGAGCTTTATCAACGTCTGGCTTTTCAACAAAAGCTTTAACGTTAATCAAGCCTGGTTCAATTTCGTTATCTGGATCAATAACACCATACTTAGAAACTTCTTCGTGTGGTACAGGCATTACAGCAATAGTTGATGCATGAGTCTTATCATAACGATCAATCAATTGCTTAGTTAGTGGAACTTTGTCGTCCATTAAGTCGTCACCAAGCATTACAGCAAATGGTTCATCCCCAACGAAGCTACGAGCTCTTAAAATCGCATCTCCTAAACCAGCTGGGTGTGGTTGACGAGTGTAGTAAAGGTTAACACCTAAATTAGTAATTGATTGGGTCAAGTGTAAAAGCTCAGTCTTACCCTTTTCTTCCAAATCTTGTTCTAGTTCTGGGTTAGCGTCGAAGTGGTCTTCAATTGAGCGCTTATTCTTACCAGTAACAATCAAGATATCTTCAATTCCTGATTTTTTGGCTTCTTCTACGATAAATTGAATTGTTGGTTTATCAACAATTGGTACCATTTCCTTAGGCATAGCCTTAGTTGCAGGTAAAAATCTAGTACCTAATCCAGCTGCTGGAATAACTGCTTTTCTTACTTTCATTTTATTCTCCTCACAAAAATAAGCTTTCCATAATATATTTTACCAAACTTACGTCAACTTATTTAGGTAATTCTTTGTTTTTTCTAAAAATTCTCAAAATCGGGCTTTGACTGTATTCAATCTTCCTACCTTTTAGTTCATCTCCTGCTGCATTAATACAAATACCAAGTAATAATAAGAATGAACCTACGTTAAGCCAAAGCATAAAGATAATGAATGAGCCTACAATCCCGTAATTCTCCCAGCGTGTCCCAAATTGTCTTAAGTATAAACCAAAGAAATATGATAAGGCACTCCAGCTTATTACAGTAAACCATACTCCTGGCCAAACCACACGTTTTTGAACTCGAATATTTGGGATTACATAATTAATGTACAAATTCACTATCACTGTCATTAAAATTATGATCGGCCAACGATAATTTTCTAATTTATAAACCCACCATAAGGATAGATTAAAAATTGGAGCCAAAAATTCCATAATTTGTCTACCAAATGTGAAAATGAAAATTATTACTGAAAATCCAACTACTAAAATTACTGATAAAGCAAAAGTAAAAGTTCTGGCCAGTAAATAATTCCACCATGATTTTCCCTTTTCTTGTTTATCAACACCGTAAATTTTATTTGCGGCCAAGCGAATCGAATTAACCAAACAACTTAATGACCAAATTGCAACTACAATACCCAAAGAAATAAATCCGCTTGAATGCTTCTTCAATAAGGCATTAATAATCGGCATAACTAAGCTTGAAACTTGACTTGGAAAAATCAATTCTAAATAGCGAGCAATTGGCTTGGTATCAATACTAAATAAAGGTAAAACATTTCCAATAATAATTATGATTGGAAAAATACTTAACAATACATAATAAGCAATAATGATGGAATTTTGGTTTATTTCACCCTGGCTAATATATTTTGATAGTAATTGAATAAAATTTGCTGTACGGTTTCTAGTCTGATTGAGAAAAGATTTCATAAAATATTTTACTTATTAATCTTCATCTAAAAAATGAGGAAGATACTTTTCGTAGCCATCATATGGCTTTTGCAAAGTCAAAATCTTTGGACCATCTGGAGTGATAGCAAAAGTATGTTCAAATTGAGCTGACTTTGAACCATCTGGGGTTGCATAGTAAACCCAATCATCGTTAGGATCAGAAACAGTCTTTTGTTCAATTCTCCAATCACCACCAGCTTCGACCATTGGTTCAACAGTAATTGTCATACCTTCGCGTAAACGTAAACCGTGACCAGCCTTACCCCAGTGAGGCACTTCTGGGTCTTCATGAATAGATGGTTGAATTCCGTGACCAACTAATTCACGAACGTCTCCGTAGCCATTTTCATTTTCAACGTAGTTTTGAATAACGCTACCAATATCACCAATACGATTACCAACTACAGCTTGATCAATTCCCATGTACATTGCCTTTTTGGTAACATCCATTAACTTTTGATCTTCGGCAGAAATTTTACCAACACCATAAGTAGTGCAGGAGTCAGTTTCATAACCATCAACGTTACAAGTTACGTCAACGCTGACTAAGTCGCCTTCCTTTAAGATCTTATCTTTTCTCGGAATCGCATGAGCAATTTCATCATTTACACTAATACAAGTACCATATTTGTATCCTTCAAAACCTTGTTCTGAAAGACGACCACCATGTTTTTTCATAAAATCTTGAGCAAATTCTTCGATTTCCCAAGTAGAAATTCCAGGCCTAATAACATCACGTAAGCCTTCAAACATTGCTGCTAAAACGCGACCTGATTTTTGCATACCCTGAAGTTCACGTTTTGACTTAATTGTTATCATTAAAAAATCTCCTTTTTTAATATTTATATACTATTAGCATACCTTAAATAAACATAATTTAGTAGTCATTGAGAAAGTCTCAACCATTCATTATAAAGCTTTTCTTAAATAATTTCTCTTAAGATTTACAATCTACCCACCTTCTTTAGTATAATAGGAGAAAATGTTATAGAAAGAAGTTTTTTACATGAAAGCACAGATTGTCTTTGCCAGTATGACTGGTAATGATGAAGATATGGCAGAAATTTTAGAAGAGAATTTACAAGATGCAGGTTTTGACGTAGAAAATATTGACGTTAGTTTTGCAGATGCTTCTTCTTATCTTGATGCTGATCTTTGCGTAATGGTTACTTATACTTACGGCGAAGGTGTGATGACTGATGAATTAAAAGACTTTTATGACCAATTAGTTACTCTTGACTTATCGGGTAAAAAGTTTGCCGTTATGGGGTCTGGAGACAAAACATACAAAGATCATTATTGTGAAAACGTAGATGACTTTGAAAAGGCATTTATTAAGTGTGGCGCAGTTGAAGTAGCAAAACCAGTTAAAATCGAAAACGCTGTTGATGACGAAGATATTGATTTAATTGATCAAGCTACTGAAGAAATAGTCGAGGCATTTAATGACTAAAAATCATCATAAAAGAAGTGGGCAAAAGATTACCCAAGTCCAGTTACGAGAGCTTGGAAGTAAGCTTGTTGTCAGGCACCGAAACTTTTATGTTTACGTTATCTTTGGCTTCTTAGCAGCAGTTATCAATATTGTCTGCTTTCTTTTATTTCACAATGCTTGGAAAATTCCAGTAATTTATGCCAACACAATTGCATTTATCATTTCCAACTTGGCTTCTTTTTCTTTTAATAAACATGGCGTATTTATTCAAAATGTAGATAAAAAGCACGGGGTTGTCTACCAACTATGTTTATTTTTCATTTATCGGATAATCAGCCTGATTCCAGATAACTTAATTATGCTAGTTGGAATTTCGTGGTTACATTGGAATTCATTTTTCGTAAAAGTAATTGATCAAATCCTAGTAGGTATTTTTAATTACTTAACTACTAAATCGATTTTTCTTAATACTAGTAATAAATTTGCTAAAAAATTTAAAGATCATTTCAATAAAAGATAATCATATAAAAACTCCAGATATTACACAGTATCTGGAGTTTTACTTTATTTAAAATCTGTTGGCTTTTGATTATTTTCTTTATCAAAATAATAAGCAATTGCATCCATAATTCGATCAGAAGCCTTGCCATCGCCATAAGGATTTTTGGCATTAGCCATTTTACTATAAGCATTTTTATCTTCAAGTAGCCTAATCATCTCATCATGAACCTTATCTACTTCAGTTCCGACAAGTTTCAGGGTGCCAGCTTTAACACCTTCTGGTCGCTCAGTTGTATCACGTAACACTAATACAGGCTTTCCAAGAGAAGGTGCTTCTTCTTGCACGCCACCTGAATCAGTCATAATGAAATAGCTTCTTTTAGCTAAATTGTGAAAATCAACTACATCGAGAGGCTTAATCAAGTGGATACGTGAATCCCCACCAAGTACTTCATTTGCCACTTCTTGGACTCGTGGAGACAAGTGAACAGGATAGATAATTTCTACATCTTGGTAATTATCTACAACCTGCTTCATTACCTTAAACACGCGCCTCATCGGTTCTCCCTGATTTTCTCTACGGTGCATAGTAACTAATATCACTTTATTACCGGGCGTAATTTCGTCAAGAACATCATGATGATAATCCTTTTTTACAGTTTGTTTTAAGGCATCAATAGCAGTATTACCAGTAACATAAATATTTTTGGAAGAATGATTTTCTTTTATTAAATTATTCCTACTTAACTTAGTTGGTGCAAAATATAGGTCAGCTAAGTCATCTGTCATTTGACGATTCATTTCTTCTGGAAATGGGGAATATTTATTCCAAGTTCTAAGACCTGCTTCCACATGTCCTAAAGTTATTTGCTCATAAAAAGATGCTAGTCCTGCTGCAAAACTAGTAGTAGTATCTCCATGGACTAAAACAATATCGGGATTTTCCGCTTTAATTACCTGAGCCATATTGATCATTACTTTTGAAGTAATATCTTCTAAACTTTGATTTTTATGCATGATATTAAAATCATAATCAGGTTTAATTTTAAAAATATCTAAAACTTGATCCAGCATCTCGCGGTGTTGCGCACTGACTACCGTTACTTCATCAAAGCGTTCATCCTGCTTCAATTTTAGTACTAAAGGTGCCATTTTAATTGCTTCTGGTCGAGTACCAAAAACTGTCATTACTTTTATTTTTTTCATAGCATTATTTTCCTATTCTTCTTCGCTTATTATACTATATCTTAATTCAATTTTCTTTGGTACTATCTCTCTAATTACTTTATACTTAACTATATAACGAAAGCGAAATACATTATGTTTAGTTTTTTATCTTTAGCAGCAATTTTAATTACTATTATCATATTTTGTCTTGTCTTTCTATTAGGTAATTCCTATCCCAAAAAGACTAAGCATATTTTAATCAGTATTATTGCAATTTTACTAATCATTTTTCTTTGGGTGATTTTAGAATTATTTATTAATCCATTGAAATATGTTTAATATCAAATTAAAAGCATTACCTTGTGAGTTAATCAGGTAATGCTTTTTTAATACTTAAAATATCACGTGGAGGGGTCATTTGGGAAACAAATTCAATTTTTGCTTATTTTTAATGTCCCACAAATGGCTTTATATCAATATGACCCCGGTGAGATTCGAACTCACCTCTACGGTTTAGGAGACCATTGTTCTATCCAGATGAACTACGGGGTCGAAACCAGTTTCTACTTTACCATAAAAACTGATTTTTAACTATTAAAAATTTAATACTGTGGCAAATAAAAATTACGTTGATTATTATCTTGCTTGGCAATTTTATCTGCTGCAAAAACAAATGGCATCCAAATAAGAAGTGCAATAACCATATTAATAAGCGCTAAAACAATAGCTCGCCAGTCATAATTACATGCTAAAAACGGCCCAATAAGTGGCGGCATAACTGTTGGAACAAATATTTGAACAGGATTAACTAACCCTACCTGTGTAGCCCAATAAGCAAGCGATACATTTACTAATGGTGCTACTACAAAAGGAATCAAATATACGGGATTAAATACAACAGGTAAGCCGAAAATAATAGGTTCATTAATATTAAAAATCCCTGGTGCGACTGCCATCTTCGCTATAGTTCGGTAATCTTTACGTTTAGAAAACATTAAGATAGCAATAATCAAGACTAAAGTTCCACCCGCTCCACCAAACCATGCAAAAACATTAAAGGAATCTCGTACCCAAATATAAGGGACATGATCGCTATTTCTAACTGCTGTAACGTTAATGTTTTCTGGCGTTAGCCATAAAGAATCCATTACTGGGGTTAAGACACTGATACCATTGATCCCAAAGAACCAAAATATTTGAACTAAAAATGTAACTAATAAAACCACTCCAAAACCCTGTCCTAAATTTACTAAAGGTCTTTGGATAGTAGTAAGCAGCCAATTTCCAAAGTAGGTTCCCGTAAGGCGTTGAAAGGTAAAATTAACAAATCCAACGATAAAGACTGAAAGCAAAATTGGAACTAAGGTGCTAAAGGCAACCCATTCTGCATGAGGCATACTACTATCAACTTTTAAACGAATTCTCGCCTTATAAAACATAATAAATAGCGCTGTCCCAATACAACCAAAAATAATTGCTGTAAATAATCCCATCGTTGAGAATTGCTTGATATCAAAGGCATTTTTAATATCAACTACATCCCCATCAATACGTAGTTTTACCGAATCACTAATACTCATTGAAAAAGCAACTAAAGACGCAATTGAACCAGCAAAGCGGTTTACCTCGTAAGTTTTAGCTAGATGATAGCCCCAAGATATCGCAAAATATACAGCAAATAGAGCGAAAGTACCTTCCCAAACAATATTATCAATTGCCATTACTGGTTGCATTAAAGAATAAAAAGTATCCCAATGCATTTGCACTTTAGCTGCTCTAATAATGCTATTAAATAGCATTGCGATAGATCCAGCCATTGTAATAGGCAATAACGAAACAAAAGTATCTCGCATCGCAACTAACCAACGTACTTGTGCTAGACGAGACGCAGGTGGTAAAACATACGTTTCTAGCCATTTAACTAAAGATGACATTACTTATTTCCTCTATTCTTTCGAGGATGGTATCCCTTATTTTTTTTATTACGCCAACGTTTCTTCTTATGTTTTGATTTAACTTTGACTTCTTTAACTTTAGTTTTCTTTTCTTCCTTTTCTGAAAGTGGCTTCTCAGTCGTTAAGCTATAGCCTGCAAAATATGCTCTTTTAACTTCATAAGTACCATCCAACAATTTTTTAAGATTTCTAAAATCGTGATCGTCCCCCAGTGTCACAACAGTACCAGACTTATTCATTCTTCCAGTTCTACCGCTGCGATGAAGATAGGTATTAATTTCACTAGGTATTTCAAAGTTAATCACGTAGCTCACATCTGGTAAATCCAATCCGCGTGCTGCAAGATCAGTTGCAAACAAAAATTTAATTCGACCAGCTTTGAAATCACTAAGAATTTTTTCACGATTTTGTTTATTTGTTTCATTACTTAAAACTGCAAACTTGGTTTTACTGTGACTAAAAATTCTTGCAAATCTCATCTCAGTTTCTGTACTATCAAAGAATAAAATTCCTTTAAACTTATCTAGCTTTGCTAAACGTTGCAAGAATTGCATCTTATATTCATTTGAAACCTGCAAGAAATAATGTTTAACCTCAGATTTTTGTTCTAGGCGAACATCAATTAATAAAAATGTCCGTTTAAAAAGCTCATCCGCATCTTTAGTAATTTCTGATTCAGATGCTCCAAATAACAAAATCTGCGCAGTTGAAGATAAATTTTGTCCTAAAGAGCTTAATAAATCTAGCTTAGCAAATTCCAAAATATCATCTGCTTCATCAATTACTAAAGCATTAATATCCTGATACTTGATTCTATTTTCAGATAAGAAATCAAAAAATCTACCTGGCGTAGCAATTATAATATCTGGCTTTTCTTTCTTTAAACGTTCTAACTGCCTTTTTCTATTACCAGCTCCAACTAGAGCAATAGTTTTTAAACCTAAAGCTTTGGCATATGGCAACAAATTATTTCTAGTTTGAATAGCAAGCTCAGTAGTAGGCTCTAAAATTACACCTCTACCACCAATTTCTGCAATTCTTCCCATTACTGGCAAACCATAAGCTAAAGTTTTTCCAGTACCAGTCTTAGCTAGCCCAACTACACTAGCACCATTATAGATAGCATCGTATGTTCTTTCTTGAATTAAAGTTGGTTTATCTTTATGTTCTCTTTCTAAAACTTGTGTAATTGCTTGTGAATACATTCTAATTCCTCTATTGTACTTTTTGTTGTCCATATAATTGCTCATACTGCGTATTAGTGCCAATATAAGCAAACATGGTTACATCACGATTAAGATTATCGATATTTTTTACTCTTCCATTTTGAGTGTAACACCAAAAGGCATAATGACGTCTATCTTTTAAACTTGCTCCAGTATACAAGAATCTAGTTTCTTCTGGAAAATATTTATGATAGTGATAATTTCCTGCAATCATTACCCTTTTTCCTAAATTATTAATCATTTGAGCGAATCTACCCATGCGTTGCCAATAGGTTTTAGTTAAATTGCTAGTTGCGGGAACAATCATTACTGGCAAAGTCCCGGTATTAGTTCCCACCTTATTCAGAAAATATTGATATTGTTCTTCATTACTTGTTTCATCACTATAAGAAATAATCGTTCCAAAATTTAAATTAGTTCCCTGAAGTTGATCGCGGTAAAGTAAATAATTATCATCAAAATAGGACTTTCCTTGTGTCGAACGCAAATAAACGAAAGAAATTCCGTTTTTTTCTAATTTATGTAAATCAATATAATCTTTGGTTTGATCTAATTCAATTCCAAGTACGCTCATATTTGAACCACGGGGTACGGTCGTATTTTTCTGCATATTAAAATATCCCCATATTAAGCCCAAAATAGCTAATACGAGCAGAATAATAATACTTGGAAAAGTATACTTATGTTGATACCGATGCACGATCATCCCTCCCATAGCTATTTTAACGAACTTCTGCTTTCCATACCACTTTCACTGTAATTTAGTATAAAATGATATCAATAATATACTTATCGTTAAAAATCGAAAGGAAAGCAATATTGAAAAGAGAAATTAGCTTTGGACAGGCTCTAGCTACAGTTGTCGGAACTGTAATCGGTGGAGGTGTCTTCTTTAAAATTGGAAGTATTAGTCACGAGACGGGGACTCCATCCCTAACTCTTTTTGTTTGGATCTTAGCTGGAATCGTCTCTATTGCGTCCGGCCTAACGGTTTCTGAAATTGCTGCTGCACTTCCAGTTACTGGTGGATCAATAAAATATATCGAATATACTTATGGAAAAGTTTGGGGATTTTTATTTGGTTGGGCTCAAATGTTAGTTTACTTTCCAGCCAATATTGCCGCTTTAAGCGTAGTTTTTGGACAGCAATTCGTTGTTCTATTTGGCATTCCAACTAAATATGCCACATTAGTAGCATTACTGCTCGCACTCTTTTTAATGGGGTTAAATCTCATTTCAACTAAATTTTCAACTAAAATGCAGTCTGCAATGACGATACTTAAAACTATTCCAATTGCCTTAATTGTACTTTTTGGTCTCTTTAATTCATCAAAAGTCACTGTTAATCTTCTTCCCTTAAGTTCTGGTCATAATATTTCTTTCTGGACTGGCTTGAGCGGTGGTTTATTAGCTGCCTTATTTGCTTATGACGGCTGGATCAATGTAACAAATTTAGCGGGAGAAGTTAAAGACCCAGAGAAAAATCTATCAAGAGCTATTATTATTGGACTATCCGCAATTACTTTAATCTATGTATTAGTAAACTACGCTTTCCTAACTACTATTCCTTTTAAAGAAATTATTGGAAATCAAAACACAGCATACCTCGCTTCATTAAAACTATTTGGCAGTTTAGGCGGCAAGTTAATTACTATTGGAATTTTGATTTCTGTTTACGGAGCAATTAATGGATTTATGTTAACTGGGATGAGAATTCCATATACTCTAGCTAAAGATAAAATGTTGCCATTTTCACACAAAATCGGTCGAACTAACGTTAATACAGGCGTCCCAACAATTAGTGCACTAATTATTCTTGGTGTATCTTTAATCATGATCTTACTAGGAACTTTCGATCTATTAACCAATATGCTCGTTTTTGTAATGTGGACTTTTACAACACTAATTTCAATTGCAGTTGTAATTTTGCGCTACCGCGAACCTAAGTTAAATCGACCTTATGTTGTTCCCTGGTATCCAATCATCCCCATCGTCTCAATCGGTGGTGGTTTGTTTATCGTAATTAGTACAATAATCAACGAATTTTGGTTATCTATCACTGGAATTGGATTAACAGTATTAGGTTTACCAGTTTACTATTACATGAAAAAACATAGCAATAATTAAATAATAAGAAACATTAGAAAAAGGGTTGAAAATTCTCGCTACATAGCGAACAATTTTCAACCCTTTTATAATTCATTAATAAGTTTATCTAATTAACGATTTAAGTTTGCTTGGATAACTTCAGGTTTTAAAACTCCAACGTAAGGTAAATTACGATAAGCATTCAAGTAATCTAGACCATAACCAACCACAAATTCATTTTCAACTTCTGAACCATAGTAATCTACAACTACATCATCTTCACGACGCTCAGTCTTGTTAAGTAATGCGCAGCACTTAACACTCTTAGCACCACGTTCAATTAATAGATCTTTCATAAATTTTAAAGTATGACCAGTATCAACAATATCTTCAACTAATAATACATCTCTGCCCCTGACATCTGCTTGAACATCAATATCTAGTCTCACTTTACCTGTTGATTCAAAACCATCACCATAACTAGAAACATCCATGAAGTCATTTTGCATTTTTACATTCATGTGGCGTGTTAAATCAGTCATGAAGTAAACAGCACCCTTTAATACTCCAACAACTAATGGAAACTTGCCAGCATAGTCGTCAGTTAATTGCTTACCAAGTCTTTGACAGATTTCTTCAATATCATCTTGACTAAATAAAACACGATCAATAATGTTGTCAATATTATCACTATTTTGCATCTTAACCCTCTATATCTTCTACAAATGCTTTGTTATTAGTAGAATTATAACATTTAATGACTAAAAAAAGCACCTATCTTAGGTGCCTTTTTCCGATTATTCATCTTTTTCTTTACTATTTTGATCGCTATCTTGCAAATTAGCACTGTTACTATCTTTATCTAGCTTAGAAACAATAAACCAACGCATGAAACCTTGTTCAATATTCACTAGCTTAAAGTTAAAGCCTTCTAATTCTACAGACTCGCCCTTCTTTAAGTTAGGATAGTGTTCCATCATATAGCCACCGATAGTGATAATGTCGCTATCTTCAAAAGCCTTGAGCTTGGTATGGAAGTAACGTTCAAAATCATACAAAGTGGTTTTTCCAGAAACGTGGATTTCACCATGATCATCGCGGACAATGTATTCATCAGAAACATCATCAATCTCATCTTTAATAGATCCAAAGAGTTCTTCGTAAATATCTTTATCCGTTACAATTCCGCTCGTACCACCATATTCATCAACAACCAAAACAATTGGTGTATGCTTTTTAATCATTAACTTCAAGATATCTTGAATTAGCATTGATTCAGGCACAGTGATAATCGCTCTAATAATTCTAGTAATTGGTACATCAGGATTTTCTTGGTCTTGACTAACAATATCATAGGCATAAACATATCCAACGACATCATCTTTATCATTATCACGCACAACTGGAAAACGACTGAAACCATCTTCAATATATTTCTTTAAAGCAGTCTTAACATTATCAGTTGCATTCAACACTTGAAGTTGTGTACGGTCAGTCATAATATCTTTAGCAACCTTATCATTTAATTCAAAGGCACGCTCCATATACACAAGATCATCCTTATCAAGGGAGCCTCCTGTTACGGCATTACGTGATAACCGTAAAATTTCTGACTGTGAATAAACTTCACTCTCTTCATCTGCTGATTGCATTCCTAATAAATGAAGCAAACCATTAGCACTGTGGTTAAGTAACCAAACAAATGGATACACCACGGTATGGAAAACAGCTAACGGAGTAACAACTGCCATTAAACACTTAACTGGCATATCAATGGCAATATTTTTAGGAACTATTTCAGTTACAACAACCTCTAAGTAAGTTAACAATACAACACCTAGAGTTGCGCCTAATACTCCGCTCGTTTTTGCACTAAACCAAGGTGCCATTTTAAATACATCAGTCAATAACTCTTCAATCGTTCCTTGACCAATCCAACCTAAAATAACACCAACTAAAGTAGTACCTACCTGTGTAGTAGATAATGATTCATTTAAGTTATGAACCATGTGCAAAGCACGTTTTAATTTCTTAGGATTTCCTTGACCATTGGCCAGCATATCTTCTAGCTGACTAGATCTAGTCTGTACTAAAGCAAATTCAGCAACAACAAAGAAAATCGCAATTAAAAACGTTATGAAAATAACAATTAAATTAGTAGTTATAGTACTTGTATCCAAGTGATTTTCACCTTTTTTATATATTAAATAATTACATCTCTATTTTAGCATTATTTCTCCGAATCAGGGATCCAGTTTGCAACTAATCCAGGATGATTATAATTTTCCTCAATATTTTTTGATACTTTTTTATTATAAAACTCTCTAGGCAACTCCACTTTATCACGTAAATTATGTTTTAGAGCAATAAAACCTAATTTCATAAATTTTTTATTCCTTAATTTAAAATGATATCCTGTAAAGTACGCCTTACTACCAGGAATCTTTTTACAATCAGATAAGCTGAATTTCATCACCACATTATCTAATTTCACAAAGGCGTAGTAGTCATTCTTACCAAGATAGGTAACTTCTTGCTTAACTGGTATCTTTTTATAAATGGACGGCAAATGAGAGGGAGTATTAATATCAGCAATATATTTAAAGCTCTCTATTTCATCTGGATCATAGTATTTATTAGAGAAAATTTGAGCATCATATTCTCTAACCATAGCTGTCAAATAATGATTTTCTCTTACATATTCGGTTGATTCCTTATTTTTAAAATAAGATATCCCAAGAAAAGTTACCAAAACTAAAGTTGTTACACCAAATAAAATATAAGTTATTTTTTTACGTACACATAAAAATGGAATTAAACCAACAAATAAAAAAATTGTTCCTAAAATTAAAATATAACCTGGCAAAGTATAATTGAACCATTGATCCCAATTAGCCCATTGCTCTGGAGAAACTAATAGCGTCATCTTCTTATTTATCCTTTCTCTATTTTTATAATTATGCCATATTTTAATTTTATTTTAAACAAGTATATAAAAAAATTCCTAAAAAGTTTAAAGCTAATAAATTAGACTTTATCTCTTCAGGAATTTCAAATTTAGACATTCTTTTTAATTTTTAAAATTTCATCTAAAGACACACGTTTAGACTTATAGTTATTAATTGTAGCTTTTTTGTTAGGATATCCTAATCCAATACCAATACCAATTGATTCATCTTCTGGTATATCTAAGTACTTTCTAATTACATCCGGATATTTAACAAAAGCCTGTGCAGGCATTGTACTTAAACCACGATTATTTGCTGCCAACATCAATGTCTGAGAAAATGCACCAAGATCAAAAATTGACCAAGCTGGAGATTTTTTAGGTATAGTTAAAAAGACAATTATTGGAGCATTGAACAACTTTAATTGAGCTCGATCAAAATCATCTGATTCCCCACGTAAGAAATAATCTAAAGTTTCACTCATTGTTGCCATATTCTTACTTGGAAATGTATTCCATTCGACTTTTAGCAAAGAAGCAAAGTCTTCGTGTGGTTCTTCATTAGCTAAAGTCTTTTCTTCATGTTCTTGTCTTATTGCCTTTGCTACTTCACCCTCAGCCACATATATCCGCCAAGGTTGTGAATTAAGTAAGGATGGAGTTCTTTGTGCTTCTTCTAACACCTTAATAATAGTCTTTTCACTTACTCTTTGATCAGTAAACTTTCTTGTTGCATGTTCGCGTGCTAAAACATCTTTAAATTCCATCCAATCATCTCTTTCTATAAAATTCCTTACAAATAAAATTACACTTACATTTTACAAAACCATTATAACAACAAACAGCTTAGTAAGCATAGAGCGAATTTTCAATAGCTTTAATCAAAAAAGACCTAAACTCAATTAGGTCTTTTTGAAGAATTATTCTAATTTTATTTCAAGCCTTCCCATTGCCAATCAGTAACTTCCGGCATATCTTTACCATTATCACGAATATATTGGTGATGTTTAGCAAGTAAAGTATCCATTTCGTCAATAAAGTCAGCATTCTTTTCACTCAATTCAGGGACGCTTTCTACTACATCTTTAGCTAAATTATAGCGATCAATATGGTTTAAAACACGCATATCAAATGGAGTAGTAATATCACCATTTTCTTCGTAGCCATGAATGTGAACATCATCTTTACCACGGCCACGGTCAAACCAAATCGATTCCATCATTGATTTAAAACCGTGCCAAGCAAAAATTACTGGTGTGCCCTTTGGGAAGAGACGATCAAATTCTTTATTGCTGATTGCTTCTGGATTCTTTTCAGGTGACATTAACTTCATCACGTCAATAACATTAATATATCGAATCTTTAAATCTGGAAACTTCTTATGGAGCAAATCAATTGCTGCTAAAGTTTCAATTGTTGGTTCAGTACCAGTTGAGGCAAAGACAACATCAGGTTTTGCGCCTTTATCAGTTGATGCCCAGTCAACATAACCAAGTCCCTTGTCAACTAACTTCTTCGCTTCTTCAATTGAGAACCATTGAGGACGAGGTTGTTTAGAGGTTACCAAAACGTTAATGCATTCACGATCTCTAAACGCCTTATCAGATACTGCAAGAAGCGAGTTTGTATCAGCTGGTAAGTATTCATGGATTAAATCTGGACGATTCTTCTCATAAAGGTGAGTAAGCATACCCGGATCTTGGTGAGTATATCCATTATGATCTTGTTGGAAAACAGTTGAAGTATCAACCAAATTTAAAGCTGGATAATCATGTCTCCAGGCTTGCTCTTTAGCCTTTCTAAGCCACTTCATGTGTTGAGTAAGCATTGAGTCAACTACACGACCAAAGGCTTCATAGGTAGCAAAGAATCCATGACGGCCGGTCAAAACATATCCTTCAAGCCAGCCTTCATCTTGGTGCTCAGATAATTGTGAGTCAATTACGCGACCTTCACGAGCCAAGTTTTCATCATTTGGAGTATGAATATTTTCCATCCATTGACGCTTTTGATTGTCTAAAAGTTGGAATAAACGGTTAGATTTTGTTTCGTCTGGACCAAAACCACGGAAATTATTTGGATTTAGTTCAGCCATCTTATCAAGATATTTAGCCCATTCAGCCATATCTTGCTTTTCAACAGAACCAGGCTTATCAAATTCAACGGCAAAATCACGATAGTCCGGCATATTCAATACCTTAGGATCAATTCCGCCATTAGTTATCGGATTCATTGCCATTCTTTGATCGCCAGATAGCGTATTTTCTTTAACAATGTCTTTTGGCGAACCATCTTTGTTAAATAATTCTTCAGGCTTGTAGCTTTCCATCCAATCAGTAAGCATTTCCTTATGAGTCATGTCGCCTTGAGCAACAGGAATTGGAATTTGGTGAGCACGGAAACTATTTTCAATTGGATTTCCATCTAAATCAAACTTAGGTCCAGTCCAACCCTTAGGTACTCTGAAGACAATCATTGGCCATTTCACTAATGAATCATCATTATTTTCACGAGCATGCTTTTGAATAGCCTTAATTTCTTCAACTACTTCATCCATGGTCTTAGCCATTTCTTGGTGGACTTCCATGTGGTCCTTATAACCATTAAATTCACCATCTTTATATGCAGAAACAAAGTAAGGCTTCCAGCCCATTCCTTCGAAATATTTAGTCAGATCTTCATCGCTCATTCTAGAAACGATAGTTGGATTAGAAATCTTAAAGCCATTGATTTGTAAAATTGGAATGACAGCACCATCTTTAATTGGGTTAATGAACTTACTTGAGAACCAAGAAGTAGCAAGTGGACCAGTTTCTGATTCACCATCACCAATTTCAACAGCTGCAATTACATCTGGATTATCTAAAATTGCACCAACACCATGAGAAAGTGAGTAACCTAACTCTCCACCTTCATGAATTGATCCTGGAGTTTCTGGTGCAGCATGAGAAGCAACACCGCCTGGAAAACTAAATTGCTTAAATAATTTAGCCATTCCCTTTTCATCTTGAGTAATTTCTGGATAACGTTCAGTATAAGAACCATCTAAATAAGAATTAGATACCATTACCTGACCGCCGTGACCAGAGCCTTCAATATAAAACATATTTAAATCATATTTTTTAATTGCACGATTTAAATGCGCATAAATAAAGTTTTGTGGAACGATTGTGCCCCAGTGACCAATTGGCTTAGGTTTTACGTCTTCAGCCTTTAATTCACCCTTTAAGAGGGGATTATTCATTAAAAATAATTGACCAACTGATAAGTAGTTAGCTGCACGCCAGTATGCATCAACACTCTTTAAATATTCTTGAGAATCGTAATTTACTGCCATACCAAAATATCTCCTTGAAATAGTTTTCATTGCTTATTACAGTACTAATCATAGATTATTCAATCCAAAAATTCAATCTTTTAGATTATTGGGACGGTCCAATTTTAATTGCTTAATAATATCTTTAAAAATTATCTATTTCTTTGCTCTTCTACTAGCACTTCAGGAATCTTAATATTTTTTCTAAAGTACTTTCGATATTGAGATTTTAACTTATTATCCGTAATCAATATATCTATCTGGTCGCAATCCATCACCTTATATGGTAAAGAAGGATCTGCTTTAAATTTATATTTTTCTGCTAGTAAAATAACTGTTTTGGTTCGTTGAATAACTTCTCTTTTAATTTGTGCATCAGAATGATTAACTACAAAAACACGATTTTTATTAACTGAAGATGTCTCAATTACTGCCATATCAAATTCATATTGATCAATTTCTTTCAAACAATTTTAAAAGTTATAGTCAAAGCCCAAGATCATGATGACGCGGCTGCTTGGAATAATAAGTTAGTCATGTATTTACAATCACAAATAGCGCTTAAGCAAATCCCAATCAATAAGGAACAAGATGCGCTAATTAATTCTCTTAGTAAATAGTGTAAAAATACTAACTTAAACTATGTATATCTGGCACCAGTTGATGATAGTTTACAATTTGATTAAACTATCTTATTTATCAAAAAAGACATCGCTTCTCTCAATCCCCCGAGAAAAACGATGTCTTTATTTTTATTCTTGACTTAAATTAACAAAGGTATTGTATTTCATATATTTGTAGTGGATACGCATATTTGAAACTTCAAACGGCGTTCCATCATCTAAAAAGAAAATACCTTCCATCACACCCACTGGTTCATTAGGAGCAAGCATCAACTTTGATTGATCTTCTAATGTTGACGGTTCAACAGTAATCGTTAAGAATGATCGTGTTACTGTTTTGTTTTGTGTGTCTTCTAAATAATTGAACAGCGATCCCTTTAAAATATCTGGATTTAATTCTGGTGTAATCTTAATTGGGATAAAACCAGTTTCAATCAAAAATGGTTGATCGTCCAATAAACGCAGCCTCTTAATTTGGTAAACAAAATCTGATTCTTTCAAAAATAGATCTTGTCTTAAATCTTCATCAGCCTTAATTACTTGATAGTCTAGTAACTCAATACTTTGCTTTTTACCTGGAACACTAAAAGAATCCGTAATACCTAAATTTGATCCCTCATATTTAAAGAGAGCTTGATTTTTCAAATAAAGAGGATTAATAAAAGTGCCACTGCCTCTTTTTTTGAAAACTATTCCCTGCTGAGCAAGTAATCCTAAAGCTCGCTTCATAGATGAACGGCTTACATGGTAATAGTCGCTTAAACTCCGTTCATCTGGTAAGCGCATATCTTCATATTCATTATTAAGTATTTTTTGTTTAATATCGCGCATTACTGAGCGATAGACTAAATCAGTCATTATTTTCTCCCATTATTGGCAGCTTGGATACTCTGAATGAACCAAGTCGCAAACTTCTCTGTATCGACGTCGGTTGCAATTTGTGCATTATGTTTTTCACTTAAGAAATCCATTACGCTAGCGCCATATGTATAGCGTCCAGCTAATTCAATCTCAACATTGGCTGATTTTAAGGTGAAAAATTCAGGATGAAGCATAATTCCTACGGCAGTTGGATCATAAATCTTAATTCTAGTATCCCCATCAGGTTCATGAATATTTGAAAACATTGAATATAGCATATTTCCAACTTCGCCACATTCTTTTATCTTATCCATTTGGTCTTTGGTTAGATGTGCCTTATCACCAATTTCAATCGGAGCAACATAGACTGGCAAGCCAGAATGAAAAACAATTTGAGCAGCTTCTGGATCTCCAGCAATATTGTATTCTGCAAACGGGCTATGATTTCCATGACCAATATTTCCACCCATAATATAAACTTCAGCAATATTTTCTACTACATCAGGATATTGCTTAAACAAAAGTGCGAAATCAGTTAAGGGACCAACACCTAAAAGAGTTACTTTTTCAGGACTATTTTTTATTACTTCATACATCTTAGTAGCAGCAAGTCCTTTTTCAAGCAAATCACCATTTGCAGTTTCAAATTCAAAACCAGCGATCCCTGTTTTACCATGAACAGAAGCAGCACTAATGGCTGGACGCACTAGTGGTTGATTAGCACCCTTCACTACTGGCACTTTAGTATGTAAAAACTTCTCTAAATCAAGAGTATTTTGTAGGGTATGCTCTAAAGAAACATTGCCCCAAGTTGGTACAATCATCTTAACACCTAATTCATCTGCAAATAAACTTATTGTCATTGCAGCTACATCATCGATGCCAGGATCTGTACTAATAATCAAGGGCTTTTTTGACATAAAGGTCCTTCTTTCTAAATTTACGTATCATCTTTATTATGAACTAAGATTAACAACAAAAAAAGACTTGAAGTGGTCAAGTCTTTAAAAGTTAAAATATTTTTTGATTTTCAATTTTCTTTTTAACAAATCCATACTTATCAAGGAGCTCATCATTTATATGATGCGCACTTTCAATAATTGTTCCGGGTACTTGATATATTAGTTCTCTAATCTTCTCACTATTCTTATCATCTAAAGCCGCAGTAATTTCATCAAGTAAAACAATAGATTTATTTCTTAAAAGTGCACGAGCTATTATTAATCTTTGCTTTTGTCCGCCCGAAATATTTTCCCGGGTTGGATTTATTTCTTTATTAAGGATATTTTCTCCTAATTCTGCTACTAATCCTACTTTTTCCAAGATTTTCATTAGCTCTTTATCAGAATAGTTTTCGCCTAAAGATAAATTATCCCTGATTGTTCCCTCAAAAATCCACGGTGTCTGCGCAATATATGTTACGTCAGCTAAACTTGGCTTTCTTTTGTCAATCAACACTTTTCCTTTATTAGGCTTAATCATACCAGCTATTAAATTCAGAAAGGTACTCTTCCCTGCTCCTGATGGACCTTGCAATAATATTTTACTTCCATAAGGAATATTTAAACTAAGATTCTGATAAATTTGGTGCTCATTATAATCCACTTCAACATTTTCTAACTCAATATTAGAATGACTTAAACTATTTTCTTGTAAATCAAGCACTCTTTGATTAATGCTTTTAAATTTTCTCAAATTAGTTGTTCCTGTTACTTCTGACCAACATTGCATCAAAATACGAAAATTTTGAACTACACTATTTGCAGAAAGAGTTAAGGAAAGAAGTGCACTAATAGTGACACTAAATAAATTATTAATAACAAAGTAAAAACCAATTGCCCATGGTCCTATTAAAGCTAAAATTGTAAATAATAAGTTTGCATATTGAACAAGCCATTGCAAATTTTCTTGTTTTAGAAGAATAGTTTCATTTTGATCAATAGAAGTAGAAACACGTTTAAAAAATAATTTTTGAGCATTATATTGCATAATATCTCGAAATCCGCGTAGCCAGTCACCGGCAGTGTGCATTACTTTAGTATTGCTTCTACTCCATTCTTCTCCTAATCTTCCAAGTTTTTTCTTACCAAAAAGCATTGGAATTAAACTTAAGCAAGAAAAAGCTACAAAAATAATTCCCATTAATATATTAACTTGTAAAACATAAATTGTTGAAATTACAGCAGCCACAGCAGTAGATAAAATCTCTGCAATTAGAGAGAAATAATTCTCATCGATCTTTGCAGCAACATTACTAATTTGATTCAACCCTTTTTCTGGTTCTTGATGATTTGAAAAACTGCTTAGAAGCATCTTCTTTTTAAGAGAAACTCTTAAAATTTTCCGTGCATAATTTAAGAGTATATTTTTCAAAACTAAAGCTGTATAGACAATGAAAAAGATGATAGTGCTTTGAATTAAAAATAAGATTAATTTATTTGAAGACACACCAACTAAATTAGGAAATTGTCCTAAAATAATTCCATTTACTACACCTTCAAAGCCACCAGCAATTAAAAATATTAAAATCAGTAATATCAACCACCCAGGAAGATTTTTAACTATCCACTTAAAGTTGATCCTCATAGTTTTTTCTCCTGAAATATACAAAATAAGAATGCTATCACTAACATTCTTATTGTCAAACAACTATATTTTACTAATGAATCACAGAACAACCACAACTTAGACTACTTGCAAAATGATTATGTTCTATTTTTTAATCAAATTAATATCCGTATTTTCATTTTTATCATCTGATTTCTTTAATTTATTTATAGTAGATACCACGGAATAAACATAATAATTAACCACATTTCTATTTCTAGTTAACTTTATATATTCATAATAAACATAGTTTTTATAAAAAAATGAAAGTGTTAAATTTAACACTTTCATTTTTTGTTTTTGAATATTCCTTTCATTCCACTATCTTTCATAACGCCAATAATTTCATCAATTTTTTCTTTGTTTCCAGCAAAATACTCTCGATAATATAACGTCATTATTTTTGCGAAACAATTATCGGGTTCTCCATTTAAATTATCTAATACTTGAAACACTTTCTTGATCAATTGAGTATCTGAATTTTGAACTTTAACAGAATAAGATAAAAAGTTTACTAGTACTGCGGATAAAACTAATCTAAATTCCTTTTCTTCCAAATTTAAATTAAGGTGGCGATTAATAATGGATTTTACCACTGAATTTAATTCAGAAATATCAAAAAGTGATATAGCAATCGCAAATAGCCTTAAATCTTCTACTTGCCATTCATCATTACTAAAAATAATCTTTTTAATATTTTCTTTTGACTTATCCGATAATGTATCAATACTGTTTGTAAAGTAAGCTTTTAAAAGAGATGCTTGTGCTTCTAAATTTTTTAACTCTAGTGTTTTTGGTTGTTTATTTTTCAATTTATTACTAATTTGCTCAATTTTCTCAATATTTCTCGTGTAATAGGCTACATGCAATTGTGTCAAATAGGATTTTTCACTTTCTTCTTGATTAGTAACAGAAATCTTTTTAAAAAATTCAACCACATCAATGTTATGTAAATTTAAAATTGATAATAAATCTTTTGTTTTAATATCAAAGAGATCACGTTCAATTTTTGAATAATGTGATTTCGTTAAAAAATCTCCAGCCATCTGAGACTGGCTTAATCCCAATCTTCTTCTTTCTGCTTTTAAAGCTTCTCCAATTGTCATTTTTATACCTTGATTACTACTTGATTAAACAAATAAGGACTCATTTTTTCAATGAGTCCAAATAATTACTTTCTCTTCTTATCTTCAATCGTACCATCGCTATGAGCAATAATTACTTCGTCGCACATATCTAGGAACAATCCATGTTCAACAACACCAACTGTATGATCCAAATAATCAGCTAAACCATGTGGTACAGGAGTTGGATCAGCAGCTAAGTCAATAATATAGTTGCCATAGTGCGTTACATAACGCTCGCCATTCTCATCTAAACGCCATTGCGGCTTTAATCCTTCTTCTTCAAAACGCTTGAAATTCTGTTCTGCAGAAACAGGTAGAACTTCAACTGGAAGCGGAAAGCCACTTAAATGATGAACAAGTTTTGATTCATCAACAATCCAAATAATCTTTTTAGAATTAATAGCTACGTTCTTCTCTAAAGTTAAGGCACCACCGCCACCTTTGATTCCATCAAGATTATCATCTACTCGGTCAGCTCCATCAACTGTTAAATCAGCTTGATCAATATCTGCTAATTCATCAACTTTAAAGCCGAGTCCTTCAAGTTGTTTCTTACTACGATTAGAAGTGGTAACAATATGCTTTAAGTTAAAGTCCTCTTTTTCTTTACGTTCACCCAACGCATCGATAAAGAATGCAACTGTTGAGCCAGTTCCAACCCCCAACACGGAATTAGATTTTACCACTTTAGCAGCCTTTGTAGCAGCTTCTTTTTTTAATTGATCTTGTTCAGTCTTATCCATTGCTTAATCCTCTTTTAAAGCTCTTTCAACAACATCTCTAGTAGGAATAGATGGGAAAGCTCCTACCTTTTGTACTGTAAATGACGATGATTTAGACGCATAAACTACGCTATCTTTTAAGTTACTTATATCAGCTTTTAACTCGCTAGCTAAAGCTCCTAAGAAAGTATCGCCAGCGGCGGTTGTATCAACTGCTTTTACTTTAAATGCCGGTACTACTTCCTCAATATCTTTATAAGAAATAAAGGATCCACGTTCACCAATTGTAATGATTACGCCTTTAATACCCATCTGATGGAAAATTTCACTGCTCTTTTTCATTGATTCTTCACTATCAACCTTAATGCCAGTGATACTTTCAGCTTCCGTTTCATTAGGTGTAATAATATCCGTTAACTCTAATAATTCTTGTGGAATATCAGTGCGTGCTGGCGCCGGGTTTAAAATAGTGGTTTTCCCAGCATTTCTTGCTATTTTAAAAGCTTCGATAGTTGCTTCAAGTGGAGTTTCAAATTGAGCAATTACAAACTCACTGTCTTCAATTTGATCTTTAGCATTTCTAACATCTTCAGCTGTTACATCAAAATTAGCACCGTGCTGAATAATAATCGAATTTTGTCCCGTTTCTTGAAGTAAAATATATGCTTGACCTGTTTGTTGATTGGGAGTTACAACTACATGCTCAACATTAACTCCATTATCCTCAAATTGTTCAAGCATAAAACGGCCATTATCATCATCACCAACACGGCCAACAAAGATTGTCTCATTTCCTGCTCGACTGCTTGCTACAGCTTGGTTTGCACCCTTTCCACCAGCAGCTTTGGAAAATTCTGACATAGCAATTGTTTCTCCTGGTTGAGGAAGCTTTTTAATGTGCATAATATTATCAACATTAATTGATCCAACAATCGTAACTTTATTCATCGCCTTTTCCTTTCACGTACGATCTTTTTCTTTTAATTATAGCAAAAAGAATCATTCATTATTTGTCTAAAACTATAAAGAAATTGATTTATAAAAATCATCCGCTTGTACAATAACAATTTGTCGATTCTTTTTTAAAATAAAAGTAAGCTATGATTAGTTTATTTACAGTATTTTTCTTTATATCATAATTGATCGATGGAATTGCTGCCATAGGATTACTTGTGTTACCGATGATGAACATAAAAGCTTTATCTGATTGCGATAACTTCTTAATTGTCTCTTCAACTTGCTTTGTACTCTTAACTTGTCCTGCCTTGTATGCTAATCATACCTTGCTTTAATAGCAGCATCCCTAGTTTGCTGATGATTAAACAAATCCATTTTTATACTTAAATTTTCTATCTTATTTTAAAATACTGCAGTCCACAATCAATAAAAAAGGAGCACATTAATTTTGCACTCCTCTTTAAGCTTCAAAATTTATTCACCTTCACCTGGACGTTGACCAAGTTCAGCTGACATCATCCAGATTCTCTTTTCAACAGCTGTATGATAGGCGATAAGTAAATCATTAGTAGAGTCATCGCCCTCATCTTCACTAATTTTTATACCACGTTCATAGTCATCACGCAGTTGCTTATAAGCATTCACAATTAATTGAAATCTTTCTTCGATTGATAAATCCCAGCTACCTAGTTGATCAGGAACATTTGTCTCTTCTAATACTTCTTCATAAGTAGAAATTGGATTACCATTAATTTCAATTAGTCTTTCAGCAACACCATCTTGCTGTTGTGCCAATTCATCCATTACTTCATCTAAGTATGGATGTAATTTCAAAAATCCACGTCCTAGCATATACCAATGATGTTGATGTACAAGCATATGAGTTTGAGTTAAATCAGCAACAATTTCATTCATAATCTTTTTAGTTTTTGGATAAGTCATAATATAACTCCTTAAAAAATATTAAACACTGATTACACGTAAATCATATCTAGAAAAGTTTCTAAAAGCTATTTATTTGCTTATTAATAAACAACTAAGCCAATAGCTAGGAAGGCTAAACAAATACCAAATTCAATCACTAATAATTTCCAGCAGAATTTAAACCACTTGTTAAAACCAATATTTACCATCATTAAACTCATTAAGATAAGACCTGTTGGGGCTATTAAACTAATAAAGCCTTGACCCCAGTTATAGGCATCAATAATGCTTGCGCGGTCAATTCCAACTACATTGGCTAAAGGAGCCATAATCGGCATTGATAGAACAGCTAAGCCAGATGATGATTGAATAAAGAAGCCTAATACAATATAGACCAAGAACATAAACCAAATAAATAAAAATGGTGGCATTCCAGATACTTGTTGACTAAAGAAATTCATAATCGTATCGCTTGTATGACTTTCTTCCATCACAATTGAAACAGCCCGTGCTAGGCCAATTGTTAAAGCAACTCCTAACAAGTCTGCCGCACCATTCACAAAGCTTTCAACAAATTTATGCTCATTCAAACCAGAAATAAAGGCAAAAATATATCCAGTTGCCAAAAAGACAACAGCAATTTCAGTAAAGTACCATCCTTTTTGTTGCACACCCCAAATCATCACAATAAAAGCAATTGCAAAAACTAGCAGAGTTAACTTCTGACGCCAAGTAAATTTCTGCTCTTTTACGGTGTCTTCTTGGTTCAAATACTCCTGATCTTCTTTAACAAAATCATTATAAACATATGACGCTTTTGGATTCTTTTGAACTTTTTTAGCATAGACAATAACATAAATCATCCCTACAATGACACATGTTGCCCACATACAAATGCGAAGTGGTAAAGCGTCAGTAAAGTTCACACCAGCAGTATTAGAAGCAATCACAGTTGAAAAGGGATTGATAGTTGATGCCATCGTACCAATACTGGTTCCTAGAAAAATGGTCGCTACTACTGTCATCCGATCAAATCCAGCAAGTAAGAAGACTGGAATTAATATTGGATAAAAGGCCATTGTTTCTTCTGCTAACCCAAAGGTCGTTCCACCAATAGCAATTAAGCCCATAACGAGGACAATTAATAATATTTGCTTACCCTTAATCTTTTTAGAAAGTGCCTGCATTCCAGCATCAATTGCACCATTAGCATGTACTACACCGATACAGCCACCTAAGATTAAGACAAAGGCAATAATATCAATACTTTGTGCAATCCCATTTATCTGAGAGGACAAGAATTGGTAGATTGCTCCAGCAAGCCCAGGCTTTTTCTGATCAATCTTTTTATATGAATCAGGAATCGCTACAGATTTATAAATTGTACCATTAGTAAACTTCTTAACATCAATTTTGACTTTATATTTATCCAAAGTCTTCTGTGTTGCAGCTTCTTTATGTTTACTTCCATCAGGTTTTGTAATCACAAATTCTTTACTTGGTTGATCATACTCAAGCGTTGCATAGTTACCGGATGGTATAAAAAACGTTAAGATTTGCACCAATAACAAAACGATAATAATAACTGTATATGCTGTCGGAAATTGATGCTTTTTCTTTTTTTGAATTATATTACTCATAATTTCTCCCAATCAATACTACAGTTTAATTTATAACTCTATTATAAATTTCTTTAATCAAATTTGCACGCGCTTACATCTGAAGATAAAAATAAGATGACTAGTATTTTCGGTCTAGTCATCTCATTATCAAATATAAATCCTATAATTCTGTCATTTCATCAGTATCCTTAGTATTTAAATCTACTAATTCACCTGATAATTTATAAATAACCCACTGTGCTAAGTTCACTACGTGATCCCCAATTCGTTCAAGTAAACGAATTACCATAAAGTAACTTGAAGAAGCAACGGCTGCTTCTGGATCCTGCTTAATTCCAGTAATGATTAAATTACGAGCCTTAACGTATTCCTCGTCTACTTCATCATCTTTTTGTGCAACTTCACGAGCCAATTTTTCATCATCTTGCACATAAGCCTTCAAAATTTGATCAAGCATAAAGTTAACCTTTTTAGCCATTGATTTAATAATTGCTTCAACTTCTGGAATACGAGGATTGCCTTTAACGCGAATTGTTTCCCAAGCAATTGAATTGGCATTTTCACCAATACGCTCTAAATCTCCAGTAGCCTTTAAAATACTAATTACATTTCTAAAATCACTAGCAACAGGTTGTTGCAGCGCCATTAATTTTAAAGTTCTTTTTTCAACTTTTGTAGCTGCGCGTGAAACTTTTTGATCATCTTTTACCAAGCTTTGAGCCAACTTTTTATCGTGTTCAACAAAAGCTTGAGTTGCTTCTTCAATTGCTTCACTAACGTCAATCCCCATACCCATAAAACGAGTATTTAACTTACGTAATTCATCTAAAAAAATTTCATGCATCTTAAAAAATCTCCTTATTAACCAAAACGTCCATTCAGATAATCACTAGTAATTTGCTTCTTAGGATTCATGAACATATCTGCTGTCTTACCATATTCGATCAAGTCGCCATTCATTAAGAATGCAGTGTAATCACTGATTCGAGAAGCTTGTTGCAAGTTATGAGTAACCATGATGAAAGTAAACTCATGTTTTAATTCAAGCAAAGTTTCTTCAATTTCACTACTTGAAATCGGGTCTAGCGCACTCGTTGGCTCATCTAACAAAACTACTTTTGGTCGAACTGCTAAAGCTCGAGCGATACAAATTCTTTGCTGCTGACCACCAGAAAAGGCCTGCGCATTTCGATCTAAGTTATCCTTAGTCTCTTTCCAAATTGCCGCTTGCTTCAAGCTCTCTTCAACGCGTTGATCAATTAATTCTTTGTCCTTTATTCCTGCAATTCTCAAGCCATAAGCAATATTATCGTATACAGAAAACGGAAATGGACTTGGTTGTTGAAAAACCATTCCAACTTCCTTACGTAATTCTACTAAATCCATCTTAGAATCATAAATATTTTGGCCCTCAAATTTAATATCGCCAGTAATATGAATATTAGGAATATCATCATTCATTCTATTTAAGCAACGTAAAAAGGTTGATTTTCCGCATCCTGACGGTCCAATAAGAGCGGTCAATTCTTTTTCTTCAAAATCTAAACTTATTCCATGTAAAGCTTCAACATTTCCGTAGCTTAAGTGAACATCCTTACTTGTAATAATATCTTCCACAATAGCTCCCTTATCCAAAACTTCCGCGAATATAATCTTCCGTAATCTCACCTTTAGGATTAGTGAAAATGTTTTCGGTAGTATCGTACTCTAAGACGTGACCCAAATGGAAAAATGCAGTATAGTCACTGATTCGACTAGCCTGCTGCATATTATGCGTAACCATAATCATAGTGTAATCTGTTCGAAGTTGCTTAAGAGTATCTTCAAGCTTAGAAGTCGACACTGGGTCAAGCGCGCTGGCTGGTTCATCAAGTAGTATAATTTCAGGCTTTATTGCCAAAGCTCGAGCAATACAAAGTCGTTGCTGCTGGCCACCAGACATGGCTAAGGCACTCTTATCAAGCTTATCCTTAACTTCATCCCACAAAGCAGCTGCTCTTAAACTTTCCTCTACAATCTGATCTAGCTTTTGCTTATTCTTTTCACCATTTGCTTTTAATGCATAGGTTATATTTTCTCTAATTGATTTAGGAAATGGATTAGGTTTTTGAAAAACCATCCCAATATTTTTTCTCAATTGATAAACATTAATATTATTCTTATTGATGTCTAAATCGTGATACCAAATTTCACCATCAACGCGTGCTACTTTATCATTCATTCGATTAAGACAACGTAAAAAAGTTGATTTTCCAGAGCCTGATCCTCCGATTAAAGCTGTAATTGTCTTTTTCTTAAATTGAAGACTAGCATTGAACAGTTTTTGAACTGTACCACCATAAAAAACACTAAGATCTTGAGTTGAAATTATTTGATCGTCTTTATTGAATTGATGAATAAAAGTAGGTGCTTCATTTACATTTTGCATAAAGTTCTCCTTATGACTTAGCAGCAGTTAACTTGCGGTATAAATGATTACCTAAAGCACGTGCTCCAAGGTTAAACAAAATTACTACTATGATTAATAATGCAGATGTTGCAGCTGAAACAATAGTTGCATCTGGAATAATTCCTTCAGTGTTAACTTTCCAAATATGAACTGCTAATGTTTCTGCTGGACGCATTATATTTAAGAAACTAGTTGGGCTAAGTGGGTTCCAGTTACTATAATCAATTGTTGATCCACTTTGTCCAGCTGTATAAATCAAGGCTGCTGCTTCACCAAAAATTCTACCTGCACTCAAGATAATTCCCGTTAAAATACCAGGCAAAGCTGCAGGTAACACAATACCTCTAATTGTCTTCCAATTAGATAGACCCAAAGCAAGGCCAGCATCTCTTTGAGCTTCAGGTACTCCCTCAATAGCTTGTTCAATATTACTTGTTAAAGTTGGCAAGTTAAAAAATGTTAAAGCTAAAGCACCAGAAATAATGGAAAATCCAAATCCAAATTGAACTACAAATAGCAAATAACCAAATAAACCAACAACAATTGAAGGAAGTGAACTCAAAATTTCGATTGTAGTTCTTATTAAACTAGTAAACCAATTATCTTTTGCATATTCAGCTAAATAAATTCCTGCTCCTAATGCAATTGGAAGTGAAATAATTAGAGTCAAAACTAGCAAATATAAAGAGTTAAATAATTGATCTCTTACTCCTCCCCCAGCTTGATAAGAAGAAGCTTCGGAAGATAAAAAATGCCATGAAAGATGCGGTACACCTGAAACTAAAATATTGCCTAAAATTCCAAAAAGAATAATTACAACAATACTCACTAAAGTATATATACCCGTTGTAGCAATTTTATTACGAGTTTTTGCATTCATTATTATTTCTGTCCTCTCTTTCCAATTAAGCGGACTAAGAAGTTAAAGACTAATGACATAATCAATAGTAATAATGCCAAAGACCAAAGTGCATTGTTTGGCAAGGTCCCCATAACCGTATTACCCATTTGACTAGTTAATTGACTAGTCAAAGTAGCTGATGGACTTACTAGGTTAGCTGGCATTAAGACTGCATTACCAATAACCATTTGTACAGCCAAAGCTTCACCAAAGGCCCTAGCCATCCCAAAAATTACTGCAGTCATAATTCTTGGCGAAGCAACTCGCAAAATCACCTTATAAATTGTTTGCCATTTAGTTGCTCCTAATGCTAGGGAAGCCTTTCGATAATCAGAGGGCACAGCTTTCAAACTATCAACAGTTAAAGACGTAATTGTCGGCAATACCATTACAAATAAAACTAAAGTAGCTGACAGAATACCAAATCCAGTTCCACCAAAAATATTTCTAATAAACGGAACAATAACTGTTAATCCCAAAAATCCATAAACAACAGACGGAATACCTACTAATAATTCAATAACCGACTGTAAAAAACGAGCGCCCTTTTTAGAAGAATACTCAGTCATAAAAAGTGCCACTGCAATTGCAAATGGAGTAGCTACTAAAGCTGCTAGTAACGTTACGGCAAATGAAGTGACAATCATTGCAGCTGCTCCTACATGATTTTTACCTTCACCTGGATCCCAATCGCTTGAAGTTAAAAAATGAAAGATATTTACATGATCTTTAGTAAAAGTTTCTAAACCATGAAATCCAATAAAGCCAATAATTGAAGCAACTAAAATAATAATTAAGATAATGGCAAAATATGTTAAACCTTTACCCCAATATTCTTGTCTGGTTTCTTTTGAAGGTTTAGTCAAACTAGCAACGTCAACCTTGCTAGCACCAATCTTCTTTAATTTAACATGAGGTACTTTTTGCTCATCTAAAGCAGATTCAACTACCTTTTTTAGATCTTTGTTATTCATCCAAACATCCTATTCTTTATTTCTGAACAATATGATTATTACTATCACGTTCGACTTTCATCTTATTAATACTAATATAGCCAAGCTTTGGTATTAAATCATTTTGCACCTTACTGCCAAGCATATAGTCAATAAACTTTTGAACATTTTTATTAGGTTTACCCTTAGTATACATATGTTCATAAGACCAAAGATGCCAACGATTAGTCTCTACATTTTTATTCGTAGGCTTTATTCCATCAATGCTCAATTTTTGAATATTTTCATCATTAGCATATGGGAAGGAAATATATGAGATTGTCCCTGGAGTAGAGCTAACAATCTTACGTACAGTACCGTTAGAATCTTGTTCTTGAGCTTGGATCGGCTTTTTTCCATTCAAAATTAAACCTTCAAAAGTTCCGCGAGTACCACTACCCTTAGACCGATTAATTACGGTGATATTTTGATTTTTACCACCAACTTGTTTCCAGTTAGTAATCTTACCGGTAAAAATATCGCTCAATTGTTGTTTAGATAAATTTTTAACACCAGCACTCTTATTAACAATTGGCACAATACCAACAACTGCAACTAGGTGGTTTTGCAATTTTTTAGCATTAATTCCTTTTTGCGTTTCAGCAAATACGTCTGACGTGCCAATTTCAACAGCTCCAGCTTGAACTTGACTAAGGCCAGTTCCAGATCCTCCACCTTGAACCACAATATTACTGTCTGGATGAGAAAGACGGTAGTCATTTCCTGCTTGTTCTGCAAGTAACTGCATAGCACTTGATCCAACAATAGTAATCTTATTACTATTGTTAGCACAACCTGTAAGTCCGATTAAAATAGCTAACAATCCGCAAATAGCGACTATTTTAAATTTTAATTTTTTTTGCATCGATTTCTCCATGTAAATTTACAGTATTTAACAACATTATTCTATCATATAACTATATGTCAAAAGAATGCCTAAACCCAACAAAAAAACTAGGTTTTTCAACCTAGCTAAAAATTATTTTTCTCTAACGTTTTCATAAACATACGAAATTTCATTTGGACGATAGACTCCATGCAACTCGCCCACTTTAGTAAAGTTCATTTTATCTATTAAATGTTGCATGGCCGTGTTGTTTTCGTGAGTATCAATGCGAATACTATCAACATCCTTACGATTATCACGAATGTAATCAATCACTTCAGTTAACAGCTTAGTTGCATAACCGTGACCAGCATGCTTAGAATGAATGGCAACGCGGTGAATGACAACATACTTATCTGTATCAAGTAACCATTTACCATGTAATTGATCATACGAATGATCCGGTGCTTCAACAATTGAAATTGCTCCGACTGTTTCGCCATCAGCTGAAACTGCCAAGTAAGCAAATCCCTTTTCAATATCTTCTTTAATTTGATCTGGAGAAGGATATTCCCCTTGCCATTGATCAACACCACGCTCAGCTAATTGGTTAGCTCCATCCTTCAAGATAGTCATGATTTGATCATAGTCATTTATTGTGGCTTGTCTAATCTTCATTAAACTCATCCCTTTCCAACTTTTTTTATCAAGAGAATATTATAAATGAAAAGCACTCTCCTTGTAAAAAGAAAGTGCTTATTTGAAAGAATTCTTAGTATTTACAAAACCTTAGAAAGGAAATCTTTGGCACGCGGACTTTGTGGATTTTCAAAAATTTGTTCAGGACTACCTTGTTCTTGTAGATATCCATCTGCCATAAACCAAACTTCATTAGAAACTTCACGTGCAAAACCCATTTCATGAGTAACAATGACCATTGTCATTCCAGAATCAGCTAAGTCTTGCATAGTTTTTAAAACTTCCCCAACCATTTCTGGATCGAGTGCACTTGTCGGTTCATCAAAAAGCATTACTTCTGGATCCATCGCAAGTGCTCGAGCAATTGCCACACGTTGCTGCTGACCACCAGAAAGACTAGAAGGATATTGCTTAGCGCGATCTTTTAACCCAACTTTATCAAGGAGTTCTAAAGCCTGCTTTTCAGCTACTTCTTCACTTACCCCTTTAACCTTCATTGGTGCAAGTTTAATATTTTCAATTACATTCATATTTGGAAAGAGATTAAAACTCTGGAAAACCATTCCCATTTTTTCACGTAAAACGTCCAATTCTTTCTCACTAATATGTGTTAAATCTTGACCATCAAAAATAATTTTGCCACTAGTTGGCGTCTCAAGCACATTAAGACAGCGTAAAAAAGTACTCTTTCCTGAGCCAGACGGACCAATAATACTAATGACCTTTCCCTTATCAACATTTGCGGAAATATCTTTTAAAACTTCTTTTTTACCAAAACTCTTTTTTAAGTGTTCAACCTTAATCATTGCTGTCATTACGTTTCATCCTCTTTTCAAAGTGGTTCAACAACCTCGTTAATGAGAAAGTTAGAATAAAGTAGATAATCATGGCAATGAATAATGGCAATACACCCTTATAAGTTGAAGTCTGAACTAATTGCGTTTGGTACATTAATTCAGCAACCCCAATTACTGAAACTAGGGAACTATCCTTCAATAAAGTAATAAATTCATTGCCTAAAGCTGGCCAAATGTTTTTAATTGCCTGCGGAATAATGACATATCTAAAGGCTTTTTGACGGCTTAAACCAAGTGAGCGAGCAGCTTCCATCTGTCCCTTTGGTAAAGAATCAATTCCTGACCTAATATCTTCAGCCACATAGGCTCCCGAATTAAGTCCAATAGCAATAATACCTGCAACCAAAGCGGAAAGATTAGAAATCAAATACCCAATTCCAAAGTAAACAAATAAAATTTGTACCATTTGTGGCGTACCACGGATAAATTCAATGTAGCAAACAGCAAGCCAGTGTAAAATTGGATTCTTTGATAAACGCATCAAAGCCAAAATAATACCTAAAACAATACCAATAATTACTGAAAAAATAGTAATTACGATTGTGTACCAAATACCCTTAAAGAAATATGGAATGTACTTGGCAAAAGTATTACTTTTCTTTTCTGTCTTCATATATTTAGCAGCCGCTGGTAAATATTTTTTACTAATCAAGTCCTTTTCCTGAACTTGATCAATTGTCTTATTTACTTGAGCTACTAAATCATCTTGTCCTTTAGCAATTGCAACTGCATTTCCCGCTTGAGTTTCTTTTAAGTTTGAACGAACTGCAGCCAAGCCACTATTATTTTCGGCATATGCTTTAGCAATTAATTCTTCTACTACTACTGCAGACACCTTGCCTGATTGCAAGGCTAAAACCAAGTTGTTAATTTTTCCAAGACCTTTTAATTTAGAATCTTTCATTTGAGACTTAACTAAATTATATTGGTTACTTCCTGTTTGTGCTCCAACCGTTTGACCTTTAAGACTTTGAATACTAGTGTATTTGTCTTTATCTCTTTTATTTACTAAGAAATATTCACCACTTGGTTTATAGTAAATTTTTGAAAAAGCTACACTTTGCTTTCTTTCAGGGGTAGGCGTCATTGCCGAAATAACCATGTCTACTTTTCCTGTTTCAAGTGCAACTAACAATGAATCAAAAGACATATTCTTAATAACTAACTTCACACCTAAGTCTTTAGCAATGTCTTTGGCTAGTTCAACATCTACTCCAACATATCTAGTCTTACCATTTTCACTCGTGGTAAATTCTAGTGGCGGATAATCAGCAGATGTACCGACTACTAATTCTCCACTCTTTTTAATCTTCTTCAAGACACTACCTTCTGCTACTTGCTTTTGACTAGCCGCTTGAGCTGGCTTGATAAAAGTAGCACCGAGTGAGAAAAACATCAAAAGTGCAAAGAAAAAGCTTAACAGTTTTGTTTTTTTCATTACATTCATTCCCTCTACAATTACTATTAAAAAACTGAAAATTTAAGCTTTTGTTAATTATAGCGAATGAAATGTAATCTAGACAAGTCATTCAAGAAGATTATTCACTCAAATAAGTTTTTATTGCTTGTAAATTTTTCTTAGCTTCTTTTACACCGATTTGGTATACGCGCCTCAATTCTTGAGGATCTTTCTCCATTGTGCCAATTTCTAAAGGATAAGGCGGTCTGATAACAAACATTTTGCCTTGTACTTCTTTTTTTCTAATGTAATTAAGCACATCATTATAATCTTTTGCTCTTGTCTTTAGTTTTTTCAAGACTGCAGGATATTTATGTAGGATCAATTCTAAAGCTGGATATAATTTGCTTGCTTCTTTTTTATAAGAGAGTGGCTGCGTCAAAATGACAACGTTCTTGTTGTAGCCAATTTTTTCAAAAAATTTAATGGGAATTGAATCGCTAATTCCACCATCCCAATACTTACGACTTCCAATTTCAACTGGCCGAGCAAAAACCGGAATGGATGAAGAAGCGCGAATCCATTCTAAGTCAGCCTCCTTGCCAGACAACAATTTATGGTATACCGCTGCTCCATTATTAATATCAGTTGCTACACACCAAAAATCCATTGGATTTTTTTGAAAAGTAGCTGTATCAAAAATATCAAGTTTAACTGGTAACTCATGATAACAAAAGTCAGCCCCATATAAATCACCAGTCTTCAGCCACGATTGCCAACTAGATAGACGTGGATCACTAGCATATTTTACGTTATAGCGCAGAACTCTTCCGATTTGTCTTGACTTATAATTGCAGCCAAAAGCAGCTCCAGCTGATACACCTATTGCACCATCAAAATCAATGCCTGCTTTCATCAGAGTATCGATGACTCCAGCAGTAAACATGCAGCGCATTGCGCCACCTTCCATTACTAAACCTTTTTTCATACTTCGCCACCTCCGTATTTTTACTATTTTAGCAAGAAAAAACTGCTAGTTAAAACTAGTAGTTAAAGTTTATTTATTTTTTGACTCTTTTCTTAACTCGTCAATTAAAATTAATGGTATCGGAATACATACTAATCTAATCCAATCATGTGCATTAAGCGGCTCCGTACCCAAAAATGACTGAAAGACTGGTACATATGAAATGCATAGTAGCAAGACAATTTCCATAACCTTATATACTTCAGCTCTTGATGGGTGAATCCATCATAACGGTTAATCCTAAGAAGGTGAGATCTCTTCCAACTGTATCAATTGTTGCAAGATCTAAATCATCCATTATCTTTTGATCAAGATTACGGCCGGCAACTGCTAAGACGCGCAAATCATCTTTAGCATAGCCATCATTAGCTCGCATAATCTTATCTTTTATTTCCTGGGTAATAGGCTGAATGTTGCCGTTGCATAAGTAAGAAGTACATTTATCAACGACACAATTTAGTGCACTCCTCAGTATAGGTATTAAAACGATGCGTACCATCTGAGTTCTGAATTACTGTCATCATTTTTCTACTTGAATCAAATGGCAAATCTTTAACGCGCGGTGTTTTTTCCACTTCTGCTTCAACATCTATCTTTCCTTTTCTTGCAACAACTTCAAGGCATGCTTCAGTTGGATCACCTAAGATTTGGTAGCGTGGATGTTGCTTATTCGGATTTTGAATTCTTGCATTATCTGCAAAAACGCCACCAAGTAATACTTCTTTCAAGGTGTTATTGTCTTTTGCAAAAACATGCGTTGGACCTTCTTTAATATGGCCTCGAACTGCATAACCTTCTCCTAAAACATGATAACTTTTTTCTAAAGTCCAGAGTTCTTTTACAGTCATTTCGTTCTTAGTTAAAGTGCCTGTTTTATCGGAACAAATGACAGAAGTTGACCCTAGCGTTTCAACACTAGATAAACGCTTAATCCAGGCATGCTTTTTTGCCATTCTTTGAACTGCTCCGGCCAAAGACAATGTGACAGTTGGCTCTAATCCTTCTGGAATAAAAGCCACAATCATCCCTAAAACAAAGACAAAAGCTTTTACTAACGGGTAATGTGCAAAGAAAGTTGCAACTAATATGCACATAAAGTTAATATACTAAAAAAGGAGCAGTCTTTCGACTACTCTTCATTCTTTGATAGATTTTGCTTTTGATATTTATATTCTTCAAAAATCCCTTCCAGAATAATTACTTCTAAAACTAGCAATCCAAATACGCCTTGTTCTGAAGCTGCAAAGATATTCGTACCAATATTAATCCATAAGCCGACGCTTCCAATTAAAGCCAAATAAACAACTGGTGAAACCCAGATAAACTTATGAAGCTTAATCGAAGTAAAAATATATGCTGCAATTACAATTACTGCTAAAGGTGGCATTGCATAAGAAAAAGCTTGCATTTTCATTCCTACTTTCCAGGCCAAGTATTAGTTGTGTTCCAGCTATTCAAGCCACCAATCCAGCCTTTACTCATTGAAATTTCTTTAATCTTTTCAAGTAATGCTTCTTCATCTTTTTCTAAATGGAGATGGTTTACTAAACAAATTGTATTCACATTTTGATAAGTTGCACGTGCTTCATCAATGTCATCTTGAACATTATGTTCTAACTTGTCTAAGGCAACTTCAAGTTGTTCTAATAAGTATTCGTTGCCTTTTCTATCATAATAAGTCTTAGCAAGTGAAATAAAGTCATTTAACACTTGTTCCAATTCATTTTTCATATTTTTGTCCTCCAAAGAGTAGTTTTGTTTCCAAATATTATCATTTATTCATTAATTTTACTATCATTTTTTTATAAAAAATAAAAATGGAATAATTTCGCATATTTTATGACCGATCTGGTATTTTTTATTATCTCCTTCGAAAATATTGAATAAGCATGGATAAAAGGCTTCCTCCTCCAAAGAAAGATAAAAATAATATCGAATACCAGACATGTGTAAAATTATATAAATTGCCTAGGAAAAAAGTCGGGAAAATAATTAGCTCACCGATCCACTGAGCTCGTTTATACTTTTGATTCCATTCTAATAAGTTCTTCGTAGAAGTAAATATAATAGAAGAAATTAGCAATAAAACAACTAAAATTAAAGCTACTACCTGATTAAAACTTCGCCAAGAAAATCCATAACTGTAGATATCACCTAGAAATACAATCAACCCAACTGATGTAATAATCTACGATAAAATTCTAAGACCAATAATTTTTTCTTTTTTACTCATGAATATTTTTCTTACTCTTTAAACGTTGTTGGATCCTATCTTTGCCATAATAATACGTGATCGAAAACACACTCATACTTATAATTCCGACAAAAAAGCTTAGCATAATGCTGTCACTATTTGTTACATATAAAAACAGCTTATTCATGCAAAAGGCAAAGATCACACTGAGTGTAATTATCGTCCATTCTTCTGTATTTGTATCTTTATTTTGACGTGTTTTACTCAATTTTACGTATATCCTTTCTTCTCATCTGCCTTAGCTTCACAAGTTTGAACATTAAATAGCCCAAGATCATTCCCCAGAGAATGTTTCCAAGAATTATATAAATAGTTAATGTGCTCCCTACTACTAGGTCTATTACAGTTTCAAGAGTAAAAATAATTGTCCCAACCAGAGTACTAAGAATAATTAATTGTCTATTATTTAGCCTTTTTTTCATCTTTACCATCTTCTACTTGTAAGTGATATTCATCATAAAATTCTTTCAAAACAACAATACTCATGAAAACAGTTGCTATTGCTGAACTCCAAGAAAACGAACTTAAATCTTTCAAAGCAAAAATAACCATTGCTGCTATTCCAAGGATTAAGATATTTGAAACATCAGTCGTTTTTACTAGCTTATGTAATTTTAGTGAAACAACGATATCAACTAAAACTATTAGTAAAAGTAAAATAATTGGGATATATCCTACTGACATTCTATTTTCCTCCAAAATCTTTGCTATGAACCAATTCTATCATTTAGAAAGTTCTCAAAAATAAAAAAGACCTATTCGGTCTTTTTCGTAACAAATTCGGTACTTATTGAGTGGCTTTATAGCAAACTATCTAATAAAATAACTCCATATTGCATTATAAAAAATTAAAAAGCAGCCTACTAAGCTCATTTGTAAAACTAATCTTTTCGAATTTTCATCCTGCTTAATAGTAAATTTAATTAAAGCAAAAAATATTAATCCAACACTAAAAACAATAGTTTTTACCACTGATTCCATAAACTACTAATCATACAGATGGCTATACCAACATAGGTTGCTAAAAATGCGTCTGCGGACAGCCCTAATCCTGCACTTAACCTCCTAAGTTATCTTCTAACTTTTCTAACCATTTTTTAATATCGTTTCTGAAGTAATAGTATCCGCATTCAAACACATACATACTTCCTACTCCAATCAGCATTGATAAAACAAAACTATCAATTGAAGTTAGACGCAAGAACAACTTATTCATTAAAACACCGAAAACTAGACTTACACTTAAAATTATCCATTTTTCTTTTTTTGAAGCTTCCTTTTCATTTTCTTCAATTATTTTCATTTTTTCACCTTTTAACTCAACACTTCTACTAATAATTTAAATTTTAGTATTTCAAAACCAGTAAAAATTAAAAAGAACCCAACTAGCCTTGTTTACGACTAATTAGGTTCCTCGAATCAACTTGCTTAGTAGCCGAAATTTCAGCTACATAAGCCAAATTTAATTTTTAAGAATGCATTTTTTGCTTCATTCAAAACTTGGAATATTACTGAAAGTAAAAGTTAACTTTTAATAATTACGATTATTCGCCAAATAATAGCACTGATCCAAATAATAATTCCAATAATTAGAAGAACTAACTCAAGAATATTTAATTCTTGTTTCCATATATTAATTAAAACTACGAGTAAAAATAAAAATGATAATCCTAATATTGACCTAATTTTTCTTTTCTTATTGGGTAACATTTTTTCTACCAATTAAAGTTCAATACTAAAAGTTCTCAAAATAGCACTATATCTTGTGATCTTTCATATCTGTATTGAATTTATAAATAAAAATATTATTATTAGATTAATTTTTAAAAATTAGTAAGTGACATTGTTTCTCCAGCGCCAGCCCACTTATTTGGATCCTTATCTAATAAAAGCTGCAATTTAGTTAAAGTTTCTGGCAATTTAAAACCATGCGCTACAGAATACATGCTAATATCCTGCTTCAGTTTAAATATTACCTTCTGCAAATCACCATTCTTACTTATTCTTTCAATAGCTGCTTCAATCAAATTTTGTGCTTCTGGATCAGTTGCAATATCGGAATTTGCTTTTATTTTAGTTAACATCTCTTTTAATTTAATTTCGTTCATCTTTTTATCCTCACATAATATAATTTAATATTGTTTTATTCTATCAAATTTATCTTTTATTCAATACCTTATCTAAAAAATATTTAAAATATGTGCTACGACCTGTCACTATTGTGGCATTGCCTTGCATTCCGTACCTAACATTTATATCACTAACTTTGGCAATCGAAATAACTTCATACATACTTTGCTTGTTCACATTTATTGGATAAACACCAATCTCCTCTACCTTGCCAGTTAATCTACTAGTCAAGCCCTCTCCTGTAGGTACAAAAAAGTTTAACTTCTGACCCTTCTTAATAGACGAGATTTTATTAGCAGGCACATAGGTAACAATCCTAACTTTTCCTTTGGCTTTCATCATAGGCATTAGACTAACTTCGCTGTCTTGATCAACATGTGCCATCCATTTTTGACCATTTTTTTAACAACCTGTCCCTCATCATAATTAGCATTCTTCTGCTTAATTACAACTGTCGGTTCAACAACTCCAATCGAAGAAACTATACTTTGTCTTACGACAAAGAAAGAGCCAATAAATAAAAGCAAAACCAAAATAGCAGCTAGAATAATAATAATGGTTGAGAAGTTCTTGAACTTATAGGAATAGAATTCCGTGCTTTCATACTCTTTTGCATCCATCTGTATTTACCTATCCCTTCACCAAGTCATAATAAAAACCATGCTCATCCATCAATTCATTATGACTCCCTTCTTCAACTATTTGACCTTGATCAATTACAATTACCTTGTCTGCACGTTCTGCAATTGCTAGGCGGTGGGCGATAAAAATAATTGTCTTATCCTTTAGCTTCATCAAATTATCAACTACCTTCTTCTCGGTAATTGTATCTAAGCCACTTGTCACTTCATCAAAAATAAATACCTTTGCAGGAGACAATAATGCCCGAGCAATTGTTAACCTTTGTTTTTGGCCGCCAGATAAAATTTTGGCATTTTCATCTAATTTTGTTTCAAATTGCAGTGGTAGATTAGTTATCTCCTGGTCAATCCCAGCAACCTGACAAGCCTTTATTACATCTTCTTCAGTGATATCTGGTCTAGATCCTAACAACGAATTCTCCTTAACCGTTCCAGAAAAGATATATGGGTTTTGAGGTACATAATTCACATATGACCGCAACGTATGCTTATTAATTTCACTTGTTGCATGTCCATTTAATATAACCTGACCTTTACTTGGTGAAAAGAAATCTACTAACAACTTAACCATCGTAGACTTTCCAGAACCACTCATTCCAACAATCGTTAATTTTTCGCCTTGGTTAATTTTTAGATTAATATCTTTTAAAACATCTGCGCCATAGTCATAACGATAATCAACATTATCATACGTGATTGTTCCTTTTAACAACGCTGGATCGTTAACCATAGTTTTCTTATCAAATTCACTCTTCACTTGATAAACTTCATTTAATCTGTTCTGCGCAACACTGGCTGATTGCAGACGCGGTTGCAAATTAATAATATTTTGCAAGGGATCAATGAAATATGCTAGTAAGGCATTAAATGTCATTAACTGACCAATGCTCAATTGTCCTTGCATTACAATCTTTGCACCCATCCAAAGAACAATTACATTAAGAGATAATTGAATAAAGGTCTTGAGTGCTGTCTGTAAACTCTCAGTCTTACTATATTTAAATGACTTCTTTAAATAATCTACAAATTGACTGTCGATTCGTCTATATCTTATATCCTCACTGTTTAAAGCCTTAATAGTTTCAATTCCTTGAATATCTTCAATTACAGAAGAACTAAGAACCGCGACCTAAAATATTTAATAAAAAATTCTGTCCATAAGAAAAGATTGAATTAAAAATATAAGCAATTAATAATCCAATAGCTAAAATTGAAAGAGTTTGATAAGTTCCATCGGGAATATAAGTATCAATTATTCCTTGAACAAAGTATGAACTACAAATACTAATTATTGTCATTAATAAAGCGGCTAAAATGATATTAATCATCAGCCGCTTTTGTTTAAACATATATGGAAAGAGAGACCATAGGTTATTTTTCTTTTCTTTGATTGGTTCAAAGTCTTCGTTAGGAACCATAAAGAGTGCAATACCAGTCCATTCTTGAGCAAACTTATCTTTAGGCATCTTTACCACACCAACTGATGGATCGGGATCTGCAATTACTAAATAGTTTTTAGCATTTTTAAGAACTACATAATAATGAAGTAATTCCCCTTGCTTAAGAACATGCACAATAAAAGGGTATTGAATACTATCCTCATTAAAAAGAGACATATCAGCTTTTACGGCTTCAGTTTTAAAATTAAATTTCTGTGCTGTTTTAACTAGTCCCAGCGCAGTTGTACCTTCAAGATTAGTGCGAGCTTCATGACGCAAATGTGCTAAAGACACACGAGAATGATACTGCTTTAAGATCATTGCTAGACAAGCAACCCCGCAATCCATTTCATCTACTTGAGCTACATAAACAGATTTATATTTGAATAACATAAGTCTTACCTTTTATTTAATATTAATTTCTGGATATTTACTTAATAAATCTTTGACATTTCTTCTATAGCTACGAGTAAATATTACTTCATCACCATTTGGAAATGTTATTGTTTTTTTCGAAAAATCAATGCTATCAATGTTATTTGGATTTACTACACTAGATTGAGAGACCTTAACTAAAAAATCATTTTCATCATCAACTTTTGAAATATTACTTCTAAATTCAGCTGAACCAGTTTCAGTTATTAACGTAACTTTATGTTGTGTAGGGCTATTTTCAAGATAATAGATATTAGTATCTTCTACCTTATTTATCCTGCGGCCTACTTTATAAACAAGCTCTTTTCTTCCAGACTTTGTAAGATTGTTAATGCTTTGAACTGCATCCGTAATTGTTTCTTCTAGACGTTTCATCATATCATTTTGGTCTAGTGCTTTATTAATATAATCAATTGCAGCAATTCGTCTTCGATAAGTTAAGGGAGCGTACTTATCATAAGCAGTAACAAAAATAATCTGAGCATTCGGATCTTGTTTTTTGATGAATTCTGCTAAATCTACTCCATTCTTAGCTTCAGAATTTTGACTTAATTCAATATCTAAGAAGTAAATTGCATTTTGAATATCCTTAGCCACTACATAACTTACGACTTGCTCAAAGGTAGTGGCAACTTGCTCTACACTAATCTCCACATTTTCATAAGCTGTATTGTTTTCAACTAAATTCTCAGCTGCGTATTTCACATTATTTGCTAAATTATTTGCTAGTGTTTTATCGTCATCACAAATAATTACTGGATATTTCAATATTTTTTCACTCCTCTGGTTCAATTACGAGATAGAAATCAAAGTATCCCTTCGGCACCTCATAAGAGATTGTCATATTTTCATATTTATTCTTAATACTATTGATATTGGCTAAACCCATGCCAGAATGACTTTTCTTCGTTGAATAACCACGTTGCTGGATTTGTTTAAGTGAAATTTCTGAATCTCTTCTTTTATTCTGAATTTCATATTCAAATTCGCCATCCTCATTTGAACTAATCATAATTTCAATATGAGCTTTTTTCGTCTGTTTCAATAATGCCTTACTTTCTTCAATTGCATTATCACAACTGATGCCAATAATTCTAACTAAATCCAATTCATTAATATTGTTAGGGATTTTAGTAATATCATCTCTACATTCGAAATTATATGGAATATCTTCGCCATACATTTCTGTTAACTTAGCAATAATGATACTTTTCAGAGACTTTATTTTTATATGATTAACATCCCTATATTTTTCAAAAGCTTTTGCATTTAAGTTGGCATTAGTATATTCATCAAGCTTTTGGATTACTTCTTTGGTATTTCCTTCTTGGGCACTGATTTTTAATGAGTTTAACATGTTTCGATAATCATGCCGAAAAGCACGAAGTTCATCTTCACTCTCTTCAAGATATTTTGTATATTCTTGAAGCTGTTCTTGTTCTTGAATTATTTTATCTTGTTCCGATTTTTTTAATAAATTACTTTGAATTTTAGTTAGTTCGTAATAAGCACCAACTGCAAAAATAGATTGAATAATTAAAAATGCAGTAAAAAACATAACTAATGGAGTATTTATCTTTGATTCAATGAAAAAAATCGTAATTATTTCACTTGAAACATATAAATATATTAATAAACCTAAAAATATTTTTTTATTTTTACTGATTAATTGTTCATTAATTTTCTCTGATAGTGTATGTGCTATATATAATGAAATTATTAGCAACCCTATTCTTAATATAGAATCATTGATATAAACTGAATATATCGATTTACACAATACTTCAATTATAGAAACTGCTATATCACTTAATAAATCAATTATGCAAAATGAAAAAATAGATCCGAAAAGTAGACTGATTGGTAATTTTTTAATAAAAAATATTGTAAAAATAATAATTTCAATAAAATTAGTAATAGGAACATTACCTTGGAACAGCATAGTGCTTATACAAATCAAAATCCCTAGAGTAATCCAAACAAAAATGTTTGTTTTATCAATTTTCGAAACTTTTTTAAATATCCAAATATTTAAAAATATTGATAATATAACTATAATCAAAGAAATAATTATTTCTTTCACCCTTTTAAAAAATTCTCTTTCTCAACCACGATAAATTTTTTCTCCACACATCGCGTCCAACAATCGTCTTTGTAGTTACCCCACCAACAACTTCAATCATTTCTTCTTCACTCAAAGTAGTAGCTTTAACAACATTTTCTTTTCTAATATCTTTCATCATTTCTTCTCCTTAAATAATCAACATTATTTTTTATGTCTTAAATATTACCATCTTTTATCTCTCAAAAATATAAAAAATACCGAATCAGTCAATTTTACGACTAATTCGGTATTTTACTATTATTATTCAATTATCAATGAATTATTTCCTATCAGAGTTACTCTTCTTTTCAGCCAAGATCCAATTATATTGTTTAGCAAACATTACAATCAATAAAATACGCAAATTGCAATAATAAATTGAACACTTTTAGTTAAGCTGCTTGATAGATTAGATCTAATTCTCTTTCAAAGATTTCATCTGGTGTATGATAGGCCAGTATCTTTCTTGGCAAAGAATTGCACCAGGTTTCAATATTAATGATGTCTTGTAAAGAATAGTTAGCTATTGCTTCTCCCTTAGGAATGAATCTGCGAATAAGACCATTGTGTCTTTCAACTGTTCCCTTATCACAAGAAGTGTAAGGATGGGCATAGTAAACCAGTGTATTGGATACTTTTTCTAGGTTGGAAAGATCTGCAAACTCTGAGCCATTATCAGTGGTAATGGTTTTAAAAATATCATTCCAATGTTCGCTGTATTGCCTTTGGAGTTCTTTAAAGGCCTGCATGACACTGACAGAAGTCTTGTCAGGAATACGAAGAATTAAAAACTCACGACTCATACGCTCAGATAAGGTTAGCAGTACCTCATCATCTTTGCTCTTATGTCCGAGAACTAAATCGCATTCCCAATGACCGAATTCATTACGTTTATTGATCTCTTTAGGACGTTCTTCAATGCTTCTGCCAAGTTTTTTCTTATTTTTGCGAATACGATGAAGCTTAGTATTGCGTTTAAGCTTCTCTGGCAAGTCGTAATTATGTATATCTAATAGACCTTGGTCGACATAATTGTAAAGAGTCTTAGTACAGACAACATCTCTGCTGCTAAATGCGCCAACAGCAGTAGCACGATTACTGCACACATCAAGCGACCAGCCATCTTTAAAAAAATGCTTGTGGACATAGCGCATGAATTGAGTTTTCCTGAGAAAGTCTGATTTGCGCCCACAATTTTTACGATGAGCTTGATATGCATCATGCCCTTGAGTAGCCTTATATCTTTTGACTTTGCCATGATACAGTTCTACAGTACCACGCTTAACCTCATAGCTGATAGTAGAAGGAGAACAGTTTAATTCACGGGCGATGGCACGCAAAGAATAGCCATCTTTCAAACGCAATTGAATAATAACTCTTTCCTCGAATGATAAATGCTTGCCTTTAATGTGCTGATTCATGGTAGAATGTAAAGAGTCCATTTTGACCTCCAATAGAAAGTTTTTGTGGTTATTAACATTCTATCAAACAGGTCCGAATGGACTTTTTATTTTTTATCAAGTGTTCAATTTAATTTTACAATCAGCGAAAACAATTTATTCATTGAATATCCAAAAGCAGCAGCTAGAATTAGTGTTATCCATTTTTCTTTATTTGATGCTATCTTTTCATTATTTTTAATTATTTTCATTTTTATCACGCTCTCTTTTTTACCTTATTAAAAATTTTATCAGGTTCAAAATTTCATAAGATAAAAAATACCAAATTAGTCGTTTTACAGACCAATTTGGTATTCTAATTTTTATTTATATACGATTGAAATAGATAAATTATTTAGACTTTATTTTTTGTTTTTCAAAATATACTTACTTATGATTATTAAAGCTGCTCCTCCACCAAAGAAAAGCCAAAACTTGATAGTATAACCAAGATCTGTTGAATTATATAAATTAGTTAAAAAGAGATATATAGGAGCACATAAATAGCATAACCACCATACAAGCTCATATTTTTCATTCCATTTCAATAATTTGGGTGTAACTGAAAAATACATAGTAGTAACTAAAAGTAAAATCACAATAATTATTGCCAATACTTGATTATAAGTAAAATGTAAGCCATACTCATGAACATTTCCGATAAATATTATCAATCCAGTAATCGTAATTACCCATGACAATATCCTTAGACCAATAATTTTATAATGTTTAGTCATTTAAACTACCTACTAATGAATCTATGAATAAAGTAATGCAGTGCTAAATATCAAATCATCACTGTTTTACTTTAATTGACTATAGTTTAATTATGAGTATAGCCAAAATAACCTCCTATTGCTGCACCTCCTACACCACAAATTGCCATTCCCCATGGGCCAAAACTTTTACATGCTTTAATACCAGTTCCTGCGCCACTAGCAGCTGATAAAACAGTATCTCCCCATCGATTTCCACCAACAATCTTTGATAATTCTTTGTCATTTAATTTCATTGTCAAAATCCTACTTTCTTATCTTGCCAAAACCACCTGTTGCAGCTGTAACCCCTGTCCATAAAATAGGAAGATAATGGGCACCAGCTACAGCACATGCAGGTCCACAAATTGTACCACCAACTGTAGCCCCAATCATAGCTGATCCCACTGCTCCTCCCACATTTGTTTGCCAATTATTTCTTCCACCAACAACGACTGCTAAATCTTTATGTGATAAATAATTAAATTGTTTCATGATAGAAACCTCCTAAAATTTTATTTATATGCATAGCTTACTAAAGTTATCATCTTAAGATATAAAATTGACCAATATTGTTCTATTTGTGTCTAAAATTACTTTTATTAACTAAATTAGTATTTTTTACTTATTATTCCTTACCTTATCCAAAAGATATTTTAAATACGTACTCCTACCGGTCATTATCGTCACATTCCCCTGCATCCCATATTTAATATTCTCATCATTAACTTTTGCAGTCGAAATAATTTCGTACATATTTTGTTTATTCATGTTCACAGGATAGACTCCAATTTCCTTTACCTTACCAGTCAAGTGTCTAGTTAAGCCATCTCCAGTAGGTACAGAAAAGGTTAACGACTGTCCCTTTTTAATAGTCGAGACTTTGTCGCTTGTCACATAAGTTACAATTTTTATTTTATTCTTAGCTTTCATAACAGGCATTAAACTAATCCCACTATCTTGATCAACATGAGCTACCCACTTTTGACCATGTTTCGTAACGACTTGTCCCTCATCATAGTTAACATTTTTCTGCTTAATTACAACTGTCGGTTCAACAATACCAAGTGAAGAAACTGTACTTTGTCTAACAGCAAAGAAAGAGCCAATAAATAAAAGCAAAACCAAAATAGCAGCTGGAATAATAATCATGGTTGAGAAGTTCTTGAACTTATAGGAATAGAATTCTGTACTTTCATACTCTTTTGCATCCATCTGTACTCACCTATCCTTTCACCAAGTCATAGTAAAAGCCATGCTTACTCATCAATTCGCTGTGACTGCCTTCTTCAACTATCTGGCCATGATCAATCACAACAACCTTATCTGCTCGTTCCGCAATTGCCAAACGGTGTGCAATAAAAATAATTGTCTTATCTTTGAGCTTCATCAAATTATCAACTACTCTCTTCTCGGTAATTGTATCTAAGCCACTTGTTACTTCATCAAAGATAAATACCTTTGCAGGAGATAATAATGCCCGAGCAATTGTTAACCTTTGTTTTTGTCCACCAGATAGAATTTTTGCATTTTCATCTAATTTTGTTTCAAATTGCAAAGGTAGATTAGCTATCTCTTGGTCAATCTCAGCAATTTGACAAGCCTTTATTACATCTTCTTCTGTGATATCTGGCCTACAACCTAACAACAAATTCTCTCTAACTGTTCCAGAAAAGATATATGGAGTTTGAGGTACATAATTCACATATGATCGCAAGCTATGCTTATTAATTTCACTTGTTGCATGTCCATTTAATGTAACCTGACCTTTACTTGGCGAAAAGAAATCTACTAACAACTTAACCATCGTAGACTTTCCAGAACCACTCATTCCAACAATCGTTAATTTTTCGCCTTGGTTAATTTTTAGATTAATATCTTTTAAAACATCTGCGCCATAGCCATAACGATAATCAACATTCTTATATTCAATATTTCCTTCTAGGAGCTTACAATCTTCAATAGTAGTCTTCTGATTGAATTCACTTTTTACTTGATAGACCTCATTTAATCTGTTCTGCGCAACACTGGCTGATTGCAGACGCGGTTGCAGATTAATAATACTTTGAAGTGGATCAATGAAATATGCTAGTAAGGCATTAAAAGTCATTAACTGACCAATGCTCAATTGTCCTTGCATTACAACTCTTGCACCAACCCAAAGAACAATTACATTAAGAGAGAGTTGAATAAATGTTTTAAGTGCTGTCTGCAAGCTCTCAGTTTTGCTGTATTTAAAAGATTTTTTTAAGTAATCTACAAACTGACTATCAATTCTTCTATATCTTGTATTCTCACTATTTAAAGCTTTAATAGTTTCAATTCCTTGAATATCTTCAATAACTGAAGAACTCAAAACAGCGTTACTTTCCATTTGTTCATTGTTTAATTTTTCGAACTTCTTAGTAAAGCCTAGAATTACAACTGCATACACTGGTAAAGCCACCAATGTAATTCCAAATAATGTCATATTCTGAGCTGCTAAGACCAGTCCCATTACAATAACAATCGACAAATCTAAAAAAAGCGAAATAACTGTACTTGCCAAAGCGTCAATAATTCTACTTGCATCAGAAAAACGTGAAGTAATTTCACCGGTTCTTCTAGTCACAAAGAATTCCATTGGCAATTCAAAAATATGCCTTATATATTGGAGGTTTAAATCAATACTTAATCTTTGACCTAGAACATTTAATAAAAAATTCTGTCCATAAGAAAAGATTGAATTAAAAATATAAGCAATTAATAATCCAATAGCTAAAATTGAAAGAGTTTGATAAGTTCCATCGGGAATATAAGTATCAATTATTCCTTGAACAAAGTATGAACTACAAATACTAATTATTGTCATTAATAAAGCGGCTAAAATGATATTAATCATCAGCCGCTTTTGTTTAAACATATATGGAAAGAGAGACCATAGGTTATTTTTCTTTTCTTTGATTGGTTCAAAGTCTTCGTTAGGAACCATAAAGAGTGCAATACCAGTCCATTCTTGAGCAAACTTATCTTTAGGCATCTTTACCACACCAACTGATGGATCGGGATCTGCAATTACTAAATAGTTTTTAGCATTTTTAAGAACTACATAATAATGAAGTAATTCCCCTTGCTTAAGAACATGCACAATAAAAGGGTATTGAATACTATCCTCATTAAAAAGAGACATATCAGCTTTTACGGCTTCAGTTTTAAAATTAAATTTCTGTGCTGTTTTAACTAGTCCCAGCGCAGTTGTACCTTCAAGATTAGTGCGAGCTTCATGACGCAAATGTGCTAAAGACACACGAGAATGATACTGCTTTAAGATCATTGCTAGACAAGCAACCCCGCAATCCATTTCATCTACTTGAGCTACATAAACAGATTTATATTTGAATAACATAAGTCTTACCTTTTATTTAACGTTAATTTCCGGATATTTATTTAGTATTTCTCTAATTTTCTTTTTAAAGCTGCGAGCAAAAATTACTTCATCACCATTAGGAAATATGATGGTCTTTTTCGAAAAATCAATGCTATTAATATTATTTGGATTTACTACACAAGATTGAGAAATTTTAAATAAAAAGTCATTTTCAGCATCTATTTTAGAAATATTACTCCTAAATTCTGTTTCACCAGTTGATGTTACTAAATTAACCTTATGTTGCATGACACTATTTTCAACATAATAAATTAAACTTTTTTCAACTTTTCTAACTCTTCTTCCTATTTTGTAAATCAGTTCTTCACGATTTACTTGAATAAGCCTATTTATACTGTTAATCGCATGAATGACAGTTTCTTCAATCCTTCTAAGCATCTCACTTCGTTCTAATGATTTATTTATATAGTCAATAGCGCCAATTCTTCTACGATAAATTAAAGGCGCATATTTGTCATAAGCAGTAACAAAGATAATCTGGGCATTCGGATCTTGCTTTTTAATAAATTCTGCTAAATCTACTCCGTTTTTTGCTTCGGAATTTTGACTTAATTCAATATCTAAAAAATAAATTGCATTTTGGATATCGTTAGCAACTACATAACTTACAACCTGCTCGAATGTACTAGCAACTAAATCAATATTTAATTCGGTCTTTTGATAAATAAGGTCATTGTCTAACATATTCTGAATTGCAATATGAATATTATGAGATAATTCTTTCGCCAAAACTTTATTATCATCACAAATAATTACAGGATATTTCATTTTTACACCTCTTTATCAATCACAAGATAAAAATCAAAATAATCATTATCTATATCATAAGTAATAGACATATTTTCATAATTTTCAGTTATTCTTCGTATTATTGTCAATCCTAGTCCAGAATGCTCTTTCTTAGTGGAATATCCTTTTTGTTGTATTTTTTTAGTAGAAATCGAAACATGTCTTTTACGATTTCGAATTTCATACTCAAATTCTCCGTCTATTGAATAAATCATTATTTCAATTTGAGCCTCTTTTTTATCATTTATTAATTCTTTACTTTCTTCAATCGCATTATCACATGTTATTCCTATAATTCTTATTAAATCCATTTCATTAATACCGGAAGGAATATCAGTCATTATTTCACTACATTCAAAATTATATGGAATTTTCAAATCATACATCTCTGTAAGCTTTGAAATAATAATGCTTTTTAAAGACTTAACATGTACATGATTGACGTCTTTATATTTTTTAAATGCATCTGCATTTAGATTAGTTTTTGTATATTCATCTAGCTGTGTGATTAATTCCTTCGTATCGCCTTCTTCAGCACTAATCTTTAATGAATTGAACATATTCAAGTAGTCATGTCGAAAAGCCCTCAGCTCATCTTCATTTTTTTCAAGGTAATGTGCATAGTCTTCCAGTTTCTTTTGTTCTCTTTCTAATTCTTCATTTTTGGATTTCTTTAATGCCACTTTTTGGTTTTTCTGCATTAAATAATAAATTCCAATTGCAAATAATGTTTGAAATAGGAGAACACTTCCAAAAAAGAAATACACTGGTGGGATATTATTAGTAGTTGTATAAATAATCGCAATTGCAATATTTACTACGTAAATATAGAAAATTAACCAACTCAATATTCTTCCGTTTGAGCCTACAAACTCTTGGTTTAATCTATTATTAAATCTTTGCATAATAAACACTATTATTGCCAAAGGCACTATCATCAATACTATATTTGCTAACATTATTAACTTAATATCTTTAATAACTTTAACTGTGACATCTAACAAAATAGCTCTGCAAATATCTCCAACTACTTCTACATTAAAAACAAAAAGTATTGCTCCTAAAATCGAATAAGAACTTATTTTCTTTTTAAAAATCAACCATAAGAACACTATTGTAATTAATTCTGAAAAAACAATAGCTAAATAGTTAAAGCCACTTGCTAAAATATTTATCAATATCAAAAAAATTAGAACTAAAAAATGTCGTTTTCTTAATGGTAACCTTAACACTTTAAAAAAGAACACTAAATTTAATATGCTTGAAAATAAATATATTAATAAGTACGTCCAGAACTTAAGATTCATTATTGCCTAATCCCTAATTACATATAAAATACGTCTTAAATATTACCATCTTTCATCCCCCGAAAATACCAAAAATACCGAACCCGTCATTTTCACGACTAATTCGGTATTTTAGTATTATTCTTTAGTATTATTCTTAAGTTATCAATTACCTCTTTTTCTCAAAAATCTAGTTATATTGCGTAGTAAACATTACAATTACTATCATATATAGAGCAGTTGCAACGCAATAGACGTTCCTTTTGTATCGTGGATTCTAATTTTTTATTGCAGCTTTTGACATAGTCAAAATGAGATCTTTTTACTAAATTATATATGTACTTTCAAGTCCCTTTTACTTCAGATACCCGAAAAAACGCATATTTGTCAATATTCTTGCCTATAAATCTATCACAGAGCCTAATTTTAAGGTATTATTGTAATAGTTTAAAAAAGGAGATTTTATTGTGCAAAGTAAACGCCCTATTATCATTGGAATTGCCGGTGGTTCAGGTAGTGGTAAAACAACCATTGCCCATGAAATTTATGACCAAATACAACAAGACGACCATATCTTAATTATGACGCAAGATTCTTACTACAAGAACAACGACAACTTATCAATGGCAGACCGTAAAAAAATCAACTACGACCATCCTGATGCCTTTGATATGCCACTTCTTGTTGAACAATTACGTCAATTAATGGACTATAAGGCAGTTGAAATGCCAGTTTACGATTTTACTGCTCATACTCGAAGTGAAAAGACCATCCATACTGAACCAGCAGATATTATCATCTTAGAAGGTATCTTAGTTCTTGGAGAAGAAAACTTACGGAACTTGATGAGTATTAAAGTATTCGTTGACACTGATGATGATATTCGTTTTATCAGAAGATTAGAACGTGATACTCAAGAACGTGGTCGTTCTGTAGAATCAGTAATTAATCAATACTTAGCAACGGTTAAGCCAATGTATAATCAATTCATTGAACCAACTAAGCGTTATGCAGACATCATCGTTCCAGAAGGTGGAGAAAATGATGTTGCCATTGATATGCTTACAACTAAGATTCGTTCCGTTTTAAGTACAGTTAAATAAAAATAACCTCGTGGTTTTCCACGGGGTTATTTTTCACCAAAAAAGAAACCCATTATAATTCCAGCAATCAGACTTCCACCTATTAATCCAAGATATTCAGACGTTTTCAATATTAAACTTTGAGATTCACTCCAATTAGAAATTCCCACTACTATAGAACTCATTACAAAGAATGAGCCTGTATTAATAATAACTGATTTCAAGCTACTATAAATTCCTAAATTTTTCTGCTTAGATTTCTCTCTTTTCACCATTCTTCTCCTATTCCACCACATTATCTCCATCTACTGTTGTCATTGTTAAGATCACTCCAGATGGTTGCGGATCAAACGAAATATTATTTAGTCCATTAGCTGTTCTTACACGGGCATACTTTAAATTTGCACTCCAGACAGTATTATTTCCTTCAATATTATTAATCTCATAATCGCTCTTAAAGACAGCATGATCTAAGGTGAAATTACCAGCCTTTAAGTTTGCACTTCCACCATCAATAGTTACGTCAGTTAAATTCATGTCTCCATCGGTAACATTCAATGAAATTTGTGATAAGGTAGATCCAGATACTTTAATTTCTCCATCATATGTAGCAAGCTTCCCATCAGCTAAATCACTGTTTCTCACGGTTACATTACCATCTGTTGATTCTAGAAGAGATTCAGCAATTGCAACACGTCTTACTCTAACTCTACCCTCAGTCGATTTAAGATATGCTTTTTCCACTTTGGTATCAACGATTTCAATATCACCACTATTAGTTTGAACATCAAGCCTATCTAAGGTTACCTCTGCTGGTACAACGACGTTAAGATGAGCTTCACCATTATCAATTAAATTAATTCTTTGCTTAAGCTGTAACTTTCCATTTTCTAATTGAACAACAGGTAAGTAGTGCCGTTTACCCATAAAGTTAACTGCAAAACGTTCTCCTTGTTCAACTGTTACATCCCCGCTACTTAGTTTTATCTTCAACTCATTGAACTCTTTATCGCTTATTTTTACCTTAACAATCTCATCTTTTTTATTTTCTTTAGAAAAAAGCTTTTCAAAGATCATAGCCTTTCCCCCAATCTACGACATAATTAAATTATTATTAATTATATTAATACGATTTAATATTTTCAACTATTGAATTCAAAAAAACAGCGCTGAATTATCAACGCTGTTTTATCGTTTTTAGCCACTTAATTTGGTTATCAAGCCTACTAATTGCACGCTCTAGGATCAAATAGTGTCCATAATTTTTATTTCTTTTTTCTTGAGTATTAAAGAGTAATTTTTCTCTATCATTTAAATGAGCAAGTTGCTTTTCTAATAAATCAAGCTGCTTCTTAACTAAAGCCGAGATTCGGGGATCATTAGGATTATGAATAAAAAATAGTTTTAAAGAAAACAAATCTTCAACCACGGGAAGAGCGGTAATAGGAAGATCAATCCATGAATTTAATTTTTCTTTTCCCAGATTAGTTAAATGATAATACTTTTCTTTTTCATTATTGCTGTCACTTGTTTGTTTAATCCAATTATCTTCAACCATTTTCTTTAGTTCAGGATAAATCTGACTATGAGAAGCTTTCCAAAATTCTCCAATTTCATTTTTAAATTGATTAGTAATAAATTTTCCTGTTGACCCAGGATTCTGATCTAAAATTCCTAGAATAATATAAGGTAAAATTCGCTTTTTTGGCATCTAATCATCTTTTCTATTCTATAGCTAATAATTTTATTCTACCAAAAAAGTTAATATTACCTCATTACTTTTCGAGATAGGTGTGCCCTTCTTTTTGAATAATTTGATAATGCCCATCATAGTAATTACCATTTCTGATATCATCAGTCATCCCTTCATAAGGAGCCTCGGCAATTACTTCATTATTATTTACGCCAGCTTCTCCAATATAAGTAATTTTCGCAAATTCTGGGACAACCGGCTTAGGATAAGTTTCATATTTTTCTCGTGATTCGTGCATTAAATCGATGTGGTCATTTTGATAGCAAACAGTAATCTCGGGATGATCTTGTACCCAATTAGGAAAGAAGATAGTTCCATTTAATTTATGTTCATTAGGAACAAAATCTAGAGCAACATCAGTACCAGTTGGTTCAGTCCATGCAATTTTGTAAATTACATCAGTTAAAAGATTAATATGCGCTTCTTGATCTTTGACCCAACGTCCTTTTATGATTCCACGATGAATACGATAATCAACAGTATAATCATTTTTACAGTACCATTCATATTCCCAACCATTGTCATAAGTATAAATAAAGTGAGTACCTACAAAATCATCTAAGGTCTTAAATTTTTTATTCATTTTATTTAAATTAGTCATTTTCATCATCTTTTTGTATTTTATGTTTTTATCGATACATTTATTATATGACTATATCGACATAAAAAGCAAACAAAAAAATAGAGAACTATTTTTCAATAATTCTCCACTTTATATTACTTACTACCTGGTCTCTTCTTTTTAGCTACCTTTGCACCTTTAGTCATATTGTCATTGTAGCCCCAAACCCAGGTAACGATAAATGAAACAACAATTGTGACTGCACTAGCAATTAAGAATGTATAGAAACTAGATAAGTCAGTTGGATGTTTTGGATTGAAGAATGAAGAAAATCCAATTAGACCACCAGTAAACCCATACATTGTTCCGTGCATTAAGCCAGTAACTAATCCACCAAAGGCAGAACCAATACATCCAGAAATAAATACTTTCTTATATCTTAAACTAATACCATAAACGGCTGGTTCTGTTACACCACACATTGCAGAAATAGTTGAAGCAAAACCTAATTCCTTTAGGTCTTCCTTCTTAGATTTAATAGCAACTGCTAATACGGCAGCACCTTGAGCAATCATTGATGAACAAATAATTGCGTTTAATGCACTTTCACCAGTTCCGGCAATTTGTTGAGCAACAAGTGGAACGACACCCCAGTGCAAACCAAAAATAACCAACACTTGATAAAATCCACCAATAATGAAGCCGCCAACCCAGCCAGATGCATGAACTAACCAGTTAATGAAGACAGCAATACCGTTAGCAACACCTTGAATAATTGGACCAGTTACCATCAAAGTCAAAGCTGATACAACTAAAACAGTAATTAATGGAATAAAAATCATTTGTAAGTATGAGGGTAGCCACTTTTTAAGCCAATCTTCACATTTTTTAGCAAGCCATGCAGCTAAAATCATTGGGAAAATTGAGTACGTATAGTTCAAGAACTCAAACTTAATTCCGCCAATTTCAAACATGGTCTTGAAAGCTTTACCCCAATCAACTAATTGCGGATAAACAAGCACTCCACCAATAACTGCGGCAATGATTGGATCAGAATTTAATCTCTTTGCTGCACAATAACCTACTAAAACAGGTAGGAAGAAGAAAGCTGAATCAGCAATTGCGCTCGTAGTAATATAAGCTGTGCTCTTTACACTAAGCAAACTTCCCAATTGAGGCAAAGTCAATAAAGCTAAAATACCTTTAATAATACCTGCTGCAGCAATTACACCAATAATTGGGCTCATTGAACCAGTAATAAAACCAATTAAATTACCAAATGCTCTTGAAACTGGATTTTTACCGTCATCTTCTGGAGCTGGCGCTGCTTCACTATCTAAAGGTCCTAATTGTTTAACTACTTCGTCAAAAACATTAGCAACCTCATTACCGATTACCACTTGATATTGACCCGAAGCATGCATTACATCCAAAATTCCGCGCTGATTTTTCAAAGCTTCATCATTTGCCTTAATTTCATCCTTTAAGTAAAAACGCAAACGTGTAATACAGTGAATTACATTATTAACATTATCTTTGCCACCCACATTTTTAATAATAAAGGCAGCTAATTCTGGATAAGGTAATTTTTTGCTTGAGGTGTCTTCCGCTTCAGCTGCTTTTAAATATGCAGTTGCAACTACTTCACCAGCTTTTGCTTCACCTTCAGTTACATCTAGTCCTGAGAGCTTATCTGCTGAATTAGTAATTAAAACCATGATTGTTGTATCCAATCCCTTGGCTTTAATTTCATCTAAGTTCATCTCAGCAATTTCTTGGCCCGCCTCAATTTTCTGACCATTTTCAATCTTAATAGTAAATGGTGTACCTTTTAGACCTACAGTATCAACACCCATATGTACTAATACTTCTAGTCCTTCATCGGTTACAATTCCAACCGCGTGCTTTGTATCAGCGACCATACTGATTTTTCCTGAAACAGGAGCTACAACTTTCCCAATTGTTGGTGTTAAACCAAAACCATCTCCCATAGTTCCTTGAGAAAAGATCGGGTCCGAGGTTTTAGCTAAAGCAATAACTGCTCCAGTAGCTGGAGCCAATAAATTAGTAGTATCTTGTACCATAATTTCATTCTCCTCTTTGAAAGTATCCGCTTTCATTTATCCTGATTTAGATATTATACTTGTCTGTACAAGTTGTCAATATGATTTTATAAAAAAGCTTACTTTACTTATAAATTAGTATTTGTGTTTTAAAAATACTTTTTCTTTACTTGTCTAATCAAGTGTATATAATTGAAGACAAAGGAGGATTTTTATGACCCAATCAAAAGCTAGAGTTATTGCCCAAGATTTAGTTGATAAAATTAAACATCAACAATATAAACCCGGCGAATATCTCCCTAGTGAACATCAATTAATGGATCTTTATGGCTCTTCCCGAGAAACCATTCGCAAAGCTCTTAATAGCTTAAATGATCTCGGCTTGATTCAAAAAATACGAGGAAAAGGATCAATAGTGCTAAATTTAGATCGTTATACATTTCCTATTTCTGGTATTAGTAGCTTTGCTGAATTAAACAACCAATTAGGATTAAAAGCTGAAACAAAAGTTTTGCTTTTACAAAAAGAAGATAAATTACCAATTCAGTTTATAAAGTATTTTCCTGAAGAAGAAAATACTACTGGCTTTCATCTTGAACGTTTACGTTCAATAAATGGAGAAGCAGATGTATTGGATTGCGACTATTTACTCTCTCCTCCGATTAACAAACTTCCAATCGAAGCTGCAGAAACATCGATTTATAATTATTTAGAAAATGATCAAAAATTAGAAATCTCATATGCGACAAAGGAAATTTCTGTCTGTCAAGTTGACGAAAGAATTCAAAATCTACTGCAATTAGACAATAATATGGCTGTTTTAGTTGCAAGCCGTAATTACTTAGCTGATACAACTAAATTCGAATTAACTTTGTCTTATCACAGACCTGATAAATTCAAATTTGTTGATTTTGCTCGTAGAAAAAAGATCAAGCTTTAGAAAGGTACTATCCAATGAATAATTTAGGCAATAAGGTAATCTACCAAATTTATCCAAAATCTTTTTATGACTCAAATAATGATGGTATCGGTGATTTACGTGGAATTATTCAAAAAATTTACTATATTAAGAAGCTAAATGTAGACTTTATTTGGTTCAATCCATTTTTTGTTTCCCCGCAAAATGATAACGGCTATGATATCGCTGATTATAAAAGAATTGATCCTCGCTTTGGAACTATGGAGGACTTTGAAGAACTGGTTGCTAAATTAAAGGCAGTTAATGTTAATGTGATGCTTGACATGGTTTTAAATCACTGCTCAACAGAACATGAATGGTTTAAAAAAGCCCTAGCCGGAGATAAAAAATATCAAAAATTTTTCTATCTTAGAAAAGGCAAAGACGGACAACTACCTAATAACTGGCAATCAAAATTTGGCGGTCCTGCATGGTCAAAATTTGGCGATACTGATTATTACTATCTCCATCTCTATGATCCAACTCAAGCAGATCTTGACTGGCATAATCCTGAAGTTCGTGCTGCCTTGATAGATGTTGTAAACTTTTGGCGTAACAAGGGAGTTCATGGCTTCCGCTTTGACGTAATTAACGTTACTGGAAAAGATAATGTACTCGTTGATTCAACCGATCCAGTTCAAGAAAAATCGCTTTATACTGACACACCTGTGGTCCAACAATACTTAAAAGAACTAAATGCAAAATCATTTGGGCAAGACCCAGAATCAGTTACTGTTGGAGAAATGTCATCAACTACCATTGAAAATTCGATTGCTTATACTCGACCAGAGGATCACGAACTCTCCATGGTCTTCACCTTCCACCATCTAAAGGTTGATTACAAGAACGGTGAAAAATGGTCTAAGATGCCTTTTGATTTTAAGAAATTAAAAGATATTATGCTTACATGGAACAGCAAGATTGATCAAGGCGGTGGCTGGCAAGCTCTCTTTTGGAATAATCATGACCAACCTTGGGCTTTAAACCGTTTTGGTAACACAGGAAAATACCACAGCAAATCTGCCGAAATGCTCGCTTTAGCTCTTCATCTGTTGCGCGGAACGCCCTACATTTATATGGGTGAAGAGATCGGTATGATGGACCCCCATTACCTTTCCATGAAAGACTATGTTGATATTGAAGCCTTGAACGCCTACAACACATTAATCAAAAAAGGACTTTCTGAAAAAGAAGCTTTTGAAATCGTTCAGTCTAAAGCACGGGACAACTCAAGAGTTCCAATGCATTGGGATAGTTCTAAATATGCTGGTTTTAGTGATCATAAGCCTTGGCTCATGCCAACAGACCAAGATAAAATCAATGTCGAAAAAGAACTTAAAGAAGGTGAAATTTTTAACTTCTATCAAAAATTAATTAAACTTCGAAAATCAGAAAAAATAATTTCCGAAGGCCACATTAAGCCAATTTTGATGGAACACCCACAAGTTATGGCATATGAACGCTATTTAGATCATTCTGATGAAAAACTTTTAGTGTTCGCAAACTTCTATGAAAAAGAAACGGAAGTTACGGTACCAGCAGACTATTTAAATCAAGCTGGGCAAATTTTAATTCAAAATTACAATGAAACTTTTGTTTCTCTTCCTTCAATTTTGCATCTGAAACCTTATGAAGCTTTAGCAATCAAATTTTAATTTAAGAAGATCATATTGATCTTCTTTTTTCTTAAAAAATAAAACTCCTTTTTGCGTAATTAAAATTAGAGATCTTTCTCTAATACACTTAAAGGAGCGGTCTATGAACAAAAATGAGCTTGAAAAGCGCGTTGATGAAGCAGATATCACTGCTGATCCAATTTTTAGCTGGGTTATGGAACAAGGAACTAATTGCCGCGATCTTTTGCGGGCAATTGCACCTGAATTGCATATTCAAACTGCTAATTTTGAAACGCAAAAAAGATTGAAATTTCACCCTGCTATGCATGGAATTATTCCGGATATCTACGCTACAGACGACAAGGGACGAGTCTTTGATATTGAATTACAAATGACTCTGCCAGACTTTTTAGGAAAGCGAATGCGGTATTATTTTTCAATGATGGATCAAAGTCTGTTTATGCAAGGTGAAAATTATCGCAATTTGCCTACTACATACTTAATTTTAATTCTGCCAACTGATCCTCTTGGGCTTGATCAGTATCGGTATGATACGACTTGGAGCACCAAGGGATTCAAGTATGATCCACTAAATATTGGTCAAAAATTAATTTTACTTAATGCAAGTGGAACAAAGGGAAAAATCACGCCACGTCTACAAGGATTTTTCGATCTAATGCGTGGTAAAATTAATACAAATGATAGCTTTATCCAAAAGCTACAAAGCGACGTTGAGAAATACAAAACTAATCCAGAAAGAAGGAAAGAACTCATGGATTACCAAATGAAACTTGATGACATGCGATATGTCGGAGAAAAAGCGGGTATCAAAACCGGTAAAGAAGAAGAACGAATTGATGCTATTAAAAAGATGATTAATGATTATCGTGACTTAAGTGCAGACAATCAAACTATTCTTAAATTTCTTACTAAAAATTATGGTGCATATTTTTCTCAAGAAGAATTAAAGCAATTTATTAAAAATAATTAGATAGTCAAACAGGCCACATGAACACTTAAATTCATGTGGCCTGTTTTCAATTTCTCAATCTTTATTTAAAAAAGTTTACAATACCAGTAAACAAGATTACTGTACTTATCATATAAATTTGCCATATGGTTAGATTGCTATCATCTTTACCCAGCTTTTTTGCCATTTTATGTCCACGACGATACATCAAAATAGAGACAATAATCAATATAATTCCAAGAATAATGTAAAAAATATGAGGAATTTTAGGGTTAGTATCTCCTAACATAAACATCATAGGCACAATAATAAATACACCACTGACAAAAGTACCAAAATATATTACATATGGTGCTGTGGCGATTTCTTTAGATTTTTTATCCCATTTATAAAATTTAAATGTTCTATACAATTCAAAAAATCCCAGTAGCATTGTTACAATATATAAAGCTGTTAATCCCCAATCTTTCATTTTATATACTCTTTCTAGTAGCTTAGCCTTATAAATATTTATTTCATTATAAACTATTTTTCTATTTTTTAAGTAAAAAGGATCGAACATGTAAACTTATGTACTAATTTAGTATTTTTTACATCAAATTAGTCTATTTTTTTAGATACAAAAGGCACGTGAACTTAACTCACGTGCCTTCTTTCATAATTAATACTTACTTTGTAAATGCTTAGCAACCATTGAAAGTGAGAAACAAACAATAAAGTACATCACTGCAATAATTACATACATTGGAATTAAATAAGTAGTATTTTGACTATAAATAATCTGTGCATGGAACAATAATTCTGGCAAAACAATAATTGTTGCCAAAGATGTATCCTTAACTAATGACACAAATTGTGATAAAAGAGAAGGAATCATCTTATTTAAAGCCTGGGGAATGATTACATGATACATTGCCTGCATATAAGTCATCCCATTTGAACGAGCTCCTTCCATTTGGCCGGGATCAACGGCTGCAATACCACTTCTAACAATTTCGGCAAGCATTGCTCCTTCAAACACAACTAGGGCAATAATTGAAGCTACAGTTGGATTAGTAATAATTCCTAATTCAGGCAATCCAAAATACGTAAAGAAAATTATCAGCAACAATGGCAAATTTCTAATAATATCAATCACAAAGCCCACAATAGCTGAGAGATACTTGATCTTCACATATCTAATAAAGCCAAATACTAAACCTAGTATAAAACTTAAAGCAATCGAAATTAATGATACATATATAGTCACCCACAAACCTTGTAAGAGAAAGCGAATGTTAATCCAAGAATATGCATGAATAAAGTTTTCCATCTTTTTCTCCTTCCTAGGCTAATTTCTTTTCTAAGTGACGCATGTAGTAACTCAATGGCAAGGTTAAGACTAAGTAAAACAATCCAACAACTATATATGTATTAATAGTTTCAAATGATGAAAAAGCAATTACATCTGCTTGATACATTAAATCAAACCCCGCAACAAAGGCTAACACAGATGAGTTCTTAATTAAGTTAATAAACTGATTTCCCAATGGAGGAATCACAATCTTCAAAGCTTGTGGCAAAATGACGTATCGCATTGCTTGCGTATAAGTCATCCCATTTGAGCGAGCTCCTTCCATTTGACCATCCCCAACTGAGTTAATTCCTGCTCTAACAGTTTCTGCAATAAATGCTGAAGTATATAGAGTTAATCCAATTGTACCAGCTGCGAAACCTGATACCTTAAACCAAATTTGCGGTACAACAAGGTAGAAAATCATTGTAATAACCAACAAAGGAATATTACGGAAAATCTCGATGTAGACATGAGCTACCGCCCTTCCAAATTTATTCGGTGCAACTTCTAACAAGGCAAAGCCAACCCCAAGAATTAAACTAAAGAACAGAGCAATTAGACTACATAAAATTGTGTTCCAAAAGCCTGATAAGAATTCAGACCAATGATTTGTTAAAATTCCTATCACGAATTTTCAACCTCCTTAATATTAAATCCTGGAATACCACTAAACCATTTAACTAATAAGCGATGATATGTTCCATTTTTCTTTAACTCATTTAGTGCTTTATCGATATGATCAACAAAATCAGTTTGACCCTTTTCTACAGCAATTCCATATGGCTCACTTGTATAAGTACCACCAACTAATTTATAGCCCTTATTTTCACTAGCAATACCTGCAAGCAATCCATTATCAGTTGTCATTGCTTGTCCCTGACCGGCTTTTAAAGCTGTAAAGGCTTGTCCATAATCATCATATTCTAAAACTTTTGCCTTAGGTGCAAACTTTTTAACGTTATCAACTGCTGTAGTTCCTTTAACTGCTAAAGCAGTTTTACCATTAAGGTCTTTAATATTCTTAATTGTTGAATCATCCTTAACTAGTAAAGATTGGCCAGCTGTAAAATATGGCTCACTAAAAGTTACTTGTTTTTTACGATCAGGTGTAATCGTCATTGTTGCTAAAATAGCATCAATATTTCCATTTTTTAGCAATGGAATTCTTGTTTTTGGGGTAGTCTGTACAAATTCGGCTTTGGCATCTTTCCCCAACATTTGCTTAGTTAAGGCTTTTGCCAAGTCAACTTCAAAACCCTCAATTTTTCCAGTTTTAATGCTCATTAAACCAAACAAACGAGTATCAGCTTTAACACCCCAAGTAATAGTTTTACTTTCCTTAACTTGGTCATAAACATTACTTGACTTCTGCTTTTTTGCGCATCCTGTCAAAGTAATCAACAAAACTAATATCAAAGGCAAAACAAAAATCTTAGTTGATTTTTTCATTTTAGCCACCTAGCTTTTCAGTAATAACCTTACTTAAAAATTGACGAGCACGTTCAGTCTTAGGATGTTCAAAGAATTCTTCTGGTTTAGCATCTTCTAAAATTCTTCCTTGATCAAAGAAAATTAATCTATCGCCAACTTCACGTGCAAATCCCATTTCGTGCGTTACAACAACCATTGTAATTCCTTCGTCTGCCACATATTTCATAACGTCCAAAACGTCCTGAATCATTTCAGGGTCCAGAGCACTAGTAGGTTCATCAAATAAAATAGCCTTCGGTCTCATTGCTAGTGAACGTGCAATTGCAACACGTTGCTTTTGTCCACCAGAAAGTTGTCTTGGATACATATTGGCCTTGTCTTCTAAACAAACCTTTTTCAAAAGATTCATAGCAATGTCATGATTTTCTTTTTCAGGGCGGTGCAAAACGATCTTAGGTGCTAAAGTAATATTTTCAAGCACAGTGTGGTTGTCATATAAATTAAAATGCTGAAACACCATTCCCACATTTTTACGAATTTTATTCAAGTTTGTATGCTTATCAGCTAAATCATAACCAGTAACCATTAATTTTCCAGAATTAATTCGTTCTAATCCATTCATTGTTCGAATCAAAGTACTCTTACCAGAACCAGATGGTCCGATAATTGAAACTACTTGACCTTCTTCAATACTCAAATTAATATCCTTTAAAGCATGAAATTTACCGTAATATTTATCTACATGCTTAAACTCAATAATTGCAGCCATTGTGCTTCCCCTCTCTTTTTTATTCACGTTTTCCATTTTACTCTAAAATTATTAAACTTAACTTTATAACGTATTAGCTAACGACTCCTTATTTTTATTTGGAGTAAAGAAAAAAGCCCTTCGCTCCCAATTTACTCAGGACGAAAGGCTTCTTTCCGCGGTACCACCTAAATTGTCTACTTAAAGACCAACTTGACTAGAGCACAACCATGCTCCAGCGGCTAGATAACGTGCCGCTTACGGCTTAACTTACTCTCGTACTCGATTTCAGCCAGCAGCATTGTAAAAGTGTCTTTCAATAATCCAGGGTCTGCTAACTTTTTCACTACCGTTAACTCACTAAAAGAAATAAATTATCTACTTTTCTTTTCATCGCTTTTTTAATTTAAATGTTGATTACATTTAATAATATTTTTTCAAAAAAGGCAAGTAAAAAATTTATTTTTCTCCCTCGGCTTCTTTAATATTAAAGCCCGGAACCCCGCTAAACCATTTCTTTACTAGGGCATCATAAGTACCATTCTTTTTTAATTTATTCAAAGCCTGGTTAATCTTATTTCTCATCTGAGTTTGTCCTTTATTGACAGCTATTCCGTATGGCTCATTTGTATAAGTACCACCAACAAGCTTGTATCCTTTGTTTTCAGTTGCTATTCCTGCTAATAAACCATTATCAGTAGTCATTGCCTGACCTTGTCCTGCCTTTAATGCGGTAAAGGCTTGACCGTAATCGTCAAATTCTAATACTTTAGCTTTTGGCGCAAACTTTTTAACATTGGCAACTGCCGTTGTACCTTTAACAGCTAAAGCCGTCTTGCCATTCATATCTTTTATGCTTTTAATATTTGAATCATCCTTAACTAATAAAGATTGACCAGCATAAAAGTATGGTTCACTAAAGTCAACTTGTTTTTTACGTTCTGGTGTAATCGTCATTGCAGCTAGAACAGCATCAATGTTTCCATTTTTTAAAAGTGGAATTTTAGTTTTAGCAGTAGTTTGTACAAAATTTGCTTTAGCATTTTTTCCTAGCATTTCTTTTGTCAAAGCATTGGCTAAATCAACTTCAAAACCTTCAATTTTTCCAGTCTTGATACTCATTAACCCAAATAATCGGGTATCGGCCTTAACACCCCAAGTAATTTCGTTGCTTTTTTTAACTTCTTGATAAACATTACGCGTATTTTTCTGACATGCAGAAAGTAGAAAAACGCTAAATAAGCCTATAAATAAAGAAAAAAATCGTAGCTTTTTCTTCAATTTTTAACTTTCCCTCTAATTTTTATTCAAACGCCATTTGATTAGTATATAAGCCATAGTAGAAACCATGCTTTTTAATTAATTCATCATGATTTCCTTCTTCAATGACATTTCCATCTTTCAATACTACTATTTTATCTGAATTTAAGATAGTCTTCAAACGGTGTGCAATAACAAAACTTGTTCTACCTGCAATAACAGTATCCATTGCTTTTTGAATTTTAGCTTCAGTAACTGTATCGACGTTTGAAGTAGCCTCATCTAAGATTAAAAATTCTGGATTAGTCAAAATAGTTCTCGCAATTGAAATTAATTGTTTTTGACCAGTTGAAAAGACAGAATTTTCTTCAGAAACTTGAGTATCATATCCGTCAGGTAGCGTCATAATAAAATCATGAATATTTGCTTCTTTAGCTGCTGCAATAACTTCATCACGGCTTGCAGTTGGCTTACCATATTTAATATTGTCCTCAACTGTTCCAGTAAATAAGACAGAATCTTGTAACACAATACCAACATTATTTCTTAATGATTCAAGCGTAATATCGCGTACATCTACACCATCAAACGTCACCTTACCGCTATTTACATCATAAAAACGATTAATTAAATTCATAATCGTTGTTTTTCCTGATCCAGTTGGTCCAACAACAGCGACTGATTTTCCTTTGTCTACATCAATTGAAACACCGTGCAAAATTTCTTTATCTTTATTATAGCCAAAGTGAACGTTTTCTAATTTAACGCCCTTCTTTATTCCTTTCAAAACCTTGCCATTTGGCACAGTATTTTCTTCATCCTGTTCTTCAACAGTTGCTAATCTTCTAGCCCCTGTCAAAGCAAGCTGCGTCATAGAATAGATTGAAGTAAGTTGCGTTAATGGTTGGAAATAAGTTTGAGAGTATTCAACAAAAGCAACAATTAAACCTAGTCCTACCGCTTGACTGACTTGACCGCTAACAATTAACCATGCTCCTCCACCGATTACAATTGCAAGATTTAATAAAGAAATACCCTGGAGTAATGGGAAAAGCATCCCTGAATAAAATTGCCCTTTAAACATAGCACGACGAACATCATTGTTGTATTTTCTAAAATTTTGAACAGATTTTTTTTGCAAACCATTAGTGATAATAACCTTTTCTCCATTGATCTGTTCATTCACATATCCATTCAAATCACTAATTTTATCTTGTTGTTTATCAAGATAAATTCTAGCTTTTTTCATAATAAATACACTAATAATCACAATAAAAGGCGTTGTTGCTACCGTAAAAATAGCCATTGTTGGATTTACGATAAACATCATAATGATGGTTCCAATTAATAAGGCGCCTTGAGAAATAATTTCAAAGATTGCATTATTCAATGCGTTAAAAATATTATCTAAATCAGAGTTAAATAAAGAAAGTAGTTTTCCATCTTGATGAGTATCAAAATAGCGAATCAACATTCTTTGGAATTTGGCAAAAAGATTTTCTCGCATATCATTTGTTGCATTAGCTGTAAATTTTGACATAACCATCCATGCAATAAATGAAGCAATAATTCCCGCAGCGTAAACACTAATCATTGAGCCTAAAGATTGGTAAAAACTGCTTAAATCGTGACTCTGACTAGATACCTTGTTAACTGCCTTAGTTAATCCTTGGACAGCATTTCCCAAGAAAAGTGGTCCAAGAACCTGACTTAAAGTTGAAATTAGGGATAATACTATAACAATAGTGACGCCCTTCCAATAATTTTTTAAATACTTTGCAAAGTACTTTAGAGCCTTTTTAGTATTACTCATCAATTTCACCTCTCTTTTCCTTTGCTTTCTGTGTACGATATATATCTTGGTAAATTGGCGAAGTCTTAAGCAATTCTTCGTGCATTCCTTCAGCAACTAATTTTCCATCGTCCAAAACTAAAATCTTGTCCGCATTCATAACGGACACAATTTTTTCAGCGATAATCACAGTAGTCGTATCCTTTAAATCATGTTCTAAAGCTTCTTGAACTAACTTCTCAGACTTAGCATCCAAAGCAGAGGTTGAGTCATCTAAAATTAAAATTGGTGGTTGTCCAATAACGCCACGTGCAATGGATAAACGCTGCTTTTGACCACCAGAGAAATTTGCTGAGCGTTCTTCTACTTCATGATCAAATTCATCAGGATATTGACCAACAAATTCTTGCGCTTGTGCAATTTCAGAAGCACGTTTCAATTCATAATCTGTTGCATCTTCTTTCCCTTGACGTAAGTTAGAAGCAATTGTTCCAGAAAATAGAATTGCCTTTTGAAGCACCATTGAAACGGTGTTCCGTAGAGATTTTTCACCAATCTTCTTTAAATCTTTGCCGCCAATTTTAATAGTTCCCTTGCTTGGATCATAAAGTCTAGGTATAAGCTGAGCCAAAGTACTTTTACCAGAACCAGTTGCTCCAACGATACCAACCATTTCACCAGCTTTAACTTTAAATGAGATATTTTCTAAAGTTGGCTTATCACTATCGGGATAAGTAAATGACACATTATCAAATTCAATGCTTCCCTTTTCTGGTGCAGTCGGCGCATTAGGATCGAATTTTACATCTGGTTCAGTATCAAGAACTTCCTTAATTCTTCTTAAGGAAACCATACCACGAGTAAAATTCATGATCACAAAGCCGCCAATTAAAATTGCAAATAATAAAGTTAAAATGTAAGAAACATAAGGTGATACAACTGCTACATCGGTTGGATTAAGGTTAGCACTGCGACCTACTAAAAACACAACTAATGCAATTACTAAATACGCAATTAGCATAAAAGCAGGCATAATAGTGGAAATCCAGTAACCAATCTTAATGTTTAATTCATTCAAAGAATCAGAGGTTTTATTAAATCTCCTAATTTCATTTTCTCCCTGATTAAAAGATTTAACTACCCGTACTCCTTGAAGATTTTCCTTTACACGAGTAGAAATTTTATCCATGTAATGTTGAAATTTATCAAAAAGTTTATTCATATTTTGAATTACAATAAAACCTACACCCATCATTAGGGCTAACATCAATACAGGTGCCCACCAATAATGAGGAATTGTAATAATACTTAAAACGAAAGATCCAACTAAAATAATTGGCATTCTAAGGAGCTGCATGAATAGGATCATCATCATATTCATAACCTGGTTCATATCGTTGATTAAACGAACTACTAAAGAACCACTAGAAAATTTTTCAATATTACCAAAAGAAAAACTTTGAATTTTTGCATAAGTTTCTTCACGCAAATCTGAAGTTATTCCCTGGGCAATTTTAGCAGCATAATAAACATTAAAAATCCCAGCTACAATTGCTAATAATCCCAAAATCACTAAACCAATACCGTCTCTTAATACTGTACTCTTGTTATCAGCTAAAATAGCTTTTTGGATATTTTCTAACAATCTTGGTTGCCATAAAGTTGCAAAAGCTGAAATTAAAATTGTAACAATAGCTAAAATAATTTCTTTACGATAATTTTTGAAGTGTGGTTTCAAAATCCCCATCTATTTTTCTCCCTTCTTTCCTAAACACTCCCAAAAAGTATTACTCCATTCTTCATTAAGAGCTACTAATTGCTTCATCTTTTTAGCTCCCATTTTTTGAGCAATTCTATTTTCGATTTCAAACAAAGATGCCATTTTCTCTTGAGCATACTTCTTACCTATATCAGTTAATTGACAATACTTAACTCGATTATCATCTGGATCAACTGTTAACTCTAAATAATCCTTTTCTAATAAGCGATGTATTCCCTTATTAATTGACTGTTTTGGTAAGTCACTTAACTTAACTAAATCCTTTTGTGTCAATTTTTGCCGCATTAATAATTCATATAAAATAATCGTCAAATAAGTAGGCATATTTTGGCGACGATCCCATTCTTCATAGGCCTTGCTACCACGAATAATAGCGAAGTTTAACTTTTCCGTATCACTTAGTTTCATACTTCACCTCGCAAAAATAGTCTCTGTAGATACTAAATATTTAAATATATTAGTATTTACAGAGACTATTGTCAATGCCTATTATTTTATTTCCATAAAAAATCTATTAATAACTGATCTACTTCTTTATTTTCATGTAATTTACTATGTTGAGCATTTTTTCCTTTAATTTCAACTTCATGATATGCCTTTGCACGCCCGTTGATTAGGTATTTATAACCTTGTGCAGATGCCACAGAAACTGACCCATCTGAATTTGATCCATCTTCTTTATTACCATAAATATTCAAAACCTCAATTTGTTTTGGATAATGTTTACGCAGAGGTAATAGCTGCTTAAAGCCATCACTATAGATATCTGGTTCACCAGTTTCTTTATTTTTAATCTTAGCCTTTTGACCTGCTTCTTCGCCAAGATAGCCATCATAATGACCTGCAATTGAAACTACTTTATTAATCTTAGGCATTTTTTATTGTCATAATTTTCATTAATGTAATTAGCTATCTGCAAATTTCCCATTGAATGGCCAACTAGATTAATTTTAGCGTAATGATATTTATTTGAAATAGCAGTAATAACAGATTTAACATAAGATGTTTTACCACTTTGGTTGTCCTCAAAATTAACCTCAACAATTGGATTCTTGGCATTTTTTGGAATAGTATTATTTAGCTTAACAGTTCCATTTTTACTTACGTCAGCTTGAATAATAGTATTCGTAACACCAGCCTTTTTAGCTGCGTTAGTCATGTGTTTTTCAGCATTTACGCTTGACCCCCAACCATGGAAGAAAAACGTTGGAATTGTCTTGGTATTAGTTAAAGATGCAGTTACTTTTTTTGCAGGAATATTTTGCGTTTTTTGACTACATCCCGCTAAGATGAATAAAAATGCAGCAATAAAAAAACTAGCGAGATAAATTTTTCTTTTCTTCATAATAATTTTTGTTCTCTTACACTTACTTTTCTCTAGTATACAGAGACAATTATGAATTGAAAAATATTTATTCTCACTAGTTTACTATCGTTAAAAACTATACTAATTTAGCTCTTTAGATAAATCTTTTAATCCAGGCAAGGTAACCATTACGATGAAACTAATAATGTACAAAGCTGATAAAAAGCCCATTACTACGCTTAGATTGTATTTATCCATTAAAATCCCAATTACCACTGATGAAAAGCCACCAATTGCTCTTCCGACATTAACAATAATATTATTAGCACTAGATCTAATCTCAGTTGGATAGAGTCTACTAATCACAGCGCCATATCCGCCAAACATTCCATTTGAGAAAAAGCCAACAATCGCACCAATTACTAAAAGCGTTGCCATATTTTGAGCTAAACTCAAAGTGTACACCATTAATGCAGAACCAATTAAAAAAATCGCAAAAGCTCTTCTTGGTCCAAAATAATCAAAAATTGAACCAAAAGTCATCATACCAATACTCATTCCCACGATCGTCGCAATCATCCAAAGACTAGAATTTGAAACATTTAAATCAAGTTGTTTTTGAACGATTGTTGGTAGCCAGTTCATCAAACCAAAGTAGCCCGCAATTTGAACTGTCATCATGATCATCAACCCAACGGTTTGCCAAGCAAGACGAGGTGTAGAAAACATCATTTTAGCTACATCTGATAGCAAGGAGCCCCTTTCTTTTTCTTTAGCTTCGACAAATTGTTGACTTTCATGAACATGTTTTCTAATGAATATAGTCAAAATTACTGGAATAATCCCCACTAAAAACAGCATGTGCCAACCAGCAGTTGGAATAATCCATGCTGCAATTAATGCTGCCATAATTGCACCGATCTGACCTCCAATCGCAGCTACTGAAGTCATCTTGCCAATTTGATTTTTATGAAAATTTTCAGCAATCAAGGCAATTCCAACTCCATATTCACCACCTGCTCCAATTCCGGCTAAAAATCGAAGTGCACAAATCATGTAAATATTATTTGCAAATGCCATTAAAGCTGTTGCAATCGCAAAAATAATTACTGTATGGCTAAAAGTCTTAACACGACCAATTTTATCGCCCAAAATCCCAAAGGCAATTCCGCCAACTAACATTCCTAAGTTAGTAATAGTAGAAATAAATCCTGCTACTCCTCCTGATAAATGGAGATCAGCAATCATTGAGCTCATTGCAAACGATAAAAAAAGCACATCCATATTCTCAAGAGCAAAACCTGAAGAAGTAGATGCAATAACCCACTTCTGATTTTTACTTAGACTATGCCTGTGCTTAACCATTGTATCCATATTAAATTCCTCCAAAATGAATGCTCTCTGTCATTCAATTATTTCTTCAGAATTCATTCTACACGCTTTTTATAAATTTACAATCTAAAATTATAAATCTGGATCTCTTCTAAAGTGTAATGGAGACTTCTTTATTTCCTTGGTAATTAATTTACCAATTAATTCTTGATAATCTTTAACTGCGGTATGTGCTAATTCTTTATTAGCTTCGTTAATCAAAGCTAATCTCTTCTTAGCGTCCTTTTCCTTGTCAATCTTGACATCATATTCTTGACGCATTTGACTCAATTTTTGCTGAGTAGCATTTCTAGTTTGATATAGTTGCAAACCATAATCTTTCCATGAACGGTCAGCCAAAACTTGAGCTTCCTTGTAAATCCAATAAGCTGAATTTGAAGCATACTTATCTTTGCCGTGTCTATAGAAGCTTGGTACTACGCTACCTTGTGGGTAGAAAGGAACATATACATTTTGACAAGTAATGCCTAAAGATAACCAGTGAATCCAGTCCTTATCCTTAAGTTGCAATAAGTGAGATTCTTCAGTAAAGTCAACACTAATCGGACGATAAATAGCAGTATCTTTGTTTACCGGATTTGCTACATCATATTTAGTTCCATCATAGTGATCCCTTAATACTCGTTGAGCATCAGTAATAGAAATTGGATGATCAGCTTTTTGGATAAATGGAAGATCAAAACTATTTGGATCTTGTTTGATCGAAGGACTTAAAATTCTTTGACCAGTCCAAACACGAGCAGTGTTGTAAGTTGTATCTAATAAGTTATGAGTTCCAAAAATTCTACGCCAATTAAATGGTTTACCATTTGGCCATAGGTCATTTTCTTCAACAAATTTTTGTAAACCTGGTGAAGTAATAAAGTTATCAGAATCATTAAAGTCAATTTCTTGAATTGCTAATTCATTAGCTGCAACAGCATAGCAATCATCTGGAATACGCTCTGCTACCCAAGTATGAGCAGTACCAATTTCAAAGTACCAAGCTTCATTAGGATCAGCAAATAAAATACCATCAGATTCGCCAGCACCATGATCCTTTATAATTTCGCCAAAGCGTGCAATAGCTTCACGCGCAGTCTTTACATAAGGCAAAATACACGTAACCATTGCTTCTTCAATAATACCAGTCTTCTTAAATGGATCATATGCTTGAACTTGATCATTAGCATACGTAGTTTCAGTAGCACTCATTGCTACACCAAATTGGTTAATGCCGGATTCCTCATAAACACCCTTTTTATCACTCCAGTTAGGAGTTGATGAATAACCATATCTATGAGTTGGTAAATCCATCTCAAACTTATTCAAATTAGACTTGAAATGATTATTAGGAATATCTTTTTCCTCATGAAAAGCTAAATGCTTGGCACAATTTGGCTTATCATCTTCATTACGACCAATGATAATACTGCCATCAGTGGTAGCATTTTTTCCTACTAAAATTGATGTACATGCACTGTGATTATTTTCTATCATTAGATATCACACTTTCATATTAATAACATATCTTATTCAATTGATATTGTATTACGATATGCTACTAAACTTTAATAAAACGCATTCAAAATAATAGAATCTTATGCTTCTATAAAGCAAAAAAGATTCGAAAATTATCGAATCTTTTAAGTAACTATTTAATTTTTATGCTATTCAGCATCTGCCATCAAATTGTGAATCTTCTTGGTAAAGAAGAACATCACTATACCAAACAAGACACTTACAACACCAACTGCTAAGAAGTAAGCTACTTCCGTTTTACTTGAGTAGTATCTAACAATTTGTGAATTGATAGCCTGTCCTGTCGCATCTGCTAAAAACCAGAGACTCATCATTTGAGAACGAAAAGCTTTTGGTGCTAAACGAGTCGTCACCGATAATCCAATTGGAGAAATAAGCATTTCAGCAATTTCCACAATAAACCATGAACCCACTAGCCAGAATGGACTAACGCGTCCATTGGTTCCATAAAGCATACCCGGCAGTGCCATCCACATATAAGATAAACCGGCAAATACTAAACCAGCTGCAAATTTTCCAGCTGCACTTGGTTGTTTCTTCCAGTTATCCCATAACCAAACAAAGAATGGAGTTAAAATCATAATAAATACTGGGTTTAGTGTTTGAAAGTTAGCCGCAGTAAAATGCCAACTTCCAATATGAAGAACAGTTCTTTGGGCAGCAAATAAGGCTAAAACAACAGAACCAGATTCTTCAATTCCCCAGAAAATAGAAGCCGCAATAAATAATGGAATATAAGCCCAAACTTTTGAGCGTTCTTCCTTAGTAACCTTTGGACTTCTAAGCATTAAAACAAAGTAATAAATTGGTAAGGCAATAGCAACAATAGTAATTAAAGTAATGATATTATCAACATTCAGCTGATCAAACGCAGCCATTAATCCTAATACTACTACTAAAGCTAAAACCCCTAAACCAATTCTCTTCAAGATTTTGTTACGAGTTTCTGGATCAATCGGATCAGTTGGATGTATCCCATCATCAGATAGATACTTTCTACCGCCCCAAACATATTGTACTAAGCCAAAGAACATCCCAACTGCTGCTAAAGAGAAACCAGCATGGAAATTAAAATGATTTCCAAATAAGTTAAGACCAAAACCTTCACTTGCCCAAGGAACTAACCATGGAGCAAGAGCAGAACCTAAATTAATACCAAAAACAAAGATACTGAAACCTGCATCACGTCTACGATCATCTAATGAGTATAGACCACCAACCATGTCAGAAACATTAGGTTTAAGCAATCCTGTCCCAACCACAATAAAGGCAATTGAGATATACAAGCCAAGTTCTGCCATTGGCAAAGCTAGGATAATGTGTCCAATCATAATTAGGACACCACCAAAGAAGACAGTACTTCTTGCACCCCAAATTCTATCTGCTAGCCAACCACCAGCTACCGTAGAAAGGTAAACCAATGATCCATAGATAGACATAACGGAGGCAGCCGTAGTCTCATTCATGCCAAGGCCGCCACGTTCTACCGCATAGTACATGTAGAAGAGTAAGATAGCACGCATACCATAGTAACTAAATCTCTCCCACATTTCTGTGAAGAACAGAGTAGACAAGCCACGAGGCTGTCCGAAGAAAGTCTTCTCTGTCGTCGAATTATTCATTAAAAACTATCCTTTCTGTTTTATGTGCTTTATTCACACAGAAAGTTTTATTTTATACCTATTTATAATAAGTAGTCAAATTGGTATAGAGCAGCATATTAAAAAATGAGTATCTTTACTTTTAAAGATACTCATTTTATCTATTTATTTTTTATAAATCTTACTTCCAAATGGATTAAGAACAACTTCACCGCTAATTATCTTCTGTTTGTGGTGTATTTTCCATTACTAAAAAGTTCTGATGTTTCAAACTCCTAAAGCAGTTATGAATTAGGCTAATATTTCTGCCTAATTCTTCTATCGTCTGATTGTCATTACCCCAAGCTGGATAAGAATCCCAAGAGATAAGATCTCCATGCTTAGCTACCTTTATCCATGAAAAATTCCTACAGTTACTGTCTGAATATCCGCCTGTTTAAAAAAGTGCGAAGTCTTGATTAATAATATCTGGTTCGTCCCATCATTGTTCAGGATTATAATCTCCACCGTGTAGAAATTAGTTAATTTTTAGTATTCGTTCCATGATTTTTCTGTCCTATAATATTTATATTTAGTATAAAAAGTAACTTTCCTCCATAAATATAATATCGCCTTCTTAGTAACAATTCTTATCATTAAATTTAATTTTATGAATATATGTTAATTTGGAATACTACTTTTTATTTTTTGACGTTATTTTTATTTGAGCCTATAGTGATAGTGAAAGTGTGCACATTATTTAGACTTAACATTGTCTTTTAATAATTATAGAGGTGCAAAATTATGTCAAAAACAATTCCATACAATGTAGGTAAATGGTTGCCTACTGATCAAAAGTTTTTTAATCAATGGCTTAATAAAGTATTAAAAGAAGCAGAAAACGAAGAAAATCAATACTTACTACCCCCTGTTCAAGCTCTTAAACATTTAATTGAATCTGATCGATATATTTATAATATTACTCAATTAATGTTTGAAGAAATTCCAGTAAATGATGTAGATACACCAACTGGTACTCCACAAGTCCGTAATTATGAACAAATGCTTTTAATGCTTAATCGAATTATTCAAAGAGCACCTGAATTCAATAAAACTGGATTAGTTGGAACTCCTATTAATGCTATTTTCGATTACCCAATGGCGACTAAAGCTGGCTATGTATTTTTTAACAATCCTAAAGTCAATGCTTGTTTGAAAAATATTTTAAATTATTGGGGAAAATTTCTTCAAACAGCAGATTCAACATATGTTCTTAATACTTCAGAAAATGGCTGGCTAAGTGACTACGCCCTAAACGAAATGTCAAAAGCTGCTTACGGCGATAATTTCTTTAATCTTTTTGACTGCCCTACTCACGATAAAACTGAACACCTAGGATTTTCTTCTTGGGACAAATTTTTCACACGTACATTTAATCCTGGAATTCGTCCTGTTCAAAATGCAGATGATCCCGATTCAATTGCTAACGCTTGTGAATCTGCTCCTTTCCGCATTGCTCATAACCTACCGCTGAAAGCTAAGTTCTGGATTAAGGGGCAACCTTATTCTTTAGTTGATCTCTTAGATGGAGACCCATGGGCATCTAAATTTGAAGGTGGTACTCTATATCAGGCATTTTTAAGTGCACTTAGCTATCACAGATGGAACAGCCCAGTATCTGGAACTATCGTCAAAGCTTATAATTTACCAGGAACTTATTACGCAGAAAGCCTATATCAGGGTTTTGAAAATCCACGAGGAGCTGATCCAGTAGCTGCTAATGATTCACAAGCCTTCCTTACTTCTACTGCCACTAGAGCAGTCATTTTTATTAAAGCGGATAACCTTAAGATTGGTCTAATGGCTTTTATTGCAGTTGGAATGTCCGAAGTATCGAGTGATGAAATTACTGTTAGAGTAGGGCAACACATTAATAAGGGAGATCAATTAGGCATGTTCCATTTTGGTGGTTCAACTCACGTCCTACTTTTTAGACCTGAAACTAATGTTAAATTTAACCTTCATGGACAAAACCCAAGTATTGCTGGTAATAATATTAAGGTAAGATCTGAAATTGCTCACATAGAGTAAAGACTACAATTTAAATTTGACAAAACAAAGAGATTGTTATATATAATTTTAGAATAAAGTCTATAGATCCTTGACCACCCCCCCCCCTTAATGCTACCTTTAACTTGAAAGTGCACTTTTTCTAAATGTTATTAATTTTTTCATAAATAGAGGTATAAATTATGAAAAAGAATATTCAATACAATGTAGGACAATGGTTACCAAGTGACCAAGAATTCTATAATAAATGGTTAAAAAAGGTTCTAAAAGAAGCAGAAAGTGAAGAAAATCAAAAGTTACTTCCTCCCGTTCAAGCCTTAAAAAATTTAATTGAGTCTGATAGGTACTTGTACAATATTACTCAAATGATGTTTGATGAAATTCCTGAAAAATATGTCGACACACCGATGGGGACTCCTCAAGTAAGAAATTATCGTCAAATGCTTTTAATGCTCAATCGTATTATTCAAAGAGCTCCAGAATTTAATACTACTGGATTGGTCGGAACGCCAATCAATGCAATTTTGGATTATCCAATGGCTACTAAAGCTGGATATGTATTTTTCATGAATCCGAAAATCAATGAGAAATTAAGAGATATATTAAATTATTGGGGCAAATATTTGCAAACTCCTGCATCTACCTATGTTCTTAACACTTCTAAAAATGGTTGGTTAAGTGACTATGCATTAAACGAAATGTCTAAAGTAGCCGATGGCGATAATTTCACAACTATTTTCAAATGTAAATCAAATGATCGTGAAAAGCATTTAGGCTTTACTTCCTGGGATAATTTCTTTACTCGTTTATTCAATCCTGGCATTCGTCCTGTCCAAGATCCTGATGATCCAGATTCAATCGCTAATGCATGTGAATCTGCTCCATTTAGAATTGCCCGTGATTTACCAATGAAAGCAAAGTTCTGGATTAAAGGACAACCCTATTCATTAATGGATCTTCTTCATAACGATCCATGGACATCAAAATTTGAAGGTGGCACTTTATACCAAGCCTTTTTAAGTGCTTTAAGTTACCACAGATGGAATAGTCCTGTTAGTGGAACTATTGTTAAAGCATATAATTTACCAGGTTCATATTACTCCGAAAGTCTATATCAAGGCTTTGCAAATGAACGTGGTGCTGATCCTGTTGCTGCAAACGATTCACAGGCTTTCTTAACTGCTACGGCTACTCGTGCTGTTATTTTCATTAAGGCTGATAACCCAAAGATTGGTCTCATGTGCTTTGTCGCTGTAGGTATGTCAGAAGTTTCAAGTGATGAAATCACTGTACGTGTTGGTCAACACGTTAACAAGGGCGATCAACTAGGGATGTTCCATTTCGGTGGTTCAACCCACGTACTTCTATTTAGATCTGAAACTCAAGTTGAATTTAATTTACATGATCAAGAACCTGGTTTAGGCAGTTCAAATATTAAAGTTCGTGAAGAAATAGCTCGTGTTAAATAAGGATGAATTTTTATTGATTAAGAGAAAGAAGATCTCATAATGACTAAATCTAACAGTCGTAAAATTGGTCTCTTTGGCTTAATTGCGATGGTTGTCGGTGCCATGATTGGTGGAGGAATTTTTGATATTCCCCAAAATATGGCTGCTTCATCTTCACTTGGTGCCGTCATCATTGCTTGGATTTTGACTGGTATTGGTATGTTTGGACTTGCCTTTACCTTTAAAATCCTAGCTGAAGAGAGACCAGACTTAAATATTGGTATTTATTCCTATGCACGTGCTGGTTTCGGTAAATACGTTGGTTTTAACTCAGCCTGGGGTTATTGGATTGAAGCAATTACAGGAAACGTGGCCTATGCAGTTATGCTTAATGACTCCTTCGGTCGTTATTTTCCGGTCTTGCTTAAACACCAATGGCCAACTGTTATATTCGGTATTGTCTTAATTTGGATTTATAATTTTTTAGTTCTTAATGGTGTTAAAGAAGCCTCATTTCTTAACAATATTACAGTCATCATCAAGTTCATTAGTTTAGGAATCATTTTAATTTGTATGCTAATCTTCTTCCGTTTCCCAACATTTTTCTGGGGATTCTGGGGACAAGGTCTTCATTTAGGAAATTTTGTTAGTCAAATTAAGGCTCCTATGTTAGTAACGTTATGGTGCTTTATCGGTATTGAAGGTGCAGTTGTTATTTCTAACCACGCTAAAAATCCTAAAGATGTTGGTAAAGCAACTGTAATGGGTTATTTAATTTCATTAATCGCCTACATTCTAATTAGTATTGTTGCTTATGGTATTTATCACCAACCAACTCTTTCTAAACTCACTGACCCATCAACAGCTTACTTAATGAAAAACTTATTAGGTCCATGGTTCATAGACTTCGTAACAATTTCTGTAATTATTTCCGTTGGTGGTTCATGGGTTGCATGGACAGTTATGATGGCTCAGCTTCCATATGCTGCAGCTAAAGGACATGTATTGCCAAAATTCTTTGCTCATGAAAACAAGAAAAAGGTGCCTAGTGTATCCTTATATATTTCAAGCGTTTTGATGTCCTTGTTCATGATATTAGTAGTAACAGCTAATAACGTTTATCTAGCATGTATCGATATTACTGGGGTAATAATTTTACCTTGTTATCTATTGAGTTCAATGTACTTATGGAAAATTGCGCAAAAACGCGAAATTTTTACAAACGATTCTCATAAACGTAATAAGAGTTTATTCATAGGTATTTTATCAACTATCTATTGTCTATGGCTCTTATATGCAGCAGGACTTAATTACCTACTAATTTCGACAATTATTTATGCTGTAGGCATAATCTTCTACTACTTTGCCAGAAAAGAATACGACAAGAAAGGTACCCCTCTATTTAACAAGTGGGAATTAGCATTGGCTATTATTATATGTATTTTGGCTGTTATCTCTGTATATCTGCTAGTTACTAAGAAGATTTCATTATAGTTATTAATATTAAAAAGGTGTTTAAAATGAAAAAAGACGTAAAATTTAACGTTGGACAATGGTTACCAAGTGATCAGGAATTTTACAACAACTGGTTAAAGAAAGTGCTAAAAGAAGCTGAAGCAGAACAAGATCAAGCCCTTTTACCACCTGTTCAAGCACTAAAAGATTTAATTGAATCGGATCGATATCTTTGGAATCTATTCCACATGATGTTTGAAGAAGTGCCAGCAAAATATGTTGAAACGCCAATGGATACTCCAGCAGTTCACAACTATCATCAAATGCTAAGAGTTATTAATCGTGTTATGCACCGCGCTCCTAAATTTAATACTACTGGATTAGTTGGTTTCCCAATTAATGCAATTCTCGACTATCCAATGGCAACCAAGGCTGGATATGTTGCCTTTATGGATCCACGGGTTAACCAAAAATTACGTGATATTTTAGATTACTGGGGAAAGTTTTTACAATCTCCTGATTCTACGTATGTACTTAATCGATCTAAAGAAGGATGGCTTGGAAATGAAGCATTAAAGAGCATGTGTGATGCTGCCTATGGCAAAGATTTCCATGATATTTTTGCTTGTCCTAATAATAATATTGATCAACAATATGGTTTTACTTCATGGGATCACTTCTTTACCCGGACATTTAATCCTGGCGTTCGTCCAGTTGTTAATGCAGACGATCCTGATTCAATTGCTAACGCTTGTGAGTCAGCACCATATCGTATTGCTCATAACCTACCTTTAAAGGCTAAATTCTGGATTAAAGGACAACCATATTCATTAATTGACCTACTCCATAATGATCCATTAACTTCAGAATTTGTTGGTGGTACTCTTTATCAAGCATTTCTTAGTGCATTAAGTTACCACAGATGGAATAGTCCAGTAAGCGGAACAGTAGTTAAAGCCTACAACCTATATGGTTCTTATTACTCTGAAACTTTACCACAAGGCTTTGAAAATCCTAATGGTCCTGATCCAGCTGCTCCTAATGATTCTCAAGCTTATATTACCGAAACTGCATCACGTGCTGTTATTTTTATCAAAGCTGATAATCCAAAGATTGGATTAATGTGCTTTGTTGCTGTAGGAATGGCAGAAGTATCTGGTAATGAAATAACGGTTAAAGTGGGACAACATATTAATAAAGGTGATCAACTAGGTATTTTCCACTTTGGTGGTTCAACACACGTACTTCTATTTAGACCTGGTGTTAACGTCAAATTTAATCTTCACGGTCAAGAGCCCAGTCTAGGTTCACACAATATTAAGGTTCATGATGAAATTGCTCGTGTAGAATAACTAATTTAAATCAACGATAAAAATAGGAGGTAGAGCTTAATCTACCTCCTATTTTTTCATCCTCATTTATTTTTCTTAGGCCAAAAAATCGTCAAAATACAAAATACACATCCCAGTATAAATACCCATATTAACGGATAATCCCATGCAAAAAATGAACCAATATCACTTGCAGTATAGCGAACTATCAAAACCAGAAAACTAATCAAACATAGCATCCAGCATGTAATTGTTATCTTCCTAAAAAAGCTTTTCCAATCCATTAAATCACTTCCTTAAAACTGTCTAATTTTTCTTGTGTCATATCACGAATAATCGCAGTTGCTAAATCGACAGAAGCCTTAAAGTCTTTATATGCTGAGAAACAATACGGCGAATGTTCATAGCGAACTGGAATCCCAATCACAATTGTTGGAGCACCATATTCATAGTAAATGGCGGCTCCATCTTGTCCTCCACCGGTTCTTACTGATCGAGTGTATGGTATTCCATTTTTATCTGCTAAATCACAAGCATATTGTTGGAATTTAGGATTTGGTAAAAATGTAGTATCCATGTCTCTAAGCATTGGTCCACGCTTTAGACCAGTCTGAGATAACCATTCCGGTTCAAAAGTGTCATCGGCTGGACAACTCTCTAGAACAATGCATAAATCAGGCTTAATCTTTCTACCAGTCACATATGCACCGCGAAGACCAACTTCTTCTTGACTTGATAAGGCAGCTACAACATCAAAATTAGTCTCTTCACCTTTTAAATTGTCCAAAACGTCAATCATTGCGCCAGCGCCAAAACGATCATCAAAATCCTTACCAAAGAAAAGACCTGATTTTTCATGATATTCGCATTTTACATCTACAAAAATTGGACAACCAGTATCAATCTTGTAATCTTTAATTGTTTCTTCTCTGCTTGATGAGCCAACATCAATTGACATATCAGCTACTTCTGGAATTGAATTTCTTTCAGCCGCAGTCATGAAATGTGGTGGCTTAGTAGCAACAACACCAGGAATATATTCACCATCACGATTACGAATCTTTACTTTTAAAGCCGGAATATTATATTTTACCCAGCCACCAAGTGGAACAAATTTAATTAGTCCATTGGGACGAACTGCCTGAGTAATAAAACCAACTGCATCAGAGTGTGCATCCATTTGAATAACAGGACGCTTACCTTTATTTTCTTTCCTAGCTGCATATACATTGAGCATCCCATCTGCTGTAATATTAGCAGTATTTTTAGCATAAGTAGAAAACAATTTTACAAATTCTTCTTCAAAGCCAGATGTAGAATTTGCATCTGAAAATTCTTTTAACATTTGAATTTCTTGTTCTTTTTTCATAATTTTTCCTCTCGCAAACGCTTTTATTTTAATTATATTTATGTCTTTAAACTTTTTAAAGAAATTCTTTGTAAATTTTAAATCTTATACCAAACCTTCTTTAAAAAAATAAGGGTATTCTATTAAATAAGTAAGGGAACTTCTACCCCTTACTTATTCTCCCAAAATAACATACGACATTAAAAAGCAGACTTCTAATCCCCCAGAATGTCTGCTTTTTTCGTGTCTTTATTTTCTTATTCATTGTCTTTACTTAGCCTATTCTTCTAGCGATATTCATAGTGTAATGTTCAAAGATAAAAAAGTAGCATTACACTATCGTAAATATGATTTTTCTAAGGTTACTGATCTCTTGAATTAAAAAGGGACTAGTCGTAATTACAATTAATTGCGCTATACTTATTTTAAATTGATAGTTGTAATTACAACTTAGAAAGGATACCTACGAGAAAAAGACCCTTAGCAAATTTACTTTATCATATTGGCAAATTAGAAAATCTTTTGATCAATCAAAAACTAGCTTCTATTAACCTACGAATGTCACACGCTCATGTCTTAAGATATATCCAAAAACATCCTGGTTGCATTCAAAAAGAAGTAGCTGATTATCTTTTTTACCAACCAGCAAGCTTTACCAATGTAGTTAAATTATTAGAAAAGCGCAATATGATTGGGCGAAGACCAGATCCTACAAACGGCTTAAAAAAGCAATTGTTCCTGCTTCCCGCTGGTAAAGAAGTTCTTGATCAAGTAAACGATGCTTTTGATGACGTAAATAAATTAGTTGGAACTGTTGATTCCGAAGCTTTATTAAAGCTTGAGAGAATTTCAACTAATTTAGAAAAACAAATTTAAAGAAAGGCAAAATTAATGAGTAAATTCAAACCCTTGTGGAAATACATTAAAGATAATAAAGACGAAGATTTCCAACTATCTTCTGATCAAATTAAAAAAATTGCAGGTCTACCAATCGATCACTCCTTTTTAACTTATAAAAAAATATTAAATTACGGCTTCAAGGTAGGCAAAATATCTTTGAAAAACCAAACTATAGATTTTAAAAAGTTAGGGGATTAAGATGGTGCAAAAATCAGATAAACCAATTTGGAAAAAGAATCTTTATATCCTTTCAATTGCAGTTTTTATTGCTGGAATTGCTTTTTCCGAAATTATGCCTTTTCTACCTCTCTATATTGATACCTTGGGTCATTTTACTCACCAACAATTAAATTTTTGGTCTGGATTTATTTTCTCAGGTGTATACTTTGTTTCAGCCATTATTTCTCCTTGGTGGGGAAAATTAGCTGATAAAAAAGGCAGAAAATTAATGATTCTAAGAGCTTCTTTAGGAATGGCAATTGTTCTTGGAAGCATGGGATTAGTGACTAATGTCTGGCAATTGTTCTTCCTAAGGATGTTGCAAGGAGTATTTGCTGGTTTTGTCTCTAACTCAAATGCCTTAATTGCTACAGAAACTCCAAAAGAAAAATCCGGTCAGGCTTTAGGAACAATGGCTTCTTCTTTCACTGCCGGCAACTTACTGGGGCCATTTTTAGGAGGTGCGCTAGCTTCTGCATTTAGCTACCGAGTTACTTTCTTTATCACAGGCGGTTTATTGTTACTCTCCTTCCTTCTTTCACTATTCTTTGTTCATGAAGAAGGTTTTAAGCCAATTACTGAAAAGAAATTAGATAAGGCCAGTGGCGTTATCGCAACTCTCCGCTCTCCTACTCTAATTTTTGGACTTTTACTAACCACTTTAATTATCCAAGCAGCTAATAACTCAATTAATCCAATTGTCTCACTGTATGTTAAACAATTGATGAATGGACACGGAGATGTTGTTTTCGTTTCTGGAGTTATTGCTGCTCTTCCTGGTATTGCAACGTTTTTGGCTGCTTCCCGTTTTGGAGCTTTGGGCGATAACATTGGTACTCACAAAATAATTATTGGTGGTTTTATTGGAGCTACAATCCTCTTCTTTTTAACCGCTTTTGTTCACAACACAACTCAACTTGGTATCTTGCGATTTTTAGTAGGCTTTACCGATGCTTGTCTCTTCCCACAAGTTCAAACTTTATTAACTAAGAATTCACCAGCTGCTGTAACGGGAAGAATTTTTTCATGGAATCAGAGTGCAATGTATATTGGAAATATAGTTGGACCTCTTCTAGGTTCCTTTATTGCCGGTATTTCAAGCTACAGCATGGTATTTATTGTCACAGCAGGTATTGTGGTCTTGAATTTGATTTTGTTTAATTTGAATGTCGTTAGAAATCTTGCAAAATAATTTAAAATAGCGTTTCTCAATTTGGAGGAACGCTATTTTTATAAAAAATATTATTCTTTTTGCGTAATAAACTATGGGATTAATCTTCAAATACTTTAAAGTGAGGTTCGATATGACAAAGAAAAAAGTTGTACCATGGTTTGGCTTTACCGAAGATAAAGTCTTTGGGATGGTGATGGAAAATAAAGATTTTTGTAAATATTTGCTTGAGATTATCATTCCAGATCTGAAAATCAAAAAGATTGATTGGTTGGATAAACAAGTTGAGATTAATAATCCAAAGAGAAAAGATAACTCAAAAGAAGTCAGATTGGATGTGTTGGTTACCGATCACGAAGGTAGAGTATTTAATATAGAAATGCAAACAACAGATCAAGATCGATCAAAACAATTGCATGACGGAGCAACAAAGATTATTATTAATTCACAAAAGTCAGCTGCTGGCCAAAGTGAAGACTTACAAGCTTTGGCTAAGCTGATGAATAATGAACCAGTTAGTTTAAATAAACACTTCGATTATGCACAGAAAAGAATTAAAGAAATCAATGAAGATCCAGAAATGAGGGAGAAGATTATGCTTTACGAAACAAGAATGTTAGAACGTGAACAAGATGCTTACAAATAAGGAAAAATTGATACTGCAAAAGTTATTCTTGAAAACCAAATGGATAATGGTAGTACTTTAGAACAAGCAACTGAATTTGTTAGAAATTTGAAGATAATTTCCGATAATGATCTATCTAAGATTGTTGATCTATATAAATAATTTTAAATAGCGTCTCTCCAAATTGAGAAACGCTATTTTTTTACATTTTTCCTAGTCCTACACCTTCATAATTATTAAAATAGTTAAGGATATTAATATTAAGAGGAAAAGTAGCAATTTATGAATATAAAATTTAAGAATAAATCGCCTAGTCTTTTCTAGTAAAATCGCTGTATACAATTTTACTAGTAGAAAAGAGAGAAATTTTAAACATGGATGAATTAAAAGATTTAAACCCTGACAAGAAATTTATTTCTTGGCAAACTTTATTTTTGATGGCACTCTGTACTGTTATCGGTTTAGATGACATAATGTACAATTTCCAAAACCAAGGAATGGCGGTTATTTTCTCATGGATCGTTATGGTTCTGTTTTATGTTATTCCCTATTCCTTAATGGTGGGACAATTAGGATCAGTTTTTAGTACTGAAGGCGGAGGACTTTCTTCATGGGTACGTGGAACTGATGGCGAATTCTTGGGATATTTCACTGCTTGGACTTATTGGGCAGCTTCAATTCCTTATGCTGTTGATTCAGCTAATGAAGTTATTGTTGACTTAGGTTGGGCTCTTACTGGATCAGAAAAGTTTCAGGATCAAATTCCCAACTCTTTATTTGCCCTCCTAACCTTTGTAACTTTTATTGTCTTCATCATTGTTGAACACCATTTTTCAAATTCAATGGAGTTCTTGTCAACCATTGGTGGTGGACTAATGGTTATTATGACCATTCTTTTTGTTGTCCTTGCCTTTGTCGGCTTAGCAAAATCAGGTGGTCATATGGCCACCACCAATTTCACTTGGAGAGATATCTTTCCTAAATTTGACTGGCACTACTTCTCAACAATTGCAATGCTAATCTATGCAATGAATGGTGCCGAATTAGTTGCGCCTTATGTAACTAAAATGAAGAAGCCACAATATGACTTTCCTAAAGCGATGATTGCTTTAGCAGCAATGACAGCATTCTTAACAATATTTGGATCATTCGCCTTAGGAATTTACTTTAACGCAAACCACTTGCCTAACGACTTAAAAATGAACGGTGCTTACTATGCCTTTAAGATGATTGGCCACCAATATGGTTGGGGCAATTTTCTTCTCTACTTCTGGGCTTGGACATCTTTCTTCTTTAACTGTGCATTGCTAGCAGTTTTACTTGATGCAATGACTAGAATGTTAATTTCTGATACTGGTAGTCGCTATATGCCTAAGTTCCTTAGAAAAAAGGATAAGAATGGTTTACCAATTAACGGGTATATATTAACTGTAGCTTTGTCATCATTCATTATGATTTTAGGTATCTTTTTGCCTAACATGAACGATATTTTTAACTGGTTACTTAACTTAAACGCAATTGTTTCACCAGGTGTTACCTGCTGGATCTTCTACTCATTTATGCGGATCAGAAAAGATTCGAAAAAGTTTCCTTCAAAATATGTCTTTATTAAAAACGACAAAATTGCCTATGCTGTTGGGCTAACGCTCCTTCTTGTTACTGCTATAGCCACGATCATGGGAATCACGCCACAAGATGTACCGGAAGGAAGCAATATTTGGTGGTATGAATTAATTATTAATATTGTTGCTGTAATCGTCTTGATTGGTTTAGGAGCAATTCTACCTGGAATCAGACACCGAGAAATTGAATATGGTATTGCTTTTGATAAGGTTCAATGGATTTCAATGATTGCAATCATTATGGGCTCAATTATCTTCGGAATTTACCTAGGAGGATTAAAACACTTATCTGGACGTGGAATCTACATTGCTGTTGAAGGTATACTTAGTCTGCTGATTGTTTGGCTAATTGGTAGAAGAAAACCTAACCTAGCCAACGGTTTTAAGGCTGAAGAAGATTAAAAGCCAATAATAATCATTTGTTAAAGTACATTATTAATTAGAGTGAAAAAGTATATTCTGATTTTATATTGGAATATGCTTTTTTTCTCGAATAAATTCTACAAATTAATTATAAAAAATCCCTCCACTTTGCGTAATAAACATATGGGATGACCCCTCAAATATCTTTAGAGAGGACTTACTCATATGGTAAAGAAAATCGAGCCCTGGTTTGGGTTCACGGAAGATAAGGTCTTTGGGATGGTGATGGAAAACAAAGAATTCTGCAAGTATTTGCTAGAAATCATCATTCCAGATTTGAAAATTAAAAAAATCGATTGGTTAGACAAGCAGGTCGAGATTAATAATCTTAAGCGCAAGAACGAAGCTAAAGAAGTTAGACTTGATGTACTAGTCACAGACCATGAAGGACGAGTGTTTAATATCGAAATGCAAACAACGGATCAGGACGATATTGGTAGACGAATGCGTTACTACCTTTCCAGACTTGATTTACGTTATACTTTAAATAAAGGAAAAACCTATCGAAATTTGAAAGATGCCTATATTATTTTTCTCTGCAATTTCAAACCTAAGAAAGACGATAAATTTTATGAGTCTTATCACACTTACTCTGATCAAGATAAGTCGAAACAATTGCAGGATGGCGTGACAAAGATTATTATTAATTCACAAGTTTCAGCTAAAGGACAAAGCGAAGATTTAAAAGCATTAGCTAAACTGATGAATAATGAACCAGTTAAATTAAATAAACATTTTGATTATGCGCAAAGAAGAATTAAAGAAATCAATGAAGATCCAGAAACGAGGGAAAAGATTATGCTTTATGAAACAAGAATGCTAGAACGTGAACAGGCTGCTGGAAAAGCTGGATATGAGCAAGGGAAAATCGATGTAGCTAAAGTTATTCTTGAAAATCAAATGGATAATGGCAGTACTCTAGAGCAAGCTACAGAATTTATTAGAAATTTAAAGATAATTCCTAATGAAAAATTAGAAAAAATTGTTGCTATGTATAACTCACCTAAAAATTAATACATTTATTTCTTCCAGTACAATAGATGGGCATCATCTTCACATGGCTGATACCACTCAAACACAAATAAAAAAGAACAATGATCAATAATTCAGATATTGTCATTGCCCCTTTTGGATCATACTAAATTTTCAAATCATCATAACTTTGTAAAACTTTGCAGTCTTGATTGTCTCGACTATGTTGTTACAGATAGGCCAGTAGAAGATAGACATATTTTATATGCTCTTAAAGAAAATCATGTAAATATTATTTATCGTAAATTTTTCGCCGATTGTAAAATTAAATTGAACACTTTAGAAAAATAAAAAGTCCATTCGAACCTGTTTGATAGAATGTTAATAACCACAAAAACTTTCTATTGGAGGTCAAAATGGACTCTTTACATTCTACCATGAACCAGCACGTTAGATGGCTATTCTTTGAGTGCCATCGCCCGTGAATTAAACTGTTCTCCTTCTACTATTAGCTATAAGGTTAAGCGTGGCACAGTAGAACTGTGTCATGGCAAAGTCAAAAGATATAAGGCCTTTCAAGGCCATGATGTATATCAAGCTCATCGTAAAAATTGTGGGCGCAAATCAGACTTTCTCAAGAAAACTCAATTCATTCACTATGTCCACAAACATTTCTTCGAAGACGGCTGGTCGCTTGATATGTGCAGTAATGTGCCACTGCTGTTGGCTCATTTAGCAGCAGAGATGTTGTCTGCACCAAAACTCTTTACAATTATGTCGACCAAGGTCTATTAGATATACATAATTACGACTTGCCTGAGAAGCTTAAACGCAATACCAAGCTTCATCGTATTCGCAAAAATAAGAAAAAACTTGGCAGAAGCATTGAAGAACGTCCTAAAGAGATCAATAAACGTAATGAATTCGGTCATTGGAAATGCAATTTGGTTCTCGGACATAAAACTAAAGATGATGAGATACTGCTAACCTTATCTGAGGGTATGAGTCGTGAGTTTTTAATTCTTCGTATTCCCGACAAGACCTCTGTCAGTGTCATGCAGGCCTTTAAAGAACTCCCAGCGAACACCGGAATGATATTTTCAAAACTATTACCACTGATAATGGCTCAGAGTTTGCAGATCTTTCAAACTTAGAAGACGTATCAAATACTTTAGTTTACTATGCTCATCCTTATACGTCTTGTGACAAAGGAACCGTTGAAAGACATAATGGACTCATTCGCAGATTCATTCCTAAAGGAAAAGCAATAGCTAACTATTCTTTACAAGACATCATTGATATTGAAACCTGGTGCAATTCTTTGCCAAGAAAGATACTGGCCTATCATACACCAAATGAAATCTTTGAAAGAGAATTAGATCTAATCTATCAAGCAGCTTAACTAAAAGTATTCAATTTATTATTGCAATTTGCGAAAAAATGATTTATACAAAATAACCCCAAATTCGAAAAAAGAATTTGGGGTTATTTCATTTTTTGATTTTCTCTAAAAGTCCATACCCACTGAATTAAATACTCTTAAATGATACGGAAGACGGCTTTACAGCTGAATCATCAAGAATAAACATGCTTAAAGCGTATGAACTCTATAGAAAATCAATTTACATATCTATTTCATTATAAGTAAATAGATCTCTGAGATTAAATATGTAAGCAACAAATGATAATATCTTTTGCTACTTTTACCCTATTTATCATATAGGGATTTTAAGAGTCAGGTATTTTCAAAAAATAGTAACTATGGTTAAAATTATAAAAAATTCATCACCTCCTTACTTTAGACGATATCAAATATTTTTCTTGTTCTAATTTCTTATCAATCAACTTTATGCTAATAAGGCTACAACTAAAGGAGCCATAACTGTCAAGAAGATATTTCCTAAGGCATAAGTTGGTGTATAACTTAATGCAAAAACAGTAGAGTCAGTTTCTGCATTTACAGCATTCAAAGCCGCAGTAATAGTTCCTGAGCCACAAAGTGACCCAATATTATCAACAATGTCCATCTTTAAAAGGAATTTACTAATAAGTAAAGTAAAGAAGTGAGGTAAAATTGATACAAATACCCCAATTACAAATACTAACCAACCCATTTCCTTTAAAGCAGTAACAAATCCGCTACCAGCTTCAAGACCTACAACACCAATAAATAGGTTCAAGCCTAAACTCTTTAATAACCAGGCTGTTGAAGGCGGAATAACTCCTGTATTTGGATGTCTTTCTTGGAGCCAACCAAAATATAGACCAGCAAATAAGGCACCTCCGCCTCCACCAAGAGTCAAAGGAATTTTATGAATTGTAATAACAATGGCACCTAATAAGATACCTAAGAAAATACCAATTGACATAAAGCTTACATCAGTCTTAGTTCCAGCGGCTTTAACATATCCAATAAGTTTAATATTGTTTTTAAGATAATTTGCTGGACCAACAAGTGTTACGTGGTCACCTGTAGTTAACTTGGTATAATCCTCTATATTTTTACCATCATGTTGTGCACTATCAATTAAAACACCATTAGCTAGGAATTTTTCTAAAGTATTATATGAATATTCTTTAGTTAGTAGTACAGTGGCTTTCTTTAATTGAATAGGATAATTATTTACATCAATTTCTTTAAGTGCAGTGTGAGAGTTACTAAATGAAGCAAAACTCTTTATATTACCAACAACAATTATTACATCAGTTGGCTTTAAAATGATTTTAGAGCTAGTTAAAGGTTGCTTATTTCTATAAATCTCTTCAATAACTAGACCATCATTAGCCTGATCAAAAGCTTGAACGCTTTTTCCAACTAACTCAGAATCTTTTGTAATTTCAAACGCTCTGATTCGAATATTAGAAGAAAGCTTAACACCTTGTGTTTGCGACTTAATATGGTTCGTCTCAATATATTTCTTAGTAGCTTCTTTCAAGTTAACGTGAAGAATTGCAGGAGCAATATTCTTTAAAAAGATCAAAACTCCAACAGTACCAAACACATAGGTCAACGCATACGCAATTGCAACTTGAGACATAGCTGCTTGTTTAGCCGCAGAAGATATATGTAAGGCTTCAATTGCAGAATTAGCTGTTCCAATACATGCTGATTGAGTTAAAGCGCCAGCAATAATACCACCCGCTTCACCAAATTTAACATGAAATACTTTAAAGAAACCAAAAGCGACTCCAAAAGCAATTACTGAAAAGATAACGCTTTGGATAATAAACTTAATACCTTTTTTCTTAAAACTATTAATAAATACTGGTCCGACTTCATATCCAATCGTAAAGATAAAGAGGTCAAAGAATAAGTTTTTAACAACTGGAGCAATTTGAAACTTGCCCATTTGGCCAATAACTAAGCCTACCAACAAAACTCCGACAGTAGCACCAAGTTTAAAGCTCTTAATATGAAACCTACCAAGTAGATAACCTAGTCCTAAGGTAAGAAAGATAGCTACTGATGGATTTGTTAATACAAATTTACATATTGAATGCCACACATTCATTTTTTCTCATCTACCTCTTTTACTTCTTACTGTTTTTATCTTCAAATTCTTTATAGTAATCTTTCAACACATCTAATACTTGTTTACCAATTACTGCGTAGTCATTAGTTGGCAAGTTGGCTTGAGATACTCTTAACTCACCTGGTTTTGCTCCAAAACCAACACCATCAACTAAGACAACACCATTCTTTTCAGCTAATCTCAATAGGAAGTCAACTTGTTGGAAATCATCAGCTAAGTAATCTCTAAATTCTTTTCCATAAGTCTTTTCAGCTAATCTATATACGTCAATTAATGAATAATAGTGAGTATTAGTATCCGTGTTATCTTCTGGAGCACCCATAGCTTTATGCAAATCTTGGTATCTTTTATCAACTAATTTTCTAGCAATTTCAATATATGGATCACTAGTTCCACCATTTGTAGTCGTTAACATATGTCTTAAGGAGAATAGGCTTTCCATAATTTGTTGTGGAGTTGACAACCCAGCTGTGTGATATAAACCGATTGATCTACTATCAGCTACTAAACGGTCAATGAATTTCATCTTCGCAGGATCTAAGACATTGCTGCCATAACGTTTATTTAATTCAGCTTTATCTGCAGCATCTAACTTAGAAATATTATGATCAAAGACGTTTTCATCGTTTAATCCAATAACTCCTAGTCTCCAACCTGTACAACCATATAATTTCGAATATGAGTAAACTAACATGGTATTGTATGGAACAACACTGTAAATACTCTTAAAGTGAGGAACAAAAGCACCATATACTTCATCACTAATAATCATTAGATCCGGATTCTTAGTAGTAGCTTGTTTAATCGCAGTTAAAGCAGTTTCATCAAATTCTTTTGAAGTAGGATTGGTTGGATTAACCACAATGAATGCTTTTACTGATGGATCTGCTAATTTTTCAATTTCTTTTGGATTAATTTCCCAGTTGTTCTTTTCATATGAATGCAAGTCTACTTCGACTAAGTCATAATCATTCAATTCAGGGATTCTCAAATATGGAGTAAAAATTGGAGTATTAATAGCAATTTTATCTCCTTTATTCAACAAATGATTTTCTGATAAAGAATGAAATGCATAAACAATTGCTGCAGTGGCACCCTCAGTTGGAAATAGTTGCGTTTCATTCTCCAAATCTACGCCTTCATATGATAGACCTTGAAGATAATGATTAATTATCACTTGCGTATTCTTCAGACATCTGTCAGGAACTGGATAATCATTTCCAATTACTCCGTTTACCCATTCAGCTACAACATCATCACGATCTAGCTTCAAAGTATCGTGACAATAATTTACGGCATCAATTAGGAATTGATCTTCTTCATTTTTATCTGGATCTAAAAATGCAAATAATCTTTCCCTAATTCCTTCTGTTGGCATATAACCAGCCATTATGCCATTATCAATGGTTTGCTTTGAATCATATACACCAAATTGTACTAATCGTGCAAATGCCAAACGAGAAATAGTTTGTATCCAATTTGGATTTCCTCGACCAGCATTTAAGAAAATATTACTTTGTTTATTCTTTTGAGCTAATGCCAGCATCTTTCTACTTATTTCAAAAGCTCCCAATTTTTCCAGTTTTTTCTCTTCTTGGTTACTAAAACTATCCATAATTCTCTCCTTTTCAAAAACAATAAAGGTTATTAAATAACGCCTTTTTTACTTTTCGCCTTTAGTATAATAAAAAAAAAAAAAATGCAATATATTAGACTTGGCATATACAAATAATTCATATGTAAGGATCTTTTAACCGAAACAAAATCCTTTCTAATGAAAAAGAAAAACGTCCTAAAAAATTACAGTGGTTTTTTAGGACGTTTTTTTACTACATTATAAGGTACTAAAAATTTGTTTTTTTTAGTTACTATTGTTATGTTGGACGTGAGAGTAAATATGTAATACGAATAATTTAAAAGGTGGTAAGTACTATGGCTAAAAAAAATGTTCCTAAAAAGTTAACATTTATGTCCATCTACTTTTTAGGAATTAACGGAATTATAGGTTCAGGGGCGTTCTTGCTTCCTCAATCTATTTATAAAGACATGAATCTGCTTAGTGTTATTGTCTTACTTTCTGCTGCGCTAACAGTAGGATTAATTGCACTATGTTATGCAGACTTAGCTAGTCGGTTTACTGGCTCTGGGGCTGCATGGCTATATTCTTATAATGCATTTGGTAGATTTGCAGGATATGAACTTGGTGTCTTTACATGGTTCTTAGGTTGTTGTACCTATGCAGCAGAAGTAGTTGCATTCTTAACAACACTTAAAAGTTTTATTCCCGCATTTAATCAAAGCTCGATTTATTTTGCAGTTGGAATAGGATTGATTATATTATTTTCAATTATTAATTTCTTTGGTCGTTCCTTAGTTAAAATAATTGATAATACTTCTTCAATTGCCAAATTATCAACAATTATTCTTTTCATTGTTGTTGGCGTATTTTTTATGCATTTCGTTAACTTTCATCCAGTGATGCCTGCAGCCGCTGCACAGGGTGTTGGTCCTTTCCTTCACCATTTTGGGGCTGCCTTCAGTGTTGTCTTTTATTTATTTAGTGGCTTCTCATTTATTCCAATTGCTGCTTCACAAATGAAAGATCCAGCTAAAAATATTCCACGTGCACTTATTGCCGTAATGATTAGTGTAACGATTTTGTATACTTTAATGCTATTAATCGCAATTGGTATTTTAGGTCATAAAATGTCTTGGTATACAATTCCAATTGCAAATGCTTTTAAAGCAGCCGTAGGTGAATGGGGATATATTGTAGTAATTGTTGGAGTATTGTTGAGTATCTTTGGCGTGGCATTTACGTGTTCCTTTAATACGCCTGCTCTAATTGCTTCATTGTCACTTGAACACCACCTATTACCAGACTGGGTAGGAAAGAAAAACAAGTTCGATGCACCATGGGTAGGTATAATTTTGACTGCAGCCGTAACACTGCTTTTAATTACTCAATCTTACTTATTCTTGGTAGGCTGTATAGTATTGGCTTCCTTTGTTCAATACGTACCATCAATTTTTGCAGTTATTAAGTTTAAGCATACGGATCAATATCCAAACCATGGTTTCAAACTTCCTGGTGGAGATACTATCCCAATCTTAGCATTACTAGTCGCTTGCTATTTGGTATTTAATTTCACATGGGAAACTATGTTACTATCAATTGTCGTTGCTGCAGTGACGGCCATTCTTTACTTCTTCTTAGGTAAGAGGAGATTAGCAAAAATCGGTGGTATCCCAACAGCTATTCGCGAGATAAAGAATCATCCCGAGCTAAACAAACATAATCAAAAACCAGATAATAAATAATCTACAATTTAAATTATAGACATACTTTTAAAGTAAATAGCGCCCTAATCTCAAGATAATTAGGGCGCTATTTTTATAATTGTATAGAAATCATCCAATAGAAAAACACCTCATAGTTATTAGTTCAGCAGCTAATAACTATGAGGTGCTTTTCTATTGCTCCTCTCTCACTAAGCAGTCTCTAAAGGGCTATAATTCACTCTATTTTTTCTTTAATTAGTCTTTTCGAATAACCCATACGTACTATACAAATAATCCTCTCCTGCCCCCTTATATTGTTCCTAGAGTCTCTTAATTTATCGCATATAAAATAATATCAATAATTTTATTTATATAGTGTTTTCTATTTTAAATATAGTTTTTAATTGTTATTTAAAGCCCGTCATATCAACGTTTTGTATCCGCTTAAGTCGTTATACTTGTTTTTTTTTTTTATTATGCTAAAAGGTGTCAGGTTAATACAGCGTTATTTAATAAACGCCACTTATTTTAAAAGGAGGATTACTAAAATGAGTGAAGATATAAATTATAAATCACTATTCATTGGTGACAAATCAGAAAATGGGTCTACCTATCTTGACGAATTGACTAGATTGGTACAAAACCACTTAGGATGGAGAAAGAATTATATTCCTTCTGATATCCCTGCTATCACAGATAGCGACGAGACTAAAAAAGAATATCAAGATTCTTTACGTCGTCAGCATGAAGTTCTCACAGAATTAGATCAGAGATTACGTCCAGGTACAATTCCATGGATGTCGGCTGGTCGCTATTGGGGACAGATGAATTCAGATACTCTAATGCCATCAATGCTAGCGTACTGCTATGCAATGTTGTGGAATAGCAACAACGTAGCTCTTGAATCTTCTATGGCTACTTCAAAAATGGAAGCAGAAGTTGGCGAAGACTTCGCTAAGCTTTTTGATTATAAGCATGGCTGGGGTCACATTACTCATGATGGTTCAATGGCTAACCTTGAAGGTTTATGGTACGCTCGTCAATTTAAATCTATGCCTTTAGCTTTCAAAGAAGTTGTTCCAGATAAAGTAAAGGGTAAGAGCGAATGGGAATTGCTCAACATGTCAGTTGAAGACGTTTTGAAGATCCTTGCTACCCTTACACCTGAACAAATTGATGAAGTTAAAGCCCACTCTTCACGTAGTGGTAAAAACATTCAAAAATTAGGTAAGTTCATTGTTCCTTACACTAAGCACTATTCTTGGTTGAAGGCCTTAGATATTTCTGGAGTTGGCTTGGATCAAATGATTCAAATTCCTGTAAAGAGCGACTTCAGAATGGATATTGACAAGTTAGAAAGCACTATTAAGGATCTTGCTGCAAAGAAGATTCCAATCTTAGGCGTTGTAGCTGTTGTCGGTACTACTGAAGAAGGACAAGTTGATGAAGTAGATCGTATCGTTAAGTTCCGCAAAGAAATGGAAAAACAAGGCGTTTACTTCTATCTTCACGTTGATGCTGCTTACGGTGGTTATGGTCGTGCATTATTCAAGGATGAAAATGGAAACTTTGTAGAATACGATCAATTAGCTGATCTCTTAAAGAAACACCATGTATTCAATTACCCAGTTAGAATTTCTGAACATGTTTACCGTGGTTTTAAGGCTATTGAAGAGGCTGAATCAGTAACAGTTGATCCACACAAGATGGGTTATGTTCCATATTCAGCAGGTGGTATCGCCATTAAGTATCAAGCTATGCGTAACGTTATTTCTTACTTTGCTCCATATGTATTTGAAAAGAAGACAGCTTCTGCACCTGACATGTTAGGTTCATACATTATCGGTGGATCGAAAGCTGGTGCTACTGCAGCTGCCGTTTGGGCTGCACATCGTACTCTTCCATTGAATGTAACAGGATATGGACGTTTAGTTGGATCATCTATTGAAGCTGCTCAAAGATTCAGAAACTTCTTAAAGAAATTGAAGTTTAATGTAAAAGGCAAAGAAGTTGATGTTTATCCACTAGATAACCCTGACTTTAACATGGTTGATTGGGTATTAAAGATTAATGGTGAAACTAGTCTAGAAAAGACAAACGAATTAAACGAAAAAATGTTTGACTTCTCATCAATGTACGATAGTCACGTTTACTCAAATAGATTCCTTACCTCCCACACTATCTTTAGAAAAGATACATATGGCGATTCACCAGTTCCATTTATCGAAAAGATGGGCTTTACCAAAGATGAATGGAACAAAGTTGGTTCTGTAACCTTGTTACGTGCCGCTATTATGACTCCTTATCTAAATGACAATAAGCTATTTGACTTCTATTCAAAGGGAATAGCTAAATCTATGGAGAAGAAATTAAACGAAATTCTTTAATCTAAAGGAAGTATAGGTTATGAAAACTCAAACTTCAAAAGTAGGTCTAGGGACCTTCATTGGGATGACGGTGGCATTAGCCGCAAGTATCCGTAATATTCCTGATGTTGCCGGTAGTGGCTGGACAATGTTCTTCTACATGGGGGTAGCTACATTTCTATTCGCTTTACCTATTTGTTTAATATCCGGTGAATTTGGTAGTACTTTCCCTGAAAAAGGTGGTCCTGAGCTTTGGGTTAATAATTCATTAGGTCCAAGCTTCGGATTTGCAACCTCTTGGCTTCTTTGGGTACAAATGTTCCCTGGAATGGTTATGGTTGCTTCCGCACTACCTCCATTATTAGCAACGGCTATTAATCAAGATAAACTAGGCACTAATAACATATTTACTCTTATCGTTATTTTAGTAGTGTATTGGATTATTACATTTTTGAATATGAAATTCGACATGGCTAAGATTACTGGACAAATCGGTGCTTGGCTAGGAATCTATATTCCATTAGCTGTAATGACTATTCTTGGTATTTGCGCTGTAATCAAAAATGGCATTCAACCAGCTTCTATTTTAGGACATTTTAATGCCTCTAAATTAATTCCTGATCCAACTGATATGAAATCACTTCAATTCTTCTCCCCTATAATCTTTATTTTTACGGGAATTGAAATGTCTTCAGTCTACATTACTAGAATTAAAAAAGTATCTTACTACCCAATTGGTGTTTTGGTAACTTTAGTATTCATGTTCTTATTAAATACCGTAAATGGATTTCTAGAAAGTGCGGTAGTTCCATCTTCACAAATTGACTTAAACAATATCGTTCAACCAGTTATTGTTTTTGATAAAATTTTGGGCTTACCATCTTGGATTGCTAATATCTTTAGTATTCTAGTCTTCATTGGGGTAAGTGTTCAATTGTCTGCATGGGCATCCGGACCCGGAAAAACTATTATTTCAAGTGCACAAAAGGGGTTATATCCACCAAAATTCAAATTCTGGAAGACAGATAAATTTGGTGATTCACATACCGTTCTCCTTACTCAAGCTACGATTATTTCCCTCTTTGCTTTAGTATATCTATTAATTCCTGGTATCAACGCTGCCTTTCTAGAATTAGTAAATGCTACGACAGTTCTATACTGTGTAGTATATGTATTTATGGCAATTGGATTTATTAAGTTAAGATTGCAAAAGCCTGACTTAAAGCGTCCATTTAAAGTCGGAAATACATTTGTTGCATGGATTGTTTCTATTGTATTGATTGCCACAATTATCATTGCTTTAATTGCTACTTTCGCAGTTGGTACTTTAAGCAACTTCATTATTGTAGCAATTATCAGTATTGTCTTAACACTTTTACCATTCTGGTTCGTTAAGATTAGAAAAGATTCATGGACAAGTGAAGTTAAAGATTTAATGGCTAAAGAAAATAACGCTTCTAAGCACTAATATTAGTTTTATACTTTAATAAAAATACTACTTACTCATATAAATAGTTAATTAAAAACATACTTTGATATCAAAATACTATCATTAAGTTAAGACATTATTTTGAATTGAAGTATGTTTTTTCGTATCAATTTGATGCTTACAAAATCTATTACTTGTTATTTTTCATCTTTTATTTAATTTTATAACACCGCTTCTATATTAATATATGATGTAATATGATGATGTTTTCTTATAATTGCATGTATATATAATTATAGCTACTTATTTAAATAACACTATAAGTCTTTTCATTTGCTTTTTTTATTTTTAACTTCTAACCTAAGAGACGAATAGATAATTATTATTTTAACTTGCAAGTCGTTATATAAATATCTATTTGTTTTATTAACTTTCTATTTTGATGAAAACTCATGTGAACTAATATCTTTTGTTAACTCTGTTTTTTCATTAATAACAGATGTTGCTAATGAAAGAGATTCACAAGCCTACCATCTTTTTAGTTAGTTTCTTTTGCCTTTTTAGAAGGAGTGGGTATTTTCATGGAAGACAATAAAACTCAACAGAAAAAAACCTATATATCTATCCTTGCCCTAACAATGATGAATGTTTCCATAGTTGCCGGAATCGCAAACGATGTTCAGCAATCATTCTATGGACTTGCATCAGTAACGTACTTCGCAATCGGAGCTATTTGTTTCTTCATCCCAACTGCTTTAGTTGCGGCTGAACTAGCTTCTGGTTGGAGTAACCGCGGAGGAATTTTCCGCTGGGTTGGTGAAGGTTTAGGTAAAGGCTGGGGACTAACCTGTTTACTTATCCTGTGGTTCCAATTAATTTTGAACTTTGGGATGGGAATGCCAAGCTTTACAGCAACTATCATGTTTTATACACCAAACTATGATGCGGCTGTAAAATTCGCTCAAGCACCACAACACGAATTGCTGATCATGACAGGTTGGGTCATTTTCTATTGGATCCTTACTTATTTAGCTACTAAAGGTGTTAAGGCCTTTTCTAACATCGCTAAATACGGTGTTATTATCGGAAGTCTTATTCCTTTAGCCGTTATGATTATTTTAGCTATTGTTTGGGTAGCTCAGGGGCATCAACCTGTTATTCCAATGACACCGAAGGGATTAATTCCTAAGTGGAATGGAATGAGTACATTAGCATTAGCTGCCGGAGTATTCTTCTCATACACCGGTATTGACACTAACGCCGCTCACATTAAGCAATTGAAGCATCCTGAAAAAGATTTCACTAAAGCAATGTTTATCTCAATTATTCTTGCTTTCTTAATCTTTGTTGTTGGTACTGTAATCATTGCAATGATTATTCCTGAAAAACAAATTAATGTTTTATACACTCTCTACTCTGTATTCAGGGTTTTAGGATCAACAATTGGTATGCCTTGGTTGTACATGGTTCTTGTTTGGGCCTTACTATTCAATACTATTGCGATGGTTGTAACTAATATGGCAGGTCCTTCATTTATGTTAGGCCAAGTTGGAGGAAGTGGATTTTTACCACACTGGTTCCAACAAAACAATAAACATAACATGCCTGCACATTTAATGTATACGCAAATCGCTGGAATGACGATTGTTGCCTATCTAGTTAAATTAATTCCAAATGTTGAAGGATTTGTTATTCTAGTTACTCAAACAATCACTGTTCTGTACATGTTTTATTACATTTTAATGTTTACAGCTTTCTTGCGTTTACGTTATGACCAACCTAACCGTCCTCGTTCATTTAAAGTTCCCGGTGGTAGTTTTGGTGCTTGGCTTGTCGCAGGAGTAGGTATAATTTCATCCGTTTTCGGGATTGTTCTTGCTATCTATCCTCCAGCACAAGTTAAATCAGAAGTTGGTTCATCAACAGTTTATATTTCTGTTATTTTAGCTTTAGTCGCTGTCGTTTTAATCGTTTGTTTTGTCTTATATCAACTTTCTAAGAAACACCCAGAGTGGGTAAATCCGAACAATAAATTTGCTCCGTTTACTTGGGAAATTGAAGGACTTAAGAAACCTGGAAAGGCTTTATCAAACGTTCCAACAACTGTTATGTCTGAAGATCAAAATCCAATGGGTATGCCAATTAAGCGCCCATATAAGCCAAATGAACAAATTTCTGATGCCGTTGTTAAAGCAGATGAAAACAATGAGATTTCAACTGATAAAAGTTAAATAAATTATCGATTTAAAGAAAAGAGATTAATTATGGTACAAATTGATAATGAAGATTTAAAACAAGTTAGATCAGAATTTTTAGATACACCAAAGTATCGTAATACACAAAATGCCGTAATGAAAAACGGGATTAAGAAATCAATTACAAATCAAAGTGTAATTAATAGTGCACCATTTGTATTTTCAATTGATGTTGATTCAAATCATGTTCTAAATCAAAAACAATCCGGTCGTTGCTGGGATTTCTCTGGTTTAAACTTTATTCGCTATCACATTGAAAAAGATCATCATATAAAAAATATGGACTTATCAGGAAGCTATGTTTACTTCTATGATAAGTTAGAAAAAGCTAATTATTTCTACCAAAACATTATTAACACAGCTGATCGTCCATTATCAGACCGTCTAGTTAACTGGTTACTTACTACCCCTCAACAAGATGGTGGTGACTGGCAACTATTAGTAGACTTAATTGAAAAATACGGTATTGTTCCAATGGAAGCCTACCCAGAAACTGCTGCTAGTGCTAACTCACAAGAATTAAACCGTATGTTTAACAGAAAGTTACAAAAAGACGCTATGAAGTTACGTGATTTAGCTAATAGCGACGCATCTGATGAAAAGATGAAGAGTGTTCTTCACCACTTAAATGCAGAAAACTACCGTGTATTAGCTATTTCATTAGGTACTCCTCCAGACAAATTCACCTACGAATATCGTGATGAAAACAATGAATATCATACTACTGGTCAAGTTACACCAATAGAATTCTTCAAGAAGTTTGTTAACATCAACTTTGATGATTATGTTGAACTAATGAACTTACCAGGTGAAAATTATCCATACAATACTCCATTTGGCGTTGAAATCTCTGGCAATATGGTTGGTGGTCAACCAAGTCGTTACTTCAACGTTTCAATGAAAGATATGGAAAAGACTGCTCTTGAACAATTAAAGGATGACGAACCTGTATGGTTTGGTTGTGACGTCCTACAAGAATGGGCTCCAGATGCTGGTTTACTTGATGTTAATGTTTACGACTGGGATCGTTCATTTGGTATTAAGTTAGGTACTGATAAGACTAAGAGATTTGAATATCGTGAAAGTTTGCCAACTCATGCAATGCTTATTTCTGGTGTTGACATGCGTGATGACAAGCCAATAAGATGGAAGATTCAAAACTCTTGGGGCACTAAGCCAGGTCACAAAGGTTACTTTATTATGGGCAACGATTGGATGGAACAATATACCTACGAAACTGTTGTCAACAAGAAGTACTTAACTGATGAGCAACTTGCTGCATATGAAAAAGAACCTGTAATGCTTCCATACTGGAACGCAATGAACCCAATTTAAAGAATACTATTTCTTTAGTCTTTAGAAAGGACGATTATATATGGCATGTACCACTGTTATAGTTGGTAAAAAAGCCAATATTGCCGGTTCTACAATCATTGCTCGTAATTGCGATGCCGAAGTTTGTAATGTACCAGTAAAGTTTGTAGTTGTTCCTGCCAAATCAGAAAAACAAACTTTCCATTCATATGTTACAGGCTTAGATATTCCTCTACCTGAAAATGCACTTCGCTATCAAATGGCACCTTTTGTTGATTACAAAATTCATGGTCAATTTGGTGAGTGTGGCATTAATAGTGAAAATGTAGCCATGAGTTCAACAGAAAGCCTATATGGTAATCCACAAGTTTTAGGATTAGACCCACTTGTAAGTAATGGAATTGGTGAAGATGCGCTTTTAAGCATTGTATTACCTTTCATTCATTCTGCGCGGGACGGTGTCCAATATCTTGGTAAACTAATTGAAAAATATGGTTCACACGAAGGAAATGGAATTGCCTTTAGTGACAAAGATGAAGTTTGGTACATGGAAATTCCAACCGGTCACTATTGGGTTGCCGAAAAACTTGATGATGACAAAGCGGCTGTAATTGCTAATCAAGTCTCACTTCAAGATATTGACTTTGATGATAGTAGTCGTTTTATGTGGGCTCATGGCATTAGAGAGTTTGTAGACAGTAATAACCTTAACCCTGATCCTAATGAATTTAATTTTCGCCATATTTTTGGTACGTCTAATGCACGTGATCGTTGCTACAACACTCCACGCGTTTGGTTTGGTCAACGCTACTTGGGTCATATTGCTTTCTCACCTACTAGCAACAATTTAGACTTTAGTTTTAAACCAGATCGTAAATTAAAGCGTGAAGATGTCGGCTATGTTCTTAGTTCTCATTACAATGAAACTATTTATGATCCTTTAGCAGATGACACGCCAAAAGATGACAGAACTAAATTCCGTCCAATTTCTATGGCAAGATGTGCAGAATCGCATATTCTAGAAATTCGAAATAAAGTACCAGCTGGAATTGCTGGAATTGCTTGGTTTAATTTTGCTCCAACGGCCTTTAATCCATATGTGCCATTTTATGCTAATGCAAATGGTACAGCTCCTCAGTACGAGAATACAACTGATGCATATAGTCCTGAGGAAGCTTATTGGTTATCGAGAACTGTAGCTGCTTTAATTCAACCAAGCTATAATGAAATGAAATCTCTATTAAGTGGCTTAGATGGTTTCTTGCCTACTGCTGATCAACTTACTCATCATTTAGTCCATGTAACTGATGAGAAAGCTGAAAAGTTAAATGGACAAAAGCTAACTCAATATCTAACTAAGGCTAATGCAGCTAATGCACAAAAGGTTCTTGACCTTACACATAAAACTGTAGGAGATTTAGTGAAACGTGAATTAACTTTATCTCGTTTAAGTTTTTCAATTAATACTGATCGTTTACAAAATTAATTTAATAAAAGCTAGGTGACTCTCACCTAGCTTTTTCTTTAACGTATGTTATTTAGGAGATGTTAACAATGATGGAAGATGCAAAGGAAAAGGATAAAAAGTCTGTCAAACAGATTTATATTTCCATCCTTGCTCTCACCCTAATGAACGTTACCATTATTGCCGGTATTGGTAATGACGTTCAGCAAGCCTTCTATGGTTTAGCTTCCGTTACCTATTTCGCTATTGGTGCTATTTGTTTCTTCATTCCTACAGCTTTAGTAGCTGCCGAACTAGCATCTGGCTGGAGTAATCGTGGTGGTATCTTTCGATGGGTTGGTGAAGGTTTAGGCAAAGGCTGGGCACTAACCTGTTTATTAATTCTATGGTTCCAAACAATGATTAACTTTGGGATGGGGATGCCTAGTTATGCTGCAACAATTATGTTCTATACACCAATGTATAATAAAGCAGTTCAATTCGCTCAACACCCACAACATGAAGTATTAATCATGACAGGATTCATTATTTTATATTGGGTACTAACTTTTGTTGCCACTAAGGGAGTTAAAGCATTCAGTAGTGTTGCTAAATATGGTGTTTTAATCGGTACCTTTATTCCCTTAGCTTTAATGGTTATTTTAACCATTGTTTGGTTGTGTCAAGGACACGCTCCTGCCATTCCAATGACACCAAAAGGATTAATTCCTAAGTGGAATGGAATGAGCACTTTAGCCTTAGCAGCCGGAGTATTCTTCTCATACACCGGTATTGATATGAATGCCGCTCACATCAAACAATTAAGACATCCTGAAAAGGATTTCACAACGGCAATGTTCTTCTCTATTATCTTAGTATTCTTAATCTTCGTTGTTGGTACTGTAATCATTGCAATGGTTGTTCCAGAAAAGCAGATTAATGTTATTTATACTTTGAACACAGTATTCAGAACACTTGGTGCCACAATTGGAATCCCATGGTTATATATGGTTCTTGTGTGGGCTGGATTATGTAATGTTTTAGCCAGTGTTATTACTAACATGGCTGGTCCTTCATTTATGCTAGGACAAGCTGGTGGTTCTGGATTTTTGCCAAAGTGGTTCCAGGAAAAGAACAAACATCAAATGCCTGCTCATCTAATGTACACTCAAATTGCAGGGATGACGATAATTGCCTACTTGGTTAAATTACTTCCAAATGTTGAAGGTTTCGTCATTATGTTAACTCAGACCATCACAGTTCTTTACATGTTCTACTACATCTTAATGTTCACCACATTTTTAAGATTAAGATACGATCAACCTAACCGTCCTCGTCCATTTAAAGTTCCAGGTGGCAAAGTTGGGGCATGGATTGTTGCTGGTCTTGGTTTAATCTCTAGTGTATTCGGTATTGTATTAGCCATCTATCCACCAGCACAAGTTAAAGCCGAAGTTGGCTCCCCTGTTACTTATGTTGTAACTATTTGTATTTTGGTAGCACTTATTTTAGCTATTTGCTTTATTATGTATCAACTATCAAAGAAGCACCCCGAATGGGTTGATCCACACAACAAATTTGCTCCATTTACTTGGGAAATTGAAGGACTTAAGAAACCTGGAAAGGCTTTATCAAACGTTCCAACAACTGTTATGTCTAAAGATCAAAATCCAATGGGTATGCCAATTAAGCGCCACTATGGTCCAGACGAGCAAGCTGCAGCTAAATTCGTCAAAGAAGCTAATGAGAATAAACTTACCCCTACTGACAATTAATTTTTATTAGAAAAGAGATAATATTATGTCAGAAATTAATCCTACTGATTTAAAAACTATTAGATCAGATTTTCTTGATAATCAAAGATACCGTGTTACTCAAAATGCAGTTATGAAAAATGGTATTAAAAATTCCATTACTAATCAACGTGCTATTGATAATAGCAGTTTTGCATTCTCAGTTGATGTTGACTCTAACAAAGTAATGAATCAAAAGCATTCCGGCCGTTGCTGGATGTTTAGTGGTTTAAACTTTGTTCGTTTCTTAATTGAAAAGCACCATAATTTAAAAGATATGGAGCTCTCTCCTGATTATCTATTCTTCTATGACAAGTTAGAACGTGGTAATTACTTCTATAACAACATTGTAAAAACTGCTACTAAACCTCTTTCTGATCGTGAAGTCATGTTTTTACTTGCTACGCCACAAGAAGATGGTGGTGATTGGAATTTCTTAATTAATTTAATTGAAAAATATGGACTTGTTCCTAATGACTTAATGCCTGAAACCACACCAGCCTGGAATACAACTGAGCTTAATCAGATGTACAACAGAAAACTGGATAAAGATGCAATGAAGTTGCGCGACCTTGTTAACAATGAAGCTTCCGACACTAAAATTAAAAGCGTAATCCGTCAAATGAATCAAGAAAACTATCGGATCTTAAGCATTTGTTTTGGTACTCCTCCAGAGCACTTCACTTATGAATATCGTGATAAAAATAATAACTACCACACAACTGGTAGAATTACACCACTTGAATTTTATAAGAAGTTTTCTGATATTAACTTAAATGATTACATTGAACTTATGAATTTACCTGGTGGTGGCTACAAGTTTAATCAAACTTATACAATTGACCTATGTAATAACGTTATTGGCGGAAAAGATGGTCATTACTTAAATGTTCCAATGCATGATATGAGACGGATGACTATTAATCAACTAAAAGATGGCGATCCAGTTTGGTTTGCCTGCGATGTTTTACAAGAATGGAATAACCCAGCTGGTTTACTTTCACTAGGTGTTTATGACTGGAAACGTTCATTTGGAATTACTTTAGGTAAAGATAAAGCCAATAGAGTTCAATATCGTGAAAGCATGCCAACTCATGCAATGCTAATTTGTGGTGTTGATTTACAGGACGATGAGCCAACTAAGTGGAAAGTTCAAAACTCATGGGGCAATAAACCAGGACACAAGGGATACTTCATTATGGATAATCCTTGGATGGACCAATACACTTATAATACTGTAGTAAATAAGAAGTATTTATCAGCTACGGAATTAAAGTCCTATCAAGAAACTACCCCTATTACTCTTCCTTATTGGACAGCCATGTTATCTGATTAGTTTCTAATTAATTAAAATGAAGGTGAATGCTATGGTATTAACAGATGCGCAAAACAAAATCGTTGCAAAAGCTACTAAAAAAGATGTTAATGGTTGGCATTATTTAACAGTTCAAGGTGACCCCTATGAAATTGGCTTTCAACATGGATACCTTCTAACTGATGAATTTAGAGATGCAATTCGGGTTTATACACATATGACTCTTGAATTATATGGAATGGATTATTCCTTCTTTGTAGAACAAGCTGTCAAAATGCATAAAGATAAAATTCCTGAAGAATATTTAGAAGAAATGCAAGGAATGGCGGATGGCTTCACTGCCAATGGCTTTGAAACCAGTGTTGATGACGTTATTGGCTGGAATGATTGGATGGAACTAACAGGCTATTGGTGGCCGCAAGTTGCTGCTAACTATTCCAATAATCCACCACAAGGTCCACGTGGTTCTCACTGCTCTGGATTCGTTGCAACAGGATCAGCTACTAAAGATGGTAAACCAGTAATTGCCCATGAAAGTTTTGATGATTTCTGGAGTGGTCAGTACTTTAACGTCTGTGAAGAGGTTCATCCAACTAATGGCCATGCATTTAAGATGCAAACTGTTCCAGGCTATCTTGATTCAATGACCGACTTCTATGTAACAGATGCTGGCCTTGGAATTACTGAAACCACTATTGCTGGGTTCGTTGGTTACGACGTAAATGGAATTCCAGAATTTATTAGAGCTCGTAAAGCTACTCAATATGCGAATAATATCGATCAATGGGTAAAATTAGTCAATGAAGGTAATAATGGCGGTTACGCAAATATTTGGCTTCTTTGCAATATCAATACTGGTGAGATCGCTCGTTATGAACAAGGTTTAAAGCATCAGGAATTACTCGAATCAACTGACGGGTTCTATTATGGCTGTAATGCTTGTCACAATCCACGTATTCGTAACCTTGAGTGTGTTGACAATGGCTATAACGACACTCGTCAACAAACTGGTGCTCGTAGAGCACGCTTTGAAGAATTATTACCTGAAGTATCTGGTACGATTGATGATGGAGTTGCCAAGAAGATCTTAGCGGACAAGTACGATCCATACTTAGGATATCAATGTGCTTCTTCACGTAATATTTGTGCTCATTATGACGTTGACCCACAATACTATGCTGACGATCCACATGGCGTCTGGAATGTACCTTTCTTCCCAGGTGGTTCATGTGATGGTAAATGTGCAGATGCTACTGATATTCAAAACCTGAATATGTGGGGTATCTTCGGCCGAGCTGATGGTGAACCATTTGATGCAAAAGACTTTATGAAGCAGCATCCTGAATGGAATTGGCAAAAAGGTTATCTCTATGATAGACCAAGTCAGCCATGGACACTATTTGACTAGATAAGTTCAACTAACTTAATCAAAAATAAAATTATAAAAACTACTCATAGAAATAGGGTTAAGCATTACGCTTAACCCTATTTTGTTATTTATCTGTCTACTATTTGTTTAAGTTTTTCAAAAACAAATTGCATTACACCAACCCAAGTTAAGGCAATTGCTACTGAACCGCAAACATCGGATGGATAGTGAGCATAGACATATACTCTAGAAATCATTACGATGACTAACCAAACAATCAATAGAAAATCAATCCAAAAACGTTTAGTTCTATCTTTCAAAACTACTGGCAAAAGTACCATAATGATCCAAATAACAATCATTCCCATACCTAAAGTATGACCACTAGGAAAACTAAATCCATCATCAACTGCTAAGTGTTGTACAGGACGAGCTCTTTGAATCAAGTGCTTAATTATCCAACCTACCGCATCCCCTGTAATCATTGTTAAAACTAAATTAGTCGCAAGAGGACGTTGCTTTCTAAACCATAAGATTACTGCAATTAATACCATCCAGATCAAGTCAACTTTGGTATCTGCTAAAAATGTAATCTTTAGCATCAATCCCTTTAAATTAGGGACAATATGAACTAATCCTTCAAAGAAATTATCAAAGGCATTAATCCAACCTAAGTGTAAAATAATCGAAATGGCGAGAATCAAACTAATGGGTAAGCCCCAATATATCGCTTTTGAATATCTTTTCATTTTTACTCCTGTTTTCAATAATGTTTTTTCTTATTTTACCACTATGAGCTTAAAAATCATTGGTCATAGTTGAAAATCATCATAAAATAATTAAAGAAAAGGAGCTAGTGAGTACCAGGCACTAACTCCAATCATCGTCACTTAAGACGACTGTTGAGTTTATCTAATCCTTGTGATTAGCTTTTTTTATTATTGCTATTAAAAAAGTAGGATATTCACTACCTATCTAGTAAATATCCTACTTTTTCTTTATCGTTAATTTAATCTTTAATAGTCAATGGTTTGAGTTGTGCTTCAATCTCGTCTAAACCAACCCCAGCTTGAATTAAAGACGCGGCTGTATATGCTCCTTCAATTAAAGCTGTGTCATATAAATGAACTTTTTTATCGCTCATTTCCATCGCCATTTCAAGATTCATCTTAGCACTACCTAAATCATAAAAGGCTAAAATGTTGTCAGCTTCGTTATCATCAAAAGCCTGCATGATCTTTTCCATACTTGTTCCAATATCGCCATCGTTAGTACCACCTGCAGTAGTAATTGAAACATCACCTGCTACTTGCTTTAATAACTTAGGTAATCCTTCCGCAATTTCTGGAACATGAGAAACTATCGTAATACCTAGACTCATAGTAAACCCTCCGTTTCAAGCAGAGCTTCAAATAAATATCCACTTGATTCAGAACCTGGATCAACATGCCCTTTTGAACGCTCGCCTAAATAACTTGCACGTCCCTTTTTGGCTACCATATCCTTGGTTGATTCAACGGCCCTTTCAATCTTATCTTTGGATAAAGTGCCGGCTTTTACTTCTGGTACCAATTCACTCCAAACATCGATCATCGTTTTATCTCCTGGCTTTGCACCGCCACGCTTTTGAATTCCAGCTAAAGCAGCTTTAAGAAGCTCTCCCAGATCATCTGTTGAGCTACTCTTTTTAGCCATTTCTAGAAAAGCCGTCCCATATAACGGACCAGAGGCTCCGCCGACGGTTGAAATTAAAGCCATCGCAATATTTTTGAAACCAGCTTGTAAATCAACAGGCTTTGTAGTTAATTTTTCTCTAACAGCCTTCATTCCTCGGCTCATATTAAATCCGTGATCTCCATCACCAATTGGTGTATCCAAATCACTTAAATATTGTTTATTTACCTCAATCTTATCAGCAAAATTATTCATCCAACTTGTTAACGTATCAACTGTTAATGTCATTTTTATTCCTTTCTACCAAGCAATAGTCTTAACTGGGAAGTTTAAGTAATCAAGCCACTTGTCATCTTTAATCTCAAACAAAGTTAAAGAAATACCAGCCATATCAAGTGAAGTCATATAGTTTCCAACTTTCATAAAACTTGGCTTGATCTTAAATTCATCTAACTTATTTAAAACATCATTAGCAAAAATATATTGCTCCATCAAAGGAGTAGCCCCCATCCCATTAACTAAGCAAGCATACTTTTTACTGCCATCAAGATGCATTTCATCGTTTAATTTACCAACAAGCTCTTCAACTAATTCCTTTGAAGGCTTAATCTTCTCACGGCGGTATCCTGGTTCACTGTGAATACCCACTCCATATTCAATCTCATCTTCCTTTAAGACAAAACCAGGTTTACCAACTTCCGGATTAGTAGCTGCAGAAAGTGCTACAGCAATTGTCTTAATATTTGGCAAAACTTTTTTAGCTAATTCTTCAATTTCATCTAAGCTAGCACCTTGTTGGGCTGCTGCACCTAGAATCTTATGCATAAACAAAGTACCCGCAACTCCGCGACGTCCCTGAGTGTATAAACTATTTTCAACTGCAATATCATCATCAACTACAATTGATTTAACAGGAATATCATCCATATCGGCTAAATCCTTAGCCATATCAAAATTCATGATGTCACCAGAGTAATTTTTTACTACCATGAAGACACCTTGACCTTGATTAGCAGCCTTAATTGCCGCATAAATTTGATCAGGCGTAGGTGAAGTAAAAACTTGACCACAGATAGCAGCACTTAGCATCCCTTCACCAACATATCCGGCATGCGTTGGCTCATGCCCTGAACCGCCGCCACTGATAATACCAACTTTTCCTTTCATTGATTCTTTATCAGACCGAACAACAGCTTCAGTATCTGGAATTTTTTCAATAAATTGAGGATATGAACGAGTCATTCCGGAAACCATTTCTGCAACAACATTGTGTGGATCATTAATAATCTTCTTCATTGTTTTTATCTCTTTTCTTTTTTGAAACCACTTTCACAATATTATTATAACGTAATAGTGCCGATAAGTTTAATTTATTATTTGGAAAGAAAAAGCAGAACTATTTTTCATAGATCTGCTAAAATTACTATTTAAATTAATTCATATATTGAAAAAAGCTAAGCACTCACTATAAAAAATAGTGAAAATACTTAGCTTTTTTATACAAAATTTTTACCTAATCAAATATATCTAATTCTAATCCATCAACAACATCTCTTAACAAATCTAAGCCCGCAATACTGTTACCATCTTTATCTAAGGCTGGACTAAAGATCCCAATTCCATATTTATGAGGTGCAGCTGACATCAGACCACCACCAACACCACTTTTTGTTGGCACACCAATTAGTCGTGAATACGTTCCTGATTGATTATATAGGCCAGTCGTCATCATCAATGACTTAATACAACGAGCTTCTTCATCAGAAATAATACGTTTGTTATCCCATGGTTTTATACCGCCATTAGCTAAAACAGCACCTAAATTTGCTAAAGAACGCGCAGTAACCATCATTGAACATTGCTTAAAGTAAGTATCAAGACTAGTTACTACATCCCCGAGCATCATGTTTTTAGATTCCATATAATATGCTAATGACCGATCTAGATTGCCTGTTCTTCTTTCAGAATGATAAATTATTTGATCTAAGTAAAGATCTGGGTCATTACAAATATCACGAGCAAAATCTAAGATTTCTTCAAATGCATCGTCACCAGTCTTACTTACTACCATCGAAGTTGTAGCAATTGCTCCAGCATTAATAAAAGGATTCAAAGGGTACTTAGATCTTTCAATTTCCATATTTAGAATTGAATTGAAAGCAAAGCCTGTTTGACGAGACCCTACATGTTTAAATACTTCTTGTATGCCCATCTTTTTAATAGCAAGTATTAAGGTAATCACCTTAGAAATACTTTCAATCGCAAAGCGTACTTCACTTTGGCCCGCTTCACCTACTTCACCATCTTCTAAATCATATAAAACAACTCCGAGTTGCTTAGGATTAACTTCAGCTAAAGCTGGAATATAGCTAGCAACTTTTCCTTCTTTTTCTTTAGGTAAATTTTTCTTAACTAATTTTTCTAATTGAATCATAGCTATCTCTTTTCTATGAAAATACACTCTCACTTTAAGCATAGTCGATTCAATTGATTAGGTGAAATATTTAAGATTATAAAAACTATCCTCTTAAAATAAATCTAAATCAATTACGTGATACTCCTTCAATACCAAGCCTTTAAATTCAGCTTTTATAACAAATGGCATTAATGGCTGAATTTTTACAAATTTTTCATAAGTAAAACTAGAATCATAATAATTGATTATTGTTCCTATAGCTGTTCCATGACTCCCCACTATAATAGTCTTATTCAAGTTTTTCTCTATCTTCTAATCCTTTTACACTTTAGTGGACGCGTGGCACCAGTATGAATATCTATATTCGGTTGAGCATGTCTTACAAAGTATACAATCGTCATTTGAATTTATCTCCCCCAAATATTGTTCCTAATATCCCCAATAATAAGCTGAATCGGGATCTTCAGTTTGTTTCAAATACTCATCAAAATACGGAAGCGTATATTGTACTAGTCCATATCCGGCTGGGATTATCAATTTACGCTCAATAGCTCTTCTTCGATATTGAGCTACAAATACTTTATCTTTCCCTAAAATCTTTACTACATCTCGAAGTCGTCTATTTCCCATAACTGCCAGCAAATACTTGCGATCCCATTCAGATAGATCAATAAAGATTTTCTGATATGCATTGTCAAATAGTTGCAACTGAAATGGAATTGAAACTTTATCAAGATCTGCACTTTCGAGGATTTTTCCGTTTAGTTGATCAAACAATAAAAATCCCAATAATTGAAAGGCAAATGCATAACCACCTGTCATTTTCGCCATACGACTTGCTACACTCAAAGAGCAATTAAACACAGAACTATATGCCGCAATTATATCTGCATTTTTTAACGGTAATGTGTGAATTTTTTCTGATCTAAGCAAAAATGTCAATTTATTCTGAGTTTGAATATCTAAAATCAAATCTGGAAGTCCTGTCATTAAAACGAAGATCGGTAAATTATCTCCCTTTAATTCATTGAAGACTTGTGCAAATTCTCTTACTGCTTCGGTATTAGTAATTTCATCAATTGTAACAACCACGTATTTATTTTGTCTTTTTACTTTTTCTAGTATTTTTTCTAAAACAATATCATATTCTGTTTCAGAACTGTTCAAATCGATATTAATTCCTTTTACAGTAATTGAATTAACATTATTTAAAGCTTTTTGAAAAGCAAATTCAGTCTTGATAGCTAACTTTTTTGTTAAACTTGCGACTAGGTTATCTTTATTAATAAGGTTAATCCGATAACAATTATCATCTTGATCCAATTTTTGAGCCACTGCGTTTAAAAAGACAGTCTTTCCTGAACCTCTAACGCCAGTAATAAAAAATGAACGAGCAAAATCACTAGTTTTAATTTTAGAAATTAAATCATTAATTCTAGTATCTGTATCAAGAAATATTTTAGGGACATCACCAAATGTCGGATTAAAAGGATTATTCACCTTAATGTTTTCTTTCATTTTTAAACTCTTTTAAACTTCATATCTACTTTTAAACTCTTTTAAACTTTTCCATCAAAAAGCTAAGTACTTTCATTCAGTACTTAGCTTTTTACAGATGATTATTTTCTTAATCAATAGGAGGGATTTCTCGGATTTCAGCTAATTTCTTATACCAATATACGCTCTTCTTTGCGTAACACTTCTGCGTCTTAAAGTCGACATAGAATAGACCATAACGCTTTGAATAACCATTCGTCCAAGAGAACATGTCTTGAAGTGACCAGACAAAGTAACCATTTACTGGAATACCAGCTTCAATTGCCCTAGCAACTTCTTCCGTATGTTGTCTTAGATAATCAATTCTTGGAGTATCATCAATTATCTTATCTTCACTTTCAAACTTATCCTTATAACCCATGATATTTTCAGTAATATAGATCGAATGAACTAATGGATAATCATCATAGACACGCTTTAATTGATCGTACATCCCTTGTGGATAAATAATCCAGTCCCAATCAGTTGAAGGCAAATCCTTAGGATGAATCTCTTTACCAGCACCCTTCATATGATTGACGTCCGTACCTTAGTTAGAACAATCAAATTTTACGCTTGACTTTTTTCCTATAACTTAGTTAAATAAAAAGAAACAAATGTGATGACCTTTAATATAGTCCCGTGAGGCTATCAAGGAAATCTGCGCGTAAACTATTTTTTATAGTTTTAAACAGAAACGACTATCTTAGAGGCAATTCTTCAGATAGTCGTTTTTTCTTTAGGTCATCCAATCGTCATTTTCAAGGAGGAAAAAATGAAAAAAATGCCTAAAGACACATTCCATAATGATGATGCGATCTTAGACGTTTACGAAAAGCCAGAACTTGGACATGGAATTTTGTTATCCATGCAACACTTGTTTGCCATGTTTGGCTCAACTGTTCTTGTTCCAATTTTGGTCGGTATCAACCCAAGTATTGCACTTCTTTCATCTGGTGTCGGTACTTTAGTTCATATGGTGCTAACGCACTTTAAGATTCCGGCATACTTAGGTTCTAGTTTTGCCTTTGTTGCTACTATGCAGGCCTTAATGAGACAAGACGGGTATCCTGCAATTGCTCAAGGTGCAATTGCGGCTGGGTTAGTATATGTTATTGTTGCCTTAGTTATTGCAAAGATTGGATCTGATTGGGTAAACAAAGTCTTACCACCAATTGTTGTGGGACCAATCATTATCGTAATTGGACTATCTCTTGCAACTACTGCTGCCAACGATGCCATGATGAAGGGGACGAAGTACAACTTAACCTACTTCGGTGTTGCCATCTTTACCTTAGTCATGACCTTAATTTTCCAAATGTGCTTCAAAGGTTTTACTAGTTTGGTTTCAATTATGCTTGGAATCGTTTGTGGTTACGCTCTATCTTGTGTTCTAGGAATAGTTGATTTTTCAGGAGTAGTAAAAGCTGCTTGGTTCTCAATGCCCGCTTTAGATGTGCCTGGAATTAGCTACCACTTCAAATGGTATCCAGCAGCTATCTTAACAATGGCTCCAATTGCCTTTGTTACAATGACTGAACATATGGGACATATTATGGTTCTTAACTCCCTAACTAAGAGAAACTTCTTTAAGAATCCAGGTTTACACCGTACTATGATGGGTGACGGTCTTTCAACAATTATTGCTGGTTTTATCGGTGGTCCTCCGACTACTTCTTACGGTGAAAATATCGGTGTTTTAGCTATGACCAAAGTTCATTCAGTTTGGGTATTAGCAGGAGCTGCAGTATTTGCAATTGTCTTTAGTTTTGTTGGTAAAGTTGCTGCAGTCATCGAATCAATTCCAATGCCAGTTATCGGTGGTATTTCATTCTTACTGTTTGGAACGATTGCATCTAATGGGCTAAAGATTTTAGTTGATGATAAAATCGACTTTGGCGAAAAACGTAATATGTTAATCGCTTCTGTTATTTTAGTTATTGGTATCGGTGGAGCTTATTTACAACTTGGTAGTTTCCAATTAACTTCAGTTGCCTTATGTACAATCTTTGGTATGTTAATGAACTGGATTTTACCTAAGAAAGCTGCCAGTGAAAAGGCGCTAGAAGCTGAAAAGAAAGAAAAAGAACAAAAATACTTTAATTAGTTGAATATATGAAAAGAGCTAGAATCCGTGTAATGTGGATTCTAGCCTTTTTAGTAGTTCATTTCTTGTTCAAATCTATATTGCTGCAATACGTATTCCTTAAAAAATAGCAAAGTAAATGCAACATATCGTCAACCTGAATATCTTCTTGAAAATGATCATTAATATATTTAATTATTTCATCTCCCAGTGGAAGATTAGGACTTTTAGTAACCTGCTCTTCTTTATTAAAATTTTGATCAAGCAAAACAATAATTCTCATCAAATGACTTAAAATCATAAATCTTCAAGCATCAGTTAATGGTTTATGGCGTAATTTACCGAGTTCAATAACTTCTTTTTCTAACTTTTTATAAGAAGTTTTATTCTCAGTGATATTTTTTTCTAACAGATCAAGGGTCCAGTTAATACTTGTAGGATATTGACTTAATAAAAAATCATCATCAATAATCAAACCTTTATATTCCCAATTTTCTTCTTTACCAGATGAACTATGAATCTTTCTTCGATTAACAAGCCAAATATCACCACTATTAAAGTGATAAGTTTTACCTTCAAGTGCAAAACGTAGATCCTTTCCCTTAATTAAATAATTAAGTTCAATTCCTTGATGCCAATGCTCTGACTGAATTGCCTGATCGCTGTGGTAAAAATAAAAAGGCAATCTTTGATTATTTTGAACTCCTTCATGTTCAACTATTGTAATCTCTTTCAAAAAAATTACTTCTTAATTACGAAAATGATACTTCTTTTCTATTTATAGATGGTATCTTAATAATGTAAAAAATATGAGGAGGATTTAAAATGACAAAATTAATCGCCGTAGATATGGACGGTACTTTCTTAAGAGATGATAAAACCTACGATAAAGAAAAATTTGCTCGAATTTATCATGAATTAGAAAAGAAAGATATTAAATTCACTATCGCTAGTGGTAATCAATACTATCAAATTACTACTTTCTTTAAAGATTTTCCTAATGTAATCTATGTTGCAGAAAATGGTGCTTTAGTTAGAAATAAAGGAAAAATTTTAGCACTTCATGCTTTCTCAAACGATACAGTTAAACAGATCGAAGATTTTTTATTAAAACAACCTGAATTACAATTTTTAATCTCAGGTGCAAAAAGTGCTTACTTTCCGATTCAATTTACAGATGATTATTACGAAATTTCTACTAAATACTACTATCGTTTAAAGAAAATACATAACCTTAATGAGGTTGATGATAAAGTACTCAAATTTTCAATTTCCTGTCCGGACAAAAAAACAAATTATTATGTAGACTTCTTAAAAAAGAACCTCGGCCGCTATTGTAATGTAACAAGTAGTGGTCATGGCGAAATTGACCTGATTTTACCAGAGATCCATAAGGCTCATGGTTTAGCTGAATTAGGCCAAGTTTTAGGAATTTCTCTTTCTGACATGACTGCTTTTGGTGATGGTAGAAATGACTTAGAAATGATCAAAGAAGTTGGAGATGGCGTAGCGATGTCAAATGCGGATCCAGCAGTTTTAAAAGTTGCAGATCATACAACTACTTCCAATAATGAACAAGGTGTTCTTACTTACATTGAAAATAATATTCTCTAATAACAAAAAGCTTGAAGCAATCCCCATGCTTCAAAATGCCAATCTAATTGATCACAACCCAGTTATCTTTTTTAGACATCTGATTGCTAATATCACTCAAAAAAATAGTTTTACCTGATCCACGTAAACTATAAACAAAAGTAGTTTGATATGGACTTACAGGTTCCTCAAGGCCCTTGATTACGGTATTTAGCTGTTTCGATCTATCTAAAAATATTTTAGGAACATCACCAAATGTTGGATTAAATGGATTCATTATTTTTCCTCATTTATTACTATAAACCGCTTTATACTCTTTTATACTTTTCTATAAAAAAGCAGCCACTCAATAATTGAGTGACTGCAAATATTATTTTTCAATTCTAAATCGATAAAAACCTAAACTCATTTGCTTCAATGTCTTAGCAAAATCTTTTTTATCAAAGTGATTTTGATCAACTAAGGCTTCAAATTCACCATCCGCGTCAACCAACATCTGGTGCGTTCTACGCCAACCATTCTTCTGGTAAAAACGCAAACGACTAACACGTTGATGATAATTCTCTGCATCAGGATCAAGCGGTTCAATATCTAATACGATTTGCTGATCTGGATATTTTTCTTCAAGCATATGTAAAATTCTGCTCCCATATCCATTGCCACGTAATTCTGGTTCAACAGCTAAGTACGCCAAATAAACAGTATTGTCACTAATATAGTAACAAACCATCCCGCAAAATATTTCTCCATCATAAACGGCATTAAGTTGAAGTTTCTTTCGCAAGCTCATTAATACCATTGAGATCCATGAGAATCTTTCCCATTCCGGAAAAGCACTATAATATAAATCTTTAACTTTATGATAATTCTTAGAGCCCCATCGGGCGGCTTGTTCGTCTAAAATAAGAATCCTTCTCTTTTCTATTAATATAATTTACTTCTCTAATTAAAAAATACTTTTCTTTAAAAATCAAATTTCTAATGCTATACAAAATAGGGACAAGCTTGTCTGCTCGCCCCTATTGCTTTAACTATTAATCTGTTTAAATCGTAAGTCAGTTACTATCTTTTCAATACCAGCAATGATATTTTTTACATCATTTTCAGAAACTACGAATCCTTTTTTCTCTAAGCTGGTCACAACTGCTCTTACTACATTATTTAACTTTTTCTCATTTGAGATAAGTTCTTTATCATAAAAATATACATAATCAATCATTAGCTGTCTAGCAAGTTGGATAAAATATATTTGTTGTTTTTCCTTAAAATGAACATATCCTAATACAGTCACACTAATAATACTAATAATCCATAAAGCCAGCTCTACTAATTCTATATAGTCCTTTGTACTCAATCCTCTCCTCTTTTCTTTAAACTAATTAATTTTGACATTCAACTTTTCATCTTTTAAAATCGTAACATCTATAACTTTCGAAAGGTGTTTTTCATGAATTCACAAGATAACCCTATTTTTGTTTCCAATTTAACTAAATGGGATGTATTTAAGGCAACATGGCTAGTGTTTTTTCTAAATTTAATCTATGTACCCCAAAAGTCTCGCTTTACACGTTTTTTTATACATATAATTTATTTCTTAGCAACTATATTTTTTATATTATCTTTAAATAATGCTAATTTTTTGTCTAAAATAATTTGTTTATTAGGAATATTTTCTCCGTTAATCATAACAATCTATGCTGCATTTTTTTGGGCCCAACAATACCCAACTCCAACATTAATTTCTCTATTTTCTTTATCAAATTCAGATATTTCTATTCTGAAAAATAAATATAATATCTCATCAAAAAATATTAATTCTGCTGGAATCTTAGACTTAGATACTGCCATATTTATTAATACAAAAAAGATGTATATTATTAGTTCGTTTAAAGATTCTAATTTAAATAATCATCATCAGAAGGTAATTATAAAAATAATTTCAAAATCTCAAAATAATACAGTACTCAAAAAAACTAAATTATTTTTAACAATAAAAAATAGATGTAAATACTATTTTAGATTTTAATAGTGTAATTTAAATAGCAGCAATTGCTACAGGAAGCAATTCGGGATTTCCCGTAATTACTAGAGCTAAGGCTGCAATACCAATTAATACCACAGTTCGGCCCGCATCTTCAGCAGATAGATTTACATTTAAGTTAGGGATACCGTTTAAAAATGGTAATGGTTTAATTGTCAAATCAATGATAAGTGAAAGTTCGTTGTCTAATAATTTGTCCTCCTCTTTAATTACATTACAAATAAAGGATAATTTATACTCGTCATTACTATTAGCTGACACCTTAACAGAAATATTTCCAGCAGTAATTTTTGAGGACTCCACTAATGTACCAGCACCATTGACTACAATGCCAAGTTTCTCTGGTTTTAATCCGTAAGTATTAGCTAGCCAATTAGTAATATTTGCTGAATTTAATTCTCCATTACTAATTGTGAATACTGGCGAAGATCCTACTTCTGAAAAACTGTCTGTTGCTGTTAAAGTCACCTTTAAAGCTGGACCATTAGAAATAGTAATTGTTTTATTTAAATCAACTGCAAATTTATTATCTAAATTTTTACGAATATTATCTAAAGCATCTGAAACCGAAATTGTATTTTCAGTACCCGGGCTGAAATATTTAGTACCACTATCTTTACCTGAAGCAGCCACTTGGTCAATTGGCGTTCCACCAATAGTATATTCAACAAACTGATCAAAGGCCCAATTTTTTGGCATCTTAAAGCCTAAGTTGCCGCTCCAGCCATATGACATATCAGCCACAAAGCTATACTTCATTCCAACTTTTTCACCATGAAGACATACATTTCTTGTTCCATAAATGCCTGGATTATATCTAGAAGACGCAAGAGCTGATACTACTCCTTCCATATATGGAACAACTGTCCCATCGATATCACCATCTTGAATATCTACATCTACCGCAAAATAAATTGTTGCTCCAGCAGGAAAGCCTAATTTAGATGCTTGATTGACCGCTTTGATACCATCTCGATATCCTTGTATTCTGCTAAAATATTCTATCTCATATCCACCATCTTCATAAATAGGATAAATTGCTAAACCAGCATCAGTAATTTTCTTAATTTCAGCAGCTGTTAAATACTTATCTCTTTTAGAGACCCCTGCTCCAACTGAACCAGTTAAGTATCTCCCCACAATACTAAAACCATAGTTTTTAAAATTAGTTACGTCCTTTGAAGTTAATTGAGTAGAAGTATCTAACGCAATTGAATCGCGATTTGTATTACCATTGCTTGTTAATAAGCCTTTAATCACTGTTAAGTCTGATGTTCCTGTAAATGGTGGCAAATTCATAAACTTTCTGAATGCGACAACAGCGTTAGATACTTCGCTTGTATAATTACCATTACAGCTACCATCGTAAAATCCATTTACATATAAACCATACTGGATAATTCTCACTACTTCTCCATTGGCACCTTGACTAACAGTTGGAGTAGCAGCAATTGTACCGGGACCATAATTACCGTTAGCACCAGCAATCCCAATAGCTTTCTGTAGTGCAAAAATTAAAGCTGTATTTGTTGCTCGCTGGTAAATTCCGTCACAAGGTAAAATCCCTAATTCATCGCTATATTTACCATTTAAATATCTCTGCATTGAACGTACACCGCTTTTACCTTGGCCTTCAATTAAAACAAAAGCGCTCATATCAAACAAAGCAGCCATTAGATTAACAGTTAATTTACCACTAACTGTTACACCAGCATCGTTTTGCAATTCTTTAATAGCCGAAGTTAGATTATCATTAAATTTACTGGTAAAATCTGTCGGACTAATTCTTTATAAGCATAGTAATGTCCAGCGTTTTTTTTATTTTTTCATTCTACATCAAAAAAGCTTTACTCATCATCAAAACGAGTAAAGCTTTTTAACTATTTAAATTTTCAACCTACTAAATTAACTTATATTTCTTAAGCAACTCTTCTACGTAGGTTCCTTTAACTTTCTTCAAGCCTTCCTTAACTATCAGTTTTTCAGGTAAAGGCAAATCAAGCTCAGTTAACTTCTTTCTGTCATTTAAGTAGTACATTGCATTCATTAACATTCTTACATCAAAGGCAGATGCAAATACTTCAGGAACACCGCGATCTACATTAAGCAAAGTGTAGACAGCTTCCATAGCCGTACGTACGGAATATTCAGTAGTAAAGACAGTATCTCTTTCAGTTTCAGCAAAATTACCAATAAAGGCCAAGTTCTTAGACTTGTCTGGTACTACTTTTGGACGATCCCCTAATGCACGTGGCATAAAGTAAGAAGTAATATATGGCATATGGTTTGGAATTGTAGTAGCATCAATTGCCATCTTCTTAATTTCAGATTCAGGAACTCCCATGTGATAAAGCCATTCTTCACAAAGTTCAATACCATCACACTCCGGCATTGTCTTTTTAACATAGTTACCCTTAGTGTTTGAGTATAACCCATACAGCCAAACGATTAATTCATTTGGCTTTTGATTATGAAATTGTGGCTGACGACTAATTGAATAACCAAGTAACCAATTAGAATCTTTAATTGTGGTTGGTCCACTAGTTACAATTGAACCAGAATGTGGATCCTTCTTATTAACCTTTTCAATATAAGGCACAATATCATCATTAGTGAAAGTAACTGTAGCAGAAATCACCCAGTTAGCAGCTGGTATGTTCTCGCAGAATTTTTCTGGATGACCGAAGTCCTCATCTTGAGCTGCTAAATTCTTCCACAATTGCCAACTTGGTCCAAGTTCATGTTTTTGTTCAGCTGGGTGTGTATTGTCTCCATATGTTGTACTTTCGGTAATTGAACCATTGGTTACGAAGACTAAGTCATTAGGAGTTAACTTAATAACTTTTGGTTCACCTTTTTCAGTCATCTTAATTTCAGTGGCAACTTTTTCATCTTCAGTACGGTTAACGATAATATTATTTACAATTGTGTCGTAGTGGAACTTTACCCCGTGCTTCTTTAAGTAACTAATTAAAGGCAGGATTAAGTCTTCATATTGATTGTACTTAGTAAAGCGAAGTGAAGACAGATTCTTCAAAGTTGCTACATGCTGTACAAACCGCATTAAGTAACGACGCATTTCCATTGCACTTGCCCAAGGCATAAATGCAAACATTGTTTGCCAATATAACCAGAAGTTTGACTTAAAGAATTCATCATCAAAGACCTCATTAATTTTCTTATCTTGTAAGTCCTTTTCTGGTGTCATTACTAAATTCAAGATTTCTTTAACAGCCTTTGGTGAAAGAAGTAAATCACCATCTGTTGGTAGTTCTTGACCACGGTTTTCAATGACACGGGTCTTAGAGTAACATGGGTCTTTTCTGTTTTCACGATAGAATTCATCTAAAACACTCTGATCAGGATAATCTAGTGATGGAATTGATCTAAATAAATCCCATAAGGTTTCAAAGTGTGGTTCCATTTCACGTCCGCCACGCATTACATATGCTTGATCAGCTACATTGTAAATAGCATCCATACTTCCACCAGGGAGAGCTAATTCTTCAAGAACGTGAATCTTGTCACCTTTCATATGGCCATCACGAATTAAGAAAACAGCTGCAGCTAAAGCAGCTAATCCTGATCCAACAATATAAGCTGATTTATTATCTACATCTTTTGGCTTTTCTGCATTTATAAAAGCTTCATAATTTCCATTGCTATAATGCATAACACACACTTCTTTCAATAATCGTTACACTTGTAACTATTTACACTTTATATCATAATGACAGTGCTTACATTTGTCAAACATAGTTTTTTTAGAGAAGATGAATAATTATGAATAAAAAAAGTCTTAAAACACAACACCAAATCGAAAATGCGTTATTTTCATTATTAAAAAAGCATCCCTATAATTCTCTCAATGTTTCTCAAATAACTAAACATGCTGGGGTTTCTAGGATGGCTTTCTACCGTAACTATGAACAAAAAGATCAAATTTTAATTACTTTTTTACGTGATCAATATCAAAAATTCATTGATGATTTATCAGACCACAAGCTAACTGACTTTAAGGATCAACTAGCTGTCTACTTTAATTTTTTTAAAGATCACCCCGACCTAATGAAACTATTTCTTAATGCGGGCTTAGAAGGAGAATTACTTAACCAGCAAACTAAATTTTTAAAAGAGCTAATTAATTATTCTCACCCTAATTTAAAACTTCCGTCCTATGCGATTAGCTACCAATCAGGTGGCATTTACATGCTCTTAATCTGGTGGGTTGGTCATAATTATCAAAAGCCAGTTAGTGAACTCTTATCATACATTGAGAATCATATCGTCATTAATAGCTAATTCTTCTCCTACCATTATCTAGCAATAATTTCTAAGCATAATATTTTCTTCTTTTCAATTTTGCTTTCTATAATACAGTTGAAAGTTTAATTTTTTAGAAAGGAAATTAAAATGAAAAAATATATTGCTAAAATTGGACCACTTAATGCCGAAAAAATAGCTTGCTCTCCTCACGGAACTGCTACTTTTACTGAAGATGAGGAACAAGATACGTTACATATTATGATTGAAATGTTCGACACTCCAGCAAACATCGAACACTGGCAACACTTCCATGGTTTCCCTGATGGTAAAGATGCTCATGTAGCAACAATGGACAATGACTTAAATGGAGATGGATTTATTGATTTACCAGAAACTGAGCCAGTGTCAGGTACAACAATGGTTCCTTTCAATAAAAATCCTGAAAAAATTAATATTCCTACTGATTCCTATCCCCATGCTGATGAATCTGGTCACTATCTATACGAAGCTGATGTTCCTTTAAATGAATTAAAGAAGCATTTTAAAGAAATCTTTAACACAACTGATCTAGCTTTAGATAAGCGCGTAGTTTATATTCACGGTGTGCCCGAGAGCCTATCGCTTCCCAACACTGTCCAAGGCAGCGTAGCAAAATATGGTCCACACGTTACTCTTCCAATTGCAGTTGGAAAAATAGAAAAAGTAAATTAATTAATAATACAGAAAAAGCTGATAGACAATCCCAACTTCAGGACTCGTCTATCAGCTCTTTTCTTATTTAGTATTTTTATTAAAAATAAAATTCAATCCAATTGCAATTATAAGTAATCCAGTTGAACACCACATAATTTCTTGAAGGCCTAAATGAAAAATATTTCTCATCGTTGGCAACAAATTCTGCGGTAAGTTCTTAGCCGAATTAGCATCACTCAATTTATTAAGCATGTTCATCGTTATACCCGAATTTTCAATTACACCTTTAGCTAGTTGCATATTCATAATTACACCATAAACAGCTGCCATCACAGTTTGAGCTAAAATCCTAATTAAATAAGAAAGCGATGTTGCTGGCGCCATATTTTTCTCACTAGCATCAACTTGGACTTTTATTTGAAGTAAGACAAAAATAAAACCAACACCAAATCCTGAAAACATTCCAAGAATTGAAAGCCACCAAATATTGGCATTTTGCGGAACCAGCGCCAAGCCAAGAGATGAAATCAAAATACAAATTAATCCCATTGAGAGCAGAGTTCGATTATTAAAGCGAGCTTTTAATGGATTAACTACTAAAGTGCCTACAACATTCACCAAAGAATTAGGAATTAAGGTCATTCCTCCAATTAGAGCAGTTGTCCCCAGCAAACCTTGTGCCCACATTGGTAAATATGTATTGATTGCTAAAAATGCACCCCAACTAAAAATGAAAAGCAAAAAATCACCAACTAAAGCCCGATTTTTAAACATGCTAATTGGAACTACAGGATTTGCATGTCCCTCTTCATGCACAAAGAATAAGATTAATAATAATAAACCTGCAACAATTAAACTTGTAACAATCCAAATTTTAGTTAAACCTAGCAATTGAATTCCCAATAAAAGTGATGTTAGCCCCGCAATGATTAAACATGAACCAAGCACGTCAAACTTCGGTGTTTCTTTAATCTCTCCCTCACGGTAATAGATTAGTGATAATAAGATCGCTAATAAACCGATTGGAATATTAATATAAAAGACCCAGTGCCAGGAAAGAGAATCTACTAAATAGCCACCTACTAATGGTCCTACGATCGCCGCTACGCTAAAAGCAGCACCTAAATATCCTAGAATCTTAGTTCTTGTCCTAATATTGTCAAAAATAAAGCCAGCCATAATATAAGGCAGCGATCCCATACCTCCAGCACCGATTCCCATTAAGGCACGTGCCAAAAGAAAGAAATACATATTGTCAGCCAAGCCTTGAAAAAGAGAGCCTAAAACAAAAAAGAGTAACGACAATTCAAAGGTGGCTTTATTGCCAATTTTTTCGCCGACTTTGGTCCAAATTGGTGTTGAAACGGACATGCCCAGAAGCATAATTGCAATAATCCACCCCATAAATTGAATTCCATGTAAATCCGCAATAATGGCGGGAATTGCAGTATTAATAATTGTACTATCTAATCCTGCCATTACATTAGCCAAAACCATGGCAAATGTCACCATCGTTACCTGCTTTTTTGTCATATGTACACCTACTTTTCTATAAAATAAAAAGCCCCAATTACTTCGCAATAATCAAGGCTAATAATCTATCTAAAATATACTTGCTTAAACTCTCAAACACAAGCTTTATTTTGATGATCTATTAAGTTTTTTATTTGGCTGCCTAAAATTGAAATAAAAATTAAAGACAGTAGCAATTATCAACAAAATAAATGAGACTGCCATAATTTCATGAATACCACTATGAAAAATTCGGCGCATTTCTGGCAAAAGATATTGTGGCAATAATTTAGCAGATTTTGCATCACTTAATTCATTCATCATCTTCATCGTGATATTACTATGCGAATTGATTCCACTAGCTAAAGCTAAGTTCATAATCACACCATATACAGCTGCCATCACAGTTTGGGCTAAGATTCTGATCAAATAAGAAGTTGAAGTAGCAGTCGCCATGTCCTTCATCCCAGCATCAATTTGAACTTTTACTTGGAGTCCCACAAAGATAAAACCAACTCCAATTCCAGAAAAAGCACCCACTACAATTAACATCCACAAAGGTGTTTGGTTATTTGCTAGAAATAACCCACCGGAAGAGATAATCATGGTTACAATTCCAATCATTACTAGCGTAAATGTTCTAATTTTCTCTTGAATTGTGGCAACTGTTTGAGAAGCAATAATTTCAACAATTGAGTTAGGAATCAAAGTCATCCCACCCATTAATGCTGACATTCCCAAAAGCGCCTGTGCCCACATTGGTAAATAGGTGTTTACAGCAATAAAGGCTCCCCAAGTAGTTGCAAATAAAATAAAATCTCCATTTAAATCATGACTTCTAAAAATAGAGAGAGGAATAATTGGATTTTCTGTCTTTGCTTCGTGAAAAAAGAAAAAAATTAATAAGACAATACTTAATAAAATCAAACCTACAACAATCCAAGTTGCAGTAAGACCTAAGAGTTGAATTCCCATTAAAAACATAATCAGTCCAGTAACCAATAAAAATGCTCCTCCCAAGTCAAAAACTGGAGCAGATTTTGGTGTTACCGGTTTATAGTAGATCAATGAAATTAGTAAAGCTATTAAGCCAATTGGAATATTAATATAAAAGACCCAGTGCCATGATAAAGTATCAATTAGCCAGCCTCCTACTAAGGGACCTAAAATTGCAGCTCCATTGAAACTAGCAGTTAAATACCCCAAAATTTGAGTTCTTTTCTTGATATTTGGAAAAACATAACCCGCAATAATATAAGGCAGTGATCCCATACCACCGCCTCCAATTCCCATGATCATTCTTGCTACTAAGAAAAAGTAGATACTTGGGGCAATTCCTTCTAAAGTTGAGCCCAAAACAAATAATCCTAAGGCAATTTCAAAAGCTAGTTTATTAGTAATTTTTTCACCAATTTTTGTCCAAATAGGTATTGAAACAGACATTCCTAAGAGATAGATTGCAACAATCCATCCCATAAATTGGATTCCATGTAGCGCTGAAACAATTGCCGGAATTGCAGTATTAGTAATTGTTCCATCTAATCCAGCCATCACATTCCCTAGCATCAGCGCTATTGTTACCATAGTAATCTGTTTTTTATTCATTCAAGCACTTCCCTCAATAACAAAAAGAGCTCTTATTACATTAAGTAACTAGAGCTTGGACATTTATCTTTATATTATGCAAACTTTTTGCTTAAAATTGCAAGAATCTTAAAAAAATAGCTATGATTTTTTTACAAACTTAGGTATAATCAATAGCTGTGTTTACTTTTCACTTATTTTTCAAGAGAGGAAAAAGTATCTTATGGAACATAGTTGGATGCTTAAGTATTTTGCCGAGTTTTTCGGTACTTTGATTTTAGTATTATTTGGTAATGGTTCAGTTGCAAATTCTTTCTTAAAAGGTACAACTGGTAATGCTCCTGATGGCAAAGCTAACGGTGGTTGGATCTTGGTTGCCTTCAGTTTTGGCTTTGGTGTAATGCTTCCTGCCATGCTATTTGGTTCAATTTCAGGTAACCATATTAACCCAGCAGTTACAATTGCCCAAGCAGCTGCTGGTAACTTTCCATGGTCACAAGTCGCTCCCTACATTGCTTGCCAATTATTAGGTGCAATTTGTGGTCAATTGCTTGTTTTAGCCGTTTACTGGCCACACTTTAAAGAATCTACTAATCCTGATATCGTATTTTCTTGTTTTGCCACTAGCGATTGTACTAACAGCAAGTGGAACGGTTTCGTTTCCGAAGTAGTTGGTACTGCAGTTTTAATGTTTGTAGCAATTGGCCTTTACAAGGGGATGTTCTTCAAGCAAGCTGTTGATATTGCTAATATCGGTGTCGGATTCTTAATCACTGCATTAGTTATGGCTCTTGGTGGTCCAACTGGTCCAGCTCTTAACCCAGCACGTGATTTTGGTCCAAGACTTGTTTACTCATTATTGCCTATCCCTAATAAAAAGGGTGGCGCACACTGGAGTTATGGCTGGATTCCTGTTGTTGCTCCTATCCTAGGTGCAATTATTGGAATTTTCCTTTACAAGATTCCTTTTGGACTTTAATTAAGTATGTAAAAAAGCAGATCATTTTGATCTGCTTTTTTAATGCCCAAAAACTGTATTAGTCCGTCTATTAAATGCATAAATAGAACTTAAAGAAATAATTATTACTACACCAAACATCAACAAAATCGCTCCCCACGAAGAAGCTAATGTGACCCAAACTAAAACGTATTTTTTACTTTCAAAGATTTTAGTAAATAAATTAAACAGTAGGACTCTACATAAAAATTCTTCTCCAATTCCGGCTGCTAGACAAGCTGCCATAATTAGAGTAGTCATTTTGGCAATTACTGGTAATGGCAAAACGCATAAGATCCCTAAAATAACTATTGAGAAAAATAAGTTTCTAATAAAAATTCCGCTCCAGGCTAACTTATCATACCAATCCTCTTTTAAATTAATTGCACCAAGATTTGTACCGATTACAATCATACTTAAAGGGGTATTCAAATTAGCAATATAATTCATCGGATCAGAAATTACATCAGATAATTTAAACTGTGTTATGAACAAAACCATCCCAATGACTGCCGCAATAATATTAGGATTATCACGGCTTGCTGAAAAATTTCTCTAAATGACTTTTTCTTTTATGTGAATATCCTAATTCCATGCGTCCACATGAAAATGTTATAAACAATCAAATAAAGAGCTGCAAAAAAGACTCCTTAGTTCCTAAAATCGCTTGTACTAATGGCACTCCCATAAACCACCCAGCATTAGTAGAGGTACCGGCATATTGCAAAACTGTTCTTTTCTGGTGATTCTTGACCCACTTCTCATTAAAAATTGTCCTACTAATAATAATTCTAAAGACAAATAAACCAGCTACAAGTGAAAATACTAAACCAAATTGTAATAGTCGTATTTTTGAAAATGACTGTCGAAAAGAATTGACAATTAAACAGAGTGATATCACATATAACAGAATCTTGGTTAAATCTTTAACAGTTTGCCCATGCAAAAACTTAACTTGATAACATACTCAACCAATAATCATCAAAATGAACATAATTACTACTTGTTTTGTCGACAGTATTAAAGCCATTACCTTCCTCCATCTTTAAAACTGCAACTATCTATATGATCATTAATTAATCCCACTGCCTGTAAAAACGAATATATCGTTACTGGTCCAACAAACTTAAACCCTAATTTTTTCATTTTCCTTGAAACTTGCTTAGATAGTTCATCTGAAGCTGGAACATCTTCAACTTTTTGAGGATGGTTAATTATTGGTTCAGGAATAAATTTAATTAAAAATTGTTCCAAAGTTTGTCCTTCTTTTTCCATTTTTAACAAAACTTTTGCGTTATTAATTGCTGCATTAATTTTCAAACGATTGCGAACAATTCCTTTATTTTGCATTAATCTTTCAAAATCTTGTTCATTAAATTTAGCCACTTTATGATAATCAAAATTTGCAAAAGCAGCTCGAAAATTTTCTCTTTTATTTAAAATAGTCTCCCATGATAAACCAGATTGAAAACTTTCTAAAACTAGCATTTCATATAAGTAATTCGAATTTAAATTAAGTTTTCCCCATTCTTTATCATGGTAATATTGATATACAAGATTTTTACTATTTCCCCAACTGCATCGCTTTACTTTCACTTTTATCACCCCATTTTTTATATTAAAATTTCTCAACTTGATATATTCTATTCATCAAAGTCGTTAAGTCGCTATTACGCTGATGATAGGCAACAGTTAAATAAAGGCAGTCACTAGTTACTTGAATGCCCTCAAATTCAGTACAAAAATCTAAAGCATCAAGTTTTAAACTATTGTCTAAGTTAACTACAGACCACTTATCTGCGTTAGATATTCCCCAGGGAATTTTGACTATTTCACGTGGTTTTCCTTGCTTAGGAAATCCTAAAAAAGTCGTATGCGGACTAGGTTGACTTGAAATATAAATATCCTTGTTATCATCTATCGCATAACCCTGAATAGACAGAATCTTTTGATCATTAAAATGCGGAACGTTAAAAGCACCTAGACAGGTTAACTCTTGAATATTAATATCTTCAGAGGTTTCTTCTGCAGCATCTAGCTTCTCATTCACTTCATTAAGATTATAAATGGCGAAGTGTCCCATATGACTATTATCTATACTAGCAATCAAAAAATACTGACCATTGGGCGATACAGCAGCTTCAACTCTAACTAAATCTTTTCCAGGATAAGCCACACTTCCATCACCATAACCTGAGCCTGCACGATTAAGATAAGACAAACGCGGTAAATCGGTATTATTAGTAAATGTTTGCGTCTGATATCCAGAAACTGCTACTCGAGCAATTTGCGTGGTCCAATAAGTATTCCCATGCCTTTTAGGTTTAGTACCAACAAACCACTTATTGTCTTCTCCACTTTGTACCCAAGTCTGAGTATGTCCGCCAGCAGTTCCAGCTGAATTTGGCCCTTTCAAGAATAAAATTGGATGATTTTCATCAAAGGTCACAGTTCCACTATCATTTGGAGTTTGATAAACAATAACATCGCTCTGTTTATGAAGTAGTTGCAAAGCAAAAACATTGCTCCCGACGAGCGCCGATGATTGAACAACAACATGATGTATATTTTCTAATTTATTTACTAAACGTATTTGAGTTTCTTTACCAATCATAACTGGACAAATCCTTTCTTTATTCATCCTACCCTCAAATTTATTATGAGTGATTTGAATCAAGACAACAAATAAAGTAAACTGCTTCATAAATCTTATTTATATAGAAGTTCATTAAGATAATATCTAAAAAAATAAATATTATTATCTTTAGTGGAGTCTGGAGTTTTATCATTGGTATTTTAACTGCCTTATATTTAAATGTTATCAATTACATTATTGATTTCATTTGAGGATATTTTGATCATCATATACATTCTCCGTTGCATACTGTTTATCCCTTTCCTATTTGCATCCCCATGGGAATCATTATTGGAATCTTAGTAAAAAAATTAGGTGCTTATCCACTCACTATCGAAGAGGTGCTTCGCAGCGTTCAAACTTGACTATCATTCCTGCTGAAAATCCCTAACTTAAAGCTATTCTATGGGGATTAGTCCTTAGTAGCTTAACTTTAATTACTGACTATGCACTATTTTCTGGAGAATTTCATATCGTACCATTTTCTAAGACTGCACTTTCATATTCTCCATTATTTTTACTTGTAATAGCGTTAGTCATTCTACTATTAGGCTGGCGAGGAGGTAAGATTTTTCCTGCTATCTTTGCCAGTGTGGCTATTGGAGCAGCAATCGCACAATGTACTCCTATCCAACCAGTAATTACGGTTTTTCTAACCGTTGTCGCAAGTATAACAATAATTCTAAAAAAGACATTCCTTACAGTAATTTTATTAATTTTTTTATTACCAATTTATTTAGCTCCACTAATTTTTATTACAGCATATCTAGTAATGCTACTACATAAGTTTATTTTTAGAAAAGTTAAGCTTGGTTTTTAATTCAATGTTAAAATAAAAATAATTTATCACGAAAAGAGGATCAAATTATGTCAGCATCAACAGAAAGCAATTACCAATTATTAGTGAAACAAGCTGAAGCTCTAGTAAATGGAGAAAGTGATTGGATTGCAAATGCAGCAAATATTTCTGCGTTGTTGTTTAATGCGCTTAATGATGTTAACTTCGCAGGAGTTTATCGCTATGAAAATAACGAACTAATTCTTGGACCATTTCAAGGAAAACCAGCCTGCGTACATATTGCTATTGGCAAGGGAGTCTGCGGAACAGCTGCAAAAGAAAAGCAAACTCAAATTGTAAAAAATGTACACGAGTTTGCAGGTCATATTGCTTGTGATAGCAATTCAAATTCCGAAATTGTCGTTCCCATTTTCAATAGAAATGGTGCTCTATGGGGCGTATTCGACTTTGATTCGACCAAAGTTGCTAATTTTAATGAATTAGATCAAAAATATTTAGAAGAAATCTCTAATATTTTTAAATTTTAATAGTAAACTTCTCAACACTAAAAAAGGCCCCTCACGGAGCCTTTTTCTGTGTATTAAATTTCTTTTAAAGCATCAGCAATTGGTGTCTTACCACTACTCATTGGAATAACCTTACCAATTGTATTTGGATATTTCAAAATTTCAGCTAATGTTTTGGCAACATCAGGAATTGGATTTGAATCAGCTGCTTCAACATTAAGCTGAATTTTACCTGTTCCAGCTTCTTCAGTAAGACTGCCTGCTTGCAAAATAGTATATTCTAAGTTCGTAGAATCCATCAAATAAGTATCTGCAAAGAACTTAGCAGCTAAATAATCTTCTAAGCTCGGAATTTTTTTCCAAGAATTAATATCTAAACTAAGCATTGAACTGAGCATAATATAACGCTTAATGCCTACCTTTTCAGCAGCCATCATTGTCTTAATCGCTCCCATTGCATCCGTCTGAATTAAATCCTTACCTCTTGAACCGGCAGTGAAGTAAATTGTATCAAAACCTTTTACCTGCTTAGCAATATTATCAACATTTGCATGTAAATCTAGCTTGTCGGCTGTAACGCCTTCCAATTTAATAATATTTTCTGGATGACGAGCAGCCGCAGTCACAGTATTACCATCTGCTACTAAATCTTTAATTAAATCTGTAGCCACTCTTCCTGAGCCACCAAAAATAAAAATCTTAGCCATAATTTTTCCTCCTAGAAAAACTTACAGCTTTATTTTAACTTACTTTTTATTAGTAGTCTAAAATTTGCACTTTTTACTTAGTAATGAAATCAAGTAATTTAAACATTACCTCTTGATTTTCTTCTGGTACTCCATGAGCAATAATTTCTTCGCCAGTTTGATGCAAATCATTATTTTCTAGTGGATAATCAACGTCATTGATTGCAATTTCTCTTACGTTATCTTCTTCTGGTTCAAAATGAAATTGTAAGCCAATCACGTTATCACCAAGCAAAAAGCCTTGATTCTCTACTAAATCGCTTGAAAACAATAATTTAGCACCTTCTGGAATTTCAAACATTTGCTCATGCCAGTGGAGAGCCGTTAATTTTTCAGATAAATCTGGGATAGTTGAGTCTTTTAAGTAAACTGGAGCCCAGCCTACTTCTTTATGAGGAGCATCTAAAATTTTAGCGCCTATAGTTTTAGCAATTTGTTGTCCGCCGAAACACGCACCAAGCATTGGTTTATGAGCATGAAGCATTGCTTTAATTAATTGTCTTTCTTGTTTAATCCAAGCTAAATCAGCATTTGGACTCATCGGTCCGCCAAGAATTATTAATAAATCCGTTTCTTTAACAGTCGGTAATTTGCCAAATGTTTCAGGATGATAAACATAGAATTCATGGTGATGTTGATCGGCCCAAGTCTTAATTGAACCTGGTCCTTCATTTGGAGTATGCTGCAAAACATTTACACGCATAATTTATCTCACTTTCTAATTTGCATAAACCTCATGCTTTAAAATTCCCACATAAGGCAAGTTTCTGTACAAGCCATTATAATCTAGCCCGTACCCAACCAAAAAACCATCTGGAGCCTTAAAGCCGTAATAATCAGCATGAAAATCTACTACTCGTGTGTTTGGCTTATCAAGCATTGCAACAACTTCAACACTCTTAGCTCCACGATCTTTCATTACTTCACTGAGTGCTTGTAATGTACGCCCAGTATCAATAATATCTTCCATAAAAATTACTGGACGACCCTTCACATCTGACTTAATATCTTGCGTAATCTTTACTTTTCCAGTTGATTGGCTTCCTACATAGCTAGATGCCTTAATAGGATCAATGATCAACTTAAAATCTAATCTCTTAATCATATCGCTAGCAAAAATCATAGCACCATTTAAGACTGGAATAATAATTGGCTCTTCATTTCTATACTTCACATTTAAGTCAGCAGCCATTTCATCCATACGACCATCTAAGTCGCTTTGACTATACAATATACGTTCGATATCGTTATTCATTCTGTAATTCCTCTTCATTAAAATCGTCAATGATGAAATTTTAACACAAATAAAGAGTTTTTTTTAGTCTTTTTAAGTTATTTATTAATTATCTTTGTTAAGATGTATAAAATTGTTCGTATTTCTTTAAAACGGTAAAATTATTTATATTTTTTAGATTTTCTCTTAAAATTAAGTCACAGAAAATTCATAAATTCACTCTAATATTAATACCAATCAATTAAAGAAAGGAATGGTTTAATGATATTATTACTTATTTTAGGAGCTAGTACGATTGCAGTACTTGCTGCAAATGCTGCTATTATAAATAAACCAGTTCCAGTTCCTCTAAAGGCTCGTCGGAAATAAATCGATATTTTTATTCTTCATTTTCTTCTATTTTTAGTATTGAACAAAAACCTCGTTGCTACTTAGAACTGATATAGTCCTACTTTAGTAGACAGTACAAATATATCAAGTTGTACTATCTATGAAAGTAGGACTTTTTTCTACGTAAAGTCAAGCACAATAAGGTGTTTGACTTTATTTTTTACCTAAATTTTGTCACGAGTATCTTTTAGTGGCGATTTATTTTTAATAGAAAGCATACTAAATAAGCCCATCTCTATATTTAATTTATGGGCTTAGCGTTATAATGTACTTGATCAATTAATTACGACTAAAGTCTTTTTGGTTATGTGTGGCTACGTTGTAATCATATAGTTGATCATTGATAATCAGAGCATAAATAGTTCTGATTAGTTTATGAATTGAAGCAATAGCTATCTTTTTGAACCCTTTGGTTTGAGAAGATAGCTTTTTGCTTTCATAATAATCTGCTATATGACACGGATTTGTCTTAGCTGCATTATCAATTTGTCCAATAGCTCGATAAAGCAGCTTGCGTGCCACTGCATTGCCATGCTTGGTAATACTTAAACTAGAATCCATTTCACCTGACTGATATCTGCCTGGATCAATTCCAATAAAGGCGTTAATCTTATTTGGATTACTAAACCGGCGTAAATCTCCTAATTCCGCTAAAACTCTGACGGCAGTCGTTTGGGCAAAGCCTGGAATGCTTTGAAGATTTTCTAAATCATGACTAGGCAAAGACTTCGCTAGCTTAACCATTCTTGCGATTAAATTTTCTCTTTGATCACTTAAATTAAGCAATCTGTGTGCATAATACTGCACTTGCTCAACTTCTATGCTAGAGCAAGATACAACTGGATAAGCTTGATGAGATAATTCAATTAATTTATCTGCAGTCTTTAGTGCATGTCTAAATCCTATACCCTTTAAGCTCATTAACCAGTTAATAAGTTGTTTTTTATCCTCTCTTCTTACTAAGTCATAATGAGGATATTGCACAACTATTTGCCAGTAATTTTTACCTTTAGCACAAGAAAATAGATTTTCAATTTCAGAAAAAGTGGATTGTAAAGCTTGATGAAGTCTATTTTTAGCCATTACTAAATCAGCCGTTAACTGGTCATAGAAACGACTAAGCGAATTAAGCTGTCTATAAGTTTGAGATTGAAGTTGATTAATTGGATGATGATATAGCCTTTGAATTAAGGCTAAATGATAAGCATCAGTTTTATCAGTCTTGTTATGACGCAGCCCCATATCCATTTCTTTTTTAGCTTTAAGAGGATTAAGAATTACATAATCATAACCATAGTCTTCCAAAAAAGATTGCAGTTTACGTGAATAAACACCGGTAGCTTCAAAAATGATTTGCGGATGTTTAGAAAAAGCAGTTAATTCATGAAGCAATTGGATAAAACCAGGACGATTATTAGTAATGGTTAGTTCATTTTTGCTTTCACCAATTAATTCACAAACAGTAGAAGTAGACTTGCTTACATCAATTCCAAAAGTAACTTGCATAATAAAAACCTCCAAAACTTAGTAGTAAAACGTATTCACTTAAGAAATCAGATCTAATTTTCTAAACTCGACATCTAGTGTCCACATTCTTCGAAGAGATTATTGATAACTTAAGTAAAACTGCCAGTTTTGTATACGACATCAAGTGTCTAAAAGCCTCAGGGCATATGGTTTTACTACTACTTTAATTCTACAAGAGAATAAAAATAGTGAATCAATTATCCCGTCGGATAATCAATTCACTATTTAGCTTAGAATGTTTTGTATGTCCAGAAAAAGTAAATTTAGTTATGAAATCAAACTTAAAGCAGTTAAACAATATTTAAATTGTGAAGCATGATACGCATCAAGTGATTTTTGATCTTTCCAGCTATCAATCAAAAGAATTGTTTCAGAATCATCTATAGGAATGAAATAATCATGTTTTTCATTTCCTGGTTCTTATCTAATCCGATCTGCTACACCGCTTTTTTCCATTTCTTCAGCAAATTTACGTGCACTACCATTTTTTCAGTGTAATAAAGATTAACTGTTAAAGACATAATTAAAGCGCTTTCGTTTATAAATACTAGTTTCTTTTCATTACTAAAATTGGATAAGCTTTTCCTTGATCATCAAATTTTGATCTTTCTACTACTTTAAAACCCATATGTTCATAAAATCCACGTGCTTCTGGATTCTGTTCATTAACGGCAAGTTAGTTAACATCAAAATTATCAATTCCATAAGCGATTAATTTTTTACAAATTCCTATTCCATGCTGTCTATCATCAACAAATAAAATTTCTAGCTTTTGATCATTAACTCCCATAAAAGCAACGGGTACTTTTTTATCATCGTAAACTACTAGCAGATGGATTTACCCCGTTTAATGCGTGGGGAACATATTCTTTTATATCATTACTCTCTTCGTCTGATAAAAAATGATGCGTCGCACGCACACTATTTTCCCAGACAATTAAAAGCCTTCCTTCTGTTACCTTATCTAAATTTTTAACTTCTACTATATTCATTACTATCCTTTTTTATTAATAATTTTTTCAAACTCTTTACTAAAAGACGATTTCTGGATATCTTTACTAATAAAGTAAACAATTGCTTGATCATCAAAAATTGAAAAAGCAATTCGAGCAGAACCAAGAGTACTAAGATTTAAGCGAAATTCATAAATTTTTTGTCCATTAATTCTTTTTCTACTAGCTAGTTTAACCTTGCTCATCCCTATTGCTATTTCCTTAATAATAGCTTTCTCAATTAGCTCCTTTATTAGGGGGACTTGCTTATTATATTTCTTAAAGAAGCCCTTACATCCACGCTCATCAAATTTTATTTGCATTTTATTTATCCAGATTAACAAAAAAGGCCTCAGTTTCCTGAGGCCTTTTTCTAATAGACTTATTGATTATTCTTCGTTTAATGAAGCTTCATCAAATTGAACTGATGATTCCTTTGAGTCGATTGGTGCAGTACCCATCCATGAAATCATTTCCTTCATAGAATCAGTAATTGCGTCAGTACCAGCTCTCAAAAGCTTACGTGGGTCGTAACCCTTGTTGCCCTTGTCTAAGTCCATCTTGTCTTCGATGTACTTACGAGTTGCAGCTTGGAATGCTAATTGGAATTCAGTGTTGATGTTAATCTTAGCAATACCTAATTGAATTGCCTTTTCGATTTGGTCTTGAGGAATTCCTGAACCACCGTGAAGAACAAGTGGTTCGTTTGGAACTGCTTCTGCAATTTCCTTCAAACGATCGAAGTTTAAGCCAGTCCAACCTTCTGGGTAAACACCGTGGATGTTACCAATACCACAAGCAAGCTTGTCAACACCAGCAGCAACGAAAGTCTTAGCATCTTCAACTGATGCTAATTCACCACCATCGGCACCTTGGTTTTCACCAATCTTACCGATTTCAGCTTCAACAGAGATACCTCTTTCGTGAGCTAACTTAACGATTTCCTTAGTTTTAGCTAAGTTTTCGTCAGTTGGTAAGTTGTGACCATCAAACATAACTGATGAGTAACCAAGTGCAATACATTCCTTAGCTGATTCAAAGTCACCGTGGTCCAAGTTCAAAATAACTGGAACATCGATATCCATGTTGTCCATTTCGTTAAGAACTAAGTCCTTAACAGTCTTGTAACCACCCATGTACTTAGCAGCACCAGTAGAAACTTGAATCAATAAAGGAGTTCTAGTTTCCTTAGCACCTCTTAAAAGTGCACGAGTCCATTCAAGGTTGTTAGTGTTGTATGCACCTACAGCGTAGTGGTTTTCACGAGCAGCTTTGAAAATGTCATTACCATTTACTAAATAAGCCATTAAAAAAATACCTCCTAAATTTTTAACACATCATTAGTTTAACCCATTAGTGCAAAAATTAACATACTTTAGCTTAAAAAAATTCGTGAATATTTTTATTTCAAAAAATACTACATTTCTTTAGGTGCATTTACACCTAAAAGTCTCAATGCTTCAGTTAAAACAATTGAAGTTGCTTGAACTAGTGCAAGACGAGCATTTAATTGATCATCTTCGTCCAAAATTCTAACATTTGCATAATACTTATTAAATTTCTTACTTAAATCCAAGGCATATTTTGCAATAATTGATGGTTCAAATTTTTCTGAGGCTTTTTCTACAATAGCAGGGAAATCAGCTAATGCTTTTGCAACTGCAAAGGACCAATCATCATTTAAGCTTAAATTATCCATTGAGATTTCTTTATTAGCCTTACGTAAAATACTTTGAGCTCTAGCATTAGTGTATTGAACGTATGGACCAGTATCTCCTTCAAAACGAACAACTTCTTCTAAGTCAAAATCAAAGTTATCCATTCGATCATTCTTTAAGTCATGGAATACAACGGCGCCCACACCAACATCATGAGCAACTTGTTCCTTATTAGATAAGTTTGGATTCTTTTCTTCAATTTGCTGTTCTGCTAAAGAAACTGCATCCTTTAAGACTTGATCTAAGAAAACAACGTTTCCTTTTCTAGTAGATAGTTTCTTTCCGCCTTGAGTAATCAAACCAAATGGAATGTGGTGAATATTATCTGACCAATCATAACCCATCTTCTTCAAAACTTGTTTTAATTGCTTAAAGTGACCAGTTTGTTCACCACCGGCAACATAAAGGGACATTACAAAGTCATATTCCTTTTTACGGTATAGAGCTGCAGCTAAGTCACGGGTCATGTACAAACTAGAGCCATCTGATTTCAAAATTAAGGCTGGATTTTCATCTTCACCCAAGTTAACTACTTGAGCTCCTCGTGATTCTTCGAGTAAGCCTTTTTCCTTTAATTCATCAACTACTGGTTGCATCTTATCGTTGAAGAATGCTTCACCGTTATATGAATCAAAAGTCACACCTAATTCTTTATAAATTCGGTTAAATTTTTGAAGAGAAACTTCACGGAACCATTTCCATAACTTAATTTCTTCTTCGTCCCCATTTTCAAGTTTCTTAAAGGCAGCACGTCCTTCATCTTCTAATTTAGGATCTTTTTCTGCTTCTTCATGGAATTTAACGTAGTAATGGAAAAGATTGTTGATTGGGTCCTTCTTAACGTCTTCTTCATTTCCCCATAAACGATAAGCAGTAATTAACTTACCAAATTGGGTACCATAATCTCCAAGATAATTAATTTTAATTGGAGTATATCCTACTTTTTCTAAAGTTTTAGCAATTGAATTGCCAATTACAGTAGAACGCAAGTGTCCCATAGACATTGGCTTCGCAATATTAGGAGAAGACATATCGATTGGAACATTACCTTCACCTAATTTTTGATCACCAAAATGATCTTTTTCAGTTAAAACGTCATTTAAAGTCGCATTAACAAGTTTTGCATGATCAATCGCAAAATTCACGTATGGTCCAACCGCCTGAATACTTGTGAAATTATCATCACTAATCTTTTCAGCAATATCCTTAGCAATTAAAGCAGGATTTTTATGTTCAATTTTTGCCAAAGCAAATGCTGGAAAAGCATAGTCACCCATTTTAGCATTCTTTGGTCTTTCAATTAACATAGAAATTTTTTCTTTAGGTAAATCTACCTGTTCACTAACTAAATCAACGACTTTTTGTTTAAAATCCACTTATAACACCTCTTGCATAAAAAAAGTCTCTTCCTAGTAAACTAGAAAGAGACGAGAAAGTTCCCGCGGTACCACTCTACTTGATACAACGTATCCGCTTATTAATTGATTTTAAAGTTAAAGTTAAACACGCCTTCATATTGCCCCATTGTCTAACTCCCACCAACCATAGACTCGCTGAACATAAATGCAATACTACTACTTTTAACCTTTTGTCATGAAGATTATATCAGCAAACTTAGGGAAAGTGCAATATTAAATCGAATACATAGTAAAACTTTAATTAAAACAATAACTTAATAACTTTTTGGTCTCCACAAACCGTTCATTATCATTTTCAGCACCTAAAATTACTGTAATTATTCTTTTTCCATTTTTATCTGCTGTACAAGTAAAACACGAACCAGCACCATCAGTAGTACCCGTCTTTAAACCATCCACAGAAAATGTCGAATCATAGTATGAGAGACCATTTAGCATTTTATTACTATTAGTCATAAGTGTATTTTGAAAATATGCTCTAGATAGTTTCGTAGTATTTAAAATTTCAGGATAATCAGTTATTAATTTTCTCGCTACAATTGCCATATCATTAGCACTCATTTTATTTTCAACTGTTGTCATCATCCCTAAAAAATTTTTTCTTTTCTCCGGTAAACCATCAACAGTTACGAATTTAGCATTATTGAGTTTCCATTTATAAGCTTGCTGGCGCATTTGATTTAGAAAATTTGTCTCGCTTCCACTAACTGCAATCGCAAGTAAACGAGCTGCATTATTTGCCGACTTTATTAAGGCTGCATCATAGAGCTGTCTTACGGTATATTTTTGCCCTAGCCTAAGCGGAACACTTGCATAATCTTGATTTGAGCCTAAGTCTACTATTTCTTGAGTTGGGGTAACAGTTGTATCCCAAGATTTTTTTTCTCTTTAATTGCTTGTAAAGTTAAATAAACAGTTAAAAGCTTGGTCATTGAGGCAATCGGCAAGCTTTGATTAGCATTTTTAGCGTAAAGAGTTGCTCCATCTTTTGCATTAATTGCTACTGCAGCTTTAACATTTAAATCCACTTGGTCAGTATGATAATTCGATGGCATTCTATTTGAGTTAAAATTGTTTTTCCATACAAAAAAACAAATAGCTGCTATTACAAATATAATTAACCATAAATACTTTTTCTTAGTTTTCTTCTTTGCATGTCTCATTCGGTCACCCAATTTCTCTTTATGCAATTTAACTCATTTCGTCATTACTTCATTATTTTTCATATTGCTTCATTATCTCTGGAAGATGAGCCGATAATTGAGTTGGTCGAACAATATATTGCCTCTCTGCAATTTTATCAGCAGCTAAAGAATGAATCCCCACAGCAGCTGCCACTGTTTCTAAGTTAGGCGTAAATTGACCACAAAATCCGCCAATAGTTCCAGCCAATGTATCTCCCATGCCACCAATAGCCATTCCTGGATTACCAAAAGGATTTAAATAAATATGCCCTGCTTGATCATAAACTTTAGTGTGATTGGATTTCAAAACCAGAATTGCATTCTTATTTTTAACTAATTTATTCAAACCTGCTTGATTCAATTCATCATTCTGATCAGAAATTTTTATTCCACTTAATCGTTCCCATTCCATTTGATGAGGGGTAAAAATCAGAACTTTTGAATTTAATGGTAGTAAATCGTTTTGCTGACCAATTAAATCTAATGCACTAGCATCTAAGATTAGTGTTTGCTTTAAGCTAATGTTATCTCTAACTAGCCCTAATATTTGCTCTGCTTTTTTATCTAATCCAAGACCCATTCCGCAAATTACTACATCAGAGCTTTTAATTAAATTTTTTAACTCTATGCTTTCATCCCAATTAAGAGCCATAATCTCTGGATCTCGAGTATGAAGAGCAGCAATATTGACTTGGTCTGTAGCTACTGTCACTAAACCTGCACCACTGTTCAATGCACCTTCTGCTGCCATAATTAGTGCTCCACCATATTTTTTACTACCTCCAATTAGGAGTAAACGACCATAATTTCCTTTATGTGTAGCACTTTTTCTTTTCTTTATTACTCTAGATATTAATTCTTTTGAAATAGATTCCATTTTATCCTATCCAAAAAAGCCCATCTAATCGATGAGCTTTACTTTAAATACTGTCATTATTTTCTTTTTTCGCAAGTTGTACTGCATATTTAGTTAATTTATCTGCAGCTACTTCACGTGCATCAGTTTGAACACTTAAAGCATAATGTTCCAAATTATCTCTAAGCTCCTGTGAAATTGTATTTTCGTATTTTCCTAATTCACTGTCACTAAATGGCTTAAGAAAATCAGTTATATTGTCAAACAAACGCTCCATTGCATAACGCAATTTTTTATCATCAACACGTTTACTTGATGCAATCTGCTTTTTAATTCTTTCAAGGCTATGAATAGTATGTGGTAATAAAATATATTCATCTTTTCGTCTTTGCCAAATGATTACGCCATTGGTTTCAATATCATTTAAATTATTTTGTACTTCATCTAAATTACTATCTGGACCAAAAGAATAACTCAAAGAATTATCATCTAGGTAAGCTGCATAATTATCATGCTTATCGTCTGCATCACCATTGTAATTATCCAAAAAGTTACGGGCTGCATTAATATCATGTTGAATTTCTCTCTTTTGAGCTACACTCAAGTATTCCGGATCATAATCTTGATAAAGATGCGTGCCTTCTTCAAATTGAACTAATAATTGCTCATCCTGTGCATCCTTTAATATTTTGTCAATTTTTTTATAGGTATCAGTTCCTAAATAGAAATCTTTCTCATCAATATCAAAATTGAAATCATTGTAACAAGTATCACGCAATCCTAGTAAAGTCATATATGTATCTTTTTTCAATTTTGTCCACCTCTTTCAATCGTTATTTTACTCTTTTTCTAGATAAGCAGGTAGTTTTTAATTCAAGATAGACTCTTATAACTTAACCTATTTATTACGTTGTTCATCTAAAAAATTTTTAAAGTTTGCTAATTGATTTTTTCTTTGTTCATCTAAAAAATTTTTAAAGTTTGCTAATTGATTTTTTCTTTGTTCACTAAAAGCTGTTGCTGCTGAATTCACATAAGCTTTAAAAAGTTTTCTTATTATTGGTTCCCAAACATTCTTTTGGGTAGAACTATTTTTTATCAAACGAGTAGCTAATTTATATGTCGTTTTAGACGTTAACAGCTTCCTGAAATAAATTTGATTAGTGTCACTAACTGTTAGATATAGCATTTCAATAAAATCTTTTCTTTCCGTATCGTTTGTATTTTTTAGCCATTCAGCAATTGCCTTCCATGAAACTTCGGATGTGCTATCTAATTGCTTTAAAACTACAAATTGATCATTGATAACGTGCCAAGTAAACATATCATGCTGAAGTAAACTATTTCCAGAAGCTGCCACAATAGTACAATAATCTTTTTCTCCAATCAGATCATCTTGCAAGATGCCAATCAATGAACCTTGCGGAATATATTTATGAATTTTACCCTTTAATTTTAAGAATCTATCCTTTAATCGTTCTTGATTATGAAAACCTGGTCCATCAAAGCAGTCGATTCTACCAATATGAGACAAGTCGGATTCTTTTAGGTTCAATGCAACGGCAAACGCTAAATTTCCACCCTTTGAATGCCCACCAAGATAAAATTTTCCTGAAAACAAATTTTTGATTTTTCGATAATAAGAACGAGCAAAATAATGAGCTGGTACCCAATCATTAAAAGACATATTAAAATTTTCTTTCCAACCGATGGTAGTAGCCGTTGTTCCCCGATATGCAATATAATATTGATTCTCTGCAATACAAAAGGTAACAGCATTAAATTGCATTTGTGTTTTTGCATCTACTTTACTAACCACATTGCGCCAACATAGGTTTTTAAAGCGTGGATTTTCTAACATAATCTTGATCAGCTTTTCAGTATTCTTTCCACCGAGATTCCCTTGAGTTAAAGTCTTAATCTCGTTATCAGAAGCCAAACTTTGTAAACTATGATGCTGAGGAAGAGTATCAAAATTACAATATGCTAATTGAGAAAAAATCATACTATCTACTTCATTTAAGGAAAATTCATTAAAACTTCGCTTCTCTTTTGCAGCATATACAAGCATATTATCCACTTTTTTCTTCCTCACTTTCTCCGAAAATATTATATAATAGACTTCCTTGGCAGGGGCAAAAAAGGAAACTTAGGTAAGTATCTTACTCAAGTTTCCTTTTTCTCTTTTAAACTTTAATATGTAATTTTTCTAAGACCCTATCAACTTTTGGTCCAATTATCTTTTGAGCTAAACCAAATTTTACTGTTAAAAAGGCATAGAGTAAGCCGCCAATAACCACTGCAAGTGTAACAAGAACAAATGAGGTTGGTCTGCGTTCGGGTGAAATAATTCTTCCACCGAAATCAACTACTCCGGTAACTATCACAAACATGGCCATTGAAAAGATTGCAATTCCAATAAATCGTCTCGATGTACGATTACTATTATATTTGTACCTAACCTTTAAGTGTTTTAAAGAAAGCCAGATAGTAATAATCAATCCAATATTTGTAGCTAAGAGCGGCCCATATACTTTAAAGAATTTAATCATTGGAAGTTGGACAGCAAATTTAATGATAATTCCTAAAATTAGGTATTTTATAGCTAGTCCGTTCTCTGATAGACCTTGTAAAATTGCCATCAAAACTGTAAATAGTCCTAAACTAATTGCCGTAAATGATGATAAGTACAAGACATTTGAACCTAGTTGATCGTAGCCATAAAAAATTGTATAAATTGGCGTTGCAATAGCAGCCATCCCCAATGAAGCTGGAATCATAACAAATAAGAATAATTCCAAGGTGTTTTCAATTTGGTTAGAAATGCTGGCGTAATCACGTCGTGCATGGGCACCTGATAAAAGTGGAATAGCAGTTACTGACATTGCAGTTGCTAAAGATACAATAATCATGATTAATTTATTTGCATTTAATCCAAACAATGCATACCATGATTCAATTTGATCAGAACTAGCATGAACAAACATAGCAATCATTGGATGGAAGGTATATTGGTCAATTAATTGAAACAAGGTGATTCCAGAATCAATGATGATAAATGGAATAGATTGATTAATAATTTCCCAGAAAATTCCTGCAGTAGAAATTTTAATTGCGTGGTTTGATTGCTCCATTAATGCGTTCAGTTCATTTCGCCTACGATATAAAAACCATACTAAGAGCAAAATTCCAAATACCGCACCAATAGCTGCAGCTAAATTTGATTGAACAACCGCATGAACATAGGATCCGTGTTGAACTTGCATAATAATATAAGCTGTCAATAGCATCCATATTACTCGGGCCAATTGTTCAATAAATTGAGACATAGCTGGAGGCATCATATCTGCATAACCTTGGAAATACCCACGCATGATACTCAAAATTGGAATAATTAAAACTGCATAAGAAAGACTTCTCATCACGGCAACTTGACGTGGATCACTTTTAGCTCCATGCAAAAGTGCACCAATGATATCATCAGTAGCTAAAATTGGAGCACCAAAATACATAATTGCTGCACAAATCACACCAAACATGGCCATCAAAATTAAGCCGCGTCTAAATAGTTTTCGCCCAATATCATATTCATTTAAAGCATTATATTTCGCCACCTGCTTGGCAACCGCTCCGGGAATACCTGCGGTAGAAATAATAATAAATAAACTATAAATATTATAGCTTTTCGCTGTTAAAGCATTGGCAATGTTCCCATGACTCCCCATCCAGGCATACCATGGAATAATATACAATGCTCCTAAAATTCGTGACACAATAGAGCCAAAAGTCATCCATGCGGAGCCTTTGACCATTGTCTCTTTAGTATTTTTAGTATTGTTTTCCATAAAGATAAATTTTCCCTATATCCAGTTAAGCGTCTGAATTATATATTACTCATTAATGTAAATTGTATTTACAAATATTAATTATTTAGGAAAAACTTAAATTACTTAGCAACAATATTAACAATCTTGTTTGGAATAACAATGACTTTTTTGACATCTTTTCCATCTAAGAATTTTTGAACATGATCAAGAGCAAGAGCTTCTTTTTCTAAGGTATCTTTATCACTATCCTTAGCAGCCTTAAATTTACCACGAAGCTTACCATTAACTTGAACCATAATTTCAACTGTTGATTCAACTAATTTTGTAGGATCATATTCTGGCCATTTAGCATATGCAATAGATTCATCATGACCAAATACTGACCAAATTTCTTCCATCATGTGTGGAGCAACTGGTGCAAGAAGCTTAACAAAACCTTCTGCATATTCACGTGGAATAGTCTTAGCTTTTTGAGCTGCATTCATAAAGACCATCATTTGACTGATTGCAGTATTAAAGTGTAAAGCTTCAAAGTCTTCAGTAACTTTCTTAACTGTTTCAGCATAAACCTTATCAAGCTCGCCATCATTTTCTTTAACAATCTTTTCTTGTGGAATTGCCTTTAAATCAAGATCATTAACAAATAGACGCCATACACGATCTAAGAACTTCTTAGTAGATGCTGGACCGTTGTCATCCCAATCAATTGACGCATCTAATGGTCCCATGAACATTTCATACATTCTAAGTGAATCTGCACCATATTCATCGATTACTTCATCAGGGTTAACAACATTTCCTTTAGACTTAGACATCTTTTCATGATTCTTTAAAATCAAGCCTTGGTTGTATAATTTTTGGAATGGCTCCTTAGTTGGGACAACGCCTAGATCATAAAGAACCTTGTGCCAAAATCTTGCATAAAGAAGGTGACGAACAGCGTGTTCTGCCCCACCAATATAAAGATCAACTGGAAGCCACTTCTTAAGTAAATCATAATCAGCTAATTCTTTATCATTATGTGGATCAACATAACGTAAGTAGTACCAGCTTGAACCAGCCCAGTTAGGCATAGTATTGGTTTCACGCCTACCTTTTCTACCGTTCTTATCAACAACATTTACCCAATCAGTCAGATTAGCTAATGGACTTTCCGGGGTACCAGATGGCTTAATGTCAGTTGCATGAGGCAAGCGAAGTGGTAATTCATCTTCAGGTACTAATGAAGTAGTACCATCTTCCCAGTGAATAACTGGAATTGGTTCACCCCAGTAGCGTTGACGAGAGAAATCCCAATCACGTAACTTATAATTTACCTTCTTTTGACCTACATGATGGTTTTCAAGCCATTCAATTATTCTCTTCTTAGCTTCTTCATTATCTAAACCGTCTAAAAATTCGGAATTAACATGCTTACCATTTCCAGTAAAGGCTTCTTTTTCTAAATTTCCGCCTTCAATTACTCTGTTAATTGGTAAATTAAATTTAGTTGCAAAAGCATAATCCCGATCATCATGTGCTGGTACAGCCATCACTGCACCAGTTCCGTAACTAGCTAAAACATAATCGGAAATCCAAATTGGTACTTCCTTACCATTTACTGGGTTAATTGCATAAGCACCAGTAAATACACCAGTTTTATCTTTGTTAAGATCGGTTCTTTCAAGATCTGACTTTGATTCAATCTTTTTAATATAAGCATCAACTGCTTCTTTTTGTTCAGGAGTAGTAATTTCTTGAACTAATTTACTTTCTGGGGCAAGAACTGTATAACTTACTCCAAATAGGGTATCTGGTCGCGTGGTAAAGACATCGAAAGTCTTATCGCTATCTTTAACTTTAAACGTAACTTGTGCACCTTCTGAGCGCCCAATCCAGTTACGTTGCATCTCCTTAACTGGTTCTGGCCAATCTAAATCGTCCAAATCCTCAAGCAGACGATCTGCATAAGCAGTCATTTTAAGCATCCATTGACGCATATTACGACGATAAACTGGGTAACCACCACGTTCAGTTTTACCATCAACTATTTCTTCATTAGCAACCACAGTACCCAAATCTGGTGACCAGTTAACAGGGACCTCCGCTTCATAAGCTAAGCCCTTCTTATACATCTGTTCAAAAACCCACTGAGTCCATTTATAATAATTTGGATCTGACGTTGTAACTTCACGATCCCAATCATATGAAAAGCCTAACTTATTGAGTTGTTTTTTGAAGTTAGCAATATTTTCCTTAGTAACTTTTTCTGGATCTTCACCAGTCTTCAAAGCATATTGTTCAGTTGGTAAACCAAAAGCATCCCAGCCCATTGGATGAAGGACATTATATCCTTGAGCCCGCTTCATTCTAGACATAATATCGGTTGCAGTATAACCTTCTGGATGACCCACGTGTAATCCTTTACCAGATGGGAATGGAAACATATCTAGAGCATAATAATTTTTCTTTTTAGGATCATTTCCTGTTTTAAAAGTATCATGCTCTGCCCAGTATTTTTGCCATTTTCTCTCTACAGTCTTGTGATTATACAATTAAATCTCTCCTTAAAACTAAAAAACGCCCTATGATCATAAAATCATAGGACGAAGTTCATTTCGCGTTACCACCTAAGTTCCACACATATTGTGCGACACTCCTGCCCCTTAACGCGGAAAGCAAACGATAGACTTTATCTATAAGGGCAAGTTCACAAGACAATTGTTAAGCTTTGCACCAACCAGCTCATCTCTAATAACAACCATCACTTGCTACTACTCCCTAGTCTTTATTTTTTTATGGATAATGATTATAATTTACCACATCTACTAGAAATTACAAGAGGAGAAATATTTTTGAAAAAGAAACATAATAATTTAACCATCCATGATACCCTAATTCCGGGATTTATTTTTTTAATTCTCTATGTAATCTGGGCACTTTTAGTTATTAATCAAACTTCATTTATCCAATCTTTTGATAAAACTATTATTGATCTAGTTTCTAATAACAATGCAACTAATATAGCAATTGCAACTAAGTTAACAGTAATTGGCAATACTAGTACCTTAACAGTAGCAACAATCGTATTATTCATCGGATTATTATTCGCTAAAAAGTTTGCTTACGCTTTTTTTACGGCAGGATTAATGATTTGTGCTAATGGATATAACTGGATTACTAAGCATGCAGTTGAACGACATCGACCTTTAGTCCATCACTTAGTTTATGCCGATGGCTATAGTTTCCCATCAGGACACTCTGTAGGAAGCGCCACATTCTTCGGCATTCTAATTGTGCTAACTATTTTATTAGTTAAAAGTAAGTTTTGGCAAACTATATTAATTATTATTTGGGCTCTCTTCCCGCTTTTTATTGGGTACACTAGAATTTTCTGTCACGTTCATTACCCTTCTGATGTTGTTGGCGGGTGGCTAGAAGGAACGACTTTTGTTTTACTGGGTTTTTCAGTTTTATACCATCTATACTTAAACAAAAAATATGAATAAAAAAGCTAACTGAGATCAAAATTCTCAGTTAGCTTTTTTCGTATACATTTTTTTCTGTTTGTATAGTTGATTAAGTAATAAAGATAGAATGATGACGATTAAAGAGACAACATACACCGACTTTGAAGCAAAATACCCAAAAAGACGTATAAATTGGTACTAAAATTAAAGCTAAGTCTGCGGCTACTAAAATGAGTAACATATTTAGTATTACTTTTATTTTACATGTTCACTCACATAATTTTTTAGCGCTTCTACCTTATCTGTATGTTCCCAAGGTAAATCAACATCAGTTCTTCCAAAATGGCCATAAGCAGCCGTTTGACGATAAATAGGACGTCTTAAGTTCAACATTTCGATAATACCTGCTGGTCTTAGATCAAAAACATTTCGAACTGCTTCAACTAATAAATCTTCACTTACCTTACTTGTTCCATGAGTATCAACCATAATTGAAACTGGGTGAGCTACTCCAATCGCGTAAGCTAATTGAATTTCACATTGATAAGCTAAATCTGCAGCAACAATATTTTTGGCTACATATCTAGCAGCATAACTAGCACTCCGGTCAACTTTAGTTAAATCCTTCCCAGAGAAAGCACCACCACCATGGCGAGCATATCCACCATAAGTATCAACAATAATTTTACGACCAGTTAAACCTGAATCTCCTTTAGGCCCACCGATAACAAAACGACCTGAAGGATTGATCAAAAACTTAGTACTCTCATCAAGATATTGAGATGGAATAACTTTTTTAATAACCATATCAATCATGGCCTCACGAATTTCATCATTAGTTACTGTTGCATCAGTTTGAGTAGAAATGACAACTGTATCAACGCGTTTTGGCCTATTTTCCTCATCGTATTCAACAGTCACTTGTGCTTTTGCATCTGGTCTTAACCAATCAAGACGTCCTTCTTTACGAAGACTAGACACGCGACGCATTAAAGAGTGCGCTAAAGAAATAGGTAGTGGCATTAGTTCGGGAGTTTCTTTAATGGCAAACCCAAACATTAGACCTTGATCTCCAGCTCCAATTTTATCTAAATCATCTTTATCTTCATGATTTTCACGTGTTTCAAGCGATTCATTAACGCCACCGGCTATATCACTTGATTGTTCATCAATATCAACTAAAATAGCACAGTTATTTCCATCAAAACCAAGTTCTGGACGATTATAACCAATCTCTAAAATGGTTTTTCTAACTACTGATTGAATATCAACGTAAGCAGACGTTGATATTTCTCCAACTACTAAAACAAGACCAGTAGTAACAGTAGTTTCGCAGGCTACTCGTCCATTAGGATCCCTGGCCAAAATTGCATCTAAAATCGCATCAGAGATTTGATCAGCAACTTTATCTGGATGTCCTTCTGAAACTGATTCTGAAGTAAATAAACGTTTTTCTTTTTTCATAGAGTCCCCCATCTTTCGGTTACAAGGCATCTTCGCTGTTAAAAACGAATCCTTTCGGGACCTTAACCGAATAAACAATATAACAATAAAATTTCGTTCAATTTTAAACACAAAAAAGGACTACCATATTTGGTAGCCCCCTGAACGATGGAGGATACAGGGCTCGAACCTGTGACCTCCTGCTTGTAAGGCAGATGCTCTCCCAGCTGAGCTAATCCTCCAACAACCATATTTAATATGGCAATGACCCGTACGAGATTTGAACTCATGTTACCGCCGTGAAAGGGCGGTGTCTTAACCACTTGACCAACGGGTCAGATCTCATAATTGAGCACATATATTACTATACCAGATATTTTTCAAAAAACAAGTACTTTTTTGAAAAAATTACTCAAAAAATGAAATACATATTATGGCGATAAATATTCACCAACGGAGTGTGAGAGATTCGAACTCTCGATACAGGTAAAGCCCGTATACATGATTTCCAATCATGCTCCTTCAGCCACTCGGACAACACTCCATTATTTTATTAATGCCATAAACTCCGGCTGTCAGACTCGAACTGACGACAACCTGATTAACAGTCAGGTGCTCTACCAACTGAGCTAAGCCGGAATATTAAAAAAGAGCACGGCGACTACCTACCCTCGCAGGCAGTTTCCCACCAACTACTCTCGGCGTTAAGAAGCTTAACTTCTGTGTTCGGCATGGGAACAGGTGTATCCTTCTTGCCATCGCCACCGTACTCTTTCTTGAGCTTTTACACTCAAAACTGAATATAATCTTCTGCTCTAAACCTTTGAGCTTTGGTCAAGTGCTCGACTGATTAGTACTAGTCCGCTCCACATATCACTATGCTTCCACTCCTAGCCTATCTACCTCATCGTCTTTAAGGTGTCTTACTGCTTACGCATCGGAAATCTCATCTTGAGGGGGGCTTCGCACTTAGATGCTTTCAGCGCTTATCCCTTCCATACATAGCTACCCAGCGATGCCTTTGGCAAGACAACTGGTACACCAGCGGTATGTCCATCCCGGTCCTCTCGTACTAAGGACAGCTCCTCTCAAATTTCCTACGCCCACGACGGATAGGGACCGAACTGTCTCACGACGTTCTGAACCCAGCTCGCGTGCCGCTTTAATGGGCGAACAGCCCAACCCTTGGGACCGACTTCAGCCCCAGGATGCGACGAGCCGACATCGAGGTGCCAAACCTCCCCGTCGATGTGAACTCTTGGGGGAGATAAGCCTGTTATCCCCAGGGTAGCTTTTATCCGTTGAGTGATGGCCTTTCCATGCAGTACCACCAGATCACTAAGCCCGACTTTCGTCCCTGCTCGAGGTGTACCTCTCGCAGTCAAGCTCCCTTATACCTTTACACTCTGCGAATGATTTCCAACCATTCTGAGGGAACCTTTGGGCGCCTCCGTTACATTTTAGGAGGCGACCGCCCCAGTCAAACTGCCCACCTGACACTGTCCTCCAGAACGCTCAGCTCTGTGAGTTAGAGGATCCATCAAACAAGGGTAGTATCCCAACATTGCCTCCGGTAAGACTAGCGTCCTACTTTCTCTGGCTCCTACCTATCCTGTACATGTTTAACAAATACTCAATATCAAGCTACAGTAAAGCTCCATGGGGTCTTTCCGTCCTGTCGCGGGTAACCCGCATCTTCACGGGTATTATAATTTCACCGAGTCTCTCGTTGAGACAGTGCCCAAATCATTACACCTTTCGTGCAGGTCGGAACTTACCTGACAAGGAATTTCGCTACCTTAGGACCGTTATAGTTACGGCCGCCGTTTACTGGGGCTTCAATTCAAACCTTCGCTTTCGCTAAGCTCTCCTCTTAACCTTCCAGCACCGGGCAGGTGTCAGCACCTATACGTCATCTTACGATTTTGCAGATACCTGTGTTTTTGATAAACAGTTGTTTGGGCCTATTCACTGCGGCTGATATTTTACTATCAGCACCCCTTCTCCCGAAGTTACGGGGTCATTTTGCCGAGTTCCTTAACGAGAGTTCTCTCGCTCACCTGAGTGTTCTCCACTCGACTACCTGTGTCGGTTTGCGGTACGGGTAAAATTGTTCTGGCTAGAAGCTTTTCTTGGCAGTGTGACATCATGACCTTCGCTACTTTTATTTCGCTCCGCGTCACAGCTTGAAATCTAAAGACAAGCATTTGACTCATCTTTTTTCTTACTGCTTGCACATGTATTTCCAGCAACATGCGTCATTAGCCTCCTGCGTCCCTCCTTTGCTCTTATCGAACAATTTCAGTACAGGAATCTCTACCTGTTGTCCATCGGCTACGCCTCTCGGCCTTACCTTAGGTCCCGACTTACCCTGGGCGGACGAGCCTGCCCCAGGAAACCTTAGTCTTTCGGCGGATAGGATTCTCACCTATCTTTCGCTACTCATACCGGCATTCTCACTTCTAAGCGCTCCATTAGTCCTCTCGATCTAACTTCGCCGCACTTAGAACGCTCTCCTACCACGCATATAATATATGCATCCACAGTTTCGGTACTATGCTTAGCCCCGGTACATTTTCGGCGCAGCGTCACTCGACTAGTGAGCTATTACGCACTCTTTAAATGGTGGCTGCTTCTAAGCCAACATCCTAGTTGTCTACGCAACTCCACATCCTTTTCCACTTAGCATAGATTTGGGGACCTTAACTGGTGATCTGGGCTGTTTCCCTTTCGACTACGGATCTTATCACTCGCAGTCTGACTCCCGTGCATTGATATCTGGCATTCGGAGTTTATCTGGATTCAGTAACCCCTGACGGGCCCCTAGTCCAAACAGCGCTCTACCTCCATTATCATTCACACGAGGCTAGCCCTAAAGCTATTTCGGAGAGAACCAGCTATCTCCAAGTTCGTTTGGAATTTCACCGCTACCCACAACTCATCCCCGCGATTTTTAACTCACGTGGGTTCGGTCCTCCAGCGTGTTTTACCACGCCTTCAACCTGGTCATGGGTAGGTCACTTGGTTTCGGGTCTACGTCATGATACTCTTTCGCCCTCTTCAGACTCGCTTTCGCTCCGGCTCCGTCTTTTCTGACTTAACCTTGCACCATAACGTAACTCGCCGGTTCATTCTACAAAAGGCACGCCATTACACTTTAATGTGCTCTGACTACTTGTAGGCACACGGTTTCAGGTTCTTTTTCACTCCCCTTCCGGGGTTCTTTTCACCTTTCCCTCACGGTACTGGTTCACTATCGGTCACTAGTTAGTATTTAGCCTTGCGAGATGGTCCTCGCGGTTTCAATCGGGATTCCTCGTGTCCCGACCTACTCAGGATCCTGCTAAGTCTCTCTGCAATTTCGCTTACGGGGCTTTCACCCTCTCTGGCTTATCTTTCCAGATAATTCTGCTATCACTTCAAGTACTATATCGCAGTCCTACTACCCCAACTGGCAAGCCAGCTGGTTTGGGCTCTTTCCTGTTCGCTCGCCGCTACTTGGGAAATCGATTTTTCTTTCTCTTCCTGCAGCTACTTAGATGTTTCAGTTCACTGCGTCTTCCTTCATTAGCCTTAACAGCTAATGATAATACCTCTCGGTATTGGGTTCCCCCATTCGGATATCTCCGGATCACTGCTTACTTACTGCTCCCCGAAGCCTTTCGTGGTTCGTCACGTCCTTCATCGGCTTCTAGTGCCTAGGCATTCACCATGCGCCCTTTTCTACTTGACCTATTTCAAGTTGAGTTTCTCTCTCTTCTCGGTCGCTCTTCAATCTGTTTTCTTCGATTGTCTCGGTTTTTTGCTTTAGATTATATTCAGTTTTCAATGTACTAACTCTTGAGGTATTACCCTCAAAACTAAACAAAGTTTCTCAGTGTGCTTCCGCTTGGCTTTCTCGATGACTTCTCTTAGTGCTCTCGCACTCTCCATCATCTTTCGCCTTCCTTAGAAAGGAGGTGATCCAGCCGCAGGTTCTCCTACGGCTACCTTGTTACGACTTCACCCTAATCATCTGTCCTACCTTAGACGGCTGACTCCTATAAAGGTTATCCCACCGGCTTTGGGTGTTACAGACTCTCATGGTGTGACGGGCGGTGTGTACAAGGCCCGGGAACGTATTCACCGCGGCGTGCTGATCCGCGATTACTAGCGATTCCAGCTTCGTGTAGGCGAGTTGCAGCCTACAGTCCGAACTGAGAACGGCTTTAAGAGATCCGCTTGCCTTCGCAGGTTCGCTTCTCGTTGTATCGTCCATTGTAGCACGTGTGTAGCCCAGGTCATAAGGGGCATGATGACTTGACGTCATCCCCACCTTCCTCCGGTTTGTCACCGGCAGTCTCATTAGAGTGCCCAACTTAATGATGGCAACTAATGACAAGGGTTGCGCTCGTTGCGGGACTTAACCCAACATCTCACGACACGAGCTGACGACAGCCATGCACCACCTGTCTCAGCGTCCCCGAAGGGAACACCTAATCTCTTAGGTTTGCACTGGATGTCAAGACCTGGTAAGGTTCTTCGCGTTGCTTCGAATTAAACCACATGCTCCACCGCTTGTGCGGGCCCCCGTCAATTCCTTTGAGTTTCAACCTTGCGGTCGTACTCCCCAGGCGGAGTGCTTAATGCGTTAGCTGCAGCACTGAGAGGCGGAAACCTCCCAACACTTAGCACTCATCGTTTACGGCATGGACTACCAGGGTATCTAATCCTGTTCGCTACCCATGCTTTCGAGCCTCAGCGTCAGTTGCAGACCAGAGAGCCGCCTTCGCCACTGGTGTTCTTCCATATATCTACGCATTCCACCGCTACACATGGAGTTCCACTCTCCTCTTCTGCACTCAAGTTCAACAGTTTCTGATGCAATTCTCCGGTTGAGCCGAAGGCTTTCACATCAGACTTATTGAACCGCCTGCACTCGCTTTACGCCCAATAAATCCGGACAACGCTTGCCACCTACGTATTACCGCGGCTGCTGGCACGTAGTTAGCCGTGACTTTCTAGGTAATTACCGTCAAATAAAGGCCAGTTACTACCTCTATCTTTCTTCACTACCAACAGAGCTTTACGAGCCGAAACCCTTCTTCACTCACGCGGCGTTGCTCCATCAGACTTGCGTCCATTGTGGAAGATTCCCTACTGCTGCCTCCCGTAGGAGTTTGGGCCGTGTCTCAGTCCCAATGTGGCCGATCAGTCTCTCAACTCGGCTATGCATCATTGCCTTGGTAAGCCGTTACCTTACCAACTAGCTAATGCACCGCAGGTCCATCCAAGAGTGATAGCAGAACCATCTTTTAAACTCTAGACATGCGTCTAGTGTTGTTATCCGGTATTAGCATCTGTTTCCAGGTGTTATCCCAGTCTCTTGGGCAGGTTACCCACGTGTTACTCACCCGTCCGCCGCTCGCTTGTATCTAGTTTCATTTAGTGCAAGCACTAAAATCATCTAGGCAAGCTCGCTCGACTTGCATGTATTAGGCACGCCGCCAGCGTTCGTCCTGAGCCAGGATCAAACTCTCATTTTCCTTTTTGAAAATGAGCTTTTTATCGTTTAGCTCTAAAACTTTCTTTGAGTTATCTCAAATTTATTGCTTGCGAATTGACTTCGCTTTTGTTTGGGATTTTTATATCCCGCACACTTTCAGCGAAACTTTGTTCAGTTTTCAAGGTACTACCGTTGTCTCGTGACAACTTTTATATTATATCATGTCTTTTGAGTTTTGACAAGAGCCTTTTTAATTTTCTCATCTCTCTCAAATGACAGCTTTATAATATTATCATCTTTCGCTCGCTTTGGCAAGCTTTTTTTGAACTTTTTTATTCGCTCTTTTCGCTTGCCTCAAACAGCATGTATTACTTTACAGGCTTTTTTACTTTTCGTCAACAAGTTTTTTAAGAAAAAATGCATTCTCGAATATTAATTATTTATTTATCTATTATTATCTGGTTTTATCCTTAATATTTTTTGTTTAAGCCTACTGTCTATAATGAAAATTCGGATATATATAAAACTGCGTTAAGCATATTTACTTAACACAGCCTTCATCTCTTTTTATTTTTTCTAAATTGAATATCTTTCTTTAGCTTCTTTAATCTGATTATTTAATACTTCTTTTAATGGAGAAAATCCATTTTTTACACGTTTAGAGGTCCAAAAATGTACTCTCTTTTTTCTTGCTTCCTTTACTTCTGGCAAAACTGCACGTCTAGATAAACTAATTTGATTAGAATACGGATCGATATCAAGCACTTGCACCTTTATAGTTTCTCCAACTTGATATTCTCTTCCTATATCTTTTACGTAACCTCCATGAATTTCAGAAATGTGTATTAAACCCTCTCTCTTACTATCTAATCTCACAAATATCCCATACTGCCGTATCCCACTAATCTTTCCTTCAACTATGTCACCAATTTTAACTTGCATACTATCTCATCCCTTACTAATATTAATTATAACCGTCTTTTTAATTAACGCTAAAGACATGACTTCTATGATTAATTTTGATGGAGGAGTTTTTAATGGAAAAATATGATCTAGCAATCATCGGAGCTGGTCCCATTGGACTTTTTGCTGCTTCCTTTGCTAATTTACATGGTTTAAAAACAATTTCTTTTGACGCTTTAGACGAAGTCGGTGGACAAATCAATATGCTTTATCCGCAAAAAGAAATTAAAGATGTACCTGCCTTTTCTTCTATTAAAGGGAAAAAACTGGTATCTAATCTACTTAAGCAAAATACTAAAACTAACTTTTTACTTTCTCACAAAGTAAAAAATATCTCATTTTCAGACGATAATAGTATCTTAATTGACAATGCATACCAGGTTAAGAGTTTACTAATTGCTACTGGTCTTGGTGCTTTTAAACCTAAGACTCTCCCTTTAGCTATAAATGCTAATGAAAAATCACATATTCATTATTCAATGCCACATCCCGAAGTTTTTGCTAATAAAAAAGTCGCAATTCTAGGCGGAGGCGATTCAGCACTTGACTGGGCCTTAGAATTATCAACTATGTCAGATGTATTTCTAATACATCGTAGAAATGAATTTCGTGGACTTGAAAGCTCAGTTACCAAACTTAAAAGTTTAAAAAATGTTGAACTTTTAACGCCTTACCTTCCAAAGGATCTTCACTTAATTGATAATAAAATGGAATTGGTTTTGCATAAAGTTGGTAATAGTGATGAATTTATTACTAAAGATATTGATGAAATTTTAGTTGCATATGGATTTAATAGTGATAATCGCCAGTTGCGTAAATGGGGTATTAAACTAGAAAATAATCTAATCTCTGTTTCACAGCAGATGCATACAAATCTTCCAAATGTTTACGCAGTTGGTGATGCAATCACGTATCCTGGAAGAGTACCAATGATTGCTTTAGGTTTTGGTGAAGCACAAATTGCAATTAGCAGCATTATGCAAAACCTATTTCCAGAGAAAACAATGACTTTTCATTCTACTAGTATCTAATTTTTGAAAGGAAAAAATTTATATTTATGGGACTTATTGATTTTATTCTACATATTGATGACCACTTAGTTACCATTGTAAATATGTTTGGCAACTGGACCTATTTAATCTTATTTGCAATTATCTTCATTGAAACAGGTTTAGTTATTTTTCCATTTTTACCGGGAGATTCACTTATCTTTGCTTGCTGTGCCATGGCCGCAACCCCAAAATATAATCTCCATTTCTGGGTCTGCTATCTAGTCTTTATTGCTGCTGCTGTTTTAGGCGACACAATTAACTATGAAATTGGTCATTGGTCACAAGCCGAAGGAGCAAAACACAGCTGGTTTAATAAATTGATTAATCAAGACAAGCGAAAAGCTGCAGAAAACTTCTTTGATCGACACGGCGGTATCACAATTGTAATTGGTAGATTCATTCCATTTATTCGTACATTTGTTCCATTCGTATCCGGTGCAAGTAAGATGCATTATAGAACCTTCATTATCTATAACTTCATCGGTGGTTTTCTCTGGGTAACCTTATTCTCTGCTCTTGGATTTTTCTTTGGAAATATCCCAGTTGTCCAAGAGCATTTTTCATTAATCGTAATCGCAATCATTTTAATTTCAGTACTGCCGGTCTTAATTATCTGGTTAAAGAAAAAGATGGTATTAAAAAAGGAGCTTCGTTAAAGCTCCTTTATTTTTTTGCCAAAATAAAACAAGAAAAATATAATTCATAGATTATTCCACCAATTGCAAAACAACCAGCAAAGAATTCTTCTGTTAAGACATTGATAATCGGATCAGTTGTTGGATTAAATAGCCAGTCACTATTATTAAATAATAAGTGATGAAATGAAATAAAGAATTCATCAAAATTCATTAAAGCAAAAGGTAAAACAATTACTGGTAAAATCATAAAAATCAAAGCAGTTGTTCTTGAAAGGTAAATATAATTAAATCGCTTTCTCATTTTTAAGAAAATAAGAATAACTAACCCAATTATAAAAACAATTATTGCTAATTCAAACAGTAATTTACATTCATAAAAATGACGTGCTGCACTGGCTGAAGTTGGAAAATCAGACATGCGGAGATTTTCTTTAAAAGGCGATAATAAGTAATCTAACAATTGAGTATAGTTTTTCATTACTGTTCCAATTGAAGTTTTTACTAACACATTTGTTTTTTGAACTTTCACAAAAACTGCTAAAAGTGGCCAGCTCAAAACTAATGCGCCTAAAGTAGCCGTAGCTAACGCCATCAAAAAGTTATAAATAATTGCAACGATTGGTTTTCTTTTCATAGTTCCCACTCATCTAGATTCTCAACTACATAAGTTGGTTGTTTATCTTTTTCATCAAGCTGCTCTTTAGTAGTAACTCCAGTCATTGTTAATAATGAATCAATCCCGCAATTAATCCCAGCCATTATATCAGTATCATAGTTATCTCCAACTAAAATAGCATCTTGGCTTTGAGCATTTAACATTTTTAGAGCACTCGATACAATAATTGAAGATGGTTTTCCAATATAAGTTGGTTTAACTCCTGTAGCAACTTCAATCATTGTACAAAGTGCGCCATTTCCAGGTAATAATTCATCCCCAGAAGGTAAATTCTTATCAGCATTTGTCCCAATAAAAGTTGCACCACCTCGAATTGAACGAGTTGCAACACGAATTTTATGATAGGTTAAGTCAGTATCCATTCCAACAATTACATATTTAGGATTACGATCATCATAATAAAAACGCTCATTTTTAAGTAATCCTTGAACTAGTCCAATCTGACCAATAATGTAAACTGGAATTTTAGCAGCACCAGGATTTTGTGCAAGCAAAAACGATTCAGTTGCCAAAACCGGCGTATAAATATGATAAATATCAGTATTAACTCCATGTCCACGAAGTTTATCAACTACCATTTGCGGTGTACGAGTTGAATTATTAGTTAAAAATAAATGTGGGATATTTTTCTCTTGCAAGCGGTGAATAAATCTAACACCACTTTCAATCGTATCGCTTCCGCGATAAATTGTTCCATCTAAATCTATTAAGTAACATTTATAATCTTTATGTTCCACAATTAGCCCTTTCTCTTCTTAATTACAAAGCCTTTATTTTTATGTTGTCCACTTCCACGTTGATATTTTACAGCTGTTTTATGACCACCAATTCTTGTCTTATGCACGCGACTTTCTTTAAAATATGGACGTTTGCTACGATAACGATTATTGGATATATTCTTTCTCTTATTTTGTCTACCAAAAGCGACTTTCTTTATTTTATTTTCTTGAGCCAATCGTAAAACAAAATACGCGCTGCCAGGATTACAATATTCTTCTAAATAATCAACAATTGCATTGGCTTTTTTATCTATTGCAACCCGATCATTTTCATCATAAAATCCTTTTAATCTTAAATGCTCACTTGATACGTCTCCAACCAAATAATCATATTGATCAAGGTACGGATCGTACTTTTCTTTTAGCATATCAATATCTAGCGCATCTTTTATATTAGCTATAATTTCATACTTTCGCCCGTTAATCATTACAAAATCTTCATTAATAATTACATGAGCTAAAGGATGATAAAGCGTTGATTCTTTATTTTCTTCTTTATACTCCATTATTTTTCTCTCTATTGCTTATTGGATATTTCCTTTTCAAATAATTTCCAATTACAGTCCTTAAATAATTAGGAAATAAAAATTTATTCTTCCCCATAATTGAAATTGTAGGGAAAAATGGAATCAAAACATAATGATCAAGTAAAGCTAAGGTATATTCTTTTTCAGGATCAATCTCTTTTCCGTTAATGTAAACAGTCCTACTCTCATGATCTACTTGAATCCCCTTATATACGAGATCACCAAATATTTTTCCTCTAAAACTCATCCCTTTAAGAGCAAATTTACTTAAAAAATGCCGATTCTTTTCCATTTCCATAACCATCCGCCAAACATCTTTTCCAAATAATTTAGTTTGAACTACATGCATTGGATGAGGTAAAGCTGCTTGTAAGTCTGCCTCAGTCAAAATTCCTTGGTAAAATGGTTTTAAAAATAAGCCACTATTTAAAACTGCGACATCAGTTCCAGCAAAATCACTAATTGCATCAAGTGAAACCTGAATGGCTGCCATTTTATCATTATTAAATTTAGCCGGTAAATCAGCAATTTGACGGGCATTTAGCATTTCCTCACCTTTTTGACGCCAAGCTAAGATTTGCTTTTTATCAGAAGCTAAAGTTGGTAAATCCTCTGTAGAAACAGTATTAGGCTTGATTGATACTACTTGATGATCATCATTTAATTCAATGCTAATATCGCCAATATGCTGTCCCCATTTACCTGTTTGTGTAATCCAAGTATGATTTACTTTTTCACCTTTTGGTAAATAATCATGACTATGTCCACCAACAATTAAATCTACTTCTGGATAATTATGTGCTATATATTTATCTACTCTTAACCCAATATGACTAACTACTATTAACATGTCATATTCACCTTTTATTTTAGGAAGCAAATCATCTAAAGTATTAGAAATCAATTTTATATGCCAATGGTTTGGGCCATAAGTCATTGGATAAGCAGCCGTTAGCCCTACAACTGCAATTCTAGTATTCTTTTTAGTTTTAAAAATTTTATATGGAGTACACCATTTAGGTATACTTTCGTCTTCTTCACGTAAATTTGCCAAAATAACTGGAAAATTCGCATTATCAAATAATTTTTCTAATACAGCATGCGAATTAGAAATTCCTTCATTATTTCCAATAGTAATTGCATCATAATTAAATTCATTCATTAATTCGATATTTGCTTCTCCCTCCGTTGCGTCTGACAAGGGATGGGAGCGATCCATAAAATCTCCAGCATCAAAAGTAAAAGTTTGATCGACACTTTTATCATTTTGTGCTTGGTATAAATACCTTTTTATTTTAGGAAATTGTTCGAAATGAGAATGTAGATCATTTGTATGAACAATACGTAGTTTTTCCATACTCTACCTTTTTCTTTCTAACCAATATGATTGGCTTTTAATACAGCTTTAAAAGCATCTAAAACTTTTCCTTTTGGCTTATCCCATTCTACCCATTGTGGATCCTTCCAGTCATCTTCATTAGTTAAGGTTTCTAGTTGATAAGTTTCATTAATATATTCTTCGTATAATTGAAGAGCCTTAGTTCTAGCCAAATTCAGCTGAAGTATCCGCACTTTCTTTATTAATCCTCGGTCTACGGCCAGTTCAGCAATTCCATTTTGATCAATATTTGAAATTTCATAGTATTTAGATCCATCATTTCGAGTAACTTCTTCGATTAAATCTAATTGCTCATAAGCCATCTTTAGCATCTACTTTCTTAAAATCATTATTAACTACTATATTAATTATAGAAAAAAGTACACATCCATGCTATTGTTAAAAAGAATAGAGGTGTACACATGAAAACAAGCAGGCTTTCTTTTTTAGCCCTTTTTTTTAGTTTGATTTTTATTTTTGAATCGGGATTTCTTGTTATTGGACATCGCGGCAATCCTAGCAAATATCCTGAAGAAACCATTCAAAGTGATGACTCAGCTTTTGACGATGGAGCGGACTATGTAGAACTAGACCTGCACGTTTCTAAAGATAATACTTTAGTTGTTTCTCATGATCGCGACTTAAGCCGAGTTGTTGGATCATCGGTTATTGTATCACAAAACAATTTCTCCTATTTAAACACCTTAAAACAAGCTAATGGTGAATCAATTATCTCCTTAGATCAGTTATTTGACTACTATAAAGATAAACCTAAGACTAAGTTTCTTATTGAAACAAAAAAGACCAAACATAACAGCCCTAAAAATATGGAAGAGCTCCTTGCCGCAAGTATCAAAAAATATCATATGCAAGATCGAGTTATGATTCACAGTTTTTCTGCTTCTAGTCTAAAAACTATGAATGAACTTTTACCAGATGTTCCAAGAATTTTTATTGTAGGATCATTAAAAAGAATTAACTTTGAGATATTGAGTTATGTCAACGGTATTAATATCTCCTCTGATCTAATTACTCAAAATCCTAAACTTATTAGTCAACTTCATGCCTTGCATCAAAAAGTTTTTGTCTGGGCAGAAATGAATGAATCACCCAAACTCTGGAATTGGCTAATTAATAATGACATTGATGCTGTTGTAACTAACTTCCCAGCCCTAGGATACAAGTATAAGCTAGCCAAAAGTGGTACTAAGAAATATGACGTCAACAAAGATGGGATGTACTTTGGTCGTCTTCCAATTACTATTAGTGAAAATCCATATCTAAGCGTCAAAACTTCAAAAGAGCTCAAATTCTTAGAACCAGTTCATGTTTCTTCAGCTGTTATTACTTCTGAGCAAACATTCTATCAAATTGGTGATAAAGAATTTGTACCTGCAGACTTAGTTAGTTTAGACTTACAACCTGAGTGGATTTTACCTTATTGGAATTTAAGTATTATTAATCCTACTCAAAATCCAATTTTCACCTATAATAAACCTGATAAGCAATCTGGTAAAAAAGGTCAGCTTTTACCACGAAAACACTATCGAATTTTGGGTGTAAGTGGGGGTGTTAAGGAATTATGGCTTTTGACTGATAATGGCTGGATTAAGTCATCAAAGATTCTGTACTATGGCTTATTTGACAAAAAATCATTTGCCCACAAGAACTATAAGCGACTTGATCCCGCCTATCGTCAAACAAATATCGCCCTGTTTCCTTACTTACCCGTAGAAAAAGTTCCGATTAAAAGTTTTTGGTCGACTTATTCTGATGTAAATGCTGTAATATTTAATCAGAGATAAAAATTAAAGGAGTACATTTATGGAAGAACTAGATTATAAGAAATTAGCTCAAGAAAAAAAGGATGCTATTTTAAACGATTTAAAAGAATTGATCGCAATTGATTCTTCTGAAGATTTAAACAATACTAGCAAAGAATATCCAGTTGGTCCTGGCCCAGTTAAAGCAATGAAGAAGTTTTTATCTTTTGCTAAACGTGATGGTTTCGACACTGAAAATTTTGATAACTATGCAGGTCGAATTAACATGGGTGCCGGTGACAAGCGTGTAGGTATTATTGGACATATGGATGTTGTTCCTGCTGGCGAAGGCTGGAAGACTGATCCATTTAAGATGACTATTAAAGATGGAAAAATTTATGGTCGTGGTAGTGCTGATGATAAAGGTCCATCATTAGCTGCTTATTACGGAATGCTTATCTTAAAGGAGCATGGATTTAAGCCTAAAAAGAAGATTGATTTTGTCCTTGGAACTAATGAAGAAACTAATTGGGTAGGAATTGATTACTACTTGAAGCATCAACCAGCTCCTGACATTGCCTTTTCACCTGATGCAGAATTTCCAATTATCAACGGTGAACAAGGTATTGTTACTTTGAAGCTTGACTTCAAATTTGATCCAAGCCAAGGTAACGTTAAGCTTTGGACATTCCAATCAGGTATTGCTACTAATGTTATCCCTCAAACTGCTCATGCTCAACTTGAAGGCGACATTGACGGTATTAAAGAAAAGTTCGACCTATTCCTTAAAGAACATAAACTTGAAGGAAAGGCAGAAATGCTTAGTGGTCGTCTATCATTAACTTTAACTGGTCATGGTGCTCACGCTTCAGCTCCAGAAACTGGTAGAAATGCTGCTACTTACCTTGCACTCTTCCTTGATAGCCTAAGTTTTGACGGTCAAGCAAAGAATTTCTTACATTTTCTTGCAACTGTTGAACACAAAGACTTTAATGGTAAGAAATTAGGTATCTTCCACCACGATGATTTAATGGGCGATTTAACTAGCTCACCAAGTATGTTTAACTTTGAAGGTCAAAATGCATACCTACTAAACAATGTTCGCTACCCACAAGGTATTGAACCAGAAGAAATGGTCAAAAACATTAACGAAAAATTTGGTGACATCTTAGACGCTAGAGTTGAAGGTTCAGCAGAAGCTCCTCACTACGTTCCTGAAGACGATCCAATCGTTAAGACCCTTCTTTCAGTTTATGAAAAGCAAACTGGGAAGAAAGGTCACGAAGTTATTATTGGCGGTGGTACATACGGCCGGTTATTTAAACATGGTGTAGCTTTTGGTGCTCAACCAGAAGGTGCCCCACTTGTTATGCACCAACCAAATGAATATATGAAAGTTGATGATTTGATCGATTCAATTGCTATTTACGCCGAAGCAATCTATGAATTAACTAAGTAATTAAAAATATTAATGAATTCGTAAAAAGGACAGCATCAAAGCTAGTCCTTTTTTTGCTATAATAGGTGGAAAGTAAAGTAATTAACAAAGGATCCTGATCTGTGAAAAATTTAAAAGAAAAAATCAGAAAATTCCTGACTGCAGGGCCGGAAATAAAAAAACTACAAAGCGAATCAGACGAAAGTCAATGGAAGTTCTATAGTGGGATAATTTATTTGACTTTGCGTCGCGTTTTCCACTATTTGATTTTAATTGCCTTTTTCGGCTTATTTTTACTAATTGGTTTTGGTGGAGGATATGCTCTTGGAATTGTCCGTAACCAATCTATTCCAACAGTTAGCGAATTAAATCATCAAATAAATCACGCTCAAAATTCAGCTACCCTTTATTACGCTGGCGGCAAGAAAATAGCTACAGTACAACCTGATACTGTTACTAAAAAAGCTAGTAAAAACGAAATAACTCCATTAGTTAAGAATGCTGTTACAGCAACTGAAGATGAGAACTTTTACATCCATAAAGGCGTATTACCTAAATCCTTAGTTAGGGCTGTTCTTTCTGAATTAACCGGCGTCGGGGTACAGACTGGTGGGTCAACTTTAACTCAGCAATTAGTTAAAATGCAATTTTTAACTAGTCAGACAACTTGGCACAGAAAAGTTACTGAAATGTTCTATGCACATAAGATCGAAAAATACTTCTCTAAAGAAGACATTTTACGTGCATACTTAAATGCTGCTCCTTATGGTAAAAATAATCGTGGTGAAAACATTGTAGGTATCAAGACTGCAGCTGAAGGTATCTTTGGCAAGTCCATTTCTGAACTTAACTTACCTCAAGCTGCCTTTATCGCCGGTTTACCGCAAAGTCCCTCTGTTTATACTCCCTATCGCTTAAACGGAAAAGTCAAAAAAGATCTCGACTTAGCTATGCGTAGAAAAGATATCGTGCTTTTCCGTATGTACAGAAATGGTGATATTAGTAAAAAAGCCTATCTTGCGGCTAAAAAATATGATCTACGAGCAGACTTCCTTAAACCTGAAAAGGCACCAAAACAAAAGAAACAAAGCGGTTATCTGTACAACCTCGTTATGAATAAGAGTACCAATCTTTTAGTAGAACAATTAATTGAGCAGGATGGTCTAAAAGTTTCTGACGTGAAACAAGACACTAATCGTTATAACCAGTACTTAACTAATGCTAGCGAATTATTGCATCAAAAGGGCTATCATATTAAAACTACAATTAGAAAGCCTCTTTACCAAACTATGCAACGTGTAGTTAAACAAAATAAATATGGTCAAGATAAAACTTCACGTGACTTTGATTCAGATACTAACAAGTGGGTTAATACAACGGAACATGTAGAAAATGGTAGTGTCGTAATTGATAACGCAACAGGCAAAGTTTTAGCCTTCAGCGGTGGCGTTGATTTCAAGAATTCTCAAATTAACCACGCCTTTGATACTTATCGCTCACCTGGTTCGTCCATCAAGCCATACCTAGTTTATGGTCCTGCAGTTGAACATAAACTTATTTCTAGTCAAACTGCACTTGCTGACTTCCCTACTCGCTTTGGAAACTATATTCCAACCGACTATAATTCTACTGTTGAAAATAGATTTATATCTGCTCAAGAAGCATTAAGTAAGTCCTACAACTTACCAGCTGTAAACCTATACAGTAAGCTTGTAAATGATAAGAATATTAATCTACGTCAAGATATGAAGAAGCTTGGCTTAAACCTTAGCAAAAGTGAATTTGAAAACTTAGGCCTAGCTCTTGGTGGTACAGACTATGGCTTCTCTGTAGCTGATAATGCAAGTGCCTTTTCTAACTTCTACAACAATGGCAAACGTGCAGATCCTTACTACATTGATGAAATTCAAGACCCATCTGGTAGAGTAATTTACAAACATAAGCAAAATTCACAAAAAGTATTCTCTACTGGTACTTCCTACATTATGCAGAAAATGCTTCACCAGGTAGTAACCAAGGGTACTGCTTCAAGTTTAACTGGTACTTTAAAGTTCAACTATAAAAACTTAATCGGTAAAACTGGAACTAGTAACGACTACCGCGATATTTGGTTTAATGGCTCTACTCCAGGAATTACGATTTCTAGTTGGATGGGATATGATAACTTCTATGGTCACTCCTACAACCTAGATTCTAATTCTAGTGAAACCAATCTAAACCTCTGGGCAAATATTGCAAATGCCTTATATAAAGAAGACCCTACAATCTTTAAGCTCTATGATGCTCCAAGTTCTCCAAGCTCTGTTTATAAGAATAGAGTTTTGAAACAAACTGGAACATTACCAGGAACAGTTAGTTTTGATGGCGATAACATCGACCTAACCGGTAAAAAGACAACTGCATTAAGTCTTTCTCCAGCTCCAGCTGCAACTGCTAAGTTTGGTATTGGTGGTTCAACTGCCGACTACAATCTCTTCTATGATCACTTAGAAGGAAAAGACAATGACTACGGTAAGGTCTTAATCTACACTGGTAAGACTATTTCTAAGAAGAAAAATATCAATAGTCTCTTTGCTGTAGCGAATGGCTCAACATCTGAAGATACACGTAACTATTATGGTAAGAACCATGAAGTCTACCGTGAATCAAATAACAACTCATCATCTTCAACTAATAGAAACGTTGGAGCAAATGATAGACAAGCTCGTAGTAGTAGCGGACAAGGAGGAAATAATAATTCTTCTTCATCGTCAACCAGACGGAATACAGGGACCGAATCTCCTTCTCAAAATACTAGTTCAGAAAACAGTAATTCAACTAATGAAATTAATTCAAATATTAGTTCCGATGAATCTGTCTCTATTAATGCAAACAGTAGTACTGAACCAACAGCAGGCGATGCTGCTGCCGTGGACAATGGTCCTACTACTCTATAGTTAAAATTATTATTTTAAAGTATCAAAACTGATAATCATTAATTTGATTATCAGTTTTTTATTTGTAAAGATTTTCATTTTATTAAAATTTTTATTGAAAATAGTTAATTAAAGTATTAATATTTAAATAAATTTTAATTGAAGGAGGAGGTATGGAATTACTGAAATATTTTAATCTGAATTTAGACTTTCTATTGCAAAATAAATATATCTTAACAGGAGATTCCGCAGCTGGAAAATCCACAATTTTAAATTTAATTGGTGGTTTACTAAGAGACTATCAAGGAGAAATTAATCTTGGTAATATGCGTTATGATCAAATTTCAGATCATGACCTACATCAGAAGATTTCTTATTTACAGCAAAATCCATATATTTTTTCAGCATCCCTAAAATGGAATTTAACCCTAGGAAAAGAGATATCAACTCAGAAAATTAATAAAGTAATCAAAGAGTGCGGTCTAGAAGATTTAATTGCTACACTACCTAAAGGAATTGATACAGTTTTAGATGATCAAGGAAAACAATTATCTGGAGGACAAAAACAACGTATCGCATTTGCTAGAGAAATATTACGTGACACTCCAATTTACCTATTAGACGAGGCAACGTCTGCATTAGATAAAGCTTCAAGTATACAGCTTGAGCGTTTGATCTTGACTAAACAAGATAAAACTGTGATTATGGTAACCCACCACTTAAGAAACGAAATTGAACAATTAGCTAACGGAGTGATCAACTTAAATAAAATAAAAAACACGACCAGTGAAAATATTTAAACTCACTACTACTAAAAAAGTACTATTAACATCGACGGTTTTTCAACCGAAGAGTAACAGTACTTTTTTATTTTTAATATTAACTTATCTACTTAGTAGAAGCAGACTTCTTCAAAGTATATGGCAAAATGACATGAGCATCATCTAGCTCTTCATCATTCATCAACTTAGTTAACATTCTCATTGCAACAGCACCGATATCATAAAGTGGTTGTTGAACAGTAGTTAATTGAGGACGAACAATTTTAGCAACATTAGTTGATGCAGCAGAAATAATTTCTAAATCTTCTGGAATCTTCACACCTGCATCAGAAGCAGCATTAACCATACCAGCAGCTACCACATCACGTGTTGCAATAATTCCATCTACTTTATCTGTCTTAATTTTATCAAATAGATTATAACCATCTTCATAGGTTCTAGCATCTTCGTAGATATGAACATTCTTTAACTTATGTTCTTCCATAAAGTCTTTATAAGCAACGAAACGGTTATCTTTGTTAACATAAGCTTTTCCGTCACCAACAACTAAAGCAAGGTTCTTCTTACCATTCTTCAATAACAAACCTAAAGCTTCTTTTTCAGCAGCCTTATAATCAATTGTTACACTTGGAAAGTCTTGGTTAGCATCAGCAGTGCCAGCTAAAACAACCGGTGTATTAGTACGCTCGAAGATTTCTTGCGCCTTTTCACCCATTAAGTTTGACATGTAAATTACACCATCAACTTGCTTATTAAGTAAGTTTTGGATTACTTGATCCTCATTTAACAAAGTATTACCAACACTGGAAAGTAAGATATTGTACTTGTACATTGTAGCAATATCGTCAATTCCTTTAGATAATTCTGCAAAGTGCATATTTGTCAAATCTGGCATAATTAAGCCAACTGTTGTAGTTCTCTTTGAAGCCAGTCCTTGAGCAACTGCATTAGGTTGATAATGCAGGCGATCAATGACAGCTAATACCTTTTCACGTGTTTCTTTACGTACATTATTATTTCCATTTACTACTCTTGAAACAGTAGCCATAGAAACTTTTGCTTCACGAGCAACATCATAAATAGTTACTTCTTGCTTTTGCATAAATTTCTCACACTCCTGTAAAAACACTCTTTTATAACTTATCAAGAATATCAACACATTGCAACCGTTTACGACTAAAAACTCATTACTTTACCATATTATATGGTATACTCCCAGTATATATTAAAAAAGGAGTTAAAATTATGAACTTAGACAAATTGCAAAATTGGTTAATTTCAACTAATAATGATGTTGCCTACATCTCTGACCCAATTAGTATTAACTACTTTACTGGCTACAGCATGGATCCTCACGAAAGAATCTTTGCTTTACTAGCTTTTAAAGATAAACCAGCCTTTATTTTTGCACCTGAATTAAATGTTGAAGAGGCTAAAAACTCTGCTTGGAACGGCGATGTTTATGGTTATCTCGACCATGAAGATCCCTGGGCAAAAATTGCTGATTTAGTAAATCAACGGATTAGCAATCTTAAAAATATCGCTATTGAAAAGACACACCTTTCAGTCGATCGCTTAGAAGCACTAAGAATCGCATTTCCTGATTCATCATTTACAAATAATGTTTCTCCTTTTGTTGCCGAAGCACGCTTACGCAAAACTCCTGAAGAAGTTGAACAATTAAAAGCGGCTGGTGCAGAAGCAGATTTTGCCTTTCAAATTGGTTTTGATGCTCTGAGAAATGGCGTAACTGAGCGTTATGTTGCTGGCCAAATTGACTACCAATTAAAGCTTCAAAAAGGCGTCATGCATACTAGTTTTGAAACAATTGTTCAAGCTGGTAAGAATGCTGCTAATCCTCATCTTGGTCCAACTATGAACAAGATTGAGCCAAATGAATTAGTTCTTTTTGACCTTGGAACTATGCACAATGGATACGCTTCTGATTCAAGTAGAACCGTAGCTTACGGCGAACCAACTGCTAAAGAAAAAGAAATCTACGAAGTTGATCGCGAAGCTCAACAAGCAGCTATTGAAGCCGCAAAGCCAGGTATTACTGCTAGCGAATTAGATGCTGTCGCTAGAGATATCATCACTAAAGCCGGCTATGGTGAATACTTTATTCACCGTCTTGGACATGGTATCGGAATGAATGTTCATGAATTTCCACAAATCATGGAGGGAAATGATATTGTTCTTGAAGAAGGTATGTGTTTCTCAATCGAGCCTGGTATTTATATCCCTAATGTAGCCGGCGTTAGAATCGAAGATTGTGGTGTTGTAACCAAGAATGGATTTGAAACCTTTACTAAGACCAGCAAAGACTTGAAATACATTCCGGTCAAAGATTAATCCTAAAAAATAGTATCTCTATTTTCCTGCTGATAATTAAATCAGCAGTTTTTTTTAACAAAAAAAGAACCAAGTATCAAAACTTGATTCCTTAAATAATAAAATTTAACTTTAGTTAGTTTCAGCATTGTTTAAATCACTAACAGTATCCTTATCAGCCTTTTCGTCTTCACCAAGGTCCTTGTTAGTGTCGTCAATTACGATATCATCAAAATCTTTTAATTCTGAATCATCTTCAACTGACTTAGGGAATGATGCTAATTGGTTCTTAATTGCTTCTGTTCCCTTATCATACTTTTCTTTTAAATGTTGCAATTTTTCATTTTCAGCAATTTTTTTCTTTACATCGTCAGTTACATCTTCTGGCAATAACAATGAGCCAGCAATCAAACCAACACCTAAACCAACAACGCTACCTAATAAAAATCCGCCAAGTTTACGCATAATTATTCTCCTTTAATAAATATCTAATAAATATTAGTCTTCACCGCGACGACGTTTACGTCTTGCAAACATTCGACTAACTAGAGATGAAAAGATGCCAATTCCAACTCCTCTAATACCCATATTAGAGAAACGCTCAACCATTCTTCTTGATGAAGAATTAATATCTGACACACTTTCACCTAAATCTGCAGCTGCCTTCACAACTGGTTCTAATTCTGTTACTTTACCGTTTACATCAGCTAAAAGAGCATTACTTTTTTCTAATAAATCTTCACTTTGTTTCATCAATACAGCAGTTTGCTTTGTTAAATCATCAACAGCTGTATTAACGCTATCCAGAGTTGAGTCAACTTTCTTCATTGTCTTAGTAGCTCTAACAATTAAAGGCAAAGTAAATAAGACCAAGATTAAAAAGGCAACCGCTGCAATTAAGCCAGCCAATGCACCATATGAAATTGACATAATCTATCCTCCATTAATTATTCCTCTCATAAGAAAGTCTAGCATTATTCCTCGCCTCAAGCAATAAAATAGTACCTAACTTTTTGATATACTATTAAAGAGAAAGCTAAGAAAGAAAGGAAATCTATGAACTGGTCTACCCTTCTAAAAGGAACTTCTACTACAACTAAAAAAACTAATGTCGATTCCTTAATTGATTGGAACGACGTATTTCATACCTTATTAAGTCGTAGTATTCAAATAATAATCACCACTGTCATTTTCTTTTTAATTTGGCATATTGGTAAAAAAGTACTAACCAAATACTTACTCAAAAATCCTAAATTTCAAGAAAAAATGACAGGTCGAAAAAGGACTTTGGCTCAACTTGGAGTCGCTCTTTTCCACTATACCATTCTTTTGTTCTATCTCTACAGCATTTTAACCCTGCTTGGTATACCTGTTGGCACACTTTTAGCCAGTGTGGGACTTGTTTCACTAGCTTTAGGGATGGGCGCCCAAGGGCTTGTTAGTGACGTCATAACTGGAATGAACATCTTAAGTGAAGGGGAATATAATATTGGCGATACAGTTAGGATTGGCAACTATACTGGAACCGTCCTTTCATTCACGCTACGCAATACTAGACTTAAGACAACCAATGGCGCGGTCATCTACATCCCTAACCGCAACATTACTGTAGTTGAAAATTTAAGTCACGGTTCACATTCAGGGTGGAGTATGAACATCGACTTAAACTTATCAGTTGAAAATGATCTTACTGATATTAATCATGCTGTCGATAAGGCTAATGGTGCTTTAAAAGATAAATTTAAGAAACAAATCAAAAAGGGACCGCAAATTATTGGAATTATTAATCAAACAGGTTCTAGTTTTATTTATCAAATTCATTTCCAAGTAATTGCTAATAGTCAAAGTATGATTAAAAATGCTTATCTAACTGCCTATATTAAGGAATTTAATCAGGCAGGAATTAAATTTAGTTCCCTTCCCACCAAGCAAGATAATAATCAATCTAATTCATAAAAGATTAAATAGCTAGACTTTCGTCTACAACTTAATCTTTTTTATTGCCTTACACGCACTATTTCACGTGCAATCATTAATTCCTCGTTAGTTGGTACAATTAATGCCTTTACTTTTGAATCAGGCTTAGAAATAAATTTTTCACCATCAGTTCGATTAGCTTTAAAATCTGGATCTAAACCTAAACCCTATAACCCCTGCTCGAATGTCAGGATCATGCTTACCTATTCCAGCAGTAAAGATAATTGCCTCTACCCTATTCAATTCAGCTGCATATGCACCAACATAGCAAACAACACGATTTATAAAAATTTTACGCGCTAGTTTTGCACGCTTATCTTTGCTTTCAATTAAATCACGCAGATCAGATGAAATCCCTGAAATTTCCAATAAACCTGATTTATAGTTTAAAATATCAATTGCTTCATCTATATTTATGCATTAATCTTTGCAAGGCAGCTGGATCAAAATCTCCACTTCTAGTCCCCATTGTTACACAAGTTAATGGACTAATTCCCATTGAGGTATCATAGGACTTTCCACATTTTACGGCCGTCACAGAAGCACCAGATCCTAAGTGACACACAATTAGATTAACCAAGTTAGGATTTTTTTTAATATTTTTGCTGTTCGTTGTGCCACATAAGAAACTGATATTCCATGCGCACCATATTTACGAATACCATAATCTTGGTAGTACTTATCAGGAATTGAATACAAATAATGAATTTGATCAAGAGTTTGATGATAAGAAGTATCAAACTCTGCAACTTGCGGTACATTCGGGACAATTCTCATGATGAACTTCCTGAGTTAATTGCTAAAACTCTTTTCATACGCTATAACCTCAAATTATATTTAAACTTACGTTTATTAAGAACTATACAGTTTAAGTATGGCGCTTTCATTAATAAAATTAAAAGTCACAACAAAAAAAGAACTTATTCCTTAATTAGAATAAGTTCTAAATTTCATTATTCATTTTCCATCTTTTTCCACCAACTAGGTAGTTCAGCCAATAACTTTCTTAAAGCTTGACCACGGTGAGAAATTGCATTCTTTTCATCAACTGTCATTTCAGCAAAAGTCTTTCCCTTATCTGGTACAAAGAAAAGTGGATCATAACCAAAATTGCCGTCTCCTCGCGGATAAGTCAAAATTTCTCCGCGAATCTCTCCTTCGGCTACTAAATCATCATCAAACTTACCAGGCCAAGATACAACCATCGTAGTATGAAAAGTAGCCTGTCTTTTTTCTTTCGGTACACCGCCCAATTCTGCCAATAACTTGGCATTATTTAAAGCATCATTATGAGCTTCTCCACCATAGCGTGCTGAATAAACACCAGGTGCTCCGTTTAATTTATCAACAGACAAACCTGAGTCATCGGCTAAAGTTGGTAAATTACTAAATTTAGCCATTTTATGTGCCTTTAATTTTGCATTAGCTAAAAAGGTAGTTCCAGTTTCTAAGACATGTGGTGGATCATTTAAATCATGATTAGTAATCACATGAATTGGAAAATTAATCTTACGTAAGGCTTCTTCTACTTCTTTAGCCTTATTTCTATTGTTAGTCGCAAATAATAAAGTATCCATTTTTATTCCTCAGCATTTACATGATATCCATTAATAGTGTCCTCATTCATCCATTGACGCGTAATCTCAGTAAACTTCTTTGCTTCACCCGTTGTGTAATACTCATGTTTAGTATCATGTCCTTCAGCAGCAAATAAACCATCGCGTCGTAAAACATTATAAGTATATTGTGCCACCTGGTCAGCTGGATCAACAATCTTTTTGTCTTGACCAACAACTTCTACAATCTCATCCCTTAATAAAGGATAATGCGTGCATCCTAAAACTAAAGTGTCGTAATCCGCATCCTTTAGCGCAGCCAAGCTTTCTTTCACTACTACTTTTTTTATGTCTTCACTAGGATCTTCTTCAGCTAAAGGAGCTAATTTTGGTTGTGCAAATTCACTAACTTGAATTTCAGGATCACGATATTGAATTTCTTTTAAATACGAATGACTATCTACAGTTGCATTTGTTCCAATTACGGCTACATTTTTAGTATCTGTAGTTCTAGCAGCCGCTAATGCACCTGATTGCACCACACCGATTATTTGCAAAGGAATTTCTTTTTGAATTGTAGACATAGCTACAGCAGTTGCAGTATTGCAACCAAAAATAATAATTTTTACATCTTTACTTAATAAGAAGTTTACACTATCGCGAGTTAGAGAAATAATTTCTTCTCTTGACCGATCCCCATACGGCATATTAGCCTGGTCGCCAATAAAAATTGTTGACTCATTAGGCATCTTTTCAATTACTTTTTTTAAAACGGTTAAGCCGCCTAATCCTGAATCTAAAACTCCAATTGGTCGATTATCCATTTAAAAAACTCCTTTAAACAAATGATGATTAAATTCTCTTTTCTACTTCACCTATTTTAAGTTAAAATGATATAGAAGACAAAAGGAAATGAAAGCATGGAACATACAAACGAACATCTTTATTTTTTAAATTCATTATATCGTGATTTTATCTTACCTACCATTTTAGGTAGCGAAGATAAAGAAATTCTTTACTGGGCCGGAAAACACGTCAGTAGAAAGTATGATCTATCAGACATTGATGATCTAATTGAGTTTTTTGATATGGCTCAATTTGGAACATTAAAAGTTCTCAAAGATAAAAAGCATACTGCAGTTTTTGAATTATCGGGGCAAGTTGTGACTGATAGACTTGATAGTCAAAGCGATGAATTTTCACTTGAAAGTGGCATTATCGCTGAGTGTCTAGAACGTCAAAATGGTACACCAACTGAAGCTTCAGCTACAATCACTAAAAAGCACGTCGTTCAAATTACTGCACAATCTGATTAGCTTAGCGATGTAAGTATTAACACTAAAAAACGGGTAATTCCTCAATACAGAGGTTTTACCCGTTTTTTATTTCTATAAATTAGTCAGTGTATTGATCTAAAATCTGTTCTAGCTTTTCTTTAGGAGTGTAACCAGTCAAACGGTCAACAATCTTACCATCCTTCTTAATTAATAAGGTTGGGATTGCCATAATTCCTAAATTACGTGCAGTTTCTTGGTTTTGATCAACATCCATCTTAGTGAACTTTACATCGTCCATTTCTTCAGAAAGTTGGTCAATTACCGGTGATTGCATCTTACATGGACCACACCAAGTTGCCCAAAAATCAGTTAAAACAACGCCTTCACTAGTTTCATCTTCAAAAGTTGCATCTGTAATTTCATCAACCATAGTTATTACCTCACAAAATCAATTAAATTCTTTATATTATAAGTATAGTTTAGTTGAATTGCTTACTTTTTGCAAGTATATTGCTTACTGTAAATGAACGATTGTTGCTCCAGTTCCGCCTTGATTAGCAGGTGCATAGCTATAACTTTTTACATGTCGATTTCTCTTTAAGTATTGCTGTACACCATTTCTAATCGCACCAGTTCCGATACCATGAATAATAGTTACGGTATTTAATCCCGCTAACAGCGACGTATCAAGATAACGATCTAAATTAGTTAAAGCTTCTTCATAACGTTGTCCTCTTAAATCAAGCTCACTACTTGCTCTACTTGAACGAAGACCGCGACTAGAACGAACAGTTTTTTCTGGTTTCTTTAGACTAGATTGAGTTGCAACTTTTTCAACATCACGATCAGTAACTTTAACTTTCAAGATACCAATTTGAACTTCAAATTCATGTTCTCCTAACTTCTTAGTAATCACACCTTGTTGCCCATATGACAATACTTTTACATTATCACCTACATTTACATCATGCCGACGCTTTTCACGTTGCAATACTTTATTATGAGCCAAATTTTGATTTTCACGTTCAAGTTTGTTTAACGCACCCTTAGCATCAATTACCTTATTAGTTCTAACCTGTCCACCGGCTCTTCTTTGTTGTTCCAAATCATTGATAATCTTATCAGCTTTTTGTCTCTTTTTAGCAAGCATTTCATCAGCTTTTTCTTGAGCTTTTTCAAGTTGTTTCTCCACTTGCTGATTATACCAGTCAAGACCATTTTGAAGTTGGCGTTTAAGCGTAATACTTTGATCAACATTCTGCTTCAAAGTTTCATGAAGCTGCTCAGCTGCCTTAGTTTGCTCAGTTAAACGCTCAATCATCTTATTGATATCACTATCTTCATCATTCATTAAGCTTTTAGCTTTATCAACAACAGCTTCATCCATCCCCAATTGATGTGCAATAGCAAAAGCATTACTTTGACCAGGGATACCAATTCTTAAACGATAAGTTGGTGCCAATTTTTTTAAGTCAAATTCCATTGAAGCATTTGTTGTTCTTTTGCGATTATAGCCATAGAGCTTTAATTCTGGATAGTGAGTAGTAATTGCAATTTTTGCTTTCGTTTGACGTAAATCATCTAGAATTGCAATTGCCAAGCTAGCACCTTCTTCAGGATCAGTACCAGCACCTAATTCATCAATTAAAACTAAATCGTCTTCAGTTACATCCTTCATAATGCGAATAATTTGATCCATATGGGATGAGAAAGTACTCAATGATTGCTCGATTGACTGCTCATCCCCAATATCGGCATAAATTTCATTAAAGACAGTTAGTTGACTACCATCCTCAGCCGTAATAAATAAACCAGCCTGAGCCATTAATTGCAACAAACCTAAAGTTTTTAGAGTAATTGTCTTTCCACCTGTATTTGGTCCAGTAATTAGCATCGTGTCAAAACTGGTTCCTAGTTCAATATTATTTGGAACCACCTTTTTAGGATCAATTAAAGGATGTCGAGCCTTTCTTAATTTAATTACATGATCTTGATTTAAAACTGGCTCAGTGGCTTTCATCACCTTAGCTAACTTACTTTTTGCACTTAAAAAATCTAGTTGCGTTAAAGCTGTAGCATTATTCTTAATTTCTTTTTGATAAATACCAGCAAGTTCTGATAATTCAACCAAAATGCGGTGAATTTCTTGTCGCTCTTGTGCCATTAAATTTTGCTGACGATTGTTAAGAACTAAAACTGCTTGTGGTTCAATAAATAAAGTTTGTCCACTAGCACTTTGATCATGAACGACTCCACCAAACTTATTTCGATATTCTTGTTTTACTGGCAAAACATAGCGTCCATCTCTAATAGTTACAATATTTTCTGATAGATATTGCGTGTGTTTACCGCTAATATAGTCATTCATATGATTCTTAATGTCAGTTTCATTACTTTCAATATCATGTCTTAACTGCATTAATTTAGATGAAGCTGCATCTTTAACCGTTCCATCATATTCAATTGATTGATATAGTTTCTTAAATAATTCTTCTGGAACTGCTAAGTTTTTAAGATATTTTTCAATTGGACGTGTCTCAATTTCTCGCTCTTCTAAATCTGATGCAAATTGTTCAACATCTTTAGCTAAACTTAAAACTAAAAAGATATTACCTAATTCTTCACCGTTTAGATTAGCTTTAACTTTTAATCTCTTTAAACTAGATCTAACATCCTTAAAATTAGTTATTGGCATTGGCCCTTTAACTCTAAGAATATTAGAAAGTACCCTAGTTTGATCGATTGACTTTTTTACTTCATCAAAATCACTACTTGGCATTAATTTCAACGCCTGCTTTTTTGCAGGGGCAGTAATTGCCAAGTCACTTAGTTGTTTAATTATTCGATTATATTCTAATTTTTCAATAATTTTAGAGTTCATATTTTCCACCTAGCAAAAAGGTCCCATCACTGGGACCTTTTTATATTGTTGTAATGAATAAATTTATAAAAATTTGGGAAATCCCTGGGGAAAAGTGCAAAATTCCGCTTGCCAGAATAGAATGTCCCAACATATTTTGCAAACTATTATTAGGAATCGTAGCCAAAATAAACAAAAGTAGATAGACACTAATTAAAGTCACAATAAAGGAAATTATTAAGCTCCCCCATAGATTTAATCTAGCATCTACAGTAACATATCTTAACTGACTAAAACCTAACATTACCAGGTGCCATAAACAGCATACAATTAATAAAATAAGCGAAAAAGCAAAAGCTGCATAAAATGACTTATCTAATGTTAATCCTGTCGTTTTATCAAAAAATGCGAAACTACTTCGATCATTTGCAGAAGGATATGGTACCCAAAGATTTAGAAAATTGCTAAAAGGTCGATACAAAAGAGTTGCAAAAATTAATCCTATTACATATCCACCAGCCGCTAACCCCTCATATACTATTCCACGCCGATAGCCTACATAACAACAATAGATAAAAATTAATAAAATGAAGAAAGAAATCATTGTTCATCCTTATTAAGCAAAAAAGACCAGCAACGCCAGTCTTTTTTGAAGATTATTCGCCGCTTAAGCGATCGTCTGACAAAAATGTATTTAAAACGCCTTGTACCATATTCCACTCATCATCATCAGTGATTTCATGCAAGTCAGAACTAGTTACATCGCCATCTGCATCTGCGTCATAGCTAAAAGCTTGTACTTCAACATCATCGCCGTCGCTAACAGCTGCAGGATATAGTAAAACATAAGATTTACCATAATCTTCAGACGTAAAAGTAAACAAAATTTCAAAAAGTTCCTCATTACCTTGTTCGTCAACTAAAGTAATTTGACGATCATTATCTTGGTTAGCGTTAATTTTTTCACTCATTTTAATTATCCTTTCTGGTTGCTTCTAAGTAGTTTTGCAAGATTAAAACAGCAGCCATTTGATCAATAACTTTTTTTCTTTCAATACGATCATGAACACCGGCTTCTTGAACCAAAATTCGGTCAGCCTGAACCGTTGTAAGACGCTCATCCATGTAGTAAACAGGAAGATCAAACTTCTCTTTCAAGCGTTCTCCATACTGCTTACTTCTTTCAACTGAATGACCGCTGCTACCGTCCATATTCTTAGGTAAGCCTAAAACAAAGCCTTCAACATCGTATTTTCGCACAATTTTCCTAAGTTGACGCATGCCAAAACTATACTTGCTTTCGTCAATTTTTATAGTTTCAAGCTCTTGAGCAGTAATCCCCAAAGGGTCACTGATTGCAACACCAACGGTTTTAGAGCCAACATCTAGTCCAAGTAATCGCATTATTTATTTTTACCTAAATAACTCTTAACCAATTCCTCAATAATTTCATCACGTTCATGTTTCAAGATTAAATTACGGGCATCATTATGCCGAGGAATATATGCAGGGTCGCCTGAGAGTAAGTAACCAACAATTTGATTAATTGGGCTGTAGCCCTTTTCCTCAAGTGCATTGTATACGTCTTGAAGAGTATCGTACACATTCTTACCCTTATTTTGGTTAAAGTCAAAATGCATTGTTTTATCTAGCGAACTCATAATAAAATTCCTCCTATTCTTCTTAATTTTACTTGAAATATCGAACGAACTCAATTAATTTTGTTTTTCTTCAACTTCTTGTAACACTTTAGCAATAGCGTCCTTTAAACCAGCTGGGTTCTTACCACCAGCTTGAGCCATATTTGGACGACCACCACCGCCACCACCAAAGATTGGAGCAGCAGTCTTAATTAAGTCGCCTGCCTTAAGACCTGCTTTAATTGCTTTATCATTCAAGCTAATTACCATGTTAGCCTTATCATTAACTTGGGCAGCTAAAACTAAGACATCGGACTTATCGCTACTCTTCCAGTTGTCGGCAAGCTCACGTAAATCGTTCATACCTTCAACATCAGCTTGAGCAGCAATTACAGTTAAGTCCTTAACTTGTTTAACATCGTTGAACAAGTCACCTGCTTTTGCCCTGTTAATTTGAGCCTTTAATTGTTCAGCTTCTTTTTGGCTTGTACGTAAATCTTCTTCAATTGAAGCAATCTTATTAGTTACATCTTCAACCTTGGTTGCCTTAACTTCTTCTTGAACTTCCTTCAAGATCTCATCACGGTCTGTTACATACTTGTATGCTTCTGGTCCAGTAACAGCAATAATTCTACGGGTACCAGCACCGACAGCAGATTCAGAAACAATCTTAAGCATACCGATTTGATCAGTATTTTCACAGTGAGTTCCACCACAGAATTCAGTTGAGAAATCATCAATTTGAACAACACGAACTGTATCACCGTATTTTTCACCAAATAAGGCTAAAGCTCCCATCTTCAAACCAGTATCTGGGTCAGTAACAGTCGTTTTTACTGGAATTTCTTCCCAAATCTTTTCATTAACTATCTTTTCAACGTTAGCAATTTCCTTCTTAGTCATTGGCTCTAAACTAGTAAAGTCAAAACGTAAGTAGTCAGGTTCAACTAAAGATCCAGCTTGGTGAGTATGAGTACCTAAAACCTCACGTAGAGCTGCATGCAATAAGTGGGTAGCAGTATGATTGTGCTTTAAGCCGCGACGACGCTTTTGATCAACCTTCAAGATGTATTCTTGTCCCTTTTCAAGTGGCAAAATAACATCTACAAAGTGCAAGTTTTGATCATTTGGTGCGTGTTGTACATCAGTTACACGAGCGACTAATTCACCATTTTGATTCAAAATTTCACCATGATCAGCAACTTGTCCACCACGTTCTGCGTAGAATGGAGTCTTATCAAAAATTAAAGTTGCATGTTCACTGTCAGCCTTGTCAACTAACTTATCATCTACAACAATATCAATCAACTTAGCATGCTTTTCTTCTAAGACACCATATTCGAATTCACTCTTATCTTTAATGTTCATTAAAGTAACATCTTGTGAACCCATTGATTGTAAGTTACCACGAGCTTTTCTCGCACGTTCCTTTTGGGCTTTCATTTCTTCATCAAAGCCCTTCTTATCAACTTTAAGGCCGGCATCTTGAGCAGCTTCAAAAGTTAATTCGTATGGGAAGCCATAAGTATCAAATAACTTGAAAGCATCCTTACCAGAAATAGTTTTATTATCGCTCTTCTTAGCTTCAGCAATAATATTATCAAGCAAGTTCAAACCAGATGAAAGAGTCACTTGGAATCGTTCTTCTTCGTTCTTAATTACCTTTTGAATAAATGCTTGTTGATCAACAACTTCTGGATAGTGACTCTTCATAATTTCGCCAACTACAGGTACCAACTTGTACAAAAATGCACCCTTAATACCTAAACGTTGCCCATTTAAGTCAGCACGTCTAACTAATCGACGCAAAACATATCCACGACCTGAGTTTGAAGGTAAAGCACCATCTGCAATCGCAAAGCTAACAGCACGAACGTGGTCAGCAATGATCTTAAATGAAACATCGTCTTCTTTGTTTACTGCATATTTCTTGCCATCACTTAACTTCTCAGTTTCCTTAATGATTGGCATAAATAAGTCAGTTTCAAAGTTAGTTGGAGCATCTTGAATAATTGAAACAACACGTTCTAATCCCATACCGGTATCAATGTTTTTATGTGGTTGATCAACATATTTACCATTAGGCAAGTGGTTAAATTGTGAAAATACGATGTTCCAAATTTCGAGGTAGCGAGCATTTTCTCCACCTGGGAAGTTTTCTGGATCGTCTTCTGCAACGTCATTATTTTCTTGACCACGGTCGTAGAAAATTTCTGAGTCAGGACCACATGGACCTTCACCAATATCCCAGAAGTTATCTTCTAACTTAACAATGTGGTCTTCTGGCAAACCAACAACATCGTGCCACATGTGGTATGCTTCAGTATCTTTTGGATAAACAGTTACATAAAGCTTGTCTGGATCAAGACCTAACCACTTTGGACTAGTTAAAAATTCCCAAGCCCAAGGAATAACTTCTTTCTTAAAGTAGTCCCCAACTGAGAAATTACCAAGCATTTCAAAGAAAGTTTGGTGACGTGCTGTTTTACCAACATTCTCAATATCGTTAGTTCTGATTGATTTTTGAGAAGAAGTAATTCTGTGATTCTTAGGTACAACAGAACCATCAAAATATTTCTTCATTGTAGCAACCCCAGAGTTAATCCATAACAAGGTTGGGTCGTCTTGTGGAATCAATGATGCACTTTGCATAACCATGTGGCCATGCTCTTTAAAAAAGTCCAAGAACATTTGACGTACTTGTGAACTAGTCAATTGTTTCATAAAAATCTCCTACAACAATATAAAAAACACTATTGCATTTAACAAGGACGCTCCCAGCGCGGTACCACCTTGATTGCAACAGTGTTTGTTACCTCTTAATTATTTATTATTTATCAATTTAAAATTAGGTAGCATTACTAAGTACCTCTAGATCTTCTCACCTAATAGATCCTCTCTTTGAAGAAAATACCTCAGTAATATGTCCTAAACGTGATTTATTTTACTACAAATTTTCTAGTTGTCAAAATTCCCACGTGCTTGTTCGCGTTCACGTTTACGTCTACGCTTAGCTTTTCTAATTTGATGGCGTTCTTCGATCTTCCTCTTTTGCTGACGATCTTTTTGAATAGCCTGTTTAATCTTCTTCTTGTAGCCCGGCTTAACCTTTTTCTTGGTCTTCTTAACCATTCCAATCATTCGGTTATCTAACTTGTGGCTACGAGCTTGACGATTGTCTCTACGATGATAGTGAGTTCTTTCAACTAGTTCGCCATTCTTTAATTCCTTAAAGTCAAAGTGAATACCTAATTTTTCTAGATCTTCAATTTGTGACATTTCATCATCATAAATTAAAGTAATTGCATGTCCTTCTAGTCCATTTCTTCCTGTTCTACCAATTCGGTGAATTACAAATTCAAGATCCTTAGGAATTTCATAGTTAATTACCGAACTTACACCAGGTATATCAATTCCTCTAGCAGCTAAATCACTGGCTACAACGTATTGATATTGACCTTCACGTACTTGACGAATAATTCTCTTTCTTTCGCGTTCAGTAATTCCACCATGGATTTTCGCTACCTTAAGTCCTTGCCCTTCAAGATAGTCGGTCAATTCATCAACTGTCTTTTTGGTATTAGCAAAAACTAAAGCCAAATATGGCTGTCCTATCGTCAAAAGTTTGTACAAGATTTCCTTTTTATCGCGAGAACCAACATCAATTAAGTCATTTTGAATTGTTGGAGCAATAATTGCTGGATTATCAATTACAATAAAGTCTGGCTTTGCCATATATTTTCTTAAAAAGTTTTCAAGTTTAACCGGAATTGTAGCTGAAAATGCACCTAAAACAGCCTTCTTGTCTAGTCTAGACATAATTTCATCCATCTGACCTAAAAAGCCCATGTCTAATGTCATATCTGCTTCATCAATGATAAATGCCTTGACATTCTCTAAATTAATGAACTTTTTAGAAACAAAATCATGTAAACGTCCAGGAGTTGCAATGATTAATTGCGGCGCCTTATTTTCAGCCTTCTCAATTTGTCGATTACGATCATTTCCACCACCTAAATATTCAATAGAAATATTTAAGCCACTAGCATCCCTTAATTGACGTGCAACCTTATATAATTGATTAGCTAATTCACGGCTAGGTGCAGTTACAACAGCTTGTGTTACTGGTGCATTTTCATCAATCATATTCAAAATTGGAATCAAATATGCATGGGTTTTTCCTGAACCAGTTGCAGCTTGTACAACAACATTTTTATTATCTAAAAGTGCTGGAATAACTGAAGATTGCACTTTAGTTGACTTTTTAAAATTAATTTTTTCTAGTCCAGCTTGTAATTCTGGACGAATTTTTTCATTTTGAAATATGCTACTTATTTGTGCCATGTTCCTCATTGTACTTCTTTGTTACTTCTACTACTTCGTCAAAGACTTGTTTAACTTCATCCATATCTTTGGCATTAGCACCAGATGCTAATGCGTGTCCACCACCATCGTGCTTTTCAGCCAAGTGATTAATTACAGGACCCTTTGAACGATAATGTACACGGAAAGAACCATCTGGTTTTTCAACGAATACGTTCCATGCTAAAACATCCTTAATTCGACCAGGGGTTGAAACAGCAACATTTGCTTGATCATCAGTAAGACCCATTTTCTTTAAGTCATCTTGCATTAAAATGGTGTAAGCTGCTCCAACAGGATTAATTTCCATTTTATCCATTGCTAAAGCTTGAAGCTTAGCTTCATCAAAGGTTACATCCGCAATTTCTCTAGCGATATCAGTAATATTAATTCCTGTCTTAGTTAATTCAGCTGCTACATCAAAAGTATGTGCAGAAGTTTCAGGATACATAAATCTTCCCGTATCCCCGACTATACCAGCATATAAAGCTTCAGCCACTTCTTTAGTAATTGGTAAATTTTCTTCCTTTAAAAAGTCAAAGACAATTTCTGAAGCTGCTGGTGCGTCTGGATCAACGTAGCTCATATCTGCATAAGGATCTACATCAGGGTGGTGATCAATCTTAATTAAAAGATCCCCTTTATCATAATTTTTATTAGAAATACGAGGTGTATTTGCAGTATCGGTTGTAATCACTAAAGCACCCTTATAGTCTTCAGGCTTAACTTCATCCATTTTGTTAATCCAGATTAGGTCGCCTTCATCATTTTCACCAGCACAAAGAATCTTCTTATCTGGGAAAGCTAATCTTAATGATCTAGCTAAACCAGCTTGTGATCCAATAGCATCTGGATCGGGACTAGTGTGTCGATGCAAGATAATTGTTGGATATTCTTTTATTTTTTCATAAATTTCATCAAAAGTTGCCATAATTTCTCCTTATTCTTTTTTATTCAACTTTATTATTTACTTATTTTCAAAAATATCTAAAGAAATATTTTCGACTGGGTGCTCTTCAAAATCAGTTACTGTTAATCCTAAAAGCCGGATTCCGGTTGCAAGCATTTCTTTTTCTGTTTCAAATAATGCACGCCCAGTATCGTAAATAACTATTTTATCATTCGTTCCTCTTTTTAGCTTTCTGCGTTTGGTAATTGTTTTAAAGTTAATGTCTCGAACCTTCAAGACAACACAATTAGCAAGAAAATGTCTTTCCCTTAGACTTTTCTCAAGCTCACCACTATAAGCACGCAATTTGGTTAAAGCTTCATTTTCATCAAATAAGCTTTGATTAAAAGTACGCTCAATTCCGATGGATTTCCGGTTTCTTTCTGAATCAGTTACTACAGGCCTTAGATCGATTCCATGAGCATGTTGAGCAATCACATACCCCATTCGGTTAAACTTCTTAATTAAAACGTCAGTGGGAACTTCTTTTAAATCTGCTCCAGTATAAACTCCCATTGCTTCAAGTCTTTCTTGTGTCTTTGGACCAATTCCAGGAAAATTACCAATTTTTTGTTTTGCTAGAAAATCAAGAGCAGTTTCTGATCTAATGATAGTCCTGCCAAAAGGCTTAGCATATTCTGAACCCATTTTAGCTAAAAATTTATTGTACGAGACGCCAAACGAACTAGTCAAACCTACTTTTCGATAAATCTGCTCCTGTAAGATTGATCCAAGTCTGATAGGATTCGCAATATGGAGTTTGTTTTTGGTTACGTCTAAGTAAGCTTCATCTAAGGCCACTGATTCAACTTTATCAGTTATAACATGCATCAAACGATGAATTTGAGCAGAAACCGCGCGATACTTTTCAAAATGAGGCTCTACAATTACTAGTTTGTCTGCTGGAATCAAGCGCATTGCTTTAGCTGTTGGCATAGCAGAATGGGCACCATATTGCCGAGCAATATAGTTAGCGGTCGCAACCACGCCGTGACCATTATTTTTCTTAGGATCTCCGCCAATTAAAACTGCCTTGTTTCTAATTGCGGGATTATCTCTCATCTCAACAGAAGCATAAAAGGCATCCATATCAATGTGGATTATTTTCCGACTGGTATTGTTTTTAGGCAGTAAATCCATTAACGGTAAATCCAGTGTTCGCTATCTTTTTCAAAAATGTGGTTGCTTGACTCGGTTCCAAATTGGCCACTTGGATATCGTTCAAGCTGCTTGAGGTCTTTGTTTTCTTCTTGCCAAGCATCTTCAACTGCATCAACAAACTTCCAATATTGCTTTAATTCTGACCAGTGCGTGAAATTAGTTCGATCAGCTACAAAAACATCATGTAGTAATCTTTCATAACCATCTGGAACTTGTGCCATTTCTTCCTTAGAAAACTTGTAAGTGAGGTTCTCTCTTCTTAAGCCTTCACTAGTGATCTTCTTACCATTAATTGTGAAGAAAATCTCACTAGTTGGATCGATAATAATAGAAATATTATTTGAATGCGCATTGCCATACAAATTATTCAGATGATGAAGAACAATATCAATTCTAGAAACCTTGTCCTTCATCTTCTTACCAGTTCTAAAATAAATTGGAACACCCGCAACTGGTCCCTTCTTGAAATTAACCTCACCAGCAACAAAAGTTTCCACCTTAGAATCAGGAGCAACTTGATCAGCCTTTAAGTACTCCACTTCATCATTGCTTGCTAGGTACTGACCACGTGAAAAGTGTTTTTTAACCATTTCTGGTGTTGGAATTACTAAACTATCTAATAATTCTTGCTTTGCTTGGTGAATATGATCAGAATCTAATCCCTCAGGTTCTGGCATTGCTAAAAGAGTGATGATTTGGAAAATATGATTTTGAACCATATCACGCAACGCACCTGACGTTTCATAATAACCCCCACGAGTTCCAACACCCAAACTTTCTGCAAGAGTAACCTGCATATTAGCAATGTAATTCTTGCACCAAATATTCTTAACGATTGGGTTAGTCATACGAAGTGGCATAATATTTTGAATCATTTCTTTGCCAAGATAATGGTCAATTCGATATACTGAATCTTCATCGAAACTTTCGCTAATTTCTTGATTTAATTTTTCAGCTGAAGCTAAATCATGACCAAACGGTTTTTCGATAACTAGACGGTTAAAACCAGTTCCAATTAGCTTTTGATCATTGATGTGGGTTGCAATTGTACCAAAAAATCTTGGAGCCATTGCCATGTAAAAGATACGGTTGCCTTCTGCATGATATTTTTCATCAAGTTTAGTAGCTAGCTCTTTTAAAGCAATATAGTGACCAACATCAGTTACATCATGGGATTGGTAATAAAAGTGAGAAGCAAATTCTCTAGCAGTTTTTTCATCAAAATTATCATTAGATTCTTTAACAGCTTCAATTACTTGTTCTTGTAAGTATTCATGGCTCCAAGGTCTTCTTGCTGTGCCAATTACGGCAAAATGATCATGGATTAGGCCTTTTTGGTATAGGTTATATAAGGCTGGATAAAGCTTACGGTGAGCTAAGTCGCCTGAACCACCAAAAATAATCATAATAACTGGAATATTTTTCATACTAACTACCTACCTAATAAAAAGTAACTTTACCAATTCATATTTTACAATACTAATCTTATCAGTGGAAAAATAAAAACGTCCTTTCGGACGTTTAACAGAATTTTTATTCAATTTATTTATTTTCTTCTGAATTAGAATCAGTTTTTTCTTCAGCTTTTGTACTTTCATCTGCTATTTTTTCTTCTGATTCAACTTTTTCTTCTTTTGCTTCGTTAGCTTCTACATCTTTTGCAGGAGTTGCAGCAGTTAGAAGCACACGACGGATTGCCATTCTTTCAAAGGTTAAGAAGATTCCATCTGCATCAATAACAACAGTCTTATCTGCATCATTGATTGAATCAACCTTTCCGTGAAGACCATCAACCATAATTACTTGATCGCCCTTCTTAAGCTCAGACATCATCTTCATACGTTCTTGTTGTTGCTTCTTTTGTGGCTTAATCATTGAAAAATAGAAAAAGACAAAAATTGCGATAAAAGCAATGATCATAAAAATATTATTCATACCAGCAGCACTTTGTGCTAAGAAAAATGTATTCAAAGTATTACACCTCATTATTTTTATTAATTAACTTTCAAGTAATAATTATACCGTATTTTTAGCTTAACTAAAAACTTACTTTTCATTTTTTGGTGGATAACCTAATTGCAGATATGCTTTTTGCGTAACACTTCTGCCCCTCGGAGTTCGAGTAATAAAACCTTTTTGCAGTAAGTACGGTTCATATACTTCTTCAATTGTATCTGTATCTTCCCCTACATTAGCTGCAATTGTCTTAATCCCAACTGGACCTCCGCCATAATTTTCAATCACCATTCTTAAAAGCTTCCGGTCCGTCTGGTCTAGTCCTTCATCGTCAACTTCTAATAAATGAAGTGAGTGCTTAGTTGTTACTAACGAAATAGCTTCTTCACCCTTTACTTCTGCAAAGTCACGTACTCGTTTAAGCAGACGGTTAGCCACACGCGGCGTACCACGGGAACGACGAGCCAATTCAATTGCAGCTTCAGGATCAATCTTAGTATTAAAGACCATACTTGATCGTTGAATAATCTTTTCTAAGTCTTCAACTGAATAATACTGCATATGTTCAATAATCCCAAACCGATCTCTTAAAGGCGCTGACAATTGCCCGGCTCTAGTCGTTGCTCCAATCAAGGTAAATGGTGGCAGCGGCACGTGAACTGCGTGCGTTGTTTGACCTTCTCCAACAACAATATCGATATAGAAATCTTCCATTGCTGAATAGAGAACTTCTTCCACAGGTTTAGCTAAACGGTGGATCTCATCAATGAATAAGACATCCCCCGGATTCAATTCTGAAAGTAGCGCTACTAAGTCTCCAGCCTTTTCAATTGCTGGACCTGACGTACTCTTTAAGTGGACGCCCATTTCATTTGCAATTACAAAAGCTAAAGTCGTTTTACCCAAGCCAGGAGGTCCATAAAGTAAAACATGATCTAAGGCTTCATCACGTTGTTTAGCTGCCTTAATATAGATCTTCATTTCACTTTTAACCTTGTCTTGACCAATGTATTGTGCCAGGTATTGCGGACGAAGGGATAACTCTACAGCTTCATCCTCGTCACTACTTTCAGCTCCTATAACTCGTTCTTCATCATTCACATTTTTCACTTCCCTATCTATAATTTAATTACTTATTTTTTCAATAATAAGGCAAGTGCCTCTTTCACATAACCATCAGCAGTATTTTCAGGTAACTTTGCTAGTTTTGGCGTAATCTTATCGACTTCTTTTTGGGTATAACCAAGGGCAACTAAGGCAAGCAGAGCATCTTGCAAACTTGGCGAAATATCAACAGTAGGAGTCGCCTTTTTAACGTAATTACCTAATTTTCCTTTTAGGTCCAAAACAATCTGTGATGCAGTCTTCTTTCCTACCCCTGGGAAGCGAGTTAAGTATTTTACTTCACCATTTTGAATTGCGCTGGCTAAAGAATCGGTATCTTCAGCTGCCATAATCGCTACAGCAGATTTAGGTCCAATTCCTGAAACACTCAAAAGTTTCAAGAATAGTTCCTTATCTTCTAATGATAGGAAGCCATACAAAGTAATTCCAGTATCACGCACAACTTGTTCTACATAAATAGTTGCAGGTTGATTCTCTTGGTAACTATAAGGAGTTGGGCAGAGAATCTTATATCCTACGCCATTTACATCTAGGACCACATACGCTGGATCAATTTTTGCTACTATTCCTTTGAGATATTCAAACATTTTACCTACTCATCTTTTTTAAACATTTTATTTAAGTCATTTTCGCCTAATTGAACAATAATAATTTTACCTTCAAAGTCTTGGTAAGGATCACTACTTGTACTCAACTTTTTCAATAAGTCCTGTGCTTCAGCTGGATTAAGTGTTCTACGCCTTATTTTTTGGTGTCTGGATATTTCACCAGCAACTTGCGCTTTAAGCTTAACCAAGTCATTAGCGCCTTGATTTAAGTAGAGATCTAAGATCATCCGAACATTTTTTTCCATATTAGGTTGAAGCCAAATCGGATAAGTTCTTAAAATCAAACTATTTTGTCCAAAATCTTCTAAAAATAGACCAAACTCTTTTAAATTTTCTAAACTTTCTTTCAATTTTAGATAGTCTACATTGCTAAAATCTAAAATTAAGGGACTAAGCAGGCCTTGTTGAGAAATATTTTCGCTAGTTAAATCCTGCAAAATCTTGTCATACGCCAGTCGCTTTTCAGCGGTAACTTGATCAACCAGATATAGATCTTCATCATGACGAGCAATTAGATATGATTTAGTTGCTCCTAAATAAGTTAATTGCGGCAAACTATTTGCTAGAATCTCATCTCCTGATGAAATTACGCTCTCGTCCTTCTGCTCTTCTTTTTCCTCATCAAATGGATCAAGTTGAACTTGTTTAGCTACATTTTCGTCCCAACTCGCAGTAATAACATACTTATCGTCATTTCTTACCTTATCAAGACTAACAAATTCAGCTGCTGTTTCATGAACTTCATTACTTTCATCAGCTTCAACCTGCGGTGTAAATTCAATCGGTCGAGCGGTGTTTACGACATCTTGATTTAGATTAAACTTCAATTGATCAATGTTAGTTGCCTTCTTTGGTGTCAATAAGTTATCAAGACCAGATTCAATTTGTGGAGTCTTTTCTAACGCTTCTGAAATACTCGTTGTTAACAAGCGTTCTAGTTCTTGTTCTTTTGATAAGCGCACTTCTTGCTTAGTTGGGTGCACATTTACATCAACTAACAAGGGATCAAGTTCAATCTTAACTACCGCAATCGGATAACGACGCGGTCTTAACTTGCTACCATAACCCGCAATAATTGCTTGGGTTAAACGATAATTTTTAATATAGCGTCCATTTAATAGCAATGATATAAAATTACGATTTGATCGAGTAGTATTTGGGTCCGAAATTAAACCCGTAATTTTAAAGTCTGGACTACTGTTCTTTAAGATGTCCATCTTTTCAGCAAGCTGACGACCATAGATATTAGCAATATCTTGTCTAAGATCGTTACGTCCGTTAGTTTTAAGCAAAATTTTTCCGTTATTCGTCAGGGTAAAAGCAACATCAGGATGACCTAATGCAAGGCGGTTAACAATATCGACAATTTTTAAAATTTCAGTTCGCTCAGACCTCAAATATTTAAGCCGAGCTGGAGTATTAAAGAAAAGGTCCGAAACCGAAATTTTTGTTCCTTTAGGAGAAGCAGCATCTTCTTGTAGTTTTTTTTCACTACCTGAAAAAACTGCACGGACTCCTCCTAAGTTATCGCTACTTGTTACTACTTCAACATGGGAAACAGCTGCAATTGAAGCTAAGGCTTCCCCGCGAAATCCAAGAGTTGAAATATTGAATAAATCGCGTTCAGTCGCAATCTTACTAGTTGCATGACGAGTAAAAGCTAGATCAATTTGATCTTTAGCAATTCCGCTTCCATTATCTTGGACTGTAACTTGCTTTAAGCCAGCGTCTATAAAATCAATTCGAATTCTAGTGCTACCAGCGTCAAGCGAATTTTCACATAGTTCTTTTACAACACTTGCCGGTCTTTCAATAACTTCACCAGCTGCAATCTGATTAGTTAATTCAGGCGAAAGTTCATGAATTTTACTCATGATTCTCAGTCCTTATCTTTCAATTCCTGCTGCCATTGCGCTACCAGTTCCATTACTTGAAGTGGAGTCTTATCAGCAAGATATACATTTTGAATATCATCTAAAACATCTTTTTCATCATCTGAAATTGCTGGAGCACCTTCACTTTCTTCAGGTACAAATAAATCAAGTTGTTCACTAGCTGGTTGAAGTTCTCCTGCACCTTGTTTTTCTAATCGTTTAAGCATTGTAGTTGCTTCACGCAAAACCTTGTGTGGCAATCCTGCTAATTGAGCAACATGAATACCATACGATTGATCAGCAGGTCCTGGAAGAATCTTGTGTAAGAAAATTAACTTTCCATTTTCTTCAGTAGCGCCAACATGAATGTTCTTTAGATGTTTTAAAGTCTGATCAAGATCAGTCAATTCATGGTAGTGAGTCGCAAAGAGAGTTTTAGCACCAACTTTATCATGCAGATACTTCACAATTGCGCCAGCTAACGCCATTCCATCATAAGTAGCTGTACCTCGTCCAATTTCATCAAATAATACTAAAGAACGCTTAGTTGCATGCTGCAAAGCATCGTTTGCTTCACTCATTTCTACCATAAAAGTACTCTGACCTGAAATTAAATCATCAGCCGCACCAATACGAGTGAAAATTTGATCAAAAATCGGCAAAGTCGCACTATCTGCTGGTACAAAACAACCAATCTGCGCCATAATTGCGATCAATGCCATTTGACGCATATAAGTAGACTTACCGGACATGTTTGGACCAGTAATCAAGAAAATATCAGTATCTTGATCCATCTTAATATCATTTGGAATATAACTACCAGCAGCCATGACTTGTTCAACTACAGGGTGGCGACCGTTAACCACATTAATTTCTTGTTTATCTGTCGCAAAGCTAGGACGCACGTAGTTATTTTGTTCACTTACAGTCGCAAAGTTAGTTAAAACGTCTAAACTTGCAATTTGCTTGGCTAACTTCTGCAAGGCTGGAATATACTTTTTAACATCTTCCCTTAGTTTTACAAATAAGTCGTACTCTAAACCAGTGGACTTAGCTTCAGCTTCTAAAATCAATGATTCATGTTCTTTTAAGTCAGGCGTGATATAACGTTCTGCATTAGTTAATGTTTGCTTTCTAGTATAGCGATCAGTTGGCACCTTATCTTTATTTGAATTTGTAACTTCAATATAGTAACCAAAGACCTTGTTATAGCCAACCTTTAAGTTATTAATTCCCGTCACTTCACGTTCATGGCTTTCCATTTCGGAAAGCCATTTTTTACCATTATTCATGGCATCACGATAGCGATCTAATTGATCCGAAACACCCTCTCTAATCAGACCACCTTCTGTAGTTGAAAGTGGTGGATTATCCACAATCGTGTTAACAATTAAATCATGGATTCCCTTTAGTGGATCAATTTGCTGAGCAAAATTTTGTAGATGTGGATTATCTGTTTCAAGTAAAGAATCCAAAATATTAGGAATCGCAGCTAAAGAATGTGCTAATTGCAGCATTTCACGTGCATTAACCGATCCAAAGGCAATTCGGCCTGTTAATCTTTCTAAGTCATACACACCTTTTAAGTTGTCGATAACTTTTTCACGGGTAAAATAGTCATCAAGTAGCGCTTGAACCATTTCCTGCCGGCGTGTAATTTCAGAAACTGATAAAAGTGGACGTTCAATCCAAGCCTTAAGAAGTCTACCTCCCATAGCTGTGCTAGTCTTATCTAAGAGCCAGAATAAAGACCCCATCTTCTTAGCGGTCTTAGCTGATTTGATTAATTCTAAGTTTGTTTGCACAGTATGAGACATTTGCAAATATTGCGTCGGCTCATAGCTTTGAGCTACCTGTAAGTGGGCTAAGCTGCGCTTTTGCGTTGAGAGCAAGTAGGCTACTAATTGCTTAGTTGCCTTAATTTCTGCGTCATCAGTTAAGTTTTGCGCTACATAAGAGATTTCTGCATGCTCACCTTCTACTTCAACTGGTTCAGAAACAGTAATGTTAGCCTTTTTTAAAAAGTCCTTGTTTGCCTCTGTTAAATGTCCGTTATATACAACTTCTCTTGTCTGAAGCGACAATAACTCGTTTGCTACTCCTTCAAAGTCAGTTAGATGAGTGGAAAAAGTTCCCCCAGTGGATAAGTCACTGTAGGCTAAACCAAAGCCAGAATTTGTAGAAATAACAGAAGTTAAATAGTTACTATCTTTTGCTTGGTCAGGCCGTTCCTGCATCATAGTACCTGGCGTAATTAACTGAATAATTCCCCGCTTGACCATTCCTTTAGCTTTTCTTGGATCTTCAAGTTGTTCGCAAAGTGCAACTTTATAACCCTTTTCTACCAAAGTATTTACATAAGTATCCACAGCTAAATGAGGCACGCCTGCCATTGGAATTGGATTTTTAGTTTTATTTGAACGATGAGTTAGGGTTAATTCCAGAATTTGTGCACCTTTGATTGCATCATCTTCAAATAATTCATAGAAATCACCCACACGATAAAACAAAAACGCATCGGGATATTGTTCCTTAATTTCGTAATATTGCTTCATCATTGGTGTCGTATCTTTTTTTGCCATTCGTTACCAAATATCCTTTCTTCCAAAAACCTATGTTCTATTATAACGTAAAAACTGATAAAAAATCTTAACTGCTAAAATGCAAAAAATTCTCCATGCTGCTTGCATGAAGAATTTAATTACTTATTTCAAAATTTAATCTTACAGATATGCATCTTTCTGTAAGTCGTACATTTCTTTATATTTTGGATTAGTATGCAACAAATTAGTATGCGTATCAAACCCGCTAATTTTTTCACTATCTAAAAATAATACTTTATCAGCAAATCTAACTGCTGACAAGCGGTGAGTAACAAAGAAAATTGTCTTTTTATCATTTTCTTTCAAAAAGCGTTGATAAATTTCTGATTCACTTTTTGCATCTAAGGCTGCCGTTGGTTCATCTAAAAATTCAATCTTACCATCAGCATATAAGTCTCGTGCCAAAGCTACTTTTTGCCATTGACCACCTGACAAATCAGTTCCATTTTCGAAATCCTTAGCCAGCATCGTATTCAGATTAAGATGATCATTAACTAATAAATCACCCAATCCAGCTGCTTTAAGAACATTATTTACCCTATCTTTATTGAATGAATATCCAGTAATCACGTTTTCTTTAAGAGTTAATTTAAAGCGAGAAAAGTCTTGAAAAGTAGCTGATAAATTTTTGTGTAAGTCAAAGATATTAATGTCTTTTAAATCATAGTTATCAACAGAAATTTTTCCATTAGTCGGATCATAAAAACGCATTAATAATTTTACCAAAGTAGACTTTCCCGACCCATTTTCTCCAACAACTGCAATCTTTTCTCCACTTTTAACTGAGAAACTAACATTGTGCAAAACCTCAGTATCAGAGAATGGATAAGTGAAGGATAAATTCTTAACGTTAAGATTCTCGAAATCATCGGGGAAATCTTGCGTGCCATTTTCAAAATTATCTTGATACTCAAGAAAATTAAAGTATTTTTCAATCCATAATAATGAATCGTATAACAAACTACTGTCTTCTACTACTCGAGCCATACTGGTAGAAATATAGCCAATTACTGAAACAAACATCAATAAGACGCCAACTTCTAATGCACCTGTTCTTACTGAATTAGTAAACCAATAAAAACCATAGCCAAACACTCCGACAGTTAATACAACAAACAGTGAACTAGTCGCAAGTTGCTTTCTACGAATTTGATTAACATCTTTTTTAGTTTGTTCAAATAAGCTTATATATTTTTCGATGATCTTTGGAAACATATTAAAAAGTCTAACTTCTTTAGCATCCCTGCGATCAAGCAATAGTCCACTGTAGTAGTGTAAATATCTAGCATTCTTGCTTCTTTCAACCATTGTTTCAAATGATTGCTGCTGAATACGGTAATAAGAAATACTCTGTGGCACCATTACAATTAACAAGAGCAATGCCAGCCACCAATTGTATCGTGCTAGATAGATTAGCATAAAAGCTAGCGTTAGAAACGATTGCAAAACTGATACACCAAAAACAATTAAATTAACTGGACGCCAGCTTGCATCATCTCTGAGCATTTGTAAATCGTCAAAATATTTGCTGTCATCAAAAATACTTATTGATTGCAAATCTTCAGATTTTTTCATCAAGCTAATATTGATGAAGCCTGTTAACTTATCTGTTAGAACTCCTTGAACCATCGTCGAAAGGGATGGTAAAAATTGTTGAAACGCAGTAGCTACAATCCATACAATGATCATTTCCATAAAAGGTGAATGATTAGTAACTTGATCAATTACCTTTTGCCCTGCTGCCACAGCAAGTAGAGGAATTACAGCTTGAAGTGGCGCAAGTAATAAGACACACGTGGCAACTAAAGGGGCCGATTTGAAGAACAGACGATAAGTTCTAGTTAATTCGTTGAAGTATTGGTTTAATTTTTTAATGTGTTTCATTTTGTCCTCCTTGATGAACGGATTCAACAAAATGAATTGTAACTATTCTCCGCTCATCTATTATTTATTGTCTTGTAAATTTTGATGAGCATTTAATACTACTGTCGGCATAATTCGATCCTCCTTATTTAAATATTTTGTTAAATTATACTATATAAAATGGGTATTTCATTAAAAATAGTTAATCAATCCAAAATTTCTTATTTGAAGAATTAGTTACTTTTTTTAGTATAATATTTTTTCCAATAGTAAATAGACAATACAGTAAAAATAACTACACCGATTAATAAGATGTATTCTCCTTGTATTACCAAATACAGACAAAATAGAGTTATATAAGTACATACTAACGCTTCGTATAAAATTGGAATTCTTGGTCGAATAATATAATAGAGAATAAAACTCACGGTTATTGATAGTATTATAAGATAAAATTGAAATTGGTTATTCATACGTAACTCATTCCATTATTGTAAAATATGAAAACTATATGTCATGTTCCAATTCAAATCCATATAAATCTGATTATGAAAATGATTATATTTACAGGCAATTATTTTTTATATTTATCATTTTACTCACATTTTTAGTGCAAAATAAAAAGTGTCTAAATTGACACCCTTAAAATTTCAGAAATTTTATTCACGCAAATTGCAATAATAAATTGAACACTTTTAGTTAAGCTGCTTGATAGATTAGATCTAATTCTCTTTCAAAGATTTCATCTGGTGTATGATAGGCCAGTATCTTTCTTGGCAAAGAATTGCACCAGGTTTCAATATTAATGATGTCTTGTAAAGAATAGTTAGCTATTGCTTCTCCCTTAGGAATGAATCTGCGAATAAGACCATTGTGTCTTTCAACTGTTCCCTTATCACAAGAAGTGTAAGGATGGGCATAGTAAACCAGTGTATTGGATACTTTTTCTAGGTTGGAAAGATCTGCAAACTCTGAGCCATTATCAGTGGTAATGGTTTTAAAAATATCATTCCAATGTTCGCTGTATTGCCTTTGGAGTTCTTTAAAGGCCTGCATGACACTGACAGAAGTCTTGTCAGGAATACGAAGAATTAAAAACTCACGACTCATACGCTCAGATAAGGTTAGCAGTACCTCATCATCTTTGCTCTTATGTCCGAGAACTAAATCGCATTCCCAATGACCGAATTCATTACGTTTATTGATCTCTTTAGGACGTTCTTCAATGCTTCTGCCAAGTTTTTTCTTATTTTTGCGAATACGATGAAGCTTAGTATTGCGTTTAAGCTTCTCTGGCAAGTCGTAATTATGTATATCTAATAGACCTTGGTCGACATAATTGTAAAGAGTCTTAGTACAGACAACATCTCTGCTGCTAAATGCGCCAACAGCAGTAGCACGATTACTGCACACATCAAGCGACCAGCCATCTTTAAAAAAATGCTTGTGGACATAGCGCATGAATTGAGTTTTCCTGAGAAAGTCTGATTTGCGCCCACAATTTTTACGATGAGCTTGATATGCATCATGCCCTTGAGTAGCCTTATATCTTTTGACTTTGCCATGATACAGTTCTACAGTACCACGCTTAACCTCATAGCTGATAGTAGAAGGAGAACAGTTTAATTCACGGGCGATGGCACGCAAAGAATAGCCATCTTTCAAACGCAATTGAATAATAACTCTTTCCTCGAATGATAAATGCTTGCCTTTAATGTGCTGATTCATGGTAGAATGTAAAGAGTCCATTTTGACCTCCAATAGAAAGTTTTTGTGGTTATTAACATTCTATCAAACAGGTCCGAATGGACTTTTTATTTTTTATCAAGTGTTCAATTTAATTTTACAATCAGCGGAAATTTTATTCATATTATTGTTAGTAAAAAAGTCTAGGATATCCTGTATTTTTTTCTCATCGCCTTGAAAATATGCTCGATAAAAATTTTTCATTATTTTTCCAAAGCAATTTAATGGTTTTACTGGTAAATTGTCTAATAAAATGAATATATCTTCTACTAAGTCTAAATTTTGTGATGATGATCGAATCAATAGGGACAGATAATTAACCATTATTGAAGAAACTAAAATTTGCATCTCTCGTGGAAAGTTTTCAATATTAATATATTTTTTCAAAAGAGATGTTACTATTGGTTTCATTTCTTGATCTGACCATAAAGGAAGACTGATTGAGAATAAACTAAGATTTTCTTTATTCCAATTTTCTGCTTTGAAAATTAGAGATTTAACATGTTTTTTTATTTCATTAGGTAAGGTATCTATACTTCCCTTTAAATTTGCCTTATTCAGAATAATCATCGATTTTAAAAGATCTTTAGTATAGTTATCTGTTTTAATATTTGGTATTTCTAATTCTAATTCTTTAACCTTATTCAAGTCTTGATCATAATATGCCTGGCTTAACTGCTCTCCCCAATATTCTTTGTCAATCCTATTTTCTTTAACCCCGCATTTTGTCAGAAATTCACTAATATCGATGTCATGCATCTCTAAAATCTTAATTAAATCACTGGCATTAATCTCATGAATTCCTCGTTCAATTTTAGAATAATATGATTTTGTCAGAATAGGATACGCCATCTCAGTTTGAGATAATTCTAGATTTTTTCTAGTTTCTTTTAAAGCTTCGCCAATGGTCATCCCTGTCATCTTCTTTCTTAATGAAAAATTACAGTTTAATTTTTTATTAAGATATTATACTCTACTATATAAAAACACTCCATGATCATTAAAAATCATGGAGTGTTTTATCAATCTATTAAATTAGTAAACGTAATTAGTTTCTAAATTACATTCCCATACCCATACCTGGGTTTGGAGCTACAGGAGCTTGGTTCTTGTCATCTTCTGGAGTGTCAGCAACAACAGCTTCAGTAGTTAATAACAAGGCAGCAATTGAAGCAGCATTTTGAAGTGCTGAACGAGTTACCTTAGTTGGGTCGATGATACCAGCCTTAACCATGTTTTCCCATTTGTTAGTTGCAGCATTGTAGCCAACTTCTGGGTCTTCATGTTCTAAGTGATCTAAGATAACAGCACCATCTTTACCAGCGTTTTCAGCAATTTGACGTACAGGAGCGCCTAAAGCTTTCATAACAATCTTAACACCAGTTTCTGCGTCTTCGCTGTCCCCCTTAACAGTGCCTTGGATGGACTTCATAACATCAACTAATGCAGTACCACCACCAGCAACGTAACCTTCTTCAACAGCGGCACGGGTTGCGTTCAAAGCGTCTTCGATTCTGTACTTTCTTTCCTTTAATTCAGTTTCAGTAGCAGCACCAACCTTGATGACAGCAACACCACCAGCAAGTTTAGCAAGACGTTCTTGTAACTTTTCACGGTCAAAGTCTGAAGTAGTGTCAGCAATTTGCTTCTTGATTTGATCTACACGTTCTGCAATAGCTTCCTTAGAACCAGCACCTTCAACAATAGTAGTTGAATCCTTGGTTACAGTAACCTTGCCAGCCTTACCTAATTGATCAATCTTAGTGTCCTTTAATTCAAGACCTAAGTCTGAAGAAATTACAGTACCACCAGTTAAGATAGCGATATCTTCAAGCATTGCCTTACGACGGTCACCAAAGCCAGGAGCCTTAACAGCAACAACGTTGAAAGTACCACGGATCTTGTTCAAAACAAGAGTTGGAAGAGCTTCACCATCAACATCATCAGCAATGATTAATAAGCTCTTACCTTGTTGAACGATTTCTTGTAATAATGGCAAGATATCTTGAATGTTAGAAATCTTCTTGTCAGTAATCAAAATGTAAGGGTTGTCTAAGTCTGCTTCCATCTTGTCGTTGTCAGTTACCATGTATTGTGATAAGTAACCACGATCGAATTGCATACCTTCAACTACTGAAAGTTCAGTATCAATACCCTTTGATTCTTCGATAGTAATAACACCATCGTGACCAACTTTTTCCATTGCATCAGCGATTAAGTTACCAACTTCAGTTGAAGCTGAAGAAACAGAAGCAACTTGAGCAATTTCGTCCTTAGTACTTACCTTGTGGCTAATCTTGTGTAATTCGTCAACAGCTGCCTTAGTAGCAGTTTCAATACCGCGACGAATACCAACAGGGTTTGCACCAGCAGTAACATTCTTCATACCTTCACGAACGATTGCTTGAGTTAAAACAGTAGCAGTAGTAGTACCGTCACCAGCAATGTCGTTAGTCTTTTGTGCAGCTTCAGAAACAAGCTTTGCACCCATGTTTTCAAAATGGTTTTCTAATTCAATACTCTTAGCGATAGTAACACCATCGTTAGTAATGTCAGGAGCACCATAGCTCTTTTCCAAAACAACATTTCTACCTTTAGGTCCTAAAGTTGTCTTAACAGTGTCTGCTAATTTATCAACACCTTTTAATAATGAGTGTCTTGCATTTTCAGAAAATTTAATCTCTTTAGCCATATTATATGCCACCTTTTATTTCAAATTTTATTACTTAACGACAGCTAATAAGTCGCTTTCACGAAGAACTAAGTACTTTTCGCCTTCGTACTTCAAGTTAGTGCCAGAGTATTTATCAAAAAATACAGTTTCACCTTTTGCAACTGACATAGGAATTAAGTCGCCATTTGCGTTGCGCTTACCATTTCCTACGGCAATAATTTCGCCCATTTGAGGCTTTTCTTTAGCGTTAGAAGCCAGGACAATGCCTCCAACTTTTTCTTCTTCTTCGTCTTTTACTTTAACGATCACGCGATCACCGATTGGTTGTAACACGTTAGTCCCTCCTGTACATAATTTAAATCTATAATTATATTACTTAGCACTCATATATCATAAGTGCTAACTTACAATTACGATAGTACATTGTTTATAAAAGAAAAGCAAGTATTTAGACACAAAAATTAGCACCTTTTTACCTAGAGTGCTAAAAAGTGCTAATTTACTTGGATATTTATTTAAAATTTCAATATGGATTGTCTTGTTCTAGTTCTAAACTCTCTTAATAGTAAGATCTCCCATGTTAGCACGACCTTGAAGTACTAATGTTGGCCCTTCTGCTGGTTGATCACCCTCAATAGTAAAATCACCAAATTTATGTTCAAGTTGATTATCAACTCGCCAAGAAGTTGGAATATAAATATTTATATCTCCCATCGACATATTGATATTAGCAACTACTTCATCCCCAGCAGGCTTAGCTGAATCAAGATATACATTAACATCTCCCATTGAAACATTCACAGTCACCGTTTCTAAGTGTTGCGAATGAACGTAACGCGAAGTAGAAGACATCTTTTCACTAATTACGATATTGTCACCATTGTCTGAACTAGATGTATCAGAGAATACGTGCTCAGCCTTAAATTTATGTGGAGCCTTCAAGTCTGACCAATTAGCATTAACTTTTTCACCATTAATAATCACAGTCGGTCTCCAGCTTTTCTTGAAAATTAATCTCAAACCTCCCCAGATTAAAAATGCTGCTAAAAGTACTGTCCAAGGAACTATACGCTCAATGTGAAGAGGTTTTGCATAAATAATTAATAGGAATGCAATTGAAAAAATACTGCCTCCTAAACTTTTATTAACTAATGATGTAATCAAAGTTGCTCCAAATACAATTGTCCAAAAAATTGCCCAAAAACCTAATTCTAGTGGCATCAAGTGGAGCTGATCTAAAACTAAAAATGCAGCTGCCGCAAGTAAACCTAGCCCCCAAAGAACTCTTCCAAAACTGGCCTTTCTCATGATAATGCCCTTCTCTCTTTTAATCTCTCATTTAAATCTCGGTAATATCTTCTTGAAACATAGACAGTTTTATATGAATCATGAAACTTAATCTGACAATTAGAGATCGATTTAGTAACAGCATAAATCTGATCTAAATTTAATATCGTCGATTTCGATACTCGCATGAACTGCCCATTTAATAAGTTTTCTAGTTCGTATAATTTATACTTAACAAAATATGCATTCCTAGTCGTATGCGCCATTACCTGCCTAGCGTCTGTTTCAAAAAAGAGAATATCGTTAATACTTAAATAATAGGAAGTATTGTCCATCATCCCTTCAATTTGATCAGGATGTTCTGAATCAGTTTGAAGTTGATGATAAATTCTTTCTACCTCAGGCGTTAAACTTTTAGCATGGATCGTTATTTCTGTCTCTTGCTGATCTGGATCAAGCTCAAGCTTAACTTTCACAATTCTCACTTCCTTGTTTCGTTCTTGATATTTATATTAAACATGGATATAAGATTAAAATCTAGTGAAATTGACTAAGCGGTTAATTTAAAGTTCCAAGCGGTCAAAAAAAGCATGAAACTAAAGATGTGGGGGAAAAATTAGTTCATACTTCTTTTAATTTTTAGCTTAATAAATTAATATTCTCGATAAGCTGGAGCCTGGTATTCTTTCATAAACTGCAAAATTTTATCAAAATCAGTTTCAAAATAAATTGCATCTAAATAAATATCTTCTAAAAAGTCGTCTTTATTCATCCGCTTGAGTAATTTATCTAAATTATCATAGAAACCATCATAATTATAGAAAGCCACCGGCTTAGCATTATCACCAATTGCTGTCCAAGAAATAGCTTGACTGATCTCTTCCAAAGTACCAATACTGCCCGGAAGAGCCACCATCCCATCAGCTAACTCCATCATGACGTCTTTTCTTTTATTCATATTTTCAACTACGCGAAAATCTTGTACTTTCTCATAAGCTGCTCCGCGGTCTTTTAATTCTTCAGTAATAATGCCATGGACAATGCCGCCATTTTCTAAAACACCGTCTGCAACTGCCCGCATTAAACCATATTTACCTCCGCCATAGACTAATTCGATCTGATGTTCTGCCATTTTCTTACCAAATTCATAAGCTGTCTTAGCATACTCTGATCGGTTGCCTGTTCGCGCTCCACAATAGACTGCAATCTTTTTAATCATTTTATCTACCTTATTTCTAAAAATTCTATGCGCATTTATCTTAAAATTATTTTCTCTCTGATTACAAATAAAAGTGCATAAAAAATGCACAAGCCTACATGAACTTGTGCAAAACTACTATAATATAGTAGATTATTTTTTGTTCTTATCTTTATCAGAGTCTAAAAAATAAATCAAAGTTTGAAGTTCAGTTGCTAAATCCACATTCTGAACTCTTACGCTAGATGGAGCAGATAAACGAAGCGGCGTAAAGTTCATAATTCCTTTAATTCCGGCATCAAACATTTCATTGGCAGTCTTTTGTGCTGCTGTTTGTGGTACACAAAGGATCGCAATCGTAATTTGTTGTTCACGAAGCTGTTTCTTCATTTCACTCATATCATAAACTGGCACACCTGACATAATTGTTCCAGTAATTTCAGGATTAATGTCAAAAGCAGCGCTAATTCTGATATTATTAGTACGCTTGAAGTTATAATTCAAAAGCGCATGTCCCATATTACCAACACCAACTAAGGCAACGTTAGTTAAAGTATCTTGGTTCAAAATCTTTTTAAAGAAATTAAGCAAGTTCTTAACATCATAGCCATAGCCACGCTTACCCAAAGCACCAAAGTAAGAAAAATCACGACGAATCGAAGCACTGTCAACTTGAACTGCTTCAGCAAGTTCAGTTGAAGAAACCTTTTCTTTTCCTTCATCATTTAAAAAGATCAAATAGCGATAATACAGCGGCAAGCGTCTGGCAGTAGCCTTAGGAATCTTAATTTCATCCATTAAGAGGCCTCTTTCTTTTATAAAATACGAATGTGAAATATTTACTAATCAAACTAATAATAGGCATTCTTTAAGGATAAATCAAGAAACAATTTTCACAAAGGTCATATTTTCATAAAATTTAAAAGATTCACTATGTTAAAATAAGCACTAGGAGAAAAATAATTATGATTATTGCACAAGCTCAAGGCCTCGAACAACGTTTTGGAGGCAATACTATCTTCAGTAACATTTCTTTCTCAGTTCCTGACAATGCCAGAATCGGTCTTGTCGGACCTAATGGAGCTGGGAAAACTACCTTATTAAAGATCATGACTGGTCAACAAGAACCAACTAGTGGTCAATTTACTATTAATAAGGGATTGAAAGTCGGCTACATCGCCCAGGAAAATGGTCTCGATGAAGAAAAAACAATCTGGGATGAAATGCTTACTGTTTTTAATGATTTAATTGAAAAAAATAAAAAGATCACCAAAATGCAGGAGCAAATTGCCGACCATCCCGAAGATGAAGAATTGCTCAAGCGTTATGATCAATTAGCCTACGACTTTGAACAAGAAGGCGGCTTTACCTACCAAGCTGAAATTAAAAGTATTCTTAACGGATTCAATTTCAAAGAAAATACTTGGAATAAAGTAATTGGCACCCTTTCTGGCGGTGAAAAGACGAGACTTGCTTTTGTTAAATTGCTTTTGCAAAAGCCACCAGTATTATTACTTGACGAGCCTACTAACTACCTTGACTTAGACACTTTAGATTGGTTAGAAGCATTCTTGAAAAACTATCAAGGCGCAATTATTACTGTTTCTCACGACCAGTACTTCTTAGATCACTTAGCTAATCAAATTTTTGAATTAAACTTTGGCAAGCTGACTACTTTCAAGGGTAATTACAGCCAATACGTTAAAGAACGCGAATTGATGGATAGCCAGCAAGAAGCTGCTTATGAAAAGCAACAAGAAAAGATCAAAAAAGAAGAAGAATTCATCCAAAAGAACTTAGTTCGTGCTTCAACTACTAAACGTGCTCAAAGTAGACGTAAGGTTTTAGACAAGATGGAGCGAATTAAGCCACCTAAGCATAAACAAAAAGTTCGTATTAACTTCACTAGCGAACGTCCTTCTGGAAAAGAAGTACTGATCGCTAAGGATCTGACTATCGGCTATCCTGATAAAGTAATGGTTTCTGATATCGACTTCCAAGTCAACAAAAATGACCGCGTTGCTATTATCGGCCCTAACGGAATTGGTAAGTCTACCTTGCTCAAGACCATTATGAAAAAACTTGAACCAAAAGATGGCTCAATTAAATATGGCGCAAGCTTAGATATTGGTTATTATGATCAGGAGCTCCAAAGCTTAGATCCTTCAAAGACTGTTCTTGATACGATTTGGGACCGTCACAAGACAATGCCTGAAAAAGATGTCCGCTCTATTTTGGCTTCTTTCTTATTCACTGCCGAAGACATTGATAAGACAGTTGGTCAATTATCTGGTGGTCAAAAGGCTCGACTTACTCTAACTGTTTTGTCTCTTGAAAAAGACAATTTCTTATTAATGGACGAACCTACCAACCACTTAGATATTGAAGCTAAAGAAGTGCTTGAAGAAGCTTTAGATAATTACGACGGTACCCTGCTCTTTGTTTCTCACGATCGTTACTTCATTAATGAATTAGCTAACAAGATTATTTCTGTTCGCAACGGTCATGCTAAGATCTATAATGGTAATTATTCTTACTATTTAGATGAAAAGGCTAAGCAAGCTGCAGCTGCTCAAGAAGCGGAAGCACAAAAAGCAGAAACTGAAACTACTTCATCGGCTAGTCAAAATAAAGGTAAACTATCTTACCAAGAACAAAAGGCACGCGATTCTCAAAAACGTAAGTTAGAACGCGCTGTTAGTGATGCAGAAGCTAGAATTGAAAAGCTGGAAACAGAAGAGCAAGAAATTCAAACTGAGATGGCCAACCCTGATATTGCGGCTTCATTTGAAAAACTCGGTCCGCTTCAAGAAAAATTATCTGCTGTTCAGGAACAACTAGAGCAAGCAAATAATGACTGGGAAAATGCCTTAGAAGCATTAGATGAATTTGAATAATTTTTGACCATCCGATGAGGGATGGTTTTTTATTATTTTAAAAATTTTCGGCTAATTTTAAATTCATGTTAAAATAGTACCTGTCAAAATGAATTGACGGGAGAAGAAAAATGAAATTTAGAAAAAAGATGTTAACTCTTGCCGCAATTGGAACGGCACTTTTAGCAGTTGGATGCTCTAAGACTCAAACTAAGGAGTCTAGTAGCAAAATTCCGACTAAGATTACCAAGAATACTACGGTAACTTTTTGGTATTCATTAACCGGTTCTTCTGAAAAAGCCCTCAAGAAGATGACTGCGGACTTTGAAAAAGGAAATCCAAAAATCAAGATCAAGCTTGAAAGCCAAGGCGGTAATTATGCGGATCTTCAGTCTAAGCTTTCCTCAACAATGCAATCACCTGATAATTTGCCGACTATCACCCAGGCTTATCCAGGATGGTTGTATAATGCCGCTAAGCAAAAAATGCTAGTTGACCTCACTCCTTATGTTAAAAATGATGACCTTGGCTGGGGTCCCTATGCTAAAAGTAATATTAAGCAAGCACTTTGGAACGGCGCAAAAATTAACAATACTCAATACGGAGTCCCATTCAATAAGTCAGTTGAAGTACTTTTCTATAATAAGACTTTACTAGATCAATATAATCTCAAAGTTCCGCAAACAATGGGCGAGCTTAAGTCTGCTTCTGAAAAGATCTATCAAAAGAGTGACCATCAAGTAACTGGGGCTGGTTTTGATGCTTTAAACAATTACTATATGTTGGGGATGAAGGAAAAAGGCATCAACTTTACTAAGAAGATTAACTTTTCTGGTAAAGATTCAAAAGAAGTAATTGACTACTACGCTGATGGGGTTCGTAAGGGCTACTTCATGCAAGCTGGTACTGAAAAATATATGTCTACCCCATTTAATTCTGGTAAGGTAGCAATGTTTATCGGTTCAACTGCTAATGAAGCATATCTAAAACAAGGCTTGAAGAAAGAATATCAATTTGGCATTGCCCCTCGTCCAAGCAAGGTTAATGCGCAACAAGGAACTGATATTTATATGTTTAACCAGGCTAGCGCTAGACAAAAGTCAGCTGCCTTCAAGTATCTAAAATTCTTGACCAGTAAGAAAGAACAATTCTACTGGACTAAAACTACCGGCTATATGCCAGTTAATACGCAAGTCCTAAACTCACAAGCTTACAAGTCACTTAATACAAGTAAAGTACCAGCAATCTTGGCTGAGACTACTAAAGACTTGTACTTCTTACCAGTAACTAAGAATGCCACACCTGCTTATGACCAAGTTCAAGCAAGTATGCAAGCAATCTTAGCTGATGCTAAAAAGAAGAAAAATATTAATCCAGCTATTCAGACTGCCAAGCAAAAATTTGATGCTAGCTGGAAACAATAATTAAACATAAAAAATATGCCTAATTAGATCTATCTTGGTCTAATCAGGCATATTTTTGTATACGGTTAATATTAATATCGCTAATGTCCATTTTTATTGTTTATTTTCCACCCCTTTAGGAACTAATTGCCAGTAAGTACCATCTTGACTTTGGTATGCTCCATTAGAAGCCTTTTTTAAATCAAAGGTTACTTTCCTTGTTTTAATTTTATAGCCATCTTTCAATCGCTCAGTTTTAACCCGTCCTAATTTCACTCATTCACCAGCTTGTGGTCGAGTATTTCCATTCTTCGAAAAGGCATTTAAAATATCTTTACTTAATTTTGATGGCTTGCTCTCTTCATTGCCACCTAAGCGTGTGGCAATATAAGCAGTATTTTTATCAAACATTAAATAAAAAGAATTACTTAACCGGTTATCTTCTTTTTCTAAAGTCATTAGACTTTGACCAACCCATTCCTCAGGAACCGTGGTCTGATTATGATAAAACCATGCTCCTCCACCAACGAAAAGCAATAATGCTACAAAAGTAGCCACAAATAGTTTTTTATTTTTCATAGCTCACTTTTCCTATCTAGAAATATTTACACAAATAATAAATTTATATTTATCATTTGTTGTTTATAATTATCACAGCTTTTTCAGTTTTTATTCATTATGTTGTGCTATACACAACTAAATTTGCCAATATTCCATACAATCTTTATATCCACATTTCATCAGCAATTTTTTTATTTGAGTTGCTTTTTCTGTATTCCCACTAAATAAATTAAAATATAACTCATGACAAATTCGATAAAGCAAAAAATGAGTAGTCGTTTCTAAGCTCGCTAAATAATCTAATGCAGCTTCAATATTATCTCCGTTTAATTTCTGCTTATAGCAATAACAAAGATAATTATTACAAATAATTGCTACTCTTTCCCTCATACTCTCAGAACAAGAATTCTTTTGATAATGTTTTAATAATTGACCAAGAAAATAGTCTACTTGCTCTAAAGAAAATATCTTCATACAATCAGAAAATAATTGTAATGCACCGATATTTTCCACCCAATTTTCATGTTCTGAAAATCTAGTAACTATTTTATTTTTAAAGGCTAGACTTAAGTCAGATAAGCTATTTTCTAAAGAAGCAATAGCAATTATTGTTCGATATTTAAAAAGTTGATGCTCTTTTAAATCTAGGATTTCATTTAAATAAATTCCTATTTTTTCCCTTTGATTGTTATTAAAAGCATGCAACATCTTTTGCTTCAATTCTTCAGCTTTTTTATCTTCAGACGTATAGTAATCATACTTAACTTTATTAAAAAAATCACTGATATCAATATGGTGTTTCAAAATAATTCTAAATAAAGTATCAATTGAAATACTTTCTAATCCACGCTCTATTTTTGAATAATGACCCTTGTTAATAATGCCCTTTATCATCTGTTTCTGAGTTAAGCCTAATTTTTGACGTTCTTCTTTTAACGCCTGTCCAATTTTCATAATCTCATCTCCTTATTTGCTTTTATTTATTTTTTATTAATTTTATAACAAAAAAAGAATTCAGAAAACTGAATTCTTTATCTAGATGATTAATTTGACTCGTGTTAATTAGTTACTTTTGGTTGTTAATTCCTCTATATCTCTGGTTTAAAACTAATCCTAAGTTTCTGTCTAATTTTTTCAAAAGTATGTTTCCTTCTATCCCTCACGACTCACCAAATAATCATTAGCCTTATACAAAATTGCTGACAAGTCTTCAGATCTAAACTCCTTTTCTAATTCTTTCTTGAGCAGCGTGATAATTTAACCATTCAGAAGAAGCACTAGATAATTACGATGGAACCTTGCTTTTTGTTTCTCATGACCGTTACTTTATTAATGAGTTAGCTAATAAGATTATTTCAGTTCGTGATGGTCACGCTAAGATTTACAATGGTAATTATTCCTACTACTTAGATGAAAAAGCTAAACAAGCTGCGGCTGTTCAAGAAGCAAAAGCTGAACAAACTGAAAGTGCTACTAGTGCTAATCAAAATAAAGGTAAACTTTCCTATCAAGAACAAAAGGCACGCGATTCTCAAAAGAGAAAACTAGAACGTGCAGTTAGCGATGCCGAGGCTAAGATTGAAAAATTAGAAGCAGAAGAACAAGAAATCCAAACTGAAATGGCAAATCCAGATATTGCCGCTTCATTTGAAAAGCTTGGACCATTGCAAGAAAAATTATCTGCTGTTCAAGAGCAATTAGATCAAGCAAACACTGACTGGGAAAATGCCTTAGAAGCCCTTGATGAATTTGAATAAAGTAAAAGATCGAGATTAACTATACTCACTTTCTCCAATACTTATAAATAAAAATATGCCTAATTAGATTTTGTTAATCTAACTAGGCATATTTTTTATATTGATTAATATTAATATCACTTATATCCATTTTGATTATTTGCTTTCTGTCACTCCTTCCGGAACAAATTGCCAATAAGTACCATCTTGACTTTGATAGGCACCTTTAGAAGTCTTTTTCAAAATAAAACTTATTTTACGCGTTTTAAACTTGTAACCATTTTTTAACTTTTCGGTTTTAACTCGGCCTAATTTTACCCACTGACCTGCTTGTGGACGTTCATTTTCTTTCAATGAAAAAGCATTCAAAATATCTTTACTTAATTTTGAAGGTTTACTTTCTTCATTACCCCCTAAGCGTGTAGCTAAATAAGCCGTATTTTTGTCAAACATCAAATAAAAAGAATTACTTAGTTTATTATCTGATTTTTCCAAAGTCATTAAGCTTTGATTAACCCAGCCTTTAGGGACAGTTGTCTGATTATGATAAAACCATACTCCACCGCCTACTAAAAATAATAAAGCTACTAAAGCAGTCAAAACTAATTTCTTATTTTTCATCTTTGTCCTCCTTTCTAGGTAAACATAACCTACTTATAATTTGTTACTCACAATTATCACACTATTTTTCATATTTACTTAATTAGTTGCGTCAGACACAACTAAATTTGCCATCGTTCAATACAGTCTTGATATCCACAATTAATCAGCAATTTCTTTATTTGATCTGCTTTTTCTATATTGCCTTCAAATAAGATCATAACATATTTTATAGAGCAGAAAATGACCAGTAGATTCCAGTTTTTTCAAATAACTCAATGCATTTTGTATATTACTTCCACCTATTTTTTGCTTATAACAATAGCAGAGATAATTATTGCAAATAATAGCTATTCTTTCTTGCATATTTTCAGAATAAGTATGTTTTTGATAATGCTTTAACAGTTGCTCAAGAAAATAATCTAACTGTTCCAAAGTAAATATTTTCATACAGTCAGAAAATAACTGTAATGCTCCAATATTTTCAAACCAATTTTCGCGTTCGTAAAATTTAGTAATTATCTTATTTTTAAGAGATGGACTTAAGTCAGACAAATTATTTTCTAAAGATGCAATAGCAATTACTGTTCGATATTTAAAAATCTGATGCTCTTTTAAATCCAAAATTTCATTTAAGTATATTCTTAATTCTTCCCTTTGATTATTATTAAAAGCGTACATTATCTTTTGCTTTAATTCTTCAGCCTTTTTATCTTCAAAAGTATAATAATTGTCTTTCACTTTATTGAAAAAGTCACTAATATCAATATGATGTTTCAAAATAATTCTAAACAATGTATCAATTGAAATATTCTCTAATCCTCGTTCAATCTTAGAATAATGTCCTTTATTAATAACTCCCCTCACCATATTTTCTTGCGTTAATCCTAATTTTTTTCGCTCTTCATATAGTGCCTCTCCAATGGTCATAGTTTCATCTCCTAGCATTTTTATTATTTGTTAATTTTTTATTAATTATATAACAATAGTAAAGTTTAGAATATAGTAGAATACACTAGAAATAAAGATTTAATGTTAAAAAAATCTTCACACCACACGAAAAAAGATCAAGATTCTCAAAAAATAGAAAATCTTGATCTTTTTCATGTTTATTTTTATTCTACTTCATTGTCAGAAACATTTTTTTGTTTTTTGTCCTTTAAAATTAAGAAGTAGTAAGCCGCACTTAATAATAATGCTGCTCCATAAATATATTGAGTCATTAATGAACCACTAACTTTAATAATCCATCCACCAACTAATGTACCAATCGGAATCATGGCTGACAGAATACTATCGTTTATAGTTTCGACTCTGCCTAAAATTGATGAGGAAAAGCTAGTTTGAACTAAGGCCTCAAAATTGGTATTCATCATGGTAATCCACATTGAAGAAATTGCGGATGCAACTAATAATACCCAAATGTTAAGATAAATAGAAATGGGAACTAATACTCTAAAAATTCCTGCTCCTAAGAAACAAATTGCAATAAAAATTTGCATATCTTTTTTTCCGATTTTAAAACGTTGAACTAATAACGTACCCCCAATACTTCCTAAAGAGGAAGTAAATAACAGCGTTCCATATCCTAAAGCTGAATTACGAATATAGCTTTGAGCAAAATAAGGTAATCCCACCGAAAAGATACCATAAAAGAAATTAGTAAAGGCAATTGGCAAAATTAATTCCAATATATTTTTCTCTTTACGTAAAGTTTTCCAGCCTAATGCCATATCTTTACGATAAGAACCAGTAAAGTATTCGTCCTCTTCTAAAAATTCTTTTGCAGCTAAATTTATTTTCAGACTTCCATAGAACTTAAGTGCAATTGCGAATACTATAGCAGATAAAACTACAGTAATCGGAATAGACGTTAAAGTTATAATTACTGTTACTCCAGCATCTAATAGCAAATCTAAAACCCTATATGTTAATTGAAAAATGCCGTTGAAACGAAGTAACTCTTTTTCTGACACAAATAAAGGCAACAATTTATATTCTGCTGGATAAATTATGGCTGAAAGAATAGTTGAGGCAATATATAAAGTTATTAAAATGATACTGATGATTAAATTATCAATACGTAAGTATAGAATTAAAAATGTAATAACACTAATAGCAGCTTGAAGAAAAGTTGAACTTTCTAGAAGTTTTTTGATGGAAATTCGATCGATTAGTGGTCCAAATCCAAATGAAATCATATCAATTCCTGATGCTACTGCAAAAATTATTGATACGATAAAAGGCGAACGCGATACTTCTTTAAAGTGCCATAGTATAGCCATATAAAATAAACTATCAGCAATATTGGTAGATATTCTACCAAATAATAAATTATAAACATCTTTCTTTTTTGTTTGTTTTGTCATAGCTTTATCCTAAGGATCTTCTATTTCAAGTTCGTGTTGAAAGCTTTCTTTCCAGTTTTCTTCCCTTGGTAAAAATGGAAATCTACCACTAATTTATAATAATGGGTACTTCCCAGATCATGTTTTTCTCCTTTCTTAATTATTTGATATTAGTATTACACATATTTTTCAATTTCGTATTTAAGTTTTGCTATGCGAAACTTAAATTACACTTTCCAACTTTTAACTCTGTCTTCATATCCCCATTTACATAGTGATTCCTTTATATCTATTGCCTCTTTTTTATTTCCGTTAAATAAGTTAGTATAAAAATTACAGCTAATATGATAAAAAAGAAAATGGATATTCTTAGGTAAATTCTTTAAATAATCTAAACACTTTTTTATATTATCTCCATTAACATCAGAATAATAACAATAATATAAATAGTTATTGCAAATAATTGCTACTCTTTCTATTTTTATTTCTGGATGATCATCTTTTTTTCTATAATAATTTAATAAATAATCTATATTATTATCTAATTGCGCTTGAGTAAATACAGACATACAATTAGCTAACAAACGTAATGAATCGATATTCTCCACCCAGTTGTTAAAATCGTTGAATTTTTTAACTATATTTTTTCTTGTATTTTCGCTTAATTGATCCAAATTCCCGTCAAAGGTAGCAACAGCGATGAGCGCACGATATTTAAAAATAAGATTTTCATCCAATTCAAGAATTTCTGCTAAACATTTCTTGACTGCTTCAGTATTTGAAGTATTAAAAGCATTCATCATCCTTTTTTCTAATAAGCCGGCTGTAACATCTTCTTTAGAAGTATATGTATCTTTTATACTTTCTAAAAATTCATCAACATCAATATGATGTGCAAACAGAATTTTAAACAAACTATCTGCTGAAATTCCTTCAATATTGCGCTCTATTTTAGAATAATGACTCTTTTGAATAACATTCTTCGTCATTTCTTCTTGAGTCAATCCTAAACTTTCTCTTTCTCTTTTTAATGCTTCTCCAATAGTCATTTTGATCCTCATCTCTAAAAATTTAATCAATTTTATCGCAAAAAAATTTTAAATCATTATATATAAATATTTTCCCACAAAGTAAAAGATCAAGATTCTCAAAAAATAGAAAATCTTGATCTTTTTTCATGTTTATTTTTATTTAAATTCCTTACGAATCTGCTCACCTTGTTCGTCCAACTTCGGTGCATCTTTTTGCAATCCATAAGAATTCCAAGTTCCATACTTGAGTGGTGAGCCTAGAACTTCATTGCCATCGGGTAGCGTTTTAACCATCCCGCGCTCAATAATTTGATCAAGGCGTCTAGTCTTATCCACATTCAAAACTAAGCCAGCTGGCACACCTGCTTCATGTAAGATCTTATCCCACTCAGCAGCAGTCTTAGTTTTAAGTACATCTTGCATTGCATTTTTAACTTTTTGCCAGTTTTTCTCACGCAAATCATTTGTCTTAAAATCTGCTTGATTAGTCCATTCTTCATGGCCTAATGCATTAGATAATAATCCCCATAAATGATCATTTCCACAACAAATGGCAATTGGCTGATCTTGGCAATCAAAAGTATCGAATGGATACATGTCAGGATGACGATTGCCAATCCTGTGTGGCACTTCATGCGGCCCAAGAGCTAGCATTAAGTCCTGCACCATTAATGAAAAAGTAGAATCAAGCATTGAAACATCTATTGTAGTTCCTTTTCCAGTGCGTTCTCTTGCCACTAAGGCAGTGGTAATCGCGCTATAACCCATGATTCCTGCAACAACATCAGAAACTGAAGTTCCAACACGTGTTGGCTTGCTGTTTGGTTCACCTGTAGCATCCATTAATCCAGATACTGCCTGAACAATGGTATCGTAAGCCGCCTGTTTAGACCATGGTCCGTATTGACCAAAACCAGAAATAGAAGCAAATATTAGCTTTGGATACTTTTTAACCATTTCTTCTGGATCAAATCCTAGGCGTGTCATTACACCTGGACGGAAGTTTTCTACAACTATATCAGCCTTAGCAATCATGTTTTCGACTAAAGCATGATCTTTTGGATCTTTCAAATCTAAAGCAATTGATTCTTTACCTGCATTACAGATTCTAAAGTATTCACTTGAACCATCTGCAATGTATGGTCCCATGTGGCGGGTATCATCCCCTGTTTTTCTTTCAATATGAATTACTCGTGCACCTGCGTCGGCAAGCATTCTTGTACAAGTTGGACCTGACAAGACATGGGTGAAGTCCACAACTAAGATTCCTGCTAGTGGATATGGCTTATCTTTATCTAAATGAGGATTATTTGCTTCTAACTTGGCATAATTTGGTTCTGACATTTTTATATACGCTTTCTTATTTTAATTGTATTCAAGTCTTATTTTAGATAAAAATGAGCAAAATAAAAAGCCGTTTGATATCGACGACTTTAATTTTAATTATCGTAAATCAGAATGAAATAATTCATTATGAGACCCTAGTCTAACCAATCGAAAGACTTTTTTATTTTTGTTTTTTGTATGAATAACAAGCAAATCAAGTTTCCCCTCCAAATAAATGAAATTCAAAATATCCTACATAATTCAATTCCTCATTAGTTAAAAGATGTGGATCCTATTCTTCCGGTATTTCTCCAGTTTCTTGCATATATGAAGTTATTGCTTGAATTTCATCCCATAACTCAGGAACTTTCTTACTCCAACGATTTACATCCTGAATAAAAGTATCTTCGGCCTTTATTTCATACATTACTCTAATTCCTTTGCACGTTTTTTCATATAACTAATCAATTTATTAGTATCTTTAAAGGCTGGAGTATCGTCTTCAATTAAGCCCATATCTTTAGCTTCTGCCAGTAAAAGAGCTTTCTTAGTATCGTCTGTAGGCGTATTAGAATTGGTTACTGAAAAGGGAATCCCATTATGTCTAATAATTTGTTTAAAATACATTTTAATACTAGTAGACATGTCTAAACCGAGATTATCTAAAATTCTTTTAACTTCATCATGATCTTTAGAATCTGCACGATAACTATATGTATGTGCCATATTAATCACTCCCTTTTTCTAAAATTATACTACAATTTATATACATTGTATTTAATTTTAACTAGATATAATCTTGCTTAAATTATAGAGAATCTCATCACACTGATTATTCTCAGAATCAATATCCATTCAAATAATCATTAGCCTTCTCCAGACTAAAGGATAAATCTTCAAAACTAAATTCCTTAAAGTTTTGCTCTCTAATTCTTTTCTACGCATCTTCATAGTTTAGCCAAGCAGTCTGCCTAATTTCACTTTCTTGCCGTTTTATTTTCTGATCATGATTGTATTTTGCTAAAAATAAAGTTACGGTCTTTTCAATTTCTGAAGTAACTTGATATGAATAACTTTCATTAAAATCAAAATTAAATTCAGGCTTTAATCCTACTTCTTCAAAAATTTCTCGTTTTGCAGCTTCTTGTGCTGTTTCTCCTGCTTCAAGATGTCCTTTTGAAAAAGCCCATGCACTCTTAAATTACTTATAAGGCTGACTTTGAATTAATAAATATTGGATTTCATTATTTTTCTTGCGCCAGATAATCGCGCCTGCTGAATGTTCATGTTTCATGATGTTCTCTCTTTAATATTACAATTCTTCTTTAAACCCATTCCTTGCCCATAACCAAAGGGCAGATTGAAAATCAATAGGTATATAATTGGTACCCTTTATCGCTTCAATCCAAGCTTTTATTACATAATCCTGTACTTTTGTACTTTCTACTTCTTCATCTGTAATCAGCCCAAGTTTATGCGTAGCTCTAATAATATGATGATCTGTAGCAATATAAATTTGATCAGTATTAATCAAAGGTAGATTCGTATACTGATACATCACATATAGCCAGTAATTACACAATTTTTTACCAGACAGGTATGGAAAATCCTTTTTCTTCTCTACCTGCATATAATGACGAACTTTTTGAATATCATTGTCAAAATAAGCAAAAAAATCAGTTACTTTTCCATTGAAATTATTATCTAAAGTCTGACAAAGTTTAATCCAAATTTGTGTCTGCTTATTTTTCTGCAAAGCCAAACTATATTTAGTTAAGGCTGCCTGTACTTCAGTAAAATCTTTATTCATCACTTCTTGTGGATTAAATACAAAGCTAGTTTCATTATCTTCAAAAGTAGTCGTAGCACTTTTCCACAAGGTATTAGAATTTCGTTGATAATCTAAAGCAGTTGGCAATGTATAAAAAATAGCATTTTCTTCAGAATTAGGATCTAAATTTTGAGGACGTGTATCTTCTGGCATATCACTTCCCCAGTGACCTGATTTATATATTTCATTTAAATGCTCAAGTTTATTTAATAGTTCTTGATTCATTATTTTTTATCCTTTAAATACTAATACTTATCTTTATTTTATCTATATAACAAAAAATAACTTGATTCGTTTCAAATAAGAAACAATCAAGCCTTTTTATACAGGCCAATTTGTAACGCCTGCAATACATCCCATATCTAACAAATCTATTTTCATCTTTTTTGCTAAGTCAATTTGATTATTAAAAAGATACTGATAATATTTTTTAGATAATTTATAAACCATTAAGTGTGGACTAGAATCTAAATCATTAAGAAATTGTAATGCAGAATCGATATTCTTTTTATCAAACACTTTTTTCCTGTAATCAAATCTCCAATGTAAATAATTATCACAAAGCATTGCATATCGTTCCTTTACACTTTCCGAATAATTATTTCTTCTCCTAAGTTTTAAAAAAAATAGTTCCATTTCATTTTCTACTTGTTCCGGATCTAAGACCACTAGTGCTGTCGAAAGTAAACGCAATGCACCTGGATTTTTTATCCAGTTGGAATTTGAATTTATTGCAACTAAAACCTCTTTTTTAAAATTTTCACTTAAAAATGATACTTTATTTTCTAAATAAGCCGTTGCAATAATCGCCCGGTATTTTAAATATTTATGGTTTTCTAAGAGCAAAATTTTTTCTAAAATGTCTTCAGCTAATACACAATCGTGATTATTAACTGCTAAACCCATTTTTTGTGAGAGTTCTATTGCCAACTGTTTTTCTTTTGAAGTATATGTATTCTTTACTTTGTTAAAGAAATTGCTAATATCGATATCATGTTCTAAAAGTAATGCAATCAAAAGATTACTCCGAATCTCAATTTTTCCATTTATTAATTTTGAATATGTTCCCTTAGCAATAATTCCTGCCGCCATTTCTTCATGAGTCAAGCCAAGCTGATTTTGCTCTTCTTTTAATGCCTCACCTATTGTCATATATTTATATTTTCCTCTCCCCAAAATAAAAAACGTTCTGTCAGACATAATTATATCCAACAAAACGTTTTAGTTTCTATCCTAATCTAAACCACATTTTTCAAAAATCTCATCTACATGCTTCAAGTGATAATGATAATCAAATGCATCATCTAAATCGTCTTCAGACAAGTAATTCATAACTTCACTATCTTCAATTAGCTTTCTAAATGAAGTTTGCTCTTGCCATGACTTATTAGCTAATTTTTGAACCATGTCATAAGCTTTTTCGCGTGATAAGCCTGCCTCATCAATTAACTTCAATAGCACACGTTGTGAATAAATCAAACCATAAGTACGATCCATATTCTTGAGCATTGTTTCTGGGAAAACATCAAGGTTGGTTAAAATGCGGTTAAAACGATTCAACATGTAATCAATTCCAATTGTTGCATCAGGTAAAATTACACGCTCTGCACTTGAATGAGAAATATCTCTCTCATGCCATAAAGCCACATCTTCATAAGCTGGCACCATAAAGCCACGCATTACTCGAGCCATACCGCAGAGGTTTTCTGAACCAATTGGATTATGCTTGTGAGGCATTGCAGAGGAGCCTTTTTGACCAGCTCTAAAGTGTTCTTCAACTTCATGAATTTCACTACGTTGCAAACCGCGAATTTCTGTTGCCCAATTTTCAATACTTGTAGCAATTAAAGCAATCGTAGCAATGTAGTAGGCATGTAAGTCTCTTGGCAAAACCTGACTAGTAACTGGTTGCTGAGTTAAACCTAGCTGCTTTAAAACGCTAGTTTCAACTGCTGGTGGGACATTAGCAAAAGTACCAACAGCTCCAGAAATCTTACCAGATTCAACATCTTTAGCGGCTGCTTTAAAGCGTTCAATGTCACGATTAATTTCCGCATACCAGCGAGCAAGCTTCAAACCAAAAGTAGTTGGTTCTGCTTGAACACCGTGAGTGCGTCCCATTTCAACAGTGTATTTATATTTTCTAGCCTTATCTGCAATAGTCTCTTTTAAAGCCTCTAAGTCTTTCAAAATGATCTCATTAGCTTGCTTTAAGATATAGCCTTGTGCAGTATCTACAACGTCGGTTGAAGTTAAGCCGAAGTGAACCCACTTCTTTTCTTCTCCTAAGCTTTCAGAAACTGTTCTAGTAAACGCAACCACATCGTGGTGAGTAATAGCTTCTAATTCACTAACACGCTCTACTGTAAAAGAAGCATTGTCAGCAATCTTCTTAGCGTCTTCAGCAGGAACTTCACCCAGTTCTGCCCATGCATTAGTCGCCGCAATTTCAACTTTTAGCCAAGCATTATATTTATTTTCTAACGACCAAATTTTGCCCATTTCTGGACGAGTATAACGTTCAAGCATAAATTACATTTCCCATGGATTCTTCAAAACAATAGTTTGTTCACGATCTGGACCAACTGAAACAGTAACTAAAGGAACACCAACTAATTCAGAAACGCGGTTCAAGAATTTCTTAGCGTTTTCTGGCAAGTCTTCCCATGTCTTTACATTAGTAATATCTTCATCCCAAGCAGGTAGTTCTTCATAAACAGGTTTACATCTGTATAATTCTTTCAAACTTGCTGGGTAGTAGTCAATCTTCTTACCATCAAGTTCATAAGCGGTAGCAATCTTAATCTTCTCAAAACCAGAAAATACATCTAATAAGTTCAAACTTAAGGCATTGATACCAGCAACACGTTTTGCGTGACGAAGAGCTACTGAGTCAAACCAACCAACACGACGTGGACGACCAGTAACAGTACCATATTCATGAGCAGTTTCACGAATGCGATCGCCAACTTCATCTAATAATTCAGTTGGGAATGGACCTTCACCAACACGAGTAGTGTAAGCCTTGCAGACACCAATTACAGTATTTAAGCGGTTAGCACCCATTCCAATACCAGAAGCAATTCCACCTGAAATAGTGTTTGAAGAAGTTACGTATGGGTAAGTACCTTCATCAATATCAAGCATTACTCCTTGTGCACCTTCAAAAAGAACTTTTTCGTCGTTATCTAAAGCATCGTTTACAACTACTGAAGTGTCAGTAACGTATTTCTTCATCTTTTGACCGTATTCAAGGTACTTTTCAAAGATGTCTTCAAATTTAAGTTCAGGCTTACCATAAACCTTAGTGAATAAAGCATTCTTTTCAGCTAAATTAGTACGTAATTTTTCTTCAAAAGTATCTCTTTCAAGTAAATCGCAAACACGAATACCAATTCTTGAAGCCTTATCCATGTAACAAGGACCGATACCATTCTTGGTAGTTCCGATCTTCTTGTCACCCTTAGCTTCTTCTTGATAAGTATCTTGCAAAATGTGGTAAGGCATAATTACATGTGCTCGATTAGAAATCTTTAAACCACTAATATCGATGCCTTCTTTTTCAAGATTATCTAATTCTCCGAACATTACTTCTGGATTGATAACTACACCATTACCAATTACAGCACCATTCTTAGCAGCAAAAATTCCAGATGGAATTAGGCGCATCTTGAAAGTCTTGTCACCAATTTCAATTGTGTGGCCTGCATTGTTACCACCATTTGAACGTACAGCCATTGCTGCATCCTTACTTAAGAAATCAGTAATTTTACCCTTTCCTTCGTCGCCCCATTGACTACCTACAACTGCTATTGCTGTCATTTGATTTCACCTCATAAAAATCATTTTCTTAAAACCGAAGACTAGTTTAACAATCTAAGCTTCAATAGTCAATTATTTCCGAACGTTTTTAATAACTAATAAAATAAACATTCATTTTTGCTCTTGACTTTACCTAACAACCCCCGTATATTAACTCATGTAGTTTTAAAAAAAGCATGAGGTATATTACATGAGCAATTACTTTAGTATGGAAGCCTTCGATTATGATGATATTCAACTTGTACCGAATAAATGCATCATTAAAAGCCGTAAGGAAGCTGACACTAGTGTTAAATTTGGAAGCCGGATATTTAAAATTCCTGTCGTTCCAGCAAACATGGAAAGCGTTATTGATGAAGATTTAGCTATTTGGCTAGCAGAAAATGGGTATTATTATGTAATGCACCGTTTTTATCCAGAAAAACGAGCTGATTTTATTAAAACGATGCATGATAAAGGTTTATTTGCCTCAATTTCAGTTGGAATTAAAGATAGCGAATATGACTTTATTGACTACTTAGCTAAAGAAAAGATTATTCCTGAATATATTACAATCGACGTAGCTCACGGCCATTCAGATTATGTAATTAAGATGATTAAATACATTAAAGCTAAGTTGCCTGATACATTTTTAACAGCTGGCAACATTGCAACTCCTGAAGCAGTTCGTGAATTAGAAAACGCTGGAGCTGATGCAACTAAAGTCGGCGTAGGCCCTGGTAGAGCATGTATTACTAAGTTAAAAACTGGTTTTGGTACCGGAGGCTGGCAATTAGCAGCACTTAGAATGTGTTCTAAAGCAGCCAGAAAGCCATTGATCGCTGACGGTGGTATTCGCCACAACGGTGACATTGCCAAGTCTGTTCGCTTTGGCGCTTCAATGGTAATGATTGGATCTCTATTTGCAGGACATGAAGAATCTCCTGGCAACTTAATTACAATTGATGGTAAGAGATATAAGCAATACTGGGGGTCAGCCTCCGAGGTTCAAAAAGGAGCTTACCGTAATGTTGAAGGAAAGCAAATGCTAGTTCCTTACCGTGGTTATATTAAGGATACCTTGCGTGAAATGCAGGAAGATTTACAATCTTCAATCTCCTATGCTGGTGGTAAAGATCTAAGTGCAATCCGTGTAGTAGATTATGTTATTGTAAAATCTTCTATTTTTGATGGCGATAAGTAAATCAATAACGATGTCAAACAGCTATCGTTATTTTTATTGGCTTAAATATTAATTGATGTAAACTAAACTTAATAAGTAATTTTTAGAAAGCTGGTGAAGAAATGATTAAAACTGCCAAGCAGGTCTTAGCTAAGCCGTTTACATCAAACTTTTTCTTTATTTTCTTACAAGGGATTATGATTGGAATGATAACGGGCCTAATTGTTGGTACATTTCGATGGATTATTGACCACACAATGAAATTTCTCTTTTTCATTTATCCTTTAATGCGTCAAAAGCCAATCTACTTAATTCCGTATGTTATTGCTACTTTATTAATTGTTTTTATCCTTGGTCAAGTCATTAAACCCGTGTTGAATAACATTACTGGTTCTGGTGTACCTCAAGTTGAAGCTGTAATGCTTAATGAAAACAAGATGAATTGGTGGAGCATTTTATGGCGAAAATATGTAGGTGGACTCCTTGCAATTTGTCCCGGTCTATTTTTAGGACGTGAAGGTCCTTGTATTCAAATGGGTGCAATGGTGGGGCAAGCTTTTGGTGAAAATCTTTTCCATGCCGATCCGGATGATCTTAAGCGCCTGCAAGGCTGCGGTATAGCGGCTGGCCTTAGTGCAGCTTTTTCGGCTCCTTTAGCTGGGGTTTTCTTTCTAGTAGAAGAAATAACCTTTAACTTTACACCCAAAGAAGTTTTGACGGCCCTAGCTGCCGCTATGTCTTCCGACTTAATGACACTATTCTTTTTTGGTACTCAGCCTTGCCTTTATCTTCCTTTAGAAAAATCCTTGCCACTTACCTCCTATTGGTTTGTTACTATTATGGGCGTGGCATTAGGCTTACTGGCTCATCTCTATCAATATTGTCTCTTAAGTCTGAAGCCAGTTTATTCAAAACTTACTAAGATACCTAAGATTTATCACAGTATCATCCCCTTACTCCTAGTAATTCCAATTGGTTTATGGAATGCAACTTTACTTGGCGGTTCTCATGATTTCATTTCTAGTCTTTTTGAACCGATTTTCATGAAAAATATCCAAACGGGGACTTTGAGTTTAATGTTACTTCCATTAATTTGGTTTATTGTTCGCTTTATCTTTTCTATGATCTCTTATGGTGCCTCTGTACCTGGTGGTATTTTTATGCCAATCTTAGTTCTAGGAGCACTTCTGGGCGTTGTATTTGCAGTAATTATGATTCACTTTAATATTGCCCCTAAGCGTTGTTACGGCATTATTATTGTCACTTCTATGTGTGCTTACTTTGGTGCAATCGAAAAGGCTCCTTTTACAGCTTTAACGCTTTTAACAGAAATGGTTGGGTCAGTTGAGCAGATCTTCCCAATGCTGATTACTACTTTTATCGCTTACTTTGTGTTAGATCTCTTAGGTGGAAAACCAATTTACGCAGCTTTAAGAATTCAGATGAATTATCACAAGTTATCTAACTTACCTAAAGTCAAACATGCAGAAGAATAATTCATAAATATTTTCAAAACAAAAGGTGTTAATCATTCATCGCAATAAGCGAAGATGATCAACACCTTTTTATATAGGAAATAATGATTCTCCTACAAGTTAATTAAAATACTTAATGCTATGCCCCAAATGATGGCATAAACTACAGCTACCATTACTAAGTAAATAACTGCTCCCCAGAATGGGTCGTGAATCATCTTTTCCGTTCCCGGATCTGGACAAACAACTAAAAGAAATGATCCCAATGCAAATAATGCATAGAAAATCCAAACTAAAACTTCTCCAAATCCAAGCAAGCCTGAGCTTAAACTCAAAATTAAGAAAAAGAATGCACAAATTGCAATCCAGAAGTTCCAGTTAGTTACTTGAGCAACCTTATTAACATACTGCCAGAAGCCACCTGTGTTACCAAACACGAATAAGTGACCAACCATGGAACAAAGAATTGTAATAAGCTGAACAACAAATAAAATTACTATTGCCCAGAAAGTTGCACCAGATCCATGGTGTACTAATGGCATGTCAAACAGGTTAGCAATATAATTACCTGCAACTGCTAAACCAATGAATAATACAATATCTTCACCTAATAAGGTAACAACTCCGTACCACTTCTCTGCAGGATTGTGACCTAAAGGATAGCGCCATGATTCTACTAACCAACGCCAATAAGTGTTAGGAGTTTCTTCCTGTGGAGATTGAGCTTCATCTTTCATACTAATTCCCTCCTCAAGACTATTTATCTTCCATATTTATTATAACAATAATTACTATAAAACGACAAAATAAGGGCTTGTGGGCATTTGCTTGAAATAAGAAAACCCAAGCAACGAAGAAATTGCTTGGGTTTGATGAAATATTAATGTGTTAGTTATTTAAAACTAGAAAACAAAAACATTCTACAAAAAAGAGCCAAACATCCCTGTTCGACTCTCTTCATAACTACTATTTCAACATGCTTTCTGCATATGGCAATTCAAGTGATGGATCTGCATTCAAATTCTCATCGCTAAACTTACCAGCTTTGTACAAGTTATATGCTGCAGCACCAATCATTGCCGCATTGTCTCCGCAAAGCTTCAAGTCCGGTAAAATCACCTTTGGCTTAATATCAGCAGGCAACTTTTCAATTTCTTCTGCTAACCTATCGCGTAAGCCGTGATTTGCGGCGACACCGCCGCCCAAGATGAATGTCTTGGGCTTATATTCTTTGATCGCTCTAATTGTCTTGTGACTCAACACATCGACAACCGAAGCCTGAAAACTTGCAGCTAAATCGTACTTATCAAGCTTTTCATGAATTTGATCTGCATGATGGCAAGTGTTGATAAAGGCACTCTTTAATCCTGAGAATGAGAAATCATAATCATCATCTTCCATCATTGCTCGTGGGAAGTGGAAAGTATCCTTACCTTTATGTGCCCATTCATCAATGGTTTTACCAGCTGGATAATTAACTCCTAGCACACGACCGATCTTATCGTATGCTTCACCAGCCGCATCGTCTCTCGTATCGCCCACAATTTCAAAGTGGATAGGATCTTTCATCAAGACAATCTCAGTATGTCCACCAGAAACTTGCAAAGCTAGAGCTGGATATTCAATTTCATCCTTTAATTGAGCAGCCATAATATGGCCCATAATATGATCAACGCCAATCAACGGAATCCCAGTTGCCATTGAAGCAGCTTTTGCAGCACTAACCCCAATCAACAAGGCTCCAACTAGTCCTGGTCCATAGGTAACTGCAATTGCATCAATATCATCCCAAGTAGTGTTTGCCTCAGCTAAAGCTTCCTTAGTAATTTGAGTAATTACTTCAATATGGTGACGACTTGCAACTTCAGGTACTACTCCACCAAAACGTTGGTGACTTTTAATTTGCGTAGCTACAATCAAGCTTTCTATTTCACGGCCATTTTTAATGACTGCGGTAGAAGTTTCATCACATGAACTTTCAAATGCTAAAATTCGAATATCTTTTTTTGTCAATTTACTTCTTCCTGTTCTTTATCTGTTAATTTTTTAAGCATATTTACTGCATCAGCTTGTTCTGTAATATAGTAGTTTTTTCGAATAAAATTATCCTTAAACCCAAGTTTTCGATATAAGCTTTGAGCATTATAATTATCGCTTCGCACTTCTAAAGTCATCTGAACTGCATGATTTTTTCGCGCCATTTCAATCATTGTCCTGAGCAAAAATTCACCAATTCCTCTTCTTTGAAAGCTTGGCTTTACCGCAATATTAGTTATATGTCCCTCTTGCGCTTGCATTCTCATTCCAACAAAGCCAACTAGAGTTGACCCCTGATAAACTACTAAATATAAAGAATTGGCATGCTTTTTTAATTCACTCTTAAAAGAAAACCGACCCCAAGGAGTTCTGCCAAAATATACCTCTTGCTCTAATTTCAATAAGTCTGCAATATTTTCATCGCTAGCCTTCATAATCTGATAAGTTTCATTTTCTAACCTCAAAGCAAAAGGTGAAAAACTTAAGTCAATTTCTACTGGATGAAAAAATAAACTAAACTTCCTCAACATAGTCGCTATCTGAACCAAAAGCCTTTCCAGTCTTATTATGCCAATCAATTTCAGCTTGCGTACGTCTTAAATATTTTGGCACCATCTTATCAGGATCAACCGCTTCTTTATTAAGTGCTAACTTACCAATTTCACCAGCGTGAAGTTGATTATCGCTTTCTGCTTGAACAAAATTATCTGAACCTAGTAATTCTGCAATCTCATCATGATACTTATCAATAGGGCTTCCTACAAAGACAACTTGATCAGGTAAATTTAACTCTTTAACCTTGTTAATTAAATCATCTATATGATAATGACCATCTGGAACTAAGTTTTCTAGCTTATCATCTACTTTTCGATAAACTCCTGCAAAGAAATTCTTATTGCGAGCATCAAGTTCACTTACAATCACACCATCACTTACACCATTAGCTAAAGCAGCTAAAGTTGACACGCCTACTAAATCCTTATCCAAGATAGAAGCAAACATCTTAGCAGTTGTAATGCCAATTCTCAATCCCGTATAAGAACCTGGACCTTCTGCGACAGCAAAGCGATCGATATCTTTTAGGGTAAGGTTATTTTCTCTCAATAATTCATTAATTAAAGGATCTAAATGTTCACTATGATTACGATGATCCTCTTCATTTTTTTCAAAAATTTTATCTCCATCATTTAGTGCTACGCTCAAATGATTGGTTGCAGTCGTGATACTTAATATTTTCATTTAAACTCTATCCTTAATACTTATCAAAAATTACCTTTTTATTTTAACACGTTGTAGAGCATTTAAAATTACGTAAAGGATGACAATTTGAATCCAAGGTACAATTAATTCCTTCAATATTCTTTGTAAAAATGCAGCTCTTAAATCTAACCCATATAATAGATGAATCCAATATGTATTCATTAATACATTAACAACTATTGTCACTAATAAAGTTGCAGCAATAATGCGCCACCATTTAATTGGTTTTTGATATAAAAAGATCGCATAAATCACAACCCCTACTATTGCTGAGAGAATAAATCCTGGGAAAAATCCACCCTCAACGCCAAAAACAGCTGATTTTAATAAATCACTTAGTACTGCACCAACTCCGCCCCAGAAAGGACCAAAATAATAAGCCAATAATGCACTTCCAATAAATCCCAATCCTACTTTTACTGTAGCTGGACCAAACGATATTTTTTGTAGCACAACATTCATTGCTACCAGTAATGCCAGAGTAACTAAGCCCTGCAAATCTATTTTCTTTATCCCTGTCTTCATCGGCATCCCTACCTTCCAAAAAAAGCACGACTTTACTAACAAGTCATGCCTCTAATTTTTTCTCCAAATAATCTCAGCTAAAGCAGAAGTTTCACCTTGATTAGAAATCAAATGATACGAAGTAAGTCTTTCTGAATCAAGTTTTACTTCTGATAAAGCTTGAGCGCCATATTGTACTTCCTTCTTGAATGAAATATCAATACTCTTAATAGTATGAGAATTTAAAAACTCTCTAGGTAAGGTATCAATCATCCAATCAAAGTAAACACTATTAGTTAAATGATGGTTCGTATCTAAATCATAATATCTAACTGTATATGTCTTACTTGATTCATAGTCCTTTTCTTTTAAAGGACGCAATCTCTTAAAGCGTGGCATATGCTTCAAATATGGATTTCCAAACTTTTCCATCATTTGACTATCTGCTTCAGTAATTTTTCGATTTTCCAAATCTAAAATTACCCACTGACTTTTAGTATCTACTATCTTTTTGTTAGTAGAATCAATTATACCAAAACCTCTGTATTCAAAAAAGCGATTATAACCACTACCATTAGTTGTTACCGTAATTTTTTCGCCAGCTTTAGGTAAACGCTCAACATCAAGGTGATATTCAACCACTACCCAGCCTAAGTTTTGCTTTAACAAATCCTTGATACCTGCTCCTCCTTGAGTTAATTGATCATTTGAAACTTGCATAAAATGTTCAATTAACTTAGGAAGCTGTATTCTTCCTGTTTCATCACAGTCACCATAAGTAACCTGATGTTCTTCTTTAAAAATCTTTTCCATTAACGCTCACCACGCAATTAATTTTGATGATATTTATCATAGAGTTCATTTTTTGATACTTTATTAGCTTTAGCAACTAACTTAATAGCATCTTTTTTACTTTCGCCAGCTTTAACTCGATCAGCCACCTGCTTAATCAATTCATCCCAGGAGAGTTGCTTTTCCTCTTCTTCATTTGGCGAAACTAAAACCACAAATTCACCACGTGGATCATTCTTAGTAAAATACTCATTAATCTCACTAATTGATCCTCTGATATATTCTTCATGAATTTTAGTTAACTCACGAGCTAAAGCAATCTTTCTATCTGGCTTGATTACTTCCGCTAAAGTTTTCAAAGTTTTCTTTAAACGGTGCGGTGCTTCATAAAAAATAGATGTAGCACGTGCTTGATCCATCATTTCAAAATATTTCTTTTGTTCGCTGCTCTTTCTAGGTAAAAAACCATAATAAGTAAATGGTTGTGCATCAAAACCAGACGCAATTAGAGCCGTCGCAAAAGCAGAAGGTCCTGGAAGAGATACTACTGGAATATCATTTTTAATACACTCTTGTACCAAAATATAACCAGGATCAGAAATAACTGGCATTCCAGCATCAGAAATTTCTGCAATTGTATTTCCCTCTTTAAGCAACTTAATCAACTCTGGTGCACGTTCTTTTGAATTATACTTATGAAAAGAGATCATCTTATTATGAACGCCAATTTTTTCAAGCAAAATACCACTGGTTCTTGTATCTTCAGCAGCAATATAGTCAGCCTCAGTCAGAATTCTCTTAGCTCTTAAAGTAATATCTTCTAAATTTCCAATTGGAGTAGGGACAAGATACAGACGTCCCTTATCTTTTTCATTAAAACTACTCTGCACTTGCATTATTTCATCCCCTACTCTTTTGCCCATGATTTACAAAGTTATCTAAAATATCTAAGCAAAACATGCAGTCTTCACCAGATTCACGATGAGAACCATAATACATATTGCAAATATGATAACCTGAGTCATAGATATTGCGTAATGATTTTAAACCAGCTTGAGACTTATTTTCAGCTGGTTCTTTATTTGCATCTAGCTTACTAATTTTTTCTCTTAATAGTTGGTTTTCAACCTTTAATTCTGTATTTTCTTTTAATACTTCAAGCATGTCATTTTCCAGACCGGCAACAGTTTTTGTCATTGCCTGAAGATTTTGCTGTAATTGTGACAATTGTGAAAATGGATCCACTCAAAAACACCTACCGTTCAAAACTCAATACTAAATAATCTAACGTATTGTGGAAACTAACATTACTAGCTCGCATCTTATCAGCTATCATTAACAATTCTAACAAGTATGCGATTTCCCTTAACTTTTTATTTGCTTCTAAATTCTTTAGAGCCAAAGTCTTAAGCTGGTAAAAAACAAACTTTTGACTTGCAGGCTTAGTAGCAAGGCTACTTATTCGACTAACACGTACTAAGGCTAAATCATTATGCTCTAATAATTCTTGAAATAAATATTTGCTCTCTTCTTCAAGCTTATTCGTATCACCGAGATCATCTATTTCTTCATCAGTTAAACCATATTCAAGTAGCTCTGCTCTTTTACTATCAATTTTTTCATCAGAAAAATTAAGAATCTGCGTTCTAGATTTAACTGTTGGCAAAATTTGATTTTCATTATTTGTAATCAGAATTGTAACTACTGGTGCAACAGGTTCTTCTAACAAATTAAGAAGAGCATTACTAGCAGCTAAAGTTAATTTTTCTGCATTTTCAATTATAAAAAATCGGCGATTTCCTTCAACAGGGCTCTTTGCCAGTTCTTCTTTTAAGGGACGAATCTGATCAATAGAGAGAGTTTGTTTTCCCTCTAATTTCACCAAAAAGACATCTGGATGATTTCCATCCAAAATTCTTTGGCAATTGTTGCAAGTCCCATCTGGCTTGTTTTCCCCCGTACAATTAAAAAGACATGCAAGCCAATAAGCTGTATTAAGTCCCTTTTTTTGCATAGGATCAACAAACAAGTAACTATGAGCAACTTTTTTATTTAGATAAGCATCCCTTAAAAGATCAACCTGCTTACTACCTATATTCTTTAAATCAATCATTAAAAGTGCTTAAATTCCTCAACTGGTAATACAAAGACCGTCGCCCCACCAACAGTAACTTGTACAGGTTTGCCTAACATCGACGTACCAGCCGCATCCATGTTCATATTAGAAACATATTGTTCTCTAGTATGTGAACTCTTCTTAATGATTTCTAATACCTCATTTACTCGTGAATCTTCAATACCAACAATAAAAGTTGTATTTCCTGCCTTTAAAAATCCACCACTAGTAGCTAATTTAGTTGCCCGAACATCATTTTGAATAAATTCTTTCGCTAATGCATCTGCATCTTTATCCTGCACAATTGCTAAAACAAGTTTCATTCTTACCAAATCCTTACATAAAAATATCAGGTAATTGCTTTCTTATTATTTTAACACTATTGGCTGCAACATCCTTGATCGGCAAATTTGCATCTACTCTTTTAATTCTATCAGGATATAGCTTTAAAAGCTCAGAATAGCCTGCATAAACCTTATTATGAAATTCTAATTTTTCTTGCTCAAGCCGATCTTCTTGACCTGCACGTTCTTTTTCAATTCTAGCCAAGCCAACCGCTGGATCTAAATCTAAAAAGATCGTTAAATCTGGTTCAAGTCCGCCAGTTCCAAAATCATTAATTTGTTTTACTTCTTCAACGCCTAAATCTCTACCCACACCTTGATATGCTAAAGAACTATCGATAAATCTATCAGATAAAACAATTTTACCAGCTGCTAAAGCAGGACGAATCACTTCACTAACATGCTGGCTTCTTTGAGCTGCATAAAGAAGAGCTTCAGTTCGATCATCCATTTCTTTATTTCCTGGATCTAAAATAATTGTCCTAATGTTTTCGGAAATTTTAGATCCACCAGGTTCGCGTGTAACAATTGTTCTTTCTTGCAAAGTTTTAGGTAATTGCTTGATAAGCTCGTTGATAACTGTGGTTTTTCCTGCCCCATCTGGGCCTTCAAATGTAATTAAATATCCTCTCATGTTTACCCCCACTTGGCATTGTACTGTAAAAGAAAAAAGAAAGACAGACTTGTTTTTTTAAGATTATTTATTTTTCCATAAAAAAAGCCCACCTTTGGTGGACTACATTATCTAGTAATAACGCTTGATGAGCTACTAGATTTAGTGTTTCTTCTCCTTGCTTCTTCATATAAAAAAATAAATTTTGCATGAAGAATTTTATTTAAAACACGATTATCAAATGAATAATCAACCGTTGTTTGGTCGAAAACTTTCTGTTCTGCAAGTTGTCTTTGCAGTTGAGCCACAATCCTTAATAATCGTTCGTCTCCTGCTTTTTTAACTTTATGCCTTTTTCCAATCATAGATCTGTTCTCCCTTGAACAGCACGCTTTAAAGTAATTGAATTTGCATATTCGATATCGCTACCTACGGCTAGTCCTGCAGCAAGACGCGTTACCTTCAAACCAGCTGGCTTAATGAGTTTAGACAAATACATGGCAGTTACTTCTCCTTCTGGGCTAGAGTTTAAAGCCAGAATAACTTCTTTCACATCATCTTGTTTTTGAAGCCTAGTAATTAAACTTTTAATATTAATTTCTTCTGGTCCAACTCCATCCATTGGCGATAAAACTCCATGTAAGACATGGTACAAACCATTATATTCGCCCATCTCTTCAAAGGCCATTACGTCTTTAGGCTGTTCAACTACCATAATGGTGGAATGGTCACGATTTGCATCACGACAAATTTCACATGGATCGCTTTCAGTGATATTGCCGCAAATCGAACAAGAATGAAGATTTTCTTTTACCTGTATTAATGCTTTAGAAAAATCTTCTACATCATCTTCAGGCATATCCATTGTATAAAAAGCTAATCGCGTTGCTGTTTTTTCACCAATACCAGGCAATTTCATGTAATTATCAATTAAACGTGCAATTGGTAATGGATATTGCATCTTACATCAAACCCTTAGTATATTTACCCATTGATGCTTGAGTCGCATCATCAACAGCTTTAATTCCTTTATTAACAGCATCAATAACTAAATCTTGAAGCATATCTGGGTCATCTGGATCAATTGCTTCTTTATTAATCTTTAAATCTTTTAACTTACGGTCCCCACTAAATGTAGCAACAACCATATCATCAGCTGATTTACCTACAAATTCTTGAGTAGCCAAACTTGCTTGTTCAGCTTCCATTTGTTGTTGCATCTTCTTAGCCTGTTTAATTATTCCTTGCATGTTGCCCATGCCCATACCGCCAAAATTAGGTCTTCTACTCATCTTTTTTCTCTCCTTAATCTTTAACTTGTGCTAGATCACCAAAAAGTTCTTTTGCCTTATCAATGACTTGCTTTTTGGCTTCTGGATCTATTTGATTACCATTTGCTTCTTGTTCAGATTTTTCTAGTCTTTGAAATTTTTTAGCAAGTAGCTCTTCTTTATGACTTGCTACAAAATCATGACGTACTTTCAACCATGAAGAATCTGCAACTAAAACAATACTATAATTATGCTTTGTTAACTTAGCAATTTCAGCTTCAAGTTGAGAAATTAGATCCCCATCTTGATTTGCTCGTTCAAACCATAATTCATATTTACATTTTAAAACAACTTGCTCATGACTTGCAGCTACAGGATCCAAAACTTCCATTACGGCTCGTTGAGAAACCTTTAGAGTAGACAGTAAGTCTGGCCAAATATCTTTTACTGTATTTAAGTCTTCCTTAGTGGCATTTTCAAGCACATGATATACTTGCCGGCGGTTATTTTCTTGAGCCGCTTGGTTATTAGAACTAGCCTTTCTTCTTCTCGGCTTTTGTTCTGGTTGATTTTCTTTATCGGTAAGGGTTTTAATTTGTGACTTAGTTTCAGTTTCAATTGTGCCAGAAAAGTCTGAAGTAGTATTTCTAGCAGGCGCTGGCCGATTTTTCAATTCAGCAACTTGCTTGCTTAAAGTGTCAATTTGATTTTTTAGAGTTTGAACAATATCTGATGAAATTGCTTCCGCTGCTTGGCCCGCAGATTCATTTTTTATTGGAGCCTGAGTTACTTGAACTACAAATACATCAAGCGGAATTTGTTGTTGATTAGTATAGCGTAAATCATTTAAAGCAGTATTAGCTGCTTGAACTAAATTATAAAACTTTTCTTCTGGAATTTTAGCTAATTCAGAGGCATAATTCTCAGTTAAAAAAGTTTCTTCCTTATTACTCTTAATTGCCAGCATCCCTTTAACAGTTAAACTAATCAACTCGTCTAAAATATTTTTAGTTGATGCGCCGTCTTTTAGGAGACCATGAACTATTTCAAGAGCTGTCGAGGTTTCACCATTAAGTAAATTTAATAATACTTGTTCAACTTTTTCTTGAGCAGCGTATCCGGTGATTCTTAAAGCATCTTCATATTTAACCTTATCTTGATCATAAGACAAGATCTGGTCCAAGATACTTAAACTATCACGCATTCCACCATCAGCTACTTGAGCAATTACTTCAAGGGCCTTTTCTTCAAAGTCAATTTTTTCTTGGCCAAGAATATAGGTCATACGAGCAATTAAATCATGTTGATCAATCCGCTTAAAGTTGTAGCGCTGAGTTCTTGAAATAATAGTTGCAGGAACCTTTTGAAGTTCAGTCGTAGCTAAGATAAATACCACATGCTCTGGTGGCTCTTCTAGTGTCTTAAGTAAGGCATTAAAGGCTCCCATCGAAAGCATATGAACCTCATCGATAATGTAGACTTTATATTTACCCTGTGTTGGGGCGTATTTTACTTTATCTCTGATATCTCGAATTTCATCAACACCATTGTTGGAGGCGGCATCGATTTCGATGATATCATTCATTGTTCCTTGATCTGCTGCAAGACAGTTTTCACACTCATTACATGGTTCTCCGTCTTGCAGATTAGTACAATTTAAGGCCTTGGCAAAAATTTTAGCACATGATGTTTTACCAGTACCACGTGGTCCTGCGAATAGAAAAGCATGTGATATCTTGCCACGCTTGATTGCATTTTTTAATGTATCAGTAATCGCTGTCTGCCCTACAACTCCATCAAAAGTTCTAGGACGCCACTTACGATATAGCGCTTGATAAGCCATTTTGCACTTCCTTTATCAAAAAAACTCCTAGCTCAAACGAGCTAAGAGCTGTTTATTTTCTCAAAAAAAGGCACATGCCCAAGCAACCTTAGTGCTGCTACCTTCCGGTCCTGACACAATTTGGAGGTCGGACATTGCCCACAAACTATAATACAGTATTTTGATTTATTTTTCCACTATTTATCTTGCTTTTGTTTACGTCTAATTTCACGGAAAAAATCTTTTAGCATTTGAGCAGCTTGATCCCTAAATAAACCACCATAAATTTGAGGATGATGATTAAATTTTTCCACTTTAAATAAATCAATTACACTACCTGCTGCTCCAGCTTTTGGATCAAAAGCACCATAGTAAACTTCAGCCAATCTTGAATTAATGATTGCCCCGCTGCACATAGGACATGGTTCAAGCGTAATAAATAAACTACAGTCGACTAAGCGCCAGGAATTTAATTTTTTACAAGCTTGTCTAATCGCAATCATTTCGGCATGCTGGGTGGCATCTTCATCAAGCTCACGCCTATTATATCCTTCGCCAATCACATTGCCATCTTTATCTACAACAATTGCACCAATTGGTACCTCACCTTGTTCTTCAGCCTTTTTTGCCTGTGCAAAGGCCAGGTGCATGTATTTTTCTTTTTGCTCTTTAGTTAACATGGATCTTCCTCTTTAATTTCTGCTTATATTTTAACAAAAAGAAAAAAGCTAGCGACCTGCTAGCTAAAAATTTTTATTGTTGGTTATAAAATTGATTTTTTGTAATGTATGAAATTGATTTTACATATTGACCCTTATGATGGATTTTAATATATTCCTGATTTGGATCATAACCACCTACTTGTTTTATTTTATAAGCTCTAGTTTTACTATCCTTTGGGTTAATGATCGTTACTTGTTTGTAATTCTGAGTGTTTTTTGGAACCTTAGCATAACTAACTGTTTCACTAACCAATGGATTTAAACGATCGGTAGCAGACGTATGAACAGTCAAAACTCCAATAATTGCTATTACCAGTACAGTTAGAAGTGAAATAACTCCTATTTTAAATTTCTTCATATTTTTCCCCCTGCATTAAAGCTTAATTTTTAACAAATTGAATAGTCTGATTGTTTAATTTAACTACGTAATCACAGGCATTCCATACTTTCGGATCATGGGTTGCTATTAAAATTATTGCCTGTTTACTAAAATCTGCCAATAAATGTTTTAAAATAAGTGAAGCATTATCTGGATCTAAGGATCCTGTTGGCTCATCTGCAAAAATTATTTGAGGTTGTTTCAAGATTATGCGCGCCAAGGCTATTCTCTGCTGCTCTCCTCCACTTAAAGTATAAACTTTTCGTTCTAAATCTAAATATTTCAAATCTAATTGCTCAAGAACCTCATGCATTAATTTTATTTTTTGGGATTCCGGTATCTTTTTATGCTTTATCCCAACCGATAAGTTACTCTTAACAGAATCATTATCAATTAATCCAAAATTTTGAAAAATATATCCTAATGTATCTCTTCGTAATTTGTCTATATTTTTTTCATTTACTTCTTTTCCAGAGATACAGATCTTCCCAGAGTCGGGTTGTTCTAGTCCTCCAAGAATATTTAAAAAAGTAGTTTTTCCTGCACCACTCCGACCAATAATTGCATAGCTCTTTCCTTTTTCAAATTCACATGAAGTCTCGTTTAAAATAATTCTATCTTTAAACTTTTTACTAATCTGAATAGCCGATAACATACTGATCCCCCCTTAATTTCCTTTATTTAACGTCAAAAGTAGTTTCTTTTCAGATCGATTTGAAAGAAAGAAAATAATTAAACCCTCTGCAATTAAATAGATAATTAAGTACCAAAGAGAACTAAAGGATGCTTTTTGGATTATAAACACACATAAAAATAAAATTGTATCTATACTTAAATTAAATAAAACAAATCTAGAGACCAAATTTATATTTGATTGACCAAATAATTTATTAATTGTTAATTTCGAGCGATTTTTTTGTATAAAGGATAAACTGATAAATGCAATAACTAAAATTAATTGAATTAAAGAAATTATAACTATTAAGGATAAAATTGTAATACGCTGGACTAACTCAATTCTAAAGTTAGCCAATCTTGTTTTAGCATCTGTAATTCCACCAATATACTTAGAAAGTCCAGTTTTATTTAAAGTTCGCTGCAACTTGTCTAAATCAAAAAACTGAATCATCCCTTGAGTTGCTGCAGAATAGTAGAAATTATCCGATAAGGCATTCAAATCATTTATTACTACAATAATTGGATCTCTTGAAATTGAATCAGCAATTTCTTTTCCAATTGTATAATTAAAAATAGATTGATTGTTCGCATAAGTAACTATCTTTAAACTTCCCTTCATCTTTTTTGTACCTGATAAAGTTTCCTGGAAATTTATAAATTCATTAAATTTTTTGATAAAACTCTGTCTCTGATTTTTTCTATTTATAGGAAATAAGATTGTAAAATTTTTATTTTTAATATCTTTAAAACTGATTTTTTTATTATTAGTACTCTTGATTTCATTGTATTTAAAGTAGTTTTTATTAACAAAAAGTACATTTCCATTTTCTGGAGTATCATCTTGTAAATTAGGATGAAATTCTTGTGAATTTCTTGAAACAATATTATTCGGCATTAAATCCATTGTTTCTCTAGTTAAACTCCCTAATTTATCTGTTTCGGTTACATTTTTATCATCTACATTAGTAAATTGAAGAACATAACCACTATTGTGCTTAATCCATTCATGCATTATAGTCTGATCATTTCTAAAAGTCTCAACCGTATGGTGTAAGCTTAAGACGTTGATAGTAGTTAAAATTATCAAAGATATTTTAAAGATATATCCTGTAGCAACGAAAGGTCTAGTATAAGTTTGTCCCTTCAAAGCTGGATAAAGATTAATATATGCTAATACAGTATAGGAAATAAGATCCAAAACGATGAAAAACGCAAATATAAATATCAACACTAAGGAACTATATTTGAGCCAAAATATAATCCCCTCTTTATTCATCACTAAAAGTGTATAACCTATACTCAATCCTAGAAATATGGCAATTAAAGTACTAAATGATACAAGCATTCGTTTTAGATCGTTAACTATTATCTGTAGATACGACCATCCATTTAACCTTAAAACTGCATATTTTTTAAATGAATAAATTTTTTCAATCAACATAATGATAAGTAAAATAGCTAAAAGACTTATAAATATAGGTAAATAGCTAATTACGTTACTTTCATTTTTTAAAAGGCTGAGTAAAGAAATATGATAAATTGTAAAACTCAATCCTAAGCTTGATAATTTTTTACTCAATTCTTTAAGTGATTGAGAATCAGCGTTGGTATAGTAACATCCTTTAACTTCTTCCAAATTAAGTTTCTGGTTGTTTATTTTTGAAATATCTGAATTTTTGAAATAGGTAATATTTTGATTTAATTTATCATTAAAATTATAAAATGACTTTGATGTATTCCCAGTTACGGTATTTAATCTTACTAAACTAATTTGATAGTTATTTTGAGTAGCACTTTTCTTTAATTCATCAAATACTCTTTTTTTAGAATACTTTCCATTTTGATTGGTTACTTCAATAACAGTAGGACTTCCAGGAACATTTCCCTTATCCAACTGCTGAGTAAGCATACCAAGTAAAATCAAACTAAGAGCAGTTATAATTCCAAAGATTCCTAATTTAACAATCCTAAACATTTTCTCATATACAAAAATAATAGCGCATCTAATGCGTTATTATTTTTCCCTTTATAAATTATTTCACATTGTAATATGATTGGTTTCCCATCCATGCCTTCGTAGCAGAAGCTCTTGCAGTTACTCCTGGTCGTGTCCATCCACTAGAAGTCGAGTAGTTTCCCTTCACGGAAGCACTGTGAGTTCTACCATTATGTGAATAATATGACCAGACATAGGTATTACCTACTCCATAATTCCAAGTTCCTCCTTGAGCATAAACTGTTGCTGCCAACGCTGGCGTGATAGTTAATGCTCAGGCTACTCCAATCGTTGCAAGAGCAGTTATAATTCTACTTTTCTTTTTCATGACAATTCTCTTACTTTCTTAATATTTTTTATTAATATTATTTTGTTTTTATTAATAATAATATAATATTTCATAAATTACAATAAAAAGTTTAATTTTTTATTACGGCATAACCTTATATAATTTTTAAGACGTAAGTCGCTCCCGATATCTTTAAGGATCAAGTTATAACTAAAAAAAGCTGGCTAAATTAGCCAGCTCACTTAAATAAATTCATTATAAAACATATTCATGTATAGGATAATAAGTAAAAATAAAAAAGATCCTTTGACCCTTTCTATTTAAATACGACCACGTTTTTTAATCGTATAACAGTTAACAAAATAGCCGATTGATCCAACAAAGTAAAGCGTAGCCAAACCAGCTGCTCCCAAAAAACGATTACCATTGACTGATAAATAAATCATTCCACCAAGACCAGCTAAAACAATCAAAACTAAAATAATATTAATAAACAGTTTCATAATGAATTCACTTCTTTCAAAGTATTTCTTTTCTTACTTTGTATTCGCTTTCATTATAAATCATTTTAGTTATATATTTAATTATTTTTACTCATTAAAATATAGTATCCCTTATCACGAGCTAAAATCTCACAGTTTCCGTATACTTTTGTCATTAATTTCTTTGCACTTGGTGCACCTTGTTTTTTCTGAATTACTACTAATAAAACACCATTTTCAACTAAATGATCCTTGGCTTCAGTTAAAATCTGGTCCACTACTTTCTTTCCGGCACGAATTGGGGGGTTAGTAATAATTAGCCCATATTTTTTATCCACTTGTTCATAAATATCTGATTGATAAATATTCACATTATCTACCTGATTAAATTGTGCATTTCTTTTAGCTAAGTCTAAGGCACGCTCGTTTACATCTACCATATCAACTTCTTGATCAGGCCAAAACTTAGCCGCAAATAAGCCCATCGGGCCATACCCAGTTCCAACGTCAAGAATTCCATTTTTTGGAAAATCGATATCTTTCATGGTCTTGATTAGCACACCTGATCCATAGTCAATTCTTAATTTTGAAAATACACCTGCATCAGTTGTAAATTTTAAGTCAATATTGTCCATATGATAATCAACTAAATGCTCATCATGCTTAGCATCTGGATTAGCCGCAAAATACATTTGATTCTTTTTTGCCATAATTATTCTCGCTTCTTTTATTTATCATTTATAGTTTATCAATTCTGCTTTGCTTTTTTCTACAAAGTTTTATAATTAGAATGTTACAGAACAGAAAGGAAGAGATGGAATGACGATTTCTATTCCTATATTTATTTTAGCAATTATTATCGGAATTATCTGTTTATGGACAGGATTTAGAATAAAAGGCAAACAACCTGTATTTGGACGCGTTCTTTCAACAAATAGCCAAACTTGGGCAAGATTCTGGTTAACAACTGGCTGGGTAATCATTATCATCGCAGTTTGCTACATTCTATTTATGATCATCTTACATTTTTATTTATCTATCTAAAAAAAGCGTAAATTCAACAGTAATAGGGTCTATCGAATTTACGCTTTAATTTTTATCTTTTTTCTTTTCAATCCAGTCCCTAAACTTATTCCACTCGCTAGGAGTATGGGTAGGCTTTAATTCCTGGATTTGCTTTTGTAAATTTTGATTTTGTTCAGCTAAAAGTTTATTTTGTTCCTCTAGGCGGTCTAATTTATCTAAAATCAAAGTCAATTCCGCATCTTTATCTTTAATGCTAATGTTGCCCTCATTTCTTCTCATTAAATATGTAGTAAGAGAACTAGTAACAATTCCCATTACCCCTACTCCAATTAGAATCATCGCTAGAATTACTAATTTTCCAAGTAAGGACTGCGGAGAAATTGTATGACGGGAAATATCACCATAGCCAACTGTACTAGCAGTAGTAATAGCCCACCAAAAAGCTTGATCAAGTGAAACATGCTCTGTAATCGAAATAGCAACTGAACCTAGCATCAAAAAGGCAATACTAAAATATATTACATATAAAATTCCGTGAGTATGCAAGATATCCTTTAGCATTCCCACAAGACCTGCCAGCCGAATTAAACGTAACAAGCGAAAGTAAAGACCGATGTCACCTAATTGAGCAAATTTCATCCAATTAAAAGCAATTCCTACCGGAATAATTGCCAATAATTCAAAAATATTATTTCTAAAAAATACTTGCTTATCTTTTGCTAAATATAAGCGATAAAAATAATCAATCCCTAAAATAATTAAAATAATATTATTAAGCCAAAACCATCTACTATTAGCACCATTAATATCAATTATTGCCGCAAAATCTAATACAATTAAAATAATTGAAATAATGGCCAAAGTAGCTTTAAACCATTTATAAAAATTCTTCTTAATCATAATTTTATTGTAAACAAAAATGAGGACTCCGTAAAATAGAATCCTCATTTTTAACAGTGTATTCAGTTAAGACTTTATTACTTAACAGTAACAGTTGCGCCAACTTCTTCAAGTTTAGCTTTGATGTCGTTAGCTTCGTCTTCAGAAACGCCTTCCTTAACGTTCTTAGGAGCACCATCAACAAGGTCCTTAGAATCCTTAAGGCCAAGACCAGTGATGTCACGAACAACCTTGATAACCTTAACTTTTTCTTGACCAACATCAGTCAATTCAACGTCAAATTCAGTCTTTTCTGCACCTGCGCCTGCAGCACCTGCAGCAGCAACTGGAGCAGCAGCTGAAACACCAAATTCGTCTTCAATAGCCTTTACTAAGTCGTTTAATTCAAGGATTGAAGCACCTTTTAAATCTTCAATAATCTTTTCAGTATCTAAAGCCATTATAAGTTTCCTCCGAAATTAGATATGTGTAAATTTACTATATTATTCGTCTTTTGAATCAGCGACAGCCTTAACAGCGTATGCAAAGTTGCGAACTGGAGCTTGTAATACAGATACAAGCATTGAAAGTAAACCTTCGCGACCTGGAATAGCTGCAAGTTTCTTGATTTCTTCTTGGCTGGCAACCTTACCTTCGAGCATACCACCTTTAATTGATAATGCATCGATATCATCTTCGTATTTAGAAACAATACGAGCTGGTTCAGTAATGTCTTCTGCATCAGCAGTGTAAACAACAGCAGTAGGACCAACAAAAGTATCGTCTAAACCTTCGATACCAGCCTTTTCAGCAGCACGCTTTAAGTAAGTGTTCTTGATAACTTTCATCTTAACGTTAGAATCACGTAAATCCTTACGTAAGTTAGTTACTTCTTCAACAGTTAAACCTAAGTAGTCAATTACTAAGATAGCTTTAGCTTCCTTAAGTTCTGCTGCAAAGTCATCAACAAGCTTTTCTTTTTTAGCAATGATTGCTTTACTCAACGAATTCACCTCCAAATTTACTTTAAGATAAATTCTATCAGCCGAAATAAAAACCCCATGCCAAAAAGACATGGAGTTGTAAAACTCTTTGTTTTTCTGGCCTCGGCGGGATATTAAGGCACGTTAGCCACCCGAGTCTTAGGTAGAATTTACTGTACAATATATTACCGTAAATTAGGTAAGTCGTCAATAGCTTTTTTTAATTAAACCATTTTTCGCGAATCTTTTTTAGCTCTCCTGTCTTCTCTAGGTGGTTAAGAGCTTGATTGATTTTGTTTTTAAGAGTTTTATCTTTTTTATTGATTCCTACTGAAAATTTTTCACTTGGATATGGTAATTTTTCTTTTTTAAATTCTTTTTGATACTTGCTATGAGCTAAATAATAATTCGCATATACCCCATCGATTAATAAACCATCAATTCTACCAGCTTTTAAATCAATGAAGGCATTGTTATAAGTATCATACAAAACTGTACTTTTAACGCGTTTTTTTAAGACTTTAGGATAATTATCCAAATCATCGGCTCCTGAAGATCCTGTCTGAACTCCAAGAATTTTTCCCTTCATTTGTCGATAATTATCTATTCCTTTATTTTTCCGTGTAACCAGGATCTGATCATTTTCAAGGTAAGGTTTTGAAAATGCTACTTTCTTTGCCCTAGCCTTCGTCTTAGTGTATCCATTCCAGATAACATCTATTGTTCCATTGCGAAGCTCAGTCTCTTTCATTGACCAATCTATTGTTTGAAAATCAGGTTTTAACCCAATTTCCTTGCAAACCGCTTTAGCTAAGTCAACATCAAAGCCAACAAGCTTACCATTTTTTTGGCGAAAATCCATTGGTACGAAGCTGTCGTCAACACCAATTACTAAAGTACCGCGCGACTTAATCGTCTGCCATGAATTTTCCTGTCTTTGACATCCAGCCACGCCGACAGAAGCTAGCACAATGATCAATAGGCACAAAAATCGTATTATTTTTTTCATCATTTTTCTATTGGCTCAACTTTTAAGATTTTATCAGCAACAGCTTTTCCAAACTGGTGATCATGAGTAATAATTACCTGCGTCATTCCTGTTTGTTTAAGCTTTAAGAAGATATCTTTTACTTTTCCCACTAACTCAGGATCTAAGGCAGACGTAGGCTCATCATAACACAAGATTTCAGGTTTCATTTGCAGGGCTCTAGCAATGGCTACACGTTGCTTTTGTCCTCCCGATAATTGATATGGATATAAAGTTTTAAACTTGTTTAAGTCTAGTTGATCTAAAACAGGCGCAGCAGCTTTTTCAGCTTCTGGTTTACTCATCTTATTTACCATAATTGGGGCAAGCGTAATATTACCCATTACGGAAAGGTTTGGAAAAAGATTGTAATCTTGAAAAACCATCCCTACCAAGTGATTATTACGGTCTGTAGGATCAAATTCTTTCCCATTATGGATGAATTTCCCACTATCGGCACTCTCAAGACCAGCAATTAAACGAAGTAGGGTCGTTTTCCCTGCACCTGAGGGGCCAATAATACTTAAGATATCTCCTTGATCTAGTGACAAATTTAACTTATCAATAATTTTTCTCGTGCCAAAACTCTTGCTTATATTCTTAAGCTCTAAAACTTTATTTCCAGACATTGCTTCTCTTCTCTACTACTCTCAATAAAGCTGTTAAAACTGCTGTCATTGCCAAATATACACACCCTACTAATACGAGTGGAACTAGAGATACATCTCTTGCAGTCGCAACATTTCCCGCACGTAAAAGGTCTCCTAAACCAATTACATAGACTAAACTGGAGTCCTTAACTAAGTTTATTAATTCATTACCAATTGAAGGCAGAACAATCTTAACAACTTGTGGCCGCACAATACGATTAATTGTTTGCCATCTACTTAAGCCTAGGACTTGGGCTGCTTCAAATTGTCCAACTGGAACTGCTTGAAGTCCACCACGGAAAATTTCCGCAAAGTAAGCTGCATAATTGATAATAAAAGCAACCAAAGCAGCTTCATATCTTGGAAAGACAATTCCCACAGTTGGTAAGCCATAAAAAATAAAAATTAATTGTAGTAAAAGCGGTGTACCACGAATAATCCATACATAAAATTTCAAAATTGCTTTAACTAACTTCAAGTTTGAATGTAAGCCAAAGGCAACTAATAAACCTAATGGAATAGAAACTACTGTCGTCCAAAAAAAGATCTCAATAGTTAACCAAGCACCGGAAAATAATGAAGGCAAAATACTAAAAATATAATTTAGCATTTCCTTCACCTCCTGTTCTAAAATAGCGTATTGTTTAATTCTAACTAAAATCTCATTACACTTTCAACCTTAGTACAAAAAAAGACTTCACAATTGTGAAGTCTTTTTGCTTAATTAAACAACTATTAATTAGTCTAAGTTTAATGGATCCAAGTGGATACCAGGGCCAAAGGTTGCAGAAACGGCAACACTCTTAACGTATTGACCCTTAGCTGATGCAGGACGTGCACGAAGAATAACGTCATGTAAAGCATCAAAGTTTTGTGCTAATTTTTCAGCGTCAAATGAAGCCTTACCGATTGGTGCGTGGATCAAACCTTGCTTATCAACACGGTATTCAACTTGACCTGCTTTTTGGTTTTCAACAGCCTTAGCAACGTCCATAGTAACAGTACCAGTCTTAGGGTTTGGCATTAAGCCCTTAGGTCCTAAGATACGACCTAAACGACCAACCTTAGCCATCATCATTGGAGTAGCAATAACTACGTCAAAGTCTAAGTAACCGTTTTGAACTTTTTCTACTAAATCATCAGAACCAACTTCGTCAGCACCTGCTTCTTTAGCTTGGTCAGCTTGTGGACCTTCAGCAAAAACAACAACTTTCTTAGATTTACCAGTACCGTTTGGAAGTACCAATGCACCTCTAATTTGTTGATCTGCTTGCTTAGGGTCAACGTTTAAGTTATATGCAACTTCGATAGTTGCATCAAAGTTTGCGTATGAAGTTTCTTTTGCTAACTTCATAGCTTCATCTACTGAATAAAATTTAGTTGAATCAACTTTTTTAGCTGCTTCTAAATATCTCTTTCCATGCTTTGCCATGTAAAAATCCTCCTGAAAATGTGGTCAAACGAGTCTTCTCACACTCTCCCACCTTGATTCGTTAATTTTGATTAACGATCCGACGTTCCTAAAAACACTAGTCTTCTACAGTGAAGCCCATGCTTCTAGCAGTACCTTCAATCATGCGCATAGCAGCTTCAATATCTGCAGCGTTTAGATCTTTCATCTTGGTTTCGGCAATTTCCTTAACTTGGTCCTTAGTTACCTTAGCAACCTTCTTAGTGTTAGGTTCACCAGAACCCTTATCCACTTTAGCAGCCTTCTTCAAAAGAACAGCAGCTGGTGGAGTCTTAGTAATGAATTCGAATGAACGATCTTCATATACAGTAATAACTACAGGGATAATCATACCCTTTTGATCAGCAGTACGTGCGTTGAAGTCCTTAGTGAAACCAACGATGTTGATTCCAGCTTGACCCAATGCAGGACCAACTGGAGGTGCAGGAGTTGCTGCACCAGCAGGAATTTGCAGTTTAACTACGTTAATAACTTTCTTTGCCACGGTCAATACCTCCTTGATTCCGTGATGCGGTTATAGTGGAGAATTTTCCTTCTTCTCCTCCCACAATAATAAAGATACTCTAATATACTACCAGCAATTTATTAAATTGACAATAGCTAATTAATTTTTTATTATTGGTCAAATTCTTTTACTTGGTTATAGTCAAGTTCAGCATTTGTTTCTCTGCCGAACATATCAATAGAAACATAAAGTTTATCTTTTTCTGGATTAATTTCAGTAATCTTACCACTCATGCCACTAAATGCACCGTCAATAATAGTTACTGTTTCACCAACTTCATAGTCAGCTTTAATTTTTTTAGCTGGTTGGCCTTGAGAAGCAAGAATTCTTTCAATTTCGTCATCATATAAAGGAGATGGCTTTGATCCACCACCGTGACTGCCAACAAATCCAGTAACGTTTGGCGTATTTCTGACAACATACCAACTTTCATCAGTCATTACCATTTCTACTAAAACGTAACCTGGAAATACCTTTTCATCTACTTCTTGTTTCTTACCACGAACAGTTTCAGTTTTTTGTTCTTCAGGAACAATTACTCGAAAGATATAATTTTGCATACCCATTGATTGGGCTCTAGAAAGTAAATCCTTCTTAACTTTTTCTTCGTAGCCAGAATAAGTGTGTAAAACGTACCATTTCTTTTCGCTGGTTTCAACCATATTTCTAAACTCCTTAAAAATACCTTTATGCAAATAAAAAAACCTCCGAGGGAGGTTTTTTAACCGATTTAATTATAACACATATACTGTTTTTATAAGAACATTTGCGTTAAGTAGCTAAATAATAAATCTAGCAAACCAAGGTAGGCACCAAACAAAATTGAGCTGATGATTACAACACCTGTATCACGTCTATTTTGTTTCCATGTGGGCCATGATACTTTTGCCATAGTTTGGTTAACACTCTTAATAAACTTAAACATTGCTTACCTACCTCGTTTCCTTGTGCAAAGTTTGCTTTCCGCAATGCTTACAAAACTTCTTAAGTTCAAGTCTTTGCGTTCTATTCTTGCTTGCTGCAATCGAATAATTGCGAGAACCACATACAGTACATGCAAGAGCTGCTTTCTTTACTGCCATAAAACCACTCCTAAACTGCATTTATCTTAGCAAAAAAATGTTATTTTAGCAATTCCTATCAATAAAGTAAAGAAGAATCTAATTTACTCATCAAAAAATTATATCTCATTTTAAATAATATTAATAGATAGTGTAGAATTATACTTATTAAGATCATTTTTAATTAAAAATAAAGCTATCTTCAAAATTGAAAATAAACTAAAAAATAACAATTTTACCTCATTAACTTTATTTCCGTTTAATTTTAACTGCTCTTATGCTGATATTCAACTGATTGGAAGGATTTATTAATTAAAAGGAGCAACTTTTCCTTTTAATTAAATATTTATCATGGCAGAAAATTCAACTCATCCACTACAAAATTCACTTTCCGAAAAAAGAACCAATAACAAGAGTAATTTCACTTTTTGGGACAATTTTCCAGAAACTCAAAAAGATATGATTGCCATCAATCGTATTATTTTAAAACATGTAAATACTGTTCCGGGTCTACTAGGAAAGGCTCTAAAAGACACTTTTGTAGCTCCTGGGAAAATGCTGCGTCCTGCTTGCGTAATGCTCTTTGGGTCTTTTGGGTCAAATGCTAACCAAAAACGCGAAGAACTACAAAAAATAGCAACCTCAATTGAGACTCTCCATAATGCTACCTTAATTCACGATGATATTATCGATGAATCGAGCATGCGCCATGGTAGGCCCTCAATTCAGACCAAATATGGCAAGCATATCGCAGTTTATGCTGGCGACTATTTATTTGCTTTATCGCTCACTCTTTTAAGTGAAAATGCTCAAAGCTTACACAGCGTTATTGCAGATGGAAAAACTATGCAAAATATCCTAGTCGGCGAAACTGAACAATATAACAATGCGTATAACATTAATATTTCTGAAAAAGAATACTTAGATCAGATTAAAGGTAAAACTGGGGTCTTATTTGGTCTAGCCTGTTTTATTGGTGCTTATGAGAGTGGCCTTAAAGTAACTAAGGCCCTAAAAGCTAAAAAGTTTGGTGAATACTTGGGCCAAGCTTTTCAGCTACGAGATGATATTTTAGACTACACAACTACTAGTTCTACTTTCAAAAAGCCAGTCTTATTAGATGTTAAAGATGGTATCTACTCTGGTCCCTTAATTTTCGCCTTACAAAACGACTCTACAGGCCGCTTACATGAGTTAGTTAAATTAGGACAAGATTTGACTAAAGAACAATTGCAAGAGATAGAAAAAATGGTTAATGACCTTGGCGGGGTAAAACGAGCACAAAAGTTAGCTGATAAATTCACTGATAAAGCTTTACACAACTTGCAAAAGCATTGGCCAGACAACAAAACTCGCCAGCAACTTGAAGAGCTAACAAATATTTTACTAAAAAGAAATTATTAATTAAGAGAATGTTAAGACATTCTCTTTTCTTTCCCTATTCTTTACTAATTCGCTATAATCTTTTTTTGTATTACATTCTAGAAAGTAGGAAAAGAAGTGACTAAGACAAAAGAAAATTCGCATTTTTTTGCCTGGTGGGTTTTTATTGCCTCCTGTTTGATTTCATTAGTAGGATTTGGATTAATTGTTAATACTATTGGTTTATTCTTTGAGCCAATTAGTAAAAGTTTCCATGTTGGTCGGGCAAGCGTTGCCTTAATGACAACCTTGCAAAATGCTGCTGCCGCAATTACCTTGCTGTTTGCAGGTAAAATTATGACCAAGCTTAACTTGCGTTGGCTTTTAACTTTCTGTTTTGCTGTAATTGGATTTTCCATGCTTAGCTTATCAGTAGCACAAAGTTTAATTCATTTTTACATTGCTTGGATCATCATTGGAATTTGCCAACCAATTGCTATTACTTTATCCATCCCTGTTCTATTAGGAAACTGGTTCAATGAAAAGTTAGGAACTGTGATGGGAATTGCCCTTGGAGTTTCAGCCTTTGGTGGTACCATCTTTAATCCAATTATTGGTAACATCATTACCAACTTTGGATGGAGAGGTGGCTTCATCTGCGAAGGATTACTAATTCTCGGAATTTTAGTTCCTTCAGCATTCTTCTTAAGAGAAAAACCTAACCAAAAACATCAAGCATACGGCAAAGTGAAAAATATACCAGAAAAAGTTCTTGAAACTAGTGGTATTACCCTTAAGGCAGCCCTTAAGACTCCTGTCTTTTATGCTTTAGCATTTGCAATGCTTGCACTGCAATTTGTTTCCGGATCTGTGCAACATATTTCAGGTCATATTACCAGCCAAGGCCTCCCATTAACAATTGGTGCATCAGTAGTTTCTGGGGTAATGCTTGGAGCAGCAGCTGGTAAGATTTCTATCGGTTTTATGCTTGATCGTTTTAATACACGAGCTACTTTATTTATTTATTCTTTATTTGGCTTGTTAGGCTGGAGCGGCGAAATTTTCTTTAAGACTAGTCTTCCACTTATTGCCTCTGCCTTTATTTTAGGTTTGGGTCAAGGTGTGTGTTTAGTTGCTCTTCCTTACCTTATTCGAGAAGAATTCGGAGCTAAGGACTACAGTACAATTCTTTCAGTAATTAATATGACTGGTGCATTTGCAATGTCTGCATCTGTTTACTTAAACGGTCTTTTATTTGATACTACTGGTTCTTATAACTTCGGTTGGGCAATCAACGCAACTGCTTTTGCGCTAAGTTTTGTTGCTTTGTTCCTTACCCTCAAAAAGCAAAATGCACCTCAACCATTCGAAGAAAGTATAGATTAATCTCATACTTCTCTATGCTAACTTAATATTAGTAAAAGCTTACTCATTGACTTACAATAAATGAGTAAGCTTTTTTTATTAATGTTGGGGTGAAAAATATGAATAAACATCCAGAATTTTTATTGAACAAAATTGAAAGTCCAAAAGATTTAAAAAAATTAAACTTAAAAGAGCTAGAACAATTAGCTAGTGAAATTAGAACTTTAATTCTAGAAAAAGACTCCGTAGAAGGTGGACACCTTGGGCCAGACCTCGGAATTGTAGAGGCTACAATTGCTTATCATTATGTTTTTGATGCACCTAAGGATAAGATCATATGGGACGTTTCTCACCAAACCTATCCACATAAGATGTTAACTGGCCGTGCTTATGCGTGGCTTGATCCAGATAAGTACGAAGATGTAACTCCTTATTCTAATCCTGAGGAAAGTCTCTATGACTACTTTGCTGTTGGTCATACTTCAACTTCAGTTGCCTTAGCAACTGGAATGGCTAGAGCACGTGATATGCTAGGAGAACATGAAAATATTACAGCTCTTATTGGGGATGGTTCTTTAACTGGTGGCTTAGCCTTTGAAGGCTTTAATAATGCGACTGATGAAAAGCATAATCTAATTATTGTAGTAAATGACAATCAAATGTCGATTGACGATAATGTCGGTGGGGTTGTAACTGCTTTGAAGAAACTACGTGAATCGAATGGTCAAACAGCTGATAATCCTTTTACTGCAATGGGACTGGATTATAAATATGTTGGTCATGGAAATGATATTAAAACAATGATTGATGCCTTTAAATCAATTAAAGATATTGATCATCCAATTGTTTTGCATATCAATACCCTTAAGGGTAAGGGATACGAACCAGCTATTGAAAATGAAGCTAGTCATCACTGGGTATTGCCTTTTGATCTTAAGACGGACAAGACAACTGTACCAGCTCCAAAGACTCCTAATCCAACTACTGTAATTCTTGATTTCTTAAAGAAACATATTGAAAATCAAGAAAACATCTTAGCCATCAATGCTGCTATCCCAGGCGTCTTTGGCTTAGGCGAGATTAAGAATAAATATCCTAAGAATTATAAGGATGTAGGAATTGCTGAGCAAGAGTCTGTTGCCTTTGCTGCAGGGGCTGTTAAAGAAGGAATTATCCCAGTCTTATTTGAAAACTCTACTTTCTTACAACGTGCTTATGATCAACTTTCTCACGATGTAGCAGCTAACGACTTACCAGTCGTAATGGTGGTAGCTGGTGGCGGAATTACTGGTACTTCTAAGACTCACTTAGGTATTTTTGACAACGCCATGGTCGCAAATTGGCCAAACTGGGAATACTTATCTCCTACTACCTTGAATGAATTAAAATCAATGCTTGAATGGGCAGTTAAGCAAAGAAAGCATCCCGTAGCTATTAAGTCTCCAGTGAATCCAGTCCCTGAAGGTGAAGCGGTTGATGAAGATTACTCAATTATTAAATATGATATAAAGCCCGGTTCTAAAGTCGCAATCATTGGTTTAGGTGACTTTTATCAATTAGGTGAAAAGGTAGTTGATTTATTAAAGACAGAAAATATTAATGCCACTTTGATCAATCCAAAATCTGCTGCTCATCTTGATCATGACGCATTAGATAAACTTCAAAACGACCATGAATTAGTTGTTACTCTCGAAGATAACAGTATTGATGGTGGTTTTGGTCAAAAGATTGCGAGCTACTATGGTCCAACTAAGATGATGGTTAAGAATTATGGTGCTAAAAAAGAATACACTGATAATGAACCAAAAAAATCTATCTACAAGCGTGATCATTTAATGCCTGATCAAATTGTTAGTGACATTTTAGAAATTCTAAAATAAGTTAAATTCATATTTATATTAGAAAAAGGGTAAATTGTACTAATTTGATACAATTTACCCTTTTTGATTATTCAAATAATTTAGGATATTTTTTCTGAAACTGAGCTATTTTGTCATAGCTTTGATCTAAATCGTGTTCTACTTCTCGATAGATTGGAATTATATCCTGGTAGACCCGCACATTTTTTGGATTTGGAAAGTAGACTTTACTGTTATCTATTTCTTTCACTATTTTGTCTAAGCTATTCTCTTCATTTAAGCCCAATTGTGCTAAAAACATGGCTGCTAAAGTTCCACTTTGATCATTTTTAATTACCACTACTGGTAAATTAAAAATATCAGCAATTAACTGCCTTACAAAATCACTTCTTACAAAGCCGCCAGTGACTCTTAATGCTTCTGGTTCCCCTAATTTTTCGCGCAAGCCTCTAGCTGCACCTAAAAGATTAAGGACAATACCTTCTAAAACACTCCGCGCCATTTGCGGTTTAGTGTGGTTTCGACTTAATCCAATAAAAGATCCACGAGCTTGAGCATTCCAAATTGGTGCCCGCTCTCCCCCTAAGTAGGGATGAAAAATCAAGCCATTACTACCAGCAGGAACAGTTTCAGCAACATTAATAAAATCTTCTGCAGTCTGATCGGGCCCAAAAATCGTTTTCCTAGCCCACTCAAAGACTATTCCACCATTGTTCACCGGACCGCCAAGAAGATAATGACTTTTATCGACTGGATAACAAAAGGAGCGATTTTTTGAGTCAACTATTGCTTTAGGGGCAATTGCTCTTACAGCCCCTGAGGTACCAACATTTAGTGCAAAATACTTTTTATCTAAAACACCAACACCAATTGTTGATAAATATCCATCACTAGCTCCTAAAATAATTTTTGTTTCAGGATTTAAACTCAATTTTTGTATATATTCTGCCTCTACTTTTCCAACCACATCTTCTGGTTTAGCTAAGCTTGGCAATTTTTCTGGATCTAGTTCAATTTTATCAAGTAATTTCCTATCCCACGTTAAAGTGTGGAGGTTAAGCAAACCAGTTCCAGCTGCCATAGTTGTATCGGTAACTATTTTGCCAGTTAAGCGCCAAATGATATATTCTTTAATTCCAATCCACTTTTGCACTTGTGCAAAAAGTTTAGGATTTTCTTCTTTAATCCACAATAATTTATACACAGGAGCCATTGGATGAGGCGGCACCCCTGTCTGTTGGTAAATATCTTGCGCAAGTCCACTTTCTTTTGCTTGAGCCACACTCTTGCTACTCCGATTATCTGCCCAAGTAATACTGTTAGTTAGTGCTTGAGCATCTTTTCCAAGACCGATCAAACTATGCATTTGACTAGACCAAGAAATTGCTTTAATTTTTCCTGACACTCTTTTACTTAAGCCGAAAATAATCTTTTGAACAGCATCAAATATTACTTGTGGATCTTCTTCTGCTTGATCCACTTGTTCTTGAATTAAAGGGTAAGGAATTGATAATTCTTCAATCTGTTTACCATTTTCTTGATACAATACACCCTTACTTGCTGTTGTTCCGATATCCATCCCAATTATATAGTCCATAAGCCGCCCCTTTCTTTTAAAATATATTTTCTCACAAAAAAAGAACAATCCCTAGAGATTGTTCTTTGGTGGTCAAACAGTGCGTGACCACGGTGCGTAGAATTATTGTTTTTAGGTGATGTTACTTCTTAAGATTTTCGTTGACGAAGGCTTCGATCTTATCGTCAGAGTCTTTCAAGAACGGAAGCATGTCACTTTCCGTCTTCATGGTATCTCTACCATTCTTTTCCATAAAGTAGTCCCATAGTGCATCTCTAACAGGCATGTCAGAGTCGCTCCAATCAAAAACTTCCTTCATGTGACGGTCTAACAATTCTGTCTTAATAACTTCATCTGCCATCTTAAAATTACCTCCTAAATAAATTCTACAAATATTATTATAGTCTTTTTATCACCTCTATGCGAATTTAAAACAATTCCTTCCGTAATTTTGTTTTACAACGAGCTTTGGCCTGCAATAATTGATAGCGACTATACTTTGTTTTAGCTTGAGCCTCTTCAATTGTTATCTCTCCCAAAAAAATTTTTAAGGCTATTAGTTCTTTCTCAGAGAGTTTTTTAATAAATTTTTGATACATTTCCTTTCGAGGCGTAATATGCATCTCTTCCACTTCTTCTTTAATTAGATTTTTCTGCACCACATTATCATAGGAAATAGATTTAGAAAATGCGGTTCTTTTATGAGCTAACTCATATCTTAAAAGTGAGCGTAAATGGTTATAAAACTTGGTTCGATAATACGCACCAAAATTTTCTGTCCTTTCTTCGTCATACGTACAACAGCTTTGATAACACATAATCAAGGCTTCTTGTTCCCAATCATCTTGATCAAAATTTCGCAGATAAAAATTTAATTTTGCTCCATTAATTAATGGGCGATATCGATTAACTAGCTCACGCAGTGCAATTGTATCTTGTTCCTCTTTCACGCGTCTAATTAAATAAACTTCATCCATTCTTTCCATCGGGAAAATCCTCCTTTTTCTATTTGATCATCAGAATAAAAAAAGGAAGATTTTTTTCTAAGAGAACGAACGTTTATGGGATACAAGTATAAAAAGGTTGTGCTTAGTTTCGGAACGATAATTTATTATCTGTTAAAAAATTATTATTGCAAAGTCTTACTTAAGACTTTAAACCACAAAGCACTTCTTTTTAAATGCCTATCTTGACTAGCGAAATCCACATAAATTAACTCGTAACGTTTATTATATCCATTTGGCCACGAAAATTTATCTTGTAAAGACTACAGGAAATAGCCTGCACATTAACAAAAATTTTAAAGATTCAAACATTAAGAATTGATGCAAAAATAAAAGGTATAAAGAAAATCGGATTTAAGATTAATGGAGCACCAAATAAAATAGATTCATTTATACCAAAAATAACTGGAATAGTTGATGCACGTCCAACTGCTTTTAATTGTTTAGACTTGGATAAAAGGCAAACATAAATGTTACTACTAAAGTTGCTTCAGTTCCTCCCAAAGTAGCAACAAACATCTGAATTCCTTGCGACAAAATATGATTAGTGTCTTGAATATTTCCTGAATTAAATGCTTTTGAATTGGCTTCAACATTGGTTAGATATATTGCCGTAACTGCTGGTTCAACGATTGAGGGCTCTTGAATTCCGATAAACCAGAAAAACGCTATTGCAACATAAATAATTGTCAATCCGACATACCCATCTGCTGCTGTAAAAAGTGGAGTTAGGCTTTTAATTATCCAAGCTGCCAAATTCATATTAGTTAAAGCTCTAAAAATTAGCTTAAATGACCAAAAGAAAGTAGTTGCTAAAGCAAAAGGAATAATATTCTTGAATGCTTGAGCTATATTTTGAGATATTGCGTCAGGTAGCGTGATCGTGACATTATGTTTAAAACAAAAATAATAAATATTAGGTACGATAAATGCTACTAAGAAGATACAAATCAAGCCTTTAGTTCCAATCATATCAGTAGCTAAATATAAATTTCCTTTATTTAATAAAGTATCTATTGCCACAAATGAAAAAGAAATTTGAGCTGTATATTGAACCCCAGCAACTGGAATTTGGTTAGTTTTAGGCAACTTTAGATTTAAACTTCCATTTAAAGCTTTAGCCATAGTAGAAGCAGCCATTAAGGACAAAAAGCCCATTAATTCATAGTGATATTTTCTATGTGCGTGATCAACGACATGCATAGTAGTTACAGCAATATCTACTGGTGTATTCTTTAATAATGAGGAAATAGTCCGTTTTGTCGCACTATTTTCAAGATAAAAAATATTTTCAACTTTACTCGTATCTATCTCCTTTCCTTCAGTTTTTTAAAAGCAATTCGGTTTCCTACTACAACTGCTTCAAGATTATTGCCTAGCTCAACCAAAGCTGAATTATTATTAAACACGCGCTTGATCAACAACAACCCTCCCCACCTCCTTAAAAAAGGATAAAAAAAGACTACTGAATAAGCTCCACTAACGTACTGTTAGTTAGAGTTATTCAGTAGTCTCGCCCAATCCAATAGTAACAAACTACTTTCTCAATCTCTTACTGCTTGTTGTCATATCAGGTTCAGTTAATATATGCAAACGTTTTTCTTGAATTTTTATTTTTCTGGATGGCGACTATTGAACATCCCATAAAGTAAAACACCAGTTGCTACACTAGCATTTAAGGATTGTACATGTCCTACCATTGGAATGGTTAAAGTTTGATCCATTTGTTTTAATAACAATGGCGAAATCCCCTTACCTTCGTTACCAATAACAAGCACTGTTTTGCCTTTGGCATTCCACTTACGATAATCTTCGCCTTCCATCGCAGTTCCAAAGATCCAGTAACCGCGCTTTTTAAGGATCTTAGTAGTCTGTACTAAATTATTAACGCGAGCCACTGGAACATAGTCAATTGCTCCAGTCGAAGTCTTGGCAACAACGGAAGTTAAGCCAGCCGCTCTTCTTTTTGGAATAATTACTGCATCAACGCCAGTAGCATCGCACGTTCTCAAAATTGAACCTAAGTTATGTGGATCTTCAATAGAATCTAGCATTAAAATAAATGGATCTTTTCCTTCTTGATCAAATTTATCAAGAAGTTGATCTAAATCTGCATATTCAAATGGCGCTACTGTCAAAACCAAACCTTGGTGGTTTTCATGATTAACCATCTGATCCAATTTATTTTTCGGAGCATTTTGTACGACTAAATTTTTTTTACGTGCTAATTGATAGACTTGATTAGCAAATTCTTCCTGCACTCCATTTTGTAAAAATACTTTATTAATTAAATTGGCATCTTGTGTCTTTAAAAAATCAATCCCAGCATGACGTCCATACACAAATTCATCATTATTTGAACTCATAGTTATCTAATCCTCCTTGCTCCACTTGCTCAATGCACCATTCTGCCAACTCATCAATCCGTTCTTTTTTACCTAGCAAGTCTAAGTATCCAAGCATTGCTTCAAAACCTGTTGATAGTTTATAAGTATTGATTGAAGTATTTTTAGCATGTGTATGACTTTTAGCATTTCTTCCACGTTTAAATGCTGCTAGTTCATTTTCATCAAGCATATTTAAGTCTTGCATCTTCATAATTAAAGCAGCTTGCGCTTTGGCAGAAACATAATGAGTCGCATATCTTTGAAGCATTTGTGGTTTTACAATACCACCCTTAACTAAGTGACGTCTGATATAAACTTCATATACACCATCTCCAAGATAAGCTAAGGTTAATGGACCTAAAGCATCTGGATTAGTCGTTCTTTCTGTTAAAACTTTTGGCTTAAGCACGATGCCACCTCGTTCCTTGTGGGGTATCTTCAATTACAATGCCCCTAGCTTGTAATCGATCTCGCAGACGATCACTTTCAGCCCAATCTTTGTTTTTACGAGCTGCATCACGTTCAGTAATCATCTTTTCAATATCTGTATCATCTTCAGCTTGATTTTCATTAAAGCTAACGCCAAAAATTTTAAGCCAATCAATTAATATCTTTTTAGCACGTTTTAATGCTGGTTTATCCACTTTATCCTCTTGAAGATGAGTATTAAGGGTAGAAGTCAAATCATACATCACACTCAAAGCGTTTTGAACATTAAAATCATCATCCATTGCTTCAATAAATTCAGCCTTTGCTTGCGTAAGATTATCTCTTAATATGCTATCCTCAAGTGAATCTGTTTTATCCTGCAGTCTAGCCTCAAGATTGCGTAAAGTATTTTGATAGCGTTTAAGAACAGTTTCTGCTTGTTTTAAACCATCCTCAGAATAATTAATTGGTCGGCGGTATTGAACACTTGACATATAGAAACGTAAAACTTGTGGATCGATTTGCTTCAAAATATCATGCACTGTAACAAAGTTATGGAGTGACTTTGACATTTTTTCTTGTTTTTTACCAACAGTTACAAAACCATTATGCATCCAGTAATTAACAAACTTTTTACCAGTTTTAGCTTCACTTTGAGCAATTTCATTTTCATGGTGTGGAAATTCCAAGTCTTGACCACCACCATGAATATCAATCGTATCCCCTAAATATGTGGTGGACATAACTGAACACTCAATGTGCCAGCCGGGACGGCCTTTACCCCATGGCGAATTCCAAGCAATTTCATCGTCCTCTTTTTGAGCCTTCCACAAAGCAAAATCAATTGGATCTTCTTTTTTGTTTTGTTCTTCCTCATTAATATGCTCAGAAGCTCCCTCTTCAAGCTCAGCGATATTTTGATCGCTTAATTGTCCATAATTAGGAAATTTTCTAGCCCGGTAATATACATCACCATCAACTTCATAAGCATATCCTTTATCAATTAAATCTTGAACAAAACCAATAATTTCTTTAATTTCATGAGTAGCTCGAGGATGAAGCGTGGCTGGCTGAATATTCAAGGCTTCTGTATCTTCCATAAAAGCCTTAATATAGCGTTCAGCAAGTTCAGCAACTGTTGTATGTTCCTTACGTGCTTCATTAATCATCTTATCGTCAACATCAGTAAAGTTAGAAACATACTTTACATCATAACCACGATATTCAAAATATCTACGAATTGTATCAAATGCAATAACGCTCCGGGCATTTCCTATATGAATGTAATTATAAACAGTTGGACCACACACATACATGCTTACTTTTCCAGCCACTAATGGCTTAAACTCTTCTTTTTTTCGAGTTAAAGTGTTAAAGACTTTCATGATCATCCTTCTTTCACTTAAGACATTCTTTCATAACTATTATTCTAACAAAAAAAGCCACGCTTTCACGTAGCTTTAACTGTATTAGAAATAATTAAAGACCTAAATCGCTTAATTGCTTCAAAGTTAAGTCAATGTGTTTATTAACTTTTTCTTTACCCATTAATTCAATCGCTTCACCAATACCAGGTCCAACCATTGAACGAGTAGCAGCAATTCTAATTGGCATAAATAATTTTCTACCCTTTACACCAGTTTCACGACGAGTAGCTTGGATTGCATTCATAACTTGAACTGCAGTAAAGCGAGGAACAGCATTTAGTTGCTTCTTAAATTCTTCAATTACTGGACGTGCATCGTCTTTTTTAATTTCTTCAATTTCTGCATCAGATAATTCTGGAGCTTCTTCAAAGAAGATCTTAGTAATATCCACAATTTGCTTAGTGTAAGACATTTGCACAGCGTAGATATTTACTAATTGACGAACCCATTCCATCTTTTCAGGTGAAATTTCTTTATCAACTAAACCAGCTTCTTGCAAATTATTTAAAGCAAGATCTAATAAAACATCACGATCTGCTTTCTTTACGTATTGGTTGTTGATCCATTCAAGCTTCTTTTGATCAAAAGCAGCTGGTGATTTAGATAAACGCTTAGGATCAAATGATTTAATTAATTCTCTTTGTGAGAAAATTTCACTTTCACCAACAGGTGACCAACCAAGTAAAGTAATAAAGTTAAACATTGCTTCTGGTAAGTAACCAAGATCACGATATTGTTCAATAAATTGAAGAACTGATTCATCACGCTTAGAAAGCTTCTTACCAGTCTCAGAGTTAATGATCAAAGTCATGTGACCAAACTTAGGTGGTTCCCAACCAAGTGCTTCATAAACTACTAATTGCTTAGGAGTATTAGCTACGTGGTCGTCTCCTCTAAGAACGTGAGTAATTTCCATTAAATGGTCATCAATTACAACGGCAAAGTTATAAGTTGGCATACCATCACGTTTTTGGATAACAAAGTCGCCACCAATAGTATCAGATTCAAATGACACCTTGCCTTTAACCATATCATCCCAAGCATAAGTTCTATTTTCTGGAATATGAATACGAACAACTGGCTTTAAGCCCTTTGCCTCTGCATCTGCTTGAGCTTGTTTAATCTCATCAGCAGTCATGCCTTCATATTCGTAAGTATAGTGAGGAGCAATACCCATTGCACGTTGTTCTTCACGTTGTGCTTCAAGTTCTTCTTCAGTCTTGTATGAGTAGTAAGCCTTACCTTCGTCAATTAATTGCTTAATGTACTTATTGTAAATATCTTTACGCTCTGATTGGCGGTAAGGGCCAAAGTCGCCACCCTTATCAGGACCCTCGTCCCAGTCAATACCTAACCAGTGCAAGTTTTCCATTTGGGACTTAGAACCACCTTCAACATTACGTTTTTGGTCGGTATCTTCAATTCTTAAGACCATTGTCCCTTTGTTATGACGTGCAAATAAATAGTTAAATAATGCAGTACGCGCGTTACCAATGTGCAAGTGGCCTGTTGGACTTGGTGCGTAACGAACACGAATTTTTTGTTTTGCCAAAATTAAAGCGCCTCTTTCAAAATTTATTAAAATTCATCCATTTAAGTGTAACTTTTAACGAGCAAAAGTTCAATCCATCTTCTAGTTAAAAACAAGTTTTAAAACTTGTGGTAAACTTGATACTCCGATTACTTCAATATTAGAATTATTTTTTAATTCAGAAGTCAGATTATGTTTAGGAATAAAAATTCTCTTAAACCCAACCTTAGCAGCTTCTTTTACTCTTGAATCAATTTGATTTACTCTTCTAATTTCTCCAGTTAAACCAACCTCGCCTACAAAGCAATCTGTAGAAGAAATTTCTTTATTTTTATAACTGGATGCCACCGCCATACAAATTGCTAAATCAATTGCTGGCTCATTTAATTTTATCCCACCAGTTGCAGTTAAAAACGCATCTTGATTTTGAAGCATTAAATTGCCACGCTTTTCTAAAACTGCTAATAAAAGAGCTACACGATTGAAATCTAAACCCGAAGTTGTTCTTTTTGCATAACCAAAAGCTGTAGGGGTCACTAAAGCCTGAATATCTGCAAGGAGTGGTCTAGTTCCTTCAAGAGAAACTACAACTGCTGAACCAGTTGAATTAGGTAATCTTTCATCTAAAAAGATTGCAGAAGGATTATTTATCTCAGTTAACCCTTCATTTTTCATTTCAAACATACCAATCTCGTTAGCTGCTCCGAAACGATTTTTAACTGATCTTAAAATTCGGTAAGAATGGTGTCCGTCGCCTTCAAAATAAAGAACAGTATCAACCATATGCTCCATAATCTTTGGACCAGCGATTGCTCCTTCTTTAGTCACGTGTCCAATAACAAAGGTAGTAATTTGATCATTTTTAGCAATCTTCATTAATTCACTAGTTACTTCACGAACTTGAGAAGCTGAACCCACCATTGAATCAAGGGATGGTTCATTCATTGTTTGAATAGAATCAATTACTAAAAAGTCTGGTTTAATTTCATCGATTTGCTCACGTATATTCTGCATATTTGTTTCAGGATAAAGCAAGATCCCACTATTGCTTACCCCTAACCGGTCTGCTCGTATCTTTATTTGACTAGACGACTCTTCACCTGAAACATATAAAACACTGTGTTCTTTGGCCAAAGCTCCGGTAATTTGAAGCATTAAGGTAGATTTCCCAATTCCAGGATCTCCACCGATCAAAACCAAGGATCCTGAGACAATTCCCCCTCCTAAAACACGATTTAATTCTTCAAAAGGAGTTACAATTCTTTTCTCCTTTTCAGCCCTTACTTCATTTAATTTTACTGGATCATTATTTCCAATTTTTGTTATTAAACGGCTAGCGGTAGCCTTAGTTGAAACTTTTCTAATTTCTTGTGTTTCTTCTTCAAATTGATTCCAGGCACCACAATTTGGACATCTACCTAAATAAGAAGCTGAAATATAACCACAATTACGACATTTATAACGTGTTTTTACTTTTGCCATTATTCTTTATTCCTTGTTCCAGAAGAACCAAAACCACCAAGACGTTGTCTTTGAACTGGTTCATCATTATCAGCTTTTAAGTAGGGCATAAAAATTCCTTGACCAATTCGTTCACCCTTTTTGATCTTTAAGGGACGAACTCCATAATTAACCAATTGGAAATAAATTTCCCCCTCATTTTTTTCATTATTGTAATAATCACTGTCAATTACACCAATTCCATTAGGCAAGGTGACATTACGTTTATAAGTATTAGATGAACGATTAGCTAAAATTAAGACTTCATCTTCTGGCATGTAAGCTTTAATACCAGTAGGCACCAAAAAAGGTTTCAATACTTTTTCTGCTAATTCTAAATCTCGCTCATTTAATTCATGACTATTTCTAATTAATCTAAAAATTCTTACGAAGTTCATACACCAAATAGATGGCAAAACTATGTCTTGGGCACACTCAAAGTCATAACCTGCACTAGCAATCGTTTGACGTTGAGGCAAGCTAAGACCAGCATTACGATACTTAGATACTATTTCAAAACCACGTTTTTTCATTATTTTTCCCCTCTTTTTCCTAGACCTATATTTTACGTTAATTATTGTAAGATGTCCCTAATTATATATACGAAAAAAAGCACCTATTTTTTTAGGTCAGATATTCTTTTTTCAAGTACTAGACGACTATCTTTAATTTAAGCTAAAATAGAATTAAGCTTTTTTTAATTAAGGAGGATCTTATGAGTAAAAAAATCACAAACGATCTTATTAATAATTTCAAAAATGACTTTAACTCAAGTAAAGCTAACAAAATTGCGGCTCGTGCAGCTCAAGAAAATGGTATTTTTAAAGCTAGTCAAAATCTACAAACTAAGATTGACTTAGACCCAACTTTTTCAATTGAAATTGATACTGGTAAAGTTGCTAACCAAAAACAATCTGGTCGCTGCTGGATGTTTAGTGCCTTAAACACTATGCGTCATTCAATTCAAGAGAACTTCAAAATTAAGGACTTTGAATTATCTCAAAATCACACTAACTTCTGGGACAAATTTGAAAAATCAAACTGGTTCTTTGAAAATGTAATTGCTACTGCTGACAAAGATTTAGGCGATCGTAAAGTTGCTTTCCTATTTGCAACTCCACAACAAGACGGTGGTCAATGGGATATGCTTTGCGGAATCATTGAAAAATATGGTATTGTTCCAAAGAAAGTTTACCCAGAAACAGCTAATGCAACTAATTCAAGTGCTTTAAATGACACTCTAAATACGCTTCTTAGAAAAGATGGACTTGAATTACGCAAGATGGTTCAAGATGGAAAGAGTGAAGAAAAAGTTCAAGCACGCAAAAACGAAATGCTTAAGGAAGTTTACCGTATTTTAGCTATTTCTCTCGGTGTTCCACCTAAAACTTTTGATTTTGAATACAAAGATGACGATGGTAACTACCATAGAGATGCTGCCCTAAGTCCACAAGACTTCTTTAAAAAGTACGTTGGCTGGGATTTAAACGAGTACATTTCCACAATTAATGCACCAACTAAAGACAAACCTTTCCACAAGGTATTTTCGGTTGAATACTTAGGAAATGTTGAAGGTGGACGTCAAGTACGTCACTTGAACTTACCAATTGACGAAATGAAAGATTTGATTATCACTCAACTTAAAAATGATGAAGTTGTTTGGTTTGGATCAAACGTTGTTAAAGACTCTGAACGTCAAGCTGGTTTACTTGATACTGAACTATACAAACGTGATGACTTATTTGATGTTGACTTTGAAATGTCTAAAGCTGACATGCTTGACTCAGGCGAAAGTATGATGGACCATGCAATGGTTATTACAGGTGTTGATTTAGTAGATGGCAAGCCAACTAAGTGGAAGATTGAAAATTCTTGGGGTGAAAAGCCTGGATTTAAGGGTTACTTTGTAATGAGTGACAGCTGGTTCGATAAATTTGTTTACCAAGCAGTTATCAATAAGAAGTATCTTAGCGATGACTTGAAGAAAACATTTGAGGACGGCAGTAAAGATCCAATTCAATTACTTCCTTGGGATCCAATGGGTGCTTTAGCTAATAATTATTAGAAATAAAAATCATTCAGATTGCTTTTATTGCTTTCTGAATGATTTTTTATTTTGTCTAGTTTTAGTATCTAAGAATATAAAATTAATTTCTTCCACTATATTTTTCTCTCTTACTTTATAATAGTAGCAGTTACTCAGTAAGAAAGGATTTCATACAATACCTAATATATTAACAAAACGTGTCTCAATGATTGAGTTGTTTTATAATCTTGTGTTTACTTATATGATCTCGCAAGCAACGAGTTTGATTCATCATTTACATCACGGCACCATTTTACCTATCTCATTTTTAATTTTTGCAGTTATCGTTATTGTCTTCATTAATTCTTGGATATTCTAGTCAGTTTTTACTAACCGGTATGGCTCATCTAGTTGGACAGATATTACTTTTTATTTCATTGATATGATGATTTTGCTATATATGTCCAATTCCTTTACCAATACTAGTTCAAAAGATTTAACTACCTTTTTCCTTGCTGCTAGTCTGCTTTCTTTTACACTCTTTCTGCAATATCTAATTGTTTTCTTTAAATCATCTAATTCAAATGATAAAAATATTGCTAAGTTTTTTTGCAGCATTTTAATATTTAGAACTCTTACCTTATTAGTAGGTGGTCTTTTTAACACAAGTTTAGGTCGATTAGTCGCATTTTTAGGAATCATTATTAGCTGTGTTTTACCAAGTTTTACTGTTAAATATACTAAAAAACATCCTATTATTTTCTCTCACTTGCTTGGTTATGCTATTTTTCTAAGCAATCCTTATTTATTCGGAATTGTCTCATGTAGTGCAGTCATTGGAGTATTTAATGCAGGGATGAAAGTTAGACTGCTTTATCAAAATTAAATACAAAAACCCTAGTCCAAACTAAGCTTTTATTTCAATCATATTCTTAAAAGTTATTTCAAGTTCTCCTTAAAGAAACTTTCAAATTCATAATTAACTATACTTTGATTTTAATTATATGCGAAATATTCGATATCTATCTTTATTTATAGATGAAAACTATAGATAATGTTTTATCTGGCCTTTAAGTCTGTTTTTTTAACACTATCTCATTAATTACATAAGGAGTGTATTGTAAAAAATTTTTTTCTTTCTTATACTTATAACTAAGGAAAGAAGAAGTTCTAAGGAGACATATAATGACGGTTCATATTACAAATATAAATGGAATGGCTATGAATAGCGTAGCTCAGAATGCCCAAAATATGGTCGTAGATTTTGCAAAACAATTAGGCATGAATGAATTTGGAATTTATGTTTATCATTGGAAAGAAGAGCCACTGCAAGCAAGAAGCACCCGCTTTGATGGAATTATTGCTTCTCTTAACGGAGGCGACACCATTATCTTTCAATCTCCTAGTTGGATCGCGATTGAATGGGATCAAGCACTGATTGACCATATCAATCTTTATCCTAATATTAAAAAAATTATCTTTATTCATGATGTAATTCCCCTAATGTTTGAAGTTAATCGCTATCTCATGCCTCAATATATCGATTACTATAACAAGGCTGACGTTTTAATTGTCCCATCGAAAAAAATGTATGATCTTTTAAGAGAAAACGGCTTAAAAGAAAAGCCATATGTGGTTCAACATTTTTGGGATCATCCAGCAACCGTTAACTACTTCATTACCCCTGAAAATAATAAAGTAATTAATTTCGCTGGCAATGCGGACAAATTTGATTTTGTTAAAACTTGGAACTGTCAAAATATTAAATTAAAAGTTTATTCAGACCCTGCAAATAATGATTCTGAACACAATGTTGAACTTACTGGCTGGAAACATGATCCTGTTTTATTAGAAGAACTACGACAAACTGGTGGATTCGGCTTAGTTTGGTCTGAAGAGCCATATTGGTCTGAATATATGAAAGTAAATGCTTCTTATAAACTTAGCACCTACTTAGCAGCAGGTTTGCCAATTATCGTAAATAGCACTACTCCAGAAGCCGAAACTATAAAAAACAAACATCTAGGCATTATTGCTGACAGTTTAGACGAAGCTCAAGCCAAAGTTCTTCAAACTAGTGATGAAGATTATAGACAAATGATTGATAGTGTTAATAATTTTGGTAGTTTAATTCGTAATGGTTACTTTACTAAAAAAGCATTAGTTGACGCTGTGGTAAAAGCTCAATACAATAATTAACTAAAAACTCCCTGAGAATTTTATCTATCTCAGAGAGTTTTATTTTTATTCAATTATATTTTCTTGTACTTCTTCAAGATCGCCATCTTTTGCTTGGCATTACGATATTTCAAGTAATCTCCATCCTTTAACGCTGTATCGATACAAATCTGTAACCGATAGCGATATGCACCTATTTCCCTAGTAATGTCAAAACCAAGCTGGCTTAGCAAGCCTATTCTCTCTTCTACAGCTTCTAAAGGAAAAACTGCAGTCTTATTAGCCTGTGCAGACACACTATTTTCAAAAATTCGGTGCGTATAAATAGCCTTATTCATATACGCAATTTTATCTGCTAATAGGTATATTTTCCATGTAGTTAGATCATCTTCTACACGAGCATTAATAGGATAAACTATATTTTCAAAAAGAGATTTTTTATATAATTTTGCCCATGGCACAGCAAAAATGATCGACATATTATAAGGTACCGTCTCGTATTCTACAGTAAACCATTCTTCTGGAGTGTAGGTCTTTTCAAAGTAATCATCTTCTTTAAGCCAAATCCCATATGCTCTTTTTTCTTCAATGAAATGATTAAAATTTCCTACAGCAATATCTGCATCATTCTTTTTCAACAGCTTATAAAGTTCTTCAATATGAGTTTCACTCAGCAGATCATCATGATCTACAAATAAAACATATTCACCAGTTGCCATTTCAAGACCAGCATTACGGCTTGAGCCTACTCCACCATTTTTCTTGTGCAAAATTCTTATATTGACATATTTTTCTCGATATTTTTCACATAATTCGGGTGTACTATCTGTAGATCCATCGTCTACTAAAATAATTTCAAGATTAGAATAAGTCTGTCTTAAGACACTGTCCAAACATTGAGCTAAATATTCTTCATCATTATATACCGGGATAATTACTGAGATTTTTTCCATGCGCTGTCCTCTCATTGCTTTCTTGCTACATTGGTTACAACATATTTAAATCTATTATAGCTTAGTATTTACGTTTCTTTTCATATTAATAACAACAAAGCCTCGAGTTTCCAAAAAAGGAAGTCGAGGCTTTATTTATTATCTTTAAGATTTATTAATCTTTATCTTCATCTTTACGTTTCTTACGTCTGAAGCCAAGCAATCCACCTAAAGCAGTAATCATTAATCCTAATAAGTTAGAACTTGACTCTGCTCCTGTTTGAGGCAATTTACCTCTACGGTGATGTCTCTTAACCGTCTTATCTACAGATTCAGCATTTTCATGTTGAGACTTAAGTGTATTAGTAGAAATTGTAGATTTAGCACCACTATTGTTTGGCGTTACTTTAGAACCATTATTGTTAGTACTATTTGTTGAAGTTATCGTACTTGTTGAGCTAGATTGACTCTCACTCATCGATGATGAGTTGCTTAAGCTTTCGCTCATGCTTACTGAATTACTAAAGCTTTCACTCATACTTACTGAGTTACTCAAGCTTTCACTCATTGATACTGAGTTGCTCAAGCTCTCACTCATACTTACTGAGTTGCTCAAACTATCACTCATTGACACTGAGTTGCTTAAGCTTTCGCTCATACTTACTGAGTTAGATAAGCTGTCGCTCATGCTTACTGAGTTGCTCAAACTCTCACTCATCGATACTGAGTTACTCAAGCTGTCGCTCATACTTACTGAGTTACTTAGGCTTTCACTCATGCTTACTGAGTTGCTCAAACTATCACTCATTGACACTGAGTTGCTTAAGCTTTCACTCATCGATACTGAGTTACTTAAGCTGTCACTCATTGATACGGAGTTACTAAAGCTTTCACTCATACTTACTGAGTTGCTTAGGCTGTCGCTCATACTTACTGAGTTAGATAAGCTTTCGCTCATGCTTACTGAGTTGCTTAGGCTGTCGCTCATACTTACTGAGTTAGAGAAGCTTTCGCTCATGCTTACTGAGTTACTCAAGCTCTCACTCATTGATACTGAGTTACTTAAACTTTCACTCATGCTTACTGAGTTGCTTAGGCTATCACTCATTGACACTGAGTTACTCAAGCTTTCACTCATGCTTACTGAGTTGCTTAAGCTCTCACTCATTGACACTGAGTTGCTCAAACTATCACTCATTGATACTGAGTTACTCAAGCTTTCGCTCATTGACACTGAGTTGCTTAAGCTTTCGCTCATGCTTACTGAGTTGCTCAAGCTGTCACTCATTGATACTGAGTTACTCAAACTTTCACTCATTGATACTGAGTTACTTAAGCTGTCACTCATACTTACTGAGTTAGATAAGCTTTCACTCATTGATACTGAGTTACTTAAACTTTCACTCATACTTACTGAGTTGCTCAAGCTCTCACTCATGCTTACTGAGTTGCTCAAACTCTCGCTCATGCTTACTGAGTTGCTTAAGCTTTCGCTCATACTTACTGAGTTACTTAAACTTTCACTCATTGATACCGAGTTACTCAAGTTTTCACTCATTGACACTGAGTTGCTTAGGCTTTCACTCATGCTTACTGAGTTGCTCAAGCTGTCACTCATTGATACTGAGTTACTCAAACTTTCACTCATTGATACTGAGTTACTTAAGCTTTCACTCATACTTACTGAGTTACTTAGGCTTTCACTCATACTTACTGAGTTGCTCAAGCTATCACTCATGCTTACTGAGTTACTTAAACTTTCGCTCATGCTTACTGAGTTACTCAATCTTTCACTCATTGATACTGAGTTACTTAAACTTTCACTCATTGATACTGAGTTGCTTAAGCTCTCGCTCATGCTTACTGAGTTACTCAATCTTTCACTCATCGATACCGAGTTACTTAAACTTTCACTCATGCTTACTGAGTTGCTCAAGCTCTCACTCATACTTACTGAGTTACTTAGGCTGTCGCTCATGCTTACTGAGTTACTTAAACTTTCACTCATTGATACTGAGTTACTTAAGCTTTCACTCATACTTACTGAGTTACTCAAGCTTTCACTCATACTTACTGAGTTGCTTAGGCTTTCACTCATTGACACTGAGTTACTTAAGCTCTCACTCATTGATACCGAGTTACTTAAGCTGTCGCTCATGCTTACTGAGTTGCTCAAACTATCACTCATGCTTACGGAGTTACTTAAGCTTTCACTCATACTTACTGAGTTACTCAAGCTCTCGCTCATGCTTACTGAGTTACTCAAGCTCTCACTCATGCTTACGGAGTTACTCAAGCTCTCACTCATTGATACTGAGTTACTTAAACTTTCGCTCATGCTTACTGAGTTGCTTAGACTTTCACTCATTGACACTGAGTTACTCAAGCTGTCACTCATACTTACTGAGTTGCTTAGACTTTCACTCATTGACACTGAGTTACTCAAGCTGTCACTCATACTTACTGAGTTGCTCAAGCTGTCACTCATTGATACTGAGTTACTCAAACTTTCACTCATACTTACTGAGTTACTTAAGCTTTCACTCATGCTTACTGAGTTGCTTAAGCTTTCACTCATGCTTACTGAATTGCTCAAGCTGTCACTCATGCTTACTGAGTTGCTTAGGCTTTCACTCATTGACACTGAGTTGCTTAAGCTATCACTCATACTTACTGAGTTGCTCAAGCTTTCGCTCATACTTACTGAGTTACTTAGGCTGTCGCTCATGCTTACTGAGTTGCTCAAGCTTTCACTCATACTTACTGAGTTACTCAAGCTTTCACTCATTGATACTGAGTTAGATAAGCTTTCGCTCATGCTTACTGAGTTGCTCAAGCTTTCACTCATACTTACTGAGTTACTTAAGCTTTCACTCATGCTTACTGAGTTACTTAGGCTGTCGCTCATGCTTACTGAGTTGCTCAAGCTCTCACTCATGCTTACTGAGTTACTCAAGCTCTCACTCATGCTTACTGAGTTACTTAAACTTTCACTCATTGACACTGAGTTACTCAAGCTCTCACTCATACTTACTGAGTTGCTTAAACTTTCGCTCATGCTTACTGAGTTACTCAAACTTTCACTCATTGATACTGAGTTACTTAAGCTCTCACTCATGCTTACTGAGTTACTTAAACTTTCACTCATTGACACTGAGTTACTTAAACTTTCGCTCATGCTTACTGAGTTGCTTAAGCTCTCACTCATGCTTACTGAGTTGCTTAGGCTTTCACTCATGCTTACTGAGTTACTTAAACTTTCGCTCATGCTTACTGAGTTACTTAAACTTTCACTCATTGACACTGAGTTGCTTAAGCTCTCACTCATACTTACTGAGTTGCTCAAACTCTCACTCATGCTTACTGAGTTACTCAAGCTGTCACTCATTGACACTGAGTTGCTTAAGCTTTCGCTCATGCTTACTGAGTTACTTAAACTTTCACTCATACTTACTGAGTTACTTAAACTTTCGCTCATGCTTACTGAGTTACTCAAACTTTCACTCATACTTACTGAGTTGCTTAAGCTTTCGCTCATACTTACTGAGTTACTCAAACTCTCACTCATGCTTACTGAGTTACTTAAACTTTCGCTCATGCTTACTGAGTTACTCAAACTTTCACTCATACTTACTGAGTTGCTTAAGCTTTCGCTCATACTTACTGAGTTACTCAAACTCTCACTCATGCTTACTGAGTTACTTAAACTTTCGCTCATGCTTACTGAGTTACTTAAACTTTCACTCATACTTACTGAGTTGCTTAGGCTCTCGCTCATGCTTACTGAGTTGCTCAAGCTTTCACTCATACTTACTGAGTTACTTAGGCTTTCACTCATACTTACTGAGTTGCTCAAGCTATCACTCATGCTTACTGAGTTACTTAAACTTTCACTCATACTTACTGAGTTACTTAAACTTTCACTCATACTTACTGAGTTGCTTAAGCTTTCACTCATACTTACTGAGTTGTTTAAGCTCTCGCTCATACTTACTGAGTTAGATAAGCTTTCACTCATGCTTACTGAGTTACTTAGGCTTTCACTCATCGATACTGAGTTACTCAAACTTTCACTCATGCTTACTGAGTTAGATAAGCTTTCACTCATCGATACCGAGTTACTTAAGCTTTCACTCATTGATACTGAGTTACTTAGGCTTTCACTCATGCTTACTGAGTTGCTCAAACTCTCACTCATTGACACTGAGTTGCTTAAGCTTTCACTCATGCTTACTGAGTTGCTCAAGCTTTCACTCATGCTTACTGAGTTACTTAGGCTGTCGCTCATGCTTACTGAGTTACTCAAACTTTCACTCATGCTTACTGAGTTACTTAAACTTTCGCTCATCGATACCGAGTTACTTAAGCTTTCACTCATTGACACTGAGTTGCTTAAGCTTTCACTCATGCTTACTGAATTGCTCAAGCTGTCACTCATGCTTACTGAGTTGCTTAGGCTTTCACTCATTGACACTGAGTTGCTCAAGCTATCACTCATGCTTACTGAGTTACTCAAGCTTTCACTCATTGATACGGAGTTAGATAAGCTTTCACTCATGCTTACTGAGTTACTTAGGCTGTCGCTCATGCTTACTGAGTTGCTCAAGCTGTCACTCATTGATACGGAGTTACTCAAACTCTCACTCATACTTACTGAGTTACTCAAGCTCTCGCTCATGCTTACTGAGTTGCTCAAGCTATCACTCATACTTACTGAGTTGCTCAAGCTTTCACTCATACTTACTGAGTTGCTTAGGCTTTCGCTCATGCTTACTGAGTTACTCAAGCTCTCACTCATTGATACTGAGTTACTTAAACTTTCGCTCATGCTTACTGAGTTGCTTAAGCTTTCGCTCATACTTACTGAGTTACTTAGGCTGTCGCTCATGCTTACTGAGTTACTTAGGCTGTCGCTCATGCTTACTGAGTTACTTAGGCTTTCACTCATACTTACTGAGTTGCTCAAGCTATCACTCATGCTTACTGAGTTGCTTAAGCTCTCGCTCATACTTACTGAGTTACTTAAACTTTCACTCATGCTTACTGAGTTGCTTAAGCTCTCGCTCATGCTTACTGAGTTACTCAAGCTTTCACTCATTGATACGGAGTTAGATAAGCTTTCGCTCATGCTTACTGAATTACTAAAGCTTTCACTCATACTTACTGAGTTGCTTAAGCTCTCGCTCATGCTTACTGAGTTACTTAGGCTTTCACTCATGCTTACTGAGTTACTTAAGCTTTCACTCATTGATACTGAGTTACTCAAGCTTTCACTCATGCTTACTGAGTTAGATAAGCTTTCGCTCATACTTACTGAGTTACTTAGGCTTTCACTCATACTTACTGAGTTGCTCAAGCTATCACTCATGCTTACTGAGTTACTCAAGCTATCACTCATGCTTACTGAGTTACTTAAACTTTCACTCATACTTACTGAGTTGCTTAGGCTCTCGCTCATGCTTACTGAGTTGCTCAAGCTGTCACTCATTGATACTGAGTTACTCAAACTTTCACTCATTGATACTGAGTTACTTAAGCTTTCACTCATACTTACTGAGTTACTTAGGCTTTCACTCATGCTTACTGAGTTGCTTAAGCTCTCGCTCATGCTTACTGAGTTACTCAAGCTTTCACTCATTGATACGGAGTTAGATAAGCTTTCGCTCATGCTTACTGAATTACTAAAGCTTTCACTCATACTTACTGAGTTGCTTAAGCTCTCGCTCATGCTTACTGAGTTGCTCAAGCTGTCACTCATTGATACTGAGTTACTCAAACTTTCACTCATGCTTACTGAGTTACTCAAACTTTCACTCATGCTTACTGAGTTAGATAAGCTTTCACTCATTGATACTGAGTTACTTAAACTTTCACTCATACTTACTGAGTTGCTCAAGCTCTCACTCATGCTTACTGAGTTGCTCAAACTCTCGCTCATGCTTACTGAGTTGCTTAAGCTTTCGCTCATACTTACTGAGTTACTTAAACTTTCACTCATTGATACCGAGTTACTCAAGTTTTCACTCATTGACACTGAGTTGCTTAGGCTTTCACTCATGCTTACTGAGTTGCTCAAGCTGTCACTCATTGATACTGAGTTACTCAAACTTTCACTCATTGATACTGAGTTACTTAAGCTTTCACTCATACTTACTGAGTTACTTAGGCTTTCACTCATACTTACTGAGTTGCTCAAGCTATCACTCATGCTTACTGAGTTACTTAAACTTTCGCTCATGCTTACTGAGTTACTCAATCTTTCACTCATTGATACTGAGTTACTTAAACTTTCACTCATTGATACTGAGTTGCTTAAGCTCTCGCTCATGCTTACTGAGTTACTCAATCTTTCACTCATTGATACTGAGTTACTTAAGCTTTCACTCATACTTACTGAGTTACTCAAGCTTTCACTCATCGATACCGAGTTACTTAAACTTTCACTCATGCTTACTGAGTTGCTCAAGCTCTCACTCATACTTACTGAGTTACTTAGGCTGTCGCTCATGCTTACTGAGTTGCTCAAACTATCACTCATGCTTACGGAGTTACTTAAGCTTTCACTCATACTTACTGAGTTACTCAAGCTCTCGCTCATGCTTACTGAGTTACTCAAGCTCTCACTCATGCTTACGGAGTTACTCAAGCTCTCACTCATTGATACTGAGTTACTTAAACTTTCGCTCATGCTTACTGAGTTGCTTAGACTTTCACTCATTGACACTGAGTTACTCAAGCTGTCACTCATACTTACTGAGTTGCTTAGACTTTCACTCATTGACACTGAGTTACTCAAGCTGTCACTCATACTTACTGAGTTGCTCAAGCTGTCACTCATTGATACTGAGTTACTCAAACTTTCACTCATACTTACTGAGTTACTTAAGCTTTCACTCATGCTTACTGAGTTGCTTAAGCTTTCACTCATGCTTACTGAATTGCTCAAGCTGTCACTCATGCTTACTGAGTTGCTTAGGCTTTCACTCATTGACACTGAGTTGCTTAAGCTATCACTCATACTTACTGAGTTGCTCAAGCTTTCGCTCATACTTACTGAGTTACTTAGGCTGTCGCTCATGCTTACTGAGTTGCTCAAGCTTTCACTCATACTTACTGAGTTACTCAAGCTTTCACTCATTGATACTGAGTTAGATAAGCTTTCGCTCATGCTTACTGAGTTGCTCAAGCTTTCACTCATACTTACTGAGTTACTTAAGCTTTCACTCATGCTTACTGAGTTACTTAGGCTGTCGCTCATGCTTACTGAGTTGCTCAAGCTCTCACTCATGCTTACTGAGTTACTCAAGCTCTCACTCATGCTTACTGAGTTACTTAAACTTTCACTCATTGACACTGAGTTACTCAAGCTCTCACTCATACTTACTGAGTTGCTTAAACTTTCGCTCATGCTTACTGAGTTACTCAAACTTTCACTCATTGATACTGAGTTACTTAAGCTCTCACTCATGCTTACTGAGTTACTTAAACTTTCACTCATTGACACTGAGTTACTTAAACTTTCGCTCATGCTTACTGAGTTGCTTAAGCTCTCACTCATGCTTACTGAGTTGCTTAGGCTTTCACTCATGCTTACTGAGTTACTTAAACTTTCGCTCATGCTTACTGAGTTACTTAAACTTTCACTCATTGACACTGAGTTGCTTAAGCTCTCACTCATACTTACTGAGTTGCTCAAACTCTCACTCATGCTTACTGAGTTACTCAAGCTGTCACTCATTGACACTGAGTTGCTTAAGCTTTCGCTCATGCTTACTGAGTTACTTAAACTTTCACTCATACTTACTGAGTTACTTAAACTTTCGCTCATGCTTACTGAGTTACTCAAACTTTCACTCATACTTACTGAGTTGCTTAAGCTTTCGCTCATACTTACTGAGTTACTCAAACTCTCACTCATGCTTACTGAGTTACTTAAACTTTCGCTCATGCTTACTGAGTTACTCAAACTTTCACTCATACTTACTGAGTTGCTTAAGCTTTCGCTCATACTTACTGAGTTACTCAAACTCTCACTCATGCTTACTGAGTTACTTAAACTTTCGCTCATGCTTACTGAGTTACTTAAACTTTCACTCATACTTACTGAGTTGCTTAGGCTCTCGCTCATGCTTACTGAGTTGCTCAAGCTTTCACTCATACTTACTGAGTTACTTAGGCTTTCACTCATACTTACTGAGTTGCTCAAGCTATCACTCATGCTTACTGAGTTACTTAAACTTTCACTCATACTTACTGAGTTACTTAAACTTTCACTCATACTTACTGAGTTGCTTAAGCTTTCACTCATACTTACTGAGTTGCTTAAGCTCTCGCTCATACTTACTGAGTTAGATAAGCTTTCACTCATGCTTACTGAGTTACTTAGGCTTTCACTCATCGATACTGAGTTACTCAAACTTTCACTCATGCTTACTGAGTTAGATAAGCTTTCACTCATCGATACCGAGTTACTTAAGCTTTCACTCATTGATACTGAGTTACTTAGGCTTTCACTCATGCTTACTGAGTTGCTCAAACTCTCACTCATTGACACTGAGTTGCTTAAGCTTTCACCCATGCTTACTGAGTTGCTCAAGCTTTCACTCATGCTTACTGAGTTACTTAGGCTGTCGCTCATGCTTACTGAGTTACTCAAACTTTCACTCATGCTTACTGAGTTACTTAAACTTTCGCTCATCGATACCGAGTTACTTAAGCTTTCACTCATTGACACTGAGTTGCTTAAGCTTTCACTCATGCTTACTGAATTGCTCAAGCTGTCACTCATGCTTACTGAGTTGCTTAGGCTTTCACTCATTGACACTGAGTTGCTCAAGCTATCACTCATGCTTACTGAGTTACTCAAGCTTTCACTCATTGATACGGAGTTAGATAAGCTTTCACTCATGCTTACTGAGTTACTTAGGCTGTCGCTCATGCTTACTGAGTTGCTCAAGCTGTCACTCATTGATACGGAGTTACTCAAACTCTCACTCATACTTACTGAGTTACTCAAGCTCTCGCTCATGCTTACTGAGTTGCTCAAGCTATCACTCATACTTACTGAGTTACTTAGGCTGTCGCTCATGCTTACTGAGTTACTTAGGCTGTCGCTCATGCTTACTGAGTTACTTAGGCTTTCACTCATACTTACTGAGTTGCTCAAGCTTTCACTCATACTTACTGAGTTGCTTAGGCTTTCGCTCATGCTTACTGAGTTACTCAAGCTCTCACTCATTGATACTGAGTTACTTAAACTTTCGCTCATGCTTACTGAGTTGCTTAAGCTTTCGCTCATACTTACTGAGTTACTTAGGCTTTCACTCATTGATACGGAGTTAGATAAGCTTTCGCTCATACTTACTGAGTTACTTAGGCTTTCACTCATACTTACTGAGTTGCTCAAGCTATCACTCATGCTTACTGAGTTGCTTAAGCTCTCGCTCATACTTACTGAGTTACTTAAACTTTCACTCATGCTTACTGAGTTGCTTAAGCTCTCGCTCATGCTTACTGAGTTACTCAAGCTTTCACTCATTGATACGGAGTTAGATAAGCTTTCGCTCATGCTTACTGAATTACTAAAGCTTTCACTCATACTTACTGAGTTGCTTAAGCTCTCGCTCATGCTTACTGAGTTACTTAGGCTTTCACTCATGCTTACTGAGTTACTTAAGCTTTCACTCATTGATACTGAGTTACTCAAGCTTTCACTCATGCTTACTGAGTTAGATAAGCTTTCGCTCATACTTACTGAGTTACTTAGGCTTTCACTCATACTTACTGAGTTGCTCAAGCTATCACTCATGCTTACTGAGTTACTCAAGCTATCACTCATGCTTACTGAGTTACTTAAACTTTCACTCATACTTACTGAGTTGCTTAGGCTCTCGCTCATGCTTACTGAGTTGCTCAAGCTGTCACTCATTGATACTGAGTTACTCAAACTTTCACTCATTGATACTGAGTTACTTAAGCTTTCACTCATACTTACTGAGTTACTTAGGCTTTCACTCATGCTTACTGAGTTGCTTAAGCTCTCGCTCATGCTTACTGAGTTACTCAAGCTTTCACTCATTGATACGGAGTTAGATAAGCTTTCGCTCATGCTTACTGAATTACTAAAGCTTTCACTCATACTTACTGAGTTGCTTAAGCTCTCGCTCATGCTTACTGAGTTAGATAAGCTTTCACTCATGCTTACTGAGTTACTTAGGCTTTCACTCATGCTTACTGAGTTACTCAAACTTTCACTCATGCTTACTGAGTTAGATAAGCTTTCACTCATTGATACTGAGTTACTTAAACTTTCACTCATACTTACTGAGTTGCTCAAGCTCTCACTCATGCTTACTGAGTTGCTCAAACTCTCGCTCATGCTTACTGAGTTGCTTAAGCTTTCGCTCATACTTACTGAGTTACTTAAACTTTCACTCATTGATACCGAGTTACTCAAGTTTTCACTCATTGACACTGAGTTGCTTAGGCTTTCACTCATGCTTACTGAGTTACTCAAGCTCTCGCTCATGCTTACTGAGTTACTTAAGCTTTCGCTCATGCTTACTGAGTTACTCAAACTTTCACTCATTGACACTGAGTTGCTTAGGCTTTCGCTCATGCTTACTGAGTTGCTCAAGCTCTCACTCATTGATACTGAGTTACTCAAACTCTCGCTCATGCTTACTGAGTTACTTAGGCTTTCACTCATCGATACTGAGTTACTCAAACTTTCACTCATTGACACTGAGTTGCTTAAGCTTTCACTCATACTTACTGAGTTACTCAAGCTTTCACTCATTGATACTGAGTTGCTCAAGCTCTCACTCATGCTTACTGAGTTGCTCAAACTCTCACTCATTGACACTGAGTTGCTTAGGCTTTCGCTCATTGATACTGAGTTGCTCAAGCTCTCACTCATACTTACTGAGTTACTCAAACTTTCACTCATACTTACTGAGTTACTTAAGCTTTCACTCATGCTTACTGAGTTGCTCAAGCTCTCACTCATACTTACTGAGTTACTTAGGCTGTCGCTCATGCTTACTGAGTTACTTAGGCTGTCGCTCATGCTTACTGAGTTACTTAGGCTGTCGCTCATGCTTACTGAGTTACTTAGGCTTTCACTCATACTTACTGAGTTGCTCAAGCTTTCACTCATACTTACTGAGTTACTTAAGCTTTCGCTCATGCTTACTGAGTTACTTAGGCTTTCACTCATACTTACTGAGTTGCTTAGGCTTTCGCTCATGCTTACTGAGTTACTTAAGCTGTCGCTCATTGATACTGAGTTACTCAAACTTTCACTCATGCTTACTGAGTTACTTAGGCTTTCACTCATACTTACTGAGTTGCTCAAACTCTCACTCATACTTACTGAGTTACTTAGGCTTTCACTCATCGATACTGAGTTACTTAGGCTTTCACTCATTGATACTGAGTTACTCAAGCTTTCACTCATTGACACTGAGTTACTTAAACTTTCACTCATGCTTACTGAGTTGCTTAAGCTTTCGCTCATGCTTACTGAGTTACTCAAGCTTTCGCTCATTGACACTGAGTTACTTAGGCTTTCACTCATACTTACTGAGTTGCTCAAGCTTTCACTCATGCTTACTGAGTTACTTAAACTTTCACTCATACTTACTGAGTTACTTAAACTTTCACTCATGCTTACTGAGTTGCTTAAGCTTTCACTCATACTTACTGAGTTGCTTAAGCTCTCGCTCATACTTACTGAGTTACTTAAACTTTCACTCATGCTTACTGAGTTACTTAAACTTTCACTCATACTTACTGAGTTGCTCAAGCTCTCACTCATTGACACTGAGTTGCTTAAGCTTTCACTCATACTTACTGAGTTACTTAAGCTTTCACTCATGCTTACTGAGTTACTCAAACTTTCGCTCATGCTTACTGAGTTACTTAAGCTTTCGCTCATGCTTACTGAGTTACTCAAGCTCTCACTCATGCTTACTGAGTTACTTAAACTTTCGCTCATGCTTACTGAGTTACTTAAACTTTCGCTCATGCTTACTGAGTTACTCAAGCTTTCACTCATTGACACTGAGTTACTTAAACTGTCACTCATTGATACTGAGTTACTCAAGCTTTCACTCATGCTTACTGAGTTGCTTAGGCTTTCACTCATACTTACTGAGTTACTTAAGCTTTCGCTCATGCTTACTGAGTTGCTCAAACTCTCACTCATGCTTACTGAGTTACTCAAGCTGTCACTCATTGACACTGAGTTGCTTAAGCTTTCGCTCATGCTTACTGAGTTACTTAAACTTTCACTCATACTTACTGAGTTACTTAAACTTTCGCTCATGCTTACTGAGTTACTCAAACTTTCACTCATACTTACTGAGTTGCTTAAGCTTTCGCTCATACTTACTGAGTTACTCAAACTCTCACTCATGCTTACTGAGTTACTTAAACTTTCGCTCATGCTTACTGAGTTACTCAAACTTTCACTCATACTTACTGAGTTGCTTAAGCTTTCGCTCATACTTACTGAGTTACTCAAACTCTCACTCATGCTTACTGAGTTACTTAAACTTTCGCTCATGCTTACTGAGTTACTTAAACTTTCACTCATACTTACTGAGTTGCTTAGGCTCTCGCTCATGCTTACTGAGTTGCTCAAGCTTTCACTCATACTTACTGAGTTACTTAGGCTTTCACTCATACTTACTGAGTTGCTCAAGCTATCACTCATGCTTACTGAGTTACTTAAACTTTCACTCATACTTACTGAGTTACTTAAACTTTCACTCATACTTACTGAGTTGCTTAAGCTTTCACTCATACTTACTGAGTTGCTTAAGCTCTCGCTCATACTTACTGAGTTAGATAAGCTTTCACTCATGCTTACTGAGTTACTTAGGCTTTCACTCATCGATACTGAGTTACTCAAACTTTCACTCATGCTTACTGAGTTAGATAAGCTTTCACTCATCGATACCGAGTTACTTAAGCTTTCACTCATTGATACTGAGTTACTTAGGCTTTCACTCATGCTTACTGAGTTGCTCAAACTCTCACTCATTGACACTGAGTTGCTTAAGCTTTCACTCATGCTTACTGAGTTGCTCAAGCTTTCACTCATGCTTACTGAGTTACTTAGGCTGTCGCTCATGCTTACTGAGTTACTCAAACTTTCACTCATGCTTACTGAGTTACTTAAACTTTCGCTCATCGATACCGAGTTACTTAAGCTTTCACTCATTGACACTGAGTTGCTTAAGCTTTCACTCATGCTTACTGAATTGCTCAAGCTGTCACTCATGCTTACTGAGTTGCTTAGGCTTTCACTCATTGACACTGAGTTGCTCAAGCTATCACTCATGCTTACTGAGTTACTCAAGCTTTCACTCATTGATACGGAGTTAGATAAGCTTTCACTCATGCTTACTGAGTTACTTAGGCTGTCGCTCATGCTTACTGAGTTGCTCAAGCTGTCACTCATTGATACGGAGTTACTCAAACTCTCACTCATACTTACTGAGTTACTCAAGCTCTCGCTCATGCTTACTGAGTTGCTCAAGCTATCACTCATACTTACTGAGTTACTCAAGCTTTCACTCATTGACACTGAGTTAGATAAGCTTTCACTCATTGATACCGAGTTGCTTAAACTTTCACTCATACTTACTGAATTGCTCAAGCTCTCGCTCATGCTTACTGAGTTAGATAAGCTATCGCTCATACTTACTGAGTTGCTTAAGCTTTCACTTATACTTACTGAGTTACTTAAACTTTCGCTCATTGATACTGAGTTGCTTAAGCTTTCACTCATTGATACCGAGTTGCTTAAACTTTCGCTCATTGATACCGAGTTGCTTAAGCTTTCACTCATTGATACTGAGTTACTTAAACTTTCGCTCATTGATACCGAGTTGCTTAAGCTTTCACTCATTGATACCGAGTTGCTTAAACTTTCGCTCATTGATACTGAGTTGCTTAAGCTTTCACTCATTGATACCGAGTTGCTTAAACTTTCGCTCATTGATACTGAGTTAGATAAGCTGTCGCTCATGCTTACTGAGTTACTTAAGCTATCGCTCATTGACACTGAGTTACTTAAACTTTCACTCATACTTACTGAGTTACTCAAGCTTTCACTCATTGACACTGAGTTGCTTAGGCTTTCGCTCAGGCTTACTGAGTTACTTAAGCTGTCGCTCATGCTTACTGAGTTACTCAAGCTGTCACTCATCGATACTGAGTTACTTAGGCTTTCACTCATTGATACTGAGTTACTTAAACTTTCGCTCATTGATACCGAGTTGCTTAAGCTTTCACTCATTGATACCGAGTTGCTTAAACTTTCGCTCATCGATACTGAGTTACTCAAGCTCTCACTCATACTTACTGAGTTGCTTAAACTTTCCCTCATTGATACCGAGTTGCTTAAACTCTCACTCATTGATACTGAGTTACTTAAGCTGTCGCTCATTGATACCGAGTTGCTTAAGCTATCGCTCATCGATACTGAATTACTTAAACTTTCGCTCAGGCTTACTGAGTTACTCATGCTTTCACTCATTGATCTTTCTGAGGCTGATTTACTTTCAGCATAACTAGTACTAGTACTCTGGCTTTCCACTATCTCTTTACTCGTGCTTGCACTTTGACTAGTTGAAACTGATTCACTATGAGCTGTATAGCCTTGATATGCTGTTATTTCAAAGCGTCGTTTAACAATATTACTATTTATTTCTGCTACTTGTTCTGCAGTTCCTTCTTCATTAGGTAAGAAAACTGTATTACTACTTTGAACATTTGAACCATTAATAATAGCAGTATTTGATTTCAATACTGGAGTTGCAGCAATTATATCGCCATCAACAGTTTGAATACTTGTATTCTGTGCATTAATTGTATAAGTTGCATTTCCAGCATATGCATTTCCTCCGCTATTCTCAAGAAAAACAAGTGAAGGATCATCAATATTAATTGTTACAGTATTATTTGAATTGAAATTAGATGGACCATTTAATGAAACAAAAGCACCTGGATTAATGGTAACTGTACTATTTACTGAAGCATCGTTGTAATTTAAATCAATATTATCTGTTGCACTGTCTGGAACAGTCATATCAACATGAGCATTATTACCAATATTAATTACATTATCTCCATTATTATAGCTGGGCATGTAAACATTAGACCAGGTTGCACCCTTCATTTCAACATGTGCATTATCACCAATTGAAATAGTATGCGTACCCCTATTACCCTGCAATTGAATATTATATAAGGCATTTCCACCAGCATCTAAAACAACGTTTGCCCCGTTATCAATAACTACGTTAAATGCTGGTGAAATTAAAGCTGCACCGTGCCCTGCAACATTGTTATATGATGGGGTATATGTTGTTCCATTATAAGTATAGGAACTAACTCCAGTAATACTCGTGTTACCTTTTATTTCAAACGTTTTTAGTGGTTGACCTGTATAAGAATTAAAAGGACCATTATTAGCTATTGTATCTGCAAAGACTGACGTTCCACCAATTGCTTCTACATTATTATAAACTAATCTGATTTTAGGATTAGTAAAGAGTCTGGGAGTATTCATAAATACTGCCCCATATTCATTAGCTGTATAAAGTTTAGTGTCATTAAATGTAATATTTAGCTCATCACTAGGAGAAGTCCAATTTGGATAAATACTAAAATTCCCAAAATTAATACTGTGTCCGTTACCATTGATAGTCACACTATGAGGAGTACTCATTGTAGCATAACTACTATAATTTGCTCCCAAATCAATGTCATTCGTTATATTAACGACATTAGCAGTACCATTAACAACTTGATTATAAAATTCTTGCGCATTACTTACATCGACACCAGTGTTTGTTTGAACTAAATTAGTAAAAATACCATTTAAACTTAATTCATTTAATTGTTGCTTTTTATTAAGTTGCTCTTTGTTATCAGTACTAATTTTATTTATGGAAGTTTGAAGCGCAACTGGGATTTTAAGACTTCTATCTATAAGTTGTGTATTGCTCAATCTTAAACTAGTTGTATCACTAAGATTACTTTGATCAGTACTTTGTCTTTCAGTAATAGATGCGTTCTCGCTAGAGTAGAAATTCCCTACATTAGTGCTATTACTTCCATTGGCACTATTATTCGAATTTGAAGTATTAGATTCTTCTTTAATCTTTGAAGAAGTGCTGCTCTTATCTCTATGAGATGTAGAAGTTCTTTTTTCAGCTGCACTTAAAGAAGTGAGTTTACTTTTAGAATAACTTAAAGATTCTGATAGACTCTTTGAATTACTTAGAGATACAGACCGTGAGGTCGATTGTGAGTGACTTATTGATTGACTTAAAGATGTGGAAGTACTTTTAGAGATTAGCAAACTCTTTGAACGAGAAGTAGACACGCTTTTAGCTTCTGAGTTACTAGCCCTGACTCCATTTTCATCAGATTTACTATTTCCTTGTTTTGATAAGTCAGTCTGTGTACTTTCAGACACTGATCCAACGATTTGTGATTTAGCATCTACAGAAGTTTGTGCTGCATATACACGATCATTTGGTAAAATTGCTACTCCCGTAGCTCCAGTTCCCAAAATTGCTGCTAAAGCTGCTAGTTCTTTAAGATATGGGTTAGAACTGTCTCCCGATTCCTTTAAACTATTGGGATCGACATACTTATTCTTTGCTTCTTGATTCTTTTTAAATTTTCTGTCTTTCATAACCTTTTCTACTCGTTACTACAAATATACTATTACGATTAATTTTATTTATCAAAAAATTTCATTTGTTATTGTTACATATTCTATGATAACTCTTAAGTTATTAAATGGAAGAAAAAGTTGATAAATCAAAGAAAATTAAGCTAAAAATTTAATATATTGTTATCTATATAACTTTATTATTCAATAAGCAAAGACAAGGGTAGACTAAAAAGAGCAAACAAAAATCAGTTTACAAATACTGCGAACTGATTCTTTAATTTATATTTTAACTATTCGTTTGAAATAGTATGAATCAAAATAAAACTAGACCTTTTTCTTACTTAACTATCATTTGAATTAACATCAAGAGCAAAATTACTCCAAATAGCAATCCCATAATTATTTGTTTCCAAGGAAAATCATCTTTTTTCTTTTCGTATGCTTTTCTCTGATTTTCTTCTACCTTTTCTAATCGTTTCAACGCATGTTGTTCCACTAACGTCGATTTTTTCTTTTCTTTACTCATCTCATCTTTACTCATCTCAAATTATTGATAACCTCTTTATATTGTTCAACACTTACATCCCCAGCAAGTAAACGTTGCTCATCAATGAATTCTCTCATCTTATTTGTATCAGATAAAGCCTCTGAAATCTTATTCGCCATCTTATCCACTTCAGTCGGCTTAAATATATTTTCTGAACTAATAAATTTAGGATTATGCAAAGTACCTTCAAATCCCACAATTAACATATTTTGTTCAAAAGCACCACGAACCGCATCAAGAATTTCATTACCATGATTTATATCTAAATAGATATCACTTGTTTGATACAATTTCTGAATTTGTTTAGTTGTGGCATTAGGGTACAAATGCACATTGTTATACTTTTTAAAAGCTAATAATTTAGATGACATTTCAGTAATTGCCGCAATATGAAAATGAATATTCGGCATTGCTTGAACCACTTCATCTAAATGTTCAATTTGATCGGAATTAGTTAAAATAACAGCCTCTGGACGCATCTTGTTTCCTCTTGGATGAGGATAAATCATCCCCAAGAACTTGAAATCTATATTCCCATTCTTAGGTAACTTATTCTTCCAGATTTGCCAGTCTACATAATTTTGGAAAACGATATATTTCGTTCTCGTAGAATTGTTAATTAAGTATTGCATATTGCCAGGCAGTTCATTAGCAGTATTTTCATGCCAAAACAGCGTATCACTACCATTATTTTGCAGGCTTAAACTTATCATCATTGATTGATTCAAAGTATTATAGAAAACATGATCAAGTTGATACTTCTTTTTTCTTAAATAATACGTCACAAATTGTGACAAATTAGCAAAATATTGCTCATTATTTTCTTCATGGAGAAAGATATCACCAGAAACTAAATATTGTGTGATAACTTCTTTTCCATTTTTGTTAAAGTATCGCTTTAAAACCTGCTGTCCATTGTTAACATAAGTTTTAGCAAATAGATTCCCTTGCCGATTATAGTGATCAATCCAGCTCAAGTTACCATTCTTATCGAGCCAATGAACTTCTTTAATTAATCTAGTATTATCAGTAGCAACAAAGAAAATATCAGCTCTTTTTTGATGTAGATCATAAACTTCACCTTTACTTGCAGTTGCTACAATTCGATGAAATTTCGGCACCTTCAAGCGGTTAAAATATAGGGGAGTATTTTCAGCACCAAATCCGCAATAAAACTTAAATGGGGAGTCCACCTCAATTGGCAAAAAGCCATCATCATTAATTACTACAGAAGGAATTTTAATATTAGCAAAAAGCTGTGATCTTAAAAAGTCAGTTGATTCTACGTCTAAATTTTCAAATAAATTAATCATTGACTAATTCCTCCACTAATTTTTTCCATTGTTTAGCAACATTTTTAGTTAAATATGGTTCAGCAATCTGATATGACTTTTCATTGCAGCTTTCCAAATTACTATCTGTAAATAGCTTGATAATTGCTTTCGTCAAAACTTCTTCTTTTTTGAAATCGGTCCATTCTTCATCATATGGTAAAAGCAATCCATTTTTTCCATTTTCAATAAAAGTTGGATTTCCATACGGAACATCAAAGCCAATCATTGCTAATCCTGAACCAACTGCCTCAAGCAATGAGAGCCCAAAACCTTCACTTGTTGAAGCGGCAATATAAGCAGGATAGTTTCGATAGACTTTTGTTAAATCTCTTTGTCCCATAATATGAATATAATCTTGTGCTTGATTTTGATTGATTAAATTAGTAAGCATCCCTGCTTCACCGCCAGTTCCATAGATATCCAAAGAAAGATCAGGAACACTATTTTTAGCAGCTATTACCGCATTTACAATCCAATCAATGTGTTTTTCTTTTGCTAAGCGAGAAGCTGTAATTAAGGCATGCTTCATCCTGCCTTGTGTTGGATGCTCTAACTCATTTAAACTTCCCACCGGAATACAATCAATGCGTGGTTCAATATTATAGTATTTTTTAAATTGATTTTTTAAAATCTTCTTTTGTTCATTTGTAGCTACAACAAAGCTATCGACATATTTCGCATGTTGGAATTGATATTCATAAAAATTATTCCATAAAATATTTTGATCATTAGTATAATGCTTATCAAAATGATCGGCATGAACTACCACTACTAATTTAGCTGGACCGTGATTTTCAAAAACTAATTGTCCATTAATTAAGTTCTTGTCTTCATCTTCTCTGTCTAGAATGATTACATCTTTTTCAGTAAAGTTCAGTCCCTTAAGCATTTTCAAATAAAGGTCATCTTTACTATAAACAACTTCACCATTTGCAAATTCAAAAGTTTCTTGATCACCGTTTAAGTGTTGAGTATAAGCAACTGTGCCATCTTCATTATAAAATTCCCTAAAAGTAACGCGATTATCTTTATCTGCCCCTAAATAATACTCACAGGCATACTTAGTGTAAGAATAAAAGTCTCTCTTAAGTAAAGTATTATTTTTAACATAGCTAACCTGATCAATAGTGCGTTTTTCAGCATCGCTTAGTCGAGCTACTAGTTGTAAGCCATCATTTAATTGATAAAATACTTCTTTTCCAACAGTCTTTATATTACTACTTAGTTTTTTTAAATTAAGTTCGTTTTCTAGAGTATCTAAAGAATAATTAGATGTTGAAATCTTTACATCAGTAAAGAAGTTATATAACCAGATAATATTGTCATTATCAAAACCCAAATTGACAGTTAAATCTCCGATATTATTCCCTAAAATTAAATCTGAAAAAATAAATTTTCGTTTAATTCCAGCCTCATTAAAACTCTGATCACGATATTTTTGAGCGTATTCTACTCCAGAGCTAGCCCAACCTATTCCTAAATTTATGTTATATACTGTCATAATCTTCCTCTATTAATTATATTAATTAAATACTACGACTAATTGCCCTTTTTCATTCGTAAAAATCTTACTTAATAAAAGATTGTCAAATGTAGATAAGGTAATTTTATCTAAAAATTCTTTATAGGCTTCAAAAGCCTTTTCGTGATGAAGAAGATCTTGCAGTCTCCCACTTCTCCCCCATTGCTGAGCATTAATCTTTATTTTTTCCAGCCTATCTACTTGATCAATCCAACTTCCATCCATCGATGAAATAATTACTTGCTGATAAAACTCATTTACTTGTTTTTTATTAATTAACACTTGCTTTTTCTTATCAATAATCTCATAAGCTAATTTTTTCAAGTAGTCTTTAATAGCCTTCTTCGTTTTCAAATTATCTGGTACATTAACTTGTTGATAAGTAAGATGCTGATTAATAAAGTATTTTAAATCACTCTTATTGGATAAGTCTTCTTGCTTCAAATAAATATTTAGTGCCTTATCAATAATGTGATCAACAATTTTCTGTAAATCATCAGTTTTCATAACCTTATCTCTTCGAGTATAAAAGTTCTTCCGTTGGAGAGATAAAATTACTTCCATCTTATTAGTTTGACTTCTCATCAATTCATTAAGATCTTCTTTACGAGTTCTCAACATCTGTAAACTAAATCGAATTCTTGGTCCTGAGAGAAGCGTAATGTCTTTTCCTTTTGACTTTTTCTTCATTAATTTGCGGTAATATTTTTTTTGTCGAGCTGTGTTATTAGAAGAAATAAAAGAATCTTCTAGGGAAATTAAAAATTGACTACTTCCAGGATCTCCCTGTCTGCCAGCACGACCAGCTAACTGCAGCTCCACTCTTTTAGGCAACATTTCAGTTCCGATTACTGCTAAGCCACCCAGTTCCTTAACTCCTGGACCTAGCTTAATATCAGTTCCTCTACCAGCCATATTTGTTGCAATAGTTACAGCTTTCTTTTGACCTGCATTTTTAATAATTTGCGCTTCATAGGCTGCATTATAAGCATTTAACACATTATGCGGAATACCAATATTGAGGAGTAATTCTGAAATAATCTCTGAGTTTTCTACAGAACCAGCAACAAGTAACACAGGTCGACCAGTTTTATGCATTTCTACTACGTCATCTACAGCTGTCATTAATTTATCTCTTGTAGTTAAGAAAATAAGTGGACGATAATCCTTTCTAATTACCGGCACCCTTGTAGGGATAGTTACCACTTTTAAGTTATAGGTCTGTAAAAACTCTTCCTCATTAACTTTAGCGGTTCCACTCATTCCACTTACTTTATTAAACAATGCAAATAAAGCTGGAAATGTTATTGAAGCTGCTGTTTTCTGAATTTTAGTCAAATCAACCTTTTCTTTAGCTTCAACAGCTTGGTGAATCCCTGTACTTACCTGCACTCCACGTTTCAATCTACCGCTATCTTCATCAAGCAAGACCACTTCGCCCTTTACCACTAAGTAGTCATGCCCCCGCCTCATAGTTAAGTGTGCGCCCATCGCTAAAATAATATGGCGATAAACACTCCTGCTCTCATTAGAAAATAGGTCATCTAGTTTGAAAAATTGCTCTGCTTTTTCAATACCGTGGGCTGTTAACCAAAATAATTGATCATCCTTTTTAAATACATAGTCCACTTCGGGATCTAACAATCTTACAAACTGATCTGCCAAATGATATAGATTGGATTGAACATTAGGACTAGAAGAGACCACGAATGGAGTCTGTGCTTCATCTAATAAAACTTCATCCACTTCATCGACAATAACATAATTAAATGGACGTAAATATTGATTTTCTTTGGAGCTGGCAAGATTATTAAACAAATAATCAAAGGCTAAAGAAGAAGCAGTAGTATATACAATATCCGAGTTATAACATTTTCTTTTAATTTTAGCAGTTATTTTCTTTTTACTATCTTTATCTTCTGCGAAAGCTAAACTCACACTTAAGCCTAGCCATTCATAAACCGGAGCTAACTCTTTTTTATCACGAGATGCAAGATAACCATTGGGAGTCACTAACATGGCGCCTTTACCTTCTAAAGCATTTAGATATAGTGCCATTGTTGCAACTAGAGTTTTACCTTCCCCAGTTTTCATTTCAGCAATAGAACCATTATGTAATACAATTGCCCCTAAAACCTGCACATCGTAAGGAAACATTCCCAAAATTCTTTTATCTGCTTCTCTTACAGTGGCATAAGCTTCCGGTAAAATATCGTCTAAACTTTTGCCTTCTTTAAGTTGCTTTTTAAAAATAGCAGTTTGTCCTTGCAGTTCTTCATCACTCATTGCCTGCATTTTAGGACCTAATTTATTAATTTTATTTAATAATTTCCTAGCTTTTTTTAGTCTTAACCTATCTGTTAGCATTGCATCATTCCTTAAAATAATTAATAGCTTCTTTTACCATTCGAACTTGATCAGGTTCTCTATAAATTTTTGAAAGATATGTCTCCTGTAAATTATGATATCCTTCATCTACAAAAGCCTTCGAATACACTACCGTACAGTTTAAGGATTTAGAATTTTCTAAAGATTTATCTATCTCAGCACTACTGCTAAAGATGACTAATTCTTTATCTTTATGTTCATTAATATAATCTTTCATCAGTTCAAGGCCATGTTGCTTATTTTGCCAACTCAAATATCCCATAGTTAAATTTGCTTCTACATGACTCGCAATTTTAAATGGCGCAATAATTCTGGCTCGTTTAGAGTCATCAAGTAGAATAAGCCCTTCTTTTTGGAAATTTTTATTTAAATAAATAGAATGCAGATAAAAGTCATTAAAAACTTCTTCTAAATCCAAATGAGAAATTTGAATTTTTTTAAAATTAATCTCTTCTACTCCACCATTAATTATTTCAATAGTGTATTTCACTGCTCGAATTGGATATTTAAACTTTTGTTCTAAATTAGTGAAAATAACTTTATCAATTTCATTCCCCTGAATATCAAAAAAATGTATTCCAAAAATTGCACTATTTTCTGGCTTAATCTTTGCACTAATTTTTAACAAATATTCTTGTCCATTCAGCAGGAGTGGTAAACTAGGGACTTCTTTTGTCGCCTGATAATTTGCTATTGATGACCAGCTAATAAGAGTTTTTCCTGAGGGTATCAATTTATTCTTAAAAGTGACTTCATTTTTAGCGTTTTTCTTAAATGCCGTTCCATATAAATATGTCTCTGACATTCTATCCCAATAAACTTGATTAATTACGTTTTTCATTATCTCGACCAAAATCTTCTCTTAATAGTTCATTTAAACGATCAATAAACCAGTAGTTAACTTGTGGATCATCATTATGTCGTCCAGGAAATCCTTTAGCAGAAAACTGAGCTGCTTGCTTTACAGCAGGAGACTTTTTTAACTCTTTTACTGCTTTATCGTCATAGTCATCATTAATCATATAACCAGCAAAAAGGCGTGTTTTTGAAAGATCTTGCTTATCAAATTCTTTCCAAAAATTCTCATCAATTTTTTTCAAGTCATCTCTATCCGTAGCTGGACCGATACCTTTATCAATATCGAACATAGTTTCAAATTCGTCGGGACGATCTAAGGCAGTTCTTGAAGCAATATAGCCCAAATTTACTAAGGGTTTTGCGACATTAATTGCATGGGCACTCATTTTCGCCCCATATTTTATTGCAGGATACGTTCCCATTGAAATTCCATTTACTAGCAGTTGCGATTCATCAAAACCCAATTCATTCAACTTTGACTTAATTGTTTTAATGATTTCTTGCTCAAAAAAATTATCCTTATCGTCATAAAATTGGCCAATATTTAATCGCATATCAGTAAACAAAAGCATCGGTGCTTTTAACCCTTTAAACAAGAAATATGCCTCAAAACCTTCTGCTTCACGCGCACCTGAAAAATATACATTTAATGGGGGCTTCAGATCTCCAGGATTAAAGTAATAGGCTATATCATCCCTATTTTGAGGATTAACTATTCTTTGCCCACCGGCAATGAAATTTCCGGCCCCATCTCGGCCCCAACGTGAATGAAGCACGCCAATGATTAAGTCGCCGCTACCCTTAACTTCTAAATTTAGAGTTGTAGTCCGATAGTGGTCAGATGCTTCAATTTGAGAAAAATATTCATCTTTATCAAAAGAGCTTAAGTCGATCACCCTTTGTTCTTTGACATCTCCATCTGTACCAGGTTGCTGAATAAAAATTCTCAGTCTAACTTGAAAATTAAAATTCTTCAATGAAAGCCAAAAATTGATCTGCTTATCAGGATCGATAAAGACCCCACTTTTATAGGTACCTAAATTTACCCATTCATTGTGGGTATCTAGATTTACTTTGAGATGACCCTGTTCTTCAAACTCATAACTATTAACTATATGCTCATTTAATTTCAGTTGACTTGGAAAAATTCTTAATCCGGATTGTCCAGAAAAGTACCGAATTGGAAGTCTATCAATCAAATACTGTGGTTCTTCTTTTATTTTTTGAGCAGCAATACTTTTCAAAAAATATTTTTCATGATCATCCAATTCTGTATTTAAATTAGAACTGTATAAAACATGATATGGGGATATCAATTGCTTTAATTTCTTCAACTGGTCATTAGTTAAGTTAGTTTTACCAGTAACTAAAATTACATCATAACTTTTTATCCCCTTTTTCTTCGTAGCCTTTTTTTCTTCAAAAGAAAAGTCGTTAAAATGCCATTCCATATCTTCTGGGATTGTATATTTTTTCTCCCAGTTATCATTTCCTAGTTGCAAAACTCGCATTCTACTCCGCTTTCCTCTCTTTAAATACTTCTTTCCATTTCTCAATGATGTTTTCTTCGGAATACTGGTTCATTAATTGTACGTTATATACTACTGTCTGATTCCAACTATTTAAATTAGTTAAATACTCATCAATTACAGGTAAAAGCTCACTTATTTTCTTTATAATTCGTCCATTTTTATTATCCACAACAGTGGCCGAAGAAAAGTTTTGTACTTGTGGAATTCCAATACTTACACCCGATATTTGCATTAATTCATCCGCTTTTCCCCAATTTATTAAAAGTCTCATTTTATCTAAATTACTTAATACATCTGAAATATTGGTTAAACGGGTATGCACAACATCAAGTTCTGGTAAACTAACTTCATCATCAAGTCCATCAATTGCAGCATTTTCTGCTTGTTCTGACTTTCCGAGAATAAAACTGTTTTTGTTTTCTTCTTTTATTTGCTCAAGAATTTTATTCACACGATCAGCTTTCCAAAAATTATATGTAAATATTTTCAAGCTGTAATTATCTGGATTTTTTAAGATATAGTTACACAGCTTTTGAATAATTTGATGAATATCTTCGTCATTTGCGTTTTCCGCAAAGAAGCCAATCTCCTGTATATTTTGTCTTTGACTATGACCAAGACGAAATTCCGAATTAAAGACAGGAATAACTGAAATATCGAACTGTTCTCCATAGTCTTTTTCTAAATTTTGTTTAATTTCATTGCTACTTACAATTACTCTTGCCTTAGCTAGACTACCTATTTTTTTACTATAAGGATGGTGTCGATTGATTATATATAAAGGTTTATATGGCTCAACAATTTCATTATTAAAACTACTCTCATCATCTACTGTTACAATTATTTCATCATTATTCTTAACATTGACCTTTAAGTATCGACTTAAAATCTCATCAACCAAATCTGTAATATTTTCATATTCTCTTCTTTCACAAAAGTGCGTTTCTGGATTAACCGTAATTTTGCCAGTGTTTCTATCCCTTTTAAAACGCCAATTACCGTATGGATCAAAGTAGATAGTTTTCTCATCATCATCTTGATTAGAGATAAAACCACGACTATCTATCCCCAAAGTAAATGCTTTATGTTCGTCATTTTCAGGATAAGAGATCCTTAAAATATGACCATCAATATCATAGAAAACTGTCGCATATAGTTGATTCTCTAGAACAATTAAGGTTCTAAAAGGGCCATAATCAAAAATGGCATTTTTGGGCCAGTTAAAGTCTTCTAATTCTAAAACCTTATTTTCAAATCCATGAACTCCTTGTAAAAAATCATATACAGAAAATAGGTTATTAGGGAAAAAGGCAATTTGATTTAATTTACTCAACAATTGAGGCTGATAGTCTGTAATTATTAGACCAATTTTTTCGTCAAACTTTTTTAAAACAGTCATGTATTCTGCTGCATCATAGTTTTCAATACTGGGAATATTAATTGACCAGTCATCATATTGTTTATGCCATGCAGGAATAAAATATTTCATTATTGGTTATCATCCTTTAATAAACGATCGTAACGATATGGGAACAAAATAGTATCAATTTGATCTTTAATTCCTCCCATAAACATTGTAATCATAACAACATTCATTGGAATAATAGCAAAGCCAGCATAATTACCTAAAAAATTACCTCCATATAAACCAAAAACAAGCTGGAATGCGTTTAAAATGGCTCCTGGAAAGGCAATAATCCATATTAGACGGTTTAAATATTGTTGTGTAGGACGTCCTGGAGCAATATTGGGAATGTAGTAATGATTATTTCGAAAACTCTTGGCTTGTTCTTTAGGATCGAAATTTACAAAAGTGAAGAAATAAAAAATCAATATTCCCATTACTGCAGAAAAAGAAGCTTGAAATACCCAATTATTGATCAAAGATGTAGGACTAAAGTATCTTCCCACCATTAAAGGAAGGGTCAAAATAGCCATTCCTACCATATACATCATCATGGCAGCCATGTTTAATCCTAACGGCACTGTCATCAAATTACTAGAAGCAGGGAGACTAGGATTAACTACTTTTAAAGGATAGTAGGCTTTAGTAAACGCGAGCCAAAATTTTATTAGTAATAAAATAAAAATAGCTAAAGCTGCTAACCAAACCCATGCATATTTCATGGTTAAGAGAAGCTTTACATTACTAATTATATTAGGAATAGCACCATTAAGAATGCTTGTTAAAATAACTGGTGCACTTGCTCCAACCCCATATTTCATATTTCGATAGCAAAGCCAAACTACTAAACAAGATCCCGCACTTAATATCAGAATCATTTCAAAATCTTCTAATCCATCTCGCCGATTAGTAAAAGCAAAAACTAATAGTGCTGCTTGAATAATAGTGATAATCATAGTTAAAAATTGCATCAAGTACTGAACTTGTTTTGGTGATAAGGCATCAAAACCAAAGGAATGAGTAAAACTTAGAAGCTGAATAATTAACATCGAAAACATTAATGGATTCAGACCGATTGAAAAAATAGATATCCGTGTAAAATTGGCCCCACTAAATGCTCCTAAAATTGAAATAGGAGTATTTCTGATCGTTTCTACATATTGCCTAGTCACTTCTGCAAAAGGAAGAGGAATGTATAATCCCATTACATAAATTATTACTATGAATAGACTAAAGCTTACTTTCTTTATTACATTTAAAAGATTTTTCTTTTCCAAATGAACTTCTCCTCGATAAGTGAATTGAGCAATACTACTCTTTCAAAGATATATTTCTTATACATATCCTTTTATATTTAATGTTATATTTTTCAAGTCTATACCCTATATATTACATTATAATCAAAAGCACTTAAGTGGAAATATATAAAAAATGAAATAATATAATTCGTTATTTTTAAAAACGCATTTTTTCTAATTAATATTTTTTTGTTACTTAATTAAGAAAGTTATCTATCTGCTTGCTATTACGAGTTATATTACTATAACTTCGTCTTTATATTTTGTGCTTATATTCACAATATATAAAACATTTACTGTACTATCTCGATCTATGTTATTGCCATACCTTGCTCCTTTTTGAAGTCCTTTTATTTGTACTTTGTGAAATATGAGACTATTATACGCATGAACAGATTAATAAATAACATATTGATTTTGTTTATTGTAGATATCTATCTATATGTATATATTTAAAGGAGAAGAGAAAGAAAATGGAGAATTCTCATAAAGCAGGATCTGCTAAAAAACAAGCCTTTATCTCCATATGGACTCTAACTCTAATGAACGTGGCAATCATCGCTGGTTTAGGTAATGATGTCCAAGAAGCCTTTTATGGTTTATCGTCAGTTACCTATTTTGCAATCGGTGCTATTTGCTTCTTCATTCCTACAGCTTTAGTAGCTGCAGAGCTAGCCTCTGGCTGGAGCAACCGTGGTGGTATTTTCCGCTGGGTTGGCGAAGGTTTAGGAAGAGGATGGGCATTAACTTGTCTGTTGATTTTATGGTTTCAGGTAATGATTAACTTCGGGATGGGGATGCCGAGTTCCGCTGCAACTATTTTGTTCTACACGCCAATGTATAACAAAGCAGTTGCCTTTGCTCAAAATCCTACCCACGTTGTTTTAATCATGACTGGATGGATTATTTTATATTGGATTATGGCCATTATTGCTAATAGAGGTGTTAAAACTTTTACCACTATTACAAAGTATGGTGTTTTAATTGGGACACTTATCCCATTAGCTATCATGATTATCTTAACTATCGTTTGGTTATGTCAGGGACATACACCTGCTATTTCCATGGCACCAAAACAATTAATTCCAAAATGGAACGGGATGAGCACTTTAGCCCTAGCAGCTGGCGTATTCTTTTCTTATACTGGAATCGATGAAAATGCAGCTTTCATTAAACGATTAAAGCATCCAGAAAAGGACTTTGTAGCCTCAGTCTTTATTACTTTGATCTTAGTATTCTTAATCTTCGTAGTAGGTACGGTAATCATCGCAATGATTGTTCCCGAGAAACAAATTAATGTTCTATATTCATTAGTTACGGTATTTAAAGTTCTTGGTGAAACATTTGCATTTCCTTGGTTGTATCTAGTTCTAATGTGGGTCGGACTTTTCAATTTAGTTGCTTCTACTGTAACTGAGCTAGCAGCTCCATCAGTTATGCTTGCACAAGCTGGTGGTAGCGGATTTTTACCAAAATGGTTACAAAAGAAAAATAAGCATGGGATGCCTGCTCGACTAGTTTATGTTCAAATGGCTGGAATGACTATTATTGCATATTTATTCAAGTTAATTCCAAACGTAGAAGGATTTGTAATTTTACTAACACAGTGTGTAACTGTTCTATATCTTTTCTACTACATTCTAATGTTTGTGACATTCTTACGCTTACGCTATCAACAACCTAACCGTCCTCGTTCATTTAAAGTACCCGGTGGTAAAGTAGGAGCTTGGATTATTGCCGGTGTTGGTCTTATTTCATCAGTTTTCGGTATAGTTCTTGCCTTTTATCCACCAGCACAAGTTAAGGCAGAAGTTGGATCTCCAGTAACTTATGTAATTGTTATTGCAGTTTTAGTTGCTGTTGTATTACTTACTTGTTTAGGACTTTATCTTCTTTCTAAAAAGCACCCAAATTGGGTAAATCCAAAAAACGAATTTGCTCCATTTACGTGGGAAATTGAAGGATTGAAGAAGCCTGAAAAAGTTACATCAAATATTCCTACTGTATTAATGTCTAAAGGACAGAATCCAATGGGGATGCCTATTAAGCGCCCATATAAACCTGATCAACAAGTAGCTAAATCAGTAGATGATGCAGACGAACGGAATGAGTCAGTTGAAGAGAATCAAAGCTAATTTATAGTAGACTCAAAATATATTTCTATCCTGTTGATGAATATTTTTTATATTTCACCAACAGGATTTTTTGTTTAAAAAGGCCTTATCTAACTTTAAATAGCAATATGAAAAAAGGAATCAAACAGCTATTTTCAGCTGCCTAATTCCTTTTTAAATATCTATAAAGAGTTTTAATTAGGTCGTTCTCTTTTAGAATATTTCTTATACTTCACTTTTATTTTTTCTTTTTTCGATCAAAACCTAATCCTAATAATCCAATTCCTGCTGCAAGTGCTCCAGATATAATTGCAAGCATATCCTTGTGGGTACCTGTTTGAGGCAATATTTGATCATTCTTCTTATTAATATGAGTTCTTTGTACTTGCTTTCCTACATTCCTTTGTACAGTATTTGCTTCACTTGTCTTATTAGTTGAAACTTGTAGCTTCACTGCTGATACTTCACCAGGTTTCTTATTATCTTCATGCTTAGATGGAGTAGTAGGAGTTCCTGGCTTTTGTTGTTTGCTGTAAGCAATTCTTATAGTTCTATCTTCTGTATCTGGAGTTACAACCTCTTCTAATACCTTAGGTGAAATGTAGCCTGGAATGTCTGGAGCATCGTATTTATCCCAGTTACCAGCAGGTTTATCCCATTCACCGTATGTTACTTCTCCATTTACTGGATCAGTGTACTTAGGCCGAGTAAATGTTACCTTTTGAACAACTTGAGTTTCACTACCATCTGGATCTTCAACAATAATCGTTCTAGTTATGGTCTTACTCTCAGTTGTTTCAATTGGTGGATTCTTCGTGTACTTCACAGTTACTGTCTTGTCTGCAGTATTTGGAGTTACCTCTTCTACTGGTACTTCATTTGAAGTGTAGCCTGGAATGTCTGGAGCATCGTATTTATCCCAGTTACCAGCAGGTTTATCCCATTCACCGTATGTTACTTCTCCATTTACTGGATCAGTGTACTTAGGCCGAGTAAACGTTACTCTTTGAACAACTTGAGTTTCACTACCATCTGGATCTTCAACAATAATCGTTCTAGTTACGGTCTTAGTCTCAGTTGTTGTTACAATATTAGGTTCAATAACAAATTTCGTCACACCATTTTCAATAGTGATTTGTGTTGGAACGTTAGAATCGACCAGCTTGTAATCTTTTGGAACATTCTGCTTTACATCAAAGTCAACTTTGTCACCATAGTTAGATGAGTCTGTACCAATATTGTCGATAGCCTTAATAATCTTACCATTGCCATCAACGTATTCAATCTTTTGACTAGCAGGAGTGATACTATACTTAAATTCACCAGTTATGTTAACAGTGTAATTTGAATTATTATCTTGAAGTTTCTTCAAACCATTTTCGCTTAAAGTAATCGTGTAATTACCTACTTCAGTTGGAGCATTACCATCTGGAGTATTCCAGCTAAAGTTATCCAATGTTAAACCATCTTTATTAAGATTGTTACCAGTTAAGTTGTCTAACAAAGTTGAAAGATCAACGCTTGCTGGTTGACCATCAGAAACCTTAGAACCATTCCCTGATAAAGTTACATCCATTTTTGCTGGAGTAACAGTCAAAGTACCAACTTCTTGTTCAGTCGTTGGCCAATCATAGTTTGGATTGAGCTCCTTAAGTTTTTCAACACCTTCTGAAGTTAAGTAAACCGTGTAATCACCAACATTAGTTGGATCTACAGGATTTCCATCTTTATCCTTAACTACAAAGTCATCGCTTGTTAACGTACCATCCGGAATTGTTGGAACTGGACCATCACCATCAGGTATCAGCGTAATTGGGAAGTTACCTGGATCTACTACTTGTGGATTTCCTGTGTATGTCCCGATCTGACTACCGTTTCCTGAAATAATGATTGGAGCTGGAGTAATTGTGAACCTAGCGTTTCCAGTTACTGCTGTATTCTCAAGAGTTACGTTTCCAGCACCATATTTTTCAGTAAGCACTTCTTGCAAATGACTAATTCCGGTACTGTTCAAAGTTAAAGTATAAGTACCAACATTAGTTGGATCAGTAACACTCCAATCGTAATCCCCCTCTCTCAATGTATAAGTAATCTTGGCACCATTAATTCCAGAAATCGTAACATCAATGTCTCCGCCGTTGTAGAGATCTACCGTACTGATTACTTGTCCATTGTAGATACGGCTATTTTCACCACTTACAATTGCATTTACTTGAGCTGTCTCAATTACTAATTTTCCAACTTCTTGTTCAGTTGTTGGCCAGTTATAGTTTGGATTGAGCTCCTTAAGTTTCTCAACTCCTTCTGGAGTTAAGTAAACTGTGTAGTCACCAACATTAGTTGGATCTACAGGATTTCCATCTTTATCCTTAACTACAAAGTCATCGCTTGTTAACGTACCATCTGGAATTGTTGGAACTGGACCATCACCATCAGGTACCAACGTAATTGGGAAGTTACCCGGATCTACTACTTGTGGATTTCCTGTATATGTCCTTGTTTGAGTATGGTTTCCTGAAATAGCGATATTATCCTTGGTAATCGTAAAGGTAGCTTCTCCCTTAAGATCGCTATCTGTGATCTTAACGTTACCTTCACCCCACTTGTTATCAATTGTACTTTGGAAGTTAGCAAGACCGGTCTTGCTCAAACTTAATGTATAACTACCTGCATCAGTTGGAGCATCTTCGTTAGGTGTATTCCAAGTATAGTCGCCAGCTTGCAACTTATAAGTTACAGTTTCATTGCTGTTTGAAATGCTAATAGTTACTTCAACTGTACCATCTTTGGCATTAATCTCAGTCGTAGTTACTGGCTTGCCATCATATGTCTTAGATGAACTCCCGGAAAGATTTGCACTAGCAGTAGTCTCAGTAATTACATATGAACCTTCACCGCTAATTTTGGCGTTAGACCAATCAAGGTTTTCTGAATTATTACTGTTTTGCAGTATTTTATTCTTACCTGATTCAGATAACTCGACAGTATACACACCAACATTGCTTGGAGCAGTTGTATAAGTAATCCCATCTTTTACCCAAACATAATCGCCATCTTCCAGAGTAACAGTTGGATTTCCTGGTGCAGTTACCGTGACTGCAGGCTTAGTAGCATAATTATCAAGAGCAATTGGCGTACCATCAAATACCTTTTCAGCACTGGCATTAAATTTAACACTTGGTATAGCTTTTTGGATTTCGAAATTACGAGTACCGGTATTATCAAAGTTGTAGCTGTAATGAGTTGCACCTATCTTAGCAATATTTTCCTTACCTTGTGCAGATAGTTGAACCTTATAAGAGCCAACATTAGTTGGATTTTGACTTGAAACAAATTCCAAATCCCCAGCAACTAACTTGTAAGTTTGACCATTACCAAGAACTACTTGGTAATCATCAACATTAATATCACTATTTGTAAATGTATTACCTGTATAAGTTACTTCTTGATGCCCATCTAAGATTACAGATATATTGGTTGCCTTATTTACTGTGTAGGTACCAATTGCAGCATTTATCCAATTATAATTATTAGTCTGTGATTGAAGCTTCTTAAAACCATTTTCACTTAGAGTAACAGTATAAGTGCCTAACTCAGTTGGTACAGTAGTTGTTTTATCACCATTTGCAGCAGTGAATTCAAAGTCACCAGCATCTGCAGAAAGAGTCACACCTTCTGGAATGTTAACAGTTACCTGATTATTTGTTGAAATAATTGGTTTGAAGTTATTTGCATCAAATGTATTCTTACCATATTCAACAGTTTGACTAGCAGGATTATCAAAGTTAACTGTTGCTTGTGCCTTATTGATCGTGTAACTTGCATTTTCATTAATCGTTACATTTGACCAATCAAGATTTGCTGCATTTGCTGCTTTGATCTTACCAATTCCCTTCGATGTTAAGGAAACAGTATACTCCCCTGCATCAGTTGGAGCTGTAGTAAATGTTTGACCATCCTTAGTCCAAACATAATCAGTGCCAGCACCTAAAGCTACATCATGTGGACCAGGAGCAGTAATCGTCAAAGTTGGCACATAACCAGCAATTGGTGTACCATCATAAGTCTTTTGGTCTTGACCAGTAAATGATGCACTTGGGATTGCCTTAATAATTTCGAAGTTAGCAGTTCCTGCATTATTAGCAGCTGTAATTAAATTGACATTACCTACACCATTCTTATCATTGATTACCTTTTGCAAGTTCGTCAAGCCGACACTAGTCAATTTGATAGTATAAGTGCCAACGTCAGTTGGCGCATTTCCATCAGAAGTTGACCAAGTATAGTCACCAGTCTGTAAGGTATAATTTTCTGTCTTCCCTAAATAATCTAATGCTACCTTTATTTGACCATTACTATTAACTTCTGCTGTAGTAGTTGCTTGCCCATTATAAATCTTACGATTGTTCCCAGTTAACTTAGCTGTAGCGTCAGCTGCCTTAATGGTATAAGTAAAGACATTAGTGCCCAGAGTTAAGCCATAATTTGGATTGGCAGTAGTAATCTTATTAATACCAGTTTCACTTAACTTAATAGTATACTCACCAGCATTAGTTGGTGCATTACCACTCGACCAAGTAAAGTCATTAGCATCAAAATTGGGAATTACTAGATTTTGTCCACTAACTGTATTAGATGAAGAAATTGCTGCTTTAAGTTGATTCATTGGCAACTCTACTGGAGAACCAGTATAAGTAGTTTCGCCACTACCTGACATTTGGTAATCAGCTTTAGCTTTGACAATTTCTAACAAACCATTACCAGCTTTACTCCAAACATAGTTTCCACTAGTTGGAATAGCTCTTTTAATCTTTTCAATACCTTCTGGAGTCAATGAAACTTTATAAGTATCTGGTACAACTGGTGAAGGAGTAACTGTGTAATCTCCAACACCTAAAGTACCAACTGGAACAGTCAAAGTTTGACCATTATCAGTGATAATAGTTGGTACAAAATCAGCTGGATTTACAGGAATTACATCACCTGTCCAAGTGCTGGTTTGTTTGTTTTCTTCAGTTAATGAAATAGTAGCAGCTGCCTTAGTAATCTCGTAAGTCGCACTACCTGTAATTGCATCATCAGTCCAATTAACATTATTGCTGTTACCATAATGCGCTTTAATGTTTGCAATTCCAGTACTGTTCAACTTAATTGTGTAATTTCCAACATTTGTTGGTGCACCATTTAATTTTGTTGAACCATCTTCGCTGTACCAATCATAGTCGCCTGCTTGAAGTTGATATGCACCTTGAGTAGTGCCAGGAACATTTGCGGTAATCTTGATATTACCATCTTTAGTAACTTCAACATTACTTACTGCCTTAGCATCGTATGTTTTAGAATTATTTCCTTTTAATTCGGCTGTTGCTTGTGCCTTTTCAATCGTGTAGTTAACGTATGACTTACTTGGATCATAATTAATTGTTAAACCGCCAGCGACTTGCTTTAATTTATCTAAACCATTTTGGTTCAAAATAATGCGGTAATTACCAGCGTTAGTTGGTGCGCCAGCTAAAATATTACCTTGGTCATCTGTGTATGAATAATCATCTGACGTCAAGTTAGCATCTTGAATAGCTTGAGCAATATTTTGAACAGATACATCAGTATTTGATGAAACAACAGTATGAGTAATTTCACTAATTATATCGGTAGAAACTGGTTGTTCACTGCCATTGTAGGTATTAGTAATAGTATCATGATTAATCGTTAAATCAAGATTGACCTTGTTGTAGACCACATTAACTGTTATCGAACTCATCTCTGGAGTCACTGTAATACTATTTAAACCAGTAATAATGCCATTTGCATTAGTTGTTACTGCAGGATAGTCAGTATTACCGACTCTTGCACTTTCAATATAGTAGCCTTCTGGAACAGTTGAGCTAGCCCAGCTACTCCAAGTTGCATTGGTGCTCGTCCATGCAGCATCACCATCTGTAATTGTCTTAGTACTATCACTTGGATCTATATAACCTATTACTTTACCTGTGACTTCATCAACAATTGCAGTTCTAGTAAAGTTAACATTTTGTTCAACAGATGGAACATTTGTAGGAAGTCCAGCCACAGTAATAGTGCGAGTAATCGTTTCAGAAAGTGGAACTTTGTCTGTCTCAGTACTACTACTTGGCCAAGTGTCATTAGGTCCAACAATCTTATGTTTATGAACAAGTGGAATAGTAATTGGAGTGTTAGTTGCTTCAAAGGTATAACTTGTTGGTAAGCTTGCTCCATTAGCCAGTTCATAGCCTTCTGGAACAGTTAAATTAAGATTGCTATCGGTTTCTCCAACACGACCGCTAATGGTAATAGTTTCTCCAACTTGTTTATTGTTATCATCAGTATCAATAAAAGTAATTGTATTGCTTACTTGATTACCTTGATAAGTGATAGTTACTGTAACATCACTTTCGTTAGCTGAAACAGTAGTTTGCGCTACACCTGTTAGTTTACCATCTGCGCTAGTAACATCAGAATAATTACCGTTTGCATCAGTAATTGATTCAATTGAATAGCCCGCTGGAACGTTTGATGGAACAAATGAATCCCATTGATTATTGGTGCTCGTCCATGCAGCATCACCATCTGTAATTGTCTTAGTACTATCACTTGGATCTACATAACCTATTACTTTACCTGTGACTTCATCAACAATCGCGGTTCTGTTAAACGTTACGCTTTGAGTAGTTCCTTCAACTGGTGTTGGTAAGCCTTCAACTTTGATAGTTCTAGTAAGTGTTTTCGAAAGTGCAACTTTATCTGTATCGGTACTACTACTTGGCCATTGATCTGGTGTACTTACCTTTACACGCTTATGAGTTACATAAATCGTTAATGCAGTATTATCTGGACCAAAAGTTGTTGGTACAGTACTACTCTTTGAACTAATAACATAGCCTTTAGCTTCTAAAGCACTCTTAACTGCATCATATGCAGTTGTTGCATCAGCTGGAACATTACTTCCTTGATTCCCAGTAATTGCTTGACCATTACTTAATAAATCAGTTAATGATTGAATAGTTACCGGATTTGATGGATCGTTTTCATCAATGACCTGATACTTAATCGTACGTTGAATTGGCACAGCCTCTAATATTACAGTTGCATTATTATAGAAGTATTGAACATTTCCACCAAAGACAGGAGTACCTTCTGGTGCATTAGTTTGCCAAGTCTTACCACCAGATTGCAAAATCGCTGACTTAATTTCGTAGTTAGCAGGGATAGAAGATGCTGCATTCCTATTTGCAAGATTGATAGCTTCCTGTTCAGTCAACATTGTATTGTTTTGGGCTAAATTGTAACCAGTACTTAATTCAGGAAGATCAACAGTCTGAACTTGACCATTTTCATCAGTATATCGAAGCTTGAAGTTAATCTTAGCTTCACCAGTTACGGTAATATTAGCTGGCTTTACTTTGTTAGGATCGGTACTTGCATTATATATTGCCTCACTGCTTATAAATGGCTTCGTAGTATCTGAATAAAATCCAGTACTAATATATCCCGTCTTACCAGCATCATTTACCAAGTTAGGATCTATTCCTGTAAAAATCAAACGATCTGAACTTCCATTATTATTTAAGGATGAAGTTTTAATAATAATTGACTTAATCTTAGACCAATCAGTTACTTGATCTGCTGTAACATACCCGGTTTCATCGGGTTTAGTACCATCAGGATCGCTATTACTCTTAAGATCACCCAATTCCGTAGAATATAAGAACGTGTAATTCGTCTTATCACCATCGTAAACAGGACGACCACTTAGTTGAAAAGTAAAGCTAGTGTCGGAAGCTTGTGGTAAGTTCACCAAAGCAACAACATTAGTTAAATTAGCACCTGAGCTATTAATTAGACGAACTGCATATTCCATCTCATTGGAGTCATAGAGATTAGAAATCCCAGAATCAACCAAGATATCATCTTGATTACCCTGAGCAACACTAGCCGTGTTAGCACCACCGACTTGATTAATGGTAAAGCCTGCACTTCCGACATAATAAAGATTAGAAGTGTTTCCCTGTACCCAATCCGGATTAAAAGTAATACCACTTGGAGCAAAATTGCTTGTGTTATTAGGATTATAGGCAGCATTGGTTAGTTTTGTTGTTGGACTAACAATATAGATCATCCCTTGATAAGTTCCATTAGCTCCATCAGGCAAGGTATTGAAGTGAATATAGTTATTGGCTCCGCCACCGGAGAGATAATTATAGCCAGTACCTGAATAGTCAATCTTGACAACTTGACGTGACAAACCTGGAATATTTGTTGGTACAGTAAACAGTGATAACTTAGGCACACCTACTACACCATTATTACTATTTGGCCAAAACTGCGGTAACTTAGTATAGTCAGTTGAAAAATCATAAACTGAGAACCATTCCGGTAAAACATAGTAAAAAATCGGTTCATAGATATTATTTGTCTGTCCACCACCATAAGCTAGAGACATACCGGCTACATTTGATTTACCAGTTGCAGTTGAAGTTTGGTTACTCCAAATCCCTATAGAAGATGTTAAATCCTTGGGTGAAACAACATTCTGACCAAATTGAACTTTATTAGTCAAATATCTTGTTACATTTCCTTGTTGAATTGTTCCAGTAAAAGTCATATTGGCGACTAATTGTGTACCCGGCTTAACTGTATCTGGAACAGCACCATATGCTTCAAACGCGTTCACTGACTGAGTAGTTTGATTTACAAAATTATTAAGTGGCAAGTTAATAGCTGTACTTTGATCTCTTTCAAGGTCATCAGGGCTAACTACAATGTTAGTAATTACCCCAGTTCCAGTAATAGTTTCACCAGCATTTACTTGTCCTTCACTCGTTGTACCATCTGCGTAAGTAATGGTGTACTTATAGTTACTTGTACCAGGGATAGTCGGTGTTTTTAGTTCAGTTACACCAAGACCCTCATCAAAATTAAAAGCAAGTTTACTACTGTAATCATTGTATGAAGCAATTGATTCATTGGTAATACCAAAGTAAGCAACGATGTGTTTATGGCCGTTATTTAACAGCTGATTCCCATAATAGGCAGCTTGGGCATAAAGCGGCATTTGGCCTAACGGAATCTCATCATTTGTGCCATAAAAATCTTGACTTACTATTGGACCATTCCAAACTTTTGTTTGACTACCATCATCATTAAGCTTTTGCACAATCGTAATAGGAGCATCAGCCGTATAGGTGGTAGCGATAGCTGGCATGGCAATATCATATGACCCAACAAGTTGGTATGCCGGTCCGCTATTCCAGTTTTGCGTACCGGAACCTTTTGGTACAGTGATAATAACGTTATTACCTTCTTGAGTAATGGTAGTTTTATCCCCAAAATTATTAAGTTGCATTGTGGCAGATTGATCTAACACATAACCTTTAGGCATTGGGATTGTAATTATAGTGCCATAATTAACGGCACTATTAATTTTTTGAGAAGGAAGAGGCGTGTTGCTGTAGTCTTGGCCCGGAGCAACCCCGTTAGTTTCATTAATTGCTAGTTGATAGATTGATTCATAATTAGGAATCATCTTCTTTAACGCATTTTGATCAGTAGACTCTGGATTAGGTTTACTTAAAGCAAATTTCGGATTCCATACAGGGTTAATATCAATATGAAATTTAGCTGATGTTTGCTCTACACCATTAATTGTCCACGTAATATCCTTAACCGTAGGTTGCGTAATCTGCATCGGTTGTGGTTTAGCGCCATATCCATTATCAGCGGGAATCGTAATAATCGGATTAATAACTCCAGAAGTAGTGAAGTTATAAGTAACTACTTTCTCATTACCAACATCCTTTATAGATGCACTACCATAGTTAGCGTCTATAGTTGGTTGAGTTACGCCGACAATGCCATAGCTTGGAATTGAAATAGTTACAGTATCACCAGTGAGAACATTTCCTGAAAGTAAAACCTTAGCTGGTTGAGTACCATCTGTAGTATTTCCCCAAGTATTTCTTGAAATGTATAAAGTATAGCGTCCATCATTACTTGGAATGGTTACTGCTGCACTTGCTTTAATTTCATCAGCTCCAGCTATATCGTTTGATGATGATAATGTACGTAATTTAGAAACCGTAGCACTTTTAAGCAAAGAGATCTCAACTGTATCTTTTAAATTATTGATCCTACCATTATCTTTGACTTTATTTAAATCTAGACTAGCTGTATCTTCGGCTACAGTATTGGCATTAGCAGTATTTTCTACAGTATTTTCCTTATTAGAGTCTCCTGTATTCTTGTTTTCCTCATTATTATTTAAAGCTTCTGTCTTTGCTGAATCTTCTGTATTTGATTCAGTCTTATTACTAACCGTATTTAATTTATTATTTTCAGTAACAGACGCTGAAGGGATTACTGTTTTATCATCATTTTCTTTTGATAAATTTTGACCAGCATTATCAACAGCTGACTTTTCTTTCTTACTTACCGAGGTAGCTTCAGTTGTTGTTTCTTTTACTTCACTAGAAGTTAAATAAGTATTTTTAGAATTCTTCGCTGGTTCCGTCGTACTATAATTGTTGGAAGTATCTGTAGTGGCAGCTTGAACCTTTGAGGTTGGTTCCTGCATTTCTACTCCCAAGATTAATGTGGATAACAATACAGAGCAAGCTCCTACAGTTAATTTTCTAATACCAAACCGTTGCTTGCTGTCATTATCTTTTTTATTAAAAAACACGCGTATACTCCTCCTTATTCTTTTCTCTTATTACTTAAATTATACCCAACTTTTCACATAATAATTCACATAATGTTTTTTTATTGTTATTTTTAATATTTTAGTTATATAAAATCTGTAATATTCTTACTAAAATAATCTTTTATATAAAAAAATGAGCAGGTAGAAACTGATACAATCCCAATTTTATCAGGATGGTCTTCAACCTTCTCATTTTTATTACCAAATATGTAGTAAACGAGTAGAATCAATCTTACTTAAATTAAATTGATGAACATGTTGATGTTCATTTTCTGGAAATTCTTTCACAAAATCAGCTACATTATATAATCCAGTTGAGTAAGACCAAACTCCTTTTACTTTTCGAATAGGATCTAGCATTTCATTTCGAATCGGATAAGCAGAAATTAAGAAATGCTTGTGGTGGAATTTAAATACAAAGTATGGGAGTCTAAATTGTTCAATGATTTCATCCCTAGTCTTACCTAGAGTAATTACGTTTCGATAAGTTCCATACTTTTTAGTAAATTCATCATTAAAAGAAAAATAGAAATTAGAAATATGAACATGTGGAAAATCTTCTGGCTTAACCTTATCTGGCACACAAACCACATGTGAATAATGATCTAAATTCTTTTCTCTTTGGCTTAAAGCTCGCTCCATTCCATTAGGTAAAATAGAATATGCCCAAGATGGTACTTCCGGGTTAGCTTCATATTGTTCATACATCATCTTTATTACGTCAGGCTTAACCCAATCATAATGCATTCTAGTTTGATTTCTGCGTAGTAAGCTTTCCAAGCTATTATTTTGCATTAAATCAACTACAAATAGTTCATAGCGATACTTTTCTACCCAAGGACGGAAGTGTTCAATTTTATCAGGTGTGATATGAGTACCATCGACAATAATCGTTTCACCATAGGCCATTTTATGCTGTACTAAATTATCAACCATCTGTTCTGTACGTACAGTTACGTGGCGAGGAATAACTTGGTGCAACTGATCTGTACTTTCCTCATAATAAACTGTCAAATCCGCTAGTAGCAGCCTAATTTCATCACGAGAAATAGCGTAAGGCTGCAAGTGGTGACGAGCAATGAAGGAAGATTTGCCTGATCCGGGTGCTCCTCTTAATAAAAATATTTTACGCATTATTTTCTCCTACTCTACAAGAATTTGTTCAATATACTCGTAAAAAATTTTACCATAAAAATACCTATACAAACTATTAAAAAAGAGTAGACCACTGTCTACTCAATTAGTGTAAAATTTCTTTTTTAATAATATGCAAGTCAGAATCAAAAGTATAAACGATTGGTTCCGCATTTGGAACTTCAACTTTTACAATATCTTTATTACTAATATTTTCGATTTTCTTGATAAGAGCACGCAAACTTGAGCCATGGGCTACAACTAATTGATCGTGACCAGCCATTAATTCAGGTGCAATATGGTCCCAAAAATATGGCATTAATCGCTCCTGAGTTTGATGTAAACTTTCTCCTTGAGGCATTAGACGCATATCATATTTTTGATATCTTCGATCTTGAACAGGTTGCGTTAAAAGTGGTGGCACACTGTCAAAACCACGTCTCCACTTTAATACCTGTTCTTTACCAAAGATCTTTTTTGAAACATCCTTATTAATACCGCGAAGTGCCCCATAGTGACGCTCATTTAAACGCCAAGTCTTAGTAATAGGTAAATATAAAAAGCTGCAAACATCCGCAATAATATCAGCTGTCATAATTGCACGTGATAAGACAGAAGTATGGATATGTGTTGGCGCAAATTCAGCTATTTTTTCTACCTTAAGACCTGCATTTTTTGCTTGTTCAATCCCCTTTTTACTTAAAGGCACATCATTCCAGCCCGTATAAACATTATCACGATTAGCTATACTTTCGCCATGCCTAACTAAAACTAATTTGGCCAACTTTCTTCTCACCTACCTCATTTAAATCATAAAAAACAAAATAATTCCAGTAATGGTAAAAACGACACCTAAGATTGTAAAGGAAATGACACCAACTTTTCCACTCGATGGAAGAGTTGTTAAAGCTCCTATAGTTCCCTTTGTCAGATTATCTTTAACATCTTTTTTAGTCATTTTCTTTTTTTGATAACGGTTATAGGCTATGTATAAATCCCATAATCCAATTAATAGCACTATAACTGCAACCCAAATATTTACCTTCATTTTATTTATCATCCTTGTGTATGCTTGTGCCATTTACTTTTTGGTCTAAGTTTCGAACTGCTTTCTTAAAAGCCTTTACGGAATTCTGATAAGCTTTTCCACCGTTTTGTTTCAAAAAATTTCCAGCTTGTTGTCCTTTTTCAGTTAGGTGGTCTTTGATATCGGGCCAATCATTTTCAGCAAAGTCCTTAAATTGGTCTGTAGCTTTCTTTTGATAATTTTTTAGATTTTCTTTTAGATCATTAGTATCAAACTTCATTTTTCTCTGCTCCTTAAAATAAAAGGCTTTGCCCCTATTTTACCAAATAGCAGCAAAACCAGATTAACTAATCTTCTTTATCGTCAAAAATCATTTTATCACTAATTCCATGTGTGCATTCTGCTTGAAGTGTCACATGGTTAATTCCAAGCGGCTTCAATTTTTTAGCAATTTCTGTGTATATCTTTTCTAATTGCACAGCATCTAAATTTTTATCCACATTAATATGTGCGTCTAACATCGTCACATTGTCTGAATATTGCCAAACATGCACATGGTGAATGTTATTCACATGTGGACAAGATAAGACTAATTCATTTATCTTATTTAAATCGATGCTAGGGTTCGTCTCCATTAAAATATTAGCAGCTTTAATAGTAACTTCATAGGCTTCTTTAAGTAAAAATACCGAAGCTGCTATCGTCAAAACAGGATCAACCCAGTAAATTTTCCAAATTGAAATTACAACTGCTCCAATCACAACTGCAACACTAGTTATGGCATCCGAAAGCATATTTAAAAATGTAGCTTTTGCATTAAGACTAGTTTTTGCTTCCTTCATAACTACTAGCATTGAAATGAGATTTGCAGCTAAACCAATTAAAGAAACAATTAACATAATTTTTCCCTTAATTGGTTCCGGATGGCTAAAACGTTGAATTCCTTCGATAAACAAATAAATACTAATTACTATTAAAATAATCCCGTTAGTAAAAGCTGCTAAGATCTCTGCTCGATCATATCCAAAAGTTTTACTATTATTTCGTTTTCTCTTAGCAATCAAGTTAGCCACAAAAGCTAAAATTATCGAACCTACGTCACTTAAATTATGCACAGCATCCGAGAGCAAAGCTAAGGATCCAGAAATAGCTCCCCCAATAAACTCAGCAATTGTAATAATAATATTTAATAGTGTTACCCAAAAATAACGTAATGATGATTTATCTTTCATGTTTATTCTCCATAAATATATCGAATTTGATATACTTATATGCAGAAAGTATAATATTCCATTTTTGATATATTGTCAATGAGGTTTAGATAATGAAACAATTAGATATATCCCTAGTCAATGAAGCAGCTAAAATATATAAAGTTTTAAGCAATAGTCGCCGAATTTCTATTTTATTTTTTTTACGCAACTCTTCTGGAGAAGTTGCCGTCTCTACAATCGCAACTAATCTTGAGCTGGCCCAACCTATCGTCTCAAAACAATTAGGCATTTTAGAAAAGTATAATTTAGTTAAGCATCATAAACATGGAACACATGTATTTTACTTTTTAAATGATCCTGATGTTTTATTTATGATTGATGCCATGATTGAACATGTAGAACATTCTGCAAAAGAGCATCCTTCAAATTTATATTAAAAAAGATGCAACTTGATAGCTGCATCTTATAAATTCGGGATATCAGTATTTTTAACACCGTAATTAATTATTCTAAATTTTCCATTATCATCAATAATTCCTCGCGTAACACTTCCGTTATCTGGAAATGGAATATCATGATCATGACTAGTTTGATCCCAATACTTAATTCCTAAAGTTTTAATAAAGTCACCATGAGAAACTATTAAGACTCTTCCGACCCCCTTAGTTTCTTCAGCTAATTGACTAATTGCCTGATTCATTCGATTATCTAAAGCTTCTGCATCTTCTGCTAAATGACGTGGGTCAGCTTTTTTAGTAGCTTCACGAAAATCATGAATTCCTAAAGTCTGAATAATTTTTACCACATCACTTGTAGGCTCCATTCCGCCGGCCTTGGCAACCTTTTTCCAAGTTTCATCAATATCGTCACCCTCAAAAGTACCGAAAAATACTTCACGAAATGCTGGGAACTTCTTAATCTTTCCTATTTCTGAAACCTCATTTGCATCCGCAATTAAGTGAACTGTATCAATGGCTCTCTTCAAATCAGAACTATACATTTTATCAAAGTGAACCTGAGATAAATTCGATGCAGTTACTTTTAAATCATTAATTCCTTTTACAGTTAATGGTGAATCTGCCCAACCTTGAACTTTATTCAACTGATTAAACATCGTTTCCCCATGTCTTACTAAATAAACTTCAGTAGCCATCTTTTTACCCTCTTTTCTTAAATTGTTTCACAAATTCTGTCTCAATTATCTCAATGTTAACAGAATACTGCGTTAATTCAAGTATTTTAAAAAACACTACTACATTTAGTGTTTCACAATTTTTTCTAATACAATATCTTTCGCTAATTTTTCCTCTATATTTATATACGCATTTTCTTGATTCTTTTTTAATCTTCAAATTAAAAAATATTATTTTAATGCGTTAAAATAAAAAATGTATAGTACTTAATAAAAAAGGAGGACTTTTAAATGACAAAAATAGCTGTTGTCTTCGCAGATGGCTGTGAAGAAGTTGAAGGCCTTAGCGTTGTTGACGTATTACGTCGATTAAATATTGATTGCGATATGGTCGGTTTAGATAAAAAAGAAATTAATGGTGACCACCATATTTTACTTACTTGTGATAAAGTTGTGGATGATTCACTTCTTGATTATGACTTAGTTGCCTTCCCTGGCGGAAGAACTGGCGCTTTGAACTTGAGAAATAACAAAAAGCTCGCTGACTTAATGATTCAAAGAAATAAAAATGGTAAATGGGATGCTGCAATGTGTGCTGCTCCAATTGCTTTAGGACACTATGGCTTACTTGAAGGAGCTAACTACACTTGTTATCCAGGTTTTGAAAAACAAATCGAAGAAGAATGTCCAAATGGCCACTTCAGCACTGATATTACTGTTGTGGATAAAGAACACAAAATCATTACTAGCCGCGGACCTGCTACTGCTTGGGCATACGCCTACACTATTGCTCGTACCTTAGGCTATGATACTAAAGAATTAGAAAAAGCTATGCTTTACGATTACTTAGCTAAGAATATTGATCAAAGTCTCTAATTATTTTTATCGAAAAAGAGATCAGATTTTAATGTCTGATCTCTTTTTTCGTATATAACAGTTAAAATAATAAGATAACTTTTAATTCATACCTAAATTAAAAGTACGTGTAGCTAATAGCAAACTTACGGTCTTTTCTCAGCATTGCGTCTACACTTATAATTACAATTAATTTTTCTCTAAGCACTTACTATATTTAGTATAACATATTTTATTTTAAATTAAACCATTAGGAACTATAATCGCGCAATTTGATAACCATTTCTTAAAAAGTGTTCCATCTCTTCTGGTTCTCTTCCAGTTAACCTATGAAAATCATCAGACGTCGCACTCAGCAAGCCTTTAGCACCACCTGCATACATTGAAGCAAGTTCTACTCCATCACCTTCATCAGCATAAATTTTAGCAAATTCATCGGTTGTCACTGGTGCATAACCGATTTGATGATCTGTAATTCGAGACATAATATAAGATAGCTCAACCATATTATAATTTTTATCCATACTTAAAAGATACGTTTGTCCCTGATCTCTCATCACTGGTTGCATAGCTAAACAAGCAATTGCATGTGCACTATCATTACGAGTTATAAATGATAATGGCTTAGCTCCAACCGGATAAATAATATTCTTACGTTGAATCAACTCATCTAAGTCCGGAACTAATGGATCGGCATAAAGACTATTTTTTACAATGCTATATTCAATTCCTGAGCTAGCAAGTCTTCTTGGTACATATGCATAAAATGGAGACATCACAAATGGATTATTTTCTTGATCTGCGAAAAAACTTACAAAAATCAATTTAGATTTAGCTTCTTTTACAACTTGTAAAACATTTTCAAATTCTGTAATTCTTTTCTGCAAGTTATAAGTAATGCTTGGAATATAAATGACAAGATCAATTCCGTCAACGGCTTTTTTTAACGTATCCAAATCAAAATAGTCTAGTTTAACTTTTTCCACAGCTAAGTCACTAAACTTGTCAGCCTTTTTTAAATTATGGATTCCAACTCGGATATTAGTTTCCGGAGTCATTGTTCTCAGCCAACGAGTAACTTTTTCTCCTAAATTGCCTGTTGCTCCTGTAATTAAATATTTCATATAAATAATATAGAACCTTTCTTAAGATTAACTTTCTATATTATTATAGTTCAAAACCTTTATGAATTCTTAATCTTAGTTTAAATATATGGTTTTAGTTATTAAGCTATTATGTCTAACCTTTTTTCTGTTACTTGACTAATTTAATTTCATTAAAGATAAAGATATTACTTTATTTATAAACTATATTATAAATTATTCACCTTTCACTAAAGAAGCTCTTTTAAGCTTATAAAATCTCCACTGATACTTAATTGATTCAAATATCAAATAAATAAATCCAAATTCAAATGTAAGTCTTAGCCAAGACCATGAAATAAGATTACGAAAAACAACCCCCAGTAGAAGCAGGAAACTTGCTATATAAAGTCCATAAAGATTATTTTTTATATCTTGCATTTTCTTGTCGTTTGCTTTCACTTTAATCTTTCCTTATAAATAATGCTTTTAATTTTAATAAAATTATAAGTAAAAATATATCATAAACTAAAAATCTGAACAATATTTTTCCAACAAAAAAGACATCCCTTTCGAGATGTCTTTTGCATAAAACGTAATATAAATATTAACGCTTTGAGAATTGTGAAGCTTTGCGGGCTTTCTTCAAACCTGGCTTCTTTCTTTCCTTCATTCTTGGGTCACGAGTTAACATGCCAGCCTTCTTAAGTGGACCACGGAAATCTGGGTCAACTTCAAGAAGTGCACGTGCAATACCTAAACGAATTGCACCAGCTTGTCCTGAGAAACCACCACCGTTAACATTAACTTCAACGTTGTATTGACCTTCAGTTTCAGTTAATGCTAATGGTTGCTTCATATCTTGAACCAAGTTAGGGTATGGAATGTACTTAGTTACGTCTTCTTTGTTAATGGTAATTTGACCATTGCCTGGTACTAAACGTACGCGGGCAACAGAATCTTTACGACGACCAGTTCCAGCGTAAGCTGCTTGTTGTGCCATTATTTAAAACCTCCTAGATTAATTCGTTGATGTCTAACTTTTCAGGCTTTTGTGCTGCGTGTTCGTGGTCTTCACCAGCGTAAACATGCATCTTCATGAATTCTTGGTGACCAAGAGTATTCTTTGGCAACATGCCTTTTACAGATAATTCAACTAATCTTACTGGGTTCTTAGCTAATAATTCACCGGCAGGAGTAGCTCTTAAACCGCCACGGTAATCTGAGTGGTGGTAGTAGATCTTATCAGTTGCTTTTTTACCAGTCAACTTCAATTTACCTGCGTTAACAACAATAACATAATCACCAGTATCAACATTTGGTGTATATTGAGGCTTATTCTTACCTCTTAAAATTGATGCTACAGCAGTTGATAAACGACCAAGTGAAACATCAGTCGCATCGATAACATACCACTTACGTTTAATATCACTAGTTTTAGCTAATGGGGTAGTACGCACTTTAAATTCCTCCGTTTTTCTTCTGTTTGACAAACAATAAGTTTCCGGGGCCTATCGTGGACAAACATACGTATACTAATTTACGTCGTTTTGTCCAAAAAGTCAATCTTTTTTAAGGTCTAATCGATATTTTTTAGGAACATCTTCATAAAAAACATGTTGTAAATATAAACCACTTGCAGGTGCCGTTGTTCTAACTTCTTGACGATCTTTGGCAGCCAAAACTCGTGGTATATCATCTACTGGACGCTTCTTATTGCCAATTTCCAATAAAGTCCCAACTAGGATTCTCACCATGTTATATAAAAAACCATTTCCAATAAAGTCAAAAATAATTTTTTTATTATCTGGATCAGAAGTGATATTTACGTAATAAATTGTTCGAACTTTATCAACAATTTGTCCACCACTTGCTGCAAAACTAGTAAAATCATGTTCCCCAATCAAGTCTTTAGCAGCTTTTTGCATTAGTTGAATGTTTAAAGGATATGGATAATGTCCCGTATAAAAACGATTAAAAGGATCAGTAAAACGATGTTGATCTACAATATAGCGATACCATTTTCCTTTAGTTGAATATTGCACATGAAAATTAGAATCTACAATTTCACTATCAAAAAACACTGTATCAATCGGCATGAGTGCATTTAAAGCTAGCATCATATTCTTAGCAGGGATCTTTTTCCCAGGATAGTCAAAATGTATTACTTGTCCTTTTGCATGAACTCCAGCGTCTGTTCGTCCAGAACCATGTACAACCACTCTTTTTCCCTTAGTCATCTTTTTCAGTGCTTCTTCTATTACTCCCTGCACTGTTCGTTCATTTGGCTGAATTTGAAAACCATGAAAAAGATGCCCATCGTACGCCATTGTTAATCTATATCTTGTCGTCATTGTTTAATATGTCCTTGTAAGCAATAAAATTAGTGTTAAGAGCGTGAAATAGCCCAAGTTAATCCAATCATACTTTGACCACTTTAAAACGCGATAACGTGTCCTTTTTGCCCCTTCTCGGTAGCCTCTTGCTTCCATTGCGGTTGCCAAATCAATTGCGATTGTTAAAGAACCAATGAATAATGGAATTAAAATTGGAATAATTGAATGAATTCTTTTAATTAATCCTCCACTGTTAAAATCAGCTCCTCGCGCTCTCTGCGCATTCATAATTCTAATAGCTTGATCTAATAATATGGGTACAAATCTAAGGGCAATGGACATTACAAGAGCAATCTGAGCAACTGGCACTTTTAAGTAACCTAATGGCTTTAAAATCCATTCCATTCCATCGGCAATCTCCAAAGACGTTGTAGTTAAAGTAAGAACAGTAGAAATTAAAATAATCATTACAAAACGAATGAAAATAAAAATAGAATTTTGAATACCATATTCACTAATATTCAAAATTCCCCAGTGCCAATATATTTTTCCACCAGTAGTAAAAAACAATTGTAAAACTGATGTAAAAAGAATCAACCAAATTAAAGGTTTGACACCATCCCAAAAAACTTTTGGTTTTAACTTCGTAGCCCAAACTGCAAGTAGAGTAAAAACAGATAAGAACAAGTAAGACAACCAATTATTAGCCAAGAAAATAATGACAATGAATAAAAATGTAGCAATTATCTTTCCCCTTGGATCCATTTTATAAATAATTGAATCACCCGGAATATAACGTCCAATAATTATTTTGCTCATTAATTTCCTCCCTTCGCTCTTAACTCTTTTGAAATCTCTTCTACTAACGATTCAACAGTAAGCGGCATCGATGAAAAATGAAAACCAACTTTTTGCAAACTACGAGCTAGCTTACTCGGGGCGGGTTCATCTAAATAATGTTTTTTTACCCAATCGGCATCTGAAAAAACTTCTTTTGGACTAGCATGTTTAATCATTTGCCCTTGTTCTAGGACCAACATATCATCCGCATATTTACTTATATCCTCCATATTATGAGAAATTAGAACCACTGTATGTCCCAGTTGTTGATAATTTTTAAAGATGTCAAACATCTGCTTTTGGCCTTCTGGATCTAATCCAGCAGCTGGTTCGTCTAGACATAAGATATCTGGTTCATAAGCCATTACTCCAGCAATCGCTACTCGTCGCATTTGTCCTCCAGAAAGTTCAAACGGAGATTTACTCATAGTTTCCTCTGGGAGACCTACTTTTTCAATCCAGCGCATAGCTTGCTCTTTAGCTTTTTCTTCTGAAAAGCCAAAATTAAGCGGTCCAAACATTACATCTTTAAGAACAGTTTCTTCAAAAAGCTGATTTTCTGGAAACTGAAAAACCAAACCAACTTTTTTTCTTATTTCTTTTAATACTTTATTTGGTGTATCAACAGTAATAGTTTGATTAGCAATAGTAATACTCCCCTTACTCGGCAGTAATAATCCATCAAAATGCTGCATCAATGTCGATTTGCCACTACCAGTATGACCCGCAATTGCTACAAAAGATCCATCTTTTATTTCAAAAGATATGTTACTTAATCCCTGAGTCTGAAAAGGGGTTCCGGGAGCATAGACGTAATCTACATTTTTAAATTTAATTGACACAAATAGTTCACCAACTTTTTTTCATTATCAATTTCTTGAGGAACAGATATTCCCCGCTTTATAAGTTTGTTTTTAACCTTATAAAATAATGGTAGTTCTAAACCAGCACTTTTAATTAAAGATTCATCTTTAAAAATCTCTATTGGTGAGCCACTAGCAAGAAGGGTTCCCTGGTTTAAAACAAGTATTTGATCTGCTTGAGACGCCTCATTAATATCATGCGTAATCGAAAATATAGTCAACCCATTTTCTTTTTGTACTTTTTTAATGAGGGCTAGAATCTTATCTTTCCCTGCTGGATCCAGCATACTAGTGGACTCATCTAAAATAATTAATTTCGGACCAATTGCTAAAATTCCTGCAATAGCTACTCTTTGTTTTTGACCACCAGATAAATATTGTGGCTCACTTTTTTGAAATTTTAACATTCCTACCTGATTAATTACATCATGAACAATGGTTTGCATTTTTAATCTTGGAACTTGTCTATTTTCTAAGCCAAATGCTACATCATCTTCAACAGTTGCTCCCACGAATTGATTATCAGGATTTTGAAATACAATACCTACCTTATCTCTAATATCCCACATCGTCTTTTCATTAAGAGTAATTCCATCAATTTGGATTAAAGTTTCAGAGTTTTCATCAGGTAAAAGGATTCCGTCTAACAGACGTGCAATTGTCGACTTCCCACTACCATTATGACCAACTAAGGTTGTCCATGAACCTTTTGGAATATTAAAGCTAACGTCGTTTACAGCTGGATGTTTTGTGTCCCTATAAGTAAAGGAAAGATGCTGAACCGTTACTATATTATCTTTCATAAATATCACTACTCTTTTTCTGTATATGCCATTGTATCAATTATAAAAAAAGAGCAAAAAAAAATCATCCACAAAGAGGGATGATTTAACATCTAAGCTAGACTAGGCAAAAGCCACCATCATCACGCTTATTCTCGCTTTTGTGAAAGATTTATAAAATAATATTAAATTAACGTTATTAAACTAATTCAATGATTACCATTGGAGCAGCATCACCCTTACGTGGGTTAGCTAACTTATACATTCTAGTGTATCCACCATTACGGTCTTTGTAACGAGGTGCAATATCACTGAAAAGTTTTTGAAGTGCTGATTTTACAACAACTGCATCTTTTTCTTCGTGAATATCAGCGATTTCATTACGAACAAAAGCAGCAGCCTTTCTTCTAGCACTTAAATCACCGCGTTTACCTAAAGTAATCATTTTTTCGGTAGTTTTACGGATTTCTTTAGCACGGGTTTCAGTAGTAACAATGCGTTCGTTCATGATCAATTGGGTAGTCATTTCTCTAAGCATTGCTTTTCTGTGTGCACTATCGCGACCTAATTTACGGTATGCCATGAGTTTTCCCTCCTTATTATTCCAACTTAGTCATCTTGACGAAGTGATAGACCAAGGTCGGCAAGTTTATTCTTTACTTCTTCTAATGACTTACGTCCTAAGTTACGTACACGCATCATATCTGCTTCAGATTTATCAGTTAATTCTTGAACAGTATTAATTCCTGCACGTTTCAAGCAGTTATAGGAACGAACAGATAGATCAAGCTCTTCGATCGTCATTTCAAGCTTCTTCTCGTTCTTATCGTCCTCTTTTTCTACCATTACATCATCAAACTGCGCATCCATATCAGTAGACATAAATACCTTGAAGTGTTCTACAAGAATCTTCGCAGCGAAACTAAGGGCATCATTAGGTGTGATTGAACCATCAGTCCAAATTTCTAAAGTTAATTTGTCATAATCGTCTCTTTTACCAACACGAGCACTTTCAACTTGGTAGTTAACTTTTTTGATTGGTGAAAAGAGTGAATCAACGGGGATGACACCAATAGGCATGTCATCTGTCTTGTTTTCACTTGCGGGAACATAACCACGACCAGATTTGATCGCAACGTTCATATGCAAATGGCCACCATCAGCAATACTACAAATATATTGATCTGGATTTAAGACCTCAATATCAGAGTCGACCTTTAAATCAGCAGCAGTTACGATTGCTGGACCAGTTACATCGATTTCAGCAATTTTTTCTTCATCTGAGAGTGACTTTAACTCTAGTTTCTTCAAATTAAGAATAATTTTCGTGACGTCTTCTCTTACGCCAGGAATTGTTGAAAATTCATGCAATACTCCATCAATCTGAATGTAAGAAAGTGCCGTACCTGGAATAGAAGTAAGTAAAACTCGACGGAGTGAGTTACCTAAAGTAGTCCCGAAACCGCGTTCCAGTGGTTCGACAACAAACTTACCGTATGCCTCCTCTTGGTCTACTACGGTAATATTTGGTTTTTCAAATTCAATCATTACTGGGCCCCTTTCAAAACGTAATGTCCTGCACGCAGGAATAAACTAGACACGACGACGTTTTGGTGGTCTGGAACCGTTGTGCGGCACTGGAGTAACGTCGCGAATTGCAGTAATTTCAAGACCTGCAGCTTGAAGTGCTCTAATAGCAGCTTCACGACCTGCACCAGGTCCCTTAACTGAAACTTCAACATGCTTCATGCCTTGATCCATTGCAGATTTTGCAGCTGCTTCTGCGGCCATTTGAGCAGCAAATGGTGTAGACTTACGACTACCCTTGAAACCTAAAGCACCAGCGGAAGACCATGCGACTGCGTTACCTTGTACATCAGTAATCATGACCAAGGTATTGTTAAACGTAGAATGAATATGAGCAACGCCGCTTTCAACATGCTTCTTTACACGGCGTTTACGTGCTGTTTTCTTTGCAGCCATTAACTTAACCTCCTATTTAATAAATTATTTTCTCTTTGAACCCTTACGAGTACGAGCATTGTTCTTGGTATTTTGACCACGAACAGGCAAGCCACGACGGTGACGAATACCACGGTATGAACCGATTTCAACTAAACGCTTAATGTTAAGACTAACTTCACGACGAAGATCACCTTCAACACGGTATTTATCTACTTCGCTACGTAATTTTTCTTGATCTTCTGGAGTCAAGTCATTAGTACGAACATCTTCAGAAATACCAGCATCTTTACAAATCTTTTTTGCAGTTGGTTCACCAATACCATAGATATAAGTTAATGCGACTACAACTCTTTTATTTCTGGGTAAGTCAACACCAGCAATACGTGCCATTAAATTGCACCTCCTAATAAAAATATATAACTATTAACCTTGACGTTGTTTGTGCTTAGGGTTTGCAGAGCAAATCACCATAACACGACCATGTCTTTTGATAATCTTGCAATGTTCACACATTGGTTTAACAGATGGTCTAACTTTCATGTTTGCCTCCGTAATTACTTAATAAAACGATACGTAATCCTACCCTTAGTTAAATCATATGGTGATAATTCAACTGTTACTCTATCACCAGGTAAAATTCTAATGTAGTGCATTCTAATTTTACCAGATACATGAGCTAAAATAGTTGCACCATTTTCTAATTCAACTTTAAACATAGCATTAGGCAAGGTATCAACTACCTTACCTTCAACTTCGATGACATCTTCTTTTGCCAAAATTGTTCCTCCACATGAACAAATAAGTTACACTTAGGCATTATAACACGGAACGTAAAAAAAACAATAACTGACTAATCTTTACTTAAAATTTTGTCAATGTCTTCAAATACTTTTTCCGGAGTTTGTTCACCGTTAACAGTTGAAAGAATTCCCTTTTCTTCATAAAAATTACGAAGTGGAGTATTCATCTTCTTGTTAACTTCTAAGCGATTTTTAACAACTTCTGGCTTGTCATCCTCGCGTTGGAAAAATTCATGTCCACCGCAACGATCACAAGTACCTTCTACCTTAGTTGGATTTGAAATTTTGTTATAAGTTGCACCACAATTTTTACAAATGTAGCGTGCTGATAAACGTTTTATTAAAACATCTTCATCAACATCAATTGCAATTACATTAGTTAACGGTTTATCTAACCGCTTAGTTATATCTTCAAGAAGTTCAGCTTGAACAGTGGTTCTTGGAAATCCATCTAAAATAAAACCGTTCTTAGTATCAGGTTGCTTAAGACGTTCTTCAACTAACTTAGCTGTAACTTCATCTGGAACTAAATTACCTTTGTCAATATAACTTTTAGCTTCTAAACCAACTGGAGTTTCATTAGCCATAGCCTCTCTAAACATATCGCCAGTAGAAATATGAGCTAAATGATACTTATCCACAATACTTTCAGAAGCTGTTCCTTTGCCCGCACCAGGCAAACCTAAAAGAATTAAATTAATCATTTTTATCCTTACTTATCTAATAAATCCAACGTATTCGCGCTTCATTAGTAACCCATCAACCTGACGAGCTAATTCTAAAACCACACCAATGACGATTAAAAGACTTGTTCCACCTAGTCCGATTGAACTTGGAAGACCAAAAATATTCGTAGCAAGTTGTGGCAATAGGGCTACAAGTCCTAAAAATACCGCACCTACTGTAGATAATCTAATCAAAATTTTAGATACATATTTCTGTGTATCTTTTCCTGGCCAAACGCTAGGAATATAGGCTCCTTGCTTTTGCAAGTTCTCAGCCAACTTTTCTGGATTTACTTGAACAAAGGCATAGAAGAAAGTGAACAAAACAATTAATAGTGTATAAATTAATGCACCTGGTGTGGTTTGTAAACTAAAAATTTGATTACAAATCTTAAACCATTGTTCATTTCCATGAGATCTTTGGAAAGCCATCAAAATTGTAGCTGGTGTAATAATAAAGGAACTGGCAAAAATAACTGGAATAACTCCAGAAACGTTAACCTTTAATGGTAGGAAACTTTCGGAGCCACTTGTTGCTGCTCTACGAGTATATTGTATAGGTACTCGTAAATCAGCCTGTTGAAACCATGTAACAAATTGAGTTACTAGTAAAATGGCAATAATGATCGCGATGAAGAACAATATCCCTTGCCAACGATCGCTAGCACTATTATTTATAATGAAATCTTTAAACAATTGATAAATTCCATTCGGAAGGCGAGAAATAATTCCTGCAAAAATAATTACAGATACTCCATTTCCCAATCCCTTATCAGTGATTTCATCACCTAGCCAGGTCAAAAGCATTGTCCCAGCCGTCATAATAATGGCAATCTCAATATAAGTTTGAGGAGTTTGTGTTTTAACCAAACCCATTTCAGTTAAAACATTAAAACCAAGAGTAATACCAAGACTTTGAACGAAGGCAACTACTAAAGTAAGATAGCGTGTTACCTGATTTGTTTTTCGTCTTCCGACTTCTCCTTGCTTTCCCCATTCAACTAATTTAGGAACAATATCCATTTGGAGTAATTGGATAACAATCTGAGCAGTAATGTAAGGTGAAACACCAAGTGAAAAAATAGAATATGTATCTAGTCCACCACCACTTACTGTATCCAACATTGGGACCAAACCAGTTTGTGCAACCTGTGTAATAGCTTTTGCATTAACACCCGGAACTGTAATATTAGCCCCGATACGATAAAGCAATAGGATAAAGAGAGTGAAAAAGATTTTTGATCTAATATCTTTATCCTTAAAGGCGTTCTTCAAGGTCGAGAACATTAGATCACCTCAACAGTTCCGCCAGCGGCTTCAACAGCTTTTTTAGCAGCTTCTGAGGCTTTGTTAACTTTTACAGTTAACTTAACCTTTAATTCACCGTTAGCTAACAACTTAACTCCTGCAAGTTCTTTTTTAACTAAACCTGATGATTTTAATGTATCGATAGTTACTTCACTACCATCATCAAATCTATTTAAATCATTTAAATTAATAATAGCGTATTCTTTGCGGTTAACATTCTTAAAACCACGCTTAGGCATTCTTCTGAATAATGGCATTTGACCACCTTCGAAACCTAAACGAGTCTTACCACCAGTACGAGCTAATTGACCTTTTTGTCCGCGACCAGCAGTTTTTCCGTAACCACTAGAAGTACCACGACCAACACGCTTTCTGTTGCGACGTGAACCTTCATTTGGTTTTAATTCATTAAGCTTCATTAATTGGCACCTCCTTGGATTCTAATTACTTATTAACCTCTTCAACTGAGATCAGGTGAGCAATCTTCAATAAAGCGCCACGAGTTGCAGCGTTGTCTGGAAGAACAACAGTGCTATTTACCTTACCAAGACCAAGAGCTTTAACAATTTTTCTTTGTTTTGGAAGACGGTGTGCGACGCTTTTAATTAAGGTAACTTTTAAATCCATTATTTAATCTCCTTAATCTTCTAAGCTTTTTGCTGACTCACGAAGCTTCAAAACATCTTCACGAGTTTTTAATTTACTCAAACCGTCCATAGTAGCACGGATAACGTTGATTGGTGTATTTGAACCAAGTGATTTAGAAGTAACGTCTGAAATACCAGCTAAATCCATGATAATACGAACAGCCCCACCAGCAGCAACACCAGAACCAGCTTCAGCAGGCTTCAACATAATGTTACCAGAACCGTAATGGCCCATAACTTCATGTGGAATAGTAGTACCAACAGTAGGTACCTTAATCATTCTCTTCTTACCAGCTTCAACAGCCTTGCGGATAGCTTCTGGGACTTCTTGAGCCTTACCAGTACCAAAACCTACATGACCTTTTCTATCGCCGACGATTACAACAGCAGCAAATCTCATGCGACGACCACCCTTAACAACCTTGGTGATCCGGTTAATTGCTACTAATTGATCTTCAATATCGTCTTTTTTACGATCTTTACGAGAATCTCTACGAGAATCGTTGCGGTTTGCCATTAGTTAATTCTCCTTTCCTAGAATTCTAATCCGTTTTCACGTGCTGCATTAGCAAGAGCTTGTATACGACCGTGGTATAAGTAACCACTTCTATCAAATACAACACTCTTGATATTTTTCTTAGCAGCAGTTTCAGCCAAAGCTTTACCTACTTCAGCAGCTTGTTCCATCTTAGAACCTTCAGCTGAAATATTTTTATCATTTGTTGAGGCACTTGCAAGCGTTACACCCTCTACATCATCAATTAATTGAGCGTAGATGTTTTTGTTTGAACGGAAAACACTTAAGCGTGGGCGCTCAGCAGTACCAGAAATCTTTCCACGAATACGTTTATGACGCTTTAAGCGTAATTTGTTTTTATCTGGTTTAGAAATCACAATTTCACCTCAAAAATTTTCTATTTATTATTTACCAGTCTTACCTTCCTTGCGACGTACATATTCATCTTCGTAACGAATACCTTTACCCTTATAAGGTTCTGGTGGACGAACATCACGAATTTCTGCCGCAAATTGACCAACAACTTGTTTTGAAATACCTTCAACTTCAATTGAAGTTGCTGATGGAGTCTTAACAGTAATACCTTCTGGTGCTTCAAATACAACTGGGTGAGAGTAACCAACATTTAATGTTAATTTCTTACCTTGTGCAACTGCACGGTATCCAACACCAACCAAAGTTAACTTCTTAACATATCCATCAGTTACCCCTTCAATCATGGAAGCAAGATTTGCTCTTTCAGTACCATGAAGAGCTTTGTCAGCTTCACTTGAACGGCTAAAATGAATTTCTCCATCTTTTTGTTCAAAGGTAATGCGTGGATCAAAGTATCTAGTAAGTTCACCTTTTGGTCCCTTAACAGTGATATCGTCACCATTCTTGGTAACTGTGACCTTTTCAGGAACCTCGATGACCTTTAAACCAATTCGGCTCATTAATAGTTCTCCTTTCTGTCAAAATTACCAAACGTAAGCAATAACTTCGCCGCCGACGTTCTTTTCTCTAGCTTCTTTATCAGTAATCACACCTGCAGAAGTAGAAATGATAGCAATACCAAGACCATTAAGAACTTTTGGTAAGTTTTCTGCACTTACATAGTTTCTTAAACCAGGCTTAGAAATACGCTTTAAACCTGAAATAACACGTTCATTATTAGGACCATATTTCAAGAAAATCTTGATCATACCTTGTTTGTTGTCATCTTCAACTTGGTAATCGCGAATAAAGCCTTCGTTCTTTAAGATTTCACTAAGTGATTTCTTCATTGATGATGCAGGAATCTCAACAGAACTGTGTTTTGCCATATTAGCATTTCTAATTCTAGTCAAGTAATCTGCAATAGGATCTGTCATGACCATTTAATTTGCCTCCTTTACCGTTAATTACCAACTTGCCTTTTTAACACCAGGAATTTGACCCTTGTGTGCTAAGTCTTTTAAGCAAATACGGCATAATTTGAACTTGCGGTAAACAGAGTGTGGACGGCCACATCTCTCGCAACGAGTGTATTCACGAGATGAAAACTTAGCAGGACGATGATTTCTGACGATTTGTGATGTTTTAGCCATTAATGTCCTCCAAATTATTTAGCAAAAGGCATACCAAACTCAGCAAGAAGTTCACGAGCTTCTTCATCTGTGTTGGCAGTAGTTACAATAACAACGTCCAAACCTCTAACACGGTTTACCTTGTCGTAGTCAATTTCTGGGAAAATTAATTGTTCTCTGATACCTAAAGTGTAGTTACCACGACCATCGAATGATCTTGAACTAATTCCACGGAAATCACGAACTCGAGGAAGAGAAACGTTGATCAACTTGTACAAGAAATCGTACATTCTATCTCCTCTAAGAGTAACCTTAGCACCGATAGACATACCTTCACGTAAACGGAAGTTTGCGATTGATTTCTTAGCTTTAGTAATCAAAGGCTTTTGGCCTGAGATTAAAGTTAATTCTTCTACAGCTTCATCAAGATTTTTCGCATTAGAAACTGCATCACCGACACCCATGTTTAACACAATTTTTTCAATTTTAGGAATTTCCATAACTGAATTGTAGTTAAACTTTTTGTTCATAGCTGGTGCGATTTCATTTGAATATTTTTCTACTAAACTGTTTGCCATATTCGTCCTCCCTCCTATTTATCGTTATTTTCTTTTTTAGCAATAACTTTTACATTAGATGCATGGATAGAACCTTCTTTTTCTACCACACCACCATTAGCGTTGGCTTGTGAAGGTTTCTCATGCTTTTTGATCTTATTAACACCTTTGACAACGATACGGTTAGTCTTGGCGTTGACTGAAAGTACAGTGCCTTCTTTGCCTTTATCTTTCCCGGCAATAACTTTTACTTTGTCACCTGTTTTAACAAACATCAGTGCACCTCCCTAAAAAATTATAAGACTTCAGGAGCAAGAGATACGATCTTCATGAAATCGTGCTCACGCAGTTCACGGGCAACTGGCCCAAAAATACGAGTTCCACGAGGACTCTTATCAGCATTAATTACAACTGCTGCATTTTCGTCGAACTTGATGTATGAACCATCTTCACGGCGTGCACCTGATTTTGTTCTAACAATAACTGCTTTTACAACATCACCTTTTTTGACAACGCCACCTGGTGTTGCTTGTTTAACAGCAGCAACTACGATATCACCAATATTACCGGTCTTACGCTTAGAACCACCTAAAATCTTGATAACTAGGAGTTCTCTTGCACCGGAGTTGTCAGCAACCTTTAAACGGCTTTCGTGTTGGATCACTAGTTTATCCTCCCCTCAATAAAATCCGCGTAATTAAATTGACTTCTTAACAATCTTAGTTAGACGGTAACGCTTCGCATGTGATAATGGACGGGTTTCCATGATACGAACAGTATCGCCAATCTTAGCTTCGTTGTTTTCATCATGAGCGTAATACTTCTTTGAGTACTTAATACGCTTCTTATAAACAGGGTGGTTCTTGTAAGTATCTACAACAACTGTAATAGTCTTATCCATCTTGTCAGAAACAACTCGACCTTGGTATACGTGACGATTATTTCTTTCGTTAGTTTCGCTCAAGTTAATAACTCCCTTCCGTTAACTAATTCTTGCTCAATTCTTTTTCGCTAAGAATTGTCTTAATTCTAGCAATATTCTTGCGGACTTGTCTCAAGCGAGCGGTGTTCTCTAATTGACCCGTTGCTTGTTGGAAACGCAAATTAAAAAGTTCTTCTTTATATTGCTTTTCCTTTTCTAACATTTGATCAGTGGTTAATGCTCTGATATCTTTAGCCTTCATTAGATTCGCCACCTACTTCCGAACTCTTCTTAACAAACTTAGTCTTAATTGGAAGCTTGTTTGAAGCAAGTCTTAAAGCTTCACGAGCAACGTCTTCTGAAACGCCACCGATTTCAAACATAATCTTGCCTCTTTTGACAACAGCTACCCAACCAGCTGGTGCACCTTTACCGGAACCCATACGAACACCAACACCTTTTGCAGTGTAGGACTTTTGTGGGAAGATTCTAATCCAAACACGGCCACCACGCTTCATGAAACGAGTCATAGCAACACGAGCGGCTTCGATTTGTCTATTAGTAATCCAGTGAGATTCAACAGCTTCTAAACCATATTCACCAAATGCAATGGTCTTTCCACCTTTGGCTTCACCACGCATTTTACCGCGAAATTCACGACGGTGCTTTACACGCTTAGGTACTAACACTATTAGTTTCCTCCCTTCGCTTTCTTAGAAGGTTTGTTTTTACGTTGTGGCAAAATTTCACCACGGTTAATCCAAACCTTAACACCAATTTGACCATAAGTAGTTGCAGCTTCTACCCAAGCATAATCAATATCTGCTCTTAAAGTATGAAGTGGGACACTACCTTCAGTATGCCATTCTCTTCTTGCCATATCAGCACCATTCAAACGACCAGCAGTTTGAACTTTGATACCTTTAGCACCAGAACGCATAGATCTTTGAGTTGCTTGACGAGTTGCACGTCTAAATGCAATTCTTGCTTCAAGTTGACGAGCAATACCTTCACCAACTAATTTAGCATCTAAATCAGGCTTCTTAATTTCAACAATATTAATGTGAACGTTTTTCTTAGTTAAAGCGCTAAGTTGTTTTCTCAATGCTTCAACTTCTTTACCACCTTTACCAATAACCATACCTGGCTTAGCAGTGTGGATAGAAATGTTAATTCTGTTTGCAGCACGTTCAATTTCCACAGTGGAAACAGATGCATCAGCTAACTTTTCAGAGATGAACTTTCTAATACGTAAATCTTCATTTAAAGTGTCAGCGTAGTTTTTGTCTGCATACCACTTTGCTTCCCAATCACGGTTAACACCGAGACGGAAACCATTTGGGTTAATCTTTTGACCCATTAAATTTACCTCCCTTAATCGTTCTTCTCAGATACTACAACTACTACGTGGCTAGTTCTCTTGTTAATTGGAGAAGCCATACCTTTAGCACGTGGACGGAATCTCTTTAAAGTTGCACCTTCGTTAACGTATGCTTCAGATACGTAAAGATTTGCACTTTCAACATCGTAGTTGTGTTCAGCATTTGCAATAGCTGACTTCAAAACTTTTTCAACGATTGGGGAAGCAGCTCTTGGCGTAAATTGTAAAATTGCGAGAGCTTCTGCAACACTCTTTCCACGAATAAGGTCTACTACCAAACGGGCTTTTCTAGGAGCGATGCGAACTGTTCTTGCTTCAGCTTTAGCTGAACTAATTTGTTCTGCCATTTAGATGTCTCTCCTTCCTATTATTTACCTACTGTAGTAGTGGCCTTATCAGCGACCTTGTGACCGCGGAAAGTTCTAGTAGGTACAAATTCACCTAACTTATGACCAACCATATCTTCAGTAATGTATACTGGCACATGTTTTCTTCCATCGTAAACAGCTATTGTGAAACCAACAAAGGAAGGGAAAATAGTTGAACGACGAGACCATGTTTTAATTACTTGCTTCTTTTCGGAACCTTCTTGGGCTTCGATCTTCTTTAAAAGGCTTGCATCAGCAAAAGGACCTTTTTTAATACTACGGCTCATTAATTAACCTCCTTCGTTTAATTACTTGTTACCTTTACGGTGACGAATAATAAGTTTTTCACTTCTAGCCTTAGAGTTTCTAGTCTTAATACCACGAGACTTCTTACCCCATGGAGTCATAGGTTGTGGACGACCAACTGGAGCCTTACCTTCACCACCACCATGTGGGTGATCGTTAGGGTTCATTACGGAACCACGAGATTGTGGACGCTTGCCCAACCAACGCTTACGACCAGCTTTACCTAATTGAATTAATGAGTGTTGTTCATTACCAACAGAACCAATAGTAGCACGGCAAGTTGATAAAATTTTACGAACTTCACCACTTTGAAGTCTAACTAAAGTGTATTTACCATCATTACCAAGAACTTGGGCAACAGTACCTGCACTTCTTACTAATTGACCACCTTTACCAGGTTTTAATTCAATATTGTGAATTTCAGTACCAGCTGGAATAGCAGATAATGGTAATGCATTACCTGGTTTAATATCAGCATTTGGACCAGATTCAACAACAGTACCAACTTCCAAACCTTTAGGTGCTAAAATGTAAGCCTTAACACCATCAGTGTAATGAAGAAGAGCAATGTTAGCAGTTCTGTTTGGATCGTATTCGATAGCTTTAACAACTGCTTTTACATCGTCCTTGTTACGCTTGAAGTCAATGATACGGTATTTTTGTTTGTGACCACCACCACGGTGTCTAACAGTAATATGACCGTATGAATTACGACCAGCAGTATGACTTTGAGATTCAAGTAAAGTCTTTTCAGGCTTTTTCTTGGTAATTTCAGCAAAGTCGGAAGAAGTCATATTACGTCTGCCGTTTGTAGTTGGCTTATATTTGATAATTGCCAATTGACTGACCTCCTATTTACTAATTTTCTTTATTATCATTGAAGATCTTAATATCATTAGAATCTTCAGTTAAAGTAACGATTGCTTTTCTACGGCGAGCAGTCTTACCAGTGTAACGACCAACTCTCTTTTCTTTACCGCGAACATTCATAATGTTGACATTTTTAACTTTTACATCAAAAATTTCTTCAATAGCATTACGAACTTGAGTCTTGGTAGCTGATACAAGCACATCAAAAGTATACTTCTTATCATCCATTAAATTCATGGATTTTTCGGTAACTACAGGCCGTAAGATGATATCACGTGCATCCATTATGCCAAAACCTCCTCAATTCTCTTAATAGCGTCTTGAGTTAATACAAGTTTTTGGTAGTCAACCGCATCAACAACATTTAAGCCATTAACAGGTACAACTTTCACTTTTGGAAGGTTCTTACCTGATAATTGAACATTCTTATCATCAGACACAACTAAAACCTTGCCAGAAACATTAGCATTATTTAAGATAGCCTTTAATTCTTTAGTCTTAGGTGCTTCTAAAGTTAATTGATCAAGAATGATTAAATCTTTGTCAGCAACTTTTTGGGAAAGAACTGACTTCATAGCTAAACGACGTGCTTTACGAGGCATATCCATCTTGTATGAACGAGGAGTTGGGCCAAATACAGTACCACCACCACGCCATTGTGGAGCTCTAATAGAACCTTGACGAGCACGACCAGTACCTTTCTGTCTCCAAGGCTTCTTACCACCGCCACGAACAGCTGATCTATTCTTTACAGCAGAAGTACCTTGACGCTTACCAGCTCTTTGTCTAATGATAGCATCAAAAACAACACTTTCATTAGGTTCAATACCGAAGATTTCTTCATTTAAATCTACATTACCTGCAGACTTACCTTTTTGATCGATAATTTCTAAATTAGCCATTATAGTCCTCCTTCCTATTTAGCAGCTTTAGCAGCAGATTTTACAAAAATTAATGAGTTCTTTGCACCTGGAACATTACCCTTAATTAAAAGTACGTTCTTTTCAGGTACAACTTTTTCAATTACTAAGTTTTGTACGGTAACTTTCTTGCCACCCATGTGACCAGGTAACTTCTTACCCTTAGGTACACGATTAATGATTGAACCCATTGAACCTGGGATTCTGTGGTATCTAGAACCGTGGGTTTCTGGACCTCTTGATTGGCCCCAACGCTTGATGTTACCTTGAGTACCATGACCTCTTGTAGTTCCAGTAACGTCCACTACGTCACCTTCACTAAATGAGTCCACCGTGATTTCTGAGCCGACTTCGTAATCCTTAAGCTCGACATCGCGGATTTCCCGAATGAAGCGCTTAGGTGAAGTCTTTGCTTTTGCAGCATGACCTTTGGCAGGTTTGTTGCTCAATACTTCACGCATATCTTGGTAACCTACTTGAACTGCTTCGTAACCGTCTGATTCGTTAGTTTTAACTTGTAAAACAACGTTAGGGGTTGCTTCAATAACAGTTACAGGAACCAAGATACCGTTTTTAGTGAAGATTTGAGTCATACCGACCTTTCTTCCTAAGATTCCTTTGGTCATGATTACACCTCCATATATGTTTTAAATTATAATTTAATCTCGATATCAACGCCGCTTGGTAAATCAAGCTTCATTAATGAATCAACAGTCTTAGGTGTTGGATTCAAAATATCAATTAAACGCTTGTGTGTACGGATTTCAAATTGTTCACGTGAATCTTTGTTCTTGTGTGGTGAACGTAAAACAGTGAATAAAGTTCTTTCCGTAGGTAGTGGAACAGGACCAGAAATTTCTGCTCCTGTTCTTTCAGCAGTAGCTACGATCTTAGCAGCTGATTCATCGAGAATACCATGTTCGTATGACTTTAATCTAATACGAATTTGTTGACTTGCCATCTAATAACCTCCTTCGTCTTCTTTAAAAGATGACTAGCTCGGCAAAAATTACCGACTCACCTCTGTGGCAATGCAGCCTGGTGTGCCGCAACCTTTTGCGTCAAAGCATTGCTTCTGTGCATGGAGTATACCCCTCCAATATTTTCGCACGTTTACTATTGTACTGTGTCTTTCCTTAAATATCAAGCTTTCTCGACATTTTATTTTATTTTTTTGCAAAAAAAGAGATATCTTTTGATATCTCTTTTTATTACTATCTATTTAAATATTATTCAGCGTCTTCTCCACCACGTTTTTTGATGATTTCTGCTTGAATAGATTTAGGGGTTGGTGAGTAGTGATCAAATACCATTGTAAATGTACCACGGCCTTGAGTTGATGAACGTAAAGTAGTTGCATAACCAAACATTTCTGAAAGTGGAACAAATGAATTGATTACCTTAGCACCAGCTCTGTCTTCCATACCTTCCATAGAACCACGACGTGCTGTAATTGATCCCATTACATCACCTAAGTATTCTTCTGGAGTAGTTACTTGAACTTTCATAATAGGTTCAAGAATAACGGCACCAGCCTTAGAAGCAGCGTTTCTCAAAGCAAGAGAAGCTGCAACCTTGAAGGCAGCTTCTGATGAGTCAACTTCGTGGTAGCTACCATCGTATAACTTAGCCTTGACATCAATTAATGGGTAACCTGCAAGAACACCATTCTTCATAGCTTCTTGTAAACCTTGGTCAACTGAAGGGATAAATTCACGAGGAACGACACCACCAACGATAGCGTCTTCGAATTCGTAACCTTTACCTTCTTCGTTTGGAGTAAATTCAATCCAAACGTCACCATATTGACCTTTACCACCAGATTGACGAACGAATTTACCTTGTGCTTTAGCTTCTTTAGTGAAGGTTTCACGGTAAGCAACTTGAGGTTCACCAATAGTTGCTTCAACGTTAAATTCACGTTTCATACGTTCAACCATGATATCCAAGTGTAATTCACCCATACCAGAAATCAAAGTTTGACCAGTTTCTGGGTTAGTTTCTGCACGGAAAGTTGGATCTTCTTCAGTAAGTTTTTGTAAAGCAACATCCATCTTATCACGGTCAGCTTTTGACTTAGGTTCAACAGATACTTGAATAACTGGATCTGGAACTTGTAAGCTTTCCAAAATAAGTGGGTGATCTGGATCAGTTAAAGAATCACCAGTAGTAGTGTTCTTCAAACCAATGGCACCAGCAATATCACCTGAGAATACTTCTGGAATTTCAGTTCTTGAGTTAGCGTGCATTTGAAGTAAACGACCAACACGTTCACGAGCATTCTTTGATGCGTTTAATACGTAAGAACCAGATTGAAGTGAACCAGTGTAAACACGGATGAAAGTTAAACGTCCAACGAATGGATCAGTCGCAATCTTAAATGCTAAAGCTGCAAATGGCTTCTTATCGTCAGCCATAAGTTCAACCTCATCACCAGTCTTAGGATCATGAGCAACATAAGGTTTTACGTCAAGTGGAGATGGTAAGTAATCAATAACACCATCAAGCATCATTTGAACACCCTTGTTCTTAAATGCTGAACCAGCATAAACTGGGAAGAATTCTAAGTTTAAAGTAGCCTTACGGATAGCTGCTTTTAATTCATCATTAGAGATTTCTTCTCCACCAAGGTACTTATCCATAATACCGTCATCAACATCAGCAACAGCTTCAATTAATTCGTTACGACGCTTTAAAGCTTCTTCCTTGTATTCATCAGGAACAGGAATAGTATCCCATTTTGAACCAAGCTTATCTTCATCGTAAACATCAGCTACCATGTTAATTAAGTCAATAACACCTTCAAAAGTATCTGCTGAACCAATAGGCATTTGAACAGCTTGTGCATTTGCGTTCAAGCGTTCATGTAATGACTTAACTGACTTATCAAAGTCGGCACCGATCTTGTCCATCTTGTTAACGAAAACAATACGAGGAACACCGTAAGTTTCAGCTTGACGCCAAACATTTTCAGTTTGTGGCTCAACACCAGCTTGAGCATCAAGAACAGTTACGGCACCATCAAGAACACGGAGTGAACGTTCTACTTCGATAGTGAAGTCAACGTGTCCTGGGGTATCAATAATGTTAATTCTGTAATCCTTCCATTGAGCAGTAGTAGCTGCGGAAGTAATAGTGATACCACGTTCTTTTTCTTCGTCCATCCAGTCCATTTGTGAGTCACCTTCGTGAGTTTCACCAATTTTGTGGATCTTACCAGTATAGTACAAAATACGTTCAGTAGTAGTAGTTTTACCGGCATCGATGTGGGCCATGATACCAATGTTACGTGTCTTATCCAAAGGGAATTCACGTTTGTTAGCCATAAGATTAATCTCCTTTTACAAACTAACGATTAGAAGCGGTAGTGAGCAAATGCACGGTTTGCTTCTGCCATTCTGTGGACGTCTTCACGTTTCTTAACTGCTGAACCAGTGTTGTTAGCAGCATCCATAATTTCGTTTGCAAGACGTTCATCCATAGTATGTTCATTACGTAAACGTGCGTATGAAACAAGCCATCTTAAGCCAAGAGTAGTTCTTCTTTCTGGACGAACTTCAACTGGGATTTGGTAGTTAGAACCACCGATACGACGAGCTTTAACTTCCAAAACTGGCATAACATTGTTCATTGCTTCTTCAAAAACTTCAACTGGTTCCTTACCAGTCTTATCTTGAATAATATCAAAAGCATCGTAAAGAATTGAAGATGCCTTTGCTTTCTTACCATCAATCATTAAGTGGTTAATTAACTTAGTAACCAATTTAGAGTTGTAAACTGGATCTGCTAAAACATCTCTCTTAGCAATATTACCTTTTCTAGGCATTAGTAGTCCCTCCTATTAACTGTTTAACCCTTCTTAGCACCGTACTTAGAACGGCCTTGTTTTCTACCATCAACACCTGCAGTATCCAAAGCACCACGGATGATGTGGTAACGAACACCAGGAAGGTCCTTTACACGACCACCACGAATTAAAACAACGGAGTGTTCTTGTAAGTTGTGACCAATACCAGGGATGTAAGCAGTAACTTCAATTAAGTTTGAAAGACGAACACGAGCGTACTTACGTAAAGCTGAGTTAGGCTTCTTAGGTGTCATAGTACCTACACGAGTTGCAACTCCACGCATTTGAGGTGCTGGGTTGTAGTTCATCTTTTTCTTCATGCTGTTGTAAGCATAGTTTAAAGCTGGTGAATCAGATTTGGTCGTCTTTGAGTGACGGCCTTTTCTAACCAATTGGTTAATTGTTGGCATTAAAATTTCCTCCTAAAATTGTTCACACATCCGGGAGTTTCTTTTCTGACCTCACGGACATCATGTTTTTAATAGCACAATGGCTAGTTTAACACGATTTTTTGATTACGTAAACAATTAAAAAAATTTTTTTGATTTTGCGTATATAAATATTGGAGGTTAAATCATGTCAAAGTTTTATATTTATTTGTTTAATTTCATTATTGGCAGTATTATCGGATCTCATCTATTAGTAGTCGTACAGCGTTTTGAAACAGAAAACTTTATATCTTCAACATCTCACTGCGATAGTTGCAAAATTCCACTTACCCTTCTTAATCAAATCCCTATCTTTTCTTTTATAAAGTATAAGGGACACTGTTTTTTCTGTAAAACTACAATTCCTATCGAAACGTTTTATTGCGAACTTCTAGGGGGAATCGCATTTTTACCATTAAATCCCTATACTGATCAATTCCCCTATTTATTAGTTACTTTCATTTTTTTAATCAGCATTTTTGATTATTTTGATCAATCTTTTCCCTTATCAACAATTCTGCCATTAATTTGGATTATAACTTTTTCTTCTCCAAAGTTAAGCTATGATTTTATAGAATGGATGTTAATTATAATAGTAATTTCAGTTTTTTTATTAATGAATTTAAAAAATAAGCTTGGACTCGGAGATACACTTATTTTTATTATTCTTATTTTTTACTACAACTTTTATATTGCACAATATATTTTCCTTATAGCTTCTATTTTCTTATTTCTTCTCTATGTAATAAATCATGAAAAACGGCCTCTGCCTTTTATTCCCTTTATATTTTTAAGTATCACTTTTTATAATTTTGTTTAAACACACAAAAAAAGCCTATTCGCAAGAGCGAATAGGCTTTTTTAACACAAATGTTTAAGTTATGAAAGGATTATTAATCAGCTGAACCGTTATCCTTTTCTGCATCAGCAGCTGCTAATTTCTTTTCAATATCAGCTATAGAATATACTGATTTTTTCTTTTCATCTTCAGGAACATCAACTTTAGGTTCCATTTCACGGTAAACTGGCATACCAGTACCTGCAGGAATAATCTTACCAATAATAACATTTTCCTTAAGACCAAGTAATGGATCGTTCTTGCCGCGAATAGAAGCATCAGTAAGAACACGAGTAGTTTCCTGGAATGAAGCTGCAGATAAGAAACTGTTAGTTTCAAGGGCAGCCTTGGTAATACCAAGAATTACACTTTGTGCAGTTGCAGGAATACCACCAGAAATAATTACTTCACGGTTTCTTGCCTTAAATTCACCAATATCCATTAATTCACCTGGTAAGATATCAGTTTCACCTGGGTCAAGAATACGAACCTTTTGAAGCATTTGACGTGCCATAACTTCAACGTGTTTGTCGGCAATTTCTACACCCTGCATTCTATAAGCCTTTTGAATTTCACTTAGAATGTATTTTTCGGTAGTCAATGCATCACGTACACGAATCAATTCCTTAGGATCGATAGAACCAAGGGTTAACTTATCTCCACGTACAACATGATCTCCTTCAGCAACTGCTACTGAAGCAGTATATGGTACGTCATAAGTACGAGTATCAGTTTGTCCCTTAACGGTAATTTGACGAGTGTGTTCGGCTGGATCTTCTTCAATTGAAGTTATTTCACCAGTTACTTCAGAAATTGTAGCACGTCCCTTAGGATTACGTGCTTCGAACAATTCTTGAACACGTGGAAGACCTTGAGTGATATCTGCAGCACCAGCAACACCACCGTTGTGGAAGTTACGCATAGTTAACTGAGTACCAGGTTCACCGATAGATTGTGCGGCAACAGTACCAACAGCTTCACCAACTTCAACGTCGTCACCAGTAGCAAGGTTCATACCATAGCACTTCTTACATACACCATGTTGAGTGTTGCAAGTAAATACGGAACGAATTGTTACCTCAGTAACACCAGCATCTACGATCTTGTGAGCCATATCTTCGTCCATCAAGACATCTGCTGGGCAAATAACTTCATGAGTTTCTGGATCATAGACACTCTTAGAAGTGTAACGACCAACCAAACGGTCAAATAATGGTTCAATCATTTCATCGCCTTCAGTAATTGCATGAACCGTTAAACCACGATCAGTGCCACAATCTTCTTCACGAATAATGACATCCTGAGCTACGTCTACCAAACGACGAGTTAAGTACCCAGAGTTGGCAGTCTTCAAGGCGGTATCCGTCATACCCTTACGAGCACCGTGAGTGGACATGAACATTTCCAAAACAGACAAACCTTCACGGAAGTTTGAAGTAACAGGAATTTCCATCATTCCTCCGTTAGGAGCGGCCATCAAACCACGCATACCAGCAAGCTGGGTAAAGTTAGAAATGTTACCACGAGCACCAGAATCGGCCATAATTGTAATTGGGTTTCTTGGTGCATGAATTTGAGCAATTTCATTTTGAACAATGTCTTTACAATTATTCCAAATACTAATTACTCGATCATGTCTTTCTTCATCAGTGATTAAACCACGACGATATTGTTTAGACACAACATCAACTTTCTTACGAGCTTCAGCAACGATGTCATCCTTATCAGTGATTGTCGGAATATCTTCAACACCAATAGTTAAACCAGAAGTTGTACATACGGTGTAACCTAATTCCTTTAAATCATCCAAGAAGTCTGAAGTTCTTTGAACCTTGTAATCCTTATAGATCTGTGCAATAGAATCTGACAAGAAGCCCTTCTTAAAGGCTTGTCCAAGCTTCATATTATCAAGCTTCTCATGAATATCTTCACCTGGTTGCAAGAAGTATCTCTCATCAAGCGGATGAGTAAGATTTTCTTGAGTAGGATCGTTAATGTAGAAAAAGTCCTTAGGAAAAATTTGATTGAAGACTAACTTACCATAAGTAGTCACAAAAATTCCATGTTCATAACCTTTTGGCCATGGCTTTTCAGGCATTGAATCAGCTGCCAAACCGATACGAGTATGGTAGTGAATATCACCATTTGCATAAGCAATAGCTGCTTCTGCTGGTGAATCAAAAATCATCCCTTCACCTTCACGACCACGTTCAGCTTGAGTTAACCAATAGTTACCTAAAACGATATCCTGTGAAGGAGTAACGATTGGTTTACCATCTTTAGGAGCAAGGATATGGTGAGCAGCTAACATAAGTAAGCGAGATTCTGCTACAGCTTCATCAGACAATGGAACGTGAATAGCCATCTGGTCTCCATCAAAGTCGGCATTGTAAGCTTCACAAGCAAGTGGGTGAAGACGAATTGACTTACCATTTACCAAAACTGGTTCAAATGCTTGAATACCTAGACGGTGAAGAGTAGGGGCACGGTTCAAAAGAACTGGTCTTTCCTTAATAACATCTTCTAAGATGTCCCAGATATCATCATCTTCGCGATCAATCTTACGCTTAGCATTCTTAATATTAGATGCTAAACCGCGTTTTACTAATTCATGCATTACAAATGGCTTAAATAATTCTAGAGCCATTGGACGTGGTACACCACATTGATAAAATTTCAATTTAGGTGAAACATCAATAACTGAACGACCTGAGTAGTCAACACGTTTACCAAGTAAGTTTTGGCGGAAACGTCCCTGCTTACCTTTCAACATGTGAGAAAGAGACTTAAGCGGACGGTTACCTGGTCCGACCACTGGACGGCCACGTCTACCGTTATCGATTAATGCATCAACAGCTTCTTGAAGCATACGCTTTTCATTTTGAACAATAATTCTTGGTGCATTTAAGTCTAACAATCTCTTCAAACGGTTGTTACGGTTAATTACACGTCTATATAAATCGTTCAAATCAGAAGTAGCAAAACGTCCACCGTCAAGTTGAACCATTGGTCTTAAGTCTGGTGGAATAACTGGAATACAATCCATAACCATCCATGATGGCTTATTACCAGAGTTCTTAAATGCATCTAAGATATCTAATCTTCTGATAGCACGAGTTCTCTTTTGACCAGTAGCAGTCTTTAATTCTTCTTTTAAGTCATGAACTTCCTTATCAATATCTACTTGTTCAAGAAGTTCTTTTACAGCTTCGGCACCCATTTTAGCTTCAAAACGGTTACCAAATTTTGCTTTCTTTTCACGATATTCAGCTTCTGTAAGAAGTTGCTTATCTTCAAGATCGGTATCACCTGCGTCAATTACAATATATGCAGCAAAATAAATTACTTCTTCAAGAGCACGAGGTGAAATATCTAAAACTAATCCCATACGAGATGGAATACCTTTGAAATACCAGATATGTGAAACTGGTGCAGCCAATTCAATGTGGCCCATGCGTTCTCTTCTAACTTTAGCAGAAGTTACTTCTACACCACATCGATCACAAACAATACCGCGATAGCGAATACCCTTGTACTTACCACAAGCACAAGACCAGTCTTTAGTTGGTCCGAAAATTCTCTCATCGAACAAACCATCTTTTTCTGGTTTCAAAGTACGATAGTTGATAGTTTCTGGCTTTTTAACTTCGCCATAAGACCAACTTCTGATCTTGTTTGGAGAAGCCAAACCAATTTGCATACTTTCAAACTTATTTACGTCGATCAAAAGTTTAACCTCCTAGATTACTTAGAAACCTTATCATCAGATGAAGTTGAAGAATCACTCTGATCTACAGGTTCAGCTGATTTATCATCTTTCTTTGCAGCTTCTTCGGCCAACTTCTTCTTCTCCTGCTGCTCAGCAAGTTTAGATAAAGTATCGATATTAAAGTGATCGTTAGAATCGTCATCCATATCACGTAACTCGATTTCCTTATGGTCCATATCTAAGACTTTGATATCCAAACCTAAGGATTGAAGTTCCTTAACAAGAACTCTAAATGATTCTGGAACACCTGGTTTTGGAATTCTTTCGCCCTTGACAATAGCTTCATATGCCTTAACACGACCAACAACATCATCTGACTTGTAAGTCAAAATTTCTTGTAATGTGTATGCAGCACCGTAAGCTTCAAGAGCCCAAACTTCCATTTCACCGAAACGCTGACCACCGAATTGTGCTTTACCACCAAGTGGTTGTTGAGTAACAAGTGAGTAAGGCCCAATTGAACGTGCGTGGATCTTATCGTCAACCATGTGAGTCAACTTCAAGTAGTACATGATACCTACTGAAACACGGTTGTGGAATGGTTCACCAGTACGTCCATCGTAAAGAACAGTCTTTCCGTCTTTACCAATACCAGCTTCACGAACCATCTCCCACATATCTTCTTCAGAAGCACCATCAAATACTGGAGTAGCAACGTGAATACCTAATTGCTTAGCAGCAATACCTAAGTGTAATTCAAGAACCTGTCCAATGTTCATACGTGAAGGCACACCCATTGGGTTCAAACAAATGTCTACTGGACGACCATCTGGTAAGTATGGCATATCTTCTTCAGGACAAACTAAGGCAATAGTACCTTTGTTTCCGTGACGACCAGACATCTTGTCACCAACCTGAATTTTACGCTTTTGAACGATGTAGACACGAACCATCTTGTTTACACCAGGTGGTAATTCGTCTCCTGCTTCACGAGTGAAGACTTGTACGTTTTGAACAATACCGCCACCACCATGTGGTACACGTAAGGAAGTATCACGAACTTCACGAGCCTTTTCACCAAAGATTGCGTGAAGCAAACGTTCTTCAGCAGATAATTCAGTAACACCCTTAGGAGTTACCTTACCAACTAAGATATCACCATCTTGAACTTCGGCACCAATACGTACGATACCTTCTTCGTCAAGATCTTTAAGTGCATCTTCACCAACGTTTGGAATTTCACGTGTGATTTCTTCAGGTCCAAGTTTAGTATCACGAGCTTCTGATTCATAATCTTCAATATGGATAGAAGTGTAGACATCATCTTTAACCATACGTTCAGAAATCATTACGGCATCTTCATAGTTATACATGTTCCAAGTTAAAAAGGCGATAATTGGATTCTGACCTAAAGCCAGTTCACCATTTTCCATTGCTGGACCGTCAGCAATAACTTCATCAGCTACTACTCGCTCGCCTTGCTTAACAGCTGGAGTTTGGTTGTAGTTCTTAGTTGCATTTGACCGACGGAATTTTTCAAGAACATACTTATCTAAAGTATCGTCATCTCTTCTAATTCTAATTTCGTTTGCATCAACATATTCAACTACACCAGGAGCCTTAGCTACTAATGCATCTCCAGAGTCGTGAGCAGCACGATATTCCATACCAGTACCAACGATTGGTGCATGTGGATTAATCAATGGAACAGCTTGACGTTGGTGGTTAGCACCCATCAAAGCACGGTTAGAGTCATCGTTTTCAAGGAAAGGAATGCATGCAGAAGTTACTGAAACTACCTGTTTAGGAATAACGTCCATGTAGTCAATCTTATCGGGTGTAACTTCAAGGTTATCTTCCTTATGACGGGCTAAAACAATTTTATCTTTGAATGAGCCGTCTTCGTTTAATGGAGCGTTGGCACCAGCAATGATGTAATTATCCTCAACATCAGCAGTTAAGTAATCAATCTTGTCAGTAACCTTATGAGTATCCCAAGAAACACGACGATATGGAGTTTCAATAAAACCGTACTTATTAACAATAGCATAAGTTGCTAATGAGTTAATCAAACCAATGTTAGGTCCTTCGGGTGTTTCAATAGGACATAAGCGACCATAGTGAGTATAGTGCACATCACGAACTTCATAACCAGCACGGTCACGAGACAAACCACCAGGTCCTAAAGCAGACATACGACGCTTGTGAGTTAACTCACCAAGTGGGTTGTTTTGGTCCATGAACTGTGACAACTGTGAGGAACCAAAGAATTCCTTAACTGAAGCAACAACAGGACGAATGTTAATTAATTGTTGTGGTGTAACAGTAGAAATATCTTGAATAGACATTCTTTCACGTACAACACGTTCCATTCTTGCTAAACCAATTCTAAATTGATTTTGAAGTAATTCACCAACACGACGAATACGACGGTTACCCAAGTGATCGATATCATCAGTAGTTCCAATGTTGTCTTGAAGATCAAAGAAGTAGTTAATTGATGCCAATACGTCAGCTGGGGTTAAGTGCTTAACATCATCAGCAATATGACCATTAGACATTAATTTAACGACACGTTCAGGATCCACTTTAGAATATACTTTAATTTCCTGAACTGTTACTGGATCAGACAATACCCCTTCTTTTGAGGGTTCATAAGTTACCATCTTAAAGTCATCACGATCTAAGTAAGGAGATAACTTATCAAGTACTTCATGAGTTACTACATCGCCCTTCTTAGCAATGATTTCACCAGTATCAGGATCAGCTAAAGTTTCAGCCAAAGTTTGTCTTAATAAACGATTCTTTAAAGAAAGCTTCTTATTGATCTTATAACGACCAACTGGAGCTAAATCATATCTTTTTGGATCGAAGAATCTAGCATATAAAAGTGAACGAGATGAATCAGTTGTCTTAGGTTCACCTGGACGTAATCTTTCGTAAATATCTTTTAATGCTTCTGCAACACGAGAATCAGCAGGGTTCTTGTGGATATCTTTTTCTAAAGTGAAACGAAGAGAATCACTTTCGCCAAACATATCAGCAACTTCACTGTCAGATCCAAATCCTAAAGCACGGATTAAAACAGTTAAAGGAAGTTTACGAGTACGATCGATACGAACATAAGCTAAATCTTTAGCATCAGTTTCATATTCAAGCCATGCACCACGGTTAGGAATAACTGTAGCACCAAAAATTTGACGGCCATTTTTATCAAAATCTGAATGATAGTAAACACCAGGAGATCTAACCAACTGAGAAACAATAACTCTCTCAGCACCATTAATAACGAAAGTACCTGAATCTGTCATTAATGGAAATTCTCCAAAGAAGACATCTTGAGTCTTAATTTCTCCAGTTTCATGGTTAGTTAACTTCAAAGTTACATGAAGTGGAGCAGAATAATTAGCATCATGATCACGTGCTTCTTCAAGAGTGTATTTTGGTTTCAAAAGTTTGTAGTCAACAAACTCTAAAGAAAGTTTTCCTGAAAAGTCTGAAATTGGCATAATGTCGTCAAACATTTCACGAATACCTTCATTAAGAAACCACTTGTAAGATTGCGTTTGTACATCAGTCAAGTTAGGTAACTTCAATACTTCTTTAATTCGAGAGAAGCTACGTCTTGTCCGGTGACTACCGTAGTTCACAGCGTGTCCTAACAAAGAAAACATCCTTTCTTGCATAAGAATCTAAATATTACATTTGTGTTACAAATTGCAAAAAGACAAAATTTGGGTACAAAAAAACAAAAACAACATAAAAGTCGTTTTTGTTTTATCATCTCGCTGGACAATAGATCAGCGAAATCCTGAATTTCAGCCTTTTAAACGTTTAGTATTCTACACTTATATTACTAATTTGTCAAAAAACTAATTTTTAACTAGAGACTTACTATCACCAACAATTGTAAACTTCAATTTTCCTTGACGTGCACCAATCTTTACGGTTTGACCTGCCTTAACTTTCTCGCTAATCAAATCTTCAGCAATTACATCTTCAAGTTCATGTTGGATTGCACGACGTAAAGGACGTGCTCCCATTTCGGGATCAAAACCGTCTTTAGCTAAAACATCTAAGGCTGCTGGTGATATTTTCAACGTGATATCTTTTCTAGCTAATCTATCAACTAAATGGCTTGTCATTAAACTAACAATTTCACGCAATTGTTCCTTAGTTAAACTATCAAAGACAACAGTTTCGTCAATTCTATTTAAAAACTCTGGTCTAAAGAATTGCTTAACAGCTGCTGAAACTTTTTCTTGTTGAATCTTATTCTTATCTTCATTATCAGCCGCAAATCCAACCGTCTTATCTTCTTGCAAGCTGCGTGATCCTAGGTTAGAAGTCATAATAATAATTGTATTTCTAAAATCAACTTTTCTTCCCTTAGAATCAGTTAAAAATCCTTCGTCTAAAACTTGCAAAAGTAAATTAAAGACATCCGGGTGAGCTTTTTCAACTTCATCTAGTAAAATTACTGAATAAGGATTACGTCTTACCCTTTCTGAAAGTTGACCACCTTCTTCATAGCCAACATAACCAGGTGCAGAGCCGATTAATTTGCTAGTCGCAACTTGATCCATGTATTCAGACATATCTACACGAATAATGTTGCGTTCTGAACCAAATACTGCTGCCGCTAAAGCTTTAGCCAATTCAGTCTTACCCACTCCAGTAGGGCCTAAGAATAAGAAAGATCCAATTGGCCGATTTTCATCTTTAATACCGCTTCTACTACGTCTGATTGCACGACTTACTGCACTAATTGCTTTATCTTGTCCAATTACTCGTTCATGTAAAATACTTTCTAAGTGGGCTAAACGTTTAGTTTCGCTCTTCTTCATTCGAGTTACTGGCACGCCAGTCCATTCAGATACAATTTGGGCAATTTTATTTGAATCAACAATTGCTTTCTTAGAGTTCCTATTTTCAACCTTTTCAACTAATTTATCTCGACTTTTTGTAAGTTTGCTTTCTTCATCACGTAACTTAGCAGCTTTAACAAAGTTTTGATTCTCAGCAGCTTGTTCTTTTTGATGAATCACATCATTAATTTGAGTATCTAGCTTAGTTAATCGAGGATCCACCTTACCAATGGCTTGAATTTTTTCAGCTGCACTAGCTTCATCAATCAAATCAATTGCCTTATCTGGCAAGAACCGATTTGCAATATATCTAGTTGAAAACTCTACGGCATCCTTAATTGCTTCATCTTCAATTTTTACATTGTGGAACTTTTCATATTTTGGTCTTAGGCCTTTTAAAATATCCACAGTTTCTTCTTTTGAAGGTTCACCAATTTTTACCTGTTGAAAACGTCTTGCCAAAGCTTGATCTTTTTCAATGTACTTTTGATATTCGTCAAAAGTAGTTGCACCAATCATCTGAATGTCACCACGAGCTAAAGATGGTTTCAAAATATTTGAAGCATCAATTGCACCTTCTGCTCCGCCAGCACCAATCAACGTATGCATTTCATCTACAAACAAAATAACTGAACCATCACGTTGAATTTCTTTTAAAATTTTCTTCATTCTATCTTCAAATTCACCGCGATATTTCGTTCCAGCAATTAAGCTTCCCATATCTAAAGCCATTACACGTTTCTTAGCTAAATTGTCAGGAACTTCTCGATTCACAATAGCCGAAGCAATTCCTTGGGCTACCGCTGTTTTACCAACTCCGGGTTCCCCTACTAAAACTGGATTATTTTTAGTTCTTCGAGATAAAATTTGAATTACTCGTTTTATCTCCTTATCTCTCCCAATTACCGGATCAATTGCACCTTCACGTGCTCGTTTATTCAAATTGACACTTACTTTATCTAAATTAGGCGTTAGAGACTTACCCTTTTTAGTTCCAGTTGAAGATGACATCCCCAAAGTATTATTTTCTTGTCCAGCGTCATCCATAAAACTGTCATTTATATCTTGACTTAAATCACGTGGGTCTACACCAATGTTTTTTAAAATCAAGCTTGCTAAAATTTGATCGCTGGCTAGTAAACCTAACAAAATATGTTTTGTTTCAATTTGAGGTGTCCCTAGTTCGTCAGATTTTTGTTTAGCAAAGTTTAAAACTAAGCTTAGACGTGGGGACATTTCCATATATGTAGCCTTGGGACTTGACCCATAGCCTGTATATCTCTCAATTTCTTCTCGCACTAAGGTTGGTGTTACATTTCTTTCACGCAAAAGCTTACCAGCATCTCCGTTAGCTTCAATTACTAAAGCAAGCAAAACATGCTCCGTTCCAATAATTCGATGGTGAAAGTTTTGTGCTTGCTCTTTAGCAATTTCAAGAACATTCTTTGCACTATCACTATATGATTTTTCCATTTTGCACCGCCTTGTTTCTTTTAAGATCATACTACAATCTTTAGACAAATATCTTACACTTACAATTAGTAAATGTAAACTATTTGATATTTCATGAACATTATATACAAAAAAGTTCGTCTTTCTAAACTTAAGACGAACTTTTAATAAAATAATATTCAATCGGGATGACAGGATTTGAACCTGCGACTTCTACGTCCCGAACGTAGCGCTCTACCAAGCTGAGCCACATCCCGAATAACAAAAAAGACTCACACTTCGGTGAGTCTTTTATACTGGAGCGGAAGACGGGATTCGAACCCGCGACCCCCACCATGGCAAGGTGATGTTCTACCACTGAACTACTTCCGCAGTACATTTATTAGTATAGCAAAACATCATCTTATTGCAAGTGTTTTTTTGAAAAATTTCAAAAAAATAGATCATCATTAATGATGATCTATTTTTCAACTTTATTTATTCTTCTTTTCCATATCAGCCTTAACTTCAGCATCAACACTTTCAACCTTTTCAGGACGCATTGTTGGGAAGAGTAAAACATCACGAATAGCTGGAGCATCAGTTAATAGCATTACCAAACGGTCAATACCAATACCTAAACCACCTGTAGGAGGCATACCGAATTCCATAGCACGAAGATAATCTTCGTCAATCATATCGGCTTCGTCGTTACCAGCTTCTCTTTCAGCCATTTGTTCTTCGAAACGGTGGCGTTGATCATCTGGATCATTTAATTCTGAGAATGCATTACCGTATTCTGCACCCATGATGAAGATTTCAAAACGATCAGTAAATCTTGGGTCATCAGCATTCTTCTTAGCAAGTGGTGATACTTCTACAGGATGTCCATAAACAAAAGTTGGTTGAACGATTGAACCTTCACCGAATTCCTCAAAGAATGCGTTGATGATATGACCAACTTTCCAGTAGCTTTCATAGTGAACATGATGTTCGTCAGCAACTTTTCTAGCTTCTTCAATAGTCATTGGCTTCCAGAAGTCAACACCAGTCTTTTCTTTGATTAAATCAACCATATGAACACGACGGAATGGCTTACCTAAGTCAATATCAGTACCTTGATAGTTGATCTTACCATCTGGTGAAACAACCTTAGCGGCTGCTCTAATAATTCCTTCTGCTTCATCCATTACATCATGGAAGTCCCAGTATGCAGCATAAGTTTCAAGTTCAGTAAATTCTGGATTGTGCTTAGTATCAAGTCCTTCATTTCTGAATACTCGACCAATTTCATAAACTCTTTCCATACCACCGACAATCAAACGCTTCAAAGGAAGTTCCAAAGCAATTCTCATGTAAAGATCAATATCCAAAGCATTGTGGTGGGTAATAAATGGACGTGCTTCGGCACCACCTGGAATATTGTGAAGAACTGGAGTTTCAACTTCTAAGAAGTCCTTATTATTCAAATAGTCACGAATAGCTTGAATAATTTGAGTACGATGAACGAAACGCATGTAACTATCACGATTTGTAATTAAATCAAGGTAGCGTTGACGATAAATTTGTTCAACATCTTTTAAGCCATCCCACTTATTAGGTAATGGGCGAAGAGCCTTTGATAGGAAAGTAATATGAGTTGCACGAATAGTTAACTCACCAGTGTCAGTCTTCATTACTTCACCATCGATACCTAAGAAGTCACCGATATCAGACTTTTTGAAGATCTTGTAGTTATCTTCACCAACAATATCTTTACGTACATAAATTTGGATCTTACCAGTACGGTCATAAAGATCGGCAAATCCTACCTTACCCTTACCGCGTTTTGCAAGCATACGCCCTGCAATTTTAGTTACAGGCATATCAGCATTCAATTCATCTTTATCTTCGTTACTATACTTTTCATTTAAAGTACGAGCTAAGTCTTGACGATCAAACTTTCTCACACCAAAAGGTTCAATACCATTTTCACGCATTTCGTCCATCTTTTCACGACGAGCGATTAGTTGGTCGTTCATTTCATTCTTTGCCACTCTAAAAACTCCTTTTATTGGTTAATTTGCTTTTGTCTCGCTTCATATTTTTTCACAAAATCATCTAGCAAGTCAAAAACTTCTTGTTTCGTCCAAACATCATTTATTTTAGCACGGGTTCGAGCTGAACGGGGAATTCCTTTTAAATAATACGCTGCTTGGCGTCTAAATTCAGGAACTGCAACCTTTTCACCTTTAAGTTCAATCAGTCCATTTAATTGATTTTTAGCTGTTGCAACCTTTTCTTCAACTGTTTGCGGACGTAATTTTTCACCAGTATCTAAATAATGAACCATGTCTTTAATAATCCATGGGTTACCTAAAGCAGCTCTTCCTACCATTACAGCATCTGCACCAACGTCTTCAAGCATAGCCTTAGCTTTTTCAGGAGTGGTAACATCCCCATTACCAACAAAAGGAATAGTTAATGCATCTGCTACATCCTTTAAAGTCTCCCAATCAGCTTCACCCATATACATTTGTTTTCTTGTACGTCCATGCATTGCCACTGCACTAGCGCCTGCTTCTTGAGCAGCAAGGGCATTTTCGACAGCAAAGATATGCTTTTGATCCCAACCAGTTCTCATCTTTACAGTTACTGGCTTCTTCACGTTTCTAACTACGGCATGAACCATTTGATAGATCTTATTTGGATCTAACAGCCATCTAGCTCCTGCGTCTGTTTTAGTTACTTTGGGAACAGGGCATCCCATATTGATGTTAATAATATCAGCTGCAGTATGTGTATCAACATAGTGCGCAGCTTCAACTAATGTCTCTTCACTACCACCAAAAATTTGGATACTCATTGGATGTTCACGTGGATCAACTGTTAACATCTCAAGAGTTTTTTTGTTGCGATAAATAATTCCATGATCAGAAATCATTTCACAAACAACTAATCCTGCCCCAAATTCCTTACATACTACTCGGAAAGCAGCATTTGAAATTCCAGCCATAGGTGCAACTACTACACGATTAGGAATTTGAACATCCCTAATTTTCCAACTATCGTTTTTCACACTTGCTCATCCTTTCAAATACCTAATATCATAGCAAAACTATTCATTGCACACCACTTTAATTTGCTTTCTTAAGTACATCTTTTAATTCATCTTCAGTAAAGTGATACTTTTCTTTACAAAAACGACAAATAAGTTCAGCACCATGATCTTTTTCAATCATTTTCTTTAATTGCTCTGGTTTTAAAGTAGCTAAAATTTTACTGTACTTTTCTTTTGAACAATCACATGCAAAGGATACATTTTCCTTATCCAAAATTTTACAATCAGTACCTAAAATTCTTTCTGCCAGATTTTCAGGAGTCATACCATCTAAAAACAAAGTTGAAAGATTAGGCAAAGCCTTGATTCTCTTTTCAACTTGAGCTAATTGTTCATCACTAGCACCTGGTAAAGCCTGTAATACAAAACCTCCAGCAGCTCCAATGCTATTATTAGGCTCAACAAAAACAGAAAGACCAACAGCTGACGGAATTTGTTCTGATTTTGCTAAATAATATGTAAAATCTTCTGCAATCTCTCCACTTACAATTGGTACTTGACCTGTATAAGGTTGTTTTAATCCTTGATCTTTAGTTACTTCAAGCCATCCTTCGCCAACAGCCTTAGCTACATCAATATGACCATCTTTTTTAGGAGGAAGTGCAATATGCGGATTTTGAACATAACCCTTGATCGTTAAATCAGCCTTTGCAGTTACTACCGTAGCTCCTACAGGTCCATTTCCAAGTAATCTTACTGTCAATTCATCTTTATCCTTCAGCAATGCAGCTGATAAAAGAAGACCACCAATTAAAGTTCGTCCTAATACAGCTGATGATGCACTCCAAGTGTCATGTCTTTTTTGTGCTTCACTTACTAAGTCTTTAGCATTTACAGTAATTAATCTTAAATTTTTAGTTTTATCAATCGCCTTAACTAAATAATCGCTCATTTTCTCCTCCTAAAAAATAAAGCCTATAAAATATAGACTTTATTCTTTGACTAATACCTTTTCTTTTTTAAATACAAATTAAATATAACTAGTAGGATTATACCTATAATACTTGTTAAAGCTCCAATAAGCAATCCAGGGGTTTGATATCTCAAAACTACTGAATGCTTGCCTGGTTTCATCTTCAAGCCAATAAATACACCTAAAGTTCGATTAATTTTAACGTCTTTTCCATCAACTTCTGCTCTCCAGCCGTTGCTATAAGGAATTGTAGTTACCAAATTCTCATCCTTTGATATTTTTACTCTTCCAGCTAAATAGTCGTTATTAAATTTGGATAATTTTAAGGCCTGAGATTTATTAACTTTTGAAAGCTTTGCTTCTAATAAATTCGAATTAATATTAACTAAGCGTGGTAAATTCATTCTTAATGAACGTTTATCGCCATCTAGAACTAACTTAATTTGCACTTGTCCGTCCTGATCAGCTTGAACACCAACTAATTGTTTAACTTGAGGCTGGAGACGCACATCCTTTTTATCAACAACTAAGCTTAAGTCGTTTTTAACTTTTCCGACTTGTCTTGCATGATAAGTAGTCAGTGGATCCGCAAAGCCCATCAAATCTTTATCTAGCATTACATATGCAACTTCTCGCGGTTTTAAACCAGTATAAGTAAAAATGACGCTTCCAGCTTTATCAGACGTTCTAGTAATTTCAATTTTATTATTCTTTTGCTCTACGCTAGCATTTTCTAATTTAGTTTTAGTCTTCTTTTTACTATAAGTTAAAACGTCTCCCCGAGTTTCAGTTAAAGAATTTAAAACCAAATTTTGATTATAAATTGGATTATCTTGTTTAAATTTTAAATTATTTGATAAGTTACCGGCAAAAGCAATTGGCAGACTTTGAGTTTGATAAACCGTGTACTGCTTCATTCTTAGTAAAACACGATTATTTTTCAAATCATCTCTTAAACCATAACTAATATATTCAGGAGAAATACTTTGACTAGCTAAAGAACTATTGATAAAAGTACCAACATTTAAGATCGCATCAGTGACAACTGTGCCAGTTTTATAAAAATAATAATAACCATATGCAGATAAACCTAAGTTAGCATATAATGCACTGATTCTAGGATCATTGTTAGAAGAAAAAATTTCTACACCTTTATAATCAAATGCATAACTTTCACCGCGATCATTATTTAAAAAATAATTTTTAGCAATTCTTTGCTTTTTAATACTTGCTGGTAAAGAATTAAATAATTGTTGATTTTCTGTGATATAGCTAGAGTAAACATTACTTTTCATTCCCATTCGACTCAAAGCCAAATATCCACTACCAGCTATTTCAATTACGCCAATCATTACCAAAATAAAGCGGATTGCCTTATTACCAGCAAAGTATAAGAGAATACTAAAAATAACTATTAAACTCAATGAAATTAATAGATAACTATCGAAATTTCCATAGTGTTTTCTCAGGATAACAACTATTAATCCAAGTGCTAAATAAATTCCAGCAGCCCAAATCAACTGTCTTTTACTTAGATCTAAATTTGTTAATTCCTTAGCTGCTAAAAGCAAAATCCAAAAAATAATAATAAAGCTAAAGCGATATGGAAAACCAACTGGTTTTTGACCCCCATGCCAGAAAAGATAGATCTTTGTTTGTATTAAGCTAAGTACAAAAACAAGGCCAATTACTAAATTAATAATTCTTTCTCTACGCGAATTTTTATTATCAATAAAATATAAAATAAAAACAATAATTGCTAGCGTTCCAACAAATAAAAGCGGCGACCCATTGAAAGAATTCTTCATAAACAAAGCAGAGATACTTTTAGCTGCTGAAGAAATAGGACTTAATCTAAAGCCTTCGTTAATAGTATGTTCTGTTAACTTATTATTAGCTAAATTCATCCATGTTGGTAATGTAATAACTGCACTCATCAAGCCACTGATCAATGAACTAAGTGCAAATTCCACTACTTGCCTAATAAAAATCTTTTTTTCTCTAAAATAATTGATTATATAAGCTAGAAAGGCAAGTACCATGAAAATACATATCATGTAGCCAATATAGTAATCAAAAATAATTGCACAGGCTAGCAAGATAGTATAAAGAATCCATTTTCTCTTTGTTATACCCCTAAGTAAGGAATAAACAAGTAATGGAAGTAAAATTACACCATCAAGCCACATTAAGTTTGCTGCATAACCAATAGAATACGCACTTAACCCATAAATAATACCAAGTAGAATTGAGTAGATTTGATTTTTGAATTTAAAAAGTTTCAAAATCAAAAAAGTAAATGCAGCACTGGCTAACCCTAACTTAATAACAATTATTACGTAGAGAGCTATATTGATTTGACTTGCTGGAAATAGCAAAATAATTAAATTAAATGGACTTGCAAGATAATAACCAATATTACCTGCCATATCCGCACCTAATCCATTAGAAAAACTAAATTGTAAACTACCCCAGTTTCCTAAAAGCAAGTGGCGAAGATATTGAAAAAATGACAAATATTCATCAGGTAAATCTCCGCCCCATAACACACCACCAAAAAATGGATTAGCGTGTGCCAAGGTTGATATAATTCCAAAAATTATGATGGTAACTACAAAACTAATACTGCTTAGCTTTATAACCTTCTTATTTTCTTTACTCAAATGTTTCATTCTTAGCCTTATTCCCAAATACACCCCTCTAAAAACAAACATTAGAGGGGTGTATTACTTATTTATTCTCATTACTTGATTTATCAGCTTGTTTGTTTTTCTTTAAATACCAAGTATAAATTACTAAAGAAATTATTCCTACAATGCTTATTAAAGCACCGATCAGTAAACCTGGTGTCTTATATCTTAACGTCACTTGATGTACACCTGGCTTCATCTTTAAGCCAATAAACACCTTTAAAGTACGATTAATTTTAGCAGGTTTCCCATCAACTTCTGCTTTCCAACCTTTACTGTAAGGAATCGTAGTTACCAAGCTTTCATTTTTACCAATTTTTATATTTCCAGCCACATAACTATCTCTAAAGGCAGAAAACTCCATTCGTCTGCTATTAGCCTTATTTACCTTATTAGTTAAAGCTGATTGATTAATACTTACAAAACGTGGATACTTGAAGTCAACTCGGTTTGCTCTTCCATCCAAAGTCATTTTAATTGTAAGTTTTCCATCTTTATCTGCCTGAACACCAATAAGTTGATCCGTATATTGTTGTAGATGAATATTTTTACCATTAATAGCTACTGTGAATGGAAGTCTATAATCTGGATTCTGCTTCAATTGATAACTATCTAAAACAATAATTTGATCCATTAAGTTTTTACTGAACCTAATATATCCAACCTGTTTTGGTTTCAAATTATCGTATGTAAAAGTCATTGTACCTGGTTTATCTTGAGTGATCCTCTCTGATTTAAACTTTCCCTTAGCAAATTTAAGTTTAATATTATTAGACTCTATTTTTGCTTGTTTTGAACTATAGCTTAAAACATCTTCCTTAGTTTGAGTCAAAGAATTAAGAACCAGATTTTGATTATAAACTGGATTTTCTTCCTTAAACTTCAACTTATTAGATAAGCCTCCAGCAAATGCAAATGGCAAAGTCTCATTTCGATATACAGTTTTATTTCCTTGCTTTAAGATAACTGGATGGTTTTTTAAATCGTTTCTTAAACCATAGCTAACATATTCTGGAGAAATACTTTGATTAGTTAAAGAACTATCAATAAATGCCTTTACATTAAAAATAGCATCTGTAACTACACTACCAGTTTGATAATAATAAAAGTAACGAAAAGTTGAAAAACCAAGATCAGTCATCAAAGAACTAATTCTAGAATCGTTATTTGAAGAAAACTCTTCCATACCGCGATAGCCGAAAGTATATCCTTCACCGCGGTCATTGTTCAACTCATAATTCTTAGCAAGGCGTCCCGCCTTATCAGAAGCAGGTATTCTTGAAATGATTTCTTGATTTTCAGAAACATAAGCTGGATAAGCATTACTCTTCATTCCCAAGTGATTCAAGCCAATATAAGCATTGCCCGCGATTTCAATTAATCCTACTAAAAGTAAAGTTACGCGAACAAATCTTTTATCTGAAAAATAAACTAAGATTCCAAAAATAATTACTATTAAAACAGCAACCCAAGCATAAATATTCCACGGTCCAATTCGGCGTCGAATATAAACAGCAGCTAAACTTACTAATAAATATATTCCAGCTGCAACAAGCCTTTCCTTTTTATTCTCGTTTTTATATTCACTTAAATTCGATAATTCTTTAGCTGCTAAAAGTAAGATCCAAAATACAATAATAAAGCCAAAGCGATATGGATAAGCAATAGTCTGTTGACCACCATGCCAGAGCAAGTACACCTTAGGCACAGTAATGCTTAATACAAAGATAAATCCAATAACTAAATTAGTAATTCTTTCTTTAATTGAATTATGTGAATCAATAAAGTAAAGAACAAACACAATTAAAGCTAAAGTTCCTACAAAAATTGGCGCCCAATCATTATAAGTATCACCAATAAACAGCCTTGATATAGCTTTCCCACCACTTATTAAAGTCTTAATTTCAAAATTAGAATTGAAGTCAGCCTGAGATAGTTTATTGCTAGAAAGGTTAAGAAAAGTCGGCAAAATAACTACTGCACTAATTAACCCACTGATAATAGAACTAATTGCGAATCCAATAAATTGATGAATAAATAACTTACGATTTGTAAAATTATTAACCGTATATGCAAAAAATAGAATTACTAAAAAGATACATATCATGTATCCAATGTAGTAATTAAAAATAATTCCACAAGCAAGTAAAATGCTGTAGGCAAGCCATTTATTAGTCTTAATTCCTCTCACTAAGGCATAAGCTATCAATGGAAGTAGGACTAAACCATCAAGCCACATTACATTTCCAGCATAAGCTACAGAATAACCACTTAAACCATACGCAATTCCTAAAAAGATAGGATAAGCTTGATAATTAAACTTAAACCACTTTAAAGTCAACCAAGTAAAAGTGCCACTCATTAATCCTAATTTAATTAGAATTATGACGTATACTGCTACATTCATTTTGCTTGCAGGGAAAAGAAAAACAACAAAATTCAATGGACTAAGTAGATAATAACCAATATTTCCAGCCATATCTCCACCTAAACCATTTAAGAAAGTAAATCCTGCACTACTCCAATTGCCAACCATTAAATGGCGATAATACTGAAAAAAGGATAAGTATTGATTTGGTAAATCTCCACTATATAGAACTCCACCCAAGATTGGATTACAATCCGTTAAAGTAGATAAAAGGAAAAAGAGCACTACTGTTGTTAAACAACTTATTACGCTTAACTTTAAAATCTTTTTGTCTTTTTTACTTAAATATTTCATTCTTACTTAATACCAAAAAACTCCTTTCTAAAATCTGTAATTTCAGTATTAGAAAGGAGTATATAAACATTACTCTTGCAATAAATCCTTACTTATCCTTGTCTCCATCTGAATTATCTTTATCAGAATCTTTATGTTCAGATGGTGGATTAAGTGGAATATCGTCAATATTCTTATGATCATCAGGAAGTGGATGAATATCTTCTTTATCATCCTTGTTTTCAGTTTCTTCTCTTTGTTGATCCTTCTTTTCCATTGCAGCCTTAGCTTCTTCATAAGTTGAAGCCTTAGATTCACTTGGAAATTCATTTTCATCATTTTCAGGCATCTTACCAGTCTTGAATAATGAAAGAATTTGTTTTTCGTTCAAAGTTTCATACTTAAGAAGTGCTTCTGCAATAATCTTATGCGTCTCCCGGTGACTCTTAATGATATCAATAGCTTGTTTGTGACCTTCATCAAGAATTTCCTTAACTGCTTCGTCAATCTTAGCAGCTGTGGCTTCACTATATGGTTTAGTGCCGTATGGTGATTGCATACTTGGAGATTCAAGTTCAGTCATACCAACATCAGTCATACCATATTGAGTAACCATCCCACGAGCAATGTTAGTAGCTTGTTCAAAGTCATTTGAAGCACCAGTTGATTTATCACCAACAACTACTTCTTCACCTGCACGACCACCCATTAAACCGGCAACTTGTTCCATTAATTGCTTCTTAGTGATGATATTTTCATCTTCCTTTGGAAGCATAATGTTGTATCCGCCAGCACGACCTCTAGGTACAATAGTAACTTTACGAACAGTTCTAGAATCACTAAGGACTAATCCAACAATTGCGTGCCCTGCTTCATGGTAGGCAACACGTTTTCTTTCTTCTGGAGAAATAACAGTGTCTTTCTTAGCAGGTCCGGCAATAACTCTGTCTTCAGCTTCATCAATATCAGATGCAGTAATTTCAGTCTTATTACGACGAGCAGCAACTAAAGCAGCTTCGTTTAAAACATTTTCAAGATCAGCACCAACAAAGCCCGGAGTTTGACGTGCCACTTCCTTTAAGTCAACGTCTGAGGCTAAAGGCTTATTCTTAGCATGAACCTTTAAAATAGCCTCACGACCCTTAACATCTGGACGACCAACTAAAACTTTACGGTCAAAACGTCCAGGACGAAGAAGTGCAGGATCAAGAACATCAGAACGGTTAGTAGCTGCCATAACAATGACACCTTCATCACCTTCGAAACCGTCCATTTCAACCAACAATTGGTTCAAAGTTTGTTCTCTTTCATCGTGGCCACCGCTAACACCGTTGCCACGCTTACGTCCAACAGCATCAATTTCATCGATGAAAATGATACTTGGAGCATTCTTCTTAGCTGTTTCAAATAAGTCACGTACACGAGAAGCACCGACACCAACAAACATTTCTACAAAGTCTGAACCAGAGATTGAATAGAATGGTACGCCAGCTTCTCCAGCAACTGCACGTGCAAGCAATGTCTTACCAGTACCAGGAGGGCCCTCAAGGAGCACACCAGCCGGAATTCTAGCACCTAGTTTAGTATATTTTGATGGATTCTTTAAAAATTCAACAATTTCAACTAGTTCTTGCTTTTCTTCTTCTTCACCAGCTACATCTGAAAATCTAACTTTGTTCTTGCTTGGATCTTGTGGTTTAACATGAGACTTACCAAAGTTCATCATGCCGCCGCCACGACCTTGTCCACCCTGATTCATCATCATCCAAAGCATGACAATGAAAATCAAAGTTGGAACAAGCATTACAATCGTAGAGATCCAAGTTCCAGATTGAGATTCACCTTGTCCAGAAATAGATGCCCCACTCTTTTGGGCAAGATCTGAAACTGTCTTAACCATTGAGTCATTTTGAAGCATCGTAGTACTGAATCGGGTTACTTCATTACTACTTTGTGAACTTGGAATTAGTCCAAATCCAGTATTATTTTGATTATTTGACTTTTGAGCTTTCTTATAAGATCCAGTAACCGTATATACACCATTAGATGGTTGTATATTGATACTCTTGACTTTACCCGCCTTTAAATCCTTTACTAATTGAGAATAACGGATATTTTCTGTGGAACCATTACTACCTGAGCCACCCATGGCCCAATTGATTCCAGCCAAGAGGATCACGAATACTATGATATAGAAAAGACCGTTAGAAAGCAGTCTATTTCTTCTATTTTTCATCTATAAACCTCCGCGACACTTCTTGGAATTACTCCAACGATTTTACCACAAAATCCACTTTTACCATAGGACTTTGCATAAACTTAAGAATAAATATATACATTATAGCGGGCAAAATCTGAATTATATTCTTGATTTCGATAAACATTTTCAATATAAACTGGCTCTTTATCTTGCCAAATAGTTAAGCAATATGGACGCAATATCAGAGGAATACCATTTTCCGCAAACTTTTTCTTAGCTTTTGTTTGCTTTCCATTAGCTAATTTTAACTTACTACCTTGTAATAAATTTCCAGCTTCTAAGATCCCCATCTTTTTTCCATAAAAATAGCCAACTTGCTTTTGTGATTTTTTATAGAGTGAAATTAAATATTTTTTTCCGTTTATACAGAATTCTTCGTCTAACTTTATTAATTTTCGATTATGATTAATCGCTGGTAATTTACTCTTATTGATTACATAATAATAATTTTGATAAAAAATCAGCTGAAAACCATCTTTATTATAAGTTGCACTCTGATTTAAAGAAATTTCAGTAAAGTGAACATGCCGATGCCACTTTTTATAAATTAGATAATCAAAGAAAGCTGGCAATTGATTGTCACTTAGTTTTTTCAAGTCTTTTATTTGACCTCGTAACCAATTTTTAAAATCAACCGGCATCATAATACTTTCAAACAAACTATTTTGACAGTCGGACAACAAATCCATTTCCTTGCTGAAACGATATGCATTATCAACTAAATGGTCTGTTTCTTGCTTTAACAAAGGAACAACATGATGTCTAAGCCTATTTCTTAAAGTATCATCTTCAAAATTAGTTTCATCCTCGATAAAACTTAAATTGTTTTGCTTATCATAATTTAAAAGTTCAGCTTTTGAATATTTAATCAAAGGTCTTAGCAACTGCATTGAGCCGAGTCTTCCAACAATTTGAAGACTATTCATTTCAGCTGCATCTCCCGAGCGAATAAACTTTAATAAAATATTTTCAATTAAATCATCACCATGGTGAGCCGTCATCAAATAATCAATTTGATATTTTTTACCAACATCCTTCAAAAATGTATATCGATATTCTCGAGCTTTCGCTTCAATACCTGTTTGAGGATGTAACTCATTTGGCCATTTTTTCTCTACCAATTTTATATCAAAAGTCACTGCTAATTTATTTAGCAATTCACTTTCTAAATAACTGTCACTTCTTAAACAATGATCTAAATGAGCAACAATTAATTGTTCCGAAGGATCAGGCAAAAAATTAACCAACATATGAAGTAAAGCAACCGAATCTGGGCCGCCACTTGCTGCCAATAAAACTTTTTTATTTTTTATTTCAATCTTATTTTCAGTAAAAAAATTTGTAAATTTTGTCATTCTTAAATAAAAAAGTGACCACTATTGGTCACTCAACTCAATTGAATTCTTTAAATTTGCTATTTTCTTATTTGCGTCTTCTACTAAACTTACTAATGGAGCAAAATCTTTACTCTCTTTAAATTCATTAGTTGGATCAATTAAATCTGGATTATTTACCTGGCTTAGTGACAATGAAATTTTTCCTTGGTGATTATTAATAATAACCACCCGTACTTCATCTCCAATATTGTATTTATTTTTGGCACTCTCCCATTTATCACCAAAGTCTTTATAAAAAATCAGACCGTGATGATGGTGGGGAAGTGTAACAAAAAAGCCAAGTTTAGTAATATTGTTAATTTTAGCGTTTAATCTTAATCCAATTGGAAATTTCACTAATAATCCTCCTCTTTTTCAGGAAGAGTATAAATTGATTCACCAGATTTAGAATAATAAAACTTATAACGAATTACTTTAGCCACATAGTCAGGATCTTTTAAGTCAGCAACCTGCGCTTTTAATTTCTTATTAGTTTTGTTAACTTGATTTAACTCCGTCTTATTTGCTTGAATCTGGTTATTAATTCGACCAGTCTGGACATGAACCATAATTAATTGTAGCCCAAAAATTAAAAATGCAATTGCAAAACAAGCAATAATTCGATTTTTCCTTACACGATGAACTTCTTTTTCTTTCCTAGCGGCTTTGCGTCGCAGGCGCGCTAAACGTTCTTCATCGCTTAAGGCATTATAAAGTCGTGGCCCTCTTTGCATACACGTGTCCCTGCCTTTTCGTCATTATTCTAAATCTTAATTATATCACCACTTGTTATTAATATAACACCTTACTCTTCCATTGTCATTAATCAATTAGCTCATACAAATCGCTTGCTTCCGCCTTCTTGGTTGTTTCTCTTAAGTCAAGTACTCGTGCTTTGATTTGTTTAGTACCAAATCCGATTTCAATAACATCGCCTAATTTTACATCATAGCTAGACTTTACCACGCGATCATTAACTTTTACTCTTCCTTGATCGGCCATTTCTTTAGCGACAGTACGTCTTTTAACTAATCTGGATACTTTTAAAAATTTATCGATTCTCATTATGTTCTCCTATCTTTGAACAATATCACTAGCTGCTTCTAAAAATGTATGCAACTCATTAAATAATTGTCTTGTACTCATATTCTTCTCAAGCTCAAGCATTACATTTAGTCTCTTTTCCGGATCCATATTAATCCTTGCTCGAAGTGACACATGTTCTAAAGCCTTAAAAATATTTGGCCCTTCTAATTCTTCGCTTGCTCGATTATTAAAAATAACCTGCAATTTATCATCCGCTTTTTGAGTAATAGATATTACTTGGGCTAAATCGGCATCTGCCTTAACTGTAGATACATTTAACAAATTCTCTACTGGCAGTGGATAATCTCCAAAACGATCAATTAATTCATCCGCAATATTATCTGCTTCTTTTTGATCATTAATGCCTTTAATCTTTTTATAGAACTCAATTTTCTGTTCTTGATCAGAAATATACTCGTCTGGAATATAGGCTTCTAAATTAAATTGAACTTCTGCGTTAGACTTAACAGCAACTTTTTTACCTTTTCGTTTCTTGATTGCATCATCAAGCATCTGAGCATACAAATCATATCCAACACTGTCAATAAAGCCATGTTGCTGTTTCCCAAGCATATTACCGGCTCCTCGAATTGATAAATCTCTCATTGCAATCTTAAAGCCAGAACCCAATTCTGTGAAATCACGGATTGCACTAAGTCTTTTTTCACCAATCTCCGTTAAAACCTTATTAGGCTGATATAAGAAGTATGCATATGCTAATCGCGCACTTCGTCCAATTCGCCCACGTAGTTGATAAAGCTGACTCAATCCATAGTGGTCAGCATCTTCAACAATCATCGTGTTGACATTCGGCATATCAACCCCAGTTTCAATAATAGTAGTTGTAACTAAGATATCAAACTCGTTCTTTGAAAAGCGATACATAATATCTTCCATCTGATTTTCACTCATTCGACCATGAATGTATTCGATTTTAGCTTCTGGAATTAGTTCCTCTAAACGACTAACTACTTTATCAATATCATCAATTCGATTATGCAAGAAAAATACCTGGCCATTACGTTTCATTTCTCTTAAAACTGCTTCGCGTACTATACTTGGCATCTCTTCCATGACGTAAGTTTGAATTGGATATCTATTAGTTGGCGGGGTTTCCATAACTGAAAGATCTCTTACCCCAACCATTGACATATGAAGAGTACGTGGAATTGGTGTGGCTGTCAAAGTTAAAACATCAATATTAGCTTTTAATTCCTTTAGTCGCTCCTTGTGTTTAACACCAAAGCGCTGTTCCTCATCTACTATTAGCAAACCAAGATCTTTAAATTTCACATCTTTTGATAGTAAGCGGTGCGTACCAACTACCATATCAATTTTTCCACTTTTCACGCCTTCAATTATTTCTTTAACTTCTGCTGGAGTTTGGAAACGTGATAAAAGCGCGCAGTTTACTGGAAAATCTTTAAATCGATCCTGCATATTTTCAAAGTGCTGCTGGGCCAAAATAGTGGTTGGAGCTAAGAAAGCTACCTGCTTTCCATCGCGCATTGCTTTAAAAGCAGCCCGAAGAGCAACCTCTGTTTTACCAAAACCAACATCTCCTACTAATAAACGATCCATTGGTTTTGGTCGTTCCATATCAGCCTTAATTTCTCGAATAGAACGGAGTTGGTCGGGTGTTTCTGGATATGGGAAAGCATCTTCAAATTCTTTTTGTAAATCATCATCAGGGCTAAAGGCAAATCCTTTTTCTGACTCACGTTTTGCGTATAATTCAATTAAATCATCAGCAATATCTTCAACTTTTGATTGAACACGTTTTTTTGTTTTCGCCCATTCTGAACTTCCAAGTTTATTGATATGTGGAACTCTTCCTTCAGAAGCTACATATTTTTGAACTAGGCCTAATTGATCAGCTGGAACAAATAACTGGTCATGATGTTGATAAGTAATAGTAATATAATCGCGCTTTTTACCATCTGACTCTAAAGTTTTTATTCCTTCAAACCGTCCAATACCATGATTAACATGAACAACGTAATCTCCGGGCTTTAGTTCATTATAGTTTCGCAAACGCTGAGCATTTTCCAGAGTTTTAATTCTCTTTCGATGATGTGGTCTTTGATTAAAGAGTTCACGTTCAGTTAAATAAACCAAATCTAAACTAGGAATAGCAAATCCATGTGCAAAATCGCCTACAGTTATCTGCGACTTATTTTCTATAATTTGATCTGATTTAACAATTGGAATATCTACACCGTAATCAACTAAATTTTGAGCAATCTGTTTCGCACGCGTTTCTGAATCAGCCTGCAAGATAACCGTGCTTTTCTCATTAGCAAAACGTGTTAACTCACTTTTAATCAACGGCATTTGACTAAAAAATTGCTGAACTTCACGTGTAGTAAAGTTAAGAATTTGTTCAAATTTTAAACGACCCATTCCCTTTTGAAAAAGCGAGAATAATACTTGTGCCTGTTTCGCTCTTTGAATTACTCGTTCAAAATTATGACGCAATTTTTGACTGTTCAGCATTGCACCTGATTTTATTTCTTCAGATATAAATGCTTCATTTTGAGCATCAACATCAGCAACATTCTTCTTAATTGTCTGCCAATCATCAAATAAAAGAAGTCCATCTTTATTCAGATAGTCGATTAAATTAAATGATTTAGGAAGTAAGTAGTCAATTAAAAATGCATAGTTTTCGGGAAGACTGTTGGCTTGTAATAAATCAATCGCCTTTACAAAATGATTTTTTATATTTTCTTCATCAGCAATTGACTCTTTCATGTCTAGCTTGATCTTTTCCGCGGCTTCATGGAGGTTATGGTCTGAAAATACTCTATCTAATGCCGGTCCAATTGAAATACTTTCTCTTTCTTCTAAACTCCTTTGAGTGGCTGCATCAAATTCTTTTACTGTGTCAACTTCATCACCGAAAAATTCAACACGAACAGGATTCTCTTGATCCAAAGGATAAATATCAAGAATATCTCCTCGACGTGCAAATTCTCCAGGCCGGGCTACAATGCTTTCTCTTCGATATCCAGCATGTGTTAGCCAAGTTGTCAATTTATCTAGATCAAATTCAGCTTCTGGCTTAAATACCTGTTTTGTCTTAATGAAGTCTCGTGGATCACTTAACTTGTATTGTAAAGCTTGAGCAGTTACAACAACAATTCCAGCTCTTTTTTCAGTTAAAAACTGTAATGCTTGTAGCCTTTGACTAACTTCATCAGGAGAAGCAGTCGCCGTTTGCGTTGCGATTGTCGCATCAACTGGAAAACTAAACACCATATCATCAGGTAATAAATTTCCTAGTTCATCTAACAACGTTTGTGCTTTTTCTTCACTATCTTCTACTAAAATCATAGGCTGCTGCAATTTCTTTAACATCTGCATTAAAACAGCAGCAAATGCTCCTGAATTTACGCCCGTTAAAAGCGAACGTTTTTCCTTCGGAGCTTGTTCAATAAATGTATTTAATTCTTTATCTTTACTAAGTAATTCTGTAATATTCATTCTAATTATACTGATTCATTAAATATTGGGCATTCTTCCCCTTAATGAAATCATTAATGACATTTTCACTCACTTCAAAAGCTGCATTCATTAGCTTCTGTTGTTCATCATTAAAAGGACTTAATACCCAAGAAACAACACTTTCTTTTTGAGGATGACGAATTCCAATCTTCAAGCGATTAAAATTATTAGTTCCTAAACAAGCCATAATACTTTTAATTCCATTATGACCTCCTGATTTTCCATTTGCACGAATTCTAATCTTTCCAATTGGCATATCCATATCATCATGAATAACCAAAATATCTTCTGGAGCAATTTTAAAGAAATTGGCTACTTGTGCAATTGACTTTCCTGAATCATTCATAAAAGTCTGTGGTTCAAGAAAAATTACATCTTCACCATTGATCTTTTGCTTTGTCCATAAGCCATCAAACTTATCCTTATCTAAATTCAGATTATTCTTATTTAAATAATGGTCCAATGCCATAAAACCTGTATTATGCTTGGTTTTATCATATTTTTTACCGGGATTACCTAAACCTGCAATTAACTTCATTGATTTTACCCTCTTTACCTATTTACTTTTCAAATATATATCTTTTCGCTCTTGAGATTATAGCACAGGCTTTACTTACAATTAATTAATTGTTTCTTTAATTTCATTTTGTAGAAATTATATTTTTAAAATTTAATTTCGAATATGCTATAATCTTTATTGTTAAATAAATCACTAATATGGAAGGAAGTATTAGCAAATGTCAGAAGAAAAAATTCATAAGATTATTCTTGTTGGTGACGGTGCTGTAGGTTCTACTTACGCATTCTCATTAGTTCAACAAGGTATTGCACAAGAATTAGGTATCGTTGATATCGTTAAAGAAAGAACCCAAGGTGATGCTATTGACTTAGCAGACGCAACTCCTTGGATCGCACCAAAGACTATTTACTCTGCAGAATACTCTGATGCAAAAGATGCTGACTTAGTTGTTATTTCTGCTGGTGCTCCACAAAAGCCAGGCGAAACTCGTCTTGACCTTGTTAACAAGAACTTAAAGATTTTATCTTCAATCGTTGAACCAATTGTTGAATCAGGTTTCAATGGTATTTTCTTAGTAGCTGCTAACCCAGTTGACATTTTAACTCACGCAACTTGGAGAATGTCAGGATTCCCTAAGGATCGTGTTATCGGTTCAGGTACTTCACTCGATACTGGTCGTCTTCAAAAAGTTATCGGTGAAATGGAACATGTTGACCCACGTTCAGTTAACGCATACATGCTTGGTGAACACGGTGACACTGAATTCCCAGTATGGAGCTACAACAATGTTGGTGGCGTAAAAGTTAGCGACTGGGTAAAGGCTCACCCAGAAGTTGGTGAAAACAAGCTTGAAGCTATCCACAAGGAAGTTGCTGATATGGCTTACGATATCATTAACAAGAAAGGTGCTACTTTCTACGGTATCGGTACTGCTTTAGCATTTATTACTAAGGCCATCTTGAACAACGAACACAGAGTTCTTCCACTTTCAGTACCTATGGATGGTGAATACGGCTTACACGATATCCACATTGGTACTCCAGCAGTTGTTGGTCGTCACGGTTTGGAACAAGTTATTGAAATGCCATTAAACGCTGACGAACAAGCTAAGATGGAAGCTTCTGCAAAGCAATTAAAGGAAGTTATGGACAAAGCCTTCAAAGAAACTGGCGTAAAAGTTCGTCAATAATTCTTCAACATTTTATTGAAAAAGCATTCACTTTGTGTGAGTGCTTTTTCTTTCTCAAAATTAAAGTTGTTTAATCAGCCTTTAATTTTTATATAAAACTATGGTATAATGGCTTGTAAAATTCAGATGTGTGGAGGAAAATCATGCTAATCAAATCTCTTGTTTATAAAAAAGATTACTTAACTACAGTCAATGAAAAAGCCACTCTTGCCGAAGCATTAAAAGTTCTAGAAGATTCTGGCTTTCGTTGTGTTCCTATTTTAGATGATACAGGAACTATTTTCCGTGGTAACATTTATAAAATGCATATCTACCGTCATAAGTCTCAAGGCGGCGATATGAATTTGCCAGTAACTTACTTATTAAAAAATGCTACTAAGACAATCAAAGTAAATTCACCATTTTTCCGTGTATTCTTTAATATTAAAGACCTTCCATACATCGCTGTATTGGATGAAGAAAATCATTTTTACGGAATTTTAACTCACTCTCGTTTGCTAGACATGCTTTCTGATGCGTGGAACATTAAGAATGGATCATATGTTTTGACTATTCTTTCCGACAATGATCGTGGTAATTTAGTTAAAATGACAAAAATTATTTCTAAGTACAGTAACATTGCTGGTTGTTTAACCTTAGATGTTAAAACTGGCGAATTAGTTCGCCGTAACTTATTCACGCTTCCTATTGGCGTATCTCGCGAAACCATGACAGCAATTGTAAACCGTCTTGAAAAGAAGGGATTTGTAGTTGCTGAAATTGAAGACCTTCAATCTGGTCTCACAATTCGAAGTGCAGAACAACCTGGGGAATTAAAAGCCTAGATACATTTTTTAATTAAAAAGCTCGTTAACCTAATTGGCTAGCGAGCTTTTGTTTTATTCTTCATAATATGCACGTGGCAAACGATCATTTAACAAACATGCAACTTCATAATGAATCGTATCAACATAATCAGCTGCAGCTTTAATGTTATTTGGATCATTAGGATTATCAGAAATAATAACTACTTTAGTTCCAAGTGGCATTTCTTTTGGCATTTTAACCATGAATTGATCCATACAAATTCGACCAACAATTGGACAGTAAGTATCTCCTACCTTTACTTTAAAGCCTTGGAATTTTCTAATAAATCCATCCGCATAACCAACAGGTACAGTTCCAATAATTGTATCTTCGTCCGCAACAAATGTAGATCCATATCCGACTCCATCACCTTGATGAATAGTTTTAACGTGAGTTAATTCACTTTCAAAAGATAAAGCTGGATCCAAATCAATATTTGACTTCAAATCAGGTGAATCAGGATTCGAAGATGGATTTAAGCCGTAAATACCAATTCCAAAGCGGACTAAATCACTCTTGATTCCATTATGAAAAATACTTGCCGCAGTATTATCCATATGAATCCATTTGGGCTTGACAGTAAGTAAGCTCTTCATATGATTAAACTTTTTACATTGATGTTTAAAGTAAGTCTCGTCACTACTATCAGCTGAAGCAAAATGAGCAAACATTCCTTCAACAAAGAAATTATTATTGTCTTTTAAAAATTCATTAGCTGCAATAAAATCTGCATCTTCGTTAAATCCAATGCGGCCCATACCTGAGTCAACGCCTATATGGATTTTCAATCGTAAATTTGCATCTTTTAAATATTTTTCAGCCTCTTTAAGCCACTCCAAATTTGGAACAGTTAATGATACATCATTTACTGCAGCAATTGGAACATATTCTGGAGAAACAACACCCAAAACCAAAATAGTTTTAGTAATATCAGCTCGTCTTAACTCTAACGCTTCATCTAGAATTGCAACACAAAATCCCGCTACACCTACTTCATTTGCAACCTTAGCTACTTCTACAGCTCCATGGCCATAGCCATTGGCTTTTACTACTGCAAGCATCTTTTGATTGGGTTCTAGATGCTCCATTTCATTTTCAAGATTTCTCTTAATTGCGCCCAAATTTACCTTTACTACGGCTGGACGATGAATTCCTGGAACCATTAATTTAATTCCTCCAAAACTACAAATGTTATAACCTCATGATCATCATGTGTGATACTAGGAAAAATATTTCCAGAAAACTTAGTTGACGTCATTACTGGATGACCTAAATCATCCCATAAAGTTTCAATATCTTGAAAACCAACATATTTACCTAAGCCAGTTCCCATTGCTTTAGAAAAAGATTCCTTCAAAGAAAAACGTCCGCCAAGATATTCAACCTTTCGTTTTCCATTTAATTGTTGATACTGTGCAAATTCTTTAGGAGTTAATACTCTTTTGGCGAATTTGTCACCTTTTTCAACTATCTTCTTCATGCGCTCAACTTCAACTGAGTCAATGCCTACGCCTCTAATCATTATTTTTACCTCACACATTGATACATTATATTACAAAAAAGAGCTGTAGCAACTACAGCTCTTTTTAACAAAATCAGTCTTTCTTCTTTATAACGAAGTCATGTTTTCTACCACCACGACGAGCATTTGGCTTACGGTGATATCTTTCATTTCTATCTCCGCCACGCTTAAAATTACGTTTAAAGTGATGATTATTATTACCATGTTTTGATTTAAATGGTAATGGTTTTTCAGGTGTAATCTTCACTTTTACGCTTTCAGCATCTTTAGATAGATCCTTTAATAAAGCTGCAACCAAATCTACCGCGGAGTAATCATCAAGAAGCTGGGCTGCTCCTTCAGTATATTTAGAAAGATCACTATCTAATAATTCTGCTACCTTTTTATTCGCTGCACTTAATTGTCCCTTAAAGGCCTCTTCATCAGTTGGTGGTTTAAGTGGCATCATCTTTTTGTGCGTTAATTGTTCAATTGTACGCATGTAGCCAATTTCATTTGGTGTAACAAAAGTTACTGACATACCATTTTGACCAGCACGTCCAGTTCTACCAATCCGGTGAACATAAGAGTCTGGATCTTGAGGAATGTCATAGTTATAAACATGACTAACGCCAGAAATATCCAAACCACGAGCAGCTACATCAGTTGCCACTAATATATCCAATTTACCCTTACGAAATCTTTTCAAAACGCTCATTCTCTTAGCTTGAGAAAGATCGCCATGAATTCCAGCTGCATTGTATCCACGCGCCTGTAATCCACGCGTTAATTCATCAACACGTCTCTTAGTTCTGCCAAAAATAACGGCAAGATCAGGATTTTGAACATCAATTAATCGACATAAAATATCAAATTTTTCGTTTTCTTTTGCTCTTACAAAATATTGATCAATTAAGTTAGCCGTTAATTCTTTTCCTTTAATTTTTACAATTTCAGGATCATTCATAAACTTTTCGCCAATTCGTAAAATTGGTTTTGGCATAGTTGCTGAAAATAACAACGTTTGATGTCTGCTAGAAGCATAATTTAAAATACTCTCAATATCTTGGATAAAGCCCATATCAAGCATTTCATCTGCTTCATCTAAAACAATTGTCTTTACCTTAGAGATGTCAATTGTTCCTCGTTTTAAGTGATCAAGTAAACGTCCCGGCGTTCCCACTAAAATTGCAGGTGTTTGTTTTAAAGCACGAATTTGACGACGAATATCTGCACCGCCATAAACTACTTGAACACGTGCCTTTTCATCACGACCTAGACGAAAAAGTTCTTCTTGCGTTTGAATAGCCAATTCACGAGTAGGTTCAATAATAATTGCTTGAATTGAATCATGTTGCTTATCCAACTTTTGCAAAATTGGTAAACCAAAAGCTGCAGTTTTACCAGTACCAGTTTGTGCTTGACCAATTACATCTTTTCCCTCTAAAACTAAAGGAATGGTCTTTTCTTGGATTGGCGTAGCTTCTTCAAAACCTGAGCGTTTAATTGCTTTCAAAATCTCAGGCTTTAAGTTCATTTCAGAAAATTTCAAATATCTAATTCCTTCCTACATTAGGCGGTCTAAAACCTTTTCTAAATGCATTCCATGTGATCCCTTTAACATAACAATATCATTAGGTTTGATATCATTCTTTAAGTCATCAATCATACGATTCATTTCTTCTTGTGAATAGTAATGTAAATTAGCTACTTCATACTTATCTACAAGTGCATCGTATAAATGCTTCATCTCAGGACCATATAAATATAATTCGTTAATAATTGCTGGATCTAGTGCGTCAGCAAGTGAAGCATGAAGTTCTGAGGATTCATCTCCAAGCTCTAACATGTCGCCCAACACTGCGATTCTGCGGCCACCATTTTCAACCATTACTTGTCCAAATGATGTCGTAACAGCCTTAACAGCAGTTGGATTTGAGTTGTAGACATCATCCATAATTGCTTCGCCTACATCACCTTTTTTCCACTGCATTCTATTTGCCGTTGGAGTAAAGTTAGCCAATGCTTGAGCAATTTGCTCATCGTTTTCACCAAAATGACGGCCAACACTAATAGCTGCAAGAGCGTTTGAAACATTATGCTTGCCAATCATTGGAATCTTAAATTGTTGCTTTGAATCATTTACTTCAAACGTAGCATGATGCATATAAGATCTAAATGTAGTCGCAAAAATAGTATCTTCTTCTCTAAAGCCAAAAGTACTCTTATCTTGCTTAATCTTAGCTGCACGTTCTTGTAATAAAGGTTCATCGCCATTGTAGATAAACTTACCGTCTTCTTTTAAGAAATCAGTAATTTCCATCTTTGCATCTGCAATCTTATCTCTAGTGCCAAAGAATTCAATATGGGCTTCACCAATCATAGTGATCACACAAACATCAGGTCTTACTAATTCACTTAAGTGATGTAATTGGCCAGGACGATCCATTCCCATTTCAAGTACTAAAATTTCAGTAGATGGTTTCATCTCTAAAATTGTTACGGGAACACCAATTTCATTATTAAAATTAGCTTGTGTCTTATGCACGTTAAATCTCTTAGATAAAACGGCCGCAATCATATCCTTAGTTGTGGTCTTACCATTTGATCCGGTAATTCCAACCACAGTTGGATTAACTTTGCCTAAATAATATTTAGCTAAAGCTTGAAGTGCAGTTAATGGATCATCAACTTCAACAACCGGCACATCTGTAGGCATACCTTCATGTCCTTTTTTCCATAAAGTTGCTTCTGCACCATTTGCCATTGCATTAGATACAAAATCATGTCCATCTCTTGCACCTGCTAACGGTACAAACAAAGAATTGGGAGTCGCTTTTCTTGAGTCAAAAACAACGGATGTAATGACTTTATCTTCTCCCATATTAACTGAACTATTTAATGCTTTAGCGATCTCAGCAAGTTGCATTTTCATAATAAATAAATTACTCCTACCTAAAATTGCATGTATCCCTATTATACTGACTTCTATCTCTAAGAAAAAGGTCACATGCATATCAATAAGAATTATACCACGTTAAGCATAAAAAAAGAGCAGTCCAAAGTGGGCTGCTCTTTTCGGTAAAAATACCAAGAATTCTTAGTTCTTTGAAGACATACCGTACTTCTTGTTGAATTTTTCGATACGACCATCTGCTTGAGCAAACTTTTGCTTGCCAGTGTAGAATGGGTGAGAATCTGAAGAAATTTCAACACGAACTAATGGATAAGTCTTACCTTCGAATTCAACTGTTTCTTCTGGCTTTAAAGTAGAGCCAGCTACGAACTTAGCACCAGTTGCTGAGTCCATGAAAACAACTTCTTGGTAATCTGGATGAATCCCTTTTCTCATTGTTTAATACTCCTTTGCCATGACCAATATTTCAGGTCATAGATTATTTTACGACTAGTTAAGAATAGCACCTTTCTAACGAGAATTCAAGCTGATTTATAGTTTACCCTTTATTCTTCGCTTTCTTTAAGCCTAATCTTTTCATTAACTTTGATTGCAGCCGGATCAATTTTCTCTAAACTAGTATCAATAGCTAGTTTATAGAAAATTAACGATACAGCCGCAATTACTAAAAAGTCCCAAGGATAGGTAATCCAGTTTTGTCCTCCAAAACCATCACTACCACAATAAGACATAATTGAAATGAATATCAAATAACCTAATAACCAAGCTGCATGTTTAAATTGAGTTTTAAAATTCTTCTTTTGGTATTTGACTTCATAATAAAAGTAAATTGGGATTCCTAAAACAATTACTAAAATAACTTGAATAGTTGTTGGCCACATTGCCCAATAAATCGCTAAGCTCGTTAAAACAAAAGTCAAAGGAGCAAACCATTTCATATATGAAGGTTTATATGGTCGATCCAAATCTGGGGCAATCTTTCTTAAAGTAATTGTAGTTACCGGACCAGTTAAATAAGCAATTAAAGTTGCACATGTAATAACTGTAGCTAATAAATTCCAGTTTCTAAAAACACTAACTAAAATGATTGCCAAAACTAAATCAGTAACCATTGCAAAACGAGGTACTAAATAGCGTCTGTTGAGTCTGCTAAGCCAAGCTGGTAAGTGCTTTGTATGCGTCATCGCTGCTAAAGCTCTAGAAGCTGTTGCTACAAAAGCTACACCTGTTCCAAAGGGAGAAACAAATGCATCCATATAAAGTAAGATTACTAACCAATTAATCCCTAATAAAATTGCAATGTCTGCAAACGGAGATGCAAAATTAATTCCATGCCATGAATCTTTAGCAATCATTGCAGGATCTAATGCTCCAATAAAAGCTACCTGAAGCAAAATATAAATTGCTGCCGTTATAAACATTGATATTAAAACGCCACGAATAATATTTTTACGCGGATTTTCTAGTTCTCCTCCAATATTAATAACCGTTTGAAAAGCATCATACGACATAATAATACCGGCACCAGATGCTGCTTCAAAAATTGCACGACTACCATATGGCATAAATGTTTGCACATCATGACCAAAATTAGCAGGATGAAAACTAGATGCAAACAGCATGATAATTGTTAACGTAGGCAATAATACCTTAAAGATAGAGATCAAATTAGTGAAATGCGTCATGATCTTAATTGACCAAAAATTAATCAAAGTAAAGATAATCATAAATGCAAATACTATTAATAATCCAGGTGTAGTAATATTTCCATCTTGCATAAAATGATGAGTCCAGTTAGCCCATTTCCATGGCCACGAACTCATATATTGAACTGCAGCTACAGCTTCCATTGGTACCAAAGTTACTAATGAAATCCAATTAGCCCAAGCCGCAATAAAGCCCAGCATTGGTCCATGACTGTATTGAGCATACTTACTCATTCCACCGCTTTCAGGAAACATTGTTCCTAATTCAACATAGGTTAAAGCAATTGCGATAATAATAATTGCACCAATTATCCAAGACAAAACCGCTGCGGGTCCAGCAATTCTAGCTGCTGAACCAGAGCCAAAAAGCCACCCTGATCCAATTAATGAATTAAGGGCTAACATGATTGCTGAAAATAAACTTATTTTATGTCTTTTATTATTCAAATTTTTTCTTACTCCCCCTTTATTAGACATTTAAAATATACCTAAACACAGTTAGAAATCATTTTAACCAAAAAAACTAGAACCGACAAGCAGCGCTAGTTTTCTATTAATCATCAAAATAAGCATAAAGATCACTTACTTTTAATTTCTTTTTTTCTGGCTCATTAATATCAACCTTAACTCTCCCATCCTTTAAAACTAAAAGACGATTTCCATATTTTAAAGCATCTTCCATATGGTGCGTAATCATTAAGGCAGTCAGTTTATTTTCCTTAATCTGCTTATCAGTTACAGCTAATAAATTTTCACTAGTATGTGGATCTAGAGCTGCCGTATGTTCATCTAAGAGCAAAATATCAGGCCTTTCAATAGTTGCCATCAGAAAGCTCAATGCTTGTCTTTGTCCTCCAGATAAGCCTTCGACAAAGCTATTCAACCGATTTTCTAAACCGTTATTCATCACCCTAGCCATTTCTTTAAAATGAGGAATGTTTTCTTTCAATTTTCTAATCTTTAAAAATCTTTTTTTCCCTCTATTGGTGGCTAATAGTAAATTTTCAGCCACTGTCATTCTTGGAGCAGTTCCCATTTTAGGATCTTGAAAAACTCGTCCAATAAACTGAGTTCTTTTTTCTTCACTCATCTTAGTAATATCTTGACCATCATGAAGAATCTGACCGCTATCTGGTTTTAAACTACCTGCAATTGTGTTAAATAATGTAGATTTTCCCGCACCATTAGTTCCAATAATTGTAATAAAATCACCAGATTTAATTTTTAAATTAATCCCTTTTAAAATAGGAATAATTTCGCCATCCGCTGTTTTAACAGTAGTTTTTACATCTTTTAATTCTAGAGTTGATTTAGTCATGCTTGTTTACACCTCTCTTTATCGGCTTTTTTAAATGCGTAACTTTTTCAAGTTGTGGCAGCATCATGCAAAGTGCCAAGACAATTGAAGAAATTAAATTCAAATCATTAGCAGAAAATCCTAACTGTAATACTGCTAATAAAATCAAACGATAAATAATACTGCCTAAAGTTACAGCCACTAATCGCTGATTTAAAGTTAATTCACCAAATGCTACTTCACCGATGATAATTGAAGCTAGAGCAATAACAATAGTTCCAATTCCCATATTAATATCAGCATAACCATTATTTTGCGCAATTAATGCTCCACATAAGGCAACTATTCCGTTTGAAAGCATTAAACCAATAATTACCATAAAATCTGTATGGATACCTAATGATTTCGCCATCTTAGGGTTATCACCTGTTGCAATAAACGCTTGACCAAAATCTGTATTTAAAAAGAAAATCAATATCCCAGTAATTACAACTACGATTCCAATTCCTAGAAAAACACTATTAAAATATTGAGGTAAATTTTCTAAAAATTCATTGTTGAGTAATGTCTTCTTACCAATCAGTGAAATATTAGAACCGCCCATAATTCTTAAATTAATAGAATAAATTGCCGTCATTGTTAAAATACCAGCAAGTAGAATTGGAATTTTTCCTTTTGTATACAAAAGCCCCGTCACTAATCCAGCTATCATTCCTGCAACAAACGCTAATAATGTTGCTAAATAAGGCGACATACCATGTGAAATATTAGCAACAGCAACAGCCGCTCCTAGGGGAAAAGTACCTTCTACTGTCATATCAGCAAAATTTAAAATTCTAAAGGTTAAATACAGTCCTAATCCTAAAAGTGCCCATAGTAATCCTTGGCCAATTGCAGATACAATTAAATTCATTTATATACAACTCCTTTTCTCTGACAATCTTTAAGAAATCTTGCAGGAATTTGCAAATTTAATTTTCTAGCTTCTTTTAAATTAACAATTGGTTCTCCCTTTTTTACTCTCTCAACTGGTAAAGAACTAACTTTTTTACCCTTTAAAATTTCAATAGTCATCTTTCCAGTCATTTTTCCTAACTCATATTGATTAACACTATAAGTTGCAAGGCCACCTTGTTTTACCATAGTTGCTGCAGCAGGGAAAATTGGCTTTTTAGCAGCATTACCATTTTTAACTAATGTTTCCATCGCTCCAGCAATTGTATTATCAGTTGGTACAATGACGGCATCTACCTGACTAAACATTTGCTCTGAAACTTGATTAAGGTCATTACTATTTGCAATTGAAAAAGACTTTAAATTTATTTCTCTCTTTTTACATTCACGCTCAATCTCATGAAAGCCGCTAACTGCAGAAGAATCACTAGAAGTATAAATTACTCCTAAAGTTTTTAAATTAGGTAAAAATTCCCTAATTAAATCCAATTGTTGCCTAATTGGAGCAGCATCTGATACACCAGTAATATTTTTTTCGGGATGTCTTTCATTTTTTACTAGCCCACTAGTTTTTGGACTTGTTACAGCACCTAAAACTATTGGAATCTTATTGGTTGTATTCGCCAATGCTTGGGCAGCTGGAGTAGTAATTCCAACTAATACTCTTGACTCCTCATCAGTTAGCTTTGTTGCCATCGTACGTAAATTACTCTGATCATTATTTGCATTTTGATAGTCAATTTTGATATTTTTTCCATTTACGTAGTCCTCTTCTTTCAGCTCATCTCGAAAGCCGCGATATATCTCATCAAGAGCCGGGTGACGCATAAGAGTTAAGACACCAACTCGGGGAATTTTATTATTTTCTTCTTTTTGTTTATTTTCTCCAAAAAAAGCTATGGTTAGAAAAGCTACTAAAATTACAATTAATCCATACATTCTTTTCATAATTTTTCTCCAAAAAAACAGGAATCTATTTTCACATGCAGATTCCTGTTACTTTTTTATCACAAAAAGAAAAAGGTCTGCATGTTACTCCATGCAGACCACAATAAATACACAGCCAGCACAGATACAATCTGAATCTTTCAGGTTGCATCTTGCTTAACAACCTGATTTACTGGCCTTGCCAACGATTAATTTTCATAAACTTAGCTTGTGTATTCATAATTAACTACTCCTTAAAAAATTTAATTATATTGTAATTGGCTTATATTTTTCTGTCAATAGCTTTTATTTGATAGGATATTTCTGAACTAAATCCTTAACTCTTTCTTTTGCCTGAGCCAATACTTCTGTATCTTCAGGATTATCCAAAACTTCAATAATTATTTTAGCCACTTCTTTAGCATCAGATTCCTTAAAGCCTCGGCTAGTTATTGCGGGTGTTCCAATTCTTAATCCACTAGTAATAAATGGGGTTCGCTTATCACCAGGAATAGACTCTTTGTTAGTTGTAATATTTACTGAGTCCAGTAAATTTTGGGCATCTTTTCCCGTTACACCAGTATTGGTAATATCAATAATCATCAAGTGGTTATCAGTTCCACCTGAAATCACGCGAATCTTTTTGCTATTTTTAAATTCTTCAACCATGGCTTTCGAATTTTTAATTACTTGATTAATGTATTGGGTAAATTCCGGCTGCAAATCTTCATAAAAAGCCTGAGCTTTAGCAGCAATAACATGTTCCAAGGGTCCACCTTGTGTACCTGGAAAGAGAGCAGAATCAATTTTTTTACCTAATTCTTTATTATTAGATAAAATCATCCCTCCACGTGGACCACGCAAAGTCTTATGGGTAGTGGTAGTTACAACATCAGCAACTGGAAGTGGACTTGGATGAGCACCCACTGCAACTAAACCTGCAATATGGGCCATATCAACCATTAAATAAGCACCAACTTCATCAGCAATATCGCGAAATTTTTGCCAGTCAATAATTCTGCTATATGCGGAAGCACCAGCAATAATTAATTTAGGCTTATTTTCTAAAGCAATCTGATGAATTTTATCAAAATCTAACTCTTCAGTTTCTGGATTTAGGTCATAACTAACAGAATTAAAAATTTTTCCTGAAAAATTAACTTTTGAGCCATGGGTAAGGTGGCCCCCTGCATCCATTCCCATCCCCAAAATTGTATCTCCTGGTTTTAATAGAGCATTGTAAACAGTCATATTAGCTTGTGACCCAGAGTGTGGTTGAACATTCACATATTCTGCATTAAATAATTTTTTAGCATAGTCAATCGCCAATTGTTCTACTTGATCAATATATTGACAGCCACCGTAATATCTTTTACCGGGATATCCTTCTGCATATTTATTAGTTAAAACTGAACCTTGTGCTTCTCTGACAGCATCGGAAACAATATTTTCTGATGCAATTAACTCTATGGTATCTTCTTGCCTTTTTTCTTCATTCTTAATTGCATCCCAAAGTGCTGGTGCTTTCTCTCCATAATTCATCGATTAATTCCTCCCATGCTTTCAGAAACTTTATGCTTTACCAAAATTATACCTTATATTTGTTGTAAATTTAGCTTCAAGGTTTGCTTTATATTAGAAAGATCTTTTAAAATATAAATAAATACGTTAATAGAAAAGGAGCTTTTTTAATGAAACAAACCGAATGTACTACTATCTTAGTCGGAAAAGACGCAACTATTGATGGTTCAACAATGATCGCTCGTAGTGAAGATGGCGGTCGTACCATTATCCCTGAAAGATTCGACGTGGTAATGCCAAAAGATCAACCTAAGCACTACGAAAGCGTAATTAGCCATCAAAAGATTGACGACGAAGATCTTCTTCCTAATCCACTTCGCTACACCAGCGCTCCTGATGCATCTGGAGAAAATGGAATCTGGGCAGCTGCTGGCATCAATTCAGATAATATCGCTATGACTGCAACTGAAACAATTACTACTAACTCACGTATTCAAGGAATCGATCCCTTGCTTAAAGAAGGCGGCTTAGGTGAAGAAGATTTTGTTACCTTGACCCTTCCTTACATTCACTCTGCATATGAAGGTGTTGAACGTGTAGGTTATCTACTTGAAAAGTATGGTACTTACGAAATGAACGGTATGGCCTTTTCTGATAAGAATGAAATTTGGTATCTTGAAACTATTGGTGGACACCACTGGGCTGCTAGACGTATTCCAGATAATGCTTATGTTATTGCACCTAACCGTTTAAACATTGATGAATTTTATTTTGATGACGATGATTTTGCTTCATCAAAAGATCTTAAAGATTTAATTGAAGAATATCACTTAAATCCAGATCTCGAAGGCTACAATTTACGTCATATTTTTGGCTCATCAACAATCAAAGATGCTCACTACAATAATCCTCGAGCTTGGTACATTCACAATTACTTTGACCCTGATTTTGGCGGCGAACCAAGTGACCAAGATCAACCATTTATTTGCCATGCAAACCGTAAAATCAGTATTGAAGATATTAAGTGGGCTGAAAGTTCTCACTACCAAGACACTCCTTTTGACGCATACGGTGATCAAGGTAGTGCTGAACAAAAGAAAACTTTCCGTCCAATTGGTATTAACAGAAACTTTGAAACTCATATTTTACAAATTAGAAATGATGTTCCAGAAAAAATTGCTGGTGTTCAATGGTTAGCATTTGGACCAAATACTTTTAATAGCATGGTTCCTTTCTACACTAATATCACTACTACTCCAGCAAGTTTCCAAACTGGTCCTAAGTTTGATTTAAACAAGATCTTTTGGTTAAACAAATTAACTGCCCAATTAGGTGACACTAATTTCCGCGTTTACGGTGAATTAGAAGCTGACTTTGAACAAAAGAGTCTTGCACAGTGCCATAAGATTCAACACGAAACTGATAAAGAAGTCGAGAAATATTCTGGTGATGAACTTCAAGATAAGCTTAATGAAGCAAATCAAAAGATGGCTGATACAGTCTACAATAATACTGTCGAATTACTAGGTAACATGGTTAACGAAGGTCACGGATTAATGACTTTGAAATACGATTTACTTGATTAATTTGTAAAAATTCATGATATAAAAAGAACGTTGAGTGTAAAATTTAACGTTCTTTTTTATGGTCTAGGATATTATCTTCACTCCATTTTTATTATCAAAAAATTAATAAAAAATTTTGGGTATTCTTTGCGTATATATAATATGAAAAATATATCTAAAAGATAAAGAGGAAAACATAATATGCAAGGAATTTATGAAAATGTTAAAATTATTGGAATATTTTGTCGCTACGGTATTCAACAAAGTGTTGATAACAATGGAACATTTTATTATCGCCCTATAGTATACATGCGCAATTGTAAGAATCTGAACAATATAGATTTAAAATTACCAGAATATTTATTATTCAATTTAACTAAAGGATTTAAAGGACTAGGAGTATTAAATCCTGGAACAAAACTTGAAATACACTGTCGTCGTTATTTAAAAGAAAAACGTAATGATGGTTATGGTTATCCCACCAATATTGTAATTGCTAATAATCGACCAGCCTTTCCAGATGATCCTAATGTTTTAGCAGGAATGATTATGGTTAAAAATCAAGGTAATCCTGAAGCTGAAAACGACCCTATTAATACAGATCTAGTTGAAATATATAAGAATTGGCTAAAAAGTAAAGCGTAGAATAGTAACATTAAAAATTAAATCTTAGCTACTTTTTCACTTTCGGTGGACGAAGAGAGCCACGCTTAATTGTAATTGGTAACTGCTTTAAGTCTGCATAAACTCTTTCAAGTTCAGCCATAACTTTTTCTTCGTCTAATCCCTTTTCTTCAATTACATCTGCAGCTGCCTTAACGTAACTTCGCTTGTATTTTTTATTTATCTCATTCCAATTAACATTTGCAAAATTATTAGCTAACTTTTGATCATATGGCAATTTTTCTTGAAGCATCAAGACGGCAATCACTGGATATCCAGCATAGCCTTGCCAATAGCTGGCATTATCATTTGAATGGTACACATCATCATCCCAATTTACTGTGTAAGTTTTGGCTCCATTAGATGAAGTTACTTCTGCCTGATCTTTTGTTAAATTCACATGCTTATCCACAATTGCAGTATAAGCTTCTAGGATTTTTTGAATTGGTGGTAATTTTTTCATAAAATCTCTCCATTATTCATTTAGTTTACTTCGTTTAATAAATATAAGATAATTAATTCTAACTATATCTTAGGAGTTTATTATGAAAAATAATAATAAAAAGTTTATCTTAATACCTGTATTATCTTCATTAGTAATCCTGCTTTCAGCTTGCAATATTATTGTTTCAAACCATGATGACAGTAAATCAGAAATCAAAACCACTATTAGCAATCAAGGTTTTAATAAACTTGCAGTTTCAGTGGCTATTTCCGATATTTCTGTTAAATACGGAGATAAATATAAAGTCGAATATGCTGGTACTAAAAATTTAAAACCAACTGTTAACAGAAAAAATGGTGCATTAACTATTAAACAATCGGCTCCTGGTATCCACCATATTAATGGAGATCCTACAATTACCATTACAGTGCCTAAGCAGCTGTTGAAAGATGTAACTTTGTCCACTAATGACGGCGATATTGAAATTGAAAATATTGCAACTACTAATTCAATATCTGTTGATACAAATGATGGCGATATTGACATCACTAACTTAAAAGCTCCACATGGCAAAATAGATACCAATGATGGCGACATTAACATTAGTAAATTAATCAGCAAAAATGGTTTTAAAGTTAATACAGATGACGGCGATATCAAGGTAAGTGATTCCACTTTCACCGGTTATAAACTTGACACAAGCGATGGAGATATTAAGGTTAAAGATAGCTCATCAAGCAGCACTTTTATAGAAAATAAAAATAGCTCCAATGTATTAACTGCTTCTACACAAGACGGCGATATTAAAATCAAATAGTGAGTAAAAAGACAGATCAATATGATCTGTCTTTTTTATGTTTGAAGTATTATTTTCTGATTACTATTTTTTATCTATTTTTAGTCCATATCTATATTATTTGGAAAATGTGCCAAGCGCTCGTTTTCTACACCTATTTCTTGTTCAATTTCCAATAAGCGATTGTATTTTTCAACACATTCATTACGTGCTGGTGCACCTGATTTTAATTCAGCTGCATTAGTAGCAACTGTAAAGTCAGCGATAATGTATCTCCAGTTTCACCTGAGCAGTGAGATACCATAGTGGTCATATTATTCTTTCTAGCTAACCTGATCGCTTCTAAAGTTTCAGTTATCGTACCAATTTAGTTAACCTTAATCAATACCGCGTTACATAGCTTATCTTTAATAGCTTTTCTAACCAGCTTAGGATTAGTACATACATTATCATCTGCCACTACTTGTATCCTGTTACCAAATTTGGCAGTAAACTTTTCAAAATTATTCCAGTCACAGTCTCCTAAATATCGGTATAGAGGCTCGTTTTTAGATTTAGCTGCAGCTCTAGCAACTACCATTGAAACACCGAAAATTACCTTAGCGCCAAGCCGCGCCTTATTTGGCGTACCATCTAAACCAATCATTAAATTATCAATTGCAGTTTGATTGTATGAACTCTTTTCCCCTAAGACGTTATTAATTTCAATATTAACATTTGTTTCTTTAATCTTTTACCAAGTACAATTTATTACTTCTAGGAAATTCTATTTTTTGCAATTTTTTTATTCTTTTTAAAACTTCTGCTTCAGTCAAATTATTCCAAACAATTTTGTAATAGCCATTTTCAACAACTCGAAAATTATCCCCATTCTTTTCCACAAGAATGCTGCGATCCTTTTTATAAGTTAAAAATTTAAGTTTGTTACCATTACTCATCTTTCGCAATTCAATTCGTAAAAGTTTCAATAAATTTTTATTATCAATCATTTTTTATTCCTAACAAAAAGAGACAGATTATCTTCCTGTCTCTTAATTATATATACAAAAATTTTCTTTAAAACATATGTGCCAAGATTGGTAATAGCCAAATCCAGAAAATACAGCTTACTGCAAAGAATACAGTTGAAACTGCGACTGAACTTGCACCTTCCTTAACATAAATGTTGTAGCGACTAGAAATAATAATTCCAGAAAATGCTGGTGGCAAACCAGTTGCCAAACAAAGCATTGAAATCTTAGTAGGATCAGATCCCATACCACAGATATAAGCAGCTGCAACAATTACTGCAGGTGTTAAGAATAATCTGAAGAATGTGTTCCAGATAACTTCTTTATCAATTGAGAACTTAACTGTAGATAATGCCAAACCTGCTGCTAAGACGGCAACACCAGCGTTAGCCTTAGCAATTAAATCAAAAGTTGGAGCCCAAGAAGTTGGAATTCTAATACCAATTAAAACTAAAATAACTGCAATCAATGGAGCAGCAGCAACTGGTTGCTTAATTGCATTAATAACAGACTTCAAAGTTGGATTCATTGACTTATGAGGCTCATCTGCATGATCAGCAATTTCTGCTCGAGCTAAATCAATTTCACGCTCTATACCTTTTTCTTTCAAGGCCTTTGCTTCAGCATCAGTAACCGGAATACCATCAGGAATAGTCACCATAACCTTCTTTTTGGTTTTCTTTATGCCTTTGCCTTTTATATCCTCTACTTCTACTTTTGTTCCCTTATTATTAGGATTTGAAGTTGCCTGCTTCTTAGTAGCTGCCTGTCCTTTATTAATTAGTGCTAATCCTAAAGGAATAGTAATTGCATTAACTACAATAGATACAATACCAATAACTAAGTTAGTCGTTGCATTATTTCCATAAATAGGGTCCAAAACAGCAAAACCAAGGAATCCAATTGTTGGAGAACCTGCAATCAAGGCACAAACTGCAGCTTGTTGCGTAGTTCTGTGGAACAACAATTTATCTAAGTAGTAGCTCAACATAAATAGACCTACCACACCAACAATAGAAATTAACGTTAATATGATATCTTGCGCAAACATTTTTCTGGTAGCTTTAACAATTGAAATGAATAAAGCTGCTGGTAATGCGATATCAAGAACCAATTTGTTTAGTCCTTGTCTCTGATCATTATCAAAAAAGTAAAACTTTCCGCAGAGATAACCTAGTAACATAATCACCAAAATTGGGATTATGTCGTTAATTAGGATACTAATCATCTCTAAACCTCTCTTATAATCAGTTCACGGTAAATATTCCTGACGAAATCTTCTTCATCATATAAATATAACCTTAATATAAAAATTAGCAAGCAAAAATTTCCGTATTCAATTAAATTAATTATTTAAATTACGATTTATTTGAGTATCAATTTATGAATTAATATCATAGAGAGCTTATTAAAAATAATATATATTTAAAAAGCAATTTTCCCTATATATAAAAAATTTTTTATCTTTTTTCTTGCTAAACCATTCAAAAAAGTCTATAAATTAACTGAACCCATTCTCATTAAGGGACGGCGTTCTTATATAATAAAAAATTATCATTACCATGGAGGTTACGTTATGGTAGATGACTCTTTAAATAGAACCGGTGCCAGTTTATTAATTGACGCTTTACAAAAAAATGGTATTAATAACCTATACGGGGTTGTGGGGATTCCAATTACAGATTTAGCAAGATTAGCTGAATTAAGGGGAATGAAGTATTATGGCTTTCGTCGCGAAGACTCGGCCGTAAATGCTGCCGCAGCTGCAGGATTTTTAACCAAAAATCCTGGTGTAGCAATGACTGTATCGGCTCCAGGATTTTTGAATGGACTAACTGCCTTAGCTCAAGCTACTAAAAACTGTTTTCCATTAATTATGATCTCAGGATCTTCAGAACGTCATATTATTGACTTATCTCAAGGTGATTACGAAGGATTAGATCAATATAACGTTGCTAAACCTTTCTGTAAGAAAGCTTATCGTGTTGATAGAGCTCAAGATGTTGGTTTAGCAGTTGCACGTGCAATTCGTACTGCAGTTTCTGGTAGACCTGGTGGTGTTTACCTTGACTTACCAGCTGACACTATCGCTCAACTTAATGATGATCTTGGTGAAAAGAACATGGGTGTTTACAAGTTAGTTGACCCAGCTCCATTACAAGAGCCAAGTGATGACGCAATTAATCGTGCCGTTGATATCATCAAACAAGCTAAGAAGCCTTTAATCATTCTTGGCAAAGGTGCTGCTTATGATAGAACTGAAAAACAAGTTCAAGAATTGATTAACAAGACTGATATTCCATTTTTGCCAATGTCCATGGCTAAAGGTGTTGTGCCTGATGACGATAAGCACTCTGCATCTGCAGCTCGTTCATTATCATTAAAGGGTGCCGACGTTGTTATTCTAATTGGTGCTAGATTAAACTGGATGCTTTCATACGGAAACGCACCACAATTCAACCCAGATGCTAAATTCATTCAATTAGACATTGATGCAACTCAATTTGATTCTGCACAAAAGATCTCTGCCCCACTTCAAGGTGACTTAACCTCTATCTTAAACAAATTAGTTCCAGCTCTTACTGCAACTGGATATAAGACCCCTTCCGACTGGCTTGATGCAATTGCTCAAGATACTGCAAAGAATGATGCTAAGTTTGCTAAGAGAATTAAAGCTGGCGAAACTAACCCAGAATTCGGTTACTATGGTGCTATTGAACCAATTAATGACTACTTCCAAGAACACCCTGATACTTATCTGGTAAGTGAAGGTGCTAACACACTTGATATTGGTCGTGACATGATCGGTATGAAACTTCCTCGTCATAGACTTGATACTGGTACTTGGGGAGTTATGGGCGTTGGCATGGGTTATGCTATCGCAACTGCTATTGAAACTGGCAAACATGTTGTTGCCTTAGATGGTGATAGTGCTTTTGGTTTTGACGGTATGGATGTTGAAACAATGTGCCGCTACAATCTCCCAATTACTGTTGTAGTTATTAACAACGGTGGTATTTACAACGGTGTTGATAATGTTGTTCCTGATCAATTAGGTCCAACTACCCTTGATCCAACTGCTAGATACGATTTAATTGCTAAAGCTTTTGGCGGTGACAATTACTACGTAACTAATTATCAAGAAATGAAAGATACTTTTGCTACAGCTGTTGAATCTGGTCGTCCAAGTATCATTAATGTTCAAATTGATCCATCAATGGGTAAAGAATCTGGTCACATTGGCAATTTGAACCCATCCTTAAACTTAAAGCCGCTTGAAGAAGCTGAACAAGAAAAAATTGATAAGGAGTAATTAAAATGAGTGAAAATGAAAAAAACGAACAAAATGAATATGCTCCATTAAAAGGAATTAAAGTCATCGACTGGACTCAAGTACAATCTGGTCCTTCATGTACGCAACTTTTAGCATGGTTAGGTGCTGAAGTTATTAAAATTGAACGTACTGACACTGGTGACCCAACTAGAAACGAATTACTTGATATTAAAGATTCTTGGAGTCTTTACTTCTTACAATTAAACGCAAACAAGAAGTCTTTAACTGTTGATATCAAGGCTCCAGAAGGTAAGAAGATTATGTACGACTTAATTAAGAAAGCCGACGTATTCGTAGAAAACATTGCTCCTGGTTCTGCTGATAGAAATGGGTTTGGCTGGGATAAGCTTCATGAATTAAATCCTAAATTAATTTATGCTTCATTAAAAGGTTTCAACCAAGGTTCACGTTTTGAAAACGTTAAAGCTTTTGAACCAGTTGCTCAATCTGCTGGTGGTGCTGCCTCTGCTACTGGTTGGAACAAGGGGCCTAACAACGTTCCTACTCAATCAGCTGCTGCTTTAGGTGATTCAAACACTGGTATGCACTTAGCTATTGGTATTTTGGCAGCTTTACTTCAACGTGAACATACTGGTGAAGGTACTTTTGTTTACCAATCAATGCAAGACGCTGTATTAAACCTTTGCCGTATTAAATTACGTGACCAAATCATGTTAGATAACTTAGGTGCTCTTCCTCACTATGCAGTCTATCCTGACTGGAAATGGGGCAAAGCAATTCCTCGTGCTGAAAACACTGAAGGTGGTCAAGTTATTGGCTGGACTTACAAGGCCAAAGGTTGGGAAACTGATCCTAACGCTTACGTTTACATTGTTATTCAAAACGAAAACAAGAATTGGGATAAACTTTGCGAAGCAATGGGTCACCCAGAATGGGAAACTGATCCAAGATTTGTTGATTGGCAACACCGTCAATTACACAAAGAAGAACTTTACCCACTAATCGAAGAATACACAAAGCAATACGATAAATACACTCTAACTAAAGAACTTGGTGCTGCTGGTGTTCCTGTTGGTCCTGTTCTTGACTGGCATGAACTTGAAAACGATCCAGACTTAAACAAGGATGGCGCTATCGTTACTATCAATCAAGGCGGTAATCGTGGCGACTTTAAGACCATCGGTTTACCATTTACTCTTTCAAACTACAAGCCAGTTTACGATAAGGCTCCTGACCTAGGTGAGAACAACAAAGAAATTTTGTCTAAGTTAGGTTATGACCCAGATCAAATCGAAGATTTAGTTAACAAAGGCGTTATTTCTAAGGCTAAAGGTCCTAAGAATCCACGCGTTAAAGTAATTATTGATGGTAAAGAACAATAATTAATATTTGAATACATACAATAAAAAGCGGTTAGAATTGATTTCTAACTGCTTTTTATTGTATCAATTGTTTCCAAATTTTAATAAAGATTAACTAATTTTATAATTCATTAAAACCTTGACTTAATCACTATACTTTCTTTTAAAATGTAGCTATAATATCATTCAGATATAAATAAAAGAGGTGGATATTTTAGTCATGAAGGATAATTATACAATTGACCATGATATGTATCTTATGAATCATAAAAATGGCGATGTTCTAAAGGTAACTGTTGATAATAAAGATAAGTCATTAAAGAATTTGCAGCTTTATCGTCAAGATGGCCTTGGAAATTACTACTATGACAAAAATTCGCAGTTAAAGCATCAAGATAATTTAGCCACTAAAAAAGACATTGTTAAGGCAAGTAAAGAAATTGGTGCACATAATACCCACCATATCGATAAGTGGCATCACAAAGTTAAGCCAGTATACAATGCTGAACATAAAATCACTGACTTTGAACCAAAACTAGCCTTAGAGCATCACACTAAGATTAAAAATGCCAAAAGATATCTGCGTCATTTGAATCATCATCATGCAGATTTCTTATTTAGAGCTAATAAAGGATTGTTAAGACAACCTTTAAATTATCTCAAAGATGCAATTTACACTGACCGTAATAAAGAAATGGTTATTGCACATAAGGTACATAAGATTGCTAAATAGCAAAAATCCCAATGAAATGTATAAAAGCATTTCGTTGGGATTTTTTGTTAATTATAAACTAATTCTCCGTGCATTCATATTTTTTACACTAAAATTGATACATATCCTACTATTTTTCAGAAATTATGCCATCATTATATTTAACTTTTAGCTTAATAACCCGATCCATATGGACCAAGTTAGGATTTTGCCGATACAAAGCTGTCGCAGATTCAAATAACAGATACACTTCTCCATCTTTACCAATAATCTGCTCTAAATATGGCGGTAAAATAATAGTCTTATCGGCTTGATTTAAATCAAGATTATAGTTTGGTTTGTTCAACTTATTTCTAAAAACTAGCAGCTGAGAATTGAAATCGCCATATGACTCAGATAATAAAATATCTTTTCTATCAAAACTAATTCCTTGTATTTGAGAATAGGTTGACCAATTTTCATCCGGAATAGCTAAATCATTCTCATTCTTATCTATTTAAATAAGCCCTTTTTGTTTAATTTATAGCCAAAAAGTTGACCGCCATGAATTTTATCAAAATATCCTACATAGATTTTATTTTTATGATATGTCAAATAAGATGTTTTTAAAGGTGCTGCTAGATTAGTCCCATGTTTAAATTTAATAGGTCTTTTCTGCTTTTTGAAATTATATCTCTCTAATTCCTTTAAATTCAATGATTGAACCTGAGCACGTTGATATTGATTAATTGTTGCAACCCATAGTCTATCGTGATCATCATCATAAGTAATACCACCTACATGATCAATATTATTCAGGGCAATAGTTTTTATAAAACGTCCAGTTTTAAAATCTAAGATCCATAGAACTGAATCAAATGTTTTACTTTTACTATAAGCTGAAATAATCAAATATTTATGATGAATTATAGCTAATCCTTGTGGATCCATGTCATATGCTATTCCAGGCCGACCTCGATTGGGCGGAGTATATTTAATAGCAGCAGATTGAATTAGTCCCGGAATCACATAAAAGATAGGCTTTTGCTTAAAATTCAAATTTTTATAGACATCAGGATAAGTTTCAAATAGTACTGATTTGAAATCCTTAGTAGAATAAGCTGCAGGACGAGTACTAGTATTGGCAACTAACGCGGGCTGCGATTTCATAGAGGGATGACGGCGCACTTCTTTCTTTTTATAATTAGTCCAAAGTATAAAAAATATTACACATGAAGTTAAAATGATCATTAAAATAATCCAACAATAACGCCTTTTGGATATATTTTTATTTAACACCCAATATCCCTCACTTTAGTTTAATAGTCTTTATTACCTATTCTAAAATATTCTTTTCTTACTATCATTTTAATATGCTGATTCATGTTAGAATCTAAAGAGTTTAATTTAACTTTATAATCGGCACAAATCTTTCAAAATAAATATGAGGCTTAATTAATTATGATCGAAATCAAAAAAATAACTGTAAATAATAAAAACGATATTAACTTACCCAATCAACCATTCAAAATTTGGGGCAAATTAATTCCAAGTCTTAATAATGGAAAATGGGATTACAAAATTCAGAAGTTTGCCAAAATATCTCAATAATGTTTTCCAAATGAAAATTATCAATATAATTCAAATTTAATTTATATTGGTGCTTATGATAATAGCCGTTACATCGGACTAGCTATTTTTAGTAAATCTATGTTTAATTACTTATTTAGATGACCTAAAAATTGATATAGATTACCGCAGACGTCATATCGGTAGTCAATTAATTGAAACTGGCCTAAGCGAAGCAAAACAGCTAAATTTACATAATCGCTCAAGATAATACCCTATCAGCTTGTCTTTCTTATTTAAATAATAAGTTTGAAATTGGCGGCTTCAACAATCGCAATTATCGCGGAACTGCTCAAGAAAGAAAAGCAGATATCTATTTTTATCGAGATTGTAAATAAAATTTAATGAAATAACAGTATAAAAAAGAGTCCGCATTTGCGAGCCCTTTTTTATAGTCGGATTTCTAAAATTTTCTTACACCATGTTGATATACCATTTTATCTTTTTGTTCAACAGCATTTACATTTTCAAGTGGATTTTCTTTTAAAACTAAAAAATCAGCGTATTTTCCTTCTTCAAGAGATCCATACTCATCATCAATCTTCAATAATTCTGCCGATCCTAGTCCTCCTGCACGAAGAGCTTGATAATTAGTAGCACCTGCACGTACTAATTCAGTCAATTCTTTTGCTGTATTTTCAAGTGGATTCTTGAACGTACCTGCGTCTGTTCCCAAAGCTAGTTTTACGCCAGCTTTAATAGCTTTACCAACATGTGCATAAAACGCATCTACATGCTGACACATTTTTTGATATGAAAAGTCTGTCATCTTCCCTTTACCATAAACTGCAATTTGATGACCAGCAATTAAAGTTGGCGATAAAAATGTTCCTTGTTTTTTCATAAGATCAATATCTTCATCACTAACATAAAAGCCATGTTCAATTGAATCTACGCCAGCAACCACAGCATAGTGAATACCTAGCTTGCCTTCTGCATGAGCGCACACAGTCATATGCTTAGAATGCGCCTCTTCTACCGCTGTCCTCATCTCTTCTAAAGATAATTCCGTATCATCGATTTGATCACCTTGAGACATAATGCCACCAGTTGCCATTAACTTAATATTTTTGGCTCCCTTTTTAAATTGTTCACGGACAGCCTTACGAACATCATCAGCTGAATTAACAAGGTGAGAATAATTAGGCGTACCATGATCATATTCTGGGGTTCCCAAAGGTCGATCAGAATGTCCACCTAAAATAGAAACTGGCATTCCTGCTGGTTTCATCCCTGGACCTTCGAATGGAAAATCTTTTCGAATATTATTTAATTTTACATCCACATCATAAGGAGAACCACATCCCCGAAGATATGTAACTCCTCCTCTAAGTCCATTTTTTAAATCTTCTAATGCTTTATATGTGATCAAGGCCTCTGTTTCAGGATAATGATATTTACTTACGTTAACATAACCAACATGAGTATGCGCATTAATTAACCCAGACATAACATATTGTTTTTTCAGATCTACATGATGTTCAACAGAATCCTCCATTTTTCCCGAACCAAGCGCCAATAACTTGCCGCTTTCATTATCGACCGTAAACCAAGCATTTTCTAGTAATTTATCTTCAATACCTACAAATAGATTACAATTTATAAAAGCAGTTTTTGTCATCTTTTCCTCCATTTATTTAGTTACATAAGTGTCTTTAAAGTTAAATTTCCCAAGTGAAAAGCCTAAATCATGTACGTTTTGTCTTACCATCCAAGCTTGACCATCATGAAATAGTGGAGTTAGTGGTTGTTCATTGTCTAATACTTGTTCTGCTTTAACTAAATATTGCAATCTCTTATTAACGTTCATTTCTTTACTTGATAGATCTAATAAATGATCATATTGCTTGTTAGACCATTTACCAAAGTTATAATTTTGTCCAGTTGCCATTACACTAAGCATTGCATAAGGATCAGTAAACGCAGGATTTAAACCAGTATAGTCTACATCATAATCCCTATTAAGCATCTTACTTACTCTCGTAGTTTTTGGCATTGATTGAACATGAACTTCTACTTTATCACCAAAACTATTCTCAAATTGACTTTGCACATATTCTAAAACTTTTTTAGAAAGATCATCGTCATCCCCACCTAAAGTGAATTCAACTTTTGATTTGCCAAGTTCCTTTAATCCTTTGTTAAGCAAATTACGTGCTTCTTTTTTATTAAAATCAGTATACTTACTTGTAGCTTTCTTCTTTGCAAAATAATCATTGAAGTTTACACCATTAACAGTCTCTTGTGGACCTGTAAAAGTTGTAGCAACAGTATTTGCACCACCAATAGTAGAGGCTAGCTCTTTACGGTTTAAGGCCATTGAAAATGCTCTTCTTAAATTGACATTAGCCATGTCCTTATTTTTTGAAACATTGTAAGTTAAATATTCAGTTCTATCTAGTTTAAATACTCGGTATCCTGCTTGATGCTTTAATTGCTTGGATGCTTGCGTATCAAGAAATGCACCATCTAGCTTTCCACCTTGATAAAGATTGTAGTCAGTTGAAGGTGTTTTAATTACTGTGTAATTAACAGTATTTAATTTAACATCCTTTTTATCCCAGTAATAATTATTCTTTTTTAGTTTCCAGCTAAGATTTGTACCAGTCCATCCATCACTAACAAATGGACCATTATAAAGCATATACTTAGATGCAGTCCCATATTTTGAACCATACTTCTGAACTGCCTTTTCACTAACTGGATTCCAACTTGAAGCTGTCAATGTCTTAAAGTATGGAACGGGATGAGTCAAGTGAACTACCAAAGTATGTTTATCTTTTGCTTCTACTCCTAAAGAACTTGGATCTTTTTTCCCTGTCACAACTTCTTTGGCATTCTCAACTGCTTGATAATTATTTTGTTGCTGTGATTGAGTCTTAGGATCCATCATTCTTCTTAACGAATAAACAAAATCTTGCGCTGTAACAGACTCACCGTTGCTCCATTTAGCATTTTTTCTTAACTTAAACGTCCAAGTAAGTCCATCCTTACTTGCAGTTGAAGTTGTAGCCACGCCTGGCTTTACCTTTCCTTTATTATCTACACGATTTAATCCTTCAAATACATTTCCAGCTTGTTCTCCACTAGCTGTATCAACCATTTTATTCTGGTCTAAAGTTTGTACTTCTGAAGTTGTCATCCATGATAAAGATTTTTCATATTCTTTTGTATTATTTTTTCCATTAGAACAAGCAGTACAGAGTGTTGCCGCGCTCGCCATCATTGCTCCACTTGTCAAAACTTTCATCCACTTTTTCATACTAATATCCCCCTCGGATTAGCTAAGATAAACAAAAAACGCCCTACTAGATCAACTTGATCTAATAGGGCGTTTATTACGCGGTACCACCTATTCTTCGTTAGCAAAAAATACTAACCTCATGCACGTGCGGCCAATCAAATGATTAGCGATACGTCGCCGCTATAAAGGGCGGCCCCTGAAAATACTAATTGTCGTACTTTCCGCTCAAAGGTGATTTTCACGTAAAACTCGGCCGTCTTCTCACACCAAACGAAGATTCTCTGAAGACCACATTTCATGTTACTTTCCTTATCAAAGCTAAACTGTTATTTTTGTTAAAAATAATAATATCAAAAACAAATTATATGTCAATATAAATTTAATAAAAAAATAATTTTAATGTCATTTAGATATTCTCTCGTTTCTTTCGATTAACTATGTAAATACAAATTCTTTTTAGTAATTGTGGACGTTTTTTATTTTATAACGAAGTATTTGATTTCTGTTTCTTGCTTTTTCAATTAATCTCATACTTTGTGATATTTCTACTTATAAATCTATTCAGAATAGTCGCAAGTGCTTCCGCTATCCAAACTTTAGATTATCTTTCTGGTAGGTTCCCTTCATAATAATGTAAAGTATTTTTTCAACTAAGCAAAATTTATATTATAATTTTAAGTAATCACTATTTAAGGTAATTACTTATGAAAAAATACTCTATAATTCAAAAATTTAACGCACTTGTTCAAATACAAACAATTATCATTTCAGCCTTACCATATATTATCGGCTCATTAATGGCTAGTTATTATTATCATCATTTTAATTTAGTCTATTGGCTTTGGCTTTTTATAGCCGTAATTTCTTTTCATTTAGCCGTTAATGGTCATAATCAATATACTGATTATCTTCGCTATAAGAAAAATCACGTTACCAGTTACAATAACATTTTAGAAAAATTCGACATTTCTCGAAAATGGGCTAGAAATGTAATTATCTTATTAATTCTTGTTTCTGCCACTATTGGTATCATACTAAGCTTTAAAGTTGGCTGGATAATTCTTTTAATTGGTTTCTTCAGCTACTTAATTGGTTATTGTTACTCAGGCGGCTCTTATCCTATTTTAAAAACTCCCTTCGGCGAACCAGCTTCTGGGATTACAATGGGTTATAACATCACGCTTTTGGGGCTCTATATCAACATTTACAATATTCATCCCTTTGATGATTTTTTCTGGGCTAAGGCAATAATTGTTGCCTGCCCGGCGATATTTGTAATTGCTAATGTAATGCTAGCCAATAATATTTGTGACATGGAAGAAGATGTTAAAATTGGTCGTAAAACTCTTCCATATTATATTGGTCATAAGAATGCTTTGATTGTTTTATGCACATATTACGCTTTAGCATATATCTTTTTAATTCTAACCATTGTCTTGCACTATCTCCCTACTCTTGCTTTATGCAGTTTACTTACCATTCCATTAGTTTATCATTCAACTAGAACCTTCGTTACGGATCCTCATAAAGAAACTACGTTTAAAGGAATTTTAATGAATGTTTTGTTAGTACTAGTCAGTGAAATCATCTTCTCGCTTATAGGATTAATATGGTAATAATTAATCTAAGCATAGTAAAAAGCTCGCAATTAATTGCGAGCTTTTGTTTATTAATGACCTCGATGTTTTTTTCGACGTTTAATTTGTTTTTGTAAAAAGCGCTCTTTTTGCATTTCACGTTTTTTATCTTTATTCATCTTTTTTCTAGTTATTTTCGATTTCTCAAATTGCTTTTTAAAGCTTGTTGAGCTTTAGTGCCAATTCCACGTTCCCGAACTTCTTTATGCGCTAATCTTTGAGCTCTTTTCGGGTTAATATGATGCATTACTTCCTTATCTCGAGTTGATTTGCTAAATTGTAAGTCAGAATAATGCTCATTCACCAAGTTAATTATTTTTGGCACCGTTGGCAATGAAGTTCCCATATTAACTTGAGCCACTTTATACTGAGTACCATCGAATTGTTCAAAAATCGCTTTATAGAATGGTTCATCAAAAATAATAGTTAATACACCTTTAATCATTATGTCCCCTCCTAAAAATAAGAGGAAAGAGGGACATCCTAGGAGGGAAGGTTACTGATATAAATAAATTATACATTCGGACTACCAACCGAATTGTGTTTTTACTTTCCTTAGATCAAATTATATTAAAATTAATTGCTATTATCAAAATAGTATCCCTACCACTAGTTACTGGCTTCTTTTCGATCTGCAAACCAACATAAAGGCAACCAAATAATCGTTAATAAACTAGTTAGGATGAACACCTGCGCAAAAGCATTTGCAAGTTCATTATTCTTCTTAGCTTGAATTTTATTTAACGCAGAGATCAATTGTTGCTTTTGAGCCAATAATTTAACAGCTATTCCTATTTTTCTTTGTCCTTTACTTAAAGTATTTATACTTTGCTTTAATTGAGGTACTGGTAATACACCTAATTTTTCGGTTCCATGATTTAGCTTTTGACTCGCTAAATATAATTTTCTATAAGCCGTTCCTTTCTCTGGTATTGGTAAATTAGCCGTATCTTTAGCAGCTTGCCTTATTTTAACTTTCATCTGCTTTTGCTTACTATTTATCTTATTATCATTTTTTGAGTTTTTAAAAACTAAGCTAATCTGTTGTCGAGCCACTTTTTTAACTTCTGGAGAAAGATTTTTCTTATGAATTTGAGTATATGCAGTTTCTCGAATATTATTTTTAGCACTTACTACGTTATTATTAAGTACAGTCACTAATAATGCCATTCCTATCGCTTGACCAACATATCTAGCAGCATTAACTACCCCAGATCCAATACCAGTTTTTTCGACTGGTAAATATTTAACTGATGAAGTTAAGGCTATAGCAGTAAAGCCAAGTCCTATACCAATGATAATATTACAACTAACAATGATATCCTGGTTAGTATTGATTTTAATCATACCTAGCATTGCTAGGCCACCCGCAGTAACAACTAAGCCGATTCCAATTAACATCCTAGCACTAATAGTTCTATACATTTTTGTTGCTAGAGGCATCCCTATTGCGATGGCTAATGATGCTGGAATAATTAAATAAGCTGAATGTAATGCTGAATAGTTTTTAACGTTTTGCAAGAAGTAGTTCAAAATTAAGGATGGTCCTATAATTGCAAAACCAAAAACCATATAGATGATACAAGAAGCTGAAAAAGTCTTCTCTTTAAATAAATTTAAATTAACAATAGGTGATTGAACCTTCACTTCTACCATGATGAATAATATTAAGCTAATCAAACTTCCAACAAAACATCCAACAATAATATTTGAATTCCAGCCATACTCTCTACCCTCTAGTAAGCCAAAACATAGTGAACCCATAAATCCGGTTAAAAAGATCACTCCTAGCCAATCGACAGATTTACTAATTGACTCATCATATGATTCATTTGTTCCAAGCAAAATTAGTAAGAAAGCAATAAGTGAAATTGGAATATTAATTCCAAAAATCCAATGATAACTTTGATAGTTAATGATTACCCCACCTATTGCAGGTCCACCAGCGGCAGCTAATGCGCTAAATGCTCCCATTAACGCAGTAATTTTACTAGTATTTGCTTTTCCAAATAACTCAATACCCATTGGTAAAACAATAGGCGTTAAAATTGCTCCTCCTATTCCCTGAAAGAAACGATAAGCGATTAACAACTTTAACGAGTCTGCTGTCATACAAGCAAAAGAAAATCCGCCAAAGATAATAACTCCCAACAACATAATCTTTTTACGACCAAAAATATCTGCTAATTTTGATGCAGTAATAATAAATGCTGCCATTGCTAAAACATAGATTGTAGCAACCCAACTAGTATCTGTTAATCCGGTTTTTAAGTCTTTCATAATGTCGGGTAAAGCAATATTAACAATTGTTGCATCTAATGCTCCCATGAACATTGCAAGTATTAAACCAATAAAGCCAATAATTTTTCTTGTTTTTGACATTGTCTATTCCTCCCGTTTTAACTCTGTCATTTACAGTTAAAAATTATTGACACACGTGTGACATTAACTGTAATATCACCATACAAAGAAATTTTTTATTTGACAATAGATTCAGTGAAAACTTAAATTATGTCTCACTTTAAATAGAAGTGTGTCAAAATTAGGAGTAATAGGCGATGACAAATAGAATGTCCAAGCAAAATAAAGAAAAAATTTTAAAAAGCTTTTTTAAACTATTAGAGGAAAAACCATATTCTGAAATTACGATTGTGGATATTTCGATTGATGCAAGTGTGTCACGAAAGACCTTTTATCGTTTATTTAAAAATAAAGAAAATTTATTAAATACATATATTGATCAGATACTTAATGATTGGATTACTTATGCTAATAAAGAGAATCCTCAAAATTATGAAGATCTAATCACTTTACTTTTTGAATTTTGGAAACGATACATTCCTCAATTAACTATTTTAGTTAATGCAAATCTATCGCCGGTAATTTTAAACAAATTCAATTCTATTTTTCCACAGTACTTCATGGATTTTCATAACCAGCATCCCTCTATTTCTTACCCAGGCAACGAATATGAATCAATCCAAATGAAATATATTGCTCTTTTAAGTGTTGGTAGTTTATGGAATGCATTTTCTACTTGGTTAATCAATCCTACTGAAATCTCACTATCTAATTTAGCTGCTTTGGCCAAGAACAATTTTTTGTACACAAAAAGCCCGCGAAATTAATCGCGAGCTTTTTGACTAATCCATATTCTGTTGCAAACAAATTTTCGTTATAATTATATCCGCAGAAAGTTTTATGAGCGGTGGCTGTTTTTCCTCCTGGAGGTGAGTCCTATGGACCGACATCAATCAGAAAGGGTTCAGCCACATGAGCGTGTACGAGGCTATCTCGTTAATGCTGTTGTTTGGTACTTTTGTGTTAGCTTTGCTAACATATATCGACAACCACAACAAAAAATAAAAAACGCCGCTCAATTCATAACTTTGGCAGGTTTATTGAGTAGGCGCATGTCAACTTTATAACTTTAGCCGCCGCTCTTAAAGCGGGCTGCATGGGAGATCTTCGGATCTCCCTTTTTCTTTATCTAAATTATAGCATATTTATTAGTAACTTTGACTTTTACTTTGCTCTACTTGGAACTGAAATAGTCGCACTATCAATTATATGACCTTCCATTTTATGCAAAAAGTCGTTTAACCAATAGCCTTTTTTTAGATCAAGTTTTGTATCTAATGCATACACGGTTAAAGTGTAATAGTGCGTTTTATCAGGAGGCATCGGACCTGTATAGCCTTCAACTGGGCCAGAATTTTCACCTAAAAACCTGCTAATATTGCTATTATTTCCTTGGACGAAATCAAGGCTGGTATTCTTAGAATGACTAATATTAGCTGGAACATCTTGAACCGGAAGATTGGCAGCTAACCAGTGAATCCAAGTAAATCCACAGACTGGAACTGAATCAAAATCTCTAAAATATACAGCTAAAGTTTTTGCATTATCAGGTGCATCAGTAATGAAAATTGGGAAAGATCTACTAGGCTTTCCTTCAATCTTTTGATCAGCATTGGCAAATTTACTGTAGCAATCTAGAATAAACCCATTCATAGTTGGAATTTCGATTTTCATTGACGTATCCCCTAAAACTATGTTTTTAATTATTAGTCTTCTCATGCTACTTCCTATTTAAGTACAATTATTTCTCAATTGCCAACAAAACTACTTAATTCAATGCTTTAGCCAGTTATCGTGGAGTTCAGCCTAATATACTGTAAATTATTTTGTTGTCTCTATTTTTTATTTATATTCATAGAAGCTACTGGTGACTCACGTAAAAATGTAAGTATACTCTGACGAACGTCATATGGAGCTAATCTATCACTGTATTCAAGCAAAACTCTTACCATGCCAATGATACTATGTACAAATACCTGCACACTAATCATCATTCTCATTTGCCCTTTTTCGTCCATTTTTAACTCATCAATATTTTTCATCTGGCTCATACGCTTCATAATTTCCTCACAACCAGTCTGGAAAATCATATTATAAAAACGCGTATCTCCATTATCCGATAACAAGACTTGTATTTCTTTTTTATGTGCATAACAAAACTCAATGGTATTTTTTGTTGCATTTAAAATAGTTTCTAACTGATCTTCAAAAGGTGTATCTAAATCAAGCTCTCCTAGTGAATCACGATCTTTTTCAACATTTTTTAGATACTCTGCAACAAAGTTATCTTCTGTATCTCTTAGTAGATCATTGACATCTGAATAATATTGATAAAACGTTCTAGTACTTACGCCAGCTTTATCAATAATATCTTTTACTTTTAGCTCATGCACACTCTTATTTTCTAAGCAGCCTAAAAGAGCAGCAATTAAATTATTCTTTGTATTCTGTACTCTAATATCACTCAAACTTGTTCCTCACTTCTCTTTCCTAGATATTTATCATCTGTAACTTTCTTTTACTTAATTATTAAAAATATTATATCAAAAGTAAAATAACTTTTTACTTTTGATATAAAAAATTTTTCTTTTTCAACTTAGTTAATATTCATTGTTTTTACTTTTTTCAATTTATATACTTTAGGTGCTACAGTTAGAACAGGAATTGATATACGATGATTAATTTAAACAACAATGATTATCAAATTAGTAAAAAAGATAAAAAATTACTTAGACAATTTGAAAAACAAGTATTAAATTCTCAAATTTTATATCCTTTTCATCCGATTAGACATATCAATTGCGAATTTTTTCACTTTATTAAAAGTTCCGGAAAAGATCTATTAATTGATTTCGTTATGCAGCCACAAAAACGTAATTTGATTTTTTCAGAGCTACTATTTATTAGCTACAAATACTTAACTAAAGTTAGATACGGCATTGACGACTATTTCCTTAGAAAAAATTGGGTTAATCTGATTAATGTTTCATACACCAACGACATTATTACTAATGTCTCATCTTTCCTAACTAAGATCGATGAAGCAAATAAGCTTGAGTTTAATTAAATATTATAAAAAGCCTATTAAATCTGAAGTGCCATAGAAAAGTTAGCAGAACACAGAGTTAGGAAAGGAAATCGTCTTCTTCAAAGATTCAATCGACACAGTGAATGATATTCTGATAACCAAAGAATCAATACTTTTATATCAATACTAACTAAACTAATCGACTCTCTTTCATAAAAAGTCTAATATGAGTCATGAGGAAATAACGGTTAGACCGTTAGCTAATTAAGATATTAGTTAAGATTGGTTATAGAAAAAAAGCTCCAACAAAAGTTGGGGCTTTTTTGCTTAGTGTATTTTACGCTAGGTTTGCAAACATATAGTGATTAACACAACTAAAAATAATTAAAATGCTATTTACTGTTTTTATTAATTTCTACCAGTCTAGCATTAGTCTTAAAAAAGCAAAAAAAGGCCCCTAGCTTGTAAACTAAGGGTCACTGGCAAACAATTAATGCTTGTAAGAACTATCTTAATTATTCTCCCAGTCAGAAACCACAACTTTTCCAGTCATGTGACCACTTTCCACTAATTTATGAGCCTTGCGTAAATTTGTTGCATTCAAAGGTGTTAATGACTTAGTCATAGTGCATCTAAGTTTACCACTATCTAACATTTGCGCGATTTTGTCTAAAATATCATGCTGAGTAATCATATCATCTGTTTGATAATAGGATTTTGTATACATCCATTCCCATGAAAAGTGTGCTTTCTTTTTAGTTAACAATCTCAAATTAATTAGACGATGGTTTTCAGTAATTGAAACAATGTGTCCTTCAGGCTTAATTAATTCACACATTTCTTTCCAGTGACCATCTAAATCTTTTAATTCCAAAATATAATCAACATACTTGAAACCTAATTTTCTCACTTGTTTTACCAAATCTTCACGGTGATTTACTACATAATCAGCACCATGATCTTGTGTCCATTTGATACTGTCTGGGCGAGATGCAGTAGCAATAACTGTTAGCCCTGCTAAATGTGCTAGTTGAGTTGCAACAGACCCTACTCCTCCAGCACCATTAATAATTAAAATTGTTTTATGTTGATTATTCTCTTGATTCCAGGTTAAATCCATTTGTTCAAATAAGGCTTCGTACGCGGTAAGAGAGGTTAAAGGCATTGCGGCTGCTTCATTATCTTTTAAAGTTTCTGGAGCATGACCACCTATTCTTTTATCAACCAGTTGATACTCACTATCACTACCTGAGCGAATAAATGAACCTGCATAAAATACACGATCACCAGGTTTAAAAAGGCTAACCTTAGATCCTACTTCTTCAACTACACCACATGCATCCCAGCCAATTACTTTTGGAGTCTTTAAAACTGAATGTCCTCCTTTTCTTACTCCAATATCTACTGGATTGACTGATACTGCATTTACTTTTACCAGCAAATCATGTCCCTTAGCAGTAGGCTTTTTCATTTCAAAGTCAATCAGGCTTTCAGGATCATCAATTTTCAAATGTTTTTTAAATCCAATTGCTTTCATTTTTATCTCCTTTTCTATTTACTAATTAATTGTAAGTGTAATATAAATAAAAACAAGAAGTGAATTTTTTCTTACTAAGTAACAAATTCTTCCCTAGCTCGATCCAATATAAAGATTTAAAATGAATTATTATATCGAGGTGAGAGAATGCCACATCATATTTATAATTGTGCCGAAGGTTGTCCTGTTGAAAGCACACTTCAAATTATCTCAGGCAAATGGAAAAGCGTAATTATCTATCATTTAATCAAAGAAAAGAACTGTCGCTTCAATGAATTGCAGAAGTTGATGCCTAATTGTTCAAGACGAATGTTATCACTGCAATTAAAAGAATTAGAAAACGATCAAATTATTGCTACAACGATCTTTCCAACCGTGCCGCCTAAAACCAGTTATCAATTAACATCATTAGGTAAAACTCTTACTCCATTAATTCTAGAAATGGAAAAATGGGGAAATAGGTATAATCAATTACATGAATAAAAGCCCTTAGTTTTTATACTAAAGGCTTCTTATTTTGGCATACTTTGGCAAACATGATACTTCTTCGAATCAAATATCATCTTCTCCAATTACTGCTATTACAAAGGTTTTACCATGCATCCCTATTTATATTTTTGGCATACATTTTGGCATACAACCTTATCTTTTTTTATTATTTTTGAGCTGGTTTCATTCCTTAAAATGCTTTTAAATCAAGGTTTACCATTCAAATTACATTGTCCGCTTATTCCCATTCAATAGTGGAAGGTGGCTTACTGGTAATATCGTAAACTACGCGATTAATGTGGTCACATTCATCTACAATTCTAGTAGAAATCTTGCTCAAAACATCCCATGGTAATTTAGCAAAATCAGCAGTCATACCATCAATTGAAGTTACGGCACGAATACCGATGGTGTAGTCATAAGTACGGCCATCCCCCATAACACCAACTGAACGAATACCTGGAAGAACAGTGAAATATTGCCAAACATCTTCTTGAAGTCCTGCTTTTTTAATTTCATCACGTAAAATTGCATCACTTTCGCGCACAATCTTAAGCTTATCCTCAGTAACTTCGCCAAGAACGCGAATTCCAAGACCTGGTCCTGGGAATGGTTGACGCCATACTAAATCATGCGGAATGCCTAATTTTTCGCCAAGAACGCGAACTTCATCCTTGAAAAGCTTACGAAGTGGCTCAATCAATTCAAAATGCATGTCTTTAGGAAGTCCACCAACATTGTGATGAGATTTGATTGTTTGTGCAGTATTAGTACCTGACTCAATGACATCCGTATATAAAGTACCTTGAGCTAAGAAATCAACATCCTTTAACTTCTTAGCTTCTTCATTGAAGACCTCAATAAATTCCTTACCAATGATCTTACGCTTTTGTTCAGGATCAGTTACTCCCTTGAGTTCGTTCAAGAAACGTTCTTGTGCGTTAACGCGAATAATGTTAACTCCAAGATCCTTATTCAAAGCTTTCATTACTTGATCGCCTTCATCTTTACGAAGCATCCCGTGATCAACAAAGATTGCAGTTAACTGATCACCAATTGCTTTATGGAGTAGAGTTGCCGTAACACTTGAATCTACCCCACCAGAAAGTCCCAAGATAACTTTCTTATCGCCAACTTTTTGACGAATTTCGTCAACTTGCATATCAATAAAGTCATCCATAGTCCAGTTAGCTTTCGCACCACAAACTTTAAAAGCGAAGTTCTTTAAAATATCTAAACCATATTCTGAATTACGAACTTCAGCATGAAATTGAATACCATAGAATTTCTTTTCATCATTGGCTATTGCAGAAATTGGACAATTCTTACTCTTTGCAGTAACCGTAAAACCTTCTGGAGCCTTAGTTACTAAATCTCCATGACTCATCCAAACGTATTGTTCTTTAGGCAAACCTTCAAATAACACTGCATCGGAATCCGTTACTTCAATATCAGCACGACCATATTCTGAATTATCAGCTTTTTCAACGTTGCCACCTAGGTCATAACTCATTAATTGCATCCCGTAACAAATACCCAAAATTGGAATGCCAAGCTTAAAAATTTCAGGATCAACTTTTAATGCACCATCATCATAAACACTGTTTGGTCCACCAGAAAAAATGATTCCCTTTGGATTCATTTTCTTGATCTTATCAATGCTTAAATCATGTGGTAAAAGTTCTGAATAAATACCAAAGTCACGGATTCGACGAGTAATCAATTGGTTATATTGACTACCAAAATCAAGAACAATAATCTTGTCAAAATCGTTTAGATTAGTCTTAGACACAATTTTCTCCTTCCAAAAAATAATTCATCCTTATTTACTAGAAACTTTACTAAGAAAAATTCAATTGGTCAATCATTAATTTATAATTTAATTTCACAAGCATTAAAATATCGTTCTCATAGTCTGTTATATAAAATTAAAGTAAAACTATATTACTTCAGCTTTATATACAAAAGAGGTGACTTTTATGTCTGAAAGAGATTATCTATCTCAGTCTTCTGTTCAAGAATTCTTAACTGCAAGAAAACGTAGCTCAACTTTTATTGCTACTGGAGTGATGCTTTGTATTTTTTCACCGATCACTTTATTGCTTTTAATTAGTCTAACCAAATTAGGTACTCTAACTTCATCCATCAACTTTGCAACCGGAATTGGAGTAATTGCTATACTAGTTCTCGTTGCCATCGCTGCTGCCTGCTTTATTGCCGGTAATTACTGGCTAAAAGTAAACGAAAATTATGAATATGAAGATTGTAATCTTTCTGAGGAATTGCATAAAAAAATTCTCAAGGAAAGTAGAGATTACGAAAACAAACACTGCATCTTTAAAATTATTGGTATCGCTTTTTGTATTCTGTCTGCTATTCCTCTTATGAGTGGTGCTTTATTCACTGATGCTCTCTCCAATAGTCGATTAGATGATTTTATGACTGGTCTTTCTTCAATTACAATTTTTCTTGTTGGTATTGGTGTCTTTTTCTTGGTTAAAACTAATATTGTTCACGATAGTTTTAATATTATTTTGCAAATAGATGATTATACTACAGAGAAAAAAGCTAGCAAAAAAGTCATTGAAAAATATACAAGCATTTATTGGATGATAATTGCTTTTATCTACTTAACCTACAGCTTTCTGAGCAATAACTGGCAACAAAGCTGGGTTATTTGGCCACTCGCAGGCGTGGCATATGGAATTTTCGAAGCAATTTTATCTTTAAAAAAGAAAAAGGCAATTTCAGAGTAACAGCTTCTAAAAAGCTACTTGTGTTCGGAAAATGATTCTGCTACACTCTAAATATCAAAATATCTATATATCGTCGTAATAAGGTCGACAGTTTCTACCCGGAACCAATTAATTCTGGACTATAGGTAATCGATGTCATAAGTAGCAGTACAAAGGACTTCTTTTACCCTAATTCACGGGTAGAAGGGGTCTTTTTTATGCAGGAGGAATAAATTGAAATTACTTGAGGAACGGATTCGCAAAGATGGAGAGGTATTGGATGGAAGCGTTTTAAAAATTAACTCTTTTCTTAATCATCAAGTCGATCCGGAACTTATGATGCAAGTAGGCAAAGAATTTAAGCGTTTATTTGAAAATGAAAAGATCACTAAAGTTCTTACTTGCGAAGCTTCAGGAATTGCACCTGGTATCATGGCAGCTTATCAATTGGGCGTTCCAATGATTTTTGCAAGAAAGAAAAAGCCATCTACTCTCAACGATGCTGTTTATTGGGCAGACGTATTTTCTTATACCAAAAAAGTTAATAACAAAATTTGTGTTGAAAAGAAATTTTTAAGTAGTGATGACCATTTATTAATTATTGACGATTTCTTAGCACATGGTGAAGCTGTTAAGGGAATGCTTAATATTGCCAAACAAGCAGATGCATCTGTAGCAGGTGTCGGCGTAGTGGTAGCTAAAGAGTTTCAAGGTGGTAGTGACTGGGTTAAAGAACATGGTTATCGTCTTGAAGCCTTAGCTAGAATTGCCCACTTTGAGAATAATCAAGTGTATTTTGTAGGAGAATAATAAATGAAGCATATGCAAGTTAACCACAAAAAAGCAGCTCTATTAGGTTTGCAGCACTTATTAGCAATGTACTCAGGAGCGATTGCAGTTCCTCTTTTAATTGGAACAGCTTTAAAATTCAACTCCACACAAATGACTTATCTAGTTTCAATTGATATTTTCATGTGTGGTTTAGCCACTGCGCTACAGCTCTTCCGTAACCGTTACTTTGGAATTGGCTTGCCAGTTGTCTTAGGATGTGCAATTCAAGCAGTTGCTCCTCTTCAAATGATTGGTAAAAAATTTACTATCGGTGCAATGTACGGTGCTATTATTGTAGCCGGTATTTTCGTATTTTTAGTTGCTGGTTATTTTTCAAAAATAAAGAAACTCTTTCCGCCCGTTGTAACAGGAAGTTTAATCACAGTTATCGGGCTTTCCTTAATTCCAGTTTCTATTCAAAATCTTGGTGGCGGTAATTCTGCAGCTAAAAATTTTGGTGATCCTAAAAATCTTTTAACTGGCTTTATAACTGTAGCAATTATTCTTGCCCTTCAAGTTTGGGGAAAAGGATTTATCAAATCCATCGCTGTTTTAGTGGGGTTAATTGCAGGAACTTTAATTGCAAGTACACTTGGGATGGTATCACTAACACCAGTTGCACAAGCTTCTTGGTTCCACTTACCTCAACCTTTTTACTTTGGAATGCCACAGTTTGAGTGGTCATCTAGTTTAACAATGATCATTATTGCTCTCGTTTCAATGGTTGAATCTACTGGAGTATTCTTTGCTATTGGTGATTTACTCCACAAAGATATCACAAGCGATGACCTCAAAAAAGGTTATCGTGCTGAAGGGCTCGCACAGATCCTTGGCGGAATCTTTAACACATTCCCCTACACTACTTTTTCACAAAATGTTGGTTTACTTGAATTATCAGGTATCACTACTAAAAGACCTATTTACTGGGCATCAGGCTTTTTAATGTTAATGGGATTATTGCCAAAATTTGGTGCCTTAGTAACTATTATTCCAAACTCTGTTTTGGGCGGAGCAATGTTAGTAATGTTTACTATGATTGCCGTTCAAGGGATGCGGATGCTTAAACGCGTTGATTTTGAGGATACTCGCAATATTTTAATCGTTGCTATTTCAATTGGCCTCGGCTTAGGCGTTACTGTTTATCCACAAGTTTTCCAAGCTTTACCTGAAACTGTTCAGTTACTCCTCGGAAATGGTATTGTTGTAGCTAGTTTAAGTGCTACTATCCTCAACCTATTATTTAAAGGAAAATCCGGTTTAGAAGAACAACATATCCCTGCTGCACCAGAAAAGATTGAAATACAACATTAATTAACAAAGTCTTAATATCCCCTCTAGGGTGTATATCTATAAATAAAAAGATTCGAGAAAATATCCTCGAATCTTTTCTATTGCTATTTTAGTTTATACTAAGTTCATTTTTACCAAATATTCTGCATTTTCAACAGTATTCCATGCAGCGCCTTTCAACAAGTTGTCCGCAACTACCCACATATTAAAAGCACCCTTATTTTCATAGTCAGGTCTTATCCGGCCAACAAATGTATCACGTGATCCTTCCGCAGTAATCGGCTGTGGATATATTTGATTCTTAATATCATCTTGCAAAACAACCCCTGGAAAATCTGCAATTGTATTCATAATATCTTGCGCAGTAGCAGTTTCATCTTCCACTGTAAAGTAAACACTTTCTCCATGCGCAATCGGTACTGGAACACGAACACAAGTAGCAGTCACCTTAATATCTTGCGAATTCATGTCATTAAGCATAATCTTCTTAGTTTCATGAATCATTTTCCATTCTTCATGAGAATAACCGTTATCTTCTAAAACATCAATTTGTGGTAACAAGTTAAATGCTAAAGGATAATGTTTTTTATCACCTTTAGTTGGTAAAATTTTTGCACCGTTTTGCATATCTTTACCATCTAAATAATCTTGAGTTTCCCTTTTTAATTCTTCAATTGCAGCTTGTCCAGCACCAGAAGCTGCTTGATAAGTAGAAACAATGATTTGTTTCAAGCCAAACTTTCTACGTACTGGTTCAAGTGCCATTACCATTTGAATAGTTGAACAGTTAGGATTAGCAATAATGCCATGGTGATTTTTTAAGGCTTCTGGATTAACTTCTGGTACTACTAATGGTACATCTTCATCCATTCTAAAAGCACTAGTATTATCAACACAAACCGCTCCACGTTTAACTGCTTCTGGCAAGAACTTTTTAGAAACTCCACCACCAGCTGATGATAAAACTAAGTCTATTCCATCAAAAGATTCTGGAGTAGTTTCTTCAACAGTTAATTCTTGATCTCTAAATTTAAGTACTGTTCCAGCTGATCTAGATGAAGCAAGCAATTTAACGCTTTTAACTGGAATCGTTGACTGAGCTAATTGTTCAATCATTCTTCTACCAACAGCACCCGTAGCACCTAAAATCGCAACATTATATTCTTTAGTCATCTTCATTATCCTCTTTCAAAAATTCGCTAATCCTTTTCATAGCAATACGTAAGCTATCATCTGACGAAGCATATGATAAACGTACATATCCTTCGCCACCTGGTCCAAAAGCACTACCAGGAGTAACTCCAACTTTTTTCTTAAAAGCTAAATCAAGTGCAAATTGCATATCATCTTTACCATATTTTGCTGGAATTTTAGCAAAAATATAAAACGCTCCTTGTGGATTAACAACATCAAAACCGAGATTGGTTAATTCATTAAATACAAATTTACGTCTTTTTTCATAAATTTTTCGATATTTTTCAACGTCTTCGTATCCATTATTTAATGCTTCAATAGCGGCAGCTTGAGAAGAATCAGTTGTTGTAGTTACCATCAATCCATGAACTTTACTTACTTGTTCCATTACCTTCTTAGGGCCAGCAATATAACCTAAACGATAACCAGTCATTGCATGAGATTTTGATAAACCTGAAATATATAAAGCACGCTCAGGAATTTCAGTAGCAATTGAATAATGATCAACGCCGTAGGTTAAAGAACTATAGATTTCATCGGTAATTACATAGAGGTGATATTTTCTAATAATCTGAGCTAGCTGTTTAATTTCTTCCTTTGTATATTCAACTCCAGTGGGGTTAGTAGGATAATTCAAGATAATCGCTTTTATATTAGGCTCTGTTTTAAGGGTCGTTTCTAATTTTTCAGCCGTCAATTTAAAATTATCGGCAGCAGTATTTACAAGTGAATATTGCACGCCTGCCAAGTTGGCAACAGGCCAATATAAAGAAAAGACTGGTGTTGGTACTAAAATTTTATCTTCGGGATTAAGCAGAGTAAAAATAGCTGCATTAATTGCTTCAGTAGCTCCAACTGTTGCTACAATCTCACTTTCGGGATCATATTTAATTTGAATTTTTTGCGCTAAAAAATTACTGATAGCTTCCAAAAGCTCCTTTTTTCCTTTTTGAGGAGCATAATGTGAATCATTATTTTCAATACTTTCAATTGCGGCTTGTTTCACGTGTTCTGGCGTATTTAAATCTGGCTCACCCAAAGTTAACTTAATAATACCTGGGATTTTTGAAACTTTATTATCAAAAATTCTAATTCCTGATGGCTTTAAATTCTGAACTTTTTCACTAAAATGAAGATCATTAGCTAATTCTGGCATTTTAGTCCTCACAATCTATAAAATATTCTCTAACCCAATTACCAGTTCATTCAAAGCTGATACCTTTTCAAGAGCAACTTTTACCCCACTCATAAATGATTCACGGTCGAAAGAATCTTGTCTGATCGTTAAAGCTTCACCATTTCCTCCAAACAGTACCTGTTCATGAGCAATATATCCTGGTAAGCGCACTGAATGAATCTTAATTCCTTGATAATCACCACCGCGAACATTTTTTAAACTTTCAACTTCATCAGGAGCTGTTTCATGTTCAGGACGATTTTCTGCAATTAACTTTGCGGTACTTAAGGCAGTACCGGACGGAGCATCTTTTTTATCTGCATGATGCATTTCAATAATTTCCACATCTGGAAAGTATTTTGCTGCTTCTTTAGCAAATTTCATCAATAAAACTGCTGACATTCCAAAGTTAGGCGCAATTAACCCGCCTACTTGCTCTTTTCTAGATAAAGCAAGTAATTCTGTTTCTTGATCATCACTTAACCCGGTAGTACCAACAACCGGCGAAATATGATAGTTTAGCGCAAATTTAACATTTTCATATACTGCAGTTGGTGTTGTAAAATCAATCCAAATATCAGCTATGTCTTCTGGAATTTCACTTATCTGTTTAAAAATTTGAGCATCTTTTGGTAGAGAATATTTTTCTGGATCATTTTTTGCTATCGGACTAAGACCTGCTACGATTTCAAAATCTTCCATTTTATTTACCAAATTAACGGCTTTTTGTCCCATTGCGCCGGTAAAACCTGCAATTAATACTTTTTTAGTCATCTTTTTCAACTTCTTTTCCTAAATCCAGTGCTAATTTATTCATCAATGCATCATCACTTAACCCTAATTTTTGAGCAAGGATAACTTTTTCTTCATTATTTAAACTAACTAATGGTAAACGGCAATCTCCAGTATTAAATCCTTGCGCATTTAATACTGCTTTAACTGGCGACGGTGATGGATACATAAAAAGAGCTGCCATTTTTGGTGTAAGCCAGCGTTGTAATCGAGCAGCTTCAGGATAATTACCTGCATATAGGTTATCGTACATTTTTCTCATTTGTTTTGAATAAATATGAGAAGCAACTGAAACAACCCCATTAGCCCCAAGCAATCGAGCAGTTAAAGCTTGACTATCTTCACCAGTAAAGACTTGGAAGTCACTATCTTTGTGGTCAATAATATATTCCAATTCTTCTAAACTTGCACATTGCTTAATTCCCTTAATATTTTCTACATGAGAAAGTTGTACAATCGTTTCTTGATTCATCTTTACACCAGTTCGACCAGGGATATTGTAAATTAAAATTGGTAGATTTACATTTTCTGCTACTGCCGTAAAGTGAGCTACCATACTACGTTGATTAGGTTTGTTATATGGCGGTACCACGATCAAGGCATAGTCTATCCCCTTAATTTTAGCCACTTCATTGGTAAAAGCAACTGTTTCAGCTGTATTATTACTTCCAGTCCCAGCAATCACTGGTACTCGTCCATTAACAATTTCACCAAACTTTGTGTAAAGTTCAATTTTTTCATCATGAGACAATTCAGGTGTTTCACCTGTCGTACCACCAATGACAAAACCATTAGTACCTTGATTAATTAAATAATTGGTTAACTTTTTCAAGCTATCAAAATTAATTTTTTCATTTTCACCAAATGGTGTCACAATAGCCGTTAACAAATCAGCATCCCTTAATCTTGTCATTTTTAATTCTCCATTCTATTAATCAAAAATCCCTTAACTGCGTCAACTCCGCGCATAATGCTCTTTTCATTAGGTGTTAAAGTAGCTGAATGAAGTTCTGAATCATCTTCTACTCCCAGCCAAAACATTACGCCTGGAAACTTAGCCAATAAAAAGCCAAAATCTTCTCCTGTCATTGCTGGTGGAGTTTCAATGTATTTAACTTCAGGATTATTTTTCATATATGAAATAAACTTTTTAGTTAATTCAGGATCGTTCTCAACTGGCCAATAACCGCCTTGATTTAATTTCAACTTTACTTCCATATTGTAGCTGCGAGCAATTCCCTGACATATATCTCTTAAACGATCATCAATTTCTAGAATCATTTTTTGAGTTAACCCCCGAATAGTGCCCTCAATACGTGTATGACCTGCAATTACATTTCGAATCGTTCCTGCTTCAACCTTACCCAAAGTGATAACACCACTTTGAATAGGATCAATACTACGCGAAATAATTGTCTGGATTTGCATAATTAAACTAGCACTTGCTACTACGGTATCATTAGCATTTTGTGGAAAAGCAGCATGTCCACTTTTACCATTTACATCAATATTAACTTCTGTTGTTCCAGCAAATAAAGTTCCTATCCGACAGCCAATTGCGCCCGCTGGTAAATTAGGATTATCATGCAATCCATAGAATTCATCAGGTTTAAATTGATCATGAAAGATTCCTAGTTCATAAGCCTTTTTACCGCCGCTCTCACTTTCTTCAGCTGGCTGAAAAAAGAACAATAAATTATCTTGGGGTTGATTTTCACTAAAATAACTCAAAAGTCCTAAGGCAACTGTCATATGAATATCATGTCCACAAGCATGCATTATATTTGAATGTTTTGAGGAATATGATAGGCCTGTCTTTTCAGTTACAGGTAAAGCATCAATATCTGTACGATAACCAATTGTTCGCTTAGGATTACTTCCTTTAACCAAGACTAATATTGCCGTTGGTAATTTTTGGGGAATCTCTATTTCTAAATAGTCTTGTTTTAATTGATCAATAATACTTAAAAGATAATCATGAGTTTGAAATTCTTTTAGCGCAAGTTCAGGAATTTGATGTAAATGCCGTCTAATTTCAATTAATTCTGCTTCACTTAAAATCATCTTTATATCTTTCTTAAATTATCTTCAAGGCCCGTTTTACTTTTAGTCTTTTCGTCAATATTTTTAATAAACTTAGCAGGCACTCCGGCCACCATTGTATGAGGAGCAACATCATGCGTTACAATTGCACCAGCTGCAATTACTGCACCTTCACCCACATGAACGCCTTCAATTACAACAGCGTTTGCGCCAATTAAAACATTATCGTCAATTCTGACTGGTTGAGCTGAAGCTGGTTCAATTACACCCGCAAGCACGGCATTTGCACCTATATGACAGTGCTTACCAACAATTGCACGTCCACCTAAAACAGCACCCATATCAATCATTGAGTTATCACCAATTTCAGCACCAATATTGATAATGGCACCCATCATAATGACTGCATTTGCACCAATTTCAACTTGATCACGAATAATTGCTCCTGGTTCAATGCGAGCATTAAACTTTTTCAAATCAAGCAAGGGAACAGCGGAATTTCTAGCATCATTTTCAATCACATAGTCGACTATTTTATCTTTATTATTATCTAAGACTGTCTTAACTATTTTCCAGTCTCCAAAAATCACACCACTATGATCTTCAATAAATGTTTGAATACCTTCAGGAAATTCAATTTCACTTAATTGTCCTTTAAGATATACCTTAACAGGGGTCTTTTTAGGAGCATTGCCAATGTAGTTGATAATACTTTGTGCATCTAATTTCGTCATATTAATCTCTTTTCTAAATTAAACATTATAGCTTTGGTCTAAATAAACTAGATCTACTAAAGACTCACGTTTAATTACAACTTGAGCCTGACCATTTTCAGCAAATACAACTGCTGGTCGAGGATTTCGATTATAATTTGAAGCCATTGAATAACCATAAGCACCTGTATCTAGCATCGCTAAAATATCTCCTGGCTTTACATCTGGAAGTTCTGCATCAGCCAAAATATCTCCAGACTCACAATATTTACCAGCAAGGTGAACCTTTTGAATAGTCTTTTTTCTAGGATCATTAGCTAAAATAGCTTCATATTTTGCTTGATAAAGTGCAGGACGAATATTGTCGCCCATTCCTCCATCAACTGCTAAATAAGGAATAAGGCCAGGAACATCTTTCCTACTGCCTACTGTATATAAATTGTATCCAGCCGGACCAACAATTGAACGTCCGGGTTCAATATCAATCTCAGGAATTGGAAAATTATTTTTAGCAGCTTCACTTTTAATTGTTTTAATGATTGCTTTAACAAATTCTTCTGGCTTTAATGGATGATCTTCAGCAACATATTTAATCCCAAAACCGCCACCCACATTAATAACTTGGGCAGTATAGTCATGTTTCTCACGCCAAGAAACTGCAATTTCGATTAGTTTGGACGCTGCCATTTCAAAGCCATTCAACTCAAAAATTTGTGAACCAATATGAGCATGTAATCCAAGCATGTGCATTCGCGGATTAGCTAAAACTTTTTCTAAGGCCAAATCTGCTTGACCAGATTCAATGTCAAAACCAAATTTGCTATCAACTTGACCGGTTTGGTCATATTCATGAGTATGAGCTGAAATTCCTGGCGTAACTCTAAGCATGACATTAATCTCACTATTATTTTCTTCTAGCACTTCATTAAGTAAGTCAATCTCATAAAAATTATCAATCATAATCTTGCCCACATGATTTTTTACGGCCATTTCTAATTCTGCTTTAGACTTATTATTGCCATGAAAACTAACACGCTCCATTGGAAAGCCAGCCTTTAGTGCTGTATAAAGTTCTCCAGCAGATACAACATCCGTAGATGCACCTTCTTCACTTGCTACTTGATACATTGCAATTGCCGCAAAGGCTTTGCTGGCATAGCTCACAGCATAATCAACTTGTTCTTCTTCAAAAACTTTCTTAAAAGCTCTAATTTGATGACGAATTTGATTAACATCGTACACAACAAGTGGTGTCCCGTATTCTCTAGCTAAATCTATACTATCTACACCACCAATAGTTAAATGACCTACTTGATTAATTTGATTTGTTACTTGCGAGTTCATCTTTCTACCTACATTTCTAAAAAAGTAGAAGCGCTAACAAAAAAGTCCATTGTTTGCGCTAAACAAACAATGGACTAAAAAAGCTTTTAATCTTATGATCGATAGCGCTCCGCGAATTTTGATTTTCGCGACAGTTTGCAGTCTCTTAAACTACAACCCAGCAAATAATATTTCGGCAAGATATTATCACTTCGGCAACTTTCCCTTTCACAATTAATCATAGTTTTGCCAAACTCATAATTGCTACTATTGTCAGTTGCGCCTCTTCGAATTTAATTAAATTGTATATTTTATTAAAAACACAGTCAAGCTTTTACATGAATCTTTAATTTTAATTGCAAGTTTTAAAAATAATGTTAAACTTGCAATTAAAATATTTTAACTAAAGCTATCAAAAATAGTTTTAAATAAATCTAAAGGAAGTAGTAATGTGAAAGTAGTAAAATTTGGTGGCAGTTCACTAGCTACCGGAAAGAGCGTCAATCAAGCAATTAATATTATTTTAGCCGATCCTAGTCGGCAAGTAATGGTAGTCTCCGCACCAGGTAAAAGAAAAAACTCCGATACCAAAGTTACCGATCTTTTAATCAAATATGCTAAAAAAGTTCTTAATCATGAGGATTTCAAACAAATCGTAGATGAGATTTTTAGTCGTTATCAAGATATTGGTAAATATTTTCAAGTTGAAGATAAAGAACTTGAGCAACTTAAAAATGCTTTATTATCCTTACCAACACAAATTTATCCAACTGATGATTATCTTATTGCTGCTTTCAAAGCTCATGGTGAACGCTTGAACGCTCGTTTGATTACAATGATCCTAAACAAAAAGGGGCTAAAAGCTAAATTTCTCGATCCTTTTGATGTCGGCCTAACTGTAACTGGCGAACCAAACGATGCTATTGTCAGTCCTGAAACCTATATCAATCTTGATAAAGTTGAGTTATCTTCAGAAGAATATATAGTCTTTCCTGGATTTTTTGGACTGACTCCTTCGGGACATATTGCAACTTTTTCTCGAGGTGGATCTGACATTACAGGAGCAATCTTAGCACGCGGATTACATGCTGATCTATACGAGAATTTCACTGATGTTAATGGAATATTTGCAGCTAATCCTAGCATTATTGAACATCCCGATTCAATTAAACAAATGACTTACCGTGAAATGCGAGAATTATCGTATGCTGGATTTTCGGTTTTTCATGATGAAGCTCTAATTCCTGCAATTGAAGGAAAAATTCCAATTAACGTAAAAAATACTAACGACCCTAAAAATGCAGGCACTTTAATTGTTCCTAATCAAAAATTTAAACCGACTAATCCAGTGACGGGCGTAGCCAGCCAAAAACACTTCTCTGCTCTTTACTTGCATAAATACTTACTCAATAAAGAAGCTGGCTTTACGTTACGAATTTTGCAAATACTTTATAAACACAATATTCCATATGAACACATGCCTTCTGGAATTGATGACATTACTATTATTTTCAATCGTCAATTTTTAAATGATCAACTAATTGATTTAATTTGCAATGAAATTCAATCTTTAATTAATCCTGATCAACTAGAATGGATTGATGACTACGCTATTATCATGGTCGTTGGAGAAGGTATGAAATATCAAGAGGGCATTAGTGCGCAAATTCTTTCTGCACTTAATGAGCAAAACATTTCCCCACAAATGATTAATCAAGGGGCTTCTCAAATTTCAATTATGATTGGTACTAAAAAAGAAGAAGCCGATCAAGTTGTTAAAACTATTTATAAGCAATTTTTCTAGAAAGGATGATTTCCCATGACTACTTTATACAAGGTTCACGGTTCTCAAAATCATTTCTTTATTCTTGACCAAACTGAACTTAATACTCCTCTTTCTGAATCAGAATTAATTGCATTAACTAAAAAAATAACCAATCCACAAAATGGCCTTTTAAATGGAGCCGATGGGGTTTTAGTTATTAATAAGGCAACTAGAGATGGTGCTTTGGCGCAAATGCGGGTAATTAATGCCGATGGTAGTGAGGCATCAATGTGTGGTAATGGCCTTAGAACGGTAGCGCGTTATCTATCAGAAAAATATCATCAAGATAGTTTTTTAGTTGATACGATGAATTCTAATTTACGCGTTCGAAAATATGATGATTTAGCGGTAGGAGTACATGCTTTTGCCGTTGAAATCTCACCTGTCTTATTTAATAAAGAAGCATTACCCTTTCAAAATTTGGGTCATGATCGAATTATTGATCAATATTTACCAGAGATTTATCCGGGATTGCGTTTTACATCGCTAGCTGTTCCCAACCCTCACTTGATTAGTTTTATGAATCAAGCACAAATTGAAAGTAATATTTTAAAAGAGGTTGGCGAATATTTAAACAATGAGAATCCTTATTTTAGTGATGGGGTTAATGTTAATTTTGTCCAAATTATTGGTGAAAATCAGTTGTTTGTCCGTACATATGAACGCGGTGTTGGCTTTACTAATGCTTGCGGTACAGGAATGTCGGCAAGTTCCTTAGCTTTTTGTTTAACACATCCTAAGAAAGGCATTTTTAATCAAAAAATTGATGTATACAATCCTGGAGGAAAAGTTCAAACTATTGTTCATCACGAAAATCATCACTACTGGATTGAATTAATTGGTAATGCAACTTTTACTGATCAAATTGAGATTAGTGAGTCCGATTTACATCAAGCAGAATTTGCTAATGTCAAAGTCAAAAGTACTGATGAGGAAAAATATTATCAACAATTTAGTAACCATCTGCCACTCTTTAATAATTTACAAGCAAATTAAGATATTTCACTTTTTTTAAATTCGAAAATTATTTAATAATCAACAAAAAAACTATGAATTACCAAAATGATAATTCACAGTTTTTACTTACTTAAATTAATCCTACGATCAAATAATTGAACCATTTCATCAGTTAAATTATGCGCGATAAAGATTATCGTTGCAGGTTTTTATTATTAGAAATTTAATCTTAAACATCAATTACAGATACTTCTGCACCTAATTGACGCAATTTTTGTTCGATTCTATCATAACCACGCAAAATATTACCTGCGTTCGAAATAATAGTCTCACCATCAGCCATTAAGCCAGCGAGCATCAAACAAGCTCCTGCCCTAATTTCACCAGCACTAACATGCGCCCCATGTAAGTGATGTGTTGGATGAACTAAAATAATATTATCTTCAACATGAATATTGGCACCCATCTTTTGAAGTTCAGGAATATGTCCTACTCGCTTAGGATAGATCTGATCAATTACTACACCTTCACCAGTTTTAGCTGTTAAAAGAAGCGGAGTAACTGGTTGCTGCAAATCAGTTGCAAAACCTGGATAAACGTCAGTTCTAACCTGAACCATCTTTAAGTCACCTGCTGGATACACATAAAGTGAATCTTCATCAGAGTCAATTACTACACCCATTTCCTCTACTTTTGCCAAGTACGAATCAAGGTGTTCTTCAATGATATTATGAATTCTAATTCCATCACCAATACATGCAGCTAAAGCCACGTAGGTTCCAGCTTCAATTCGATCGGGGATAATAGTATGGGGAGTTTGAGCTTTTAACTCTTCCACTCCCTCAATTCGAATCACATCAGTACCAGCACCACGAATAACGGCTCCCATATTATTTAAAAATGTCGCTAAATCAATAATTTCAGGCTCTTTAGCTGCATTTTCAATAACGGTTTGACCCTTAGCCATAACGCTAGCCATAATTATGTTCATTGTTGCGCCTACAGAAGGCATCTTTAAATGAATTTTTGCACCACGAAGCCCAGTTTTAGGGGCTGTAATAATAATTTGATCATTTTCATTCTCAACAGTTGCGCCTAATGCCTCAAAGCCCTTAATGTGTTGATCGATAGGACGAGGTCCAATATCGTCGCCTCCTGGGAAGCCCACCACAGCTTTGCCAAAACGACCTAACAATGCGCCCATAAAGTAGTAAGAGGCTCTCAAGCTCTTAATCTTTCCTGCTGGAAGAGGACTACGCTTAATGTCATCTGGATTTATTCGTAAAGTAGTTTCGTGAAAATCACACTTTACATCCATTTCACTAAGTAGATCCATCAAATTATCTACATCAGCAATTCGCGGAACCCCTTCTAGGGTAACAGGAGTCCGCGAAAGTATTGACGCTGGAATTAATGCTACAGTAGAATTTTTAGCTCCACCGATCCATACGTCGCCCTTCAAGGGCTTTCCACCATGAATAATCATCTGTTTCATTGGGGAAACAATCCTTTTCTCTATTTGTAATACCCAAATGTATCACAAAATATATTAAATGAAAAACGTAAAAAAAACAAGAGAACCCGTATATTATGACTCTCCTGTTACCGAAATTTAATTTTTGAAAAGCCTAATTAAAATGTTGTGCTGGAAGACCACTTGCTGCACCAATAAAAGCTTTGAACAAACCTTCTGGTCTTTGTGGACGACTCAAAAATTCTGGGTGATATTGAGCTGCAATAAAGAACTTTTTATCTGGAATTTCAATAATTTCTACCAAGTGGTTGTCTGGAGAAACACCGGAGAAGACCATGCCTGCTTTTTCAAATGCTTCACGATATTCATTATTGAATTCATAACGGTGACGGTGTCTTTCTTGAATGACATCTTGATCATCGTAAGCAGCGCGAGTCTTAGTACCCTTCTTCAATGTAGCTGGGTACAAACCTAAACGAAGAGTTCCACCGATATTTTCTTCATCACGCTTGTCAGCCATGATATCGATAATATTATCCTTAGTTTCTGGATCAGCTTCTGCGCTATTTGCATCTTTTAATCCAAGTACATTTCTAGCAAATTCAACACTTGCCATTTGCATTCCCAAGCAGATACCTAAGAATGGAATATCATGTTCACGAGCATACTTAATCGAGGTAATCATTCCTTCAAGGCCACGAGTACCAAAACCACCAGGCACAATTAAACCATCTGAATCCTTCATAATGTCTGCAATGTTATCTTCAGTAATGTCTTCTGCTTGGACCTTATTAACTTTAATCTTGGTATCGTATAAGTAACCTGCGTGTTGCAAAGCATCAGTAACTGAAATATACGCATCTTCAAGTTCTACATACTTACCTACTAAAGTAATTGTAGTCTCATGCTTTAAGTTCTTTGCACGTTCATCAAGTTTCTTCCAAGCTTCCATATCTGCTTCTGGTTTTGGACTTTCTAAGTGAAGGAAATCGCAAACCTTTTGATCCATGCCTTGAGATTGGAAAGCAAGTGGTAAATCAAAAAGTGAAGGAGCATCAATTGATTCAATAATACGATCTACTGGAACATCAGTAAAAGTAGAAATTTTATTCTTCAATTCTTGTGCTACTGGCTTTTCAGCTCTTAAAACAAGCATGTTAGGCTGAATACCAATACTTCTTAATTCAGCAACAGAGTGTTGAGTTGGCTTAGTCTTCATTTCATGAGCTGCGTGAAGATAAGGTACTAAAGTACAGTGAATGTACATTACATTTTCTTCACCAACTTCACGACGCATTTGACGAATTGCTTCCATAAATGGCGTTGATTCAATATCACCTACAGTCCCACCAATTTCAGAGATAATAACATCTGAATCAGTTGTTAAGGCAGCACGCATGATTTTTTTCTTAATCATATCAGTAATATGTGGAATCACTTGTACAGTTGCACCATGATAATCACCGCGACGTTCTTTATCAAGCACTTCTTGATAAATTTTACCAGTAGTAACATTAGAATATTTACTTGTTCTAACATCAACAATTCTTTCGTAGTGACCTAGATCAAGGTCAGCTTCGGTACCATCATCAGTTACATAAACTTCACCGTGTTGATATGGATTCATTGTACCTGGATCGATGTTGATATAAGGATCGAACTTTTGCATAGTAACTTTTAAACCACGATTTTTAAGTAAACGTCCTAAACTTGAAGCTGAAATACCTTTACCTAGTGATGAAACAACTCCACCAGTTACAAAAATATACTTTGTCATGCCGTGCTTCCTCTCTTTTCTTTAAATTATTCATTAAAATCAAAAAAAGCTCCCAAATACATGGGAGCTTAATTGCACATAGAGTGCCCATACAAAATACTAAAGGGAAATTCTCTTTCCGTCAAGTACTTTACTCATCATCGTCATCAAGATCATCTTGGTGAAGCTCAGATAATTGACCTTCAATTCCGTCATCTAATTCATTGTCATCGGCATCGTCTAGATCATCATCTGAATAGTCATCTTCATTGTTGTCGTCTTCCTCAACGTCCAAATCTTCATCTTCTGGATCATCAGAATCGTAGTCGATAATATCATCATCGTCAGAATCACCAATAAATGCATTAACTTTCTTATGGTGCTTCTTACGTGGCGCATCTTCTTCATCTTCTGGATGGTTTACTTCTTCATCAACAGATTCATATGGGAACCAAGAACGCAATGCCCAAACATTATCACCCATTGAAATGAATTCACCATCAGTGTTCATATCAGTGTAAAATTGTGGCAAACGTTCACGAATTTCTTCGTCACTCTTACCCAGAAAGTTCTGGACGGCGTTAACGATATCAGCAAAGGCCATCCGCTTGCCGCTATCTTGTAAAATTGCACGAGCAACTTCGATCATTGACAATTCGTCTTTATTTTGACCTTTAAAATCATCTAACCCCACAGTGGCACGTCCTTTCACGTAATCAAGTTATCTAAATTTGCTAAAGATTTATTCTATTATATCAATCTTTATTGCATAGTTACCTACTAAGTATAGACCAGAAAAGAGATCATATTCAACTTTTAGTTGCATCTTTCCTGGAGAAATTTCAGAAAAATCCAATTTATTAGTTAAAGATTCTAAATTCATTTGCTTACCAGCAGCTATAACTTTACATTTTCTTTTTTCTCCTGGCTCAAACTTCATTAATGTATGATCACCTTTAATGTCGCCTCGCTGCATCACAAGCTCATGCGGTTTAACCAATAATTTTACTCCAACGTCGCCTTCTTTATTTTTTTCATCATATTTTATACGCCAATCATCACCAATTCTTTCGATTGATCCTAAACCGTCTCTTTCAAAAACTGCTGATTCATCTTCTTGATGAATCTCACTAGTAATCTTAATTTCAACTTCCTTACTCATTATTTTCACCTTCATCCATACTAAGATAGCCTTAAAGTAGCATTATTGTTATAATCAAGTTAATTATAAGTTAACAGATTTATTTTATTATCCGAGAAAATAGTATAAGAAAAATGAAAAAATTTCAAAGTAAAAAATTGGATCATGAAAAAGTAGTACGCGATCCAGTTCACAGCTATATTCATGTAAAAGATAAAGTTATTTTAGATATTATTAATTCAAAAGAATTTCAGCGCCTGCGTCGTATTAAACAATTAGGACCTGCTTCCTATGTCTTTCAAGGTGCAACACATACACGCTTTGAACATAACCTAGGGGTATATGAATTAACACGCAGAATTTGTGATATTTTTGAAGAAAAATATCCAAGTAAAGAACCTGGAGACGGATTATGGGATCCAAGCGAAAGATTATTAGCTGAATGTGCGGCACTTCTTCATGACATTGGTCACGGTCCTTATTCTCACACCTTTGAACATCTCTTTGGTACTAACCATGAAAAAATGGGCCAACAAATCATTACTGACAAAAATACCGAAGTTAATCAAGCATTAAGACAAGTAGGTCCTAACTTTCCAGAATTAGTTGCTAGCGTTATTGCTAAAACTTATCCTAACCCTCAAGTAGTTAAATTGATTTCAAGTCAAGCTGATGCTGACAGAATGGACTACCTACTTCGAGACGCTTATTTTACTGGTGTTACTTATGGTAGTTTTGATCTAACCAGAATTTTAGAAGTTATTCGACCTTACCGTGATGGTATTTGCTTTACAGACAAAGGAATTCACGCTGTAGAAGACTATATCATTAGTCGCTACCAAATGTATCAACAAGTGTACTTTCATCGTGTAAACCGCTCTATGGAGGTTATTCTCCATCATTTACTTGAAAGAGCTCAAATCATTTATGAAGAAGGAAAACTTCAAGTTACACCTCAACTAGAAGCTTTTCTAAAAAGAGATTGGACTCTTGAAGATTATCTTAATTTAGATGACGGGGTAATGGAGACTAACTTCTTGTTATGGACTAATTCTGGTGACCAAATTCTAGCAGATCTTTCAAGCCGTTATTTATACCGCCACCCACTTGAAAGTGTCAAAATTAATGACGATACTAAGAATTTACTACCAAAACTTAAAAATCTAATTAAACAGGCAGGTTTTGATCCTAACTACTACACTGCAACTAATTCAGCCTTTGATGAACCTTATGACGCTTATAAACCAACTGGTAAAAATGCCCATAGTCCAATTGAAATTATGCAAACAGATGGTAGTTTAGTAGAACTGTCTGAATTAAGTCCATTAGTTAAATCATTAAATGGAACTTTACAAGGAGATGAACGTTTCTTCTTTCCAAAAGTAATGGTCAAAGAAACTGATGAACCACAAATTTTTGATCCGATTTATCAAGAATTTCAAAAGTATATTCGAAACAATACTTTGCGTTACTTAAGACGTCCTAATAAAAAGAAATAGATTAAAAAAGTGCATTGATTAAAATCAACGCACTTTTTATTATTCTCTAACTGCAAAAGCTTCATAAGGATTTAAAGTAATATTCTTTAGACTATCTCGCTTTTCATAATTACTAATTAAAACCTTTCTAAAATCGTTATCTAAATTAAAGTCTTGCTTCTTACCAGATAAGTTGGCAACAATCAGCCACTTTTCATCCCCCAACTTACGCCAAAAAGCTAAAACGTTATCACCAGTATTTTCAACTAATTCAAAATTTCCATCCACTACAATTGGATTTTCATGTCTAAGCTTAATTAGTTTTTTATATGTATAAAAAATAGACTCTGGATCAGATAAAGCTTCTTGGACATTAATATTTTTATAGTTGGGATTAACTTTAAGCCATGGTGTTCCACTAGTAAAACCTGCATTTTCTTTATTTGACCACTGCATTGGTCGTCTAGCGTTATCTCGTCCTTTGACATTAATTGACTTAATTAGGTCATCTTGCTCATAGCCTTGAGTCAGTCTTTCATGATACATATTGATACTTTCAATATCTTCGACTTCATCAATAGATGTAACAGGGCAATTTGTCATACCAATTTCTTCGCCATTATAAATGTACGGTGTTCCGTGCATTAAATGCAGTATAATTGCAAACATCTTTGCACTTTGAACACGATATTCTTTATCATTTCCCCAACGAGAAATTACTCTTGGAATATCATGATTTTCCCAAAATAAACTATTCCATGCATGATTAAAATCAATTTCTGTCTGCCACTTAACTAGAACTTTTTTCAATTCTCCTAGATCAAGAGCTCGTAAATCCCACTTTTCTTTACCAGCTTGTTGATCTAAACTTTGGTTTTCAAATTGAAAAACCATTGATAATTCATGGCGAGACGGATCAGAATATTCTTCTGCAATTTTTGGTGTCGCATTCCATGTTTCTCCCACAGTCATTAAGTCTTTTCCTGCAAAAGTATGTTCATTCATCTCTTTCAAATATGGATGAAGCATTAGTCCGTTTTCACGAATCTTTTTATCTGGATCTTTACCAATTAATTCAATGACATCCATTCTAAATCCGCCAATTCCTTTATCAATCCAGTAATTCATCATGTCGTAAATCTTATTTCTTAATTCTGGATTCTTCCAGTTTAAATCTGGTTGCTGATCCGCAAAAAAGTGTAAATAATACTGCCCAGTTTTATCATCAAATTTCCAAGCTGAGCCTGAAAAAGCTGATTTCAAATCATTTGGCTCATGTCCATCTACTGGATCACGCCAAATATAAAAATCACGATATGGGCTATTCTTACTTTTCTTTGATTCAATAAACCAAGGATGTTGATCAGAAGTGTGATTAACTACAAGGTCCATAACGATCCGTATACGATGTTTTTTAGCTTCTCTAATTAGATTATCCATATCCTCCATTGTTCCATATTGTGGATCGATTTTTTGATAGTCAGAAATATCATAGCCATTATCTACTCCAGGTGATAAATAAACTGGCGATAGCCAAATAGCATCAATACCCAATTTTTCTAAATATTCCAATCTTGAAATAATACCTGGAATATCTCCGATCCCATCACCATTACTGTCTTGAAAGGATTTTGGATAAACTTGATACACAACTGCTTTTTTCCACCAAGGTGTCATATTTTTCTCCTTAAAATAAAAAGCGTCCTGTTAAGACAGGACACTTTTTTCACATAAACTTTAATTTGATTAACCTTTATCAGCACCTGCTGTAATTCCGTTAACATAGAATTTTTGCATTACAATGAACAAAATCGTAATTGGGATCGCGATGATTACACATCCAGCAATAAACTGAGTAAAGAATTGTGCCATTGTACCCTTTGCTGAGTGAACCATGTTGTACAGTCCATAGGCAACAGTGTAGGTCTTCGGATTTCCTGAGGTAGAGAGGATAATACCTGAGAAAATGAAGTCTACCCATGGAGCCATGAACGAAGTAAGTGCAGTATAAACAATCATTGGCTTTGAAAGTGGTAGTCCAATATGAACAAATACTTGCCATTTGTTTGCTCCATCAATTTCAGCAGCCTCATCAATTGCTCGTGGCATTGTGTTAAAGAACCCTTTAGCAATGTAGAAACCAAGGCCAGCGCCACCAACATAAACTAAGATCAAACCACCAAGGTTTAGCATGTTCAATGCCTTTAAGATGTAGTACAAAGCAATCATGGACATAAAGCCAGGGAACATACCTAAAACTAAGGCAATTTGCAAAAACGGCTTACGGAAGCGAAAACGTAATCTTGATAATACGTAAGCAACCGCAATCGTTACAAAAGTTGATAAGGTAGCTGAGATAACAGCTACAAATAAAGTATTTAATACCCAGTTTACAAAGGGATATTGTGAGCTAGTAAGAATACCAACATAATTTTGCCAAGTAAATTTTTCTGGCCAAATTGTAGATACAAAGCCTGTGTTGTTGTATGAAAAACTTGCTAAAATGATCCAAATAATTGGGAAAATCCATAATACGGCTAGGATAGCTAATAGAACATATCTAAAAATTAAAGCAAATCTTCTTTGATTACTATAAGACTTCATTTTTAGCCCTCCTTGTACGCGTTAGTATGACGATATGCAATTAGTGAGAATGTAGCACTAATGATAAAGATCAAAATACCCAAAACAGCGGATGCATTGTAGCGTTGCTCTTGACCAAATGTCAAGTTATATAGCCAAGTTACAAGCAAGTCTGTCGAACCAGCACCATTGTAGTTATTGTTCATTGGTGCACCACCAGTTAACAAGTAGATAACATTAAAGTTGTTGATGTTACCAATAAATTGTTGTATCAAAGCTGGAGACATTACGAATAAAATTTGCGGGAATGTAATGTGATTAAAAATTTGTACTGGGCTTGCACCGTCAATACGAGCAGCTTCAATTTGATCTTGCGGTAAGTTTTGAATAATAGCTGTTGAAGTTAACATTGAGACTGGGATACCAATCCACATGTTAACTACAATAACTGTAATTCTAGCAATCAGAGGACTAGCCTGATTATCAATGAAGTGAATTGGGTGGCTAATCCAGCCCCAGTTCATAAGTAATGTATTCAATGGTCCTTGATAATCTAAGAATTGCGCCATCATTAGTAAAGATACAAACTGTGGAACAGCATAAACAATTATAAAAATTGTTCTCCATACATTCTTATGCTTGATTCCCTTTGATTCAATTAAAAGGGCAAGTAAAACACCAAAGAAGAAAGTAGTAGCAGTAGCAGCCACTGCCCAAATCAAAGTCCAGCCTAGCACTGGGAAGAAAGTGCCTGCTAGATCACCACTTAAGACATTTCCAAATGCTTGAAAACCAGTCCAGGAAAATCCAACTGAGTGTTGACGGTCATAGTTAGTAAATGCCATCGAAATCATGAAGACTGTAGGCAAAACCGTAAATAAGATAATTAGGACAATCGGAATCGTCATTAAGGTTGCATGTAATCTTTGGTCAAACAAAGATGCAATTTCTTCGTGATTAGTTGGAATGTGCTCATGTCTTTTTTCTAATAAGAATGTATGTTTATTAGATCTTAAATTAACGATATATAGGTAAATAAACCCAGCAACAATAAATAAAGCTAATATACCAAATAATAGAATTAACACTGAATTATCTGGCTGCTGAGTAATATATACTCCTTGAGCTTTATCAAATACAACGCGTTTACTTTTTATTGCACCTAAGTTACTTAGACCAGCAATTGAATGAATTCCACTTAAAAAGAACCAAATCAGAAATATAATTTCAGCAAATAAAAGCGAGAATCCCTTCAGCCATTGCCGATGTCTGAGGGCATTTAAGCCCATAATGAAGAAGGTTAACTTAGTTACTGCATCTCCATCTTTCCATGTTTCCTTTAACGTAACTGCAGGCGTAGCATGTTTTTTCTTAAACATAATTAATCAAACCTTTGCTTATGTGATTTTTCAAGATTATTCTTTCTTAGAAATATTCTTTTGTAGTTTAGCAAGCTTGCTCTTGTATTGTGATGGCTTAATCTTACCATCGTATGCACCACTAACAAGTGGAGCAGCATCGTTCCAGAAAATTGACATTTGTGGTAATTTTGGTTGAAGAACTGAGTAGCCTGGTTGAGTCATCTGTAATACAGCCTTAGCAACTGGATCGTTCTTAACTGCCGCAGTATTTTGAGCAGCGGTATTAACAGGAACTTCACCGGTATTCTTGTGAACAATTAATTGGTTTTCTTTATTTGTTAAGTATTTAGCTAAAATTGCAGCATTCTTAGCATTAGAAGTATGTGAGTTAACTGCGAAACATTCAACACCTAAGAAGGCTTCCATTTGCGCGGTCTTGCCACCAACTTCAATAGTTGGGTATGGAGCAACTCCTAAATTCTTACCCAAGATTTTCTTAATGTTAGCCGCATTCCATGGACCATCTAAGATAGCTTGAGCATTACCTTTCTTTAATTGGTTAAGCGCATTTGAAGTTTGCATAACTCCCTTATTATTCTTTTGTTCTGCATACCACTTCATTGCATTTACGCCATTTTGAGAATCAAAAGTTGAACCTTTGACATCTTCACCGTTGTTACCAAATAATTTGGTACCTGCTGAAAACATTACTGGCCACATTACATAAACATTTGTAAAGTCAGTTGCAACTACGCCTTTAGAAGTCAAAGTCTTCCAAGATTTAACATCTTCTGGTGAAAGTTTAGACTTATCATAGTAAACAGTTTGAGCTTGTTCTGCATATGGATATGCATAAAGCTTCCCTTTCCATTCGGCACCCTTATAAGCTTCTGAAACTGAATTATTCTTAATTGCTTTAGTATCAGATGGTGATAATGGGTTAATGTAACCCGAATCTGCCATTTGACCTAATTGATCATTTGGAACACTAAATACATCTGCAGCTTTTGATGGATCTTTACCAACATCGGTTTTAGCATTAGCTGATCCATTAGGATTTTGAGTAACTTTAACTTTAATATTAGGGTGTTCTTTTTCAAAATCTTTTACTACACCCTTATACCAACTAACACGTGCAGTATCTACCCAAAGAGTTAATTGCTTATCTGAGCTTTTTGATTCATTTAAATTAGAGCTCTTTCCACAAGCAGTTAATGAAATAGCTGATAGAGCTACTACACTACCTAAAGCTAATTTTTTCCATAACTTCATAATATTTCCTCCTAGCCATAACTGGCTAAATACATTTATTACAACTGTAAGCCAAGTTTCACACTCGTTGTAAACCTAACTAATATTTTGCAGAAGTGGCCTCTCCTCCAAATTAACGAATAGCATTCGTTGTATCTTTATCGAAGAAGTGGGCCTTATTAACATCAAACCCCATTCTTACTTTATCGCCGGGAGTATGGTAATCACGGGCATTTACAATGGCTACAAATTCTGTTCCATCAACTTTCTGATAAAGCTGAATGGTTGAACCAAGTAACTCTGAAACAACAACAGTTGATTCAACAACTGAATTAGGCCAAGTTTCAAGGAAAGCTTCCTCTGAATGAATATCTTCAGGACGAATACCAAAGACTAAGTCTTTATCTTCATATCCTTTTTCCCTAAGCATCTTAGCCTTACCTTCAGGAATTTCAATGTTCAATCCTTTACCATCGCTAATTCGGTTACCCTTAAAGTGAACGTTGAAGAAATTCATTTGAGGAGATCCGATAAAACCAGCTACGAACATATTCACTGGTGTATTGTAAACTTCTAGAGGTGTACCAATTTGTTGAACTTTACCCACCGACATAACTACTACCCGATCTGCTAAAGTCATGGCTTCAGTTTGATCGTGAGTAACATAAATCGTAGTAGTTCCCAAATTTTGGTGCAACTTAGCAATTTCAGCACGCATTGTGACACGTAATTTTGCATCCAAGTTTGATAATGGTTCATCCATTAAGAAGATCGGCGCATCCCGAACAATTGCTCGTCCTAAGGCAACACGCTGTCTTTGACCACCAGATAATTCAGATGGCTTTTTATCAAGATATTCTGATAAACCTAAAATATCTGCTGCATGCTTAACTCGCTTATCAATTTCATCTTTCTTATAATGACGAAGCTTTAATCCAAAAGCCATGTTGTCGTAAATGGACATATGAGGGTACAAAGCATAGTTTTGGAAAACCATGGCAATGTCTCTATCTTTTGGTGCAACGTCATTCATTACCTTATGGTCAATCTCTAAAGTACCTTTAGAAATATCTTCTAGACCAGCAACCATTCTCAAAGTAGTTGATTTACCACAACCAGATGGTCCAACAAAAACGATAAATTCCTTATCTTTGATATGTAAATCAAAGTCATTAACTGAATATTTATCATTTCCTTCGTACTTTTTATAGATATGGTTCAAATCTACCTCAACCATTCTCTTCCCCTACTTCCCTCTTATTTTTTATTAAAAACTGATTCAATTTCTGAAAGTTTCAATTCTTTAGTAGTTGGAACAATATAATCAGCCTCTTTCAAGACCTCTTTATTCCCAATTCCAACTGCAAATTGACCAGCACTTTTAATTGATTGAACACCGGCTTGAGCATCTTCAAAACTAATTACTTCGTCTGCATTCAAACCAGCCAATTCTTGTGCCTTTTCATAAATTTCTGGATCCGGTTTTCCGCGATGAAGTGTTGCTGGATCAACAATACCATCAAATTCATCCATAATTCCTAACTTTGTTAAAATCTTAGGCGCATTTTTTGAGGCAGAAGCAATAACCATTTTTAAATTTTGCTTCTTTGCATCACTAAGTAGTTCCGGAATACCTGGCAAAATATCTGCTGGTGTCATTTTTTCAACTTGTTCAACAAATTTAGTATTCTTTTCTGCTGCGAACTTTTCTTTTTCTGCTTCAGAATATTTATCTTCCTGATCGCCATATTTCAAGATCAAATTCAGTGAGTCCATTCTTGAAATACCCCTTAAGCTATCAAGTTGTTCATCAGTTAAGCTAATCCCTAATTCCTTAGCTAAATTGTTCCAAGCGGTTAAATGATAAACAGCTGAATTTGTTAAAACTCCATCCAAGTCAAAAATTAAGCCTTTAAGCATTCTGTTTCACCTTCTTTAAGTGCTACATTGTTGTCATTAACAAGAATTTCTAGATCTTCGCCTTTAAGTAAAGAAATCTTAGTTTCGTGATGGTCGACATAAACTTTAATCAATCGACCGCGATAATTAATCTTAAAACTGTAGTGATCCCAGTTATCCGGAATAAATGGCTTAAATTTTAATTGATCGTGATCATAACGCATCCCAGCAAATCCTTGAACAATTGCTAACCATGAACCGCTCATCGAAGTAATATGCAAACCATCAACGGTATCATTGTTGTAATTGTCTAAATCAAGTCTTGCAGTTCTCTCGTAAAGCTCAACAGCCTTATCTTTCTTGCCTAATTCAGCAGCTAAGACAGAGTGAATTGAAGGAGATAATGAACTTTCGTGAACCGTTAAAGGTTCATAGAAATCAAAGTTCTTTTCTTTTTGCTCTTTAGTGTAATTTTCTGGGAAGAAGTAAATTCCTTGTAAAACGTCAGCCTGTTTGATAAATGGTGATCTCAAAATCTTATCCCATGACCAGTGTTGGTTAATTGGTCTTTGATCTTCAATTTCACTTACTGGACGAATCTCTTTATCAAGAAAATCATCTTGTTGTAAGAAAATACCTAAATCTTTATCTTCTGGTAGATAAATCCTATCGACAATGTCTTGCCACTTTTCTTTTTCTTCTTCAGTAACATGTACTCTTTCTTGAGCTTCTTTAGTCGCAAGTGGTAAACGTTCTAGCGTATATTTCAAAAGCCATCTTGCCATGGTGTTTGTAAACCAGTTATTGTTAACATTATTTTCGTATTCATTTGGTCCAGTAACACCATGCATTACATACTTATTACGCCATTTAGACCAATGAACTCTGGCTGCCCAAAATCTTGCAGTTCCAACTAGGACATCCATACCTTCATTCTTAACATAGCTATCATCGCCAGTATATTCAGTGTACATTGCAATTGCATGTGGAATATCAGCATTTCTGTGGATTTCTTCAAAAGTAATTTCCCATTCGTTATGACATTCAATACCATTGAAAGTCACCATTGGGAACAAGGCACCTGGAAGGCCTTGTTCTTTAGCATTGTGATATGCTCCTGGTAATTGATTATGACGATATTGAAGAAGGGCTTTAGTAACGCTTGGGTTAGTGATTCCTAAGTACATTGGAACTATATAAGCCTCAGTATCCCAATAAGTAGCACCACCGTATTTTTCACCAGTAAATCCCTTAGGACCAACGTTCAAGCGTTCATCTTCACCGTAGTATGTCATGAACAATTGAGCAATATTAAATCTAATCCCCTGTTGTGCTGCTGCATCACCAGAAATTTCAACATCACTCATATTCCAACGTTTTTGCCATTCAGCAGTATGGTCGGCTAAGTTTTCTTCAAAGCTCTTTGATTGAAGCTTATTCATTAAATTTTCAGCAACACTTGCTTGATCTTTTTCTTCAACATCTCTACTTGTTATAACAATAACGTCTTTTTCAAGTTCGTAGCTTTGTCCCTCACTTAATTCAACTGAAAATTTTTCGCTTAACTTGGCTTCTTTAGTAGAAACTTCAGTTTGAATTAGTTCACCATTGTGGCGTAAAGATTCTTGAAGTAAAACTGTGAATTGTGGCACTTCATAAGGATTAGGCTTAGTTTTTACCTGGATAGCTTTTGTATCCTTATTCTCACCAAGTGGAATCCAGAAGCGTTCACCATAGTTACTATCTTCGTTAACAACTGTTCCATCTAAGCTAGCATCAAAATCAATCTTAGCCTTTCCTTCAAGTACTGTAGCTTTTACTTTAATTAAAGCAGCTTCTTTTTGTACAATATGGAGAAAACGTTCAAATTCAAATTTAATTTTGACATCTTTACCTTCATAGATAAAACTTCTTGAAAGAAGTCCTTGATGCATATCAAGTGATAATTCAAAATCACTAAATTTTACTTTGGCTAAATCAATTTTTTCACCGTTGACAGTGATCCCAATTCCAATAAAACTTGGAGCATTTGGTGTCTTACCGAAGTACTTCGGGTATCCATTCTTCCACCAACCAACAACTGTCTTATCTGGGAACCATACACCTGCTAAGTATGTTCCTTGAAGCGTGTCACCAGAGTAACCCTCCTCAAAGTTTCCTCTCATTCCCATATAGTCGTTACCAATTGCGGTAATACTTTCTTGTAACCTTTTATCTTTCTTGGAAAATTCATGTGTCGTTACTTTCCAAGGATCAACCTCAAAAATTCTCTTCATTATCCTTCTCCATCACTTTCGTGAAGTTTTTTATTTACAAATCTATTATCCAATTATTGAAAGCGCTTAACAATGTTTACTTTGATGTTACCGGTATCAAAAAATTATAAGAAAAAAAGCAGCATCTTATTGCTACTTTTTTTGTTCATATATTAAGCTTCAACCTCGATTAAAAAGCCATCTGGCACTAATACTCCCGATTTATAGTTCTGACTCAGTGCTGCTGTTTTATCAATTTTAATACCTTTTTTACCTGTGTTATAGTAGGCCTTTATTGTTTCTTTGCCTATTCGTTCAACTTTTAAGAGACCTTTTTCTGTTACCGTTAACTTAACAGTACCTTTATTTAAGGTATCACTATGATCTAGTCTGAATTTTACTAATTCATGGACTCTTTGCCATACTGGTCCTTCGAGCTTGCTCCAGTCCATTGGTTTGCGGCAATCCGGATCATTATCGCCGCTCATTCCCATCTCTGTCCCATAGTAAATACATGGCACTCCAGGTTGAACAAATTCATACGCAACTGCTTGTAAAGCTAAATCTTGATTTTCTTTTGCTAAAGTTAAAATTCTAGCCGTATCATGGGAATCGAGCATATTCATCATAGCCTGGTCAACCATATCAGGATACATCATTAGTTGATCAGTTAAGTGTTCACTTAGGTCTTTAGCATCCATTTTATGCTTGAAGAAATGATCTTCAATTTGTAAAGTATATGGATAATTCATGACACCTGTAAATTGATCTCCCTGAAGCCATGGACGAGCTGAATGCCATATTTCACCAACAATATAGAAATCAGGCTTTATTTTAACTAATTCGTCATGGAATCTCTTCCAGAAATGATGGTCAACTTCATTTGCAACATCTAGACGCCATGCATCAATATCAAAATATTTTACCCAGTAGGTCGCAATTTCTAATAAGAAGTCCTGTACTTCTGGGTTAGCCGTATTTAATTTAGGCATATGCTTTTCGAATGCAAAGGTTTCATACGGTGGATTTTTTTCACCTTTACTTGGGTCACGATAGGGTTCAACAGGATAGGAATTAATGTGGAACCAATCTTTAAAGCGTGATTTTTCGCCATTTTTAATTACATCTTGCCACTGCATCGATTGATCACCCAAGTGATTAAAGACCGCATCAAGCATAACTTTCATTCCATGCTTATGCGCTTCATTAACTACTTTTGCAAATAAATCCTTGTCTCCAAAAGCTGGATCTACTTGTAAATAGTCAATTGTGTCGTATTTATGATTAGAACTTGCCTTAAAAATTGGGCAGAAATATAGCCCCGTAACTCCTAATCTTTGTAAATCATCTAAATGATCTAAAACTCCTTGTAAGTCTCCACCATAAAAATCTTCTCTACCTGGATGATCTTGCGGACTCCACTCTTTAACATTTGCTGGGTCATTACTTTTATCACCATTAGCAAAACGCTCCGGAAAAATTTGATACCAAACAATGTCTTTAAGCCATTTTGGTGTTTTAATGCGATCAATATCATGGAAGTACGGAACTTTAAAATACATTCCATCTTCTCTTAATTTTTCATCGCTAAAGTTTTCAATACTACGGTCACCAAAAATTACATGACTTCCGTCTTTGCCAATCACTTCAAAAGTATATTTAATTCGGTGATATGGAGCAGTTAAGGTTGCTCCCCAGTAATCATTAACTTGACCACTACCTATTTTCTCCATTTCAAGTTCTTTAGCTTGTTTTGGTGGTAGATAGTTATCCGTGTAATGAACAATTACTTTTTCCACATCATCTTTTGCTGTATGAAGTCTAATTTTAACGTGTGAATGATCAATAATAAAACAATCTTCACTTTCAGTTCTATGTTTTAAAGCTGCAAGTTGCATATTTTATTCCTCAATCTTTTTAATTTTCTAATACTACTCCGGCATATGGTTCTAATCGTAATTTTCCTGCCGTTAAATAATATTCGCCAGCCGCTAACCTTTCACTACTAAATTCTTTTCCTACTTCAAGCTCAATTGGTTCTTGACTCAAAGAAACAGCAATAAGTGCTTTTTTGTCTTTTAAATTACGCTCATAGACATAGCTCCCATTTGACGTTGGCCATAAATAATAATTACCTTCTTGAAATAGTTGTTCTTTCTTCAAGCTAATAAGCTTTTTGTAAAAGTTAAACATACTACTATCATCTGCTATTTCATCAGCTGCATTTGTCTCATCAAGCTTTTTACCTTGAATCCAAGGTTCTCTATCTGTAAAGCCATTATTTCTTTCGTTATTCCATGGCATTGGTCCTCTAGCTGGGAGCTTATGAGTCTTACTTGCCATTAGCAAGGCTTCTTTTGTAGTCTTTCCTGCCTTTTCTGCACTCTTTACAAACTCTTTTACAGTATCATCTTGAAAATCATTTACATTTTCAAACTGTAGATTTCTCATCCCTAACTCTTCACCATAATAAATGATTGGAATACCGCATTGTAAGTACATCAACATAGCTAAACTTCTTGCTTGAGTATTATTTTTAGCAATCCTGGTTGCAAGCCTTGCCATATCATGATTATTCCAATAAAGGGTAGGTTTAGAAATTCCACTTAAGGTTTGTTGCCAAATAGTTTGATTTTGTTTAAATTTAACCCAATCCAATGGTTTAGGCTGATAATTACTCAAAAAACTAGGATCGACTTTGTTCTGATCTTCAGTAAAATATCTAAAAGTAATTACACTATCCATTAAGTGATTATCCTTATTTGTATAATCCACAGCTAAATTTACATTTGCACTTGCTGCTTCTCCTAAAAGTAATGCATCAGGATAATCTTGTTTTATTTCTTCACAAAATGGTCGCATCCATTTTTGAACTTGTGGTAAATTAGCAAAAAATGGTTCTGCAATTATTGGTTCTTTATCTTTGCTATCAACTGGAAAATTCTGTCTTAAATCTGCTTTTGCAATATGAATAAATGCATCTAGTCTTAATCCATCAATTCCCTTTTCTAACCAATATTTTGCAATCCCAGTCATTGCATGTCTAACTTCTGGATTATTCCAATTTAAATCAGGCATTCTTTTATCAAAAAGATGGAAATAAAATTGTCCGGTTCCTGCAGGATCCTTTTCCCAAACACTTCCTCCGAAAAAACTTCCCCAGTTATTTGGACGCTGATTGTTTCCTCCTGCAAAAATATAATAGTCACGATATATACTTTCTGGATTTTTTATAGCATCTTGAAACCAGGGATGCTGATCAGAAGTATGGTTCAATACAAAGTCCATAATTACATGAATCCCAGCCGCATGCATTTCCTTAATTAAGTTATCCATATCTTCCATTGTTCCCATCTTTGGATCAATAGCAAAATAATTCGACACATCATAACCATTATCTACTTGTGGAGAAACAAAAATTGGATTTAGCCAAACAGCATTGATTCCTAATTCCCTTAAATACGGTATTCTCTTTCTTATTCCATTTAAGTCACCAATACCGTCACTATTAGAATCTTGAAAAGACTTCGGATAAATTTGATAAATAATTGCTTGGTCATACCAATATCTCATAATAAACTTCCTCCATAGCTTTTATTTTAAACAATTATTTTAAGCGCTTACAATATGTTTTATATGTTACCGGTATCAAAAAAAGAAGCTGCGTTAACAGCTTTCTAATTTCTTGTAGATTCATTTTTTCTTAGTTCTGGCTCAATCAAGACTTCACCCTGCTGAGCTCCATCTTGTTTAATTTTTTGCAGAATCATGGCTGCTAAGAGTTCACCAAGCTTAAATAAATTTTGCTTAACTGTAGTTAACTTAGGATTTGAGACTTGATCTAAAAATACTCCATCAAAACCAATTACACCGAAATCTCTAGGAATATTCCCATTCTTTCTTTGGATAGCGCGTACTACACCAACTGCAATTCGATCACTGGCACAAATAAAGCACGTATTCGGCGCAAATTTTTTCCAATTACTAATAATTAACTTTTCAGCCAAACTACTATGATTTTGAATTCGAAAAATTTTAGGAATCATATTATGCTTTTGGAGTGTATTGATATAGCCCGCTTCTCTTGAATATTCAAATGGTTCTTTCTCATCAATTCCAATAAAAATAATTGATTGATAATTTTTATTGAGTGCATATTGTGTAGCTAACTGTTCACCTAATTTGTTATCTGTATCAATAAAATCATAACCGAAGCGATTTTCTCCAAATAAAACAAAAGGTTTATCTAATTGATCTAACCATTCTGCATCCGTTACTCGCCCCCCAGTTATAATGTAGCCGTCCCCTCCGCCAACATCCCTACCTGTGGCTAATTGAATTGCGTAGTGTTTTTTGCTCAGCCCTTTAGCAATTCCAAAAAGTAGATTCATATAGTATGGCTCGGTTGTATCAATATCTTCTAAAATTACCAGTTTAACCACATTAGTCCGATTATGAGCCAAAGCACTTGCAACTGAATTGGGATGATAATTCAATTGTTCCATTGCTTTTTCCACAATTTTTCTTAATTCTGGCGTCACTTGCTGCGGATGGTTAATAACCCGCGATACTGTCATCTTAGATACATTAGCTTTTTTTGCTACATCAGATAAAGTAGTCATATTCCTATAGTTCCCTCTTTAAAACTGTATAGTTTAATACTACCTTAATTATCCGATATATGTAAACGCTTTTCATATTTTTAAAATAAAGATATAGCTTTTATATGATAAAAACCAATATCTAAACAAATAGATATTGGTTCTTTATTACTTAATTATGGGATTGAAAACGAGTATTAAATAGTGGACTAACTGGCTTATGTTCTTGAATCAATTTAATTGCTTCACCCATCAATGGTCCTACAGAAACAATTTCAGCCTTAGATAAATCTTTTTCTTCAGGTTGGTTGATTGAATCAGTTAAGATTAATTTCTTAATTGGAGAATTATTTAAACGTTCAATTGCAGGTCCTGACAAAACAGCGTGTGTAGCTGAAGCATAAACCTCAGTTGCACCAGCATCCATTAAAGCTTGAGAAGCTAAAGTAATAGTACCAGCTGTATCAATCATGTCATCGATAATAATGGCACGCTTGCCTTTTACATCTCCAATGATGTTCATAACTTCAGCAACATTTGCTTTTGGACGACGTTTATCCACAATTGCAATTGGAGTCTTAAGAAATTCTGCTAACTTTCTTGCTCTGGTTACACCACCATGATCAGGCGAAACTACAACAGCATCTTTTTCTAAATCATGACTCAAGAAGTAGTCAGCAAGAAGTGGTGCACCCATTAAATTATCAACAGGGATATCAAAGAATCCTTGAATTTGTGGGGCGTGTAAATCAAGTGAAAGAACTCGATCAGCACCTGCTTTTTGAAGCATATCAGCTACTAACTTAGCTGTAATCGGCTCACGTGCACGGGTCTTTCTATCTTGACGTGCATATCCATAGTAAGGCATTACTAAGTTAACACTTCTAGCTGAAGCACGCTTAACAGCATCAATCATAATCAATAATTCCATTAAATTATCGTTTACTGGAGCTGAAGTTGATTGTACTAAGTAAACATCTTTACCACGAACTGATTCATCGATGTTAATTTGGATTTCACCATCACTGAAACGTTTAACATCAGACTTACCAAGCTTAACTCCTACTTTATCAGCAATTTTTTCTGCTAAAGGTTTATTAGAGTTGAGCGCAAAAATTTTAATTTCTTTGTCTAATTGAGACATAATTTCCTCCACCGAAAAATTACAATTCCATCTTTAATAATAGCAAAAAAATGCTACTTACGCTTGAAAATAGCAAAAAAAGAAGTTGTATTTAACAACTTCTTTTAATTTATTCCCAATCTTTATCTTTTGATAGCGGTAACTTGTGCCAGTAATCAGGTTTATTAGTCTGTCTACCTCTAGCAATTGCCATATCATACTTATCAACATCTTTAGTAATTGTTGAATCTGCTGCCACAAATGCATGATCAGCAATATTAACTGGGGCAATGATAGTAGCACCTGCTCCAATAAATGAATGATCGCCCACATTAGTATGAAACTTCTTAACACCATCGTAGTTAGAGAAGATAGTACCACAACCAATATTAATATCTTTACCTAAAGTTGCATCCCCAACATAAGTTAAGTGACCTACCTTACTATCTTCACCAATTTCAGCCTTCTTAATCTCAACAAAGTTACCAATATGAGCGCCTTTTCTAATGATAGCTTTAGGACGAAGGTGAGAGTTAGGTCCAATATCAGTATTATCATCCATTTGAGCTTCTTGAAGAGTTGAAGAAGTAATAATTACGTGATTGCCAATCTTAGAATCAATAATTCTTGAACTGTTAGTTATATAGCAGTTGCTACCAATTTCAGTCTTACCCTTGATAACAACGTTGCCTTCAATAACAGTATCATTACCGATCTTAACATCGCCATCAATATATGCTGTGTCAGGATCAATAAATGAAACACCATTCTTCATATGCTTTTCATTAATCCTTCTTTGCATAATCTTTGTTGCTTGAGCCAAAGCAATTCTATCATTAACACCCAAGCTTTCACTAAAGTCAGGCATTTCATAAGCACCAACTTTATGACCAGCTTTACGCATAATTTCTAAGACATCAGTTAAGTAATATTCGCCTTGAGCATTATCATTACCAACTTGTTTTAAAGCCTTAAATAATTCTTTATTATCAAAACAAAATACACCAGTATTAATTTCATCAACTGCTAGTTCTTCTGGAGTACCATCTTTTTGTTCAACAATTCTTAAGACATTTCCATCCTCATCACGAATAATACGTCCATAGCCAAATGGATTTGGTGCTTTCGCAGTTAAAACAGTTGCACTGTTTCCACTTTCTTCATGTTTTTTAAATAAGTTGTTAAAAGTTTCAGCAGTAAATAAAGGAGTATCACCAGTAGCAACTAAAGTTGAACCATCTAAGTTTTCTAATAAATCGCTGGCTGCCATAACGGCGTCTCCAGTACCTAGTTGCTTTTCTTGAAAAGCAAATTCTGATTGGCCTGCCAAAACATCTTTAACGCTAGCTGCACCATTGCCAACTACAGTAATAATCTTATCTGGATTCGTGCCTTTAGCAGCATTTACCACATGTTCTACCATAGTTTTACCACAAACCTTATGTAATACCTTGTAAAGTTGGGACTTCATGCGGGTACCTTTTCCAGCAGCTAAGATAACAACATACTTATTCATTAGTTTTATATCCCTTCAATTTTTTATATTTAAACACCTATCAGTATATCATTTTGGAAAGCGATTGAAGTCTGTCTGCTCTAAGAAATTCCCTGGTCTTACTTTGATTAGCTTTTTAGTTCTATCAACTTCTGTAATCTTTATTAAAGATTGATAGTCATCTACTACTTTTTGAGAAGCGTATTTTGTTTCACAAAGAACGCACATTCCAGCAACTGTTCCTTTAAATTCTTTAACTAGTTCTTCCATTCCAGTTAAAGTTCCGCCGCCCTTCATGAAGTCGTCCACAATTAATACATTGCTTCCTTCTGGGAGTAAGCGTTTAGCCAATTCCATTTTTTCAACTCGTTCACTTGAAGAAGCGACATAATTAACAGAGATCGTTGATCCTTCAGTAATCTTTGGTCTTCTTCTCACCATTACGAATGGGACGTTTAAAAAGCGACTAACTGCTTGGGCAATAGCTATTCCTTTAGTCTCAATTGTCATAACATAGTCAACATTGCTATAAGCATATTTAGTTGCAATTAATTGACCAATTTGACGTAAATCTTGTGGTGAGCCCAAAATATCAGACAAATAAACAAAATTTCCGGGTAAAATACGATCAGGATCCTCAATACGGTCAGCTAAATCATTAAGATAGTTTGTGGCCTCTTTTTTTCCTACAAAAGGAATATATCTCACTCCACCAGCAGCCCCTGCTACTGTCTCTAAAATTCCATTTTTATCATTAGCTAAAGTCTGACGTAAAATTGCCAAGTCTTCTGAAATTGAAGATTTAGCTGCGCCATAGCGATCTGCAAAAAACGGTAGTGCGATCAAAGTATGAGGGCGAGCTAAAAGATACTTAACCATATCAACTAATCTTTCTGAACGTTTCATGCTTTTACCTTCCTAAACATTAAATATTTCTAAGTTTAAATATACTCTACATAAAGAAAAATCACTAGCATTTTAAACAAAATACTAGTGATTGTTCGTAATCTTCTATTGTCAATTACATTTCATCAAACTCAAGCTCAATATTCTTGGTTAATAAATCCGTGTAACTATAAGATACTCGTTCAAAGTTGTTTTGATCTTGATCAAGATCTACAACAAATACTGCACGGTAGGTCTTAGTTAATCTACCCTTGCGGCGTGTTACTTTCTTTCTTCCTGCTTGAGCTACTACAATCAAGCTTTCACCCAAATGAGAATCCAAATTATGTTTAATTGCCATTAGTGTTGTTGGCACTGGACGTCACTCCTTTGCTTGATCTAATTTTATCAAAAAATTAATATTTTTTCAAGTCTGTAAATTGTAATCGTTTTATGCTTGCTGATCTTTTAAAAGATGAACTAACTTAACAAATTGTTCGAGAGTTAATTCTTCCGGACGAACCCTAACATCCAAGCCTAAATCACTAATTATTTTTTCTCGTTCATCTTTATCTTTAATTAAAGCTTTTAAATTATTAACTAATGTTTTACGACGCTGTGCAAAGCACATTTTTACTACATGATCAAAGAATGCATAATCACTAATATCAGGCTTTTCAATAAGTGGTGTTAAAACCACAACAGCTGAATCAACTTTAGGCCTTGGCATAAATGATGTACTTTTTACTTCTTCTGCCAGTCTTACATTCATTCGGCTTTGAACAGCGATAGTTAAGGGACCATATTCTTTAGTCTTTGGCTTAGCAACTAGTCTTTCAGCAACCTCTTTTTGCATCATCAATGTTAAACTAGAAAAATCCAAATCACTTTTAATAAGATTAAAAATAATCGGCGTTGTGATGTAGTAAGGCAAGTTAGCAACAATCTTTACTGCTTTACTTAAATTCAAGAAACCGCCATTATCTTCAATAAAGTTAGCCTTTAACACATCTTTCATTACTAACTTAAATCGATCTTTTAAATCTTCACCATCAATTTTTTGTGGCAATTCATTGTTTAAAATTTCTGGCAAATCTTGATCGACCTCATAAGCTAAGACGTTTGCCCCTGCTAACAGCAACTGTTCAGTTAATGAACCAATTCCTGGTCCAATTTCAATAACTTGATCTCCTGCTTGAATATCAGCTGCTTCAACTATTCCTTTAATAGCAGCCAAATCCACTAAAAAGTTTTGACCTAAATTCTTTTTCGCATGCATAAAGTAGCGATTTACAATTGCTTGAGTACGTACAGGACTAGCAATTGGCATACTATTTGACATCTTCAACTGCCCTCTTTAATTCATCATAAGTAATTCCAAACATCTTTAAACGTTTTAAAAATTGTTTACTGTTTCCATAGCCGATCCCTAGTTTAACACCAACCTTTTCACGTAAAAGACGTGCTTCTGAACTCATTCCTAAGCCTAAATCATCGTACTTTTCTTTAGTAATATCGCTTTTTATAGGCTGAACTTCATGTAAATCGCTGAGTGCGCGCTCTAAAGCTTCTTTTGAGGCATGTTCAACTCCCAAACTATTTCCACGCTTAGTTGGTTCTCCTTCTTTACGTGTAATAAAAGCCTGTTTGGCATTAGGAGCAGCTTCAGTAACTAATCGGCGTATTCTTTCACCGTTATAATCTGGATCAGTAAAAATTATTATTTCTCTTGTTTGAGAAAGTTTCTTTATTTCAGCTAAGGTTTCTTTAGATACTTCTGAACCGTTGGTTTCAATCGTTTCAATTCCAGGAAAGAACTGTTTCAACCGTTTCGTATCGTCCCTACCCTCAACAATAACTACTGCATTAAACTGCTTTTTATTCTTTGATTCCATATGCCCTCATCGTATTTTCAAACGTATGCTTAGCGACTTCTTCAACAGATGTATCGCGTAACTTAGCAATTGCCTCTGCCACATAGCGAACATATCCTGGCTCATTTTGTTTGCCACGGTATGGCTTAGGAGTTAGATATGGTGCATCTGTTTCAATTAAAAACTTATCCCATGGTACAACTTTAGCAGAAGCATGTACGTCAGTTGCCTTTGTAAAGGAAACAACCCCAGAAAATGAAACCATCATCCCTAAATCAAGAAACTTTTTAAGCCATTCTGGATCACCATTAAAATTGTGAATAATTCCGCCATATTCACCCACATGACTATCTTTTAAAACTTGATATGTATCTTCAAAAGCATCTCGAGTATGAATATTAACTGGCATTTTTAAACTATGTGCTAAATCAAGTTGCCTTGCAAAAACTTTTCGTTGAACATCTCTAGGTGATTCATCCCAGTAATAATCTAGTCCGATTTCTCCTAAAGCAACCGTTTTAGGATTTTTCAGCTGCTCAACTAGCTTATCTTCTGCTTTTTGATCGTAGTCTTTAGCTACATCTGGACAATAACCAACAATAGCGTATAAATTATCAAATCTCTGACTAAGGTCAACGGCGCGTTCATTAAATTCTGGATCTTGTCCGGCAACTGCACTTCTTACTACATCTAATTCTTTCGCCCGATCAAGATAAATCTCTTCTTTTCCGCGAAAAGGAACGTCATTTAGATGCGTATGTGAATCAAAAATCTCCATTAGCCTAATTCAGCCCCAACTTCATGCTCATTGCCTACAAGAGCTAATTTAACTTGACCATCTTTTTCACTAGATAAAAGCATACCTTGACTTTCATGTCCCAGCATCTTACGTGGCTTCAAGTTAGTTACTGCTAATACCTTTTTATCTAACAATTCACTTGCATCTGGATAAAACTTACGAATACCACTCAAAATTTGGCGCTCATTACCATCACCAAAGTCTAGCTTAAACATCAAAAGCTTGCTTGAGCCTTTTACGGGTTCAACAGATAAAATTTGACCTACTTGGATCTTTACTTTATCAAAGTCATCAATAGTAATGTGCTTTTCTTCATTTTGTTGACTTCTAGTCTTCTTCTTTGGCTTAGCCTTCTTCATTTCTTCCTTAATGTATTTAACTTCTACATCATTCTTAAGTCTTGGGAAGATTGGAGTTGGCTTTTCAGTAACTTTAATATTCCAGTCAAAAGCACCAAATTCAAGTTTCTTTTGATCTTCATTATTCCAATTAAGACCAAGTTGTTCAAACATCTTAACTGGGCTTTGAGTCATTACTGGTGCAATTAAAATGGCAACTAAGCGAAGACTCTCTGCTAAATTAGACATTACTTTAGATAATTCTTCACTCTTGCCCTCTTTATTCAAAGTCCAAGGCGTTGTTTCATCGATATACTTGTTTGCACGAGAAATAAGCTTCCAAACACTGTCCAAAGCTTGAGAGAAGTGAAGTGCATCCATTTGCTTTTGGTACTCTGAAATTGTTTCATTAGCAGTCTTAATTAAGTCTTGAGCAACTTCATCTTGTTCTGATGCAACAGGTGCTACTTGACCATTTTGGTATTGATTAATCATTGAAACAGTTCTGTTTAATAAGTTACCCAAATCATTAGCAAGATCAAAGTTAACTCTTTCAACAAAGTCTTCGGGAGTAAAAATACCATCTGACCCAAATGGAATTGCACGCATCAAGTAATAACGAAGTGCATCTAAGCCGTAGCGTTCAACAATCATTTCTGGGTAAACAGCGTTTCCTTTAGACTTAGACATTTTACCGTCTCTCATCAATACCCAGCCATGACCAAAAATTTGCTTAGGAAGAGGTAAATCAAGTGCCATTAACATAATTGGCCAATAAATTGTATGGAAACGAACAATTTCTTTACCAACTAAATGCACATCAGCTGGCCAATACTTTTTAAATAATGAATCATCATCAGAGCCGTATCCCAAAGCAGTAATATAGTTTGATAAAGCATCAATCCAAACATAAACAACATGTTTTGGATCACTAGGTACAGGAATACCCCAGTCAACGGTCGTACGAGTTACTGATAAATCTTCCAAGCCAGGTTTAATAAAATTATTTACCATTTCTTTTTCACGAGAGTGAGGCAAAATAAAGTCTGGGTGATCCTTGTAGTATTGAAGTAAGCGATCAGCATATTTGCTCATTCTAAAGAAGTATGATGGTTCTTTAACTAAACGTACTTCGTGACCTGAAGGTGCCTTTCCACCAATAACGTTCCCATCATCATCTTTGTATACTTCAGCAAGTTGAGATTCAGTAAAGTATTCCTCATCTTCTACAGAATACCACCCAGTATATTCACCTAGGTAAATATCACCTTGCTTTAATAATCTTTCAAAAATCTTTTGAACAGCCTTAACATGGTCTTCATCGGTTGTTCTAATGAAGCGATCGTAAGAAACGTCTAGCATTTTCCATAATTCTTTGTAAGAATTGGCCATCTTATCCACAAATTCTTGGGGTTTAATTCCTTGTGCTTCAGCTTTTTGTTCAATCTTCAAACCATGCTCATCAGTTCCAGTTAAAAAGAATGTGTCAAAGCCGCGAGATTTTTTATAACGGGTCATTGTATCAGCCGCAATAGTAGTATAAGCGTTACCGATAGTTAATTTTCCAGATGGATAGTAAATAGGTGTAGTAATATAGAAAGTTTTCTTTTCAGCCATCTTTATTCTTCCTCTCATAAGTCTTTTAATTGCTAGTATAACATAGCATGCAGGACTTAATTTGTACATTAAAAAAGGAATTCCATAAAATACGGAATTCCTACAAATTATTTAGATAATTAATTGTCATATGTCGCTCGAATCCTGGGCGTATCAATATTGGCTTTTACCAAGTTATTTACAATAGCTGTTGGCATTACTTCAGCCATTATACCAACAGCTATTGCCATAGCAAAAATTAAAGCATTTTCCCAATTGCCACGCATTATTTCATTAATTAGTAAAACAACTGGAACAATAACCAGAATCAATGTCAAAAAGATTTTGGTTAATCTTTTCATACTAAAATTAAAGAAATGGTTTTCTAGATTAAGCTTAGAAAGATTTTGGACTACTCTTCCAAAAACAGTTTCTTTACCAGTCGCAAAAACAACGCCAATGCCTGATCCAGAAAGAATAATTGTGCCAGCATATAAAATATTAGCGTAATCTAAGCCATCATTTTTATCAGTGTAATTAGCACTCTTTTTCACAGTGTCTTCTTCGCCAAGTAAAGAACACTCTAAATCATTACTTTTAAGTAACTTAATGTCAGCGGGAACAATATCTCCAGTTTTAAGTAACACGACATCACCAATTGTTAGATCTTTAGTTAAAATTTTTTGCGGTGTGCAATCGCGCATTACTTGAGTTGTTCTAGAAATTCGATTTATCAAGTTCTGAATATTAGTATTAATACGAATATTCTGCACAGCAGTTAAAATTACTGAGATAAATAAAATAGCTAAAACAAAAATTGCTGGACTTAAGTTAAGAGTACGTTGAGAAGAATTTAGAAAAATTGCTACAATTGCTAAAAAAAATAACGTCAGGGAAAAAGGAGTTATAAAAGCCTTTAGAAAATAGTGAAACTTAGTCTTATCATGTTTGATTATTATTTCATTAGAACCGTATTTTGCTAAGCGTTGCCTCGCATCTTTACTTTGAAGGCCACTAATTGAGGTTTTTAATCGTTGCAGCGTCGCAAACTTATCTTCGCGTGCAATCCGGCGCACCAGCTTGGTGTCTGTAGTATTTCTTGTGCCGGAAGTGTTGATTTTGAACATCTTCAACATCCTTTCTTAAGAACCTAGCAAACAAACAAAAAGACCGATGCAAAAACTGCATCGGCTTAAATCCAAGCGATTTTTATACTCGTCGTTCAGTTTTAACACTACGTGACGTAAGGTTATTTAACATAACTAGCTGGCTGGGGAGGGCCTTATATCGACGATCCCTGTTTGACCCGTTGGCATCTCTGGATGTTGCTGGGCGACAGCATGTGTTCACGTAGGAGTCTCACCTAACAGTTTATTTGCTCTAAATATTTAATTTCTACTGATACTTTAACGGCTAACTAGCATTTAGTCAAGTCCTTAATGCGGTTTTCGCATACTCTTAAATAAAACAAGACCAAAACTAATTAAGGCCGCAATCACTAATCCCCAAACTAAATTTACGCTTTGTGGATGGTCTATTTTTTGTAATTCTTCTTGAGTTAAAGAATTTTTATCATAAGACAACTTATCTTTTTGTGCGATTAAGGTTGCACAGGCATTAAATACCAATTGAATGCCCGAATTAAAAGTTGCTTGCTTTTCACTTCTCAACTTGTTACCCGCATAGCGAATAATGTTACTACATTTAGCCTGCGTTAAAGTGTCCTGATAATTTTTACCAACAAGAATTTGGATATTTTTCTTCTTGTTTTGTAAGGCTGCTGCAATGATAACTTGATTCTTCTGTGGTCGAATTCTATTTATTGCATTACTATCCTTTAAACTTAAAAGACGAATCTCAGGTTTACTCTTTGTCTTTTGATACTCTACATTTTTTTGCGTAACAAGTTCTTCAGTTTTAGTGTTAAACAAATTTTCTGGATCATTAATAAATGAACTTGTACTAGCAGTTAATAATAGAAGACAAGCTAATAAAGATAGAAAACTAACAAATTTATTTTTCATTATCAGCCTTCTCTAACCTATCAGCTAAGCTTTGAACATACTTATGATCTAACGTTACTTGTTCAATTGCTACACCCTTTTCACGTAAGAGTTTAAGTGCCAAAGGATTATCATGATAATCATAATAATAATTGATTTTCTTAATGCCTGCTTGCACTAAACATTTACTGCAATTAAAGCATGGAAAATAGGTAACATAAATTTCAGTACCTTCAGTTGAGATACCATTTTTAGCACACTGAATTAAAGCGTTCATTTCAGAATGAATAGTTCTAACGCAATGTCCATCAACCATCAAGTGACCTACGTCATCACAGTGCGGCTGACCGGAAACACTACCGTTATATCCCGTTGCAATCATCCGGTCATCCTTAACTATTACGCTCCCAACTAAAGCACGATCACAAGTGGAGCGTTGTGCGATAACTAAGGCCTGCATCATGAAATATTGCTTCCACGGAATCCTGTCTCTTGTCATTAATCTTACCTTCTTTAAATTATTTGTTTAATCTATCAAAATAATTTAAACCAATTGCTTCTCTAACTTCTTGTAGAGTTTGGTTAGCAACTTCATTTGCCTTCTTTGATCCTTCTAAGAGCATTTCATATACAGCATCTGGATCTTGAGCAAATTTCTCACGACGCTCTCTAATTGGAGCGAGTTCTTCTTCAAGAACCTTGTTTAAGTAACGTTTGATTTTTACGTCGCCCAAACCACCTTTTCGGTATTGTTCTTTAAGTTCAGCTACCTTATCTTTATCTGGTGCAAAAACATCAAGATAAGTAAATACAGTGTTTCCTTCTACTTGACCAGGATCTTCTACATGAATATGGTTTGGATCGGTGTACATTGACATAACTTTCTTTTGTACAGTCTTTGCATCATCAGCTAAGTAAATCGCATTGCCAAGTGATTTAGACATCTTCGCATTGCCATCTAAGCCTGGAAGTCTACCTTGTCCCTTAGGTGGGAAGTAGCCCTTTGGCTCAACCAAAATATCAGTATTATATACTCGGTTAAATGTACGTACAATTTCACGAGTTTGTTCAAGCATTGGTTCTTGATCATCCCCTACCGGTACCACAGTTGCTTTAAAGGCGGTAATATCAGCAGCTTGGGAAACAGGATAATTCAAGAATCCAACTGGAATTGAATCTTTAAAATTCTTTTGTTTAATTTCAGTCTTAACAGTTGGATTTCTCTCTAAACGTGCAACTGTTACCAAATCCATGTAATAAGCAGTTAATTCAAAAAGAGCAGGGATTTGTGATTGCACATAGATAGTAGACTTTTTAGGATCTAGTCCAACAGCTAAATAGTCTAAAGCCACTTGAATTAAGCTATTCTTAATTTTTTCAGGATCTCTAGCATTATCAGTTAGTGCTTGAGTGTCCGCAATCATAATATAAGGCTCATATTTACCTTCATTTTGTAATTTTACACGGTTTTTTAAGGAGCCAATATAGTGACCAATATGAAGTTTTCCGGTTGGTCTATCCCCAGTTAATAAAATTTCCTTTGTCATATTTTTTCTCCAATATATCTGTAATCTTTAACTTTACCTCCAATTCTAGCAAAAATCCTTATTTGTTTAAACTTACCTAAAACTTGCTAAAATTAAATTGAGAGAAAAATTATATAAAGAAAGGATGAATAAGGATGTGTAGTCATTATGAAATGCCGTCGCTTAAAGAAATTAAGACATATCTAAAAACCGATTTAAAATTACCGCTAGTTGTATCAAAAAATATTGAAGATAAATTTGAATCCGTTACTCAAATTTATCCTAAATCTCCATCTTTAGTTATGCTATATAGCGATGACGAACTAAAGCTAGTCGAAAAGAAATGGGGCTATCCTAGTCCATTTAAAAAGAATCGAGTAATTTATAATGCTCGGGTAGAGCGTTTTTATGAAGAAAAGCCATCAATGTGGGATGATTCATTTGCTCGTCAGCGTTGTATTATTTTAGCTAATGAATTCTGGGAAAGCAGCAAGCAAACTTACCTTGCTTCAAATAACAAAACCTATCATGAGCACTCATCTTTTACTGCAAAAGATGAACCGATGGCACTAATTGCTGGCATTTATAAAGGTGATGATTTTTCAATGGTTACTACTGCTTCTAATGATACTGTGCTTCCAGTTCATGAAAGAATGCCATTAGTATTAAAGCCATCTGAATTACGTCGTTGGCTCTTTCAAAACTTTACTTCTCTACTTGATCGTTCAGAATATAATTTGGATAGGCATCAGTTGCCACATCGTTAGCAAAATGATATAATCATTTTGCTTATGCGGGTATAGTTTAATGGTAAAATGTCAGCTTCCCAAGCTGAAGATGCGGGTTCGATTCACGCTATCCGCTTATATTAAAAACGAGGAACTCTACGAAGTTCCTCGTTTTTTGTTAGGCTAAAATCACCATAAAAATTCCATTTAGGATTGCTAAATAAATTGGCATCACGATTCTTTGTGAATATAAGTAAGACCAAGCAAATAGCATCCCATAAAGACTATTAAGAATAAATAAACTAAATGAAGTTTGAAAATTAAGTATTCCATAGAGAAAGCCTGAACACATAATGCCAACTATACCGCTAACCATATTCTGGGCTCTAAACCCATAATTAAAGAAAAAGCCTGTTGTTAAATATACTTGCATCGCTGGCAGCAAAAGACCAGTAGAAAATATAAGAAACCAAAATAAAAGATTACATTCAGCTTTTTGATAAATTATTTGAAAAGACATTAAGGGCACGCTTCCCTTAGCTTGAAGATAGGAAACAAAAATACGTCCTAAAATCACGAGAATGGATACACCAACTATAAATCCATAATCTGCCAATAAAGGCATTGTAGGCCTTTTTTCAAAAAATCGTTGTTCTCGATTAAATTGACGAATATAAAAATATAAAGTAAACAAGGAACAAAGTAAGAAAAAAAAGTACCCTATTTTATTTACATGATCATTTAATAGAGCTAATTTTTTAACTCCAATTACAATTAAATACAAGACTAAATAAACAATATATCTAGTCAAATTTCCTTGTCTGGATGATGGCGTATTCATGTCTTTTCCCCTTTATATCAATTACTTTCAATTATAGCAAAGCATTTAATATTAGTTGTACTTCATGAAAAATATATACTTATTGACAACGCTTACTTTGGTGATTAACATGAAAGATAAGATAAAAAGAGAGGTAATACTAATGAACTTAATTGCAATTGATATTGGCGGAACAACTATTAAAATCGCTACTTGGATAAATCAAAAATTAAAAATGATATTTATCATTGATACGCCAGATAATTTAGATACTTTTTATGAGGAATTAACTGATGCAGTTAATGAAATAAAAGCTAATCATAAAATTGATGGTGTAGCAATTTCTTCTCCCGGTGCTGTTAATAAAGCTACCGGAGTAATTGAAGGAGCAAGTGCCCTACCTTATATCCATAACTTTAAAATCGTACCTGAATTAGAAAAAAGATTTGGTCTACCAGTAAGTATCGAAAATGATGCAAATTGTGCAGCTCTTGCCGAAATCGCTGACGGAGCAGCTAAAGGATGCAAGAGCATGGTATTTTTAGTTATTGGGACCGGTGTTGGCGGAAGTATCATTATTAACAATCAAATTTGGCATGGTGCTCATCTCTACGGTGGTGAATTTGGCTTTATGATTATTGATGGTAAGCAGTTAAGCGATCTAGCTTCACCTGTTACCATGGCTAAGAGCTACAATAAGAAAACTGGAAAAGATTTTGACGGTAAAACTGTTTTTGAACTCGCAGACACTGATGATCCAATTGCTCAAGAAGAACGCGAAAAGTTCTTACATGCTCTTGCTGTCGCAATTTTTAATATTCAACACAGTTTTGATCCTGAAAAAATTATTATTGGTGGTGGAATTTCACAAAATCCGGAATTAGTTCCACTACTTGATGATGAGATTGCTAAATTAAGAAATAAGATCGAAGTTACGACAATTAAACCAATTTTGGATATTTGTACGTTAAAAAATGAAGCAAATTTGCGTGGAGCGGTTGCAGATTTTGAAAAAGAGCATTAAATTTTATATAGACACTTTTTTATTATTAAATAAATGTGTTTGAAAGCATCATGAAAAAGGACTGAGGAAACTACCTCAGTCCTTTTTTGTTATCTAATTAAGTAAAGTATATATTTTAAAATGAAAGTGCTTTACTTCTATTTTAAATAAGCTTATATTTATACATGTAAAATATGTAAGCGATTACAAAGAGGGAATATTATGAATAAGCAAAAAATGCCTAAAGACTTCTTCTGGGGCAATTCAGTTTCAAGTATGCAAACTGAAGGCGCCTGGGATGAAGACGGTAAAGGCTTATCAGTTTACGATGTACGACCTGCTACAGAAAATACTACAGACTGGCACAGCGCGATTGATGAATACCATCGTTATGATGAGGATTTAGACCTAATGAAAGAAATGAATATGAATATGTATCGTATTCAAATTTCATGGTCAAGAGTTTGTCCCGAGGGAGACGGGGATTTTAATCCTAAGGGAATTGAATTTTACGACAAATTAGTAAATGCCATGCTTGATCGCGGAATCGAGCCAATGATTTGTCTTTATCACTTTGACATGCCACTACACCTAGCTAAAGAATACAACGGTTTTATGTCACGCCATGTTGTTGATGCTTTTGTTAGATTCGGCAAAAAGATGATTGATCATTTTTCAGATCGAGTTAAGTACTGGATTATTTTCAATGAACACAATCTTTATTTCCAAGATGAAGTATTTAACATCTCCGGTTATGAAAAAGGTGATAAAACTTTAGATGATATGTATACCATCTTTCACCACACCATGATCAGTCATATTCGATTAGCTAATTACATCCATGAAAAATATGATGATGTAAAAATCGGTGGAATGCTTGCCTTCCAACAAATTTATCCTGAAACTTCAAAGTCTACTGATGTTTGGGCAGCAAAACAAATTCAAGAATTTTTGAATTTCAATATTTATGATGCAGATACTGGTCGCGGTTATTCACCAGAAGTGATGCAATATGCTAAAGAACATAATATTAGTTGGGATATAACCGAAGATGATAAAGAAGAAATGAAAAAAGCAAAAGCTGACTTTTTAGCTTTTAGTTACTATTCTTCTTGGACAGTTTCAGCTGATAAAATTCCTGCTGACGTTGCACCTAACCGTTACATGAATTATGGCGGTGTAGAAAACAAGTATCTCAAGACAAATGCTTGGGGCTGGACAATTGATCCACTTGGTTTTAGAAACGCTATTACCACTATGTATAACCATTACAAGATTCCAGTTTTCCCAATTGAAAACGGAATCGGCCTAAAAGAAACTTGGGATGGTGAGCATATGATCGAAGATGATGAACGTATTGCTTACCACGAGGAACATATTAAGGCTATGAAAGATGCCATGTTCTTAGATGGAGCTAAAGTTTTAGGTTATCTAGGCTGGGGATTAATCGACATTCCAAGTTCACATGCCGATATGGAAAAGCGTTACGGTGCTGTTTATGTCAACCGTTCAAATCATGACTTAAAAGATTTAAAACGTGTTCCAAAGAAATCATTTTATTGGTTCCAAAAAGTATTAAAAGATAATGGAGACGAAATATAATGGGCGAACAAAAACAATCAGGCTTTAGTGTGTTTGTTAATAAATGCATACTGCCTCCAGTAATGAAATTTGTTAATACTAAGGCTATCCAAGCTTTACAAAATGGTATGATTTATACTTTACCATTTATTCTTATTGGATCTATTTTCTTAATTTTAGGAAATATTCCTATTCCAGCTGTAGCTGATGCAATTAATAGTTCCGGATGGGGAGCCTTCTTTAACCAAGCCTACACTACTACTTTTAGTATCATGGCTATGTGGGCATCAGTTGGTATTGCCTACATTTATGTTAAAAATGAAGGATATGAACCATTAGCTCCCGGTCTTACTTCACTAGCCGCATTCTTAATGCTTCAAACTTTAACTATTGACAGCCCATTAAAGAATGCCATGGCTAAAGGTATTGACGGTGGAATGAGTGCAAAAGCAGTAACTGAAAATATTGATAAGTTACCACACGCTTTACAAACATTCTTAGAATCTCCAGTTACAGGAGTATTTAACATTACCTGGCTTGGCGGAGACGGTATGATCGCTGCAATTATTGTTGGTTTATTAGTCGGCTGGATTTACTCAGCTATTATGAAAAAAGGTTGGACTATTAAGTTACCTGAACAAGTTCCAGCTGCTGTTTCTAACCAATTTACTGCTATGATTCCATCAGGAATTATCTTAATTGGTACTATGCTTATTTACGCAGGCTTTAAGTTAACTACTGGTTCAGACTTCTTACAATGGACCTACCAGACTCTTCAAATTCCACTTCAAGGTATTTCAGATTCACTTGGTGGTGCCATCGCTATTGGATTCTTAGTACCATTCTTCTGGTTCTTTGGTGTTCACGGTGGTTTGATTGTTGGTTCCTTAGCTGGTCCAATGCTTCAGGCCAACTCATTCGATAACGCTCAATTATACAAGGCCGGTAAGTTAACTATCGCTAACGGTGCCCACGTTGTTACTAACGAATTCTACAACAACTTCATTAACTTAACTGGTTCAGGTATTACTATAGGTTTAATTATCTTTATCTTAATTGCTGCTAAATCAGCACAATTACGTTCAATTGGTAAAGTTGAATTAGTTCCTGGTATCTTTAATATTAACGAACCATTCCTATTTGGTTTACCTATTGTTATGAACCCATTCTTAGCAATCCCATTCTTCTTAACTCCAGTTGTAGTTGCAATTTCAACTTACTTTGTAATTAAAACCGGTATTGTTCCTCCTCTTAACGGTTTTGCTTGTCCATGGACAATGCCTGCTGTTATTTCTGGTTTCCTAATTGGTGGCTGGAAGATGGCAATTTGGCAAGCATGTACATTAGTAATTTCAACCTTGATCTACTGGCCATTTGCTAGAAAATACGACAAGATCTTGGTTCAAAGAGAAGCTGCAACGCTTAAGAAAGACGAAGCTGAAGGTAAATAATTTTTTAGTTATTAATTGACACTTATAATTAAAATAGTGCTATAATGTAAATGCTTTCAATGATGAAAGTGCATACATTTAATTTATAGATCAACACTCAAACACTGAAAAACACCTAATTGTATTTACAAAGGAGATAATTATTATGGCAGATAAAACTATTATGTTAGCTTGTTCAGCAGGTATGTCAACTTCACTTTTGGTATCAAAGATGCAAAACGCAGCTAAGGAAAAAGGTAAAGACTATAAGATCTTTGCTACTGCAGCATCAGGTATCCAAGATGAAATTGATAAGGAACACCCAGATGTATTAATGCTTGGACCTCAAGTTCAATATATGGAAGATAGTGTTAAAAAGATCACTGATGAAGCAGGCATTCCATTAACAGTCATTAACATGCAAGATTACGGTATGATGAATGGTGAACATGTTCTTGAAACTGCTCAAGAATTAATGGGCGACAAATAGTCAAAATGAATGACGAAGTAAAAATTGTTAATGAATTCGATCGCGATGGACATCACTTTAAAATTGGAGTTAGTGCAGATGGGCAAGTTTCTATCTATGTAGATAATGAAACTAAAGCCCATCATGGCTATCATTTCCCAGGTGTGATTCAGGTTCCTAAGGGTCTTGAACTAGATGGAAAAATGATGTTGCAACTACCAATTGATTGCGATGCCGCAATTGATCAAGGAATTCAAGAATTAAAACAAAAATAATTTATGGGAGATGCTTGCTGACATAGTAAAATAAAATATTGTCAGGAGCATCTTTTATTTTAAAAATACTATCTAGGAGAATTAAAATTATGGCACAAGAAAATAGCGATAACATGCAAGTTGTAATGGGAATTATTATGCAAGCTGGTAATGCAAAGGCTGCTGCTATGCAAGCAATCCAAGCTGCTAAAAAAGGCGATTTTGAAAAGGCTGATGAGTTTATTAAGCAAGCAAACGAAGGTTTAGTAAATGCTCACAACGTTCAAACCGATATGTTAACCCAAGAAGCACAAGGTAATCACGTAAAAGTTGACCTTTACATGGTTCATGCACAAGACCACTTAATGACAGCCATTACTTTTATTGACTTAGCAAAAGAAGTAGTAGCTGTTTACAAAAAAATGGCTGAAAAATAATGACTGCAGAAGCGAAATACTTAAAAGTTGCTCGAATTCTACAAAAAAGAATTGAAGATGGAGTCTATAAACCACAAAATCCCCTTCCTGACCAAAAAACACTTGCAGAAGAATTACACGTAAGCCGTTTAACTGTTAAAAAAGCTTTAGATGGGCTGCAAAGAAAAGGACTCGTTTATAAAGAATCTGGTTTAGGTACTTTTGTCTTAGGTCCAGTTCCAATTCAAGATAAGTTTGATTCACCAGCAAATGCTTTTAGTGGATTGGCTAATTTACTGGGATCAGATGAAGTTACTAGTGATATCATCGAATTTAATGTCGAATTTCCAAATGAAGATATTCAACATTACCTAAGAATAAAAGCTAGTGACCCTGTTTACAATATTCGGCGCTTAAGACGACTTGAAGGTAAACCTCTAATTCTTGAACATACTTTTATGCCCGTTAATTTAGTTCCGAATTTAAATGAAGATATCTTACACAATTCTATCTATAATTATCTTCATCATGATTTAAAACTAAAATTTAGCGTTGCATATCGTAAAATCAAAGCTGCTAAAGCTGATGATTGGGATCAAAAATATCTTCAAGCTAAAAAGGATGACCCAATCCTAGAGCTTGAACAGATCGTGTGGTTAAACAATGGTCAACCAGTTGAATATTCAACAAGCCGCAATCGCTACGATGAACGAAATTACGTCGTTTTGGAAACAAACAGCTTTTAAGTAAAAGTTCTAGAGCAATTCTAGAACTTTTTTTATAAAATTAAACAAATTAAGAAAGGAAAAAAGTATGACTAAAACCTACTCAATGCCTAAAGATTTTTACTGGGGCGGTGCTAGTGCTGCTAATCAATATGAAGGTGGCTATCAAGAAGGTGGTAAAGGATTAAATGCAATTGATGTCTTAACTAACGGCTCTGCTATCGAACCAAGGAAAGTTACTTGGAAAACACCAGACGGCAAAACTGGTACCACTGCAATGACTTGGGGAAACGAATTCAAATTGCCTGAAGGTGCAAAACCAGCTCTTTTAGATGATTACTATTACCCTAGTCATGAAGGAACAGACTTCTACCACCACTATAAAGAAGATATTAAATATATGGCTGATATGGGCTTTAATATGTTCCGTTTATCTTTAAATTGGTCACGTATTTTGCCAAATGGGGATGATGAAAAGCCAAATGAAGAAGGATTAGCCTTCTACGACAAGGTTTTTGATGAATGTGCTAAATATGGTATTGAACCTTTAGTAACTCTTTCGCACTATGAAACTCCCCTATCTTTAATCAACCGTTTTGGTGGCTGGAAAGATCGAAAAATGATTGATATCTTTGTTCACTATGCAGATATCGTCATGAATCACTACAAGGGTAAGGTTAAGTACTGGCTTACTTTTAACGAAATTAATGCGATGGATATGGCTCCTTATATGGGCGGAGGTCTAATTGATGGAAGTAAACAAAATCGTGCTCAAGGGGCTCATAATCAATTTGTAGCAAGTAGTAAAGTTGTTAAATTAGCTCATGAAATTGATCAAAGCAACCAGGTTGGTCAAATGCTTGCCTACTCTGCTTACTATCCTTATACTGCTGATCCAGCTGATCAAATTTTAGTTATGAAAGCTAAACAAGAAATGCTCTTTTACTCAGATGTTCAAACTGGTGGTCGTTACCCTGAATATCGTTTAAAACAATATGAACGTGATGGCATCAAACTTGATGATAAGCCAGAAGACTATGAGCTAATTAAAAACTATCCAGCAGACTTTCTCAGCTTTTCTTGTTACACCTCTAATGTCCTCACTACTCATGAAGCTGATGCTAAAGCTAATGGTAATGTTTCCGCAGGCGGCGTTAAGAACCCTTATCTTGACTATAATGCCTGGGGATGGGCAACCGACCCAGATGTATTACGAATTGCCTTAAATGACCTTTGGGATCGATACCACAAGCCCCTCTTTATCGTTGAAAATGGTCTTGGTTGGGGTGATGAATTAACTGAAGATCATAAGGTTCATGATGATTACCGCATTAACTATCTTCGTGCCCAAATCAAGTCAATGGAAGAAGCAGTTAATGAAGATGGCATTCCTTTAATGGGCTACACGATGTGGTCAGCAATTGATTTAGTATCAAATGGAACAGGTGAAATGAAGAAACGCTACGGCTTTGTGTACGTAGACCGCGATGACAAAGGTAACGGCTCATTAAAGAGATATCCTAAGGATTCCTTTAACTGGTACAAAAAAGTTATTGCATCACATGGTGAAGATTTAGACTAAAAGCAAAATAGAACCTAGCATTTCTAGGCTCTCTTTTTTTGACAAGATAGATAGAGAAAGACAAACAAAATGATTACAATCAAAGAACAAGCAAACTTTAAAGCAAGAGATTTCTTTAATTACCTAGATAGACAGCTTACTCAAGCAATTAAAAAAGCTCGTGGTAATGACTTACCTGTTAAAATTGCTGCAGGAACAACATATCAACAAAGAAATGTGAAAGCCGAAATCACTGAATATGAATTCGGTAAAAAATATGTTTCAGTTTTCAAGTCACCTAAAATAGATGTTAAAATTGGCTACTATTTAACCGATACACCTCAAGGTTGTCAGATTATTTTTAAAGAAGATGTTCTCAGCTATGACGAAAAGAAACATTCTAATATCGGTACTTGGTTTTACAACTGGCAATTAAAGCAAGGCGCTAAAAAGCAATTAAAACAAATGAAAAATAATGTGCTCACATATGCAAAATAACAAAAATGCCCTAGTCTCAAACAACGATAGTTTGAGATTAGGACTATTTTTTTAAATAATGTCATCAGAACTTTGATCATAGAATTTAGAATTTTGATAATTGTATACCAACTTAGAACTATCAAAAGGAGTTCCATTAGCTAAATAGAAAGTATCATAAACTTCTAAACAGGGATCTCCTTCTTCTAATTCTAGATACTTTGCTTCATCAGCAGTTAACTTTCTAACACGCATATATTTATCAGAGAAACGAATTTCTTTCTTTAAACCATCTTTGATATAGTCAAAAATCGATCCTTCAGCAATTTCCTTACTCATAAACGGAATAATGCTCTTAGGATAATATGATTCTTCCAAAACAAATGGCTTACCTTCTTGTCTGCGCAATCTTTTTATAAAGTAACATACTTCATCAGAATGAAGATACTCATTTAGAGGACTAGGCGCTTTTTTCTCTGAGAACTCAATGACTTCCGTACTAGGATTTTTTAATACATGAGCAAAACCAGCATTGTCTGTTAGTGACATATATCCATCTCGCCCAGTCGGTCTGACAAAAACTCCAGAACCTTGAACTTTATAAACTATTCCTCGTTGAGTCAACAACGTAATCGCCTGTAAGATCGTTGATTTACCAACCTGATATTCTTTCATTAATTCGGTAATTGTTGGTAATTTATCTCCATGATGAAGTTTGTTTTTGGTAATATAAGCTTTTATTTTATCCGCAACTAATTCATATTTTTTCATTACTATGTCCTTAAAATAAAAAACCTCATAGTTATATTTTAAACTACGAGGTTTTAAAAGCATATACTTTTTAATTATGCTTTAGTAGCATCAGCTTGTTCTTTCTTATAAATCGCTGTATCGTAGTGTCTAATAAATGGGAACCAAATTAAAAATGCTACTACAGCACATACAACCGAAAGAACGAAACCTTGCCAACTAGCAGTTGCAATCATACCACTTAATCCAACTGGAGTTGGCCATGGTTGTTGAACAATAATTTTAGGAACCATGTGCGTTGCGATTGCAACATAAGCTACAGCACCAGAAGCAAGTGGTGCACAAATAAATGGAATAAATAGACCCACATTATAAACAATAGGTAATCCAAAAATTAATGGTTCGTTAATGTTAAAGATTGCGGGAATCAATTCAAGCTTACCTAGTTCTTTCAATTGCTTTGATCTAGCCAAAAATGCAATAAAGATTGCCATACCTAAAGTAGCACCAGAACCACCAATAGTAACAAATGCGTTTATTGGGTCACCAGCAAATACATGGAATCCACCTTTTACGTTATCTGCCATATTTGCTAAAACAATTGCTTGATAGAAACTTGATGTAATTGTAGCACCATGAATACCAAACCACCATAAAAAGTGAATGAAGAAGATAACGATTAAGAATCCCCACCAAGTATCAGCAATAGCAGAAATAAATGAAAATGGAATATATAGTACTTGGAAAATATCAGTACCTAGAACAATTAAAATGATATCAATAATACCAATTGTAAATGCAACGACAAATCCTGGAATTAATGCAGAAAATGAATTTGCCACACCAGATGGAACAGATGCTGGCATCTTAATGCGCCAATTATGTTTAATACAGAAACGATAAATTTGAACCGTTAACCAAGCAACTACTAAGCCAGTAAAAATACCAGTTGCACCGATTCTGGTCAACCCAGAACCAGATACACTATATCCTCCTGCTATTACATTATTATTTTTTAAAATATTTATAAAAATTGTGCTGCCGCTTTTCCAAACCAATTGTGGAACAGTGATGAATAGGCCCATTAAAGTTAAGAAAACAGCGTTTAATGGATCAAGTAGCAAATTCTCTTCTTTACGGTAAATATCTGCATAATTATATGCAAATGAACCAGCAAAGAAAATTGCAATAATCCCCATAGTCGCATTATAGATAACTGTGTACATATTACTAAAACGACCGATGGTATTATTGTAAAAATCTACAAATCCTTTAGCAGTAATAACTTGTGGTAAAACCGTTAAAACTAAAAACATTGATCCAATGATAGAAAAGGCAATAATGGAATAACCAGCACCCATAATTGCACGTACAAAACGTGAACCTGAGAACTTGCCGAGTATCTTCATCATTTTATTTTTAAATGATGGTTGCGCAGTGTCAGACATAGTACATCCCCCTCAATTTGTCCTACTGTCTATTACTTTCAAATGTCTTAATTGCTCCTGCATATTTGTCGCGACCATTTTGAATGTTGCTAATTCTTCTTAAGATTAAGATGGATCCTAATATTCCAATAATTAAAATTGTAAAGATCACATTTGCGACATCATTTGTAGTCATAAAAGGAAATAGAATCTTTCCAAATGGTAAATAGCAACCTATAGCAAAGATTACATTTGCAGCTAGCTGCAGTTGATAATACAGTTGGGTAAATTTCAAGTCAGTATTTTTAACATTCCACTTACTTATCTGCTCTACTGAAGCTATTAATAATAAAACAAATAATAATCCTGAAATTATCGAAGCAACAATATCGTGGTAACAAATTGCAAAAACTAACCAAAATAGATTAGTGAATAAGAACGCCGCAGAAAAATAACGAATCATTAAATAGCGGCTAAAATTTATAGATCTTACACTCATGTCATGTTTCTTTTGTTCTAAACTCTGATCTTTTTTAGTCATTATTGTATCTGTCCTTTCAATATTGTTCCTGAACAATTCAGACAACACCTGTATAATACTCCACTATGAAACCGCTTGCAACAATAATAACTGTTTTCTTATAAAAAATAAAATTCTATACTTTTACGCTTTACAATTGAGTTTTTAATTTGTAGAATGAATTCCGAAAACGCTTACTTTAGAAAGGACGTATTGAATATGACTGGATACACTATGCCTGAGGGCTTTTTATGGGGCGGCGCTGTTGCCGCTCACCAACTTGAAGGTGCATGGGATGAAGATGGAAAGGGAATGTCAGTTGCTGACGTTATGACAGTAGGATCAGCAACTAAGCCACGTGAAATTACTGATGGTGTTATTCCTGGTAAGAACTACCCTAACCATGACGCAATTGATTTTTACCACCACTACAAAGGTGATATTAAGTTAATGGCGGAAATGGGCTTTAAGGCTTTCCGTACTTCAATAGCTTGGACTAGAATTTTTCCTAAGGGCGACGAAAAAGAACCAAATGAAGCAGGGCTTAAGTTCTATGATGACTTATTTGACGAATGTCATAAATATGGAATTGAACCTGTAATTACCCTTTCTCACTTTGAAATTCCATATCACTTAGTTAAAGAATATGGTGGCTTTACTAACCGTAAATTAATTGATTACTTCGTTCGCTTTGCCCGTGTTTGTTTCAAGCGCTACAAGAACAAAGTTAAATACTGGATGACTTTCAACGAAATTGATAATCAATCTAGTTTTAACAATGACTTCTTAATGGCTACTAACTCTGGTATCTTGTTTAATAATGGAATGGGCGATAAAGAAAAAGAAGCTGCTATGTATCAAGCTGCCCACTATGAATTAGTTGCTTCTGCTTTAGCAGTTAAAGAAGGTCACAAGATTAATCCCGACTTCCAAATTGGTTGTATGATTAACTACTCACCTGTTCGTCCTTTAACTTCATCATCAGATGATGTTTTACTTGCTGATAAATTTGAACAAAGACGTGACTTCTTCTCCGATGTACACGTTAACGGTGAATATCCAAATGCTGTTGAAGATTACATTGAAAGAAATGGTTATCGTCCAGATATTACTGAAGAAGATAAGATTGCCTTAAAAGAAGGTACAGTAGACTACGTTGGCTTCTCATACTATCAATCCACTACTGTTTCAAGTAAGAAAGTTAAACCAGATGAATTAACTGACTTACAAAAAGCGATCGTAGAAAACCCTACTTTAGAGCGTAGTGACTGGGGTTGGGAAATTGATCCAGAAGGTTTGAGAATCTCTCTTAACCACCTAACTGACCGCTACCACAAGCCACTATTTATCGTTGAAAATGGTCTCGGTGCTTACGATAAGCGCGAAGCTGACGGTTCAGTTCACGATCCATACAGAATTGACTACCTAAGAAAACACATTGAACAAATGGAAAAGGCTGTTGTTTTAGACGGTGTTGACTTGATGGGTTATCTTCCTTGGGGATGCATTGACTTAGTTTCAGCTGGAACTGGTCAAATGGACAAACGCTACGGCTTCATCTATGTTGACAAGAATGATAAGGGTGAAGGAACACTAGAACGTTCAAAGAAGGATTCATTTAACTGGTATAAGAAAGTCATTGAATCTAACGGTAAAGACTTAGATTAGTAATTTAAAATAGAATTTAGCAAGTATACTAAATCTTATTTTTTTCTTCCAAATTAGCAGTTAATGTGCCAGAGTGCTAAATAATTTACATTCTATCCTAACCTACTACAATAAACAGTGTAGAGAGCGTAATGGAAGGAAGTTTTATTATGGCAAACGAAATAATGAAGAATCGTAACAATGATAATATGATGGATCAATTAAGCGATTGGTTTAGTTTTCCAAAAGACTTTTTTGATGACAGTTCAATTAAGAACATTATGCAATCTGATGTAGCAGAAACTGATAAGGATTATATTGTTAAAGTTGACATGCCTGGAATGGATAAGAAAGATATCAAGGTTTCATATAAAGATGGTGTCTTAAATGTTTCAGGTAGCCGTGATTCGTTTGATAACTTAGATGACAAGAATGGCAATCTTCTTCACCGGGAAAGAAGCGTTGGTCACATTCAAAGAAGTTACCGCATCCCTGATGTTGACTCTAAAGAAATTGCCGCAAAAGATATTAATGGCGTTTTAACCATTACCTTGCCAAAATTAACTGAAGAAGATAAGGAAAATACAATTACTATTGAATAGTACTATTGCTTATAAAAAACATCCCGCTTACGCGAGATGTTTTTTAGTTTACTGCAATAATCTTAACATCGTAGTTTCCAGCTGGTGCTTCAACGGTTACCGTTGCACCAGCTTTTTGCTTCATTAAGGCTTGCCCTAAAGGCGAATCAAAGGATATCTTTCCCTTAGCTAAATCTGCTTCCATTCTACCAACAATACGATATTTTTCAGCTTCATCATCACCATCAAAAAGCAAAGTAACATTTGATCCTAAATCAATAGTTCCACTTTCATCTTTTTGAATAATTTCTGAATATCTTAATTGCTTATCTAAATAGCGCAAACGACTTTGTAAATGCCCTAATTCCATCTTAGCGGTAGTATATTCAGAATTCTCCGATAAGTCTCCCATACTACGAGCTTCTTGTAAGATTTTAATTCTCCGTGGCCGATCTTTTTTTAAGCGGGCTATCTCGTCTTTAATTTCTTGATAGCCTTCAGGCGTCATTTTTTGATAATAAACCATTATTTAACCTTAACATCATTTCCAGTAATCACATCTTGCTTGTAAAGATCACCATTCTTTACAGAATAATGACCAACAATTGTTCCAGTTGACTTCTCAGCTAAAGAATATTGTCCATTACCACCATCAATTAACGTAAAATTATCTGGTCCATAACTACTTGAATAGCCGTTTTCTTTAATAGTATTAGAAACCATCTTGTTAAACATGGTATCTGAAGAGTTATTAGCTGATGCGGCACTTTGACCACTATTATTTTGAGTATTAGATGCTGAAGAATTGGATGAGCCATTTAAATTATTTGATTTTTCTACTTCATTTGAATTAGACGAATTAGAGCTTGCTGATCCATTCTGACTGGTCTTCTTACTAGTACTACTCTTGGAATTTTCACTGCTCTTATCAGTCTTTTTATCTGAGCTGGTAGTTTCTGAATTATCAGTATCTATATCAGTTTTATCTTTCTTAGTTGTATGTTTTTTAGCTTTGTGGCTCTTTTTATGGCTCGTCTTAGTACTTTTAGCTTCATTATTAGTGTTAGACTGGCTTGCATTATTACTGCAACCTACGGCTAAAAGCATTGTCATTAGGGTAATTCCTGATACAAAAATATTCTTTTTCATAGTTCTTCCCTCCGATATTGTTATAAATATTATACTTCATAACGTCTATTGAAATACTTATGAAAGCTACTTTCATTCACAAAATTAGTGTATTAAATCATTATTTGCTGTATAGTAAATATAATGAAAAACATGATAAAAAAATTAAAGGAGTGTAAAATTATATGTCTCACGAATTAACCCTACAAGAAATTGATCAATTCCGCAGTGACTTCGATAATTCACGTAATGAAGTTGTTTCTCGTGCTGCTATGCGTTCTGGAGTGCTAGAAGCTTCATTTAATCCAGCAGTTACTAACCGCTTAAACGATGTCTTCTCTGTTGAAGTAGAAACTGATAATGTTACTAACCAAATGCAATCAGGTCGTTGCTGGTTATTTGCTACTTTGAATACTTTACGTCACGACTTTGGTAAAAAGTATAAGGCTAAGAATTTTACTTTATCTCAAGCTTACAACTTCTTCTGGGATAAGATTGAACGTGCAAATATTTTTTACGATGCAATTATTGATTCTGCTGATAAGCCTTTAGATGATCGTACTGTTAAAGCCTATATGAACTTTGCTGGCTCAGATGGTGGTCAATGGGCAATGGCTGCTTCGTTAGTTAAAAAATACGGTGTTGTACCAACTAATGCAATGCCTGAGAGTTTTAATACTAACCACACTGCTGGCTTAGCTGATGCTTTAGCTCGTAAGGAAAGAAAAGATGCCCTAGTTTTACGTAAATTAGTTCAAGAAGGTAAAACTGACGAAGTTGAAAAGAAGCGTAAAGAATTCTTAAGCGAAATTTACCGCATGACTGCAATTGCTGTTGGCGAACCACCTAAGACTTTTGACTTAGAATATCGAGACGATGATAAAAAGCTTCACTTAGATAAGGACTTAACTCCAGTTGAATTCTTTAATAAATACTGGGATGTTAACTTTGAAGATTATGTTTGTTTAACTAATGCACCAGATCATGAATATGGTAAGCTTTACTCTCTTCCATTTGAAGACAATGTTAATGGCGGTATTCCGATTACCTTCTTAAATGTTCCAATCGAATACTTAAAAGACGCTGCTATTAAACAATTAAAGGATGGCGAAAGTGTTTGGTTTGGCAATGATGTTTTGAAAGAAATGGACCGCAAGACTGGTTACTTAGATACTGAATTATATAAGACTGACGAATTATTTGATGTTGATACTTACATGACTAAGGCTGAAAGATTAGCTACTGGCGAAGGTGAAGTTAGTCATGCTATGACCTTAGTTGGTGTCGACTTAGATAAGGGTGAAATCCGTAAGTGGAAAGTTGAAAACTCATGGAGTGAAAAGTCAGGCCGTAAGGGCTACTTCACAATGAGCGATAAATGGTTTGATGAGTTTGTTTATGAAGTAGTTGTTAGAAAAGAATTCTTAACCGACGACCAAAAGAAACTCGCAGAAAGCAAGCCAACTCCACTTCCTGCTTGGGATTCACTAGCTTAGTAAAAACTAAAATATATACCAAAAAGAGATTTGTACCTATTGTTGATACAAATCTCTTTTTTCTTCAGCTATACATTCCATTCATCCATAAATTCTTGAACAAACTCACGCATATATTCAGTTCTTCGATGTGCTTCTTTCTTAGCAGCTGGAGTATTCATCAATCCTTCTAAATCAAATAATTTCTCGTAGAAGTGATTAATAGTTGTTTCCACATGGTTACGATATTGATCATGACTTACTAATTTTTCCGGTTTAATCTCTGGATCATAAATCTTATTACCATGCTTTCCGCCATACGTAAAAGCCCGCGCAATTCCAATTGCACCCAAGCTTTCAATTCGGTCAGCATCTTGTACATATTGTCCACTCAAGGACAGCTTATAGTGGTGCTCAATATTAGCTGAAAAAGACATATGTTGAATTGTAAATAAAATATCCTGCGCTTCTAATTCAGTAAATCCAATTTTTGGCAGTAACTCTTCAATTTCCGAGATTACTTTACTAGGATCCTCGCAAATCTTTTCATCAATCGTATCATGTAAATAACTTCCTGTCTGAATAATAGCAACAACTCTACTATCTTCATGTGCATCAGGATAATCGCTTAGATACATTTTTGTAGCTAAGTTTGCTACTCTTTGTCCATGATAGTAATCATGGCCTGTTTTTTCTCCTTTTAACTGTTTTTTGGTAAATTGCTTAACTAATTCAATATCCATCTTGCACCCTCTTTTCTATATTTTAATTCTAACAGACACAAGAAAAAGATCTATCAGATATTTTATCCAATAGATCTTTAATTTACAGGTAACTCTTTGCAGCTTTTAAATAGTAGTCTACCTCATCATCAGCACATCTTACAAAATGTCCCGGTTCAATTTCATGTAATGAACGAGGCTTTCGAGGATCAAATTTTGAATCATCATATTGTATTCTTTGTCTTTTACGTTCAACTTCTGGATCAGGAATAGGCACGGCAGAAATTAAACTCTTAGTGTAATCATGCAGTGGACGATTATAGACTTCATCTGCTGTTCCTACTTCAAGCAACTTTCCAAACCGCATAACTCCAATTCGATCAGAAATAAATTTAACCATTGAAAGATCATGGGCAATGAACAAGTAGGTTAACTTTTTCTTTTCTTGTAATTCTTTCATTAGATTAACTACCTGCGCCTGAATCGATACATCTAGTGCAGAAATCGGTTCATCAGCTACGATAAACTTCGGATTAATTGCTAAAGCTCTGGCAATCCCAATTCTTTGACGTTGACCACCAGAGAATTCATGCGGAAATCTTGATGCATGTTCTTTACTTAAACCTACCAAGTTTAATAATTCAATAACACGCTTTTCCCTATCAGCTTTATTTTTAATTTGCTGGTGAATATCTAGACCTTCTGCAATAATATCTTCAACAGTCATTCTAGGATTTAAGGATGCGTATGGATCTTGAAAAATCATCTGTGCATCACGATGAAATTTCAATTTTTCCTTTTTGCCTTTTAATTTATTAACATCTTTTCCTTCAAAAATTATTTCTCCGTCAGTAGGCTCATAAAGATGCAAAATACTTCGTCCAGTAGTAGTCTTACCTGATCCTGATTCCCCTACTAAACCAAAAGTTTCACCTTCATAGATATCAAAACTGACATCATCTACAGCTTTGACAGTTGATCGACCCACTTTAAAGTATTGCTTTAAGTTTTTAACTTCTAAAATCTTTTTCTTTTCTGTCATCGCTTTTTCCTATCTATTATTTTTCTTTCATTTCTGCAAATTTTTTCTGTCTACGTCTAATCTCTGCTGGAGGAACAACTTTAGGAGCATTCGGATGCAGTAACCAGGTAGCAGCATAATGAGTCTCAGAAACCTTAAAGAAAGGTGGTTTTCTCTCGGCATCAATCTTCATCGCATACTTGTTACGTGGAGCAAAAGGATCTCCTTTAGGAGGATCTAGCAAGTTAGGAGGAGTTCCTGGAATTGATTCTAATTCTTCGCTTTCTAAAGTTGGCATTGAATTGATTAGCCCCCATGTATAAGGATGTTGTGGGTTATAGAAAATATCATCAACAGATCCATATTCTAAAATCTCCCCTGCATACATTACTGCTACTCGATCTGCCATTCCAGCAACTACACCTAAGTCATGGGTGATAAAAATAATTGATGTACCAATCTTTTTTTGCAAATCTTTCATTAAATCTAAAATTTCTGCTTGAACTGTTACATCTAAAGCCGTTGTTGGTTCATCAGCAAGTAAAATTTCTGGTTCACAAATTAAGGCAATTGCAATCACAATTCTTTGACGCATACCACCTGAAAATTGATGGGGATATTGATTAATTCTTTTTTCTGCATCTGGAATTCCAACAGCCTTCATCATTTCAAGAGCTTTTTTCCATGCTTCTTTTTTACTGACTCCCTTATGTTTAATCAGAGGCTCAGCAATTTGCTGGCCGATCTTCATTGTTGGATCTAAGGATGTCATTGGATCCTGAAAAATCATCGATATTTCATTTCCCCGAATTTTGCGCCAATCCTTTTCTTTAGTTGCCAATAAATTTTTACCGTGAAAATCAATCTCTCCACCAACTATTTCAGCGTTTTTAGCTAATAAGCCAATTATTGTTCGTGTAGTTACCGACTTTCCGGAACCTGATTCACCTACAATAGCTAATGTTTCTCCCTTGTTTAAATGAAAAGAAACGTTACGAATAGCCTTTACATCCCCAGCATATGTATGGAAATCAATTTTTAAATTTTTTACGTCTAAAACTTTTTCTGTCATTTCTTTTACCTTCTGCTCTTTGGATCTAATGCATCTCTTAAGCCATCACCTAACAAGTTAAAGGCAATCATCAAAACACATAACACAATTGCTGGGAACCACATCTGATATGGCAAAAATTGAAAATTCTTTTGCCCTTCATTAAGCAACACTCCAAGTGAAGTTTGAGGAGCAGATATACCAATACCGATAAAACTTAAAAATGCTTCAAAGAAAATAGCAGTTGGAATTGTGTACATCATTTGGATGATAATTAAACTTGAAAGATTAGGAACCAGGTGTTTTAACGCAATCTTCCAAGAAGACTGTCCTAAGTTACGGGCAGCTAAAACATATTCCTGATTCTTTAATGTTAATGTCTCCGCCCTAATTTGCCGAGCCATTGTTGTCCAAGAAGAAATGGCAATTGCTAAAATAATTGACATCATTCCTGGTTTTAAAACAACCAACATCAAAACAACAATTACTAAATTAGGAATTGACGAAATAATTTCGATAATTCGCTGCATTCCATTATCTACTCCTCCGCCTTTCCAACCAGAAACAATTCCATACAACACTCCAATGGTTAGGTCAAACAAAGCAGCAACAAAAGCGACAATTAAAGAAATTTTTGTTCCATAAATGATTCTTTGACCTAAGGGTCTGCCTAAATAATCAGTTCCAGCAAAGAAATACTTATCTTTAGGGATATGATTTTGTTCATATACATTTACCCACTTATCTCCCTGCTTTAATTTTCCATTTAAGCCATTAATTGCGCTCATACCAGGAACTTTTGCTGGCAAGTTTGCATACTGTGGGTGTGACTTTACCAAGGTCTTATTATTAATAAATGGCGTTGAACCAAATGCTATAAGAACCATTAAAATAATGACTACAGCTGAAACAATTGCTGATTTTTTCTTTTTTAATTGTAGCCAAACACTCTGACCAAAGGATAAAGATGGTCCTGCAATATTTTCATTATCTTGAGCTTCATCTGGAGGTAATTTTTTAAAATCTTCAGGACTTACATTGAATTCTTCGTTCATTCTCTATCCTTCCTTTCCTTGCAATCTAATTCTTGGATCAATTAAGCCGTAGATAATATCAGTAATTAATAAGACTACTACCAAGCCAATTGAATAAATCATTGTTACACCCATGATTGTTGGATAATCGTTAGTTAAAATTGACTTAACGAATTGCTCACCAATACCAGGAATGTTAAAAATATTTTCAATAACCATTGAACCAGTCATCAACGCTACGGTGTAAGGACCAAGCAACGTTACAATTGGAATCATACTATTACGCATTACATGTCCTCGAACAACTTCCATTCGACTCAAACCCTTAGCACGTCCAAGTTCCACATAATCCTGATTCATATTATCGACCATGCTAGTTCTTACAAATCGTTCAGTTTCAGCCATTGGAGCGACCGCTAAAGCAATCGTTGGCAAAACAGATTGTGAAAATGAACCCCAACCAGCAATTGAAAACCAGCCTAATTTTAAAGCAATATAGTATTGCAAGATAACAGCTAAAACAAAGTTAGGTACTGATCTTCCGATAATTGCCAAAACTGTTGAAGTAGAGTCAACCCAAGTACCTTGTTTTACAGCGGCTAAAGTTCCTAACAAAACTCCAAATACGACTCCTACCACCATAGCTTGCAAACCTAATTGCATAGAAACAGCCAACCGTGGCAAGATCAAACTAGTTACTGATTGATTAGCATATTGGAAAGAAGTACCGAAATCGCCCTTGAACATTCCACCCAAATAAATTAAATATTGAACAAAGACGGGCTTATTTAAACCATATTGTTCGTTCATAATTTTAATTTGAGTTGGTGTCATTTTAGCTTCATTTGCATAAGGCGACCCCGGCATAGCTTTCATTAAGAAGAAAGTTGCTGTTGCCACAATAAACAAAGTTAAGATCATATAAAAGACACGTTTTAATATATATTTACTCATATTTAGCCTTTCATTAACTCATACTTTTTAATATTGTATTTAATAAAAAAATCGGAGATTTTATAATCTTCGATTTTTCATTTAACTACTTATTTTGCAACATAAGCATGCTTAAAGTTGTATGATGCACCAGCACCATTGTAAATAACTCCCTTAACTGATGGTTTTACCATCCATGCTTCTTGTTGGTGGAATAATGGACTTACACCTTGTTCTTCAAGTAAGATCTTTTCTGCATCTTCTAAGTCATGATTTCTCTTGTTTACATCACCAGTAGTCTTAGAATCAGCAAGTAAGCTGTTGTATTTTTCATTGTCCCACTTACCAAAGTTCATTGCGTTATCAGGTGTTAGAAGATCTAAGAAAGTAATTGGGTCTGCGAAGTCACCACTCCATCCAGAGAAGGAAACATCAAAGTTGCCAGATACCATTCTGTCGATTGCAGTCTTCTTAGGAATGTTTTGAACGTGAACATTTACATCTTTCAATGTATCTTCTAATTGACTTTGAAGAGTTTCTGTTGCTTTCTTACTTGCATCGTCATCGTAGCCAAGCAAGTTGAAAGTTAAACTAGTCTTTCCAAGTTCCTTAAGGGCTTCTTTATATAATTCACGTGCCTTCTTAGCATCATGTTTCATGTAAGCTTCTGACTTAGGAGTTTCTACGTAGTCAACATAGTCTTTTCCTTTAATGTCTACAATACCTGGTGCAGTTAAAGTCTTAGCTACTTGGTTAGCTCCACCTAATGCATTTGCTAAAGCTGGACGATCAACAGCCATTGAAATAGCTTGGCGTAACTTAGCATTCTTAAATTCTGGTCTCTTAGCCATATTGTAGCTTAAGTATTGAGTACTTGCTTTCTTTCGAATAGTGTAACCAGTTTGATTCTTTAATTGCTTAGTGCCTTGTGCATCTAAAACAGCTGCATCTAACTTACCGGATTGATATAGGTTGTAAGCAGTAGTAGGTGTCTTCTGAATTGAGTAATCAATACTCTTAAGCTTAACATCCTTCTTGTCCCAGTACGAATCATTCTTAACTAACTCCCACTTCAAGTTAGAACCAGTCCAGCCTTTTTGAACAAAGGGACCATTATAAACTTGATACTTAGAAGCAGTTCCGTAATTGCTACCAGACTTTTCAACAGTCTTTTGATTTTGAGGGAAGAATAGTGGGAATCCCATTAACAACTTAAAGTATGGAATACGGTGTTCCAATTTAACTTCTAATTTGTAATCTCCTACTGCTTTAATACCTAAAGTACTTGGAGACTTCTTTCCTTTAGTAATTTCGTCAGCATTTTCAATTCCAGAAAATAGAGAAGTATATTGAGAACCAGTCTTTGGATCAACTGTTCTTTGCCAAGAATAAACAAAATCTTTCGCAGTTACAGGATCACCATTTGACCATTTTGCACCTTTACGTAAAGTGAAAGTCCAATTCTTTCCGTCTTTACTTTCAACAGTCTTAGTTGCTAAAGCATTTTCAACTTTTGAATTCTTTCCTAAACGATAAAGACCTTCATAAACATTATTTAATTGATTAAAACTCGTTTCATCTGTGGCTTTAGAAATATCCATAGTTTGAAGTTCAGTTTTTTCCATCCAAGTTAATGCTTGGTCACCTGAAGAGCTATTATCTTTCTTACCACAAGCAGTTAGGGCAACAGCGGCAAGGGCAGCCGTAGAAACAGCCGCAAATATCTTCTTAACTTTCATATTGTCCCCTCCAAAAAATAAAATACATTAAATTAAGATGAACTTTATTAAACACTATTTAAATAAGAAAGTAAAGATATTTTTAGTAAAAAATTAAAATTATATTTATATAAATTAAATTTTGTAAACAAATACTTATATACAAAAAAATACTAATAATTATCAGCTAAGCAGTAATTATTAGTATTCTGTACATAATTTATAATTTAATTAAGCCATTGAATCCCAGCAAGGAACAGGAGTTGCTTCGCCTTCAGCAATTTTCACTAGTTTCTCTGATAGGTATTGCTTCTTAACTACTACCTTAAAGAGGTATTCATCAAACCACTTGTCATCCATTACAAAGTAACCTTTTTCACCAACTTTGGTTCCCCAAGAGTTTTCAACTTTCCATTGACGTGGCTGATTATCCACAACATCTACACCAACAAAAGTCATCGCATGAGTAGAGCCACTAGCCCCAGTTTCAAGACGCTCTTTCTTACTTAAATTAGTTTCAATATTAAAAATAGTATCTGTTTCATATAAATCAGCAGCTAAAATTCCCTTTTGGCGATCACTTTGCTTACCAACATCACAACCAAACCAGATTGTTTCCCCATCTTTTAGTTGCTTAATTGCGGCTTCCTTAAGGTTTTCAATCTTCGTATTCAAAAATCTAATTGGACTTCCGCCTTCAACATTATCCTCAAATGGAAATGCATAAAGTTTGTCATATTCATGGTCTGGCGCGTTAAAGAGGACAACATAATCATCCAAATCATCTTCAAAATAATTGTGGAAAAAGTCTAACGGACTAAGATTTTGATCTAACTTGTACTTTCCATCATCATCTTTAAATTCTAAATCAAACTTTTGCACAGGTTGTCCAAAGGCGATCACAGCCATGCGGTAAACTTCACTTAAAAATGCTTGACGTTTTTGTTCAATTTCATCACTTTTGCCTTCTTGTGCTAGTTTACGTAAGATCAAACCATCTTCACGTAATTTCATGTTCAAGGCTTGGTTAAATGCTGCTGTATTATTTGCGGTAAAACTCTCATCTTGTGCATAAGTTGGCACCAAACCATACTTTCTAATCAAAGAAATAGCCATATGCCATTGCCCACCATCAGTATCTGGTGCTTGCAAGTAAAAATGCACAGTTCGATCATCCACAGGTTTATCCGCAGTTTCTAAGATATGATTGAAGAAAATATTTGCTCTTTCAATTCGATCCCAGAAGAAGAGGTAGCTTTGTGAAAAAGTAAAGTTCTTTGCATGATATTGCTTAGCAAACTTGTGACGTAATACATTTAACGCAGCAAATAGCCAGCAACGACCTGATTGTTTTTGATCAGTCACATTATCAGTGGGGATTTCAATTGAGAAAGTGCGATTTAAATCACGAATTCCTTCACTATTGAAACTTGCCTTTTGCACACCGTTATTCACAACAGCTAACTCTGCAATTTTATTTTGCTTATTTTGTTGATAATCTTGTTGAAATTTTGCAATTTCATCTAGTGTAAGTTCATGTGCCATATTAATTCTTCTTTCATAAATTACAATGTTTTATTTCCATTATAAAAAGGGACAGTCGTTTTGACCATCCCTTAATGTATCATTTACTTTTTGGCTGTCCAAAGCTTTATTTTCAATAACTAAGCCGTTTCCCAGATTTGAACTGGGGACCTCCTCCTTACCACGGCGGTGCTCTACCTCCTGAGCTAAAACGGCAAACCATTTTAATCCACATCTAATTATAACAAAAAAGACGAGGAGTGCCTCCAGCGCTCCTCGTCTTCTCTTTTTAATAACTATTTAATTTTAACCAAAGTGTACTTTCTCTTACCTTTACGGATAATTACGTACTTACCATCAAAATCATTATCAGGTTCAATAATGAAGTCAATATCATTTTGACGTTCACCATTTACGTAAATAGCGCCGTTCTTAACATCTTCACGTGCTTGACGCTTAGATGGTTCAATCTTAGTTTCAACCAAAAATTCAACGATATTCTTAGCTTCGTGGGTTGCTTCAGCACTTGGAGCGTTCTTCAAAGCTTGTTCAATTTGAGGCACAGACAAGCTCTTAACGTTACCTGAGAATAGGGCTTCAGTAATCATTTGAGCTTCTTTCAAGCCTTCTTCGCCATGAACAAACTTAGTTACTTCTTCAGCTAATCTCTTTTGAGCTGCTCGCTTCCAAGGTTCTTTTTCAGTCTTTTCAGCCAAGTCTTCGATTTCTTCACGAGATAAGAAAGTAAAGTACTTAAGGTATTTCACAACATCACGATCGTCTTGGTTAATCCAGAATTGGTAGAATTCGTAAGGACTCGTCTTTTCAGGATCAAGCCATACAGCACCACCAGCAGATTTACCAAACTTAGTACCATCAGCTTTAAGCATCAATGGAATGGTTAAACCAAATGCTGGACGATCTTGACCTTCAAGCTTGTGAATCAAATCAATACCAGCAGTAATATTGCCCCATTGATCAGAACCACCAATTTGAAGTTGAACACCATTGTCTTTGTTTAAGTGATAGAAGTCAATAGCTTGTAAAATTTGGTAAGTAAATTCAGTGAATGAAATACCATTTTCCAAACGACTAGCAACAACATCCTTATTAATCATGTTGTTAACTTGGAAAAACTTACCATAATCACGCAAGAAATCAATTAAGTTAAGTTTACCAAGCCACTCTGCATTATTTTTAATTTCAAAGTTTTCAGTACCAAATAGCTTCTTCATTTGAACAGTCAATTTCTCTTCATTGTGTTTAACTTGCTCAGCAGTTTGAAGAACACGTTCAGTCTTTCTACCAGACGGATCACCAATTGAACCAGTGCCCCCACCAATTAAAATTACGGGATGATAACCAGCCATTTGAAATCTTTTTAAAATCATAAATGGAATCAAGTGCCCAATATGAAGTGAATCTCCAGTTGGATCAGTTCCGCAGTAAAGAGCTAAATCATCGTGCTCTGCTAAGTATTTACGCAAGCCTTCTTCATCAGTTTCTTGATTAATAGCACCGCGCCATTTTAAATCTTCTAAAATGTCAAATTTTGCCATAATTTTTTCTCCTAACAAAAAACGTCCCTAAATTTCTCTCGAAATCTAGGGACGACTAAATTACTTCATTAGCCGTGGTACCACCCACGTTTGCGCTTAACGCGCCTTAAGTTCAGTTGATAAGGAAACTACCCCATCCGTACTTCGCCTGCTTAACCTGCCTAGCTCACACTAACCGCTAGTTCTCTGAACACTGAATTAAGTAGCTACTCTCATTTACCTACGATAATAAGGGAGAATAACATTTTAGTCAACTATTATTTATAAAATCCTTTAATATCTAGGCTATATCCCTTACCAGCGGACATATCATATTGAATTAACTGATAGTCTTTAAGTAGTTCTTTTTGCTTCTTAGTCAACTTATTTTCAGAAACTTTCTTACCATTTTGGTCAACTAATTCAAAACCATCCTCACCACTATAATTAATAGTTATTGCGGGTAACTCTTTATAGATGCGGGTAAGTAAGGCCTGGTATGCCGTGACTTTAGAATTAGTTTGATCTAGTGCCATCGGAATAAATGAACTAGTTGAAATATATTTATCAGGCTTAATCTTACTCTTTGCTCCATGTTCACGAGCATATTTATTTGAATAAATAAAGTAAGTCGTAGCATGAAGTTTTACAGGATATTTAGCTAATTGAGACTGATCAATTATCGCTGGGTAATGATCACCATAAAAGACAAGTGTAATTGGTTTATCAATCTCATCAATTTGCTTAATAAACTTCTTTACTGCTTTATCAGTATATTCCACTCCTTTAGTATAAGAAGCAAAACTGTTCTTTGTATTTTCATCAGCAATCAAAGATCCACTCACATTATCTTGATACTCATTTGATGAATAATAGTCGCCATATGGCATATGGTTCTGCATTGAGATTAGGTTAATAAATTGACCATCTTTTTGACTCTTAATCTGGCGTATTCCATTTTGATAAGCAGTTTCATCGGATAAGTATGGGTTAGAGCCAATAGTTTTTTGATCATAAATCTTATATTTAGATCCTAGGTAGGCAAATTTATTAAATCTAAACCGACGATAATTATCAATTCGCCCATAAAACGTCCCATTAAATGGATGAAGAGCACTGCTATACTTAAAGTTCATTCCAATTGTTGGATAGAAATTATAACGAGAAGTTATTTGTGTATATGGCGTGACAGCAGTAGAAAAAGTGCCCATATTAAATCCAGTTAAAGATTCATATTCCATATTTCCTGTTCCACCCCCATAGCCAGCACTAAGCATATGGCCAGCAGTGGTTGTTGTCATGAGCTTACGGATATACTTCATAGGATCACGAACACTATTAGAAATTTTAACAGTTGGAAATTCCTTTGGATCTACAAAACTTTCACTAAGATTAAAAACAATTGTTTGATCACTTAATTTGTTTTTTCTTGTTTTATTAATAGTTGTTGATTCACGCTTATACTTTTGAACGACTTGTTTAACTGCGCTTTCTGAATAATTAGCTGGTCTATCCATAATCGGCACTTTAATAAAGTCCAAGAAGGTCAGAATTGAGCCATTAGCTCCTGTACTATCCGGTGGATTTCTAAAGTTAGGATTATTATCAAATCCCTTAGAAATATAATAAATCGGTGAATTTTCATCATTAAACCATAACGGTGTAATCAAGATTAACAAGCTAATGATTACCTTTATCCAGCTTATCTTTTTACGTTTAAGATTAATTGGATACTTTTTTTCTAAAAATATAATTACAACAATTAAAAGTGCGAATCCTACTAAAATATAGATCAGATTTTTAACTCCCATCATAGGAATTAAAGTTTTCCAATTAACAATTTCACTAATTTCAGTTGGGTAAATTGGCTCTTCTCTTAAATTCATCTTAATACCATTACCAATAGCAATTCCCAAACCAAGAATAGTTGGAATGCTTGCTGCTACCCAAAAACGAGTTGTAATTACATAAAATATTTCAAAAATTGCCAATAGAAAAATGCTTGATAAAACAACTGTTCCTAATCTATTGGTAAAGATATAGACTAAAGTGACATTTAAATTACTCTTAAAGGTAAAGAAACCAATGATAGTTACAACCATGAAATAAGCAAAAAGACATATTATATGCAGATGTCTTTTAATAAAATTAATGCCTTCTTGTAAAAGATTAAGACTATCTTTTAAATTTCTACCAATAAACTTATTTAAAAATCGTTGAACATGCTTATTTGAAAGAACAAAGTTATTAAAAACAAAATTAATAATGAAGCTTGCTACTAATAAAGCCAGGATCAATAAGATCGTAACTTTTTTACTAACAGGAGCTAAAACAAGTTGTAATTTTTCCTTCCACAAAGTCATTCCATACGCAGTTGTTCCAAAAATGATTGCTGGAATCAAAATTGAAATAGTTTGATGTGAAATTTCCGACATCCATCTTCTAAAAAGTAATGCACCTGTAATTACAATTACAAACAATAATGGAGATGAAGGACTCATAAGCATGCTTGTATTCCAGGCCATATTCATTTGCGTAAATAAAACTGCTTGTGGTGTTTGAACTGGCATTAAAGCGATCGTTGCATAATAAATCACCGGAAGTAATATGACACTTAAAACAGTTAAGCCCAAGAGACATTTACTACTAATTTTCACTTTACTAATAAGCATTCCCCAAGCAAAGGGTAAAACTAAGTATAAGCCAAAAATACTATAGCTAGTTAAAAGCGAGTTTCCAGCGCTTAAAGTAAAAATTAAAAGTGTAATGGTAGTTAATAACAACACATTCTGCTTAGCATTTAACTTTTCTTGCAATCTAAAGATAAAGGGTTGAAAGAAAAGTGAAATGATAATTCCACTAAATAAAGCCGATGTACTTGTTAAAACTGGAAAAAAGATACCCCATAAATTCCAAGCAGAGAAAAACTGTGGTAAAGAAATAACAAAAACAAGATAGAAAATAATAAGAGTAATTACACCTTCCAGCCAGTTCTTAACTGCTTCCTTAAATGTGTATTCTTTATTACCATAGCTCATCCCATACCAAACCATCACAATAAGTTGAACTATGCTAATAACCATGCCAATCCGTGTCTTAGTAGAAACTTCAGTTGGATTATAGTTCCAGAATCCCAAAGTTTGAATTAGTACTCCCAGCAACAAACCAATGAGCAAAATCCACTGGATTGTTTTTCTTAACGTTGACTTCATTTGTATATCCCTAACTTTTTCTTGATTGTTACTAATACATCTACGCGTTTTCCATGGCCAGTGAAGAAATCAACAATATCTTTTCGGAATTGGAAGATCATAATTAATGTAGCAATTAAAAATATTAGTCCTTGTTTCCAACCAAAATTAACCCAAGTAAAAATACTGAATCCAAGCATATATACTAATGGTGGAATTGTAAGATTCTTCATAATAATGACTAAAAACAAGCCAATTAATAGCGCAATTAGTCCTGCTCTCCAATCAAAGAACACAATCCATAAAGCAGTTACAGCTACTCCCTTTCCACCTTTAAAGTGATTCCAAAATGGAAAAGAATGGCCTAAAACCACCCCTAAACCGGCAAAAGATAAATCCAAGCGATTACCATGATAAATAAAATAAACAATTAATAAAGCTACTAAAGTCTTTGCTAAGTCTCCAATACAAGTTAAAATGCCCCATTTTTTACCAAAGACTGCTCCCACATTGGCAGTTCCAGGATTTCCTGAGCCATATTTTGTTGGATCTTTATGTAAAAATATTTTTGTAACAATCATAGCAAAAAGGATATTTCCGAGGAAATATCCTATTACTAGTGAAATTAATTCATTCATTAATAAGCACGATCTCCGTTCCATAATTCATCTGTGTAAGGATCATATATGTAGTATACCTGATTAGAACTACCAGTAGTCCAATCAAATTGAGAATTCATTGAATTTTGATAAGTTTCATTATTATCAATATCCATTGAATCTAAGCCAAGATCATTTCGTACAATATTGGAAACTCTTTGCAACTCACGATCAGACATAACCTGATATGAAGCGTCTCCAATCATGGCTCCTACACCATGCATGTAATCACTAGACATATTCTTTGCTGAACTACGGTAGTTCTTTCCAATTTTAACTAATGAATTAAAGGTTAAATTAGTTCTTAAACTAGTAGAAAGAGAACTTAAAATTGAATTTAAATTCTTTAGAGTATTAACTGACATTGCATGATCTAAAACAGACATGATAACTTCACGCTGACGCAACTGTCTACCATAATCTCCTCGAGGATCATCATAACGCATTCTCGAGTAAGCCAATGCTTGACTACCATTTAAATGGACTGTTTTTCCTTTAGTAAAAATATAGCCATCGTAAGTAAAAGTTAATGGCGGAGTAACTGTAACGCCACCTACACCATCAACAATCTTTCTCATTCCGCCCATATTCATTGAAATATAATATTTAATCGGCACATTAAGAACTTTACTGGTAGTATTCATCGCCATCTTCGCACCACCAATATTATAAGCGGCATTAATTTTATGAACACTAAAGTTTTCAGTTCCAATCATACGCGCCATTGTATCACGCGGAATAGACATTAAAGATAATTTCTTCTTGGCTGGATTAACAGTCATTAAGATCATCGTATCAGAATTACCACGAACTTCTTTTCTGCCAAAGGCTCCTGTATCAGTTCCTAATAAGAGAATGTTGAATGGCTCTTTACCAGAAAAGCTATCTTGTTTTACAGCTGTTTTGGGATCATAAGTTTTATCAAACGCATTTTTAGCCTTAAGATATACTGAACCTGCGTAAACTCCAAATCCTAAAACTATCACTAAAATAACTGTAACAATGATATAGATTGGCTTTTTCTTATTATGTTTTTCCTTGTTCATCTCAATTCTTGAGAGAACCGGTTCTTTGGGCTTTTTATCCATAATATTCTTTCTCAAACTTTCTTAAAACAAGGATATTATAGCAAAATTACACTCTTAAAAGTCTATTATGCCAAATCTTAACTAATTAGTAAAAAAGAGGAAAACTTAAATTGCTTTCCTCTTTAATATTTATTCTAAAGTAATTGTAGTTGAGAAGTGAGAACTTTCATTTGGTGCTAAGGGATTATTCCCCTCTTTTTTCATCCAATCTGTCAATTCATCACTCTTGATATCAGGTAAACCAGCAAACGGCCCCATGCATAAAAACTTAGCTTCTGGATCAGTCATGGTCCATAGCGCTATATATGGAAAATCTTCCAACGTTAAAGAAATTTTATGTTCTGATTTTGCACTACTTAACTCAACACTAGTTAAACCTGGATTATTAATAATGATCAACCCATTATCAAATTCCGCATACGATAGTGGCAAAGTTCCCTTTTGTGCATTAGGTACTGGAATAACCTTCCCATTTCTAAATGGAATTGGATCAATTTGAAACTGAGTTAATTCTGTCACTTCTGGACTTAAAGTTAACTCATAGTCTGAAAATTCCAATTCATCTCCAGCTATTGGCACATTAAAGCCTGGGTGAAAACCAAGTCCAAATGGCATCGTTTCTTCTGAATTATTTTTAACTAAAAATTCTATCTTTAATTGATTAGCTTCTAACGTATAGGTAACCATTAAACTAAAATGAAATGGATAAACAGCTAGAGTCTCTTCATTTTCAGTTAAAGTCAGACTTACTCGATCGTCTCCCTTGTCAACTACTGTCCATGGATAATCACGAGCAAAGCCATGTTGCTTCATTTCATATATTTTTCCATTTAAAATATACTTATCGTCATTTGATTTTCCGATTGCCGGAAAAAGAATTGGAGCATGTTTTTCCCATTCGCTCCCATTCCAAATATAGTCGGCATTAGTAGTCTTATCAACTACATGAGTAAGTTGAGCACCGATCTCATTAATTTCAACCTTTAACTGGTTGTTTTCAATTGCTAGCATCCATTGTCCTCCTAAACAATTTCGACCAATCCCATTTTGAAAATATCACGCCATACTCAATATGTCAACTGTAAGCGATAATATATAGTTTATTATTGAATTTATTATTTCTTTATTTGTTATATAACTTGAGAAATTCTTTATAGCACATGATTATATTTAACTTGACTTTTAATTTGGTTCTAATACAATTAAAAGTGTTCTAATACTAAAAATGATTTAAGAATTAGGACAAGTTGATACAAAAAAAGGGCATCCCAGACGTGGGATGCCTTTTTTATTCCTTAGAATAATGTAGTTAACATTGCACCGCCAATAATTAAAATTAGGCCTGCAATGGTAAAAATCAAGCCGTTGCGAGTTTTCTTTTCGTGTAAGAAAATCAAGCCACCTAAAGTAGAAATCACTACACAAAGTTGTGAAATAACGAAAGCCATGTTAACTCCGTTATCTTGAACAGAAAGAATATAAGCTAGTGCAGCAATTGCATAAAGAATACCTGCTCCACCACTTTGAACTGTAGATTTTTCTTTCCAAACATGTAAATTCTTAGTAACTAATGTATAAATAAATACGGCTACTAACATACCAAGGGTTTGACCAAAGAAGATTGAAATACTGCTTCCATGTAAAGCCTTTGGAATAGAGCTTGAAGTAATGTATCCAAGCGAAGTAAGTACAAGCAAAATAATAGTACTTACTTGGTTAGACTTGTTTCCTTCGCTTGTTCCGCGATCAGTCAATGAAGTCAAAACAACTCCAACGATCAAAACAAGAATTCCAATAAAACCATATAGCTTAGCTTGTGGACTGCTCCATTCACCAAAAGCGAGCACACCGACAAGAGGCACACCAATTAACTGCAAACCGGTTGAAATTGGCATAGTTTCAGAAACACCAATTCTTTCATAAGAAATATATTGACCAACTTGACCAATTACCCAGCAAGCGCCTCCTAATGCAGAAAGCAGAAATAGGGACCAACTCATTGCCGGATGCATAATTGCCATTACAATTGCTCCAAAAATAAATGAAGCTGCAACAGTACCGACAATCTGATTATAAACTGTACTATTCTTCACACTAGCAATAACTAGAGGCATAAGTCCCCAGCCAATTGCTGGTAAAAACAAATAAACATATTTCATAATTTTGTATCTCTCCTAAACTTTTAAACAATTAATTCTATCAAGGATCGATACAATCTGACAAGAGCTAATTATGAAATCCTTTTCTTTGTCATTAAAATTCGATTACTTCGCCAAACTAAAATTAACAGAATAACTTCACCAATTAAAGGTAGAAAAATAATATTCAATGATGTTGCACTAGCAAAGACCATATGGAGGACAATTGCTACTAAAACCATAATCCATGAAGTCCATCTTCTAAACCATGGCTGCCAAATACTACCGGCTAAAACAAGATAATATACACACAGTAAAAAGCCTAAAACCAATAGCCAAGTCTGTCCTTGCACGGTAAAGATCTCTGCTCCCATCAAAGCAGCAAAGCCACTAATATAGGCTAAATATGCTAAAACAAGCATCATTACTAATCTGATAATCAATAGTTCCCTATCTTTATATTTCATTACCAGATTATTTTTAAAAATCACCATTCCAATCCAAGTTAAAAGTAGTAAAGCAAGAACTAGACCAATAGTAAATTTCATTGCCATTTGATTAGTCATCAAAAAGATAATAATTAAAATCAATCCTAATTCATAATAGAAATTCAAAGCAAAAATACTACTTTTCAACTCCATTGGTAACCAAAGTAAGACTACAGCAATAATAAAAAAGATGGCACATCTTCCCTTAAGTCCTTGATCAACAGCTGCATAATTAGGCAGATAGACCAAAAGTGCATCTAAAATTCCTAAAATGGATAAAGCAATTTTTATCCATGTATTTTGACTAATTTTTTTCATATAACTTCTCCCTTGTTCAAATTATCCCACTTTTCTATTTTTGAATCTTCAAAAAATTACTTACGAGAAAAAATTTTTTTCTGTTAGTATGATCAATGATGCAATTTTTCACTATTTACTTAAGGAGGAATATTTTTTTGGAAGAAATACATTAAACATTGTTCTACCACAATTAATAACCGCTTTTCATGTAGGTACAGGTACTATTCAGTGGCTAGTTACTGGTTATATGTTAATTATCTTGGAACTGGATTTTTTGGATGTTTGTTCCATTCCTAGTAGTTGCACTTATTTTTGCTTTTACTTCATTAAAAAATACTACTAAGATTACTAGACCACATATTGACTACCTTTCAATTATTGAATCAGTTATAGGTTTTGCCAGTTTAGTTGCTAGTGTTAGTCTTGCTTCTGACATCGGTTTAACTTCACCACTTGTTATTGTGCTATTTGTTTTGGCTATTGTCGTACTTGTATTTTATGTTCATCGTCAACTTAATTTGAAAAATCCAGTTTTAAATCTAAAAATCTTTTCAATTACCCAATTTAGAACTGGCGCACTTTTGGTAATAGTTGACTTTGGGATCATTTTATCTGCGATATATCTATTACCACAATTTATTCAAAAAGGTCTTTCATTGGCAGTAGCCTTAACAGGAATTATTATGCCTACTGGTGGACTTATTAATGCAATCACTTCTGCTTTAGCTGGTAGAATTTATGATAGTCAATGTGCTAAAAGACCAGCAGTTCTAAGTTTTATCATTGCTTTTATTGGGGCTTTAATGTTAGCCTTAGCTACTCCATCTGCTCCCGTTTGGTACATTATTTTGTCTCAAATTATTCTAATGATTGGTTGTCCTTTAGCAATGTCACCATCACAAACTTACGCTTTGAATGTTATTCAAGGTCCAGCTTCTGCCGACAGCTCAACTATCATTAACACTTTGCAACAAATCGTTGGTGCCGTTGCAACTGCGATTGCAACTATTTTATTAGCCATGGGTCAACGAATGAGTAAAAAGAGGGGTGAGCGCAGTGCGTTTTACTAACGGTGCTCACTACGGCTTCTACTTTACTTTAATCTTAATCGTTATCGGCTTTTTATTAAGTCTTACAATTAAAGCAGACAGAAACAATTAATCCTCATTTAAAAATTTTAGCCATATAAAAATACCGAGATTCGTAATTGAATCTCGGTATTTTTTGATCTATTTTATTTTTTCTCTTTAATAATATAGATTGGCCGATTCTTTACTTGAATATATACTCGGCCGATATACTTACCTAAAATACCAATGCAGAGTAATTGTAAACCACCAAGCAGAAGAATTACGCATACCATCGAAGCCCAACCAAAAATACTTGAGCCTGGGTAAAGTATTCTGCGTATAATCACAACTATTAAGCCAATAATTGATAAAACAAACGATCCTGTACCAATCCAAACAGCTAAGTTAAGCGGAGCTTGTGAAAAGTCTGCAATCCCATCCATTGCATATTTAAATAACTTCCAAGTATTCCAATCACTTTCACCAGCTACACGTTCAACATTGTGGTAATCTAAATACTTGGTCTTAAAACCAACCCAAGAGAAAATTCCTTTTGAAAATCGGTTGTATTCAGGCATATCTAAAACAGCATTTACCATTTGACGAGTCATCATCCGATAGTCACGAGCGCCAGGAACGATTTCTGTATCGGAGATCTTATTAACTACCTTATAGAACATATCACTCAGGAACGACTTAAATTTAGCTTCTCCTGTACGATCTACACGACGTGTTCCGATACAGTCATATTCGCCTGTCTTAATCAAATCATACATTTGTGGTAAAAACTTAGGTGGATCTTGTAAATCAACATCCATTACAACTATGTAATCTCCAGTAGCTGCTTGAAGACCAGCATAAAGAGCAGATTCCTTACCAAAATTTCTTGAAAAAGAAACAAAGTGAACATGCTCCGGATCCTTCTTGCGTAGTTCTTTAATTTCTTTTAGAGTATTATCCTTTGATCCATCGTTAATGAACCAATATTCTGGTTCCAAGTCTGGAATTGTATCCATTACTTTATTCACTGCTGGATAAAAAAGTGGTACAGATTCCTCTTCGTTATAACAAGGAACTATAATTGATAATTTTTTCATACTTTAACAGGCTTTCTTCTTACTTTCTAACGTCTACTTTTGATTTAGTAGTTTTTATTTTTCTAAATGTTAGTAATTTATTAATTACAAATTGAATCAAGGTAGCGATAAATGTAGAGACTGCCTTTACAATCAATTGATTATAACCAAGCTTAGTTACAAAAATAAATAGGCAGACTGTTGTAAATAAAGTTGTAATCTGTCCAACTAAATAGTAAGAAATAAATCTTACAAGCAATTTATCGTGAACCTTAAAGTTAAGAAAACTATTCCAGAAAAAGTTGTTGATTAACCCACAAGATGATGAAATAAAATTAGCTACTTCGACTTGCATCTTAAAGTGAGTCAGAATGGCAAAAATTCCAAAATCAACCCCTAATCCTAATACACCAATTAATACATAAATTATTAGCTGTCGCAAGTCTTCATTATGAAGTATTCTTTTAAAAATACCCACGGCTTCTTTTCCCTTCTTTAATCAATCATCACTTATTTTAAACTAATTTTTTTAAAAATACTTTCTTTTTGACAAATTATTAATAATTTAATACAATATACTTACTTTAAGTTAGCTCAAATTCGTTAATACTTATTTTTATATTTTAATTGTCTTATTTTATATTCGAAAGGAAAGATATATGGCAAAAAAATCAAAAATTGTTAAGGCTGCTAAGCAGCGTGAATTAATCAAAAAATACTATGAATTAAAAGAAGCTGGCAACGTAGAAGCATTAGCTAAATTACCGCTTGATGCTCATCCGACCCATTACCACAACCGTGATTTACATGATGGTAGACCACATGGTTATATGCGTAAGTTCGGAATGTCACGCTTACGCTTCAAAGAATTAGCACACAAGGGGCAACTTCCTGGAGTGCGCAAGGCTAGTTGGTAAAATTATAAAACTAGACCTTAGTTAAATCAAAACTTAAATATACAAACATAATTAGTCACACTTAAAGACCTTCCCCTTGGAAGGTCTTTTTTGATTTACAAAAAAAGCTCTGACTTTCGTCAGAGCTTTAATACTTAATAACTAGAAATTAGTCGTCAAGCTTTTCTTTGTTAACAACATCTAACTTATCGTCAAATGTGTAAACAACTGGTTCACCAGTCTTCATTTCTAAGTCCATGATGTCATCATCAGAGATGTTTTCAATGTACTTAGTTAAAGCACGTAGTGAATTACCGTGAGCAGCAATAATAACGTTCTTGCCGTCAAGTAAATCTGGAGCAATGTGATCTTCCCAGAATGGCATTACACGGTCTAAAGTAACGTGTAAGTTTTCTGCCTTAGGAACGATATGTGGATCCAAGTTTGCGTAACGACGGTCATGTGCTTGACTAAATTCGTTATCATCATCAATAGCTGGTGGTAAAACATCGTATGAACGACGCCAAATGTGAACTTGTTCGTCACCGTATTTTTCAGCAGTGGCCTTCTTGTTTAAACCTTGAAGAGCACCGTAATGACGTTCGTTTAATCTCCAAGTCTTAGTTTCTGGAATCCAAAGTTGGTCACTTTCTTCAAGTGCGTAGTGCAAAGTCTTGATAGCACGAGTTAATAATGAAGTGTAAGCTTGATCAAATTCAAGACCGTGTTCCTTGATTAAACGACCAGCTTTTTTAGCTTCTTCAACACCTTTTTCTGAAAGGTTTACATCAACCCAACCAGTAAATTGGTTGGAAAGGTTCCATTCACTTTGACCGTGACGAATTAAAACTAATTTCGACATGAACTGTATCTCCTTTAAAATTCAATGTTTCATTAACTATTTTACACGCTTATTCAGAATTTTCATAGGAAATCCCACAAATTTCCCTTATTCTTAGCGAATTTGTTCAAAGGTAGTCGCTTTCTTATCAACGTCTTGTCCAGCATTAGCAATTTGATAAGTAAAGCTTCTTGAGTGCATCTTTTTAACCTAGACTAACATATCATTATATTGCCATAATGAGACTTTATTATCTTGAAGCTTAGAGATCGTTAACTTGTTTCCTTGAGCTTCATAATTCCACTTACCAGATTTAGCATTTTCTTTATAAATTTTTTGGAAATCACTTGCACTATTGCTTGTTTTAAGAGCTGTGTCTTTATCTGGAGTAACAATTACTTGATCTCCATTATCAACAAAAGTCATGTAGGCATTTTGATTACCAGAAACTGAAGTATATTCATAGACGTGACTAGGCAAATGTTTAGCGATTGAATGACTAGCATAGTAATAGCCGCCACCTACAATAACCACTAATACAGCTGTCATAAACGTAGTAGTCATTTGTTTTTTACTTAATTTCATAAGATATCCTCCATATCTACCTTAAAGCTATGAATACCGCTTTCATTTTGCTGCTACAAAAATATATACGCAATTTCCAAACACCAAAGTAATAATTATTTATTAATGTTAAAATAACATTGAATATATTAAGATTTAAAGAATTGGAAGTACATATATGAAAGACATCAAATTACAAGGTGGTCACTTATCCTTAGATCAATTAAACGCTATCTTTAGAACAATTCCGCAAGAAATGGATGTTTTAGATGAAAATGATCGCGTTGTTTGGTCGTCAATGAATAAGCATCGGCTTTTCAAACGAACTGAAAAAGATATTGGTAAAACTGTTTTTGAAGTGCATCCCGGCCACAGTCAAAAGCATGTTAAGGAAGTTCTAAATCAAATGCATACTGGGAGTCGTAGCACCATTTCAATCATGATTACCAAAGACAATCAACCAGTTAATATTTCTTTTTATAGTCTTCATAATGAAGCTGGAAAATACATAGGCTGTATTGAAGTGACGCAGCCAGTAAGTAATCTACAGATCAGAGGAAGTAAATTACGTAATATTTTAAATGTCCTTAAAAAGCACTAAAGTTAAGTTCTTAGAATACTTTTTTGCACTTAAAATAGAGTAAAATAAACATTGTATACTTTTATTGGGGGAATAAATTTTATGAAGAAAAAATTTAGCTTTTTATTGCTACTAGGAATAGTGCTTGTTTCTTTAACTACAGCTTGTTCAAAAAAGAATTCTAAGCCAAAAACCAATCCAGAACCTTCTGCAAGCTCACTTATTAATGCTAACTTCAAAATTAGTTTTGCAAACGGTCACTTCACACAATCTCTTAATTCGGATGAAATGAATCAAAAATCAAAATTAGAAGGTCTTTTTAAGGATAAGGGCGACGTAACTAACCTTACTTATACTTTAACTCAAAAGAAAAAGTCTCAAACTGAACAAATGTGGCTTACGAAAAAAGATATGTATCTTCTATTAGAACAAAATAAAGGTCACTGGATTAAAAATTCAATCAATGCTGATACCTTTGATGCTGACCAAGTAAAAGAAAGATTTGATCCAGCAACCTTTAAGTCTATCAATAAGGCTTTTGCTAATAAAGCAACTGTTCAAAAAAAGAACGGCAACTATGTAGTTAGCTTTGATGGTACTGATACTAAACTTTGGAATGCTGTTAACCCACTAGTTATTGATGCTATGAACACACCTGGCTCTCAAAACATGCAGGTAGCTCGTCTTGTAAAATCAGCTCAACTGCAAAATCTTAATGTTACTTATCTTATCGATCCAACTACTAAGAAAGTTGAATCAATGACTTTTAAAGCACGATATACTGCTGGTGGAAAATATAACTTCACTTGGAACCTAACTTATGATCAACTAGGTCAGCACAGTGACTTGGCAGTTCCAGATAACATTCAAAAAGATGCAATTAGTGCTGAAGATATTAAGAAAGCCCAAGAAGAACAACAGCAAAATCAAAAATAATCATTTTAGAAAGATAAACTATGGCGAAAAATAAAACAAAAAACAAAAGAATTATTTTTCCTAACAACCAAGGCGGCAAAATTGCCGCTTTAATTTTAGGCATTATTATTTTAATAATCGTAATTTGGGGTTCAGTTATAGCATTTAAGAAACCTAGCACCAAAGATGCCTTAACTGATGCAGCTAATACAAAAATTGAAACTGCACGCGTTGACGTTAAAACTACTAACTCAAAAGCAAAGCTGTACTCAAATTATGTTGTTGGTCCTAATAATACTATCCATATTACAATGAAAAGCATTCCTAAATCTGATACTAATTCTGAATTATGGGCCAACAATAAATATGTATATCATCGTGACGGCACCAAACAATGGAATTACATTAAGCAAAATGCAATCTTCAGCGAGGTTTATTCAGACTATAAAAAATTATACACCGCTCATGATTTTAGCCAATTTTCTGATGATGCCTTCAAAGCAATGACGATTAAAGCTAACGGTTTTAACGGATATCTCATTTCTTATAATGGCGATAATCGCGATGTTATTAGAGGCATGCAAAATACTACTACAGTTGCCCCAACAAGCAACCCTCAATTAACTAATGTTAAAAGTATCAAATTGCGTATCAATGTTAACCGTAAAAAAGAGTTAACTGAAATGTACTATAAAGTTACTTATCATAGCAAAAAAGAGGGTACACTCACACTTCATCTTTACGATATCAATCAAGTTAATAAATTAAAGGTTCCATCTTATGTTACTAAAAATGCTAAAAAATTAGATTTTAAGCTTAAATAAAGGAGTTTTTTATTGTGAAATTAGGTATTATTGGCTCAGGAAAAATTGTTCACGATTTTTTATCAATAGCTAATCAAATCCCTCATCTTGATCTTACTGCTCTTTCAACTACTAAAAGAAGCCATCAAATCGGGCTTGAATTACAAAAGCAATATCATATTTCAAATTTATATGATGACAACAACAATTTATTTAATGACTCTAATGTCGATACAGTGTATGTTGCCGTTCCAAACAGTTTACATTTTTCTATTGCTAAAGCAGCGCTTGAAGCTGGTAAAAATGTTATTTGTGAAAAGCCCTTTGTAGCCACAATTGATGAAGCACGTGAACTAAAGAAAATTGCTGATAAAAACCAACTCATTATTGTTGAAGCAATAACTAACATCTATCTTGAAAATTTTAAATTTATTGAAGATAACTTAGCTAAAATTGCACCAATTCATGTTGTTAACTTAAACTATACTCAGTATTCAAGTCGCTACGACGCATTCTTAGAGGGTGATATTCAGCCTGCCTTTGATCCTAAAAAAGACGGCGGTGCATTAATGGATTTGGGCATCTATAACCTTCATATCATCGTTAAACTTTTTGGAAAACCAAATTCAGTTAAATACTTCTCTACTATTCAGAAAAATATCGATACTTCCGGCATCTTACACTTAAGCTACTCTGATAAACAAGCAAGCTCAATCGCGGCCAAAGACAGTTTTTCACCTAACGCCAGCACAATAGAAGGTGAAAAAGGCGTACTTATCATTTATGGTCATCCTAACGAAATGCCTAAGGTTGGAATCCAGTTGCGAGGAAAAGATCTTGAAGTTATTAATCATAATAAGTATTCTCACCGAATGATCGCGGAATTTATTGAATTTACCAAGATTATTGATCAACATAATTTTATGGTAGCAGATAAAGCTTTTACTCATAGTCTTAATACTTTAGCTGTTTTACAGGAAGCTAAAAGTCAACGTTAACAAAAATGGGACAGGAAAAATTCCTGCCCCATTTTTTAATATCTAATTTCTTCTACCCAATTCTTCACGAATTCGTTCAGCATCTTCACCTTTAGCTGTGAAAATTAAATGGTCACCTACTTCAATAATTGTATTTCCATGCGGCACTAACCATTTACTGTTTCTCCAAATTCGGCTAACCGTCATTTGCTCAATAAAGTCAAGGTTCATTAATTTCTGACCAGCGTATTTATGATTTCTAACCGTTACCTCGAACAATCCATTCTTAGTATCAGTCAGAATTCTTAAAATTGAAGGTGATTCAATTAATGCACGCAAAACCGAAGTTTGAACATTGAAGACATTATATATTTCAATATTTTCACTCTTTAAGTTCTTAATTATTTCAGGTTTTGGTTTCTCTTGGCTAGCGATTACACGTTGAACACCATGTTCTTTGGCCAACTGGGCAATCTTACGATTTAAATCATCTTCAATAAATCCAGCAACCAAAATATCACAATTAAAGATTCCAGCCTTATCCAAAGCTTCTTCACTTAGTCCATTAATCAACTTTAAATTTTCCACCTTGCTCTTATAGGTATCATAATTTTCTTTTTTATGAGTTACTAATAAAACATCATACCAATTATCATGCAGTTCTTGAGCAACTGGAACTGTCATAACATTTGTTCCCATCATAACAACTCGCTGTTTAATTTTATCCTCCTTAGTCAATTTGAAGATTGAATTAAACAAGATAGGTCCTAAAATACATGCTACAACTGCTGCCAAAATAAAGGCATCTGATTGCGTTTCAGTAATTGCATTTAGTTTACGAGCAACTTCCAACGTAGGAAGCACAATCGTAATTGTAGTCATAATTAAAAAGGTACCTGCAATACTATTACGCTTGTTGAAATTTCGTACATAAACTAAAAAAATCGGCAATTTTGCTAAAAGTAAAAATAATACTAAGACAGGAATCAGCATTAAAGCATTTGGATTGGTCAATAATGTTTTAAGATCTAACTTCACCCCAGTTGTAATGAAAAATATTGGAATGAAAAAGCCATATCCAATAGATGTTAACTTATCCATTGTAGCTTCACTTGGTTCTAACAATTTCATTACCATTCCTGCTAGAAAGGCACCTAAAATGTTTTCTGCTCCTACTCTTTCTGCAACTGTTACCAGAGTAAAAATCAAGAAAAATGCCAATCTAATATCAAGTTGCGTAGTTGATTTAGAAATTTTATTAAACCAATGATATGGCTGCTTAAATCGTTTCAGTAAAATAATAGCAACTAAAAATAGCAAGATAATTAGCCATAAACGTCCTGCATTCCCACCATTAATAGATGCATAGATTGTTAATAGTAATAAGGGAATAACTTCTCCTAGCACGGCTGTAAGTAAAATAGTCTGTCCAATTGGACGCGATAAGATTTCTTTTTCTTTTAACGTAGCAATAACTACTCCTAAAGCCACTGTCATAAAGATAATCATTGCTAGCATCCCATCACTGAATAATCCCATAAATTTAAGAATTTCAGCTAAGGCAAATGCTGTAATCGTTATAGTAACAAAAGATATTATAGCTATTCGTGCTGGATTTACTTTACTTTGTTTTGAATCAGGCAAGTCTTTCTTTTTAAATAGGTCAAAATTTATTTCCATTCCTGACAAGAACATCAATAAAATCACACCTAGATTAGACAAGAGCGAGACGCTACTAGTAATCTTAATGGTATTTAAAAGACTTTTTCCTAAGATTATTCCAGTCACAATTTCAGCAACAGCAGTCGGAATAGCATTAATTTTAAACCTAGCCATTAAGATTGGAATGACCAGTGCAGCTAAACTGACAATCAAAAGAGACAAATCCACTTTTCTTTTCTCCTCACAGTAAAATTACTGTCATTATACTAAAATAAGTCGGTCTTTGTGAACCGACTTATTTTTTACTCTGCTTCTTCAAAAGTAATTCTTCTTGCAATAACCTGTTTTTGAAGTGCTGGTGTTGTTGTAAAGTCAGTTAACCATTTACTTTGGGCTGTATCACTACCAGCAGCAATTGCATCTGATAAATTTCTAACAGGTGTATAGCCTTTAAGCATTCCAGCAAGGAAAGTACCAAGCAGTGCATCCCCACTACCTGTACTATCAACTTCTTCAATTTCAGGTGCATGTGCCATTAAAGCATCCATCATGTTAACAATTGCAGCGCCATTGGCACCTAAAGATATGAGAACATGTTGAGCACCCTTTACAACTAAGTTGTGTGCCATATCAATTAATTCTTTTGTAGTTACTTTTTCATTATCTTTTTCAAACCAATGCTTCAATTCAGTTTCATTTGGTTTAATTAACAATGGATTCATTGGTAAGATATCAAGTACATTTTCGTAAGGAACATCAACAACTAAACCTGCTGCTCGCTTATCAGCAACTCTAGCTAAATCAGTTAAATAAACTGGATCAATTCCCTTGGCAAAACTTCCCGCAATGACTAAGATATCACCAGCTTTTAATACCTTTAAATAATCTAATAATTTTTGCTGATTCTTAGCGGTAATTTTAATTCCACGTTTTTGCTCAATAAATTGATTCTCAATCTCAGCTTTATCAAGTTCTTCTGCAACTTGTTCTACATTTTTATGATTTACGATGCCAGTTGCAATTGATTCAATACCTAATTTTTTTAAAATAAGTGAAATATTGATTCCTTTGCCTACTACACTTTCACTAGGATCTAAAGTTACTGTATAAATCAAAATTATACTCCTCCATGCTTTTTTCATAGATTATTATAAGACAAAAAAGACATGATTCCTAATTCAGAAATCATGTCTTTTCATTTAGTCAAAATATTTTAAGAGACTATCTGTAAGTTCCCCATACTTGGTTATTTAAACGACCTACTAAATAGCCGTATTGACCATTTGCTCTTGGTTGTCTTAACCATACATAGTTACCAGAACGGTAGTACGCATCGTACTTAATTACAGTATTAATTGGTAAAGTCTCAATAATTGGGCTCTTAGTGCTTGCACCAGTTCTTAGGTTAATTGCTCCACCAGTAATGAAAGTGCCATTTTGTTTAGTCCAAGTAGCGTTATTATTAGTTGCTACTTGCTTTTGAGTATTTTGTTGAACAGGTCTATTAACGTTAGTATTTGCAGGTTTACTTGCTTCTGCAGAACCTTCTTTGAATGTTCCCCAAGCATTGCCGTTATTACGTCCTACTAAGTAACCATATTGACCGTTTGCTCTTGGTTGTCTTAACCATGTGTATTGGCCTTCTGTACGGTATGCATCATATTTAACTTCAGTATTTGTTGGAAGTTGAGCAATAACACTACTATTAGTGCTTGCACCAGTTCTTAGGTTAATTTCACCGCCAGTAACGAATACACCATTTTGCTTAGTCCAGTCACTATTTACATTAGTGTTTGTATTGTTGTGTACTGATTGACTTGGCTTAGCTGTGTTTTGAGCTGGTTTGTTGTTAGTTGCAGGTTTACTTGCTTCTGCGGAACCTTCTTTGAATGTTCCCCAAGCACTGCCGTTATTACGTCCTACTAAGTAACCATATTGACCGTTTGCTCTTGGTTGTCTTAACCATGTGTATTGGCCTTCTGTACGGTATGCATCATATTTAACTTCAGTATTTGCTGGAAGTTGAGCAATAACACTACTATTAGTGCTTGCACCAGTTCTTAGGTTAATTTCACCGCCAGTAACGAACACACCATTTTGCTTAGTCCAGTCACTATTTACATTAGTATTTGTATTGTCGTGTACTGGTTGACTTGGCTTGTTATTGTTTTGGGCTGGCTTATTGTTAGTTGCAGGTTTGCTTGCTTCTGCAGAACCTTCTTTGAATGTTCCCCAAGCATTGCCGTTGTTACGTCCTACTAAATAACCATATTGACCATTTGCTCTTGGTTGTCTTAACCATGTGTATTGGCCTTCTGTACGGTATGCATCGTATTTAACTTCGGTGTTTGTTGGAAGTAATGCGATTACCTTACTGTTGGTGCTTGCACCAGTTCTTAAGTTAATTTCACCGCCAGTAACGAACACACCATTTTGCTTAGTCCAGTCACTATTTACATTAGTATTTGTATTGTTGTGTACTGGTTGACTTGGCTTGTTATTGTTTTGGGCAGGTTTACTAACATTATTGTTGTTAGTTGCTGGCTTAGTTACTTCATTAGCAACTGAGTTTGTCTTGAAAGTACCCCAATCTTGACCGTTTGCACGACCTACTAAATAGCCATATTGATTATTTGCACGTGGTTGTCTTAACCATGTGTAATTACCTTTGGTGCTATATGCATCATACTTAACTTCAGTATTTGCTGGAAGTTGAGCAATAACGCTACTATTAGTACTTGCACCGGTTCTTAAATTGATCGCTCCACCAGTAGTAAAAGTACCTTCTTGCTTAACCCAGCTAGTATCAACCGTTTTGTTGTCATTAATAAATGGATTTGCAGGTACTTGACTACTACTTTGAGAACTAGTATTAACGTTTGACGTATTAGTACTTGTACTTGCATTAGAGCTACTGTTTTGACTTGCACCATTACCTTTCTTTGAAAGGGGAACTACGTTAACATTTCCATCAACATTTTGACCACGCCAATTTTGTGTATATTGCCAAATAGCTACATTATCCATTGACGGGAAGTAATTGTAGTCAGGATTATCTTCACGACCATTAGTTTTGTACTTAGCTACCCATAATGAATTTGGATATTTTTCAGTGATCTTATTAGTATCTACCTTATTCTTTAATAGCGACTCACTAGAATATAGCATTGGATTATATCCACCATTGTGAACAGTATCCATAAAACTAGTAATTGCATTAGTATTATCTTCGATACTACCAGTAGTCTTGTTATGAGGATCTTGTTCCCAATCAGCTGCTAAATACGATCCTTGTTGTAATCCAGCAGATTTTGCAGAATTAACTGCATAATTTCCTTCTTGAACGGCTTGATTACTGTTATCACCAAAGTGAGTATAGTGATACCCCAAAGTCATCATATTATTTTGCTCAGCACTAGAAATTTGTCCTTGAGCTCTAGGGTTTTGATAATTTGTACCTTCAGATACCTTCACTACAGCAAATTGAGCCCCTGACTTAGCTTGTTGAGTTAAGTCCTTGCCTTGCCAACTCGAAACATCTACACCAGCAGATTTTGCAGGTACAGTATCAGTTGCGGCTTGTGCTACTTGATGAGTTTTAGTAACTCCCACAGGATCAATAATTGCTAAAGCTGTCATAGCACTAGCACAAGCTAATGCACTAATAAATTTCTTATTTGTTGAACGCATTAAAAAAATTTCTCCTCCAAAAAATCTTAATGAATAAATTCTATCTTTTTAAATTAACGAACCAATACGGATTTAGCAGATACCCATTGGTTACCGCCAAGGTCATACCAAGTTTGTCCTTGAACATTTGCTACACGGAAGTATCTCCAACTTGAACCATCTTTCAAGAATTTACCTGAAATTTGATCTTGTCCAGGAACACGCCATACTGCTACACCGTAGTCTGGCTTGGAATTAATAGTTAACACACCAGATTTAGCAGTGATTTGTGCTTCTTGAGTAGTATATTGTGCCATAATCCATTTTCCGTTACTAATTTCGTAATATAAGTTACCGTTGTAGTATTTTGAAGATAAAACAACGAACTCACTACCAGCGTCAACTTGTTGGTTTAACTTTTGACCACCTGGTGCTGATAAAACGTCAACAGTCTTAGTAACTTTAACTAAAACAGTAGATGCAGCCTTAGGAGCAGTATTGGTGCTGATCCATTGAGTACCATAGTTGCTAGTAGCAGGATTAGTTGCAACGCTTTGATAACTTTGAACTGGCTTAACTGCAGCAATTGGCTTCACAACAGTCTTAGCGCTAGTAGTAACTGGAGTTGTCTTAACTTCTTTAACTTCAACCTTCTTAGGTTTAACTACTGGAGCTTCAGTAGTCTTAGTGTCTTCTTTAGTTGCAGCTACTGGAGTTATCTTAACAACTGAAGTTGTTTCTTTCTTAACAGATTCAACTGGTTTAACTGCTGGAGTTTCAACCTTCTTAACAGTTTCAGTTTTCTTAGTTTCAGTAGTTTTAACTACTGGAGCAGCAGGCTTAACTTCCTTGTTTTCAGTTTTAGCAGCTTCAGTCTTCACAGGAGTTACCTTAGCTGGTTCAGCTTTAACAACCTCCTTCTTAGGTGCAACTGCTAATGAAGTAGCTAATCGTTTTACAGGTTGTGCTGCCTTAGTCTCAGTTTTAACATTTAAGGTTGTTGTTTGGACTGGAGTTTTAACTTCAGCTGCCTTCTTTACTTCTACAGTTGCAGTTTTAACTGGAGCAGCAGGAGCTTGATTCTTAGCTTGTTGAGTTTGTGCTACTGGTGTCTTAACTGCTTGACTTGCTTTATTATTAGTAGTTGCAGCTGTATTTTGCTTATTACTATTATTAGTGTTAGTAGCTGCAGTATTAGCAGTAGTTGTATTAGTAGTAATTGGACTAAATGCAAGTGCATTAATCCAGCCGTTACCAATAAATGCACGCTTTACGCCGTTGTTATAAGTAATATATTTAGTAACATTTACGTTTTGACCAACTCTTGCAGTATCTACTTGTGTACCAACACTAGGATCAACTGGTGCACTCGTAATTGGCGTTGTTTGTGCAACCGTACGGTTTTCGTTAACAACTTGGGTAACGGGATCGTATTTGTCAAAACCATTAGTTGCAATCACACTATTAAGCGTCTTAGCATAATTTGGATCAGTAGCGTATTTACCTTGTAAACCATTTTGAGTTGCTTGAGCATAGTTATTTGAGTTTTCTACCCAAGTACCAGAGTAATAGTTACCCATTTGGTTACGTAATAAAGCACCATTATCTTCAAATGATTCAGTATACGATGGATACTTTCTGAATCCGGCATTAGTAGTGTAGTAACCACCGTTGCCGTATTCGCCAGTGTTCATGTTTACAGATTGGCCATTGTAAGAACCCTTAATACCAAATAAGTTATTATTAGGTTCTTGTGACAGACCTGATTGACCCCAAGCTGATTCAACTGTTGCTTGAGCAAGCATAACTGAAGTATAAGTACCATACTTAGATGATGCAGTCGTAGCAGCTGGAATAGCTTTATTTAAAAATTCTTGTTTATAGGTTGCAGCTTGAACAGTACCTTCACCAGTTTTTAAAGGATTATCTGGTTTAAGGTTGTTGGTAACTGATATACCGGCAGTTGTGATAAGTGCCGCGGTAGCAATACCAGTGAATGTTCGTTTTTTCATTGCTTAAACTCCCTCCAATTTACATACACTCTTTATTGTAGTTTGGCAAGTTGTCAGATACAACCGAACGTATATTCTGAAACAAAAAAGTAACATAAATTACATACTTTTATCTTAAAATAAAAAGAGTAATGCCGAAGCATTACCTTTTCAAGAGCTTATTTAATAACTTAATTAGGTTCCTTACCTCTCTTACCAATGTTTTAATTTTGCTCACTATCATCAAACACAGAAGTAGTTGTACGTTCAACGTATTGAGCAGATAAAGGAACCTGATATTGATCAACTTCTTCCTTTGCAAAAATGTTTGCTTCACACATTTCATTCATTGCATTCTTTACTTCTTCTGCAGTTAAATCTTCAGCTGCTTCTGCTAAAGATAAATTTACTTTCTTGTCTTTAGCATTTTTGAATGTAAGTCTTAAAGTTTTAGTAGTAGCCATTTTTTATTTTCCTTTCAAACTATTGAGATTTATAAAATAGATAATTTCTAGTTTTGAATATCTGAATATGAGATTAATCTAGCTTTTTGAATTCCTGCATCTTTTTGAAGGCTAGATAAAGCTTTGCCCACCTTCATAATGTCTTCAGCTTTAACTTGCTTTTTAACATTTTTCAGAATTTTATTTTTCTTACCATTGTTGTACTTCTCACCTATAAAAGTAAATTGAACTGATTGATCTTTTAAAATAAATTCCATTTTTATGCTCCTAATTTATAAATATTTTTTGTAAGTCATCACCGGTGAATTGCCTTACACTATTACTAACGATTTATCTCAGTAATTTGTGCCAACTTTTTCTAAAAAATTGTTATACATGAAATTTGGTATAATTTAAGTAGGATAAATTCATTTTTATAGGAGGAAAAAAATGATGAAACGATCAAAACTCGGAGTGGCCATTACGGCATTCTTCATTACCTTTTTAGCAGTTGGATGTTCAAATACATCATCAAATAATTCATCTAATAGTGGTTCAGATAAGTACACTACTTACATGAACCAAGGAAAAGATGCTGCTTCTAGTCAACAATATGAAGCAGCTGAAGAAAAGTTTGAAGATGCACATGATGTAAAGGCTACTTCTGAATCAAAGACCTACGCAGATCAAGCTGGCAACATGAAAGATGCTAAAGAAAAAATTCGAGAATACGAATTTAAAGATGCTCTTGGTGAGTTAGACAAAGTTGCCAATAAGACTAATGGCTACTCTGTAATGACTAAGCAAGCTACAAAGCTCTACAAGACCATTAATAAGGTGCAAGATCATATCAAAAATGATATTAATCCTTTATATAAGCAGGCAAAGATTAGCTATCGCGATGGGAACTACCAATCAACCATTGATTCTTGCGACCAAATCTTAGATCTGCCCTACATTAATGGCAAATATTATAAGAAAGTAAAGAAGAACGTAAAGCATTTGCGTAAAGCTGCTAATGCTAGATTGAACGGTGAAGATGTTAATGAGGATATCGATACCGATAACTTAGACGCTAATGATGAAGATGAGGCTACTTCTTCAAATAAACAAGCTAGCTCAAACTCTAACTCATCTACAAAATCTAACTCTACAAGTACTAACAGCAATAACAGTTCTAACCAAACTAATTCAAGTAGTACTAATACTCAAAACAATAGTGCTTCAAATAAACAATCATCTCACTCAAATGCTTCAAGCAGTAATCAATCTGCTAATAATAACAATACCAGCAGTAACTCCTCATCTAATTCAAATAACGATAGCATGATGGTTGGCGGACAAACAGTTACTGGTCGTGTAATTTCTCAAACTCGTAACCAGTTAAGTTCAATTGGTGTTGATACTAGTTCTTGGTCCGATCAAAAAGTTGTCGACTTCATGAGATCAGCTGCCAACAACGGTCATACCACAATTGACTCATATACTAAGCAAGATGTAGAGAACTTTAAATAAGCCCGATAAAATTTGCTTTTGATTGCAATTCAATGTAAGATTATATTGAATTTTTGTACAGCTAAACAGTAAAGGAGCTCTTAACTTTGACTGAAGACAAGAAGAACACCGAAGAAACTCAAGAAAAAGAAGAATTTGAAGTAGTTATGCCAGAAGCAAATCGTGTAGAAATGCCTGCTACTGAATTTAAAGAACAACCGGATTACTTAAAGACATTTGCTAACTTCTACATTTCAAAATTTGACGAAAGTGATCTTGAAATCATGGACGTTTACGATGGTAATCATGACGTTATCGAAATCAATACTTACTTAACTAATAATATGGCCTTCAGCCGTCAAAATTTGGTTAAGCACGTATTAAACATTCATGCAGAACGTTTTATAGATATGCTTAACAATATCCAAAAACAAACTGGCATAGATCCACAAAACATGAAGACTTACGAAGATTGGGACAAATGGTACACTGATCGTCGTAACGAAATTAAACAAACTCTTTCATAAAAAATCACAATTTATTATTTGCATATTGGTTTTTAATGGGCCAAAATAGTGCTAACAAAAAAGAATGTATCGTATGATACATTCTTTTTTTGTTTATTCAGAAATATTATTAACAATTTATTTCAGAGGAAAGCTAATATGAATAATAATCTACGTAAAAAAGTTACCTTAGCAGGACTTTTAGTTTCAATTGGAATTGTTTACGGTGATATTGGTACAAGTCCACTATATGTTATGAAAGCAATCGTAAACGAAAATGGTGGTATTGCTAATGTTAACCGTGAATATATTGTTGGCTCCATTTCACTTATTCTTTGGACGATAACACTTTTAACAACAGTTAAATATGTCTTAATCGCTCTCAAAGCAACTAATCATGGTGAGGGTGGGATCTTTTCACTCTATGCTTTAGTTAGAAAAAAAGCAAAATGGCTAGTTATCCCCGCCTTAGTCGGAGGAGCTGCATTACTTGCTGATGGAACCTTAACACCAGCAGTTACTGTAACAACAGCCATTGAAGGTCTTAAAAACATGAAATTCGGCGACGACATTCCTCTTCCTAATCAAAATAGCGTTATTATGATTACAATTATTATTTTGCTGTTTTTATTTTCTATTCAAAGAATGGGAACTAGTATTATCGGCAAGACTTTCGGCCCTATCATGCTACTCTGGTTTACCTTCTTAGGAGTAACTGGAATCATGAACTTAAGTCATGACTGGTCACTACTTGAAGCACTTAATCCACTTTTAGCTGTCAAAGTTTTATTTAGCCCAGCAAACAAAGTTGGTATCTTAATTCTAGGAGCAGTCTTTTTAGCTACTACAGGGGCTGAGGCACTCTATTCTGACGTTGGACATGTAGGTAAAGGCAATATTATGGGATCATGGCCTTTTGTGTTTATTTGCTTAGCCTTAAATTATCTTGGGCAAGGTGTTTGGATCTTAGAAAATCCAAACTATCATGCTGGAGCAACTGACTTTAATCCCTTTTTTGAAGCCTTACCAAGCCAATGGAAATTTTTTGCTATAATCTTGGCCACCTTAGCCGCAATTATCGCCTCGCAAGCTTTAATTACGGGGTCATTTACTTTAGTTTCTGAAGCTAGCAGCTTAAAGTTTTTACCAAGAATGAAAATCATTTATCCTTCTACTCAACAGGGACAATTATTTATTCCTTCAATCAATAAAATGCTTTGTGTTGCCACAATTGGAATTGTCTTTTTATTTAGAACATCTGAACACATGGAAGCTGCTTATGGTCTTGCAATTACCGTAACAATGCTTATGACAACAATTCTTCTCTTTGAATATCTATCACTGAGAAAAATTAATTTGGGTTTGCGCTTAATATTTCTGTTACTTTTTGGTGCAATTGAAATTATGTTTTTAATTTCTAGCTTAGCCAAATTTTTACATGGCGGTTACGTTACCGTTATCATCGCTGCCTTCATTGGTGCAATTATGTACGTTTGGTACTTTGGTAATAAAGTACGTGATAAGCGGGAAGCTGAAAATGCTTATGTCCGTTTAGATGAATACACTAATATGTTAAGTAGTTTAAGTCATGATGATAGCGTCCCGCTATATGCTACTAATTTAGTTTATATGGCAAAAGTTAAATACAATAAATTTATCAAACGCGACATGCTTTATTCAATCTTAGATAAACGACCTAAACGAGCTCATGCTTATTGGTTCGTAACTGTAAATGTTACTAACGAGCCATTTACTGCTGAATACGCGGTTAATACTTACGGCACAAAAAATGTCATTAATGTTCAGCTTTATTTAGGATTCAAACAGCAACAAAAAGTTAATGTTTATCTACGCCAAATTGTTCATGATTTAATCAAAGACGGCACTATTGAATCTCAGCCACAAGAATATACAACCACTCCTGGGAGAGATGTTGGTGACTTTAAGTTCGTAATTGTTAACGACGTAATTAGTCCACAAACTCAACTCAACACCTATGAAAAATGGTTAGTTGAAAGTCGCGTTTGGCTTCAAAATCTATCCTCTAATCCAGCTATCTGGTTTGGCTTAGAATATGCTGATACTGTAGTTGAACGAGTTCCTTTAATTTTAGGATCTCAAGATATTAAATCTATTCATAGAACTAAACTAAGATAATTATTTTTAATTATTCTCTTGCAGATACTTGCAACTCTTGCATAAATAGATGAAAATAGATATGTTTAAAGAAGAATGTCCCTTTTTTGGCATTCTTTTTTACGTTATTTAGATATTTAGTCATTTTGGCTATCTATTGGGAGAATAAAAATGAATGAAAAAACACGGAAAAATATATCGGCCGCGGGCTTACTAATTGCTATCGGCATTGTCTACGGTGATATCGGAACAAGTCCGTTATATGTTATGAAGTCAATTGTTGCCGGAAACGGCGGAATTGCAAATGTAAATCGTGACTTTATCGTTGGTTCTATTTCTTTAGTGCTTTGGACAGTTACATTATTAACGACACTGCAAACTGTTTTTATTGCATTAAAAGCAACCAACCATGGTGAAGGTGGTATCTTTGCTCTATATACTTTAATACGTAAACGAGCAAAATGGTTGGTGCTTCCCGCTTTAATCGGTGGGGCGGCAATCTTAGCCGATGGTACTTTAACTCCTGCAGTTACTGTTACAACTGCTATTGAAGGATTAAAGGGAATTGAATTTGGTCATGGTAATGTTCCAGTTTCAACTCAAGGCACTGTTATTGCAATTACTGTAGTAATTTTGTTAATCCTATTTTCGATTCAAAGAATGGGAACAAGTATTATTGGTAAAGCATTTGGTCCAATCATGTTTATCTGGTTTACCTTCCTAGGTGTTATCGGTTTAATGAACATGATGGGCGATCTTTCTATCTTACAAGCTCTTAACCCATACTACGCAATCAAGCTTTTATTTAGTCCATATAACAAGGCTGGGATCTTTATTTTAGGATCTATCTTCCTTGCTACTACTGGTGCTGAAGCTTTGTACTCTGACGTAGGACACGTTGGTAAAGGTAATATTATCGGTTCTTGGCCATATGTTTTCGTCTGTTTGTCACTTAACTACTTTGGTCAAGGTGTTTGGATTTTAAACAATCCTAACTACAATGCTGGAAATGGTGATTTCAACCCATTCTTTGAAATCATTCCACAAAATATTCGTTTAGCTGCTATTGTTTTAGCAACTATTGCAGCCGTTATTGCTTCACAAGCCTTAATTACTGGTTCATTTACTTTAGTGGCTGAAGCCAGTGGATTGAAATTTTTACCAAGAATGAATATTATGTATCCCTCAACTAAGAAAGGGCAAATTTATATTCCCTCTGTTAATAAGATGATTTGTGCTGCAACAATTGCGATTGTTTTGTTCTTCCAAACTTCAGCTCACATGGAAGCAGCATATGGTTTGTCAATTACCATCTCAATGTTAATGACAACAATTCTGCTCTATGAATGGTTAGCAATGAAAGGCATTCATACAATTTGGAACTGGATTTTCTTAATTTTCTTTGGCTTCCTGGATGTAATGTTTATGTTAGCCAGCTTGAGCAAGTTCATGCATGGTGGTTACGTTTCATTAGTAATTGCCGGCTTCATCGGCGTTATTATGTACGTTTGGTTCTATGGTAATAAAATTAGAGACAAGCGTGAATCACGCAATGCTTACGTAAGACTTGATGAATACGTTGATATGCTAACAAACTTAAGTCATGACGAAGATTATCCTACTTTCGCTACTAACTTAGTTTATATGGCAAAAGTTAAATATAATAAGTTCATTAAACGTGAAATTCTTTATTCTATTTTGGATAAACGTCCAAAGCGTGCACGTGCATATTGGTTTGTAACGGTAAACGTTACTAATGAACCATTTACTGCTGAATATGCTGTTAACACTTACGGTACTAAGAACGTAATTAACGTTCAGCTTTTCCTTGGTTTCAAGCAACAAACCAGTGTGAATGTTTACTTGCGTCAAATTGTTCATGATTTAATCGCCGATGGAACAATTGAATCTCAACCACAAGAATACACCACCACTCCTGGTAGAGATGTTGGTGACTTCTCATTTGTTATTGTTAACGATGTAATTAGTCCTCAAACTCAACTACGTAGTTATGAAAAATTCCTAGTAGAAGCACGTGTATGGTTACAGAACCTTTCATCTAACCCAGCTTCATGGTTTGGTTTAGATTACGCTGACACAGTCATCGAACGTGTTCCATTAATTTTAGGAAATCAAAGAAGACAACACATTACTCGAATTGCTCCAAAGAAATTTGAAGTTATTAAAAAGAAACTTCAAGCTGAAGGCGAACTTAAAGAGTAATAAATAGATACGAAAAAGACATCCCAATCGGGATGTCTTTTTTAGTGTTCAAATATAAAAATTATAGAGGAATATTTAAATTATTAACTTAATTCTTTAATAATACCTTCTAAAGTTTCCTTAGCTTCAGCTTGGATTGGTTGAGTAGGATGTTCTTCATCATACTTGTTAAGCCAATCTAAACGATCTTGCATTCTCTTAGCTAAAGTCTTTTGATATTCTGGATCATCCAAGTGAACTTCATAGTCTTCGATTGGTAAGTATGATACACCCTTGAAGTTACCAAATGGTTTCCAGTCGCTATCCTTAATGCTGCCATTAGCAAGATCTTCCACTAACTTCTTAGTTACTTCCTTTGGAATATCCTTACCCATGAATGCATCTGTGTTTAAGATATAACAAGATGCTCCTCGCTTAGTAAATAATTCCTTAAAGTCGGAGTAGTCACCAGATACTGGGTAAGCGCGGAATGGATCTGCAAATGGCTCAATTACTAAGGTATTCATATCAAAGCCCTTAGGCAAGTTTTCAGCACTAGTTCTCTTAGTTGCTAAAGTAAGTCCCATGGTTGTAGCTAAAACTGGATCGTCAACCTTTAAGATTGGTGGTAATGAACCATCCTTCATAATCCAGAATAAAGCTGTAATTGGTGCACTTTCATAGTCAACTCTATGTGGTGAAGTATAACGTGTCTTAATAACACGACCATTATTGTTACGTAAGTCTTCAGTAACAATAACCTTCTTACCATCTTCGTCTTGAGTAACAGCACAGTTCATAATTGTAGTGTAGTACTTAGTCTCGTGGTGACCTGCTGGATAGTCATGCGTCTTATCAAAGTATGAAGGCTCTAATGCTACTGAAGATCCATCTTCACGAGAAATAATAAATGCATCGTCGTGCAAAACAGTAATATCATATTTACCATCATACATTTCATGAGTCAAAGTAGATTTACCTGAACCAGATAAGCCGTAGAAAGCAAATACTTTATCATCCTTATCCTTAAAGTGGAATGACTTTTCACCACCGTGACAAGCAGTATAACCGTTTCTATGAGCCATAGCCCAAGCAAGAGTCAAAGTACCCTTCTTTAATTCACCGAAGTAGCGTAAGCCAAAGACTGCAGCACAGTTATGTGGAGCATCAAAGACACCAAAACCCTTTGGATAGTCTTCATCTTGTGTATTTGGATCAAAGTAGAAGTAAATATCTCCTTCATCATATAATTTCGACTTCTTATAGATCTTTTCTGCTTCTTCATCAAAGAAGTGGAAGTTCAAGATATATGAGAGCAAGTTAAAGGCTTGGTCTTCTGGCATCATAATATGTGCTTTAACAGTAAAGCTTGGATCTAGTCCTACTAAAACTGTTGCTTTTAAGAATTTTTGATTATGGCCCTTATAAATATCTTCACGTAAATTGCCTGCTAATGCCTCAGGATCCTCTTTTGGATCGTCAACAAGGTGACGTGCACTTGCTGTTCTACCCAAAATTTTACCATGGTTATAAACCAATTGCTTTGCCCCTTGTGGCAAGCCTAATTCCTTAGTATGCAAAATTGGTAGGTCAGTTTCAATAACACCAGATTGTTTTTTAGCTAAATTATAAGCTTCAGCAACACTAGTTACTTCGTGTACATTGTTGCCATAAAAGGCAGATTCAATAGTAGAACGAACCCGACTAAATTTCTTGTTAGCTTTTCTTAACTCATCATGAGAATAACGTTCTTGTGTACTCAACTTATTTTCCTCCTCCGAAACCATAGAAAGCGGTTCCAATTCTTACAGTTAAATCATAACATAACAAGTTAGCTATCGCTATGTAAGACTTGAAAAATAAATTGATATTAATAGTAAGTAAACCAGTACAAACAAAAAGCAGAATCCTGATGAGTTTATCCCATCAAGATTCTGCTTTTATATATGATTAAAAATTACTCTAATTAATTATTTTTACCATTTATAAAATTTTTCCATATTAAAAAGACGATAGCTGCAAGCCACGACATCATTGAAATTGCACTCACTATATAGAACCAAGTCGGTACTATAAAACGTAAAGTAGCATGGTTTAATCCCCGTTTTTGATAAATAATTGGGTTACCAATTACATTTTTAGCTCCTGAGAATTTTTTATTATTCACAGTTAACTCACTCTGCTTGTATAAAACAACGGGTAAGATAATATCACGAGATTCTTTTCCCTTCCAAGATAAAATCAAGTCACCATTTTTAGTTACATAGTGACGATATTTTTGCCATTGATTAACAACATTAATTTTGTATAGATAAGCTGCATTTTGATCAATCGACTTATCTTTAGTCGGTAAATAATCAGGCAAGTAATGCCACTTAAGCATATTTAACATCTCACTGTCATTTGATTTATGTGCTACTTGTTGAACAGTAGTATCCTTTGCACAAGCAACTGTGAAAATGTGATTAGTTATTAGGTTTGGTATTGCAGCTTCCAAAAGAAGAATGGTCACTAAGCTAATTCCAACTACTCTTGGCTTAACTCCTTGCTTCAGTAAATAATTAATAGTTAGTCCTATCCCTAAAAGAATTAATGGATAAGCTACTACCGTTAATCTAAATGGAAATTGGAAATAGGATTTCAAACTTGGAAATACTCTTTGTACTAATCCCCAGGGAAAAATAAATGAAGATAACCCTAATAAAATTGTTCCCCAAACTGTTACAAAGGCATTCAACTTATCTCGCTTATAATGCATTACTGCATAAACAAATTGTGCAATAATCAATAAGACAAAGATTGGCAAAATATAAGCAAAGGCTGTTCCATATTCATTATGCCAAAGCATATGCGGCCGCAAACCGCCACGGGATAAGTCAAACTCAGTATTAGCGGCTAAATGATTATTAGGCATTAAGACTAAAAAAGCACCGATTACATTTGCAGATAAAACAACTGTACCAACAACAGCCTTAATAAAAGGTATCCAAACTTTTTTTGAATTGTTATTGATAATTAATGAACAAACAAAGAATGGAATTAATAGCAATGCTGCCATTAATGTACTTAAAACATGAACTTGTACTAGTAAGCTCATTACTAACATCAGCTGAATCCAGTTAATTGGCTGCCTTTTATCTTGAATCATGCGTACGCCGCACAAAACAACTAATGGCATTAAAGCTTGACCCCAACCGTTAAACGAACTGCGGTTAATAAATGCTGGAATCATCCCAATATTAATATAAATAATTCCAATGACAGTTGCTAAAAGCTTATTAATACCTACTTTTTTAAGTAAGTAATACATACTTCCAGCACCTAACAACGAAATTAGATACGTTAAAATAATCTGATAGTTAAACCAATTACCAGCAATAAGCACTAGAATTCCATTAAAGTAAGCAAATAATGGCCCATAGATAGCATTAATTATTCTTCCACTCTGCTGAAAAGTAAAGTTCGTCTGAAAGATACTGAAAATTCCAGTTTTAATTTGCATCCCTGCATCATAAAAACGACTATAGTGAAATAAAGTATCAGCAGTGTCATCGCTAGCCAAAATAGTGTGCGAGATTAATTGCGGTGAAATAACTATGGTAGTAGCCAACGCAATTAAAAGATACGGCCAGATGAATTGGCAGAATTTGTTATTCCTTATTTTTTCTAACATTGTCTAACCTTTTCTAATTTGAGAAATATTTCTTTATTTTAAGAATACCAATTCATAATATTATTAACGAATTTTTTTTGCAAACTACGAAAAAAGAACCAAACAGCTTTCGCCATTTGATTCTAAAATTAGTTTTTATTTTTTACCAGATCACAACACGTTTTTCTGGATCAAGCCACATACCATCTTCTGGCTTCACATCAAATGCCTTGTAGAATTCTTCTTGGCATTGCGATTGAACATTAGCTCTTTCAGGACCAGGAGCGTGAACGTCAACTGAGACTTGTGTCTTAATTGATTCAGGAAGTTGCTTGTTTGCCCAAACACGAGCAAAGTTTTCAAATACTTCCTTCATGTTTCCATTTTCGCCCTTATTTGCTTCAACAGCTGCAGTTAAACCACCTTGGTCTGCAATATTTTCAGAAACAATTTGCTTACCATTTAAGGTAACTGGGCCATATTCAATTCCATTAAATAAGTCAATTTCGTCTTGCGTACGTTTCTTGAATTCTGCAAAGTCTTCGTCAGTCCACCAATTCTTCAAATTACCGAATTCGTCGAACTTAGCACCGTTGTTATCAAATGCGTGTGAAATTTCGTGCGCAATAACGACACCAATACCACCATAATTCAAGCTACGTGATTGCTTCAGGTCGTAGAATGGCTTTTGTAAAATTGCTGCTGGGAAAGTAATGTCATTTCTTTGTGGATCGTAGCAAGCATTTACTAAGTTACCTGGCATTAACCAAACAGTTCTATCAACTGGTTCGTTTAATTTTTCAAGGTTGTACTTAACTGATTCAACAGCAGCGGCACTTTCATTTGAATATAGACTGCCACCTTCTGATTCAGAAGTAACTTGAAGACGATCGTAAATTTTTTCGATCTTTTCTGGGTAACCAATCTTCAAAATTAAGGCGCGCAACTTAACAATTGCTTTTTTCTTAGTATCTTCAGATAACCATTCATTTTCAGAAATACGTTTTTCATAAACGTCAATCATCTTATGAATCATATCTTCGACATCAGCTTTTGCTTCAGCACCAAAGTAAGTTTGACCGTAGTAAACACCAACTACTTCACTAAACATGCCGTTAGCTAAGCGATAAGCTTGCTTAGTACCAGAAGATAATTCAGGTTGACCTGATAAAGCTTGACTAAACGGAAATGCAGCTTCACGGAAATCTTGAGAAAGATATGCAGCTACACCATTAATGAATTTAACAACCATCCAGCCTTTAATTTCATCAAAGTTATCTTCATTAAGTAATTCTTCAACATGGTCTAAGAATCTAGGTTCAGTTACGATCACCTTATCTGGCTTTTGAGCAAATAAGTTACTTAAGAAGTTATCAACTTTAAAGCTATCAAATTTAGATTCGAATTCATCTAAGGACATCGGATTATACATTGCAGGATAATCTGCCCATTCTTCAGATGACTTAACAACTTTAGAAAGTTTCTTATCAAACTTCAAAGCATCTTCTACATATTTCTTGGCATCTGCTTCACTTACACCAGCCATCTTCAATAGGTTTTCAGATTGATCTTGTAATACCTTCAATAGGTCAGCTGCTGCAGGATTATCGTAAGTAGTAGTATCAGGTAAGAATAAGCCAGGTCCACCAACATAAACTACATGAACTTTTGTATCTTTCATGTCAGCATCAACAGATACACTAATTGGTAAATCAAACGCATTCTTGTAAAAATCAGCCGCTCTTAAGTTAAGATCAGCTAAATTGCGTAAACTAGTAATTTCTTCAAGGTCAGCCTTAATTGGTTTTGCACCATCTGCATTTCTCTTGTCAAAATTATTAGCGATCTTATAAAGTTCTACTGCTTTTTCAAAATTAGGAACCTCTGGCAACTTCTTTTTACCATCTGCAAAATCAGCAAAATCCTGCATTAAGTTCTTTTCAATATTTAAGTCAATACCATCAAATGAGCTGATTCTTGAACGATCTGAAGGAATTTTTGCTTTTTCCATCCATTCAGAATTCACTGCTAAATAAAGATTATCTTGTGGTCTTGCATTAAGATCTGGCTTAGTGATATCACCAGCACCACCACGTACATTGAATAATGCCATTAATAAAATTCCTCCTTATAAATCATAAGTAATTAACTAAATGATATCATTATTAAAATTTTTAGTCTATTATTAAAAACATAATTTTTTATCTTTATTTTTTCTTTGGTACAAAGACAATTGTCAGAAGCAAATTAATAATTATCAGAACTAGCAAGATCATAAAAGCCCATTTGGATCCAATTACCGTACTATTTTTATAGTTTTGATTTTGTGCCAAGGCAATCATTGTACCAGCAAGTGCCGTTCCCAGTGCCCCAGAAAATTGTTGCAGCGTATTAAAAATAGCATTACCTTGAGCATGATTATCTTTACCTAAACTAAGTAAGCCACTAGTCAATAAACTACCAAAGCACATTCCATAGCCACCATAATAAAGAATATACAAGAAAACAATTTCTAAATTGCTAAGTGGCGCTAAGAAATTCATCAAAATCAAACTAATCAAACTGGCGCACACACCAATAATAATTGGTAGTCTTGCTCCTTTTTTATCAAGTAGTTTGCCAGCTAAAGCTGCCATTAGCGCATTAATTATTGCTCCGGGAAAGGTTATCCAGCCAGCAAGAGATACTGATCCATGATTAACAGTTTGCACATAAATAGGAAAAATAAAACCTAACGCTAACGTAGCAATTTTGGCAAAACAATAGGCAATTAATTGCATACTAAAATTGAAATTTTCGAATAGTTGCGGGCTAATAAGCGCATTTTTATCGGACCAAGATATCTTTATCCAAATTAACAAACTAATAATACCTAATGCTAAAAATCCAGCAACTTGAATTGACAAAAACTGATACTTTGCTATTTGAGTAAAGCCTAACATGAGACAGACTAAAGCTAGAGCTAGTGAAAACCACTGCCCATACTTAATCTTTACATTTTGCAATGAATTAATTTGCTCAATTGAATACGTTCCCGTTAGTAAACTAATTAAAATTAAAACTAATGAGATAATAAAGATCCAACGCCAATTTAAAATATCAGTTATAGTTCCGCCAAAAACCGGTCCAAAGGCAACTGCACACGCAGTAATCATTGTTCCGATTCCCATCATAAAGCCAATTTTTTCTTTAGGCACTTCCGTTAAAATAATATTGTACATTAGCGGTAATCCAATTCCAGTACCAACACCTTGTAACGCACGTCCTAGCAGTAATAAATCAAAGCGCGGCGTAATAATATCAATTATCAATCCTAAAGCAAACAATAAAACACCTAAGATAAAAATATGTTTAGTTGATATCCTTAATCTAATCTGAGAACTAATTGGTACAATTGTTGCAATTACTAATAATACAAGGGTATTTACCCATTGCACTTGATCAGTTGTAACTGCAAATTCTCTAGTTAGGATAGGAAAAGTAACCGTTGTAGCTGTTTCATCTAAAATTCCTAAAAATGATAGCATCCCTGCGGATAAGATAGCCAATACTATGCGTGGTGAAACCTTTTTAGCCATTTTTAATCTTCCTTTTTCTCATAAATAGGCTGTATCTCTCATATTTCATTCTAGTCTTTTTTTACTCATTCTTGGATAATAAAGTTATGAATTACATCACAAATAAATGGAGAAAAGATTATGAAAAACCTAAATCCAATCCTAATTTAAAATTATCTTTAATAGGATTGAGTTTAGGTTTAATTAGTCTGTTAGTTTACTTAATAGTTAAACGTCTAAGACTCAGATACGAATAATTCCTTAATCTCTTTTGGTATCTTAACTTGTTTCAATTTTTCAATAAAATCTTGGTGAGTAAGTAATTTAACCGTATTAGACAAATATTGTAAATGAATTTTACTATCCTTTACTACTAATCCTAATGGCCAGCTTGCTTCGCTTTCGACATTAACTTTTATGGGCTACATGTCAAAAACCAACTATTTTCCTGATTATGAAGTACGCTCTCGATTACCTTTACAAATCATGACCCGTATTTTTTTGGATGCATATTCGGTTAGAACTGGTTTTGCTAGACAATAAAAAAGAGTTGATAATCTCGTTTTTCAACGTTGATCTATCAACTCTTTTTTATCAGTATATGATTTTATAAATTAATTATTCTTTTTCTTACGGTTAATACCAAGGTAGCTAACTAAGCTAGCTCCTGCAACTGCTAATCCAGAAAGAGCTGCAACTAGCTCATTCTTTGCACCAGTTTGTGGCAATTTATTAGTAGTTACATTACCAGTTACAGCAACTACATGAGCTTTATCAGCTTTAACCCAGCGGTTTGCACTAACTTTGTAGTAAGTAGTACCGTTAACTGTCTTTTCTCCAAAGGTCTTAACTGGAGTATTTGAATCGTTTAAGACAACAGATACGGCTGAACTATCACTATTATCAACAATCTTAACAGTAGATAATTTTTCTTCAGACTTATTGTTAGTCTTAAGATCTGCCTTAGCATTTTCTTTTACAGTACCAGTATCCTTTACCTCTGCATCAGTATCAGCTGGGGTAGTTTCAGATGAATTAGTTGTTGATGCTTCACTATTTGAATCCAGCTTATCTGTTGGCTTTACAGTACTATTTGCAGCAGTTTTATCTGAAGGTTTTACAAGATGACTAGTGTCAGATTCGTTGGTTGCGTTTACAGGTTTTTCAGTATTGGAAGTTTCTTTATGGCTGTTTTCTGTTTCTTTCTTATTAAATGCGTCTAATCTTGCCTTAGCATCTTCAAGCTTACTTTGTTCAGCAGCTAATTCTGCTTCCGCCTTCTTAAGTTCTTCTGATGCGTTTGTAACTTGTGCAGCAGCTTTAGCTTTAGATTCCTTCAAAGTATCTAAAATTAATTGTTGAGCTTTAACTGCCTTATTAGCAGCAGTTACGTCATCGTTTGCCTTATTCAAAGCTGTTTGAGCAGCAGAAAGATTTGATTGTGCATTTTCTAAATTGTTCAAAGTTTGATTCAATGAATCCAAAGCAGCTTGAGCACTCTTTAAATTATTATCTTTAACTTGAACATCACTTTGTGCTGTCTCAACCTTGGCTTGACTAGCCTTAACAGCAGCAGTAGCTTCAGATAAAACATTTTGTGCTTGAGCTACAGCTTCTGCTGCCTTAGCTTGTGCAGCTTTAGCATCTTCCAAAGCTTTTGCTTTTGTACCAACTTTAGCTTGAACATTTGCTAAGGTTTTATTTGCTTGATCTAATTGTTTTTGTTCAAACTCAAGATTTTCTTGGCCCTTAGCAAGAGCAGCTTGTGTATCTGAAATTGCCTTATTGATCTTAGTAGAACCATTGTTTAATTCTGCTAGGTTAGCTTGTAGACTCTGAACGTTATTTTGTGCTGATTTAACTGCATTTTGTGCTGCAACTAGGTTTTGATTTGCAGTTGCTACGTTAGCTTTAAGGGTGTTTAACTGATCTTCTTTTAATACATCTTTAGAATACTTATTAAATAAATCAGTATAGGCTTCAACACTTAGTGGATTTGAAACATCAAGAACATCATTTACATCCCAAGAAACAGCAGAGTCATCTAAGCGGCCCATTCCAAAATGAGTAAGAGACGGATCCATTAAATTCAAAAAGTGACCTACTTGTAAATATTCATCATAATGGTTGGTAAAGAAAGCATAAATATTGTAAGAGCTAGTTGGCACATCAGCATATTCAGGATGTTCCTTTACCATTTCATTCCAGGTTTCTTCTTCTTGCATCCATGATTGAACTGGTTCCTGCATATAAGTAGTAAGATTTTCTGATTGATATAAACTGTCTGGATGGTCTAACCAGCCTGTTTGATAGTCTGCATCAATCATAGCTACAGCCATATCTGTTAATGATATTCCCAAAACAGATCTATTGTGACTTGTGCGGGCTTCATTTACCTTAGGTAAATATGGAAGAACATTTTTCATTTCTTCAATACTGGTAGCATCATTTTTAGCACCTAAATGTACACGTTTTGCATACCAGGTTGGCTCTTTTCCATATTCACCATTATATGTTCCCGCTACAATTTCATATGCAGTTTGAGCATCTTCTCTTAAACTTTCAGAATTATCTTTATTGTCAGCAATTGCCTTAAAGAAACCAGCTGCACCGCTTGCTTGATCTTGAGCAACTTGATCTTGTAAGTCCTTCAAAGCTTGTTTAGCATCAGCCAGCGCCTTTTGTTTAGCATTAACATAGTTTTGAGCATCTACTACAGCTTTGTTTGCCACTGCAAGATTATTATTAACAGTTGCTATCTTTTGATTATTTTCAGCTAAAGCAGCTTGATTCTTAGACAAAACTGATTCGTTATCCGCATTTGTCTTCTTAATATCATTTAATGCGTTTTGAACTTTTTGAACATTTTGTTTTGCTTCATCTAGTCCACTATTCTTAAGAGCAGCTTCAGCGTTAGCAACATTATTATCAGCGGTTTTCTTTGCAGCTTCTTTACTGTTAACTAAATTTTGAGCATCAGCCTGTTTTTGTTTAGCAGTCGCCAATTGACTTTGTGCTGTATTTAAATCTGCACTTGCACCACTGACATTTTGCTTAGCAGCTTTAATTGCATCTTGCTGTGCAGCAATATTCTTTTGGGTCTTTTGAATATTTTCTGAAGTTGCTTGCTTTGCTACTTCAATTGCACTAGTTAACTTATCTTGTGCTTGTTTTGCAACAGCTTGCTTATCAGCTAAATTCTTTTGGCTATCATTTACCTTAGCTTGTTGAGCATCACAGGCATCATTTGGTGCTTTTGCCTGTGCTTGTGCGTTAGTTAATGCGCTCTTTTTACTATATACGCTTGCTTGAGCATTATTAACTGAATTTTGTGCTTGATTAACAGCATCTTGTAATTTTTCTTTATCTGATTTTGCTACAACGACAGTGTTATTTTTATCAGTTGTAGCAGCTTGAACCTTACTATTATTAGTACTTACTAAAAGAGTAGCTGTTAATGCTGCAACAGCCAAACTTGTATATTTTAATTCTTTCATTGTTTTCCTCCAAATTAACAATTCCTTTTTTATTTTATTGTGTTAAGTATGTTTTTTCAAGGTTGGACCTAGGTCCATCCATACAAAAAAACAAGGCCACTTCTAACCTTGTTTTCAATTAAATAATTCAGCTATTATTCTTCGATTTCTAATTTATCTTTCCATGATTTTGCACCTTTAAGTGCATCATTTAAGTTCTCGATATTTTTCTTTCCTTTAAAGTCTGCATCAGCTTTTTCAGTCATTTCAATCTCTGCAATAAATTCTTCTGAAGTTACACCAGCCGATAAAAAGAGATATGGTAAATGAGTTAAATCTGACTGTTTCTTCAATAATTTCTTTGCTTCTTCTTGAGTATAAACAACATTGTTATCGCCATTATAGCCTTCTACAAACTTAATATTAAATGGCATCTCAACTTTAAGAACTGTTACATCATATTGAGACTTAGAGAATTCTTGCATAGTTTTGAAAACTTTTTCAGGTTTTACCTTTGCGTATTCTTCACCTTTAGCATCATTAATTTTCCCATCATAAGTTAATAATTCACGGAAAAATGGTAATCCATTTGCTTTAGTTTCAGCTCCTACTCTTTCAACAAAAGCCTTCTTCTTATCGTTAATTTCATCACTTTCGTCTGGATCGTAGTAAAGTAAGAACTTAACTGCATTGGCACTATCATTTTTAATTCTTAATGCTGATTGATCGGCAATCAAATCACACATTCTACCTAGCTCAGTAGTGTCATAGCCCGTCTTTTCATAAGATAATAATAAACCACAATTCTTATCTCTACCCTTAGCTGCTGGAAGACCATATTCCGGATCTGTCAAAATAGCAGAAGCATATGGAGTCAACTCACTAGAAACAGCTTCCTTAAAATCAACAATTATTGTTTCATCAGCAGGCTAATTTTCTGCCTCAGCTAACATTCGTTTTAATGATCCTCTTTGGTCAATTGTTAATGCACTGATTACGCCAGCCTCATTAGATAAATTATCCATATGTTTTGCAACTTCAGGTGAAATCTTTCTCATCGTGTATCTCCTTTTCATTTACCGCACATTTATATTATAAGATGGCGTTTTCATAAAAAGCAAAGATCGCTTTCATACTATAAAGCTTTTCACTTAATGAGAAAAATCATGTAAAAGTTTATCTAAATATTTTCAGCTTTCCTTTTAATCTTGTATGAAGGGGAACAATAATTGCCAGCATCATAAAAATCCCAACCGCAGCAACAATAAAGAAATTGATATAACCAAACTTATCAATAACCAAGCCCCCAAATAATGGTCCAAATGCTCTCCCAACAGCCGACGTTGAAATTGTTAAACCTTGGTATTTCCCTTTACTATCGACAGGTGACAAGTCATTTACATATGCGGGCATTGCTGGCATTGCTGTTGATTCACCAAGCGTTAAAGTAACCATTGAAAATACAAAGTGAGCATAGTCTTTTGCAAAAATTAGAGTTACAAAAGAAATAGCAAACATAGTAACTCCAAATACTACTTGATGAAATAAGTTCTTAAATGTGTTAGGAAAACGACTTAGAAATGCTTGAACAATCACAATAATGCTGGCGTTAATTGTCCACAATAAACTATATAAATGAAAAGGAATTCCCAAAGAAACCATATAAACTGAAAGGTTAGATTCCCAGTTCATATACATTAACCAAATTACAGCTAAGGTAGTGAAAAAGCCGATAGTCAGCTTTAGATTAGCAGCAGGCATCGGAGTGGCTTTATTTTTACTATCTTTATTTTGCTGAGCTTTTCTTTCCAAATGAAACTTAATAATTGGTCGATAATTAATGATTGCGTTTATACTTACAATCACAAAAAGACTAGCCGCAATTACAAATAAAATTGTAACTGAATAATCATAGATATAACCTACAATTAATGTTCCTAGTACCACACCAAGATTTTGTGCAAAATAAATTGTATTAAAGATATACCGCCCTGGCTTAGACTTGATACTAGTCGCAATTGAATTAATTAATGCACCATTCCAGCCGCCCAGTAGACCAGTCAAAGTCATCCAAACCCAATAAATTGGCCAGGTATGATTAGTGGCCATTCCAAATAGTACTAAGGCATCTAAGCCAGCGCCAGCAATAATTAAATAGTATGGATTGAAATGATCATATGCCCAGCCAGCAATAAATGAACCAAGCATATTAGCCAAACAATTAAATAGAAGTACTATTCCAATCATAGCCAAAGAAACATGGAGTCTTTTATTCAAATAAACTGAAGTTAATGGCCAAATAAAACTGGCTCCAATCCAGGTAAATAATTCACCTAAAAGAAGCCAATGTAACTTTATCTCATCATCCGGTTGGATATTTCCCTTACTATGCAACTTTCTCACCCTTTTCTTCCATATTCTTACATTCAGTCTAGCAATTAATGAACATTTTTGCACGAGCGTAAAAAAGACTCTGCCTAAAGGTAGAGTCTTCTCGTTATCGCTTTTCATTCTTCCAACTTCTAATATCAGTAACATCCTGAGCAACTTCTAAACAGCCCAAATATTTATTATCTTTTCTCACAGCAAAATACTGTAAGTATAGGTACCGCCCCATATGTCTTGGCTGAAACCAAAACTCATACTTATCTTTTTTCCCTTGGTGAAAATCGTCAAAAATCTTTTTAACTCGTGGTATGCTCTCAGGTAAATGACAAGAATAAACACTATTGCCAATCGCATTTTTAGAATGAGGGAAAATATTGGCGCCTCCGCCAAAATAAGCTACTTTATCATTTTCATCAATAAAAGTTAATGCAAAAGGCAATAAGTCCAAAATTGCAGATAATTGCTCCAAATTTAAGCTTCCTTCTGCAAAATTTAGTGCTAAGCTACTTAATTTATCAACAGAAAGTGGCCTATCATTTTTAGTCTTTTCCTTAGGTTTCCAATTCATTGGTTTTTGAATCAAGGTATAGCCAATCTGTTCTTCCTCATTTTTGACATTGCCCCAGTCTTCTTCACTGGCAACTTCATCAATCATTGGCAACATGATTTCTTCTTCTTTAAAAATCATTTCAAGCACTTCATGTGCCGTCTCTTTTATTGCCTTAGACACTTCAACTTGATCAATATCTTTTTGATTAACAAGTAAATTAGCCTGACCAATGAGTTTTCGAATTTTATCATCAACGCCCCACATAACTTTCGGTGGTGCAGTAATTCCATATTTAGTCATAATGGGAAACATTGAAGTTTCCTTACGAGCATAATGATAGTGAATTTTAGCTAGGTCTTTTAACTCCTGTCTTAACTTTGAGAGTGCACCCTTATCTCCCTTTTCCCACTTAGCTAAGTCTGGCAATAAAGCGTCATTTACCAAGGACTTAAGAACAATATTCTCTAACTTGAATGTATGAACTGGATGACCCGGTTTTTCAAACTCAGAATTTTTCTTATTTTCTTTAATATTACCCTTAAAAACATCGGCGTGAACATTGCACAAATATTGGATTTTTCTTGGATCAAGGCCTTGAGCAATTAATTCTCTTTCTGCTGCAGTGATTTCAGCCACATCAACTTGATCAAAGGCAGCTTGAAACATTTTCTTTGCTTCTTCAAGCTCTCCACCATCTTGAATAAAATTTAAAATTTTTAAAATAGCTTTTTGTCGCTCTTTATCTAGTTCTTTCATTAATCAATCACCTTGTAGCCTTTATCTTCGAACGCCTGCCTTATTTTATCTAAATCAATTTTCATAGCTTGGGCACCAAGCGGAATCGTCATTACTCTTCCTACGGTAGACAACAGGCCCGGAATTTTAATTCTTGTAAAGCCGCAGTCATACATAATTTGAATAAAATCTGGATATTCTTCTGCCAGCTTCTTTATTGGAACAGAAAAATCAATTATCTTTTCTTTCTTTTCTGTCTCTTCAATTTTATTTTCTTGATCAAGGACTTGTTCATTATCCAGCATCCCTAATTGTTTCTTAGCCGCTATCGTCATTCTTTCTGGACTCCAAACTGGATACCAAACCAACTTCACATCACAACTCTTAATTTCGGGAACAGACAAGACTGCCTTTTCAATTGCATTTTGCAAATATGTGGACAAGGGACAGCCAACGATTGTTAAAGTCATCTTAACTGTGGCATGATCCCCTTCAATATCAATTCCATAAATTAACCCTAAATTAACTACATCAACTAGTAATTCTGGATCTTCTACACCTTGCAAGGCAGTCATAATTTTATCGACTAATTTCAAATTCTTTTCTTGCATCTTTTTCACCTAAAAAAATAAGAGAAACATTATCGTTTCCCTTATTCTATCAAACTTATCTAACTAGCTTATCCCAAATAATAACCTTATTAGCCTTAATTGATTTTTGAACATCAATAATTCGCTGGTTACTTGACCCACGAAATTGTAGTGTCAAATCTTTTAAATCATCCATGAAACGTCCATCAACTAAAATATCAATCTTTGAAAGCATTTCTTTCTTATCAGGAGTTTCTTTTTGAAGCTCATCCCAGGTATAACCTGACCAAGACCAAATATCTTTACTATGTCCAAATTCTTTACGTACTCGGTTAATTAATTTCAAGCATACCCAAGTATTTAAAAATGGTTCACCACCTAATAAAGTTAACCCCTGCACATAAGATTGAGACATATCTTCAATAATTCTATCTTCCAATTCTTGAGTATAAGGACGTCCATAATTAAAATTCTGGGCTGCTAAATTATAACAACCAGGACAGTCAAACAAACATCCACTTACATATAAACTGCATCTAACCCCTTCACCATCAACAAAATTAAATGGCTTATAGTCAGCAATTTTATGCTTAGAGTATTCTTCTGACTTCCATTCCTTTGGTTTAGGATTCTTCGGTTTTCTATGCTGTTGTTTTAATTTTTTTGCATGTTCAACTTGCGGTTTGTATTGATTAGAATCAACAAAAATTGTATCTCCACCAACATTAACCTTAATTAAATTTCCTCGAACATCAGGACCTTCTTGATTGTTTTTATCTTTCTCTGGCATCAGTATTCGTCATTCTTTCTAACTTCATCCTTAGCCATCTTTTCTTCCATTCCCATATTCAAGTGCTTTACGCGGTGGACAATTTCTTCATGACGACCATGAACCATTGGACGTTTCAAAGGATTACCCAGATAGCCACAAGTACGCTTCACACAATCACAAGTTTCTGGATCATGATTTCCACATTGTGGACATTCAAAGCCTTTAGCGGTTGCCTTAAATTCACCCTTAAAACCACACTTGTAGCATTGGTCAATTGGAGTGTTGGTTCCTAAGTATCCTACTTTATCATAAGCCCAGTCCCAGACAGCCTCTAGTGCCTTAGGATTTTGCTTAAGGTTTGGATATTCACAATAATGAATGAATCCACCTGCAGCATAGAATGGATAGGGAGCTTCAAAAGCTAATTTTTCAAATGGAGTTGGGTGCTTTCTTACATCGTAGTGGAAAGAATTAGTGTAGTATTCCTTATCAGTAATATCTTTCACCTTACCGAATTTTTTGGTATCCAGACGACAAAATCTATCAGTCAAACTTTCACTTGGAGTGGAATATACACTGTAGTGATAGTGATTTGGATCTTCTTTTTCCCATTTAGCGCAGTAATCGTGAAGTTCTTTAACAATATTAATAGTAAATTGGTGCGCTTCTTCATTATGTTCCCAATTAGGACCATAAAAGACTGTACCTACTTCATAAAGTCCAATATAACCTAAGGAAACCGTACAGCGGCCATTTTTGAAAAGATCATTTACATTATCTTCTGCATTTAGTCTTTTACCAAAAGCACCATATTCATAAAGAATTGGAGCATTATCAGGTACAGCATCAGTACAACGTTTAGCCTTAATTTGCAAAGCTTCATGTGCTGTTTGGACCTTTTCTCTAAAGATTTGCCAGAATAAATCTTTATCTCCTTTTGATTCCATAGCAATTCTAGGTAGGTTTAAAGTAACAACACCTAAGTTCATACGACCAGAATTTACTTCTTTACCAGTTTCTGGATCTTTCCAACCTTGTAAGAAGGAACGACAACCCATTGGAGCTTTAAATGATCCAGTAATTTTCTTAATCATGTCATAACTAACAATATCTGGATACATACGCTTAGTAGAACATTCCAAAGCTAATTCTTTAATATCATAGTTTGGATCTCCAGGATGTAAATTAAGTCCCTTCTTTAGCGTAAAGACTAACTTAGGAAAGATAGCTGTTCTTTTGTCTTTTCCTAAACCTTCAATTCTAATCTTTAAGATTGCTTTTTGGATTTCACGTTCAATCCAGGATGTTCCTAATCCAAATCCTAAAGTAGTAAATGGAGTTTGTCCTTGGCTTGAAAATAGGGTATTAATTTCATATTCAAGAGCTTGCATAGCATCATAAATATCTTTTTTTGTTCGCTTAACTGCAAAAGCCTTGATCTTTTCTTCATCGTCAAAGAATTCGCTAGCTTCCTTAATATTCTTGTGATAATTCTTTTCAGCATATGGAGCTAAAACTTCATCTACTCTGTCAGCAGAACATCCCCCATATTGACTAGAAGCAACATTAGCAATAATTTGAGACATTTGAGCAGTTGCTGTTTCGATTGAATGAGGAGGTTCAATATTTGCATTTCCTATTGTAAAGCCATGACCTAGCATTTCTTTAAAGTCAATCAAACAACAGTTAGTTAGAGGACTGAGCGGTGTGTAATCTAAGTCATGCCAGTGAATGTCACCGCGTAAGTGAGCCTTCGCAATATGTTCTGGCATCATCGTTAAACCAATTGTTTTACCAACTACACCAGCTGTTAAATCACGCTGAGTTGAAAAAACACGTGAGTCTTTATTAGCATTTTCATTAACAATTGTTGGATCATGATGAACTAAGCGATTCAGACGGTTAGTAGTCTCAGTTTGCTTCTTAAAATTAGCTTCGTCTTCTCTACGATAATCAACATAAGCATTTGCTTCATCACTAAAGCCGAATTCGATTAATGTTTGAACAAATGCATCTGCTATTTTCTCAGTAGAAGTCTGCTTTGCACCATTTAGTTTTTGAAGGATAGCAGGTAGAATATCTGCTTCATGTTTAGTCAGATGCAAGCTATCTAAAACCATTTCAATTTTGTAAAGAGCAAAAGGATAGATGCTACCGTCTCTTTTAATGGCTGTTTCTGGCAGCGTCATTTGAGTAATTGATTTAATTTGAGCATCTTGTTGTAACATGGTTATTCTCCTCTTTCACAATATCTATGGTTCTATTTTATCAGAAACTACATGATATTGTAGGTATTGACATTTTGGATCATATATATTGTATTAAGCAAAAGTTACGTCTAGCAAGAGAGAGGCTCATTTTCAAAATTTTCTATAATTAGTAAAGTAGTCAAAAAAATACTGCTGAGAGTAAAAAATTCTCAGCAGTATTTTTCTAGTTAAATTTCATTTTCATGGTTTTCTTGTTGACCATCACGAAGAGCTTGTTTTTCTAATTTTTTAGCTTCTTCTTCAAAATATTGTCCCTTATTTACTTGGTAGTACTTCTTATATCTAGCATAGTAATTATGGAACATGTAGTGCATCAATAACCAACGTTTTAAGCTACAATCTTTATCATAGAAGACAGTTGTACCGTAATGCCCCTCATCAATTAACTTTTCAGCTAAGCGTTTTGAACCGTTGTCGTAAGCATATTCCTTAAAGATCTTCTTTGGAACTCCAAGCCACAACATATAGTTAGCACCGTCTTTATTTCCATAAACTGATGGCTTGTCCTTTAAATTATCTTCAACATAGTCATCTACATACCACTTGGCTAAGTTATAACCATTTAAAGTCACGTAGAAACTTGAACGACCTTGACGAAGGTTGATCTCAAAGAATTTGTATTCTCCATCTCTTGGGTCGTACTTAATGTCAAAGTTAGCCATACCAGTATAATTCAACTTCTCAAGGAATGATTGAACAGTATCGTAAAGCTTTTGACTGAAGGCTGGCAAAATTGCCATGTAATTACCGATAGATTGAGGAGTTGGGTCTTCAAGAAGTGGGTGACCTAAGCACATCATCTTAACCTTGTGATCTTTATCAACATAAGCATTAAGAACACGCATGTTAGAATCATCGCCTGGAATGAAATCTTGTAAAATCAAGTCTTCAGTATATCCATGAGTGTAGATTTTACCAACGATATCTACTAATTCTGCCTCATCATGAATAGTAAAGGCTTTTTTACGGCCTTCAAATTGACAATTCAACCATGAAACTGGATCTTCCGGCTTCAATTCAACTGGATAATCAAATGGTAAATTCAAATAATTTTCAGCCTTATAGTCATCCATAGTCACAATCTTAGTGTGTGGATATGGAAGACCATACTTTTCAGCAATTTCGTAGAAACCTTCTTTAGAAATTAGCTTCTCTAACAAATCATAATCAATGTAAGGAACAACAAAAGTATCCTTCAATTCATCCTTATGCTTAGCTAATAATTCTGCGTATCCATCTCCGCAAGCAATTAAAATAACTGGTTCTGGATGGTTCTTGTATTCTTCAATTTTTTGCTTCATAACGTTCATAAAGCCTGGATCTTCTTCAAAACCTTCATGAACTTCTACATCAACAATTTTAGAATAGCGCGTTGCTGCTAATTGACTAGCAGCCCAAGCTTGAACCTTAATTCCATAAGCTTCATTGAAGGAGCGAGCCATTCCGTAAACATTGATATCACTACCCAATAAAATAGGGGTAAATTTTACTTGTACCATTTTGTATCCGTACTTCTCTCTAACTTTAATTAAACAAGTCTGCCACTTTCGATTAATTCTGCCACTTCTGGTTGAACGTGTTGATACTTCTTAACAGTTTCATCATAGTCAACAAAGAATAACTTGTACCAAACTAAGAAAGTGTAAATAGCCCAAATTTGACGACGAGCTGAACCATCGCCCTTGTAGTTATTATCAAGCAATTTAACAATCTTCTTTTGGTCAAAAATGTCATCTACAAAGTCTTCAGTAAACAATTCTCTAACTTGTTTGTAAAATCTTGGTTCCTTAAGCCATTGCTTAATTGGAGTTGGGAAACCAAGCTTAGGTCTTTGAGCCCATTCTTCTGGTAAAACCTTTTCAGATGCTTTACGAAGAGCATATTTAGTATCGTGGCGGTTAACTAAATATTTAGTTGGGATTGAGTTAGCAAGTTCTGCAATCTTCTTATCAAGATATGGCACACGTAATTCTAGAGAATGAGCCATTGAGATCTTATCTGCTTTTTGCTCAATATCATTAAGCATAAAGTGGTGAAGATCAATATATTGCATTTGCTTAACTTCATCGATATTCTTAACTTTCTTAAAGTCTTCTTGATAAATGCCATTAACTGTCAAATCATTCTTGTATTTATCACGCAAGATAGCATTAGCATCTTTGGAAGTAAAGATAGTTGGATAGTCCATATCATAAATGACAGATTGTCCAACATAAAATTCACTTGGCTCTGCCAAGTTAGTGTACATATGTACTTTACCTGGGAAGTTAGGCATCTTCTTAATCTTATGAGCTAAACGAATACGACTCTTCTTAGGTAATTTCTTAAGGCCAGCAGTAAAGACCTTAATTACATCATTATGGGTATGCATGCCGTAGTTAACGTAGCCTGCAAATAATTCATCGGCACCTTCACCAGAAAGGGCAACAGTAACATGCTTTCTAGCTAATTTACACAAGTACCATAATGGAATAATAGATGGGTTGGCATCTGGTTCGTCCATGTGATATTGCATTTCTGGGAAGTCACGCATTGCTTCATCTGCATCAACTTTATCTGCAAAGAATTTCCAGCCGTGTAAGTCAGAAAGTGCCTTAGCCTTTGATGCTTCATTATATGTAGAATCATCAAAAGAAACTGAGAAGACATCTTCAGGATCAAGTAAACTAGTTAAGTAGGAAGAATCAATACCTTCAGATAAGAATGCACCAACTGGTACGTCCGCATTTCTGTATAAATCAACAGTTTCTTTTAAGTCCTCATTGATTTTATCTAAGGTTTCTTCAAAACTTAGACTATTTTCAACATACTTAGCATCCCAGTACTGATGAGTTTTCATTTTGCCATCTTTATATTCAAACCAGTGACCTGCTGGAAAGCGGTAAACACCCTTAAAGAAAGTTTCCTTTAAGTCATTATATTGGTTCATTAAGTATGGCTTAACTGCTTCAGTATTTAATTCCTTTTTAAAGCCTGGGTAAGCTAAGAAGCTCTTCAATTCACTACCAACAATTAACTTACCATTTTGGTCTGAGTAGTACATTGGCTTAATTCCGAAGAAGTCACGAGCACCATATAAAGTCTTGGTATTGTCATCCCAAATTACAAAGGCAAACATACCACGAACTTTCTTCAATAAGCCATCCATTCCCCATTCTTCATAGCCATGAAGCAAGACTTCAGTATCAGCCTTAGTAGTAAAGGTATGACCTGCATCAATTAATTCTTTTCTTAATGGTTTAAAATTATAAATTTCCCCATTAAAAATAATTGCTCTACTTTTATCTTCATTAAAAATTGGTTGACTTCCACCACGAAGGTCAATAATTGACAAACGTCTAAAACCTAAAGCCACCTGATCATTAGTATATTTTCCATCAGAAGACGGACCACGGTGTTTAATTGTATCCATCATTCCCTGAATAGCACAGTCTTTATCCTTTAATTCAGGATCAAAAAACGCACAAATTCCACACATAAGTAACTTTCACCTCAAAATAAACAGTAGTCTTATTATAAGCTATTTACATTTCAAAAATTAAATTCGATAGAATCGTCTCTTAGAAGCAGCTCCATATCCAAATACTTGTAATAAATGTCTTTGAACATCAACATTTACTATATATCCAGCTGCTTCATTAGCATGATCCATCTGTCTATTCCAGCGCTTATTATATTGCGTAGTAAGCGCATGGTTAGGCCCCATTAGAGCCGAGCAATTAAAAAATATATATTGTATACCGTTAATGCGATATTGGTCTTCAGTATGACGGTGTCCACATAAATATGCAACTATTTTTGCATTTTTTATCTTTGTGAAATCAAAGCTGTTAGCTAGGGTAAATTCAGGAGGAACATCCCTTGAATTAAGGTATCCTTTTTCACGTTGATTAAAGGCAACCATTAATTCATGTAGAGAACGCCCATTAAATTTCAAGGCATTTGTTCCCTTGCGAGTAATAGGGTTTGCATGACTCATGAAAATAATTGTTTTACCATTTGAATTTTCAAGAATTTCGATAATTTCTTGCATCTGATCTTCACGAATCGCTAAAGCAAGTTTAGCATCGTATTTTTTCTTTCCTTGATCATCAAGCTCATAAGGTAAATCAGATGTATTGACTGTAATAATTCTGACGTCATCTTTATCAAAATATGCAACCCCGTGCTTGCGCGTGATATAGTGAATACCATCTTGCGCATACATACTTGGCCACATTATATCCTCAAATTCATTTTCTGGAAAACTAGCTCTCAGATCATGATGCTCATCAAATTTATCATTTTCATCGTGATTACCCTTGATGACAGCAAAGTTAGTTTTTTTAGATCTAAACGTTCTAGACAAAGATATCAACTCTGCTTCGCCAACTAATCCTGGATCGGATCCGTCCATCCAATCACCTAAATGAGCTTTTAAATCTAAAACATCTTTATCTTCAAGATAATTAAACTCTTTAACATGACGAAGTCCGTTATGTCCATAAAAATCAATACTATCAGCATCTTTATAGTGTGTATCGGTTAAAACACCGATATTAATTGAGTTATAGCCATCTCGGCTATGCTTTTTCACATAATCTACTAACTGATCTAGTTGATCTTCAACAATATAACGTCGACCTGTTTGCTTGTTAACAAAAGCAGTAAAACGATTTAAGCGTTTATCAAATTTCCTTACGTACGCTGGTGCTAAATCAGAAGCATCAACAGAACGTAAAGCTTGATGCAAAACATTGTCAGTATCCTTGTAAACAATGAGCTTATATTCTTCACCCTGAGGCGTTCCCTCTGAAGCTCCAACGTTATATTCACCGACAGTCATATATTTTTGCATTCCATCAAATGGAATATTACTTTTATTTCGCATCATCTTCCGAGTCATCCCGGAAAACTTATCAATCATACCTTTGGTTTTATTGATAATTTTCATGATACTCTTCCCCACTCATCACACAAAAAAAGGCCGTTAATGGCCTTGGGGTTAATTATTTGCCAAAGCATTTGCGGCAAGACCTAATGATAGAACCGCATCTTTAGACAAAACCTTCTTTAAATCATTTGGAACAATTGCTCTAACAGCTCCAATAACTTTCAAGCTGTAAAGTAGAACATGTAAGTCAGTAGCGCGGTCATAGCTACCATCTTGCATTGGATCTTCATGATTATAGGTTAAATTAATCTCATCTTGATCAACATATCCATCCACATGATTAGTTAAAATTCGATCATTTAATTCACGTAATGATTGATCTAAATGAAGTAAAGTTAACTTCCCATCAGATTCGCTATTGTAGTATTCATCTTGAGTCATATCAAAGTATTCTTCGATTGGCTTATCAAGAATGCTTAAACTATTGATTTCGTTGTAAATTCTTTTGGTATTCAGGTCTTGTTGGCCATTGATAATTTTTTCTTGTGATAATGCAATATCATCAGCCAATGTCATGGTAGTTAAATTATCCATCATTGTCCTCCTTGAAATACAACTTCCATTATAACAAAAAAGTTCACTTTTTCCCGTACTTATCATTATTATAGATAGATATTACAAAAAAATTTAGAATTTGACAAAAGAAAAACGAGCAGATTTGATAAATCTTACTCGTTTCAGTTGATTAAACTAATTTCTTTCTAATCCAACCGGAAATCCAGTCAATGATTACCACCATGACGATGATTCCTACTAAGATGACACCTACTCGGTTCCATTGACGGTATTGCAAGGCAATGATTAATGGATAACCAACACCACCAGCACCAACTAAACCTAGAATAGATGCTGAACGGATTGAAACATCAAATCGATACAAAGTATTAGAGATTAAGGCTGGCATTAAGTTAGGCATTGTAGCAAACATAATAATGTTAAACTTAGATCCACCAGCTGCAGTAACAGCTTCATTTGCGCCTTCTTCAAGGTTTTCAATTGCTTCTGAGAACAATTTAGCAAGCATACCAACTGAGTGGAAACCTAAAGCTAGTACACCGGCTGCGGAACCTGGTCCTACTGCCTTAATAAACATCAAGGCTAAAACAATTTCTGGAAATGAACGAATAACGGCTAATACAACTTTTCCTGAACGGGATGTATACCATTTCTTATGACGAGTATTAGCTGCCCAAAAGGCGAACGGTAAAGAAATAATTGCAGAAATAAAAGTACCCAAGAAAGCAATACAAATTGTTTCCCATAATTGAGAGATTAAATCTTCACCGCTTCCGTTATACACATATGACCAGTCTGGATGAAAAATTCCGGCAACAATAGCTCCTGCAATTTGACCTGCACTTGCTTTTATTCCGCCAAAATCCATTCCTACAAATGACCAAATAATTAAAACAACAGTGACAATAGCGATTGTCCAGTGTTGAATCTTTTTCTTAGTGTCCACTGGTTTAGGAGGTAATTTTTTCATTGTAGTATCCATTATTTCATCAACGCCTCCCTAGATTTAGTAGAAATGTAGTCAATAATAACTACGACAACGATAATAACTAAGATAATCATACCGGTCTTAGCATAGTCAAAGACTTGAAGAGTTTGTTGTAAGTACAAACCAATACCACCGGCACCAATATATCCAAGAACTGTTGAAGCTCTGACATTAATTTCAAATGCATATAAAACATAAGAAATAAAGTAAGTAATTATTTGTGGCATCACAGCAAAATGAATAATTTGTAGTTTATTTGCGCCAACGGCTGTTAGAGCTTCGATTGGACCTGGATCAATTGTTTCAATTGCTTCATAGAACAATTTAACAACCACACCAAATGTAAATACAGTCAAAGCTAAAACACCGGCAACTGGGCCGATACCTACAACAGCAACAAAGATTGCACCTAAAAGCAAGTCTGGGATAGTTCTAACAATATTCATGATTATTCTTAAAATTCCAGTAACTGCTTTATTTTTAACAATATTTCTCGCAATTAGAAGAGAATAAACAAAAGCAATTGCTGATCCCATGACAGTTCCTAAAATTGCCATTTTAATTGTTTCAATTAAAAGTGGAATTGCTGTAGCTGCATATCCCCAATCAGGATGACACATTTGAACAAAAATATCAGTAAATTGGCTAAAGTTATTAAACAAAACACTAATGTGTGTATTTGTTACATCTACTGAAAGAAAGAGACCTAAAATCATAATTACGACCCATACAAAGTTCATAATTTTGAATTTCTTTTTAGGCAACTCAGCTAAATGCTGTTCCTTAGATTTAGGCATCTTCTTCCCCTTTCTTGCCATTTCCACCATTGTAAATATCATCAAAGACAGCTTGAGAAGTTTCACTCATCTTGCCATCGTAAACAATTTGACCTGCACGAACACCGATTACTCGATCTCCAAATTCTTTAGCAAGTTCTACGCTGTGAAGGTTAGCAACTACAGTCATCCCATATTCTTCATTAAGCATCTTCAAATCATGCATAACTCGACGTGAAGTTTGAGGATCAAGTGAAGCTGTTGGTTCATCAGCTAAAATAATCTTAGGATTTTGAGTAAGTACACGGGCAATAGCAACACGTTGTTGTTGTCCACCGGAAAGTTGATCCGCACGAGTATAAACTTTATCTGCTAAGTCAACACGTTGCAATGCTTCATATGCTTTTTGCTTATCTTCCTTAGCAAATAGGTTAAAAGTTGTTTTCCAAGTTGGATAGTAACCTACTCGGCCAGTTAAAACATTGCGCAAAACACTTGAACGTTTAACTAGGTTAAAGCTTTGGAAAATCATTCCAATATCACGACGAATTTCGCGTAAATCTTTACCTTTAGCAGATGTAATTGATTTACCATCAATTCTAATATCTCCCTCAGAGACATCTTGCAGACGGTTAATTGAACGAAGTAGAGTAGATTTACCTGCACCAGATAGACCTACTACTACGACAAATTCTCCTTTATCAATATTTAAGTTAATATCCTTTAAACTAACTGTTCCGTTATTATAAATTTTGCTAACGTTTTTTAGTTGAATCATTGGCTGATTAGTAGCTGCCATTTAATTTAAAAATCTCCTTAACATTATTTAAATTGACTACAGTGCATAAAAAGATAATTGTCTTTTAGGGACAATTATCTTTTACTAACTAAGCTTTATTTAATTGACTATTTCTTGTCCTTGGCAATAATCTTGTCATATTTACGAACAATATCGAAGTTGCTGTCCTTAGACTTAGTGTAGCCTTCGTGACTGTAAATTGATTCGATAATCTTCTTACCTTCTTTAGATTCACCAACTTCAATAAATGCCTTTGCAAGTTTCTTTTGGAAGGACTTAGACATATCACTTCTAACAGCAATAGTATCGTTAGGAATTGGCTTAGTGAAGTAAATTGGAACAACTTGGTCCATAATCTTAGGATTGTCTTTTTTAACCGTGTTACGAGCATCTTCAAACACAAATGCTGCGTCAGTATCACCATTTAATACATTCAAAACTGCTTGGTCTTGGCCAGTAACGGTAACTAACTTACAATCCTTTGGCACATCCAAACCTTTTTCTCCAAGTTCAGCAATTGGGAAAACATAACCTGCTGAAGAAGTTGGGTTTTGAACTGAAATACTCTTGCCCTTTAGGTCCTTCCAAGATTTAATTTTAGAACCTTTTTTAACAAGAATTTCTGCTCTATAGTAATCAACTAATTTATTAGTTGCTTTACCACCAGGTTGCTTAACGCCATAACGTTGTGATTGAAGCAAAACGTCGGCAGCTCCTTGTTTATGAGCTAACACGTAACCATCAGGTGGCAAGAAACCAACATCAACTTTTTTAGATTTCATAGCTTCAACAACTGTGTTGTAATCAGTTGACATTGAAACATGAACTGGAATTCCAAGCTTTTTAGAAAGCATTTTTTCTAAAGGCTTAGCACGAGCTTCAAGCTTATTAGCAGCTTGACTAGGTACAAATTGGATAGTTAATGATTTTGGTGTATAACCATCCTTTGAACTGTTTGATTTGTTAGAACAAGCAGTTGCAACAACAGCAAGTAAAATTGCAAAAAGGCCTACTAAGACTTTTTTGAACTTTTTCATCATTTCCTCCTAATGAAAAACATTAAATGACAAATACAAAAAAAGACCCAATATGATGAGCTGACAAAAAGAGCTAATCACATTGAGCCAGAAAAGTCGCTAAAAAAACAACGAAAGCGCCAACACCAATGAAGACTGGTTCCCCGAGGGAATCAGCCCAAGAGCGAGCCACTGAATCTTGGTTACAGTTTATAATGTTGTAATCGAAATTCATCATTATCGTTCTTCCTTTCCCCTAGTACTAACGTTCGTTCTTAAGTATCATACCAAAAATATTCGTACTTGAATACTATTATTTTAATGTAAGCGCTAGTAAATATTAATTTATTGAATTGGATCGATCCACTTTATAAAAAAATCACTCCATTAGTGACAACAGAGTGAATTTTATAATGTTCGTTTTTTAAAAATACTTTTTCTTAGGTTTTGCAATCTTGTTGTTGTTAAGATCAGTCTTAATAATTAACACATCTGATAAAGCATGTTGGTTAACATAAGCAGTAACGCTACCCATTAACATTCTTTCAACTGCATTCATACCAGTTGCACCCATAATAATCAAATCGTTGTGGTGATCCCTAATAAAATCAACCGCAATAATTCTCTTCGGTGAGCCATAACGAATATGGTAAGAAACATCAGTAAAGTTAAAATGTTCCTTAGCCCATTCTTTTAGACTCTTTAAATACTCTTCGGAATCTTGCGTCATTTGATAAATGGTGTCCCCAGAAATCAAAGTATCCTGCATTTCTCCCATAAATTGACGAGTATCAATAACATTCAATACATCAAGATGAGCATTGTTATCAAGCGCAATCTTTACTGCTTTATCAAATGCACGCTCTGCTGTTTCAGAACCATCAACAGGAACTAAAATGTTGTCGTAATCTTCTACCATAAGTAATCATCTCCGCATGGAATTTGCATCTTTACATTGTAATTTTACCATTAATTATAACAATTAATAAGTCTGTTTTCTTTTTATAAATCCGAGAAAAAGAAAATATCTGTGACAAAATATGTTAAAGTAATAATACTGTATTTAAATAACTATAGTGAGGAAAAATACTAATGAGCGAAAATTATGAGACGAAATTAATTGGCATCCAAAATGGTCGCAATTTCCGCGAACTTGGAGGCTATAAAACTGTGTCCGGTCAGACAATCAAATATAACAAATTGCTTAGAACTGGTAATTTAGCTGATCTTTCTTCATCAGACTTAGAATTATTACAGAAGCATGGCGTTAAGTATGACGTTGACTTTAGAACAGAAAAAGAAAAGAATGATCATCCCGATCGTGTTCCAGAAGGCGCTAAATATGTTTTTGATCCAGTTTTTAGTGATGATCTAACTAATGCATCTAAGGGAATCTTTGCTTTAGAAGAGAATGCCGAAAAAGATCCTGAATTTGGTTTCAAGCATATGTTCTTTGCTTATGAAGATATGATCAATGGACAAACTGCTCAAAAGGCTTACCGTAAATTCTTTGACCTTTTACTTACAAATGATAAAGACAAGAATGCTCTTCTTTTCCACTGTACTGCAGGAAAAGATAGGACAGGGTTTGGAGCTTTGTTGATTTTATCAGCATTAGGTGTACCTTTTACTACTATCAAATATGACTATACTCTAACAAATATCACAACAAAAAGTTTTGTTGATGCAATGCTCAAGCAAGCAGCCGCTGACGGCTCTAGCAAGCGTGTATTGCAGTCTATTAAGGATATTCAGTCAGTATATCCAGAATACTTAGACCATGCTGTACATGTCCTAAACCAGCAATACGGAGGAATCAATGAATATCTTCGTTCTACCATGAAGCTCTCAAGCAGTGATATCATGGATCTTAGGAGAATCTATCTTGAGGATTGATATAGATTATGGACATTCCAAAATATTTGCAAATTGAAAATGAGCTGAAGCAAGAAATTATCTCTGGCAAATTTAAATATGGAGATAAATTTTATAGCGAAGCTCAATTAAAAGATAAATTTAACGTTTCTTCAATTACTGTTATCAGATCTGTCAAAGACCTAGTTAAGGCAGGCTACTTAGTTCGTCATCAAGGAAAAGGTACGTTCATTTCACGTTCAAGGAAGGACAAGCTAGTTCGTCTAAGCGATAATGAAGTTTTCTCTGATAACCAACAAGAAGATAGAGTTGAAGTATTAAAACTTCAAGAAAATAATAAAGCTGACATACTTGAAAAGCTTGGCCTACCAAAATACGATAGTTATTACTATATTGAACGTTTACGTTTAATTGACGATAAGCCTTTCATGTTACACCGTTCATTTATTCCAGCCAAATTTATCAATAGAAGTTTGGCTAAAGATCCAAATAACTATCACAGTATATATGAGACTCTACAAAAAGATAAGCAATTATATCTATTTGATGAGCCATTTACAGAAACGGATATAATCGTACAAGCAGACGATGAAATCAGTCAAAAACTAAAGATTGCCAAAGACTATCCAGTTATACGTCAAGTTAAGAGAACTATTTTAAGTGCAACACGTGAAGTCGCTGAATTAGTAATCGGATATAAACGTTGTGATTACTTTTCACTTTCGTTTTCAAGTACTGATTATCCGGAAGTTTAATAATTTAATCTGAAGAAAAAAAGAAGCTGCAATGCAGCTTCTTTTTTTCTACTTTAATTTTCAAAATTATTTTCTAAGAAATCATAAATTTCTTCATTAGAATCAGAATTGAATAATTCATTTAATTCATCTACGGGCGTTCCAGCAAAGAAATCCATAATTTTAGCTAAAATAGTTGAATGCATATCTGGATCATTATTCAAAATCAAAAATAAAAATTTAACCTTTAATTCTTCACTAGGGTTAACCATATTATTAAAAGTCGAGTAGTTTCTAAGCGCAATTGGAACAATTAATTGAGTACTTACATAGTCTCCCTCAGTATGCGGTACAGCAACATCAGGTAAGTCACGAGATAATGGTCTCATCGAAATTCCTGTTGGGTACTTATCTTCTCGTTCAATAATATCGCCTAAAAAGTCTTCCTTAACATAGCCTAAGTCATATAATTTTTGAGAAACGGTCTTGAAGATTGCATTTCGATCAGTTAAATCTGTTACAAAAACAGCTTCTGGATCGAAAAGATTTTTTTTAGTGTTCGTAGTAGATTCCGCCTTTCCTAAGCAAAAATTTCTATTTTTATTATATAAAACCGATTTCAAAAACACAAAAGTGGGTGTTACTTTTACCTAAATTTTGTTAAAGTTAGTTAATGTAAAAAATATTCCACCGATAAGAAAGAAAGGTTTTTCCATGACAAAACAAAAGACAGTTTATTTTGGTGCCGGTTGGTTTACTGAAACCCAAAACAAAGCGTACAAAGACGCTATGAGCGCTTTAAACGCCAACCCAACTATTGATTTAGAAAACAGCTATGTGCCTCTTCAAAACCAATATAAAGGCATTCGCGTTGATGAACATCCTGAATATTTACATGACAAAGAATGGGCTCAAGCTACTTACAATGGAGATTTAGTCGGAATCAAGACTAGCGACATCATGCTTGGCGTTTACGTTCCTAAAGAAGAAGATGTTGGTTTAGGGATGGAATTAGGTTATGCAATGTCTCAAGGCAAGTATATTTTACTTGTAATTCCCGATGAATTATTTGGTGAATCAATCAACTTAATGAGCTGGGGTGTAGCTGACAACGTAATCAAGATGAGCGAGTTAGCTACATTTGATTTTAACCGTCCTAAATATAACTTTTACGATGGTGCTGTATATTAATTTAAATAAAAATAAACTGGTAGAAATTAAAATCTACCGGTTTTTTAATAGCATCTTGTTCACGTTCTAACATTCTTGTTTCGTAAAGCATAATCTTTTCCCTCATTTCTGGATCTTCATTAATTTATTACGTAAAGAAAAAATGTTGTTACTGCTCTATTGCAATAACAACGTTTTTTCTTCTATTTAGTCATCATTATCATCTGGATCGGAATTATAATGTAAATTACTGAATTTTTCATTAGCATATTTTTCAGCGTCTGATTTACTTCGCCAGCCTACTTCACTTACCCATTTTCCAGTTTCAGAAGAAATGCTTTTTGATGCTTCACCTCAGTTTTTTGTTCATAGCCTAGGTGATGTCGTCCATACTCATACGCATCAAAGCCATCTTTCTTCTTGTATAGTTCAGTTGTATCTAGATCTTCATAAGTAATCCAACTTTCGCCAAATACAATTGTTGTAATTTTTCCAGTCTCTGCATTGGCGAGATACCATCTTCCTCGCATTTCATTTGGAATAGTTACTGCTCCTTTATCTCTTCCAATTAAAGATTCTTCTTGGTTAGCACTAGGTCCTTTTGATTGTGAGACTGAAGAAGAACTTTTACTTAAATTTACAAATTCGACTGAACTACTTTGTTCTTTATTGACAGAACTATGACTAGATTTTCTAGATTGTGTTGACTTAATGTTATCATTATGAGATTCAGATACTTCTTTTTTATTTTACTTTCCCATCTAACTATCTATTAATATTATTTAAATTACCAAAAACGGCTTTGCGAACTATTGCAAAGCCATTTTTCATCCTACTTTTTTACTGGCGTCTTCTCCGCACGAGTCAAGGCATCCTTAATGCAGTCTAAATATAATTTACTAATATCGTCTCGACCTCCAAAGTGTGTTCCATCAGTACCTGCAAATAGATTCTGATGTGCCCGAGCCACCTTGTCCCAATCACCAATTGTAATGAACTTGTACTTCTTAGGAAGAGTTCGTTCCCAAACGGCTAACTTATAGGAATTATATGATGAATCGGCATGACCATCATGCGGAGTAATAAAGATTAAATGATGGCCTGGTTTTAGATCTTTAATAACCTTCTCAGTCTGCTGTTGATAATCATCTAAAGAATTGGTCCCAATACAAATTACAACATTGCGTTTTAATCGACCTGAATTTTGCGCGTTCATCAGCACATTGTAGGCCTTATCCATAGTACGATTACCTTCTGCATCAATATCAACATTTTTCATATGATCTAAGAGATATTTTCTACTTCCTAAAGTCACACTATCACCAATAATAGTTGCTCCATCATCTTGTGCACTATTTTGCGCATTTTCTTTCTTAGGAGGCTTAGGTGCTGCTTGAACATAGGTAGTACTTAATTGATCTGCGTCCTGCTGAATTCCGCCAAGCAGTAGATTTTTTTCTAAAGAAGAAATTGAAGGTGCCTGCAGGCATAAATACACCCCAAGACCGATAGCAAGTGTTAAGCCTAGTCCTAATGGAGCCACAATATGCTTGAAAGTAATTTTATGTTTTCCAATTGAAACAGCTTTTCCTCTGATTAAAGGTTCTAAGAAATAAAACGATACACTTGCAAAAAGAACTGAAAGAATTGTCGTAATTAAAGCTGCTAGCCAAGTTGGATAAATTTTTGAAAAAATTACAAACAAAGGCCAGTGGAATAAGTAGACACTGTAACTAATGTCTGCAATATAAGTAAAAATAAACGGTTCCTTAGTGTTAGGTGTTTTACGGTGTAAAATATTAGCTCCTAAGATTGCACAAGCCGCAAATAAACTTGCTAACAAAAAGCCAAACATATAAGTCTTACGTTGATCAAAGCGTAAAACATAAGCTAAAGCAAATAAACACGCTAAATTTAGCACCATAAAAGTAACGGCACCAGCTTTATTCCAATGTTTTGCTACACTATTACTAAACGCAGGCAATAAATCTTGAATTCCTGCAATCGAACCGAGCATACTTCCAATAAAGAATGGGAAAATATGCGCAATACTTGAGAAATAAATTGGTGAAAATTCGCTTAAACTTTGTGCACGTAAATACATTACCGTTGCACTTACAGCCGCTAAAACCGCAGATGCAAAAAATACACGTATTCTGAACTTTTTAACATTAGGTGTAATCTTGGTTAAAAGATATAAAATAAAGCCCCAAACTAAGTAAAATTGGACTTCAATAGCTAATGACCACGTATGCACAAATAGATGTGGTATAAAGCGCGATTCATAAGTTCCACCAGTATTAATTTCAAAAATATTAGTTGAAAAACCAACTGCGGCTGCTAATTGTTTAGGAAGATCAGTAATATAGTCTTTACTTACCAAAAGCGTAAAAGGTAAGACAAAGGCTATCATTAACAATAAAGGCGGCAAGATCCTCATTATTCGACGATAATAAAAATCTCCTAACCTAAATTTATTAGACCGGCTAAACTCATCTAAGGCTAAAGCAGTAATCAAATATCCAGAAAATGTGAAAAAGATATCTACACCAATAAAGCCACCAGTGTAGCGCATCTGGAAGAAGTGATAAAGAAGCACACAAATTAAACCCGTGATTCGGATTAAACTAAACCATTTAATTCTCATTGTTTAACATATACTCCCCTCTCATACTTCCCAGACTGAATTACTTTTCCTTTCTTCATTAATTGTCCATTTCCTTGGGCAACTCCGTGATGAAATTGTCCTTTAAACGTCCAACCTTCATGCGATTTATAAGTACCTAAGCCTTCAAAATGGCCGTTTTTAAACGCACCAGTATAAGTATCGCCATTGTTAAAATGCATTACGCCAGAACGAAGTTTTCCATTTTCAGTTGTGCCTTGATAGACTGTACCATCTTGGAATTTAACAGTATCCTTTTGTAGACCATTAGCATAATAAAATGTAAACCAAATACATCCCAGAATTAAAATAACAGATACGATTAAAGTCCATATCTTACGTTTAGTCATTGTCATCTCCCTGTTTTATAACACATTAACATCTTATGATACCACACTTATCTTATTTAAATATTTCAGTCTGCAATAATACTCTTTGACCTATTTTCTCTACGAAAAAATGCATATCTAATAAAAATATGCATTTTATGGGTTATTTAAAACTAAGAATAAATCCTAGTTCAGTCATCTTTTTTCAGCGTTACTCCTTTCAATAGTAAGTCTTCTGCCTTTTCATCGCCAGAAGTAAAGGTGATCTTTTTTCGGTTATCTTTTAATTTACCGTATAAAGAATCCTTTCCCTTAAAGTTTAGAGTTATCTTATCGCCGGAAATTTCATAGGTTCCTCTTTCTTTAGACTTTCTTCCGTCTTCCAATGTAGTAGTAGAAGTAAAAGTCTTATCTCTTGAAAACTTCATATCTACTTTTTCTTTCCAAAATAAGAAAGTTATCGTACCTTTATAACTTCCATTGAGTCGATGGGCATTATAATTATTCCATGCAAACAAAGAAACAATTGCTATTAAAAGAATAACTCCACCAGTAATCCAGCCTGTTTTATGTTTCTTTAAATTTTCGTAATCCATCTCTTATCCTTTTTCTTATTCATCAATCTTAAAAGTTAATCCAGTTCTTAAAAATCTGGGGAATTGGGTAGAAGAATGAGTATTCTTTACTTTTTTCAAAGTAAAGCTCTTTTTATCTTCCGAAAGTTTTCCTTCAGCATTTATTTGCTTACCTTTAAGTTTTAAATTACCTTTTGAAAGTTGATATGTTCCTGTTTCTTTAGAAACATTCGAATCCCAATAATCCTCATACTTATTCATAAATTTAGCAGTATATACGAAAGTTTTATTATTTTTAAATTTAATACTCCACTTTTCCGTCTGACCATGGCTTGTTACTTCACAAATATACCTTCCATTTAAATCATGGTCATTCAAATAGTTATGCTGATGGACTCCCCCATAAATACATCCCACTAAGGCAATTACTACAATTACTACAATGGTAATTACATTTGGTTTATTACTCTTTATTTTTTCTTTCATTTGATTTTCTTACCTTTCTTATTCTTCTTCAAAAACTTCAGTGTAGTTGTCGCTACTTACCCAAATAGCTATTAGATTTTTAGAAATAGGTGCCTGTTTTTCACCGTCAATAATTACATTCTGTGAATTTGCTGGATAAAATGTTACGCCCCAGTTATATTGAGAAAATCCATTTGTTTTCGGATCACCTTCAGAATTAATAATGTTCAAAGCATCGCCAACTTTTTTAACTTCAATCGGATGCGTATCATTACTATCTGTTAAACCATCTTTTGATAATTCCATGTCGCGCGTTTTTAAAAGTGACGGAGTAATATTTAAAGTAGAATCTGTCCGATCAGTTACATCTTTATGCCGACCAACAGCTTTAATCAATTTCCAATTACCAACTAAACTACTGTAGTTACCATTCTGAATTTGATCAAAATTCATTTTCTTAGTAGCCACTTTATCAGTACTACTTTGACTAGATTTTGAAATTTTACTTGAACTAATAGTTTCACTGTGTGAGCTAGAAGATGCAGATTTTTCTGTAGAACCTGATTTACTTTCTACGTCATTATCCATTTTATCTGCATCAGTCTCTTTACTACTTTGTTTCTTACTTGAAATCGTACTCTTACTACTTTCTTGAGAAGCATTAGAATTAGATTTATTTTTATTGCTACAACCCACTATTAGTAATAAACTTAATAGTCCTGTTGCTATACTTATACTTTTTTTCATTCTATTTCTCTTACCATCTATTATCTTTTTTATATATAATACGTGTTTCTCTAATTACCTTTGGTTTTGGTTCAGATTTAAATTCTTTGGGTGAACTTAAGGCGCCAACAATAAAGTAATAGAACATAATAACAACTGCCTTCGTAATATAAAATGCAGCTAAAAATAGATATTTTAAGATTACAAAGGTATGTTCCCAAAATCCTTCAGCTTTTTTAAATTCTTGAATCATTTCTACCTCCTTTTCAAACTTTAACTAATCTCCGGTAACATATTCTGCTGCTTCAGGGAAACCACTATCAAATAGATCTCTTCTTTCAAACCTTGTTTTGCGTCCAATTACATTCTTCAGACCATTTGCAGAAGTTACAAAAAAACTTTCTTTATCTTTATCATCGTTACTATATTCTATTTCTGCTTTAACTTTCGCACCATTATTAAAATCAAGCGTAACAGTATCATCCTTTACTTTATATTTACCAGACAATTCAGCTTTATCATATTTTGAAACTGCTTTATTCTTTTGGTTATCCCAAACTTTAAATTGTTGAGCTTTAAAAGTATTTCCTGACGAAAAATCTATCTCATATAGTTCATTACCGATACCATTATTAGTGTAAGAATAATATTTTCCTGTCATATGCGCTTTATTGTATTGCTCAACAGATTTGTTATAGTTATTTATTCCTTGTTCAACGATAAGTAATCCAAAGAATATTGCCCAAATTATTATTACTACTTTGTATTCTTTTATTATAAATTTCATCATTTTGTTGCTTTTATTTTATAGATTAGATTATTTGCTTATGACCATTTTGAGAAACTGCTATCATCTGTTGAGATTTCCTAGCATATTCAACATTATTTTGTTCAATTACTCTCAAGGTATCTGAAATTTCTTTATCGGTATTATTGCTTGCAATAATTGCTGCTTCAATATTTTGTGCAGATCCTATTACATTATTGCTAAGTTCATTGATATTATCATTAACTCGCATTAACTGATTATTTGTCTGCTTTAAGCCTCTTCCAATTTCACGAGTTGACTTCTTTACTGTTGTTCCTAAGTCAGCTAAGTTATTATTAACCTCATTTAGGCCCTGACCAATGGTCTTTTGCAGTTCTTTTTGACTTTCAGCAATCTGCATTTTCAGTTGTTGATTCAATTCTGCTCTTTCAAAACGATCCTCAACAACTTTTATTGCTTCACCTAAAGTACTTACTTGATTTGTATCAATTACTTCATATAAAGATAAAATATAACCAGGATTCAATTGACGTCGTGCGGGCAATTTTATAAGATCTGCCGGCTTCTTTCTTTTCACATTCTCTACTTCTTTTTTCGCACTTGTTACCAAATTATGATCCACATTATTTTTTATAGTCTGTAATTTAGGAATACTGTCATTTAATTTATTTATTTCAGTAGACATATTTTGTGTATTGGATCTTATAGCCTCATTTAGATTGGCAATTCTGGCAATGTGGGGAGCATTTATTTTGTTATACTCTTCCTCATATCTTTTCTTTTTATCAAAGTTATACCATCCCCATATCCCAAGCGCAGATAATATAATCAATATGAATGTAGCCCATCCATTAAAATGAAGAGCACCTTTTAAATTGAAGATAATCAATAATATTCCAATTCCACCAGCGACATATCTTCCTTGCGACACATCCACATTAGTTGGCTTTTCTAAATTAGGAGAATAGCTCACATTAGTAGTTTTATATAATTCATTTAAATCGTTAATTCTATTTTGTGTCTGAACAATCTGGTCATTAAGTAATTTAGATTTGTTTTCTGCATCTTTTAAAGAATTATTTGCCTGTTGAACATTTAGGGCGTAAAAGTATGCTTGTTTAATTCCTTGCAGTAACTCTGTCTTTTTCATGTTTTTACTTTGCTCCATGCCACTTTTTGTTCTACAAAAAAAGTATATTCGGTTGGGAATATACTTTTTAATCATCCAATCAGTAGTTATCTCTAAATACAACTAATTATTCTTTCGCTTGCGATCTACGCCTAGAGCACCTAAACCAAGAGATGCGATTGACAAACCAGCTAAACTTGCGAATAAGCTAATCTTTTCATCAGTACCTGCTTGAGGCAACCTCTTTTCGTTAGAAGTAGCTACTTTTCCATTATTCACTGTGGAAGCATGATTTGCGGTAGCTTTGTTAGTGTTTACCTTGTCGCTTAATGCGACAGTTTGAACAGCATTAGACTTAGTAGCTACATTACCTGATTGAGCTACAGACTTGTTTGAAGTTAAACTATTTACAACGACTTGAGGATTAGCTGAATTCTTTACACTGTCACCAGTTTGTACATTTTTAACTTCAACACCTGATTGAGTAGCAGTAGTTGAAGTTTCAGACTTAGAATTAGAAGTCTTCTTATCTGTTGGAACAGTTACAGTAGTACTATCATTCTTCTTAATGTCAGTAGCTTCATTGGTCTTTGAAGAGTTACTCTTTGTAGAAACTTGTGAGTTTGAATTCTTATTGGTATCAGTTGTAGTTTGATCCTTGCCAGTATCTGAACTATTTTCGTTAGATTTGCTTCCGTGAACTCTGTTGTAGGCATCTTTATCTACCTTGATAAGTTCCTTATTATAAACAAACCATGGGATAACAGTTTTATTTTCAGTATTATTTGTGCTATCACTATCTGTCTCTCCCTCGCCTCTACCGTGTTCGTCTTTATTATCAGGACTAAAAGTAAATTTACCAAACTCAATAGTATTTGGATCTGTGTTAGCTAAAACCCAATTTTTATCTTTTCTAACATTTCTTGCTACCAATTCAGCTAGCTTATCGCTATAGCTATTTTCTTCATTCTTATAATCTGAGTTACTAATAGAATGACGTGCACCTAGTAAAGTAGCCAAATATGGATTTTCGATTGTATTCCAAATATTATCTACAGCATTCACATTAGAGTCATATTTACTCCAATTTTTATCTTTCTCCTGCCTGTCCAGATTATCCAAAATATTACCTGTAGTTGGAAGAGGTACCTTTTTTAAACTATCTGTCGCATTTTTTCTAGTATTAGCAAGTGTAGGCTTATTCTGAACCGCATCATTTAAATACGCATCTACTTCATTTTTAGCATTATTAAGTTTACTATTCATTTTTGACCAGTTAAGATCAGTTGTATCTACGTGAGCCAACCATTTTCCATCAGCAGAGTGTATTCCAGTTCCCGTTGCATCTGGATCGGTAACTGCTGTTTGATATTCTTCTTCACCCATATGCCCTATCGCAGCATGATATTGCTTCATAGCAATATCCTTCAATTCTTCTTTACTTGGTGTTTTAGTAGCAACTTGATTAGCACTAGCATTTGTATTATTTTGCTTTACGTCAGTACTATTAACAGCATTGCCATTATTTGCTTGCACAGTATCAGCTTTAGCAACATTTCCACTGACTGCAAAAGCACCAGCTACAAACAATGCTGACATTAACATCGTTGTTCTTCTCTTCATTCTTACATCCTCCAAATATAATAAATAACGGTTGATACAAGGCTAGTTTACCCCCCCCATTTTTATTTTCGTCAAGAGTTTTCACACAATTAATTGAAAAAATTATAACGTTGTCGTTTTAAACCACTGTGTCACAGCATTCTAATTCGTCCTCTAAAAAACAAAAAAGACTTAACTTCCACTTACTAAAATAGAAACTAAGTCTTCTTTTCCCTATATAAAATTAATTTATTTAACTATTTGCAATTTCTTTAAAATGAGAAGCTAAATCTTGGTTAGCAGTTGGATGAACTACCACATAACCTCCATTTGTCGTCTGATCAACCAAGGCAACTGGTTCTCCATGATAAAAACAGAACAGATACGTTATATGATCTTCTGCACTTTTACCATTATGATTAAAAATAGCAACTACATTATATGTATCACTGTCATTATCTTTATTAATTACTTGCGGATTCCATTTCAACTTAATAGTTTCCATATCTTTAGGATCCCTACTATCATGATCTCCAGAGCTCAATTTAAATGGGTAAGTATCTTCACTAATATCGCGTGGGAAATGCTCTCCAGCTAATGTTACCAGATCATCTTCTCCTTCATTATAATGCTCATAAGATTGATGCATCTTATTGCCGAATTCATCCATATAACTAATTAATTCATCATTTTGGTTATTTGACCATAGCCGGTCTTTACATGTAGTCTTCTTAGATTTTGTGTTAGTTTTAGAACTCCGATCATTAGCTTTTTCATTCGACTTACCAGTAACAATCGATAGATTATCATTCCAAATATTTACATTTTTCTCCGTGTTTTCAGATTTAATTTCTGGATAAATCTGAGTTAAAACACTTCTATTACTGTAGCTAGACTTATTTCCAACATAAGTTATCTCTTTATTATCCTTAGAAACTAAATAGCCAACCTGATCATTTATAACATACAATCTACTTCCGTCAGTAGCACTGATCTCATAATCTCCAAAACGATATTTTGAATAACTTTCTATTGTTAAGTGACCGCTTCTTAAATCATCAGCTGCTTCTCCCCATTTTTTGCCATATTTTTTATCAGCATAAAGGATTGCCCAAGCAGCTAGTTGTTTACTTGGAATCTTTTTAATCTCAGCATTAGTTAATTTTCCATTACCACCAATCACGGTGCTATTAGCCGAATTTCGACCATGTTGATACAAGCCCCAGCCACCAAAAATAAGGATAAATGCGGCGATAATTGATCCAATAATAATATTTCTTTTTTTGGATTTTAATCTATTGCTGTGAATTTCACTTCTTTTAGGCATCTCAGAATTGGAATATATAACTGACCTTCCGCAATGTGGACAGAATCGATTCGTAGGCGTAATTGATTTCCCACAATGGGGACAAAATTTATTCATACTTTGACCTTTCTAAAAGGGTAAATTATAGCACTGTCATTAAATTATTTATATTGTAACAAATTAATCAACAAAAAAAGCTGATAGAAACGAAATGAAGTGCCTCATAATTGTTAGACATAAATCTAATGATTGTGATGCACTTTTTTATGACCAAATATTCAACTGAATTAAAAATTAAAGTTATTTCTAAATATTTGAATCATGTTAATTCACTATTAGGATTAGAAAAAGGAATATTTGAAGAGATGTCCAATAGTTTATTACGCAGAAATTTATACATTTTCATTATAAAAAACGACCCACGTATGGTTTTACCAACGCAAGTCGTTTTCGACATCTATATAAATAAGCTATTTTTTCATGCTAGCAAGCATTTGATTGATATCTACAATTCCTGCCTTGCCAGCATTAACAGCATCTGAATCATTGCCAATCATTTGACTGTTAAGCCAATCAATTACCATTACTAGGTTCATCCCAGCAACCAAATGAATATTTTGACCACCCATAATCAAACGACTAACTGTATTAGCGGGAGTTCCTCCCATTAAATCCGAAAATACTGTTAAATCTTGTTCAGGAATACCGTTAATGGTATCTTGAAACTTTTTTTCAAAATCTTCTGGTCCTTCTTCCGGAAGTAAGCATACTACATGAATATGTTCTTGAGGACCCATAATTAACTCTGCACTTTTTTTAACTTCTTCAGCCATCTTACCATGACCAATTAACACTAACTCTTTTGTCATAACATTTTTCCTTTAATTTGCTGCTTGAATACCAGTACCCAAAGTTTGAATGCTTGTGAACAAAACTGAGAATAAAGTAGTAAATGTGAATCCCATAATTAGATAAGCAATGTGCTTCTTAACTGGTAAGTAACGAAGCAAAATAGCAAAACCAACTGCAGAAAGAACAGCACCAGCTACTGTCAAACCAGTACCTAACCACTTCAAGTTTCCGTTTAATGAGTTAGCAATAGTTTGAACTAAACCGCGTCCAAATGCTAAGGCAATAAATACAGGAATTGCATGCGATAAAGTCCATGGAATTGCACCATATAGGAAGTTTCTTTCAATTCCCTTGTGGGCTCATCCCTTTAATACTTACTGAAAATGCTGTTGCGAGAACTGTACTTCTGTAAAATATTTTGTAAGCGATTTCTACAGTTTTAGTCTTAGTATGTTAAGTTTTGCCAGTCAACTGGTTGTGACCACTTTTTAAAGATTTTCTAAAGTTCCTTATAAAGGTATATTCTTTTAAGCTTTGTAACGTGATTCACCATTTAGATAAGTTTCACTTACCGTCATATCATGGTTTAACACAACAAAATCAGCTGGATGATCTGGCTTAATCACACCACACTTATCAAGTAAATTACAGCTCTTAGCTGGCACATAACTAGCCATCATAACTGCATCTTCAGGTGTTGCGACATTCCAATCAACTACATTCTTAACTGCATCCTTTAAGAGCAAAATACTACCTGCCAAATTATTAGTTTCTTTTAGGCGTGCCATTCCGTCTTTAACATAAACTGGTAATTCTCCTAAAACATAGTCACCATCTGGCATTAAACCTGCTTGCATACAATCTGTAATCAGAGCAATATGTTCTGGTCCACGTGCATTTACCAAAGCACGAACAGCTGGTTCTTCAACATGATGACCATCGCAAATTAATTCATCTGTTGTTAAACGTGAAGAAAAAGCAGCACCAATAATATTAGGTGAGTGTTGTGACAAACTATTCATCCCATTAAATGTATGGGTAAATACGCTAGCACCAGCTTCAACACAACCAATAGCATCTTCAAAATCAGAATCTGAGTGGCCTAAAGCAACAACTAGTCCCATTTTTACTGCTTCACGTACAAACTGACGAGCATTTTTCCTTTCAGGTGCCATTGAAATCTTAATTAGCAGGTTATCTGAAGCCTTACGCCATTTTTTCAAAAGCATAATTGATGGATCAGTCATGTACTTTGGATTTTCTGCTCCACCATGCTTTGGAGTAAAGAAAGGTCCTTCAAAGTGCAAACCTTGAATTTTAGCACCAGTTTCTTCACCCTTATGTGCAGCAAACTTTTCACAAGTTTCTGTTAATTCTTTGTCACTAGCAGTAATAGTAGTTGGTAGCCAGCTAGTTACACCAGCTTGAAGCAATCCTTCAGAAATCTTGTTAACACCTTCCCAGTCGCTTTTCATTGTATCTTCATCAAGCAAACCGTGAATGTGTGTATCAACATAACCAGGTGCAATCCATTGATCGCCATATTCTTTAATCAAACCATGGCTAGGCTTTTCATCTTCTCGATAATATAAACCAAAGTTTCCGTCATCTTGAACTTCAAGATAACCACCATTTTCCGTTCTATTTTCTAAAAAAAATTTTCCTGCATGAATGTAATATGACATAGTATTTAACTCCTTAAATTAATTTTTATTTTAAAATGAAAATGTTTCCAAAATTTGAATATTATTTGACGAATTTGTGAATTGTTATGCCCTTAACAACACGATTAACTGTTCTCGTTGTTGAAGGTGTATCTGGGGTGTTTCCTACTTTGATTGAAGTAGGAAAAGCAATTGTTTGACCAAACATAATGTCTGGTAAAGCTAAATAAGCATCGGGTAATGTTTTTCCTTCAAAAGCAAAGAACTTACCATCAAAATTTTGACCTTCCTTTAATTGACCCATTCCCATCACTAATGGAACAATTTCATCATCTTTAATCTCATCTAAGATATCTAAATCGTATTTTCTGGTGTAGGTATTGTTAGGTACAAAATCAAACTTATTACGGTCACCATGTTTTCTTAAATATGGCATTACCGTGTTGCCTACATAAGCACTAGTTCCTGCCCAGTAAAAATAACCTTTACCTTATTAAATTTTTGGATGATTTTAGTTAAAAAATCATCAATCTCTGTTTTCTTTTCTTGATAGATATCAAAAGTTTCTTTCCATAAAGTTGGCTGTTGCTGAATTTCCCTAGTAGTGACATTTGCGCCCATCTTTTTAATTCTGCGTCACTTTTATTAAACATTAGCCTATTCCTTTCGTAACTACACTAAATGATTGTATTGCCGTGAACGATAAATAAACCTATCGCCTCGAGTAAGCGAAATAGTAAATTCAATTGGCACATTTTTATCATTGATTGCCCGTCTAAAAATCTTCAAGCTTGCATCTCCAGGTTTTACCCCTAGAACTTTGCTATCTTTTTCATCTAAATTGACCGCCTGTACATCTTCAAAAGCAAGAATACTTTGTTCATTATATTTTTGCTTCATCACTGTATATAAGTTTTCCTTTAGGTCTGACATTTTTAGATTAGGAAAAATTTTTTCAGGTAAATATGTTTCTCCATACATTAGTGGTACTCCATCAGCTAGACGTAACCTAACTAATTTATATGCTTTCTCACCAGCTCTTAAATTAAGCTGATTTGCAACGTCTTCTTCAGGTGTCACAAGTTCTAATGTGCGGTTTTGTGTTGTTGGCTTATGGCCTGTTTCAGACATTTGCTCACTAAAAGAATACATACTTCCCAAGTTAGTTTGATCTAGATAAATTGTCGAAACAAATGTACCTTTTCCATGCAATCGATAAATAATGCCTCGTTCTTCTAAATCATTTAATGCTAATCGAATCGTATTTCGACTCACGCCATATTCTTTTAAAAGTTGCCTTTCACTTGGTAATCGATCATTTGGCTTCATTTCAGTCTTAATTTTCTTTTCGAGATCTGAAATAACTTGCTGATAAAGTGTTTTTTTCATCTTCTAACCCCATCCAATCTTTAACTGGTTAGTACCACCTTCTACAGAATATTTTAGAAAGCGTTTTATGTCAAATCTAAAAAAACACGAAACTTATTTTTTCGTTATAATATGAACTATACGTAAATGAAAAATTTAATTTAAAGAAGAAAACTAATTATGTCTGAAATTACTAACAAACAACAACCTCAACATTTAAGTCGTTTAGTCCATGTAGCTAAGGGTACTCGCTACTATGATTTGCAATTTGCAGATGGAACAAGAGCACGTTTATATATTATTGCTAAAGGGATCTTTCGTTTAATCGTTGATCCAGCAGCAGAATTTAAACCTTTAACTCCATCATTAACTATCGCAGCAAATAACTTTAGTTTGCGTCCATTTGAAGATTCTCAGCTTTTAGTAACCGATGAAACTTTTACCATTAAAAGTGGTCAATTTTCACTTCGCTTACAAAAGAATCCAGCTATCTTCAGTATCTTTGACGATCAATTACATCGCTACCGCATGATGCAAAGTAGCCCAATTGAACTCGGTAATGATTATTCCCGTGAATTCTTACGTCAGAACAAAAACGAATTCTACTACGGTGGCGGGATGCAAAACGGAAGTTTCAGCCACAAAGGAAAAATTATCGAGATTAAAAATACTAATTTAACTGGTCCAGGTGCTGTTGCTTGTCCGGAAGGATTTTTCTGGTCAAATGCTGGTTTTGCAGAATTAAGAAACACCTGGAAAGATGGTGTCTACAACTTTAAGAGCGATAATGGAACTACAGCTATTATTACTCATCAAACTCCTATTTTTGATAATTTCTATCTTTTAGGAGATTCTCCAGCAGAAATATTGCGCCAGTACTATAAAATTACCGGTTCACCTCTTTTCTTGCCTAAATATGCCTTAGGATTGGGTTATCTTGGTAATTACCTTGATACTTGTTGGACAGGAGCTAAGCCTCAAGAAAATAGTGCTATTAAATTTGAAGACGGCAATACTTATAAGATTGCTCACATCGATGATGATATTGTAGCTAAGTCCTCTCTTAATGGAGAAGAACAGTACCAATTTTCTGCACGCGCAATGATTGAAAGGTACAATTCTTATCATCTTCCACTTAGTTGGTTTGTTCCTAACTATGAAAGCAAACAAGATTTAGATGAAGATGAGATGAACAACTTAGTCGATTTTGCAAAAGACCAAAATGTAAAAATAGGATTCTATGGATCCTTGCCTACTGATGCACCAGCTAATTTTTTAAAGTTCAAGACTGATCCTGCTAATTTCCCTAATGAAAAAATAATGCAGGACTTTGCTATCGCTAGTGAACCTCTAATTGATAAAAATCAAACCAATCGTCCTTGGGCAATGGCAAGTAATGGTTGGAGTGCTATTCAAACTTTGGCTACTACCGCAAATGAAGGCGTTGGCGGTGAATGGGATCAAATTGCTACTGAAATTGCTAGCTTTTTAAGTATGTCTCTTTCTGGGCAGCCAAATGTCGGAAGTGCTATTGATGGAAAAGAAGGTGGCGGTAATGCACAAGTAAATATCCGTGACTTACAATGGAAAGTCTTTACCCCACTTCTTTACTCAATTGATAATTATGGTAATATCCAAAAAACGCCGTTTGCATTTAATGCAAAAATGACTAGAATTACTCGCGCCTATCTTAAACTTAGAGAAAAAATCACCCCATATCTCTATACTCTTACCCGCGCGGCTCAAGATGGAATGCCAATTGTTAGACCTCTTTTCTTAGCTTTCCCTCATGAGCGAGTTAACTATACTAACCAAATTAAACATGAATTTATGCTGGGAAATAACCTACTAATCGCGCCAATTACTAACGGACGAGAAGATCCAAGTGGTGCTTCCCTAAAGGATAATCTCTACTTACCCGATCATCGCACAATGTGGATTGACCTCTTTACTGGTAAGAAATTAATTGGTGGTCGAATTTACGATAAGTTACATTACCCACTCTGGCATCTTCCTGTATATGTCCGCGGCGGTGCGATTTTACAAGAGTCCTTAAGAAGTGCACTTGTTTACCCACAAAGTAAAAGCTCAGCCATTTTATATGAAGATGATAATCAAACTACTGATTATGAAAAGGGCCATGCAGCTACTACACAAATCACTAGCTCTGTTAGCGGATCAAACCTTCATATTACTGTCTACCCAACTGAAGGCAGCTACACTGGTCTTAAAGAGAAACAAATTACTAATTTAACGATTATGTCTGATCGTTATCCTGGTAAAGTTTCTCTTAAACTAAACGATCAATTTGTTCCACTAACTGAATATAACGATCTTGATGGCTTTAACAAAGCTGAAGAAGGTATCTTCTACCAACAAGATTACATGCCATGCAAAGAGTTTGGTTACTTTACTGGTCAACTGCAACCAGCTCTTAGAGTGAAGATGCCGGCTGTCGATATTCATGACAACAAGTTCGAGCTAATGATTGAAAACTTTAGCTACGGTAGCGAAGTAGAACAACACGCTATTATTGATTCAGCAATGGCTTCTCCAAGAAGTGCTGCAATTCTAACTGATCGCCTAACCTCAAAGAGTATTACTATTACATGGACTAATCCAACTAATTTCGCAGATAAAAATATAATGGCCGATATCGAAGTTAACGGAATTGTTCATACTAATATTGACGGTAATACTTTTACTTTCCATGAGCTTGAACCTAATACACGCTACCGCTTCAGAATTAGAAATAAATTCGGTAATAAAGTATCCGATTGGTCAGAATACTTTGGCACTCATACAAAGCGCGATCAGATGGATTACGCCATTTCAAATGTTACAGTTTCGAGTACGGGAGAAAGCGAAGAAGATTTACAAGTCGAAAACCTAACTGATCTAAAATTAGCTAGTGAGTGGCTTTCTAAAGACCAAATTACTAAAGATAGTCCTCTAGACTTAACTTTTAATTTCAACCATATTTATAAACTGAGCCGGATGGTTTACGTTCCTCGTTCACGTGATCGCATTGGTCATGTTTTACGTGTTCAAGTTGCTATTTCCAAAGACGGAGAAAACTTTAGCGACTTCAGTAAAGAAATTAATTGGCCAAACGATGCTAAAAACAAGGTAATTGGCTTAAGAGACGTAGTTGCTAAATCAATTAAACTTAGAATTTTGGCAACTTCTGATAATTTAGCTTCTGGAAAAGAAGTTCTATTCTTTATGGCTAAAGAATAAAATTAAAAAGTCCGAAAAGGAAATGTATAGTCATTTCATCTTTTCGGACTTTTTTCTACAGTTTTTTGTTTCACGTGAAACTAAACATAAATCTTTCTATCTTTTAACCATTCAAGGCTCAATTCAAACCAATGTGCCAGATGTGGATCAGCTTTGCGTTCAGCAGTTGCCAATTCAGGAGTAGCAAGAGAAAATCCATGTCCTCCTTTATTAAATAAGTGTGCTTCAAAGCGAATTCTATTTTTTCTTAGGGCAGTAATATATTCAATAGTATTATCAATTAAGACAACTGGATCATCTACTGCTTGAAAAATAAAAGTAGGCGGTGTTTCAGGAGTAACTCCTAACGCTGTATCTAATAAATCCTTCGCAGTTGGCATTTTTTCCTTAGCATAAGAAGGTAAAGGAAAACCAATATCTTTAATATTAATTAACGGATAACCTAAAATAGTCGCATTTGGTGATACTTTATCATGCTCAAAATGATATTCAGATTGCCATTTTTGACTTTCTGCCATTACATTCATCGAACTAACAACATGGCCGCCAGCTGAAAAACCAATTGTTGTAATTTTATCCTTATCAAGGCCTAACTTCTCACTGTTTTTTCTAAAGTATGCAACAGCAGTTAAACCAGATAAAGCAGCATCAGGATAAATTCTGCCAGGATCGGTAGTTAAATTATATGACACTATTGCTGCATCAAATCCATGAGCTGCATAAGCTAAGGCAACTGGTTCTCCTTCTCTTAATGATAAATGATCAAAACTACCACCTGGAAAGACTAACATTAGCGGTCTTTTTTTTAGGAGAAGTTGCGGATTATCTTGCAAACTATAATAAGTAACGTTAAATTCACGCCCATTAAAATTTGTTAACGTCAAATTCTCTATTTTCATACTACTGTGCCTCTATTTATCTCTACTTTTTATTTTCTTTATTCGTTAAAGTGTGTGCTAAGAATATTATAGTTAATGGTACCGTTAAAAGCACGCCAATGAACGAATATACAATAATTAAAAACTCATCCACAAAAAGTTTATCATTTAAAATTTCAAATAAGGAATAATTTAGTCTTACATACCAAATAAATATTGGTAAAAAACTGCCAAATAAACCAAATAAGATTGTATTCATGGCTGTTCCTAGTATATCCGCTCCAACTTCATTCCCACTTCTAATTAATTGCTTTTGTGTAATGTTAGGATCATGCCGCTTTAACTCAAGTAAACCAGCACTCATTGCAACACTGGCTTCCGCAATTGCACCTAGCATCGAAAAGATTGCAACTAAAATTGCGATTTGAGAAAAACTAATTCCTACATTTAATGATAAACCAATTAATTCTTCTCCTGCCTGGTCTCCAAAGCCTTGAGTTTGCGCTAAATTTTCAAACAAGATAATTATAAACATCACAATCAAACTCACGCATAGAGCAGTTAAAAAGGCATTTTTGGCTACAGTATAATCATGTGTTCCTAAATAAATAATCGTTAGTAATTTCAAAGGAATAAATATTACTCCAACCAATACAATATTTACTCCCCAAGAAATAAGTAGTGCAACTAAAATCAGTAAACAGGCATTGATAACGACGCTTAGATAACTCTTAAAGCCAGTTTTTCCTCCAACTATAATCATCAATATCAAAAGAATTAATAAAAGAGCAGTTAAAGTTGTCATTTTTCTACCACCTCTGCTTTTTATTTCTTAAAAAGACAGCACTACATAGAGTTGCAAAAATCACTGTCAGTACAATTCCGATCGCCGAGCTTAAACTCTGGATTACCCCTAAAGAAAGGGTATATTTAAAGGTATAGACCAAAGTATTATTATCTCTCAAATACAAAATTGTCATAGGTAGGGCCTCAGCCATAAAAATTAAAACTAGTACATTTATTAGCGGCCCCATAATCTCTTGACCTAGAGTTCGTCCGCTAATAAATAGCTCTTTAAATGTTAGGTCTGACTTATGTTTTGCAAGTGCATAAAGACTAGAGACAATATCCGTTGCCTCATCCATAACTGCCCCTAAAACACCTAAAATTGTCTGTGCTAAAAATAAGGCACGTGGATCTTGTGTAGCATAATCAACTGCTTCATAATCAATTCCACGCTCATGCGTTAGTTTCATAACCAAATAAAAAATGCTAAATGAAACAAAAACGCCTAATAATGTTGCACACAAAGTGACAAGCATCTTTTGATTAAATCCTTGTACAATCACTAATGAAACAAATGTAAATAAAATCGTAGCGATGCTATAAATTAAGAAAATTCGTGTTCCATTTTCTCTAATATCACTTTTAATTACAAAATAGAAAATGATGCTATTTAAAATCATTGAAATTAATAACAAACTAGCTTGTTTCCCTGTAATTAAAATAATTAAGCTAATTGTCAAAAACATACTTAAAACCACAACCCAATCGCGCTTGGGTTCTACTAATTTTGGCTTTCCCTTAATAAACGAAACAATTACGCGTTGATGAGGCCGATATTTCTGCGAAACAGCTTGTGAAAGAGAATAAGTATTTGTAACAGTAAATTTCTTTCCTTGATATCTTCCCGATACAATTTTTAAGTGCAATGTCTGCTGTCTCACTTCATCTTTATTTTCATAATTGTCTTTAGTCTTATCAACCAAGATGTCTTTAATCTGACTATCAGTAATTACAGCTACTGATTTATTTGCAAAAGAAGTTGAAAAATAGGTTATAATTGTGAAGATTATTCCAACTACTAAAACTAGTAGACTAAGCCAAATTTTTGTATTCTTTTTCACTTCGTCATCTTCCTTAATAATTTTGTTGAATACGCTACTATAGTAGCATTAAAAGTTTTTATAATTTATTAAAAAATGGTAATTCATTCGAGGTAAATCTAAATATGGAACTTATGATTTCCAGCTTTACCTTAGCTATTGCGGCCGCAATTAGTATCATTATTGCTCAAGCAATTGACAAGGTTTCTGCTAATTATATAAGTATGATTATCGGGATCATCATCGGTTTAGTCCCTTTCTTAAATTATCAAATCGCTAGTTTTAATCCTGAGATTTTTATGGAATTGATCGTAGCTCCTCTTTTATTTTTCGAGGGACAAAAAACCAAAATTCATAATATTGGTAGGCGTATCAAAGAGATCATTGGTTTAACTGTTATTATGGTTCTACTTGCCTTAATAGTAAGTGGCTTTAGCATTCATTTACTAGCCGGCATTAGTCTACCATTAGCTTTTATCATTGGTAGTATTAGTACACCTACAGATGCAACTGCTAGTGAGGCTGTTACTAACGGTTTAAGAATGCCAAGACGAGTAACAGCATCACTTAAAGCAGAATCACTTTTTAATGACGCTTCTGGAATTATCTTGCTTAACATGAGTTTACTGTGGTTTGCTAACGGCTACATTAACTACAGTCAAACTATTCAAGAATTTCTCATATCTTCAGTTGGAGGAAGTATATTAGGATTTGCCGTAGCATGGATAATCATTATTTTTCGTCAATCTCTTATTAGATCAAGATTTAATTCCTTAAATGCTCAGAATTTAATTTATATTCTCACTCCGCTCGCACTTTACGCCTTAGCAGAACACTTACACGTTTCTGGAATTATTGCTGTTGTAGTTGCTGGCCTTTTACATAATGCGGAATCACAACAAAGTTTACTTATTAACTCTAGACAAATACACATGGGTCGCGATTTAGAAAATCTTATTTCTGATATCTTTAACAGTATGGTATTTATCATTTTAGGTTTAATGATGGTCAGAATCTCTCGCAACAAATTATTTAATAGCGATCTAGTAAAATGGATCACTGTTGGTATAATTGTCTATCTCGCTAACTTATTAGTTCGCTATATCTACGCTCGATTGATTATTCACTATGACCGACGAGAAAGCATTGTCTTTTCACTCGGAGGCATTCACGGAGCGGTAACACTAGCCTTAGCATTAACAATCAGTGCACGTTTTTTAGGTACTCAAAACTACAATTTAGTTATCATGTCTGAAGCCATATTAATTATTTTAAGCATGCTTATTCCAACGATAATTTTTCAATTCATTCTTCCACATGAGGTTAGTGATGAAGAAGCCCATATTGTAGTAGATAAAGTAAGAAATGAAATGGTTAAACGTGCACTAATCTCAGTTCATAGAATGTATTTACCTCAAAGAGTAAAGCGGCATGTTATTTACACTCTACTTAATCAAAAGCGAGTTGTTAAAACTCGTGAATACATGGCTGTCTTACTTAAAACAATTGATCAACCTAACCTGACTAAGTCAGAACAATATTTACAACGTTTAGCCTTTTTTAGAGCATTTGCAGTAGAGCGCGAATATTTAGAAATGATTGGACAAAAAGAAAGTAAGTATCGAACATATATCTTAAGTCTTTATAACGACGTTTTATTAGCTGAATCTCTAATTATTGAACCTGAAGACGAATAAAAATAGGATGCCCGACGGCATCCTATTTTTATTTGAAAAAGCGATCCCACCAATGGTGTTTCTTTTTAGGACGAATTTGCATTTGTGCCAAGGTACGATGAATATTTTCTTCTACCTTTTGCTTACGACGTTTTTCTTCGTTCTCTCTAGCTTTTCTTAAAATTTCTTCATGAGCTTCTTGCTCACTCTTTTGCTCTTCAGTAATTTCAGTGGCAGCTTCCTGTTCTTCATTAGTTTGAACTTTTTCTTTAGAATCTTTTGATTCTGGCTCAGCTAACTGGTGCGAACTATCAATTAATTTCTTATTTTGAGCTTCAACACGAGCTACCTGCTTCTGCAAATCTTCAATCGCTTTATTCTGGCTTGCAATAGTATTTTGTAACATAGTCAAAAGCTTAACTACTTGATCAGCATCAACAGTAGCAGTATTTGTTGCAACCTCTTTTTGTAATTTTGCAGCTTTTCTAGCTTCTTCAGTTTTTTTATCACTTATGGCGAACACTTGTCTAGCTGCCTCTTGTAAGGTTAAATCAGACTTCTTTGAGAGAGCCTTAAAAGCCTTCAAGTCTTCAATATCTTTAGCTGAATAAAGTCTTGCCTTTTGTTTGGTTCTCTCATAATAGTCCTTATTCCCAGTAACCTTTTCAACGATTAAGGAATACTTTCTTAAGGTTGCTACACTGATATGAAGTTCTTCCGCCGTTTTTGCTGGGGCCTCAAGTTCTTCAAAATTATGGTCGCTTGCCATCCTAAATTCTCCCTTTACTACTTACTTTATTAAAACATACTAATTTTAATCATGTTTATGCAACAAGGTCTTCTTGTGATCGTAACGTTCTATTGCGTAATCAATTAATTTAGTAATCAAGTCAGTATATGGAATTCCAACTTCTTCAAATAATTTAGGATACATACTAATATTGGTAAAGCCTGGAAGAGCATTAACTTCTGTTAAAACAACTTCGTTGTCTTCTTTACGAAGCATAGAGTCGATTCTTGCTAAACCACTACATTCAGTTGCTTGGAATACTTTTAATGCGTTCTTTCTGACTTTTTCAACAATTCCTTCTGGTAATTTAGCCGGTATTTCCAAAGTTGAAGTTGAATCATCATCATACTTATTTTCGTAAGTATAGAATGAATCCTTAGCGTTAATAATTTGACCAACACCAGCAACAATTGGATTATCATTGCCTAAAACAGCAGTTTCTACTTCAGTACCATGAACAGTTTCTTCAACTAAAACTTTATCATCATATTTGAATGCTTCAGCTAAAGCAATCTTGTATTCTTTTTCATTGGTTACATGACTTACACCAACTGAAGAACCTTGATTTGATGGCTTTACAAATAAATCAGAACCTAATTGACTAGCTACATGTTCGTAATCAAGCTTATCATTATCTGCATCGTTATATTCAAAACGTTTAATAGTAATCCATTTTGCTACTGGAACGCCAGCACGTTGTGCCAAAATCTTGGTCATTTCCTTATCCATTGTTACGGCTGCAGCTAAAACGTCATCCCCAACAAATGGCTTATCTAACACTCTAAATAAACCTTGTAAGCATCCATCTTCACCTAGATTTCCGTGTACAATTGGGAAAAATACATCGATTTCTGGGCGATCTTTTAATTCAACAATGTTAGAAATGTTAGCTACTTTATGAGGGTTAGCTACTTCCATCTTAGGGTTCTCTAATACCTTACGAGAATCTTCATCATTAGCTAAATAACCATCATTAGTGATCCACATTGGATAAACATCAAATTTGTTAGTATCAATTTCTTCATAAATGTTGTGGGCAGACATGATAGAAACTTCGTATTCGGAAGAGTTTCCACCGAATATCAAACCCACCTTAATTTTGTCAGTCATATCTTTATCTCCTTTTTGTCCTCGAATCCTTATTATAAACAATCGTGACGCTATAATGCATTATTTTCGAAAAAAAGTCTAAAAAGAATGAATTTTTCTTATAATTAAGTTATATATAATACTAACATTTTAATATTTAGTTCCTCAAAAAGGGAGAAAATATGAACTTTACAAAAAAAGCAACCACTTTTTTAGTCGCTATTACGCTTACCGCAACATCATGTATCGCTATAGCTACGAACACACAAGCTGCAACATTTACAAAAGATGAAATTCAGGAAGTTCATCAAGTTCAAAACCAATACGCAAAATTACCGAAACAATCCTTTAATTCTGGTAATCTATATGCAAGCACTCCTCATTTAACAACGCCTTTTTCAACAGGATCCGTTACTAATTCTTATGTTAATTCGCAACTAGATTATATTAATTTCTATCGTAGTATATTTGACTTACCAAGTATCTCTGCTAACAAAACAGATAATGATAATGCTCAAATCACGGCAAGCGTCATGGCGGCAATTAATGCTAATCCATTTACTAATCAACATGGACTGCCTAATGAAACAAAACCAGCTTTCATTAGTAGTACCTATTGGACAATTGCCAAGAGTGTGTCAGCAAGTTCAAATTTAAATTTTAATGTAACTAATCAATCAGCTGGGGATGTAATTACGGACTTATTGACTGATACTTATAATCTTGATGGTTCTGATACTGGTCACCGCGCTTGGCTTTTATCAAGTCGTCTTACTACAACTGGTATCGGAGCAGCTTATGGAACAAACAATTACCGCTATTCAGTACAACAGGTTGCTTATCCAAGCGATGGCTACAAAGCAGCTTCCAAAAGTTCAGTTGCCTATCCAAATAGTGGTATCTTTCCGATTGAATTGCTTAAGGGAAATAATATTGCCTGGTCCTTATATTTATCTGATAAGACTATTTCTGGAACGCCAAAAATCACCGTTACTGACCTTGATACAGGACAAGTAAGTCAAGCTACAAACGTAAATAACTTTGGCAATAAAGGTTTTGGTTTCTTTAAAACTATCCTGACTTACTTTCCAGGAGACATTAAGCTAGTGTCAGGACATGAATATAGTGTTAACATTGATAATGTCTATCAGTATAGCTTTAAACTTTTTAACCAAGTAGCCGCAAATCAGCCAAAACTTGAGAATTCAAAAGATAATAATCAAAATAAAAATAAGACTGAAAATTCAAACACAGTCTCGTCATCTCAAAATATCAACGATACCAAAGACAGAACAACTCGGACAATTTTAAAACAGGCTAATGATCCAGACTCAGCAGCTACCATTAAATCTGCACTCCTACTTCAAGGAGAAGAACTACGTGATTCCCTAAATAAAAAACGTAGAATGAATCCAGCCATTTTCGGGCGGTCTTATCAAGATGGCTATTCTTATTACAGCCTAGGTGAAAACCAATGGTTCCATAACTTTTATATTTTTAACAATCCCGATTTAACTGCTGGTGTAGTAAATATCGATCAGCATTCACTTGATAGCAATATTTATACAAGTCCTTACCCAAGTTTACGTAAACAAACATCTAATCACGTTATTTCGGGAAAAAGTTATGCATATGGTCAAACAATTACAGTAAATCATACAATCTGGTATTATTTAGGTAAAAAACAATGGATTAGACAATTTAATTAATAAATTAATACTTCACGAAGTTTTATAAAGTAATAAATTAATATTTTTAGAATATTTTTTCAATATAAATTACGCATATTATATTATTTAAGAATAATTAAGCCTTTCAACTTGATTTAAAGCTTAATTACTGTAAAAATAGGTAATGAGAAATGGTTGAGGACCCTTACAAGAGCCGTTATGGCTGTTGCATATTACAATTATTTTATACCCTAACTACTTTACACTTACTTGAATACAATTAAGATCATCCAATCCGGCGCCATTTCCTAGAAAAAGGTCTCAGGTTTAAAAACCTGAGACCTTTTTCTATATGCTATTAAAATTATTATTTAGGCTGTTTGTCAAATCCTTTGATGGCCAGTTTCAGATTAAGGAATTAAGCAACTAAAGTATAGTTGTTTGATTTCTTTTCTTTTACAATATTTTCTTCTAGTCTAATTCTAGTTAATAAATGGCTAAAACTGCTGTAGCCATAGGCTGTTCGTTCAATTTGTTTAATCTTACGATTAACTCCTTCAAGACAGCCATTACACAGCACGCGTTGCTTTAACTGGGTGGCTAGCATCAGGGGTAATAAAGCATACGTTAGAAGTATAATGACCATTATGTTTGAGATTAGTGGAACGGCAGTAAGGACAATGGAGCTGAATAAGCTCAGCTACATAGATATCACGATATTTGCCGTTAATACATTTTTTTAATAATTGGAAAAAACAATAATGAATTGGTCGTAGAAGGATTTTACATTAGGAGAAGCTATGGCCTCTTTCTTTATGCAATAAAAAATCCTGTCGATAGGATATCATAGATATCCATCAACAGGAAAAAGTATAGAGCCTTATTTAGCACTAGTAATTTGCCATGTAATAGTACTAATTACAAATGTCACTACACCCACAATTACTAACTCTAAGAAAATTCCACTGGCTATCTCTAAGAAATAACCAATATTAAGAATAAGACTTTCAACATTAAAAATCGTTGGAATGAAAGCTAATAACCCAAAAATTACAATTAAACAAATTGACGCTCTCATTCCACCAGCTGCAAACATGTGAATCAATCGTCTAGTCGAAACTAGCTCTAGCAAGCTTTTTACTTTTTGATAAGTTATTATTCCTACAAAAACAATAACCAGAATATTTAAAACTAAAAATACAAGTTCAACATTTGCTGCTAAGGTTGCATTAGCTAAGCCAAAACTTGTAATGATAGCATACAAGCCGCCTTCTTTATTTTTCCTTAGTTTTTCTTGAACTGACTTGGCTTCCATTGAGGAATTATCATCAATTTTAGTTAATATAATTTTACGAATTTGACCAGCCAAGCTAGAATTTTCAGCCCTAAATAAGTGAATACCCAAAGTATAATCAATCATTGCATTTGCAATTAGTCTTGTTTGTTCAACAGTAAGGAGATTGTTCGTGCTATTATTACTGCTTCGATCTGCACCAATTGTTGCCGCAAAATTATCAAACTTTTGATTTATATATCGTTCAGCTACAACTCCATTACTTTCCTTTGCAATTTGACTTTTCATAAAAATCGGATTCATAAAAGTCACTAAGCTAAAAAATAAAACTACAATTGTAAAAATCGCAATTCCAAAGGATCTTTTATCATGCACAGTTTGAGCCTGATCAATCCTACGCATCTCACTGCGTGTGCGTACCGCCATTTCCTAGATCCTCCTTAACATTACTCGTCAAACATTTTATTAATAGTCTGGGTCAAAGTAGTGAGCTCATATTCTTGTAAAACAGATTTTGCTTCATTGAGGACTTGATTTATCTTGGACTCATCCATTGCCAAAAATGTCGACATAAAAGTTTTTACCATTATATCAGAAATTTCGTCTGCATCTAAATTCAATTCGTTACGTTTTATATACAAACTTCCTCCACCCGTAACAATGAAGCTTAATCCAATCTGAACTTGACGATCATTTCCTAAATCATGCTTAACTCCCTCCTTCTTAAGCCAATCATCTAGAATTTGACTCCAGCGATCTAATGACTGATTATCACTTAAAATGCTTTTAACAACACGTTCAACACCCTTATCCTGAATTCCTTGTTCCAAAATTAAATAAATAAAAATTTTCATTTTTGAATATTCATTTAAGTCTTTAAATTCAGCCGAATTCAAACTTTTTAAAATAGCTGTCATAAAGTTTGTAACAATTGCCGTAATCAAAAGATTCTTATGGGGGTAGTAAGATTGGAGTAATGATTTAGATATACCAGACTTATCTGCAATCATTTGTAGCGATACATTTTCCATTCCTCTCTTTTTAAGGAGCATAAAAGTATTGCGCAATATCTCATGTCGTCTTACCCAATTTTTTTGTCTTGCCATATCCTTTTCCTCGTTTTACTATTCTATTCCTATACAGTATAGCGTTTTCATAGCATTAATTTCAATTATTATAGCATCCTCTATCAGTAACATTAATGAAAAATATAATTTGCATCATCAAAAACTACATAAAAAACTGACAAACTATTTGTCAGTCTTCTACATGTTACGTAATATTACTTATTTTTTCTTTTTTCTAATAAAGAATAGCTAATAGCTAGAGCCAAAATGAAAATAATAGAGATTACTAATGGCAATCTAGTTGCCGGTATTAAAGCTAGAATTATCAAAATTACCAAGTAAAAAATAAGCGTTAACCAGCTTGTTATCGGAAAACCTGGCATTCTAAAATTACCCAAGTTATTCTTATTTTCCGCCCGATACTTCAAATGTGTCCACATAATAATAATCCAGACCATGATAAAGTTAATCGTTGAAACACTAGAAATGATATCAAAAACCTGTGCTGGCATAATGTAATTAAGAATTACAACAATAAATAAAATCAAAGATGAGAAAGTTAACGCATTATTTGGCACAGCCTTTTTACTTAACTTTCCAAATCGCTTAGAAGCATTATTTCCACGAGATAAAGCATATAGTGATCTACTAGTTGAAAAAATTGCACTATTTGTTGCAGACATTGCCGCAGTCAAAACTACAAAGTTTAAAATTCCCGCAGCTGCTGGAATCCCAATTGCGCCAAATACTTGCACAAATGGACTAGTAGTAGTGATAATTTTATTCCATGGATAAACTGCCATAATAGCAATCATTGAACCTACATAGAATAATCCAATTCTGACTGGCAAAGTATTTATTGCCTTGGGAATATCTTTATCTGGATTAGCCGTTTCACCTGCTGTTAAACCAACAATCTCAATTCCAACGAAAGCAAAGACCACCATCTGAAATGACTTTAAGAAGCCCCAAGAGCCTGTTGGGAAAAAGCCCCCATAGTTCACCAGGTTACTTAGAGAAACGCTTCTACCGTCAATTTTGGTGTGCATAACAAGTAGAATTGCTCCAGTAATTATCAAGGCTAAGATAGCTAAAACCTTAATCATTGAAAACCAACTTTCAAGTTCACCAAATAATCCGACGTTAACCATGTTAACAAGCATTAACAAAACAACGATTACCAAAGGACCTACCCATTGTGGTAAGTCTTTAAACCAATATTTCAAATAAATTCCTGTTGCAGTTAAATCAGCCATTGCTAAACTAAGCCAGCATAACCAATACGTCCAGCCTGCAACAAATTCCATTCTATTTCCAAGGTATTTTTTTACAGATTCAATAAATGAATGCTGCTCAGGATCTGCTAGAATTAATTCTCCTAAAGCTCTCATCATAAAAAAGCTAATAATTCCAACAACTAGATATGACAAGATAATTGATGGGCCAGCACTTTGTATGGCTGTGCCAGATCCTAAAAACAATCCAGTACCAATTGCTCCACCAATTGCAATCATTGTTACATGACGGCTTTTAAGCGATCTTTTTAGTTTTAGCTTCTCCTTTTCATCCAATTTTGTAGTCCTCCCTTAAACACAAAAATACCCCTAGTATTTAACTTATACTAGAGGTATTTCTATTCTATGAAATTAAAGTTCTTGTATAGTCAATTAATTGGCTATTTTATTTGTTTGTATTATAACTTGCTTCACGAAATTGTCAAATCTGTTTTTTGAACTCGAGTCAAGATTTGGACATTCTGCTTTATTAACTTTCTGTTCTTAATTAAGATAAAAACGGCAAAACTTACCCAAAGTACTAAACTAATAATTACATGAGTAAACTGACCTGTATTTCCGCCAAAAATGTCCACGCTATCTTGAGTCAATGGAGTTTCAGAAAACACAAGAATATCGTGTAGTGTATGGATTATTATTGTCGGCCATAATTTACCGCTATATAAAATTAGCACAGCCGCAAAACACCCAAAGCCAAATGTATCAATCACTTGAAAAGCAGTTGCTAGTGGCGTTTGCTTAAGTTCTGAGGCAAAGGCATTTCCAATATGAGGTAATGCAAATAGAATTGCACTGCCTAAAACCGCACCATTAATTTGCCACTTTTTATTTTTGAAAAGTACTAATAGCAAAATTAAGTTTATATATCGGGCTGCTTCCTCACCAATTCCCGCTTCTATTGAGTAGAGATAGACAGACCAAGCGTTTTTTAGAAAGACCGGTTCAGTTGGATCAAGTAAAGAAAAATCCCAATTCCAGAATAATTCTTGCCATCTCTGAGCAAATTCACTAAATACTTGAAAAAATGAAAGCCAAATCGCTAATCCAAAAATTAAAATAAATGAAAGCAACTGCAATTTTTTACCCTTAAAAGTCGGTAAATTAAAGTAAAATTCATAACCCCAACTTTTAACAGCAAAATAGACATAAACTAAAATTGCTAAAGCATAAACCAAGCCAGATTTATTTAAACTCATTAAGAAGCCGTCTGGATTTACATTTTTTAAGGTTAAAAGATGACAATACATAATAACAACATTAATCATCCAGACTGATGCTATCAATCGCCAAATTGGCTTTTTAATTTTCCCATACTCGATTATTGTGACTGGAATCAATACTATTACGGTCACAAGAGCATAAATCCAAAAGATAAGTATTGTTAACTTAGAAAGATGCTGCATGAGAATATTACCCAAGTCTCTAACTTGTTCGATAAAAATCATTGGTATAAGTACCGTATTTATTAGCTGAGAAATCTTTTTATTTTTACTTACTAAAACTGCTGCAACTAAAATTCCAAGGTAAATCCAATCTTTAACTGTGTGATAACTAATTAAAATAATTATAGCTATCAAAATATTTAGATATAGCTGAATCTGAAATACTTTCTTCATCTTTGACACCTTATTTATATTAATTTTTGCTTAATAATATATTAACATTGGTGAGCATTCAACAATAGGATAAAATTTATTGCAAATAAAAAGAGCAGAAAACTAGTAATTATACTAGTTTTCTGCTCTTTAAAAATATTGAAATAAAATGTGAATTATCCTTGAATTCTGTTTTGTTCATCAAAGATTTGGTGGATTGATTTATCGTTGTAAATGTAATCAATACCCTTAGCAAGTAAACGTGCAACAGATAAACGAACCATTCTATCTGGGTACTTCTTATGCTTAATAGTATCAGTTACTACGATTTGTTCTACTGGCAATTCGTTCAATACATCGATTGCATTTTGAGAAAGTAGTGCGTGAGTTGCAGCAACATAAACTTTCTTAGCACCAGCAGCTAAAACTGATCTAGTTGAAGAAGCAATTCTAGAACCAGTATCAATCAAGTCATCAACGATAATGACTGTCTTGTCTTTAACGTCCCCAATCATATCATGAGCTTCTGCGTCATAACGTGCACCGCGTTGATCAACAATAGCAATTGGAGCATCGAAGTATGAACCAAAAGTACGAGCGAGCTTTGCACCAGAGTGATCAGGAGAAACAACTACTACATCATCATTTTCCTTACTTGCAATACCATTATCTAAGAAGTATTGAGCTAAGATTGGCATAGCATGTAAGTGGTCAACTGGGATATTGTAGAAACCTTGAATTTGAGATGCATGTAAGTCAACGACAATTAAGTCATCAATATCAGTCAATTGAAGCAAGTTAGCCAGTAATTTGGCAGTAATTGGTTCACGGGAGCGATTCTTAGTGTCTTGACGAGAGTATGCCATATAAGGAATTACTACGTTAACAGAGTGAGCAGATGCACGATGTAAAGCATCCAATACAATCATTAGTTCCATGAAGTTTTCATTCACTGGATCTTGAATAGATTGAATTACGTATACATCACAGCCTCTAACACTTTCTGTAATGTTTACTTGAATTTCTCCGTCACTAAAGTGTTGAACAGCAGTTTCAAGTAATGGCTTATCCAAAGCAGCCGCAATTCTTTCTGCTAGGGCTTGGTTTCCACCGAGTCCGATTAATTTCATTGGGTGCAACATTTCATGCAATTCTTCTTTTTTCATTAATTTGCCCTTCCTTGTAAAATTAACAGCTATTCTTATTATAACGAAAAATTCCTATTTTGCTCTACTTTTCAGTTGTAGATTATAAATGATTCTTTTCAGCTGCCTTAATTTGATCTAAACGACCAACAACATAAGTATAAAAATTTTCTGCATCTTGTGGATTTGTATTTTCATATGCTCTCAACACACTAGCCAATTCATCTTTTCTCATCTGATGTAAACTTGCCATTTGATAAATCATTGGGTTATCACCCTTAGGAACTAATTTTAGAAAACTGTTAATCAATAAATGAGCTTTTTTTATATACAACAGCTTGCAAACTATGAATATCTAACACTATTTCACGTTTGCCTACAAATAAGGGAGATGCATGTTTAATAGAAATCGTATCACCATCTACTGACATCTCGCTGTTCATTCCTTGAACTACTATTTTGTCATCTTTTTAACCTTCTGCTTTTCCAATCTCACTACTTTATATACTAATTCTACCTAATTCAAAAGAAGAAAGAGAGCATCTTCTAGCTCTCTTTACAAAAATCTTTAATTAAATCTAATAATTTCAAGCTATGAACAACATAACTACAGTGCGTTTGCCGAGGCATTAAAACCAAACGACAATTAGGTAATAGTTGGCTGTACCAACGAACGTGTTCAACCTTAACCCAGTCTTTTTCTCCTACAACACACAACGTTGGCGTTTCAATTCTTTTTAGAGTCTCAACAGGAATATGACTTTCCGTTAAAGCCACTTTACTATCTCGATCCCCCTTAAAAAATCCACGAATTGTATTAACAGCAATATGCTTGGCATTTACACCATTACCATTAACGTAAGTTCCAGCAACAATGATTTTAGAAACTAAATCAGGCGCTTGAGCCGCTAAAGATAGTGTTACTAGACCTCCTGAACCAAAGCCCAAAATATAAGGTTTGTTTAATTTAAGCTCAGTAATAAATGCTCTTAAATCTTCTACTTCAGTTTGATAATGCTCACTAGCTTGTCCTTCACTTAAGCCATGTCCTCTCATATCTGGCACAATAACTGTGTAATACAAAGAGAGTGGAGCGACTAACTTATCAAATACTCCACCGTCTTGATGATGTCCATGTAATAAAATTAAGGGATGTCCTTTACCCAATTTTTGATAATAAATTTCAACCCCATTAACTTTTATTTTCATATTGAACCCTTTTAACTATTATTTTTTATAAATCTTGATGATCAAAATCATTTAGAGATGCTTTTTTAGCAATTTTTTTACTTTCTTTTTGAGCCTCACGCTCTGCCATCAAACTTTTAATTATTTGACGCCAAACACGATAATTTGCTTTAAAATTATCTGGTATTTTCTTGGGATTAAGATCGTGAACCATACTATCAGCTCTTTGCCAATAATGATAATAAGGTGTCGAACTATAGTAAAAGCCATTAGTTAAAGATACATATTTAACATTAAATATTTGATCTTCCATAAATGCCAAATCTTCTACAAAATGCAAATGATATTTCTTTACGATGTTAATTTTATATCCCTTATTCCAGGTATATCCCTTAACAGGTGACCCAAAGACATTAGTCATTTTTAAATATGCTTCTCTTTTATCAATTAAGCCACCACTAGTCTTATTTCCTACTGGATGACTTTCATGACGCTTTTCTGAATCAATCCAAAAACCACAAGAGACAATATCAACATCAGGATGTTCATCAAAGGCTCTGACAAAAAAAGTGGTATAACCAGGATCAACCCAGTCGTCTCCATCATGAAAAGTAAAATATGGTGTAGTTACATGTGTCATTCCGACATTTCTAGCGTCAGAAAGACCACCATTTTTTTTATTAATAATATCAAAATAAAGAAACCGATCACGATATTGCTCAGCTACTTCGCGAGTCTTATCCTTTGATCCGTCATTAACAATTAATAATTTAAAATTTCTATCTTTTTGTTTTGTTAAAGCTTCAAGCGCCCGACCTAAATATTTTTCCATATTATAGACAGGCATAATTACCGTTAACATTGGCTGGCGTAACACGGCGTCTGCCTCCTTTTGCTTATGATTATAGCATCTTAATACTTATTTACATAATTCACTTGATTATTTAGGTTATAATATAGCCATTAAAATGAGTATCTTTCATAAGGAGAATAATTATTATGAAAAAAATACTAATTGCATTTCTAGCTATTCTAACAAGTGGATTTTTAAGCTTAGCCACTTTTGCTAATAATAAAACTGCAAAAGCAGATGATAACAATACTCCTGTTGTAACATTAGGTACATCTCTTACCTCTTCTCAAAAACAAGGAACAATTAATACCCTAACACAATCATTAAATGGTGCTAACTACACTACTATCACAATTACTGGGTCTGATCTTGTCAAATACCTTAACCCTTCTGGCTATGACTTCACCAACAATTCTGGTGTCTGGTCAAGTGCAATGGTCCAAAAGACCAACTCTGGTAGTGGAATTAATGTTCATATTTTACCTTATAATGGTCACAATAACATTACAACAATTACTGCTAATCAATATAAAAATGCCGCTTTAACTGCTGGTATTTCAGACGCTGATATTTATGTCACTTCTGCTACTCCAATTGATGGATCTGGTGCTTTAGCAGGCGTATATGCCGCTTATGCTAAAAATGGCAATTCATTAAATCAAAGCCAAATTAATGCTGCACAAACAGAAATGAATACCCTGAGTAAAATTACTAACCAAAATAAGAGTAAAGAAGGCTACTCAGATGCCCAATTAAATAATGCTATTGCTGGAGCTAAAAAGGAAATGGCTAAACAAGGTCAAAATATTTCTAATAGTCAAATTAGAGATATTGTTAATAATCAAATTAATATTAATCATCTCGGTGACACAATTAACAACGACCAAAAAGAGCAAATCATTAATGTTTTAATTAAGGTCAAAAATTCTGGTGCCTTAAAAGATAAAAATTTCCAGCAACAAGCTGGTCAATTAACTGACCAAATTCAATCTGGTGCTAAAAACATTTTTTCAAAATTCAATACCCCGGAAACCCGCAACTGGTTCCAAAAGTTAATTGATTCTATTGTTAACTGGTTTAGAAATATTTTCGGCGGTGCAATTATTTTAAAATAAATTAAGAAAAAAGACGGCTAAATATAGCCGTCTCCGTCGTCAAAACTAGTACCTGCGTGCGTTCTAGTCTTTCACTTATTATTATAGCAACTACTAGTAAAAGTGCATCAAAAAAGGTCTGCAATTTGCAGACTTTTTTTGTTTATCAAGCGGATTTTAATAATTATTCTGTTTTAGTTGTATCAGATTTTTCAGAATTTTCAGCAGTTTCTTCGTCTACAAATTCTGGATCTTCATCTTCAACTATATCATCATTAGTATTAACTTTATCTATAATTTTCTTGGTTACTACTACAGCTACACCAACAGCCGTGCAAATTGCTGTACCAATACCAATTACTTTAAAAAACTTTTTCATAATATCACCTCATTTAAATTAATTTATGCACTTTCAATTCTTATTATAGTCGCTATTTATAATATTACGAATTTTTAAACTTTTATCTCATCTTATTCATGTATCGATTTAGTTCATGATCAACAAAAATATTTCCGTCGTTATCCGCGTGTCCTTTAGTCCAGCTAAATGTACTATCTGGAAAACTACCTAACAAACTGTCTAATCTCTTCCATTCATTAGCGTTAATCAAAGGCCCATTCGATCGTCTCCAGCCACGTTTCTTCCAGCCTTCAATCCAGTGCTTATTAATTCCATTTAAAACATATTGAGAATCTAAAACAAACAAGAGACGTTTTTCATTAAAACCAAGTTCTATTAACTTTTCTAAAGCATTAATCAAACCCAATAACTCCATCTTATTGTTAGTTGCGCCAAATTCTCCACCAGAACCATAGGTACGGCCATCTGTCCATTCAATTAAGTAAGCCCACGCAGCTTTATCGGTTTTATTAACATGACCACCTTTATGAATACCGGTATTTCTTGATCCACCATCAGTATAGATAGTTGCGAAATATTCAGATGATCCATTGGAGGCAGCCTGATGTACCTTTACACTTTTAGCTTTTGAAATACTATTAGCTTTAATTTTTTCAATTGCCCTATTTAAAGAATCTTCCTTTACAACATCTGGTTGTGTCTCTTTATTCCAATTCAAATATTCAGTAGCATCTGTAATTTTAGCAAATGATTTATATTCTGCTCCTGAATAACCATCCACTTGTTTCTTAGCATCTTCCCATGTTCGATAAACACCAGGTGTACGCCCTTTTTTCACTGCGTAAAATTTCATATTTAATCTCTCTTCCCTACTAACGACTATAAAATGTTAGAATAATTTTAACGCTAATGCTAGCAGAAAGGAGGAAGAGTATGTTTTTTATTCAAAAAAAGTATAGTGAAGAAGTTGAAAAAAATAATAAGCATAAAAATAAGGAACCTAGTATTGCTCGAATGTCAGTCTTAGGTTTAATGGCTACCTTTACTCCTACTCGTTGGCTACTCAGAATACACAAAAGAAAAGTTGAAGACAGCTCCACTATTGAAGACCCAGACTTTACTATCGAACAAATACCAATTTTTTATGTTCATGGCTTTCGAGGTGGAGACTATACAACGAACAAAATGGTAGAAGCAGCATGTAAAGCTAAAAATACAGACAAATTTCTAAAAGCAACTATTGATCCTTTTGGAAATTTCATCTTAGAAGGTACTTGGACAGCTGATAAGCAGCCAATTGTTCAATTAATATTTAAAGATCGAATCGCTGGCGTTTATGCTACTTCATATTACTTACGTGCTGCCCTTTCTTACTTAAGCAAAAGATATCATTTTAAAAAATATAGTGCAGTTGCTCATTCATTAGGTGCACCCTCAGTAATAAAAGCTGAAATGAAGACTAGTTTAAGAAAAAACTTTCCTCACTTAGATCACTGTGCATTAATTGCTGGCCCGTTTGATGGAGTAATGTACTTAGGAGATTTACCGAATGTTAACCGCCTTAATGAAAAGGGACGTCCAATTTTAATGAGTACTTCTTACTTAGGGATGCTATTTAATCAGAGACGCTTCAATCCCGATATTTCAGTTTTAAATATTTACGGAAATATTTTAGACGAAACAAATACCGACCGCTTTATATCTGTTGTATCAGCTAAGTCGATTCGCTATATTCTTGCTCCAGTTGCTCATTCTTTCCAAGAAGTAGAAGTTCGAGGAGATGCAGCTGAACACAGTATTTTGCATGACAATCCCTTTGTGATTAATATTATTAACAAGTTCTTGAAGTTAACAGATTAATAATCTTATAAAGAGAGAAAAACAACTATGTATTATATGCCATTTTTTTATGATCCATATTTTTGGATGATTATCTTAGGTGTAGCAATTTCAGGCTGGGCCTCAATGAATGTTAATTCAACCTTTAACCGCTATGATCAAATTCAAAATCATGGTAACTACACAGGAAAAGTAGCTGCACGTTATATTCTAGATCAAGCAGGTCTTTACGAAGTAGAGATTCGTGAAGTTGCGGGTAATTTGACTGATAATTATAATCCAACTAATAAAGTTTTGAGCCTTTCTCAATCTGTCTATAATTCTTCATCGATTGCAGCTGTTGGTGTAGCTGCTCACGAAGTAGGACATGCTCTACAAGATGCCAGTGATTACGCTCCAATGAGACTGCGTTCTGCCTTAGTTCCAATCGTTTCTCTAGGCTCTAACTTGTCAATGCCATTAATTCTTTTAGGTCTAGTCTTAGGAATGAATCAAACATTAATTAAAATTGGTATTTGGTGCTTTGCTTTAGTTCTTGTATTCCAAGTAGTAACGCTACCCGTTGAGTTTAACGCCTCACATCGTGCATTACGCATGTTAAACAATGGTGCTATTTTAGATCCACAAAGAAATGCCGATAGCTCGCAAAGTACTATTTGCGGCTGCCTTAACTTACGTAGCTGCTGTTTTAACAAGCATGTTACAATTATTTAGACTTATCCTTATCTTCGGCAGACATAACGACGATAACAACTAAGTTAACAGGGGGGGATACTTATTTTTTCGAATGAATTCTGGGCTCTTCTTTGGGCAGTTAATACCCTTTTAGCCTTTTACGTTGTATTCCACAGAAAAAGATCTGTTGCAACCTCGTGGGCTTGGTTAATCATTTTATTAATTTTCCCTGTACTTGGTTTTATTCTATATGGCTTTATTGGACGTGGTCTGTCACAAGAGAATCTCTTTGCTATTAATAACCAAAAGCATATTGGTCTTGATAAAGTAAATAAAATGATCCCGCGTATTCCTAAAGCTGCGGGGCCAACTGATACTTCTAAAGAGGCTAAAATTTTAATAGATTATTTCAACTTCAAACACGATTCTCCACTTTCCAAAAATAATAAAATTAGTTTTTATACAGATGGAGAAGAAAAGTTTAAACGACTTTTTAAAGACATCGAAGAGGCACAAGAAACTATTAACGTTGAATATTATTCATTTATGAACGACGATTTAGGGAACAAATTTCTTAATCTTCTAATAAAAAAAGCTCGTGAAGGTGTTAAAGTCAGACTTATTTATGATCCATGGGGTTCGCCTGGAGCTTCAAAAACATGGTTCAAGCCTTTAACTGATCTAGGTGGCGAAGTAGCCTCCTTTATCACTTCTCAAAATATGATAAAAAAATACCGTATGAATTATCATCTTCACCGAAAAATCGTAGTTATAGACGGCAAAATTTCATGGACCGGTGGCTTTAATGTCGGCGATCAATATGTAAGCAAAAGTAAGAAATTTGGCTACTGGCGTGATACTCATCTTAGAATTGTCGGTTCTGCATCATTGTTACTTCAAGAGCGTTTTGTCATGGATTGGAATGCTTCAATAACAGATAAAGGAGAGACAATCTCTTTTAATGAAAAACTTTTTCCAAAAATTGAAGAAAATAAACTCACAGAAGATGATGTAGCCACACAAATTGTTTCAGACGGGCCGGATACCTCTACTCCTTACTTACGTAACGGTATGATTCGAATGATGATGATGGCAAGAAAAACATTATGGATTCAAACCCCCTACCTTGTTCCAGATGATCCAATGATTGCTACTTGGGTTATTGCAGCCCATTCAGGAGTAGATGTACGCATTATGATTCCGTCAATGCCTGATCATCCCTTCATTTATCGCGCAACGCAATGGTATGCCAACTACTTGCTACATGAAGGAATTAGAATCTACGTTTACAATAATGGTTTTATTCATGCTAAAACTGTCATGGTTGACGATCGCTTTTCAGCAGTTGGATCAATGAACCAAGATTTCCGGTCATATAGCTTAAATTTTGAAGCTGATGCTATTTTTTACGATAAAAATATTACCTGGGAATTAAATTGCATTTTTGAAAGAGATTTAGAAAAATGTAGTGAGTTAACCTTAGATATTACTACAAATTGGTCTCGTTATCTTCGTTTTAAACAAGCATTTTCTAGATTACTTTCTCCCATTCTATAAAAAAGTGTCTGGGAAGAAACTCAGAAATTAAGAAATCCTACTAAATCTTGGTATTGATAAACCTTGATTTAATAGGATTTTTCTTTTGAGTAAAAGTCCGAAATTAACTAAAAGCAGACTTTTTTCCCAGACACTTTTTGTGCTCTTAGTATTTCTTACATTATGGATTGAACCTCAATCCCAACATTTGATCCTAAATATTTTCTAATATTTATAATTACATCATTAATTTGTTGAGAGAATCGCAAATAGTACGCTTGGCGATTATTGGTCTGAAAGATAGCCATTACAGTTGGCTTTTTAGGATTGGGAACAGCAATCAAGGTTACATGAGCAATATCGGTATACTTAACAGTGCGTTTAAAATATCCACTTACTACTAATCGTTTCTTAGCTAAGCCACTAACACCATCGATAATACTCATTAGTAAAAATGTTGCAATAAAGATAGTCATGAGTAATGTTGGATCAGTAAAGTAATCTAAGTAAAAACCAATCAATAAGAAAATTAAAGCCCAAATAACAGATGAACTCCTAAAACGAGCCTTATAATCAATGTTCGCTTGCCAATACCAACTATAAAAAATATAGCCAATCAGCAAAATATCAAAAGTAATATATAAAAGTGACATATTTTTCCTTCTAAAATTTATAAATTATCGTTAAATTTCTATTTCAATTATAACAAATACCCCTTTTCCTCTCATCATTCTATAATTGACTTAGCTGAAAATTAATAATAGTAGGAGGTTTTAATTATGAGTTTAGATAAGCAAATTGCTGCACTTCAAGCTGATCTTAATGCAGCTCATTATGTCACTTACTTAACCGGTGCCGGCGTTTCAACTCCATCGCATATTCCTGACTATCGTTCAAAAAATGGAATTTACAATGGGATTTCGGAAAGCCCAGAACAAATTTTAAGTGAAGATACTCTTTTTCATGAACCAGCTAAATTTCATCAATTTGTAATGGAAAATATGTATTTTCCAAATGCTCAACCAAATATCATTCATAAAAAAATTGCCGCTAGTTGCAATAAAAATGGTATTTTAATTACTCAAAACGTAGATGGTCTAGATAAAAAAGCAGGCAATAAACATGTAATCGAATTTCATGGTAATCTTTACAACATTTTTTGTACAAAATGTTATGAAAGAATTTCTTATGATGAATACAAAAAATCATATTTTCATGAAAAAGATAATGGCATCATTCGACCTGGAATTGTCTTATATGGGGAGCCGATTAATGAGGATATTTTAATTAATTCAATAAAAAATATTCAAAATAGCGATTTAGTTATTATTGCTGGAACCAGTTTTGTTGTTTATCCTTTTGCTCAACTTCTTGCTTATAAAAAGCCGAATGCAAAGGTCTGGGTTATCAATAATACCATCGTTCCTGCACCTGAGGAAGTTTCAACAATCATTTCAGATGCCGAAAAAGTATTTGACAAATTATATATATAACCGATATTATCTTAACTAACATTTTATTTAATTCATCAATTACTCTTTCTGTTATTTTTTGCTATATAATATAAGTTAGAGCTAATATATTAATTAAAAGAAAGGCTAAGATTAAATGCCACTTGCTCAAGCAAAAGTTTTTTACTATGATTTTGTTAAAATTAAGCCATGGATCTATGAAATAGTTATTAGTGACCTAGGACTAGCTTTTGTTGGTTCTAAAAATAGTAATATTGAATCTTCAATTTTAGGATTTTATCCTAACCACCTTCTTATTCAGGATTCAAAAAAATTAGCTCCTTATGTGCAACAACTCAAAGAATATTTTGCAGGCAAACGTCGTTCTTTTACTGTTCCAATTGACTATTCAAGTTTCGGAACTCCCTTTCAAAATCAAATTGTTAAAATGATTGAAAATATTCCTTATGGAACAACCATCTCCTATAATGACCTAGCATCTGCTGTCAATGGCTCTACATCGGTTAGAACCGTTGCTCATGCAGTTGCTTTAAACCCATCTCTAATTTTTATTCCTAGTCATCGTGTAATTTTAGCTCCGGATAAGGTAGGAAGTTATAGAATGGGAGAAGAAGAAAAACAACGTTTAATAAAACTTGAAGAAGGCTATTTGAATGCAGCTGATTAAACTTTATCAACCTTTTTTTGATGCAAATAATTGGGCACATGTCTTAACTAGTGGGCAAGACTGGATGATGATTCTAACATTGATCTTAATGGAGTGTCTGCTTTCTGTTGACAATGCTGTCGTTTTAGCTGCTCAAACACAAGTCTTACCTAGTAAAGATGAACAACGTAAGTCGCTAGTATATGGACTTTGGGGTGCCTACCTGTTTCGTTTTATTGTTATCGGAATTGGTACTTACTTAATTAACTTTTGGGAAATCAAATTGCTTGGTGGCTTATACTTACTCTATTTAGTTTATAAATATTTCTATGATGTCCGGCACCCTCAAGAAGTCGCTCAAAAAGAAAAAGCCAAAAATACTCATAAAAAAAGGCACTCTAAAATAAAGAAACATCATCTTTCTTTATTTTGGAGAACAGTTATTTCAATTGAATCAATGGATATCGTTTTTTCAATTGATTCAGTTTTAGCAGCACTAGCAATGTCAAATAACCCAGTTGTAGTATTAGTTGGCGGAATGATTGGTATTTTATGTATGCGTGGTGTTGCAGAAGTTATCATTAAACTAATGGAAATCATTCCTGAACTTCAAACAATGGCCTACGTGCTAATTTCAATCATTGCAGCTAAACTGCTTATTTCACTTCCACCACTAAACTTTAAAGTACCCGACGCAATTTTTGCTGGAATTGTTTTTGGCACAGTTATCATAACAATTATTTTTCACTATATACGTCAAAACGTACATGGCAAAAAAATGCCTTAATTTAATTGACTATCAACAAACTCTTTAAGTACAACCGCTTGGTTGTGCTTTTTATTTTTCGCACCGTACAAAAATAAAACATTTCCTTTGGCTAATTTTTCTTTTACATCTTTAACAAAAGCTGCTGTGACTGGATTCGCCTTCAATTGAGCTATATACTTAGACTTGAATTCAGGATATTTATCATCTTCATGATTAAACCATTTTCTTAGCTCATTTGTTGGACCAATTTGTTTGTCCCATTCATCTAAATGCGCTCTCACCTTACTCATCCCTCGAGGCCATAAACGATCTACTAAAATTCGATATCCTTCAGGTTGTTCATGATCATATATCCTAATGACTTTTATTTCACTCATTTTTACATACTCCTTTTAAATAAAATATATTTACTTTCAATTATGAGTGTACAACTTTTTTAGAAAGAAGAACTAACATGAACTACAAAGACTTTTTTACTAATAGATCTACTAGCGAAATTAGCAAAGATCTATTAGGACGCACTTTATCCTTTAACAATGGAAAAGAAATTTTATCGGGTACAATTGTTGAAGCAGAAGCTTATGTTGGCGTAAAAGACCGCGCTGCACATTCTTATGGCGGGAGACGAAGCCAAGCAAACGAAGGCTTATATCGACCAGGAGGCAGCCTATACATTTATTCGCAAAGACAATATTTTTTCTTTGATGTTGCTTGCCAAGAAGAAGGAGAGCCACAAGGAGTTTTAATCAGAGCAATTGACCCAATAACTGGAATTGAGACAATGACTAAAAATAGAAATGGAAAGACTGGCCGCCTTCTGACTAATGGGCCTGGTAAAATGATGCAAGCCTTGGGTATCACAAGTAGAAAATGGGACTTATCTCGTTTAGAGGATTCTCCTTTTGATATTGACATTAATCATAAACGCAAAATCGAAAAAATTATTGCTTTGCCAAGAGTCGGAATTAATCAATCAGATCCAGAATGGGCTCAGAAGAAATTAAGATTTATAGTTGCGGGAAATCCTTATGTTTCTGACATTAAGAAAAAAGATATCAAAAAAAATCATGGCTTTATTTGACAAAAGATTAAAAATCGTTTAGTCTTTTTATCAGTTAAATAAATTCCCAATGCAATAGAGGTTGCAAGAGTCACAAGATTTATTTGAGCACACGAATGCAATGATAATAAGTTTTAGGATTATTGCCGAAACAAATTTTCTTTCGTGAAGTTAATTTGTTGGGATGTAAGAGCATATCTTACATACTGTCCTGGTCGGCCCCAGGGAGCGCTATATGATTTGGTTTAATTACTGATGATTTTTACAAACCTCGTTGTTTTTGGTAAACAACGAGGTTTTTTCGCTTTTATTGTATTGGCTTTATTTGAAATAATTTTTGGAGGTATTTCAAAGTGAAGTCAAAAATAAGATGGTTTAGTGCTTTATTAGCCTTAATTTTAAGTTTAGTGATTGGTTTTAGTTTTAATTCTAATCAAACTCAAGCGGCTAAAAAAGAAGCGCCTTTAAAAATTGGTATGGAGGCTAACTATCCCCCATACAATTGGACTCAAACAACAGACAAAAATGGCGCTGTTCCAATCGACGGCTCTAAGCAATACGCAAATGGATACGATGTTCAAATTGCAAAAATCATCGGCAAAAAATTACATCGTAAAGTTGTAGTAGAAAAAACTGAATGGGATGGTTTATTACCAGCTTTAACTTCTGGAAAGATTGACTTAATCATTGCTGGTATGTCTCCTACTGCTGAACGTAGAAAAGCAATCAACTTCTCTAAACCATATAGAAAAAGTACTTTCGTAGTTATCACAAGCAGAAACGGAAAATTTGCTCAAGCAAAAGGTTTAAATGATTTTAAAGGCGCAAAATTAACTGCACAACAAGGTACATTACACTATGACCTGATTAAGCAACTTCATGGTGCTAAACGCGAACCAGCAATGAGAAGCTTTTCTGCAATGCGTCAAAGCTTACAATCAGGTACTATTGACGGTTATGTTGCAGAAGATATTGAATACAAAAGTTACAAGACAGTTAACCCTAACATCGTTGCCGTTAACTTAAACAAAATGCAAGGTTTCAAAGTTGATCACGATGATTCAATTACATCAATTGGTGTTAAGAAAGGCAATACTGAGTTACTTAACCAAGTTAATAGCATTTTAAATGGTATTTCTAATAAAAAGCGCGACCAATTAATGGCTGATGCCGTAAAAGAACAACCTCAAGCTGGGGGCAACAAGAAAGAAAATTGGTTTATGTCAATTATGCATCGCTATGGTTCAATGATCCTTGGCGGTGTTGGTATGACACTTCTTCTTGCCTTAGTTGGTACTATCGTTGGTTTCTTCATTGGTTTACTTGTAGGTATTGTTAGAACTATTCCAACTCCTAAGTCTGCTGGTAAAAAGTGGGGCCTAAAGATAGTTGATTGGATTTTAGCTGTTTATATTGAAGTATTCCGTGGAACTCCTATGATGGTTCAAGCTGCTGTTATCTACTACGGAATTGCCCAATTATGGCACCTCAACTTAAACCGTACTGTAGCTGCTTTAGTAATTGTTTCAATTAATACTGGAGCTTACCTAGCCGAAGTTATTCGTGGTGGTATTAATGCCACTCCTAAAGGTCAATTCGAAGCAGCTTCTGCAATCGGTATGACTCACTCACAACAAATGTGGCATATTATTTTACCTCAAGCCATTAGAAATTGTTTACCATCTATTACTAACGAATTTATTGTTAATATTAAGGATACTTCAGTATTAAGTATTATCTCTGTTTCAGAATTGTTCTTTGTTGGTACAACTGTTGCCAGTCAAACATTCCAATTCTTCCAAACTTACTTCATCATTTCAATGATCTACTTAATCTTGACATTCTCTATTACTAGAATCTTTAACTTCATTGAAAAGAAACTTGAAGGTCCAAAAAACTACAATTTAATGGCTAACCAATTACAAGTAGAAGATCCAAAGGAGACTGGATTTGAACATGAACAATAATAACGAAGAAAATATTTTACAAGTGCAACATTTACAAAAAAAATATGGTGACCACACAGTATTAAAAGATATTTCTTTTAATATCAACAAGGGGGAAGTAATGACCATTATTGGACCATCTGGTGGTGGTAAGTCAACCATGCTTAGATGTATCAACCTTCTTGAAGAACCAAGCAGTGGAGAAATTTTATTCCATGGCAAAAACATTCTTGATCCTCATTTTGATCGTAACCAATTTCGTTCAAAGGTTGGAATGGTTTTCCAGCAATTCAATTTATTCAATAATAAAAACGTGCTTCAAAACTGCATGATCGGCCAAGAAATGGTTCTTGGTCGCTCTAAAGAAGAAGCAAAAAAAGTTGCCATTGAAAACTTAAAGAAAGTCGGCATGGATCCTTTCCTTACTGCTAAGCCACAACAGTTATCTGGTGGACAACAACAACGTGTAGCAATTGCTCGAGCAATTTCAATGGATCCAGAAGTCTTACTCTTTGATGAACCTACTAGTGCTCTAGATCCAGAAATGGTTGGTGAAGTTCTTAATACTATGCAATTACTAGCCAAGACTGGTTTAACAATGGTCATTGTTACTCACGAAATGGGATTTGCACGCGACGTTTCTGATCAAGTTGTCTTCATGAGCGATGGAGTTATTACTGAACAAGGAACTCCACAACAGATCTTTAACGATCCACAAAAAGAAAAGACTAAGAAATTTTTACGTAACTTTAGAAGTAATGAGCTTTAAGCAAAATAATATGTGCTTTTAGCCTATAAACTATTAAAAAACTGATTCTCAATGTTTATAATAAAGAGGATCAGTTTTTTGTTATTTATTTTTTATTCTTTGAAGACATATCAAATACTTTAGTTTACTATCCTCATCCTTATATATCTTGTGACAAAGGAACCGTTGAAAGACATAATGGACTATTTATCCCTAAAGAGAGAGGCAATAGACAATTATTCACTACAAGACATCATAGACATTGAAATCTGGTGCAACTCTTTACCAAGAAAGATATTGGCATATCATACACCAGATGAAATCTTTGAAAGAGAATTAGATCTAATCTATCAAGCAGCTTGATTAAAAATGTTCAATTATTATGGTAATTTACGATTTTTTATTCTTTAATCTTTTAGCAAAGTGTAAATTATTGAAATTAGGTGTTTTAAGAGCCATACTATTCCTGAAAAGAGCAAAGTGCATCAATACATTAATTAATATTGATGTGTTATTAAAAGCAAAAGGAAGGAAAATACATCATGTTTGATTTCGTATTTTGGGTTCTGCTAATTTGGTTTATCGTAAATGTTATTTGGATGTGGTTTGTCTTAAAGAAACAAACATATCAAAAAACTTTTGCATGGATTAATGTAGCGGCCGTCATTATTGGTTTTTGGGTTTATTACGGGACCGGTGCTCACTCAGGTGCATTAGCTGACTGCTTCTTATGGTTAAATTGGCTTAATGTCGTATTAGCTTGCCTTCAATTTTACTTTGGCTACCGCAAACTTAATAGTACTAATTAACCACCCTCAAAAGTTTCAATATATCTTAAAAAAAGCTACTATCTTACTTTATAAGTAAATAGTAGCCTTTTGTGTTGCTTATATTTAAATACAATAATCTAGCCTAGATAATTTCGCTATTTTTCTGCTCTTTCTCTAACTTCCAACCTACATCAAAGTACGTTTTACGCTCATTACGTAAAGCATTATAATCACTCTGCAAACTATCAATTGCGTCCTGCAATTTCTTATTTTGTTTACGAATTGCATTTAATTCGGGATCATTAATAACACCTTTTAAATGAACTTTTCCTGCTAAATCTCGTTTAGCTTGTTGAAATTCTTCTTTTAAATTAGCTAACGCATCTTCATACTTAACTAGTTTTTTATTTACTGTCGATAGTTGATCATTTAACTTAGTGAATAATACATATGGCATATTAGATTTAATTCGATTGCATTCACTACACGACAGAATTAAATTATCAAACGAGTTATTATGTGATAAAGAAACTGGATTTTTATGGTCGACACTCGTGCCACGGCGCCCGCAATATTGACAACGATAATTATACTTATGCCTAATTCTTTCCCGATCAACAAAATCAACTTCATTTAAAGAAAAATCAACTTCAATTCCCATGCTTTTCATGTTAATCGCAAAATCAACATTACTGTTAGGAACATAATCTATTTTCCCATCTTCACTTTTAATAATAGCGTGGTTAAATTCAGTTCTTGAAATTTGCTGCAAGGCAACTTCATTACCGTCATAATCCTGAATAAATGATTCGTACTGTTTTCTATTTTCATTTTTAACTAAATAATGATTTCCAGTATCTAAATCAATTTCAGGTGTACTTTTCTTACCTACAAATCCATACAGCATTACCTGGGAAATATTTTCAATGACTAAATTTTCATAGTCTCCAGCTTCTAAACTTCTATCTAAACAAATATCACAAATACTTGTTAGCTTTGGATTCATCAACCCTTCTTGCTTAAAATGAAGACTATCCAGCCGCAAACCACAGGATGCACACTGTAATTTCACCTTATTATTCCCCCATCAATAAAATACTAAAGGCGATTCTTTGCATCTTATCCTTACCAGCAAAATCACCTTTAAACAAGTCTGGCAAAATCTTTTTAATAAAGTACTGAACACAAGTTAAATCATCAAATTTTTTAATTGTTTCCAGACTTTCTTTAAACATTTGCATGAAAACCGGATTTGGATTTCCAAGTTCAATTTCTCCATAAGCTTCATAAAGTAAATCTAATTTGTCACAAATTGATAAGATTTTGCCTTCTAAAGTATCATCTTTACCTTCAGATAGACGTTTAGTATAGATTTTCTGAAATTCCTTTGGAATCTCTTCTTTAATAAATTTAGCAGTCATTGTCTCTTCAACATCCCCAATCATCTTACGTAATTGGGGAGTTGCATATTTAACTGGAGTTTTAATATCACCAATGAAACGTTCAGTATAATCATGGTTTAGACTCTTTTCATAAAGTGCTTTCCAGTTAACTTTCTGCTTACCAATAACTTCCTCAATATCTCCCATCATTTGAGCAAGTTCAGCCGTTCTAAAGCTATGGTCAGCTACAGAGTGGTGTTGATATTTAAAATAACCTGGTGCACGATCGATTGACTCTAAACTGTTAAAACCTTGAATATATGCATTTAATCCCATAAAAACTTACTCCTTCCAGAAATATAAAAATGTCTAAAATTTCTACTATCATAGCAAAACCATTCTACTCTTGCAAATTAAAAATAGAGAAAGATTTAACAACTTAATCTTTCTCTATTTTTCTAATCACGTCAACTCATTTGTATTTAAAGCTGCTAAAACAGTTAATGGCGTAATTGAAATGACTGTTTTACTATGCTTAAGCCAAAAATGAGTTGCACTATAGAGAGTAACTAACGAAGCTAAAAGTGAAAACCAAATTGATGCTAAGGTTGAAACGGCTAAAAAACATTTAACATTATGCTTTCTTCCTAAATGTCGAACTGTATGCTTGGTTTGATGATAAATAGTCCAAAAACTACGAAACATAGTGAAAAATGCTACTAAAAAAATATTGCGGGAAAAGTTACTTGCCACTCCTAAAAGAAGAGACGGCAAAACAAGGGCAAAAATTGCTTTTAATTCTAGCTCTTTTCTCGAAATGTTATTCATCTTAAAATCTCTATCTACAGTTAATTTGTCATATCATATAAGTTTTTTATATAGTAATATAAAACTTAATTACAACAAAATGGTATTAAATAGATTGAGATTTATATAACTGTTCCATGCAAAAAAAGAGAGACGCTAACCAGCGTCTCTCTTTATAGTATGTAGTAAATCTAATTACTTGTTTTCATCTTTAGCAGCTTTATTTAAGAAAGCAACTACTTCAGCAGCCCTCTTAACACGAGCCTTAGAATTCTTCTTGTTCTTAGGTCTTAAGTTTGGTGTAACACCAGTGTTGTAGTTTTCACCTTTACGCATAGATCTATACTTCCTCTCAAATAAAATTTTCGAAAATCTTTTATTATCATACCACGAAGAAGCACGTCACTTCAATACCTAGCAAATCTTTCCACCTAATTTTTTCATCTCATCTGCAGAAAGTTTTTCTCCTTTAAACTCTGTAATTGTTACTCCTCCATCAATAACTCCTTCATTTGAAGATAACGATAAAACAGCATTACGCGCGTTAAGAACTAATCCATCATCTAAAAATGCTAATTCTTTATCAGATGTATACAAATCTAAATCCATATTATTTTTTACTTTAATTGAGAATTCTGGATCTTTGTGATCTAACACAACTAGCTGAAAGTTTGCTCCAATTGTACAAGTACCACCTAACTTAGAATAACCATTAGATCCATCATTTAAAGCAAGCAATACAACTTGACCTGGTTTTACTTTCTTTTCTAAAGCTTCTTTTGCACTGTCTTTAATTTTTAATTCAACATTCTTTGCATCAACCATATAAATTCCTCCCATATCTATTTTACTAACTTAAATATAGCAAGAATATTTCCATTTTTCCTAATAAAATGCTCAAATTATACATAATATAAGGTACTAATTCAAAAAAGACGTTGCGAACTTGCTACAAAGAGTTCAAAATAGTAGTGTTGATTTAATTTTAAGAGGGGACCTTAATGACCGTCATCAAAAATATTGCTAAAGACCGTATTTTACAAATTACGGTTGTCATAACGATCATAAGCTTATTCTTCGCAAGGCCACGTATTGAGGATATTAACTTTCATACACTTTACTCAATTTTGGCAATGCTGACGATTATCCAAATCTTTTCATACCTTCACGTTTTAGATGTATTAGCTTATAAATTAACTGCAAGTGCCAAAAGTACGAGAAGATTAACTGCAATTTTTACACTCTTATCTATCATATCAGGAATGTTTTTAACTAACGATATAACCGTTTTAACGCTTATACCGCTGTATTTAACAATTGCTAAGAGACACCAATTACCAGAAATATTACCCGTAACCTTAATTGGAATGGGCGCTAATATTGGTGCTGCCTTTACTCCATGGGGAAATCCTCATAATATTTTTGTTGTTAACCGTTATAATGTTTCGCCAATTAAGTTTTTCAGTTGGTCAATCCCACTACTACTGGTTAGCTTTCTTATCGTTCTCTTATTCATCTTTTTTGTCAAAGATAAGCCAATCCCCACTGTTCCTTTAGAAGATATTCAAATCAGTGTTAGACCTGTCGTTATAACAATAGCTGTTTCAATTTTCTTCTTCTTTGGTGTTTTTAATATTGTTCCTGCTTATGTTCCAGCAATTGTGGCAATAATCCTTGCTCTTATTATTAATCCATCTATTATGTTACATGTCGATTATGCCTTACTCTTAACTTTCACATGTTTCTTTATTTTTATTAGCGATATACAACAAATTCCATTTATCGTTGCCTTAATTTCAAAGACTATGTTCTCTGAACACTCTGTCTTTTTAACTTCAATTATTTCAAGTCAATTTATTTCTAATGTACCTTCAACTATTTTAATTGGTAAGTTTACTAATTATGCAGAAGCATTATTTCTTGGCTCAAACATCGGAGGATTTGGATCAATCGTTGGTTCGATGGCAAATATGCTTGTCTTCAAAAGTTTTGCTGAAAATGGTACCGTATCAAAGCGCAAGTTTTTCTGGGTGTTCTCGGCTTTAGAATTTGCGGGATTAATTGTTCTTACAATTTTAGGATGGATAGTTTTAGACTTTGTACTTTAAATATCATAAAAAAGCGCAAAATTGCGCTTTTTTTATACTCTAAATTTTCTTTATTTGGTACAATATTCCTAACCTTTTTAACCTAATATTTGTAATAGTAGAAAGGATTTATTCTATGACTCTAACATGGATTATTATTATCATCTTAATTTTATTAATAGCCGTTTACATTGGTATTTACAACGGCTTACAAAAAGCAAAAGTTCACGCTGATGAAGCATGGAGTCAAATCGACGTTCAATTAAAACGTCGTAATGATTTAATTCCTAATTTAGTTGAAACCGTTAAGGGATACGCTAAACATGAAAGTGGAACATTAGAAAAAGTTGTTTCTTTAAGAAATCAATTAGTAAACATTCCTAATTCAGATCATGAGGAAGCCATTAAACTTTCTAATCAAATCACCGATTCATTGAAGAGTATTTTTGCTTTAGCTGAAAATTACCCAGACCTAAAAGCTAATCAAAACTTTTTAGCACTTCAAGAAGAACTTACAAATACTGAAAATAAGATTGCTTACTCACGTCAGCTTTATAACTCAACAGTTGCTATGTTTAATGAGGAGCTATTAACATTCCCATCTAATTTAGTAGCTAAAATTCATGGATTTAAGAAAATGGATTACCTTCAAACACCAACTGAAGAAAAATCTGTTCCTCAAGTTAAATTTTAGGTTTTCTGATGCTCTATCAACAAATAGCACGCAATAAGCGTAAAACAGCATTCTTGCTTGTTATTTTCCTTATCATTCTAGCTCTTGTTGGTGGTGGGTTAGGATATCTAATTAATGGCGAACCTCTATCAGGAATTGCCATTGCACTTATTGGAAGTCTCATTTATCTTTTTATTGTTCTTCAAAACCCTGGAAACTTAGTTATGAGCATGAATCACGGTCGAGAGATTCATGAAGAAGACGATCCAGAACTTTGGCACATTGTTGAAGATATGGCTCTAGCTGGACAAGTTCCGATGCCAAGAGTCTTTATTATCAATGATCCAAGCCCCAATGCTTTTGCGACTGGACGAGATCCTAAGCATAGCTATGTTGCCGTTACAACTGGCTTACGAGAACGATTAAATAGAAGTGAGTTAGAAGGCGTTTTAGGTCATGAAATTTCTCATATTAGAAATTATGATATCTTAGTTTCAACTATTGGAGTTGCACTAGCTGCAGTAATTTCTTTTATTTCTAACTTCGCCTCTCGCATTTGGTGGTGGGGCGGTAATTCAGACCGCGATGACCGAGACTCAAGTCCTTTAGAAGCAATTTTTAAGGTAGTAGCAATTGTTTTTACCCTAATTTTAGGTCCACTTGCTGCAGGTCTTGCCCAAATGGCTCTTTCTCGAAATCGAGAATACTTAGCCGATGCTGGTTCAGTTGAGCTTACTAGAAATCCCCAAGGTTTAATTTCTGCTCTAAAAAAGATTTCTAACAGTGAGCCAATGAAAGATCCAGATCCATCAAGTGCTGGACTTTACATTGAAAATCCACTTCATAATCGTGGATTAAGTTCACTATTTGATACTCATCCCCCTACAGCTGATAGAATTAAAAGATTAGAAAATATGTAATAAAAAGGATGCACAGTTTTGTGCATCCTTTTTAATGTATCTATTTCAAATTGATATGAGCTTCTCTAAATAATCTTTTTCTCATTTCCGCTGGCGTCATACCATAATAATGCTTAAATTTCTTATAGAAAAATGACTTGCTAGAATAACCGATTGCTTCAATAATTTCTTTCAGCGACACATTGGGCTGAGCCAATAATCTTTTGGCTTCTCTCATTCTCCTATCATCAACATGTTCAACAAAGCTTTTACCTGTCTTTTCTTTAACCATCGTTGAAAAATAATTACGATTAAAGCCAAAATACTCGGCTGCTTGGACTAAACTGACGTTATTGTAGTGCTTATCAATATATTGATCTAAAGTTTCATCCTTAAATGCTTTTTCTTTTCTTTCACTGAATTTATAATTCTGCTCACGTAAATTGCGTAAAATAATAATTTTAAATAATTCTAATGCAATTTCTCCACTAAAGTCAGCTTGATTGAAATAGTCCTGAATTACATTATTTAAATTTTGACTACCCCACATCACAGAAGTAGTTGTAAATAAAAATATTCCTGTCTTTTCTAGCTCATCTAAAAATAAAGTGCTCAATCTTTGTTCATTATTAGTATTTATAGCAATTTTACCTATTAAATTTTTCCACAAAAATTCATTAGTAAACTTAAATTTTACAATAATTGCTTGCTCATCTATAACTCGGATTGCATATTTTAAATTACCCTCTATTATTGCTATATTTCCACTATTTAAATTAAAATCATTGCTTTCATTCTTTAATTCGCAACTACCTGAAAAACAATAAATTAATTGGCTATTATTAGACTGATATTCATAAAAGTCATTGTGCTGACTCTCTAAATAAAGATTATAGGGCAAAAATCTACTCTTACTGGAAGCCTCAATTTCACTATTCTGAGCATTTTGCACTAAACTTGATAAATAACTTCTTAATGTAGGTATTGACATTACAATCAGTCCCCTTTAGTTTCACTTTCCTTTTAATTATAACCTTTTTATTATTTCTCATTGCCATTTAGTTTCATTAAGCGTAAGCTAAACATATGTATTGGGGTGCCACCGGGCTGAGAATATACCCATTGAACCTGTTTGATTAATATCAGCGTAGGGAATATGACTTATTTTTAGACTTTTATTTAGTCACCTCTTTGAGGTGACTTTTTTTATTCTTGGAGGAATTAAAATGAAGAAATTACATCTTCGAGATATCATCCTGATCGCTTTAATTGCTATTATTTTTGGTTTTATCTATCTAGCTAGTGATGGACTTTATAATGCTCTAATAGCCTTATTAACGCCAATCGGTTACGGGATGCTTGCAAATGATATTATGATGGGAATCTGGTGTATGGCAGGCCCATTAACTGGTTTTTTAGTACAAATTCCCGGGGCTGCATTTTTAGGAGAATTTCTAGGCTCTTGCGTTGAATTATTGGCTGGAGAACAATGGGGTGCTGTTAACTTACTATCTGGAGCTGTTCAAGGTCTAGGAAGTGAGTTAGGTTTCACATTTACTAGTTATCGTAAATATAATTGGTTTACCCTATTTCTCTCAGCAACAACAACTACCATTGTTACTTATATGTATGACTTTATTAAGAATGGCTACAGCTATTTTTCTACATTTAACATGATTTTATACTTTGTTGTTCGCTGGCTCTCAATGCTTTTATTTACATGTGTATTAGTTAAATTAATAGTTGATCTTTTAGAAAAAGCTCATGTTATCCAAACAAATCAAAATTAACCATCTTTCCTTTCAATATCAAAATCACAAAATTTTTAACGATTTAAATCTTACAGTTAATCAAGGTGAATTTATCTTATTGACTGGCAATAGCGGAAGTGGCAAATCCACCCTTTTAAAAATCATCGCAGAACTTGAACCGAAATTTAGTGGCAAAATTATCGCAGGATCATTAACTCAACCTTTTTCTAATTGGGGAATGATCTTTCAAGATCCAAACCGTCAATTTACCATGGCTACACCTAGAGAAGAATTAATTTTTACTCTAGAAAACAAATTAGTCGATCGTTCGACCGCTTTAAAACGTATTGACTATGCTAGTAAAAAAACTCATATTCAAGATTTACTAGATCGACCATTAACTGAGCTCTCAGGTGGTGAAAAGCAGCGGGTCGCTTTAAGCGTTCTAATTGCCATGGAAAGCGACTTACTATTACTAGATGAACCTTTTGCAAACTGTGATTCAAATAATCGAAAATTTCTTTTAGATTCTCTATCGTTGCTTCATCAAGAAGGAAAAACTATTTTGATTAGTGATCATGATTTTTCTGGTTATAAAGAATTAAATCCGATAGTTATTGAAATCAAAGATCAAAATTTTATAGTAACTTCACTACCTTCTACTCTTCCTAAAATAGAAACTCATTTCTCTCTTCCAGATAAAAAACAGCAAAACAATTTATCCTATACTTTTAATTCATTTTCTCTGTCTTTTCCAAACAAAGGATTAATTACTTCTACCAATTTAGAACTTTACTCAGGAACAGCCACTTTATTAACAGGTGAAAATGGAAGTGGCAAAACATCATTATTTAAAGCTTTAACAAAAGTAATTCCTTACCATGGCCATTTATTTTTTAGAGAAAAGGATGTCAAAAAGTGGCGTAAACGTCCATACCTAGCAAAAGTTGGTCAAATTTTTCAAAATCCTGATGATCAATTTTTAAATGTTACTGTAGAAGAAGAACTCAACTTTAGCTTAAAGTACAATCAAAATCCGCTCCTTAATCATTCTAAACTTACTTCACTCTTATCTAAACTTAAATTAGACAATTTAGATAAGCAGGTAATCTACTCATTATCCGACGGACAGAAAAGAAAATTACAGATTCTGGTGATGTTAATGGCCTATCCGGAGGTTTTACTACTTGATGAACCCTTTAGTGGTTTAGATCAAAAAAGCGTCTCAGACGTCATTTTTTTGCTTAAAAACTACTTTTTAAACACTGAACATACCTTAATTGTAATTAGTCATCAACTTAATCAAATTGATAAGCTCTGTGACTATCATTTAATCCTAAAAGATCATAAACTTTTCTATACTAAATAAAAGGTAATTAAAATGAATCCTGGACTAAAATTATTCTTAATTCTAACTATTTCGTTTGAAATATCTCTTATCCCAAATTTAACTACTAATCTTATTATTATCAGTATTTGCTTAATTTACCTTCTATTCAAAAGTATTAGCCTTAAAAAGATACTACTACTTTTGATAATTCCTTTGTTTGCGGCAACTGTAGTATTCATTACAATTTATTACTTCACACCAAACCATAATCTCTACCACGCAACTATCTTATTTACTCGTATTTACGCCTATGTATTCCTAGGCGCAGTATTTACCGAAACAACTAGTATTCTTTCTCTGGCTCGCTCTTTAGAACAAAATTTTAAATTACCAAGCAAATTTGCCTACGGTACCTTAGCTGCATTCAATGTTATTCCCAAAATCCACACTGAAGTTAATCGTATTCGTTTAGTCGGAGATATGCGCCATTATCACCTATCTTTTTATTCGCCAACTTTATACTTTAAAGCGATTTTAGCCGCCATTTCGTGGTCAAATAGTTTAGCCCAAGGAATGATTTCACATGGTTATCAAGAGGATAAACCTAGAAGTGTAATTGTTCCGGTTGCTCTAACAAAAAAAGATTGGCTTATTTTTAGTAGTATTTTATTGCTACTTCAGCCAATCTTACTTCTAACTAAATAATTATTTATGGTATGGACTACCACTATTAATCATAAAAGCACGGTAAATTTGTTCAATTAAAACTAAACGCATTAATTGATGCGGCATTGTAAACTTACCAAAACTGATCAAATCATCAGCCCGTTTATTTACTGCATCGCTCGTCCCTAAACTTCCACCAATAACGAAAGTAATATCAGAATGACCGTATGTAGTTAATTGAGATATTTCTTTAGCAAATTCCTCACTAGTTCTTTCTTTGCCTTTTATAGCCGTTACATATACATATTCTTTATCTTTTATTTTATCTAAAATTCTTCTACCCTCGATTTCCTTTACCTGCTCCATTTCAGCAGGACTAAGTTTTTCGGGGGCTTTTTCGTCTGGTACTTGGACTATTTTTACTTTTGCAAAACGTCCCATTCTCTTCACATATTCGGCAATGCCATCCTTAAAATATTTTTCTTTTAACTTGCCTACACACACAATTTTTATATTCATTGTAACTTATCTTACCTTTCATGCATCTAGTGCTTTATTCTATCCCCTAATTGACATAGCGTCCACACCACTTTTCCCCTACTTGTGGATTATTAAAAACTACATTTAGTAGTTCTTAGATCTAAGACTCAACAAGTTGTGGTTTATAAAAAAGTGGATAACTTTTTTGATAAATTTATTCCACATTTTTTTAGATTTTATCAATTTTCCAAACTTTTGTCTCTATTCCTTACATAATCAGCTTGAACAGTCGTTCAATATCAATAAAATCACAATTTTATTTACACACAATTCACAGTTTTTCCACATCATTTACTTTATTTTATCTTGACTTATGCACAATCCACAGAGTTTTCCACAGTTTCCCACAACTTATTTAATTTATTACGTTTCTTGACATGAAATAAACCCGAACTTTATCAAGTTTCACACTTTAAATATTAAGAAAAAGCTATGATTACCGCTTACAAAACGCATAATCATAGCTTTTTTATCTCTATTTAATAATATTCAATTAATTCAAAGTAACTTTGATATCCTGTGATTTACCATCTCTAATTACCTGAAGAGTTACTGTATCGCCGACTTTATGTGTATAAAGAGCAGTATGTAGTGAAACAACACTATCAACATCTTTACCATCGAGCTTAGTAATTACATCACGAGCCTTTACACCAGCTTTAGCTGCACTACCATTCTTGGTAACACTAGCTACATACACACCTGATTTAACGCTATCAGGTAAGCCTAATTTCTTACGTCCATATTCTGTTAACTCGTCAACAGATACAATTCTAACTCCTAATTTCGGACGATTAATCTTGCCGTTCTTAACTAATTGATTAATGATTGAAACTACTTCATCACTTGGGATAGCAAAGCCCATTCCTTCAACAGCAGTTCCGTCACTAGAAGAAGAAAGCTTCATGGAGTTAATTCCGATTACTTGACCAGACATATTAACCAGTGGTCCACCGGAGTTACCTGGATTAATAGCTGCATCAGTTTGAATTACTGTAGCTTGGTTAGTAACTTGACCAGCAGAATTAGTTACATCTATAGTCCTGTTCTTAGCAGAAATAATACCTTGAGTTACACTAGTTGCATACTCACTTCCAAGAGGTGAACCTACTGCAATAACTTGTTGACCTGGTTCCAAATTCTTCGATGAACCAAATTGAGCTGTTTGGGTTACATATTTTCCATCAATAGTCAAAACAGCTAGGTCAGTTTCGGCGTCACTTCCAACTTTTTTAGCTGTCACTTTTTTACCATCACTCAAAATAACTTGAATTTCATCACTACCTGAAACCACGTGGTTATTAGTTACAATGTAACCTTTACCATTTGATTTCATATAAATTACTCCAGAACCCTCACTGTAAGTTTCTAAATCAGATTTAGAATTCTTTTTTGAAGAACTTGAACTATCAGAACCAAAAATCCCAAAAGGATCACTACTTGCAGATGAACTTTGTCTCTTTAAGTTAACTACAGAAACAACTGAGTTTTTTACTGTATTAAAGGCATTAGTCATTTGATTACTATTTTTACTGTTAGACTTTTCAACCTTAGCAGTAGGCGCAACGCTAGTTTGTGGAGCATTTTGACCATTAACTTGGGATAATCCAGCATATGCTACTCCACCTCCAAGCAATCCGGCAACTACTCCAACAATACCAGTTTTAATTAAAGTATTATGCTTAGTATTATTCTCTGCCATAAAAATTCTCCTTTTCTATTCACTCTAGCCTAATCACAAAGTTTGAATTTTTTATGAATTCAAGTCAAATTATTTGCTAAATATTATATTTCTGTGAGTGTTCCGGCTTGTAATGGATTAGTATCAATAATTTTAACATCTGCTGGTAAATTTGCATCCCCTGCTACTAATAAATCTTTTGCAGTTTCATGTGCCAAATATTGTGTATTATTATGCTGACTACGATGTGCTAAAAAAATGTTTTTAGTCTTCGGAGAAACAACATCTAATAATGTATCTGCAGCTTGATCATTTGAAAGGTGTCCTACATCTGACATAATCCGATGTTTTAAAGCCCAAGAATATGGACCATTTCTAAGCATCATATCATCATAGTTAAACTCCATTAAATAGCCATCTGCGTCTTTAATTTCTCCTTTAACTGTACTTGACACGTACCCTGTATCTGTTAAACAAGCAAAGCGTTTACCACCACTTGTAAAAACATAATACTGAGGTTCAGCAGCATCATGACTAGTCGCAAAACTAGTTACATCTAAATCACCAAAAGTCTTAGTCACACCAGATTCAAACGTATTCATTTGTTCTACTGGTAATTTACCAATCTTATTACTTTCAATTAAATAGTCCCAAGTGCCCGAATTAGCATACGCAGATATTTGTGGATAGCGTCTCATTAAAACGCCTAAGCCACCTGAATGATCGGTATGATCGTGGCTAATAAATACCATATCAATATCTTTAATATCAACGCCTACCTGAGATAATAAATCCTTCGTCTTTTTTCCAGATAAACCTGCATCCATCAAGATCTTATGCTGAGAAGTTTCTATTAACGTTGAATTACCTGTTGAACCACTCGATAAAACTGATACCTTCAAATTAATTTATCCTTTCGCATCATCATCAGTTATATTATTTTGAATAATTGTACCCGTAAATGCATTTACACGTTTTAAAGTTACTGTTTTTGAATTATTATTCTCAATAGCTGCTACCCAAGTTGGAATATATATCGAACTTCCTCGAACTGTTATTAACCGGGTATAGACCTGCTTTAACCAAATAATTTTTGAGTTATTTGGTAATTCACTATATGTATATAAAGAATTAACAGCAGCTTTAGAACTAATTGTATTCTGTCGTTCACGCACTGGACTCAAATCATTAACATAGCGCTGCGAGTAAGAAACAATCTGATTATTTTTTACAATAATATGAAGGCGGGCAGTATTGGAAAAGACTTCACCATATTTAGTATTTTGGCTAAAGACATAGTCATCTTCTTCAGACAATTCAGGAATATAAACATAGTCCTTACCTTGATAGACATTTTGACTATTATTTTTAAATCTAATAACTTCTTTTAACGCTTCTTTTTGTTTCTTAGATATGGTAACTGGTTTGTTTAAATTAACAGAAATACTATTGTCACTAGCATTAGTTTCAACTTGCTCATTTATTTGCGCTGCTGCTTTTTTTGACCACGAGTTATCAACTTTAGCAGCTAAATAGTAACCGTCTCCTTGCTTATCATTAACTTTAGGAATGGTAATTTGATCTGCGCTAGTTTCACTCTTGATATCAGTTTGAGTGGGCGTCGAATGAGCAGACAATAGCGTTGGCGTTTGCCACAATTCAATGACTAAAAAGATATTAATGCCAATAAATACCACTAAAAATATCCATTCTATTCTTTTAAAGTCCATCTACTAGTCCCTCCTTTCTTGAATTTTCTATTTGATTATTAGTATTAAGCCATTCATCTAAGGTCTTCCATTGCTTATTGATTTTCACATAGTAAGCTGGCTCTAAGTCTACTAATTTTTTATTTTTGCTATTAGCAGATTTAGCGGTATATCCGATAATAATACGTTCAATATCTTTACGATGATATCCTTTTTGATATAACTGATCCATTGCTTCACTAGTTGGAATCAGGGTCTTTTTATCTCCATTAGTTGGAATTGGGATCTGTAAATCTAAGCTATTAAAGTTAATTGTCATTCCATTAGACGCAAATTTCACCTGTGCTCGCATCTTATATTTTCCAGGTAAAAAGATTGGATATTCTTCAACATAGTTTTGATAAATGACTGTATTATCATCTGCATCGAAGAATCTTAAATCTGGTTCCGTCAGTCCAATTTTTCGTACGAAATATAAGCTATCATTTAGTTTTCTACTAATAGTCTTAGGAACCTTGTCTTGTTGATAATCTATATATTCATAGTTATGAGTATGCTTGGCGGCTATTAAACGTTCATATACACCATTAGAATATGTAATCGTATCACCACTATTATGTTGACTAGGATTATTAGAACCTAGCAAGCGATAGACAAAATATGAATCTGATTCTTCATTAGTTAAATAACTATAAACTGGTAAGCTAGAATTTTTGTCATAAAATGGCAAATAATCATCATGAACTTTTTCAAGTGTGACCGGCATTTGAGTCCGAGCAGTTTGAATATGATCAACTAAGTTCTTAAATGAGACATCGCTTAGGCGAACTCGATAAACTGTATAATTTTCATCATTACCTAAGTATATATATTGACTTGACTTTGTAGGAACAAAGAAACGATTAAATTCTCGACTGTCGTTTTTTCTTACATTAGTCAAAAACAATGAAATAGTTATCTGATCTGGATAAGTTAATTGAACATAATCCGAATTCCTTAGCAGTTTCTCATATTTAGTTTGGCTAGACCATACTCTAATTGGCAAAAGCGGTTTTACTGATTGAGTCAACTTAGAAAATTCTAAAGGGAGATTATTCTTAGTATCATAAACTTGATACATCTGCTTATTTTTAAAATAAAAAGTTTGTGTAGGAAGATAAATATCTCTTAAAGAACGCTGTCCTAAGTCCTTTGTTTGAGTTTGATTAGATGTCCCCTCAATTCTAGAAAACCGAGCATCAGATCCCCAAATAATCGCTGATAGAGCAATTGACAATGCTACCATCACAATTAAGCTAACTCGTAATCCAACTCTAGAAAACTTATCTTTAAACCTCATCCCAATTTTCTCCTTCCTCGCTAATTGCTTCATATGGCAAAGAAATGTAGAAAGTTGAGCCTGCACCTTCAGCACTATCTGCCCAAATTCTACCATGGTGTGCTTCTACTATTTCTTTAGAAATAGCTAGTCCTAACCCAGTTCCACCTTGTTTACGTGAACGAGCTTTATCTACACGGTAAAATCTGTCGAAAATCTTGTTTAAGTCTTTCCTTGGAATTCCTAATCCTTGATCTGAAATGCTCAAAATAACATGCTTTTGTGCTTGAAGTAGTCTAACAGTTATCACACCACCATCAGGTGAATATTTAATAGCATTGTTCATAATATTATCGATTACTTGCATCATCTTATCGGTATCAATTTCAACCCATAGAGCTTGGTGAGGAAACTCACGCTTGATTGAATACTTCTTTTTATGCGTTTTATCTGTATCAGACTTGAGCATCATATCAAATCGATTCAAAACATGGTTAACAAAGTCATTTAGGTTAACCCATTCTAAATCCATCTTTGCTACACCACGATCCATTCTTGATAAACTAAGCAAGTCATTAATCATTCTAATCATACGTTCAGTTTCATCTTGAATAACATTTAAAAACTGTGGTGCAACATTTGGATCTTTCCATGCTCCATCATTCAATGCCTCAACATAGGCTCTCAAGCTCGTTAACGGAGTTCTAAGTTCATGTGAAACATTGGAAACGAATTGTTGCTGCTCACGTTCATTCTTTTGTTGCTGAGTAATGTCATGGAGAACACAAACTAGTCCTGAAACAAACCCTGTTACACGTTGAATTAGAGAAAAATTAGCATGTAAAATCATCTCATCTCGTGTATTGTCATTAACGCGAACGACCAATTCTTGCTGAGTACTTAGTAAGTCTTGAATTGTAACGTTCTTTAAGCCTAATAAATTAGTAATTGGTTTTCCAATAACATCTTTTTCAGTCTTACCTAGAAAATCTAATGCCGTTTCATTAATAATCGTAATATTTCCATGACGATCAGTAGCAATAACGCCATCCGTCATGTGCGTTAAAACATTATCTAATCGTCTTCGCTCACTCTCAGAAATTTCTTGTGTTCTTTCAATTCGAACAGACAAAGTGTTAAATGCTTCAGCTAATTGTCCCAATTCGTCTTGAGCATAAACTCGAACATGTCCAGAATAATCACCATTTGCAACTCTTAAAGCTTGTTTACGCATTTCTTCAATTGGTCTGGTTATTGCCCGGGAAATTACCAATGCTACAATCGCACCCAAGACTGCTGCAATTAACGACGCAATTAAAAAATAGATAGATACTTGTCGCAAATTATTAAACACACCTTGCAGGCTAGCACGCACATAAATTGCACCAACAGGCGTATTAGTTCCATTTGCAGAAGTTAATGGTGAAATTTGTACCATATAATTTCCATTATCATTGATCACTTTAGAAACTTGTTTTCCATTAGAAAGAACGCTCTTTATATCAGCATTACTGGTCCTCTGACCAATTCTATTCTGATCATTTACATTTGAAACTGCTCTAATTACACCTTTATTGTCAACTACCATTAATTGACTAATATCGCCCAGATTATAATTTGAAATAATTTGACTAAGCTGTTGATTAGCTTCTTTAGCATTAGCTCTACTCAATTGACTAGCAATCTGATTAGTAATAATATTTGGCACTTGAATTGAAGATTCAAAATTTTGAATTGAATTTTGTTCAAGTTGTCTTGTAAAAGACGCACCAACCACTTCAATTGTGGCCAATAATAACAACATGAAAATTATTGCGATTTTAAAATTAATAGAATTTAGTACACTTTTTATTTTCTTCATTTGTCCTAATTGCAAAAAAAGTCACTATTACTAGTGACTTTGTTCCTTATTCATCTGATGGATTCTTAACGTAATAACCTACTCCACGTCTGGTAACTAAAATAGTTGGAGAACTTGGATTATCCTCAACTTTTTCCCGGAGACGCCTTACTGTTACATCAACAGTTCTAACATCTCCAAAATAATCATAACCCCAAACAGTTTGAAGCAAATGTTCTCTAGTCATTACCTGACCCATGTGCTGTGCTAAATAATGAAGTAATTCAAACTCACGATGCGTTAATTCAATTTTTTCACCATTTTTTTCGACCATATATGCCTCAGGCATAATCACCAAATTACCGATAGTAATGTTCTTATCTTCATCATCCTCGGTAGCTTTTTGAGTTAAATCGCGTCTACGTAGGTTTGCCTTTACTCTAGCAACTAGTTCTCTATTAGAGAAAGGCTTAGTGACATAATCATCCGCACCCATTTCAAGTCCTAATACTTTATCAATTTCAGTATCTTTGGCAGTTACCATAATAATTGGCATATCATGAGTTTGACGCACTTCACGAGCAACCTCTAGACCATCCTTTTTAGGTAACATTAAGTCAAGAATCATTAAATCAGGATCATACTCATCAACTTTTTTAACAGCTTCTTCGCCGTCGTAAGCAGTATCGACATCAAAGCCTTCCTTAGTCAGGTTAAATTTAATAATATCAGAAATTGGTTTTTCATCGTCAACGACTAAAATCTTCTTTGGCATAAATGATGCCTCCTCAGTGTTAATAACTATATTATACTGTTTTCCATAATTTTTTTAAACTTATGGAAAAAAAGCTTGCACTTTATTTATTTTACTGGCATAATAGTATTTGTTAGTTATCCGATTGGGTGGTTAGCTCAGCTGGCAGAGCAACGGACTCTTAATCCGTGGGTCCAGGGTTCGATCCCCTGACCACCCATATTTTAAAGGCATCGCATAAGCGATGTCTTTTTGTTTTATTTTCAATTTTTCTAAAAAAGTTCTTGCATTTTTATTTTTTTTTGGCATAATAATATCTGTTGGTTATCCAATTGGGTGGTTAGCTCAGCTGGCAGAGCAACGGACTCTTAATCCGTGGGTCCAGGGTTCGATCCCCTGACCACCCATATTTTAAAGGCACCGCATAAGCGATGTCTTTTTTTGTTTTTAAACTTCTTTTATAATTAATACCATGAATAATAAACCTTCTAAACACAAAACTATTTATTATAATTCTTTAACTGATGATGTTGTTAAAAGTAAACAACAAGATTTTACTCTACCTGATAATTACCAAATAATTAAACAAAATATACCTAATTACGTTATGCGCTTTTTGGCTACTGGATTTGCTTATCTTTTTACTTATGGTGCAATGCATGTCAAAGTAATAGGTAGAGATAAGTTAGTCAAATATAAGGATCAGGGTTATTTTATTTATGGAAACCACACGCAGATGCTTAACGACGTTTTCATGCCTCTAACCTTATGTGGCTGGAAAAATTATTATGCAATTGCTAATCAAGCAAATTGGGGAATTCCAGTAATTGGCAAGATTCTTTTACCTTATGGTGGCTTACCTGTAGGAAAAACTATTAAACAAGCTATTAATTTGCTTAAGGCAGTTAAAGCGTTAACTAAAGAAAACGCTCATATAGTTATTTATCCAGAAGCTCATATCTGGCCTTACTTTACAGATATTCGACCATTTTCAGAAACCAGTTTTAATTTTCCTGTCCAAGCAAATAAAGCAAGTTTTGTAATGACAACAACTTATCAGAAACGAAAATATGGAAAACATCCCAAAATTACTGTTTATATTGATGGCCCATTTTTCCCTGATACCACTTTAACTAAAAAGCAACAACAAAAAAAGCTTCACGATCAAGTATTTCACCAATTAAAAAAGCGGTCTAAAATGAGCAACTATCAGTATTACCAGTATCAAAAACGAGAAATTGGAGGATAAAATGAATATTCTATTTTGCGGTGACTCTCACGCCGAAGATGGTATTTTAATTGCAACTCTATCTTTATTAAAAAACGCCTCTGCTCCCCTGCACCTCTATATCTTAACTATGCAGGCAGAAGGATATGAAGCTTTTAACGAGCAAGCTCTTAACTTAATCAAAAAAATCATTAAAGAAAAAAATCCAAATAATACTGCTGAACTTATTGACTGTACTGAATTATTCAAAAAAGAGCCTCCACGTGCAAACATGGAAACTCGTTTTACTCCGTATGCTATGCTTCGTTTATTTGCAGATCAAATTCCACAAATTCCCGACCGAATTTTATATTTAGATGACGATATTATTATCCGCAAAGATATTAGTGATTTTTATGACCAGGATCTAACAAATACAGAATTAGTTGGCGTTCTTGATTTTTGGGGTCGCTTTTTCTTTCATAATATTCATACTCATAAAACGTTTGATTATCTAAATTCAGGAGTCTTGCTCCTAAATATGTCTGAAATCAAAAAAACTCATCTTTTTGCAAAAGTAAGAGAAAAAATGAGCGATAAAAAAATGCTTCTTCCCGATCAATCAGCTTTAAATAAACTTGCTACTGAGAAAAAGATTGCACCACGTTGTTACAATGAACAATACCGTTTGCGTCCAGACACTAAAATTCAGCATTTCACAACTAGTTTTCGCTTTAAGCCTTATTTTCACACTCTTACAGTTAAACCATGGGATATTGAGCGCGTTCATGGGGTCTTGAAATTACATGAATATGATGATTTACTTAAGGAGTACACAAAACTAAGACCACAATTAAAGCGGTCCTAAATTTATTTTAGATATGGAGTTTTATGATGACGATACCTGTTTTTTATACAATTAGTGATAACTACACCCCCTATGCAGCCGTGTCAATTCAATCTTTAATTGACCACGCTGACCCAAACAAAGATTACACAATTACTCTTTTAGTACAAAACATTAGTGACGAACATAAAAAGAGTCTTGAGGATCTTTCTACTGAAAATATTCATGTTAATATCTTTCATATCGATGATGATATGGTAGCTCCTATTCACAACAGTAAAGAAAATTATTTACGTGCTCAATTCTTTACCATGTCAATTTTCTATCGTTTATTTATTCCAAATCTTTTTCCTCAATATGACAAGGCTGTTTATTTAGATGCAGATACTATTATTTGTACCGACATTGCAGAACTCTACAATACCGAAATTGGAGACAATATGTTTGCTAGTGTTCCCGATATGTCAATTAGATTTATTAAACCACTTCAAGTTTATATTAAGGAATGCCAAGGAATTTTTTCACCAGAGAAATATATAAACAACGGTGTGATTCTCTTTAATATGAAGGCATTTAGAGATAAAAAATTTGTTGATAAATTCTATTCATTAATTGAAAAATATCACTTCGATAATATCGATCCTGACCAAGCTTACATGAACGAAATTTGTGAAGATAAAATTTATCACTTACCACTTGAATGGGATGCAATGCCTAATGAACATATGGATGAAATTAAAAATCCTAAAATTGTTCACTATAATCTCTTCTTTAAGCCATGGCATTTCGCTGATGTTCAATATGGTAAATATTTCTGGGATGTTGCTAAAAATTCACCATATTACGATGAATTAAAAAAACAATTGGCTGACTTTACTGATGAAGACCGTAAAAAAGCACGCGCTGACTTAGAGTGGATGATTAAAAAAGTCGACCAAATCAAAGATGAAGACGTCACTTGGGCAAAAGTTAAGAAAACTACGTCTGTCAAAATATAAAGAGATACAAAAATAACTATTCCAGTTTTTATAGTATTAGTGATGATTTCACCAAATATGCGACAGTTTCACTTAATTCACTAGTCAAAAATGCAAACTCAGAAAAAGATTATACGATTTTTTGAATCAAGATCTTTCTGAAGAGTATAAAAAGCAACTCGCAAATTTTAGCAATAATTATGTACATGTCAAATTTTTCCATATTGACGAAGAATTAGTAAAACCAATTCAAAATCGAAAAGAAAACTATCTGCGTGCAGACTTTTTCATGATATCTATTTTTTATCGCTTATTCATTCCAGAGTTATTTCCGCAATATGATAAAGCCATTTACAGTGATAGTGACACCATTGTAGTTGACGACATTGCTAAGCTTTACAATACCGAGTTAGGTAGTAATCTCTTCGGTGCTTGTACCGATTCTTCAATTCAATATGTGGATAAATTGGTGAAATATATCAAAGATGCACTGGCTCTTGATCCACGCTGAGTGCAATGCCTAATGAAAATACTGATCCCATTTCTAATCCAGACTTAATTCACTATAATTTATTCTTTAAATCTTGGCACTTCAAAGACGTACAATATAAAGATTATTTCTGGAAATATGCTAAAACAACTCCATTTTATGAAGAATTAAAATCAGAACTAGATAATTATGCTGATAAACAACGGATAGAAGATCGAGCTAAATTAGACCACATGCTTGAAAAAGAAAATACCACAGTAGTTGATCCTAATAATTGGATTCAAGTCAAAAACAAAGGCGAAAGGATTAAATTATGATCATTGGCGAAAATCGTGCACAAGTTATTGAAAATATCAAAGCAGCCGTCAAAAAAGGAAAAATGCACGCTAAAGTTGAACTAGGTGATCCTATTTTAACCAAGAGTGAAAGAATCAAGCTCGTTAATGACTATTGGAAACAACAAAAAAAACTTAGTCATAAATTAAAAAATATCATTGCTCAGGGAATCATTAATATTGATACGCTAATCTTGATGGCTCATACGCAAATCAAAAATAAAGAGCGTGCAAAAAAAACAAAATATGGCGCAATTGTCACTACTAATCACTTTAAGCAAACCGATAGTTTACCAATTAAAAAATTAGCTAATAAGTGCCATAAAAAACTTTATATTGTAATTGAAGATTCTAATTTAAAACTACCTGGCTTTTTTGGCTTTTTAATGAATAATATTAATGCCATTCCAATTGTTCAAAGTTACCAATATTTAGGACGTGAATTTTCTAAGCATTTACAACATGTTTTTGATAAAAAAGGTTGGGTTTTAATCTACCCAGAACAAGAAATGTGGTATAACTACCGCAAACCTCGTCCTCTTCAAAAAGGTGCATATTATTATGCTGCAAAGGCTAACGTGCCAATTGTTTCATGCTTTGTAGAAATTAAAGATCTTCCTGAAATGGAAAAAAATAGTTCTAAATTCCATAAAACTCGCTACATTCTTCATGTACTTCCAACAATTTATCCTATTGATCGTCTTACTGTTGATCAAAATGCTAAAAGAATGCGCGATATTGATTATATGCAAAAGAAAAACGCATATGAAAAGGCATATGGCAAAAAATTAACCTATAATTTCGATTACGATGACATTGCAGGTTATGTAAAAGACTAATCTTTTTTAGACTATCTGATAAAAATCAGATAGTTTTTTATTACATTCATTTAATAACATAATAATTCGTTATTTTTGCTTTACTAAATTAAGTAGACTACAATATAAATGGCTATAATCAAAGCTCACGAGTTTAATAATATTCAAGTTATAAAGTTAATAGTATTTTATCAGAAAGAAGAGAGATAGGATGACAAACGATGGGGACAAGGTGGTCAGTAAAGGTTACAAATACTTTATGGTATTTCTCTGTATGTTAACTCAAGCTATTCCTTATGGGATTGCTCAATTAATTCAACCTTTATTTGTTCACCCTCTGGTTAATACTTTTCACTTTACATTAGCTTCTTATACCTTAATTTTTACTTTTGGGGCTGTCGTAGGGTCTCTAGTTTCACCAATGGTTGGTAAAGCTTTACAGAAAGTTAATTTTAAAATTTTGTATTTGATTGGTATTTGCCTTTCAGCTGGAGCATATGTAATTTTTGGAATTAGTACGAAACTACCCGGTTTCTATTTAGCCGGAATTATTTGTATGGTTGGTTCAACCTTTTATTCTGGGCAAGGTGTTCCATGGATTATAAACCACTGGTTTCCCTTTAAAGGACGTGGTGTTGCATTAGGTCTGGCCTTCTGCGGGGGTTCAGTAGGTGATATTTTCTTACAACCTATTACTCAGGAAATTTTGAAGCACTTTATGACGGGCAATACTAAAACTGGACATTTAACTTCAATGGCTCCCTTTTTCATTTTTGCCGTTGCTCTTTTAATTGTTGGTCTAATTATTGCTGCTTTTATTAGAGTGCCAAAGAAGGATGAGGTTCTTGCTTCAGCCGAAGAAGTTAAAAAGAATCGAAATGAAGCTGCTCAAAAACAAGCCCATGAATTTCAAGGTTGGAACGGTAAACAAGTTCTTCATATGAAATGGTTTTGGGTCTTTAGTATCGGCTTTTTAATTATTGGTTTAGGGCTCGCTTCTTTAAATGAAGACTATGCAGCCTTTTTAGATACCAAATTATCCTTAACAGAAGTCGGAATGATTGGTTCAGTCTTCGGGATTGCTGGTATTATCGGCAATATTTCTGGTGGCTACTTATTTGATAAGTTCGGTACTGCTAAATCCATGGCTTATGCAGGAATCATGTTGATCATCGCTATTTTGATGATGATCCTGATTAGTACACATCCTTATGGGGATCGCATTAACTTATATGCTGGTATGGGTTGGGCCTTTACCAGCGGCCTATCAGTATTTAGCTATATGTCTGGGCCTGCCTTCATGGCTAAGAGTTTATTTGGTGCCAAAGCACAAGGGGTTAACCTAGGTTATATTAGTTTAGCCTATGCAATTGGTTTTGCTATTGGTGCCCCACTCTTTGGTGTTATTAAAGGTGCCACTAGCTTTACCGTTGCTTGGTGGTGTACCACCTTCTTTGTTGCAATTGGTTTTATATTATTAATTTTTGCAGCTATTAAAATTAAACAAATTCAAAAAAATATTATCGTGAACAAGCCAAATATTATTTTAGATAAGTAATTAGTTAGAAAGAGGGTAATTATATGTCTAGTGATGCTGCTACTAAAGATAAAGTAGTAAGCAAAGGCTACAAGTACTTCATGGTTTTCCTTTGTATGTTAACCCAAGCTATTCCTTATGGAATTGCTCAAAACATTCAGCCTTTGTTTATCCACCCCTTAGTTAATACTTTCCACTTCACATTAGCATCGTATACATTGATTTTCACGTTTGGAGCAGTCTTTGCTTCAATTGCTTCACCATTTATTGGTAAAGCACTAGAAAAAGTAAATTTCAGAATTATGTATTTAATTGGTATTGGTCTTTCCGCTATTGCCTACGTAATTTTTGGAATTAGTACAAAACTTCCTGGTTTTTATATTGCAGCCATTATTTGTATGGTTGGTTCAACTTTCTTCTCAGGACAAGGTGTGCCGTGGGTTATTAACCACTGGTTCCCAGCAAAGGGCCGTGGCGCTGCTTTAGGAATTGCCTTCTGTGGTGGTTCTATTGGGAATATCTTTTTACAACCAACAACTCAAGTCATTTTAAAGCACTACATGACAGGTAACACCAAGACAGGTCACTTGATTTCGATGGCACCATTTTTTATCTTTGCGGTTACTTTGCTAATAATCGGTGTAATTATTGCTTGCTTTATTAGAACTCCTAAGAAAGACGAAATCGTTGTTTCTGATGAAGAATTAGCTGAAAGCAAGAAAGAAGAAGAATTAGCTAAAGCCAAAGAATTTAAAGGCTGGACTAGTAAACAAGTTTTACAAATGAAATGGTTCTGGATTTTTAGTCTTGGCTTTTTAATTATTGGTTTAGGTTTAGCCTCTTTAAACGAAGATTATGCAGCATTTCTGGATACAAAACTTTCACTAACTGATGTTGGATTAATTGGATCAATGTATGGTGTCGGTTGTTTAATCGGAAATGTTTCTGGTGGTTTCTTATTTGATAAATTTGGTACAGCAAAATCAATGGCCTATGCTGGCTGTATGTATATCTTATCTATTTTAATGATGGTCTTTATCAGTTTCCAGCCTTATGGTTCTCATGTAAGTAAGGTTGCCGGTATTGCTTACGCTATCTTTTGTGGACTAGCTGTATTTAGTTACATGTCTGGCCCAGCTTTCATGGCGAAAGATCTGTTTGGTTCTAGAGATCAGGGAGTAATGCTTGGATATGTAGGTTTAGCCTATGCCATTGGATATGCCATTGGTGCTCCATTATTCGGTGTCATCAAAGGTATGGCTAGCTTCACTGTTGCTTGGTACTTTATGATTGCCTTTGTTGCAATTGGTTTTATCATTTTAGTATTTGCCGTTATCCAAATTAAGAGATATCAAAAGAAATATATTGCTGAACAAGCTCAATCTATTACTAAATAATTAAAAGGAGGATTTTTGAAATGTGTACTGGTTTAAGATTTACAGATGATCAAGGAAATTTATATTTTGGTCGTAACTTAGACGTAGGTCAAGATTATGGCGAAGGCGTAATTATTACACCTCGTAACTATCCTCTTCCTTATAAATTCTTAGATGACACCAAGACTAAAAAAGCAGTTATTGGTATGGGAATTGTGATTGATGGCTATCCATCATATTTCGACTGCTTTAACGAAGACGGCTTAGGTATTGCAGGTCTGAATTTCCCACATTTTGCAAAATTTAGCGACGGTCCAATTGATGGCAAAGTCAACTTAGCATCTTATGAAATCATGCTATGGGTTACTCAAAACTTTACCAAAGTTAGCGACGTTAAAGACGCCTTAAAGAATGTTAACTTAGTAAATGAAGCTATTAACTCATCATTTGCAGTAGCTCCTCTTCACTGGATTATTAGTGATAAAGATGAAGCTATTATAGTTGAAGTTTCAAAGCAATATGGCATGAGAGTTTTTGAAGATAAATTGGGTGTTTTAACTAATAGTCCAGATTTCAACTGGCACTTAACTAATCTTGGTAACTACACTGGATTAGATCCACATGATGCTAGCGCTCAAAGCTGGAATGGTCAAAAAGTAGCTCCATGGGGCGTTGGCACTGGTAGTTTAGGTTTACCTGGTGATAGCATCCCAGCCGACCGTTTTGTTAAAGCTGCTTACTTAAATGTCAACTATCCAACTGTTAAAGGCGAAAAAGCTAATGTTGCTAAGTTCTTTAATATTTTAAAGTCAGTTGCCATGATTAAGGGTAGTGTTGTCAACAATCAAGGTAGTGATGAATATACTGTCTACTCCGCTTGTTACTCTGCTGCTACTAAGACTTACTACTGCAACTTTGAAAATGATTTTGAGTTAAAGACTTATAAATTAGACGATGAAACAATGAATGTAGATAAGTTAATTACTTATTAATCTAATCAAAAACTGCTATATCCACAAAAAATTCAGAGCAATAAGGCTCTGAATTTTTTTGTTTAGTCATCTTTTTCTGATTTAATAACTTTCTTAGAAATAGCATCAATTTCTACTTCATGCTTACTTGTGCCTGACTCTACAGTAACATCCCAAATCGCCTTATCCTTATCCATTTTTAGAGTCCATTCTTTAGCAGTACTATTCTTAACTTCCTTTTCTGCTATTTCACTAGCTTGGTTTCGGGATATTATCTTATCCAAGTCAAGTCCCTTTTGCAAGCGTTCATCTAAGTCTAACTTTTTAGAACTAGATTTAACCTCTTTGCCATTAATAGCATTTATTATCATTTCATATTCTTTATCTTTATCAAATCCTGTGATTTCATAAATATACTTATTGCCGTCTAGCTTTAAATCTATCTCTTTTAGATCTTTATTACTATATTTTTTATCAAACTTATTTATAGCTTCAGTTTGACTAAGCTTAATTTGACTCTTTCTTACTGTATTCTTTGTATCACTTGCTTTATCTTTAGCAGTCTTCTTTACACTCGACTGTTTAGTTTTATTCGCTGAATTATTATCACTACAAGCCACTACCGAGATGCCTAATGTACCCATTAAAGCAGTGGCTGCTAGCAGTTTACTTATTTTCTTCTTCATGATTTTCTCCTTAAATTAATAAAACTATATTTACCATTAATTATATAGATAAGATGCTATGAAAGCGATTTATATGCTCAAAAAGCTCTGTTTATTCTTAAAATAGATTAAACAGAGCTTTTTTATTTTATTCACCTTTAAAACTACCATTTTCAACTTCGCGAATGAAATCAGCTAAGTGCTTGTAATAAACATCTGGATTATCAACCATGTGGTGGTGGCCACCACCAGGTGTAGTAACCAAACGCGAATTTGGAATTTCTTTTTGCATAATTTTAGCAGTAGCAATTGGCATTGTTTCATTTTCACCAAAAGTAATTAAAGTTGGAACCTTAATGTTCTTTAGTTGATCTCTAAAATGCCAGTCTTTTAGTTTACCAGTAATAACAAACTCATTATCACCTTGGAAGACATGATAAACAGCGTTTCCGCCAAGATCCTTTAAGTGATAAAGCTTTGATGGTTGTTTTCTATCAACAAAATTAATATTCAAAATTTGAACATCATCTTGATAGCGTTGATTGTCGTAGTCATTGTTTTTTTCACACTCATGCATGAAGTCGATTTCTGTTTGAGGAAGTACTTCTTGTCTTCTTCTATTTACAGAATCCACGTACTCATCAATTTCATCAACCATTGAAGAAATGATTGCGCCCTTTAAGTGCTTGCCGTATTTAACAGCATATTCTTGAACGAGTAATCCACCCCAACTTTGACCGATTAGGTAAAAATTATCTAAACCAAGTTTCTCACGAACTTCATCAACTTCATCTAAGAAATATTCATAAGTTAAGTATTTTTTTGCAATTTCAGGATCAGAATAGTCTGGTTGGTCTGAATAAAGTGATCCTAATTGATCATACATGGTTACTTGAACATTAAGCCCCTGCTTTTTTAATTGTTCTGCAGTATCTTCCCAATATTCATGATTTCCACCAGGACCACCATGAAGCGCTAATAAGTGGATATCGCCCTCGCCTTGTGTGTTAGTCCACAAGTGATAACCATTGTCTAAAGTAATAATTTTAGTACCAGTCTTCATAAAACTCTCCTTTTTTAGTTTTTATTTTATATTTTATCTTATTTTCTTTTTAATTCCGATATGAATTGCACCTGCACCTAAATTTAATTTTGTTACTTGTACATTTTTAAAATTATTATTTTCAAGCATAAGCGTTAATTTCGCTGCTGATACAAATTCGGCTGTTGTATTAGATAAATACTGATAGTCTGATACATTAGCTCTTAATAATTTTGCAAAGCTTGGAAACAACTTAAAATAACCTTTCCAACCTAATCTAACAATTGGATTAGTCGGTTGGGAAGTTTCTAAAATACCAATTTTTCCATTTGGCTTTAATACACGATTTATTTCTTTTAGAACTTGATTTGCATCAGGAACATTACGCAACCCAAAACCAATAGTTACAATATCAAAGCTATTATCATTATAGGGTAAATGCATTGCGTCCCCCTGTTTTAGCTGAATTTCTTTTTGTAATCCTTGTTCTCTTATTTTTTTATCAGCTAGATCTAGCATTTCTTGATTAAAATCAAGACCAATAACATTTCCAGACGTTCCAACTTTTCTTGCAAGTGCAATCGTTATATCAGCTGTGCCACAACATAAATCTAAAGCAAAGTCACCAGGTTGTACATTTAATTCTTTTAGAAACTTTCTGCGCCAACCGTTTTGAGTACCTAAGCTAATAATATTATTCATTTGATCATAATGAGGTGCTACGCGAGTAAACAAATCGTGCACATCTTTTTCAGGAACCTTGTTAGTTAAATTCATTTCTATCACCTAATTTATTATCCCAGCAAAAAAGCAATGATTCAAATGAACCATTGCTTAGTCTTTATATTTTATTAGTTTTACGGTGCCAAACATGAATAAAAATGCTAATAACTAACCCCAAGATTGTTGGAACAACCCAAGATAACCCAATATTAGCAAGCGGCAAATACTGTAAACGAAATTGACTTACTGCCTTATAAAATTGCGTTCCAGCAATTGGTGCAGGTAAATGAGTAATTAGATCAAAAATAGCTGGCACTAATGTTAAAGCCATTGTTACTTTATACATTACTTTGTCACCCTTAAATAATGGTGAAAATAGTGACAAAATAATCAAAACAATAGCTAGAGGATATAAAAACATTAACACAGGCAGTGACCAACTAATAATCTTATCCAAGCCTAAGTTGGCAGTAGCAAATGATCCAACACAAGAAATTATTAGCCAACCTTTATAACTAAATTTAGGATAATGCGCAGAAAAATCTAATGCAAAGGCAGACAAAATACCTACTGCTGTAGTTAAACATGCTAAAAATACTAAGACAGCTAATAAAGCCTGACCAAAGATACCAGCATAGTAATTAACAATTTTAGATAATAAAATACCACCATCACTAGTTATCTTAAAATGGCCTAGTGACATAGCGCCAACAGCAATTAAGAGAGTATAAATTATCCCAATTCCTATCACGGCCATTAATCCCGCTTTAGCAGTTATTTTAGCCACCTTTTTCTCATTATTGTTAACTAATTCTTTGATCGCTGTAACAACCGTTACACCAAAAGCCAATCCAGCCAAAGCATCCATTGTATTATAGCCTTCTAAGAAGCCCTTAACTACTGTTCCATGTAAATACTCTTTACTTACAGCTACAGTACTAAGATTGCCTAAAGGATGGGCAAAAGCCACAACAAATACTAAGAAAAGTAAAATTAAGAAAATAGGATTTAAAATCTTACCCAAAGAAGAAAGAATATCACTTTCGTTATAAGCAATCATGAACACAATAGCGAAAAAGATTGTCGTAAATACAAACAACCCTATACTTTTAAATTGCTTGGGTAATAATGGTGCAATGCCGACAGTATAAGAAACTGTCGCATTTCTCGGAGCTGCAAATAAAGGCCCCATTGTTAGTTGTATTAAAGTCATAAAAGAAAGAGCAAAAATCTTCCCTACAGGCAAGGCAATTTGATAAACTCCGTTGCTTCGGGTAATTGCAACAGCCAGTAAGGAAAGTAAAGGCAAAACTACCCCCGTAATTGAAAAGCCAATTGCTGCTGATCCCCAATTTCTACCAGCAAGCTGGCCTAAATGAAGTGGAAAAATTAAGTTTCCTGCACCAAAAAACAATGCAAAAATCATCGAAGCAACAATTAAATATTGCTTTTTACTTAATGTTTTTCCCTTTGCTTCTTTCAATTCGATTCCTCCAAAAAATAATTATTTTTAGTATTTTAGCAAAAAAACATTGTAAACTCTAGTGTTTACAACGTTTTAATGGATTAATACTATTTTTCTAATTCAGCATTTGCGCTATTTGCGGCAATTCTACCAAAAGTAAAGATATCAGCAAGTGAATTTCCACCTAAACGGTTACCTGCGTGAATTCCGCCGGCTACTTCTCCAGCAGCATATAGACCAGGAATTTGCTTCCCATCTTTATCTAAGACATGAGCACCTGTATCAATCTTCAAACCACCCATAGTATGGTGGATGGCTGGCTTTCTCGGTGTTGCATAGAATGGAGCAACTTCGCATTTTAGATTAAAAGCTGATTTTTCAAAATCTGGATCTTTTCCTGCTTCAACATAAGAATTATATTTCTCAACGGTCTCAACTAAAATATCAGGATCCATTCCAACTTGCTTAGCTAAATCTTCTAAACTATTCGCTCTAAACAAGGTACCAGCTTTAACTTGCGCATCAATTGATTCTTGAGTTGTGTTATAAGCAGTATCTTTGATCTTGTCATCAGCAATTAAATAGAACAAACCACCATTATCAATAGCTGCCTTGGTTAAAACATCACGTTCCGCAAACTCATTTACGAAACGCTTGCCCTTTTGATTAACCATAATATAGTTTTCTGGTGGAGTTTGTAGACCAGTAAATAGCTCACCAGTCTTTGGATCAGAAACGGGCATCATCTGAATAAAGCCCATTCCAACTAAGTCTGCACCTGCTTCTTTACCAAGATTAATCCCATCCCCAGTAATTGCCGGAGAATTAGTAGTGGCAATATTATCATCAATATGCTTCCAGTAAGTATTGTATTTTTGAACCATTGGCGTATTTGCCCCAAATCCACCAGCGGTTAGAATTACAGCCTTAGCATGAACAGTGATTGCACTGCCATCTGGTCTTTTAGCAATAACGCCTTTAACTTGACCATCTTCAATAATTAAGTGATCAGCACGAGTATCAGTCAGAATTCTGCCGCCATGATCCTTTACCCAATCACCTAACACATGAATAAAGGCATAACCCATTGGCTCAACTGGCTTGTGACCTCTTCGCCATAAGGCACCTACTGGCATTGTTACTTGACTGCGATCAAATTTTACCCCTAAATCACTTAACCAGTGCACTGAGTCCAAGGCATTATCGATTAATTCTTTGACTAAAGCGTAGTTACCGTGAATTTCATCTCCATTTAAGTCGGTTCTCTTACCACCTAAATAGGTTTGAATTTCATGAAGTAATTTTGAATCAAATAGATAATCTGCACCAGAAGCTACATATTCTTTTATTTGCTTTTGTAATTTTTCAAAGTCTTCTTGATACTCTGGATCAATCTGTTCAAGTGGAGTTACTGCTAATTCTTCTAAAGTTTCTTTTTCACCGGCTAAAGCTTTAAATTGATTTTGCCAATCTGGTTCTGCCGCATTCATTGGGCCACCAGCGCGACTAGTGTTTCCCCCAATTTGTGGGAACTTTTCAAGTACGATGACATCTTTACCATGTTGAATGCTTCTAGCAGCTGCAGCTAAACCTGCACCACCAGCTCCAATAGCTACAACATCAGTCGTATAAGTTTCATCTTTAGCTCTTTGTTCTTTAGGTTTAGCTCGCTTCTTCCACTCATCTGGGTCTCCACCGGCTTCACTAATTGCCAGTGCTACTCCGTCAATAACCCCGTGACTAGAAATAGTAGCACCACTAACTGTATCAACATTTAAAGTCTGATTTTCAACAATTTCTTCAGGCAAACGTCTAAATACTTCATCAGCTACTCCCTTAGTTTCACCTTTAGCGTCAACCTTAATATCTTCAATTTTATTTTCCGAAAGAGTAACTTCCATAGGCATAAAACTTGCGCCATGTCCTTGAGCTTTTACATTATATTTTCCAGCTTTTAAATCCATAAATGTGCCTCACTATTAATTTAATATTTCTAAAATCAAAATAATTAAGCTTTTTATAGCTATCCTGTAAATTCATAATAGTATAAGCTTATTCTTTAAAGCAAATTGTCAAAGCAAACAAAAGAGCTATGGATACCTCAAATTTACCATAGCTCTTTTGCCTTACACTTCTAAATTGAATACATCTTAAATATAATATTTTTAATAATTTTTTACAAGCAAAAAGTTTATTTTATTAACATTTTTTAAACCTTCATTTATTCTACTTAAACCGATGATGATAATGATAGATCACTAACGGTAAAATCGTAACGATAACGCACAAGCCAATCATAGTCCAAACATAGACTCCTTTTAATGAAGATGGTGTTCCTTGGGCTGGAATAAATGAAATAAAGAATGCAACTACTGTTATTACCAGGGCAATAATTGCAATTATAATTCCTAACCCTTTACTCTTTGTCATGTAATAGCTACGCTTTAAGTCTCCATGTTTTACTTTTAAAACTATATAAGAAACTAGCATTAAAATGTAAACCATTAGATATTGCGCCGTAGTAGCAGCTAAAGAAACGTTAAAAGCAAAATCTGAATTTTTTCCACTAGTAAAAGTAATTAAGACTGCTGAAGCAGTTACGATCAAAGTCTGTAAAACAATCAAGCGCATTGGTACATCACGATTAGTAGATTTTGCAAAGAACTTAGGCATATATCCTTCTTTAGCAGCCTCAAACATACCCTGACTAGGACCAGCTAACCAATTACCTAATTCCCCAATAATTCCCGCTGCTAACAAAATGCCAATAAATTTCTTAATTATGTCTCCTGGTAATCCAATTGAATCTAGAATTTTTCCAAAGGTATAAACAAAACCAGTTGAATTTTGAATTTGATCTTTAGGAACTGACATTCCAATAGCCATACTACCAAGTAAATCAAAAGAAATAGCAGTAATTGCTAAAGCGAGCATAACAGTCGAATATTTTTTGGGATTCTCTAAGTATTTTGCATGGGGAGCTGAGGCTTCACCACCACAAAAAGCCAATACAAACGGAACAAATGCTACTAATGTAGTGCCATTCAAATTATGCGGAATAATATTATTCCACGTTAAATGCATATACAAGGGTCTTCCTTGAAACAAATAAACAAAAAACGCAATAATCAATAAAATTACTGGTAAGGCTATTCCAAGAGCAAAAAGCCACTCTGCAATGTGACCGATCCTTTTAACTCCAACCATTTCAACAATCGTAATCGACCAGATAATTATCATCATCAATATAAATCTGACACTGGGCGTGGTATTAAACCAAGGGGTGTTAAAGGTGATGGACAGTGCACCAATAATTACGTACATCATTGTATTCATACCCACAGTAATATGAATCCATTGATAAAACATTGCTGTCCATCCAGTTCGATCTCCTAATGAACCTTTAACCCAGGTAAAAATTCCACCCTTATCCCAGCCATCAATTGAGGCCATCTCTCCAGCCATTTGTGTAATTGGTACAAACCATATTAAGCCTGCTAATAACAAATAAAATACTGCGGTAGGACCTGTCTTTCCAAATGGAGCTAGTTCATTTACAGAAATAACCATCGATGAAGTCATTGCAAACAACTTCAATGCTGTTAACCGATTGTACTTCTCATCTTCTTCTAATTTCGTCAAAGTCTCGCTTTTATCAGACACAATTTTTCCTCCGAAAAAGTTTTTTCGAAATTTAATTATACACTTATTCAAAAAAATTGGTCTATTTTTTTATAGAGTAGAGAAAGATTAACTATTGCTCCTCTCATTGCACCGTACGTACGGTTCCGTATACAGCATTACATTTGTAATTCTTTACGAGTTAGATAGTATTTTAGCGGATCAACCAAACCTGGCCGGTCCACCTCCTTTGTCCCTAATACTTTTGGACTAAGTAAAAAGTTAATGACATGCCCTCTACTTCTTTTGTACAAGCCTAATCGGCTATTGGCTACCTTATGAATATCTTCATCACTGAAATCACATCTTAGTGCCTTGTTAATTCGCATTAAATTGGTATATATTCTTTTAGGTAGTTTCCATTGTTTAATGATTACTACGCGTACTTTGTGGCGTAGCCATTGACTGAACTGCTTAATGAATTTATTCATACTACCTATTTTGAAATAGTTGATCCAACCTCTAACAACTTAGTTTACTTTAGTAAATACTGCTGATAAAGATAGAGCAGCTGCTTTCTTTCGACGTAGTAGGAATCTAATTTTGTCATACAGCTTGACTTTACGATCATTAGCTGCCTTTGCTTGCCAGTGACTGCTTGTTTTCCATGCCTTTCTGGTTTACCGTCTTGGTTTTACGTTTGTCTTTTGGACTTCGACTTGTTATGCAATCTTATCCACCATTTGGACTGACCAGATTTCTGTACGTAAGCTTGGAAAACTCGCTAGTCACTTCCTTCGCCCATAGCGTCACCGCTAACGGCTTGTAGTTCACTACACTTGGCGACAAATACCCGTAGTCTGAACTTTCATCAGACTAGATGAATGTCATGCCCGACACACATAAAAAAGCATCATTTCTATATGTATACAGAAACAATGCTTCAAATTATATTTATATAACAAAAAAATATATGCTTATTTTGGTATATAACTATTTAAGCCAAGAGAATACAGATTTTAAGTTAGTGTCTTTTTTATTTAATTTTTTCTCTTTTGCTTGTAAATTTACTGTTTTTTCTTCCTTTTGCTCATTTTTTTCTTTGATACTTTTATTATCCTTAGGTTGTTTTGTTTTTAAATCCTCCTTCTTTTCACTTTTATCCTGTACTTTCGCACTTAATTCACTCCATTCATTAAATGTATAGTAGGTAATCTCAGTATTCCTATCTGCATCCCTAACTACAATTGCCTCTTGCTCAGGTACATAATTTAGGATTCTCGGTACCCCTTGCTTTTTCATTACCTTTGTTGCATCACTGGGATCAGTTACATAAAATGGTCGCTCAACATTCTCTAAAGCCTTTCCCTTAGAATCTACAGGAATAATTTGTCCATTTCGCTTGTAAGTCACACTCACATCGTAATTAGCCTTTTTAACTTCCATTTCCTCGACTAAATTTTTATCAGCATGATAACCATCAATGACTGGTGTCCTTACCTCTGTATAGTAATCTTTATCTACAGCCCAAGGCGTAGTATATTTCCCATTTTCAATTAATTCACTGTTGTTTTCATTAACCGTCAAGGTTCTTGTCCACTTTGCAGCTTGCACTCTTATATGCGGTGTCTTATCACCAGCACCTTGATACTTAATTACTTCTTTTACTGGCACACTGTATAAAGTAGGATTAATTGGACGATACGGATGTTCACTATCAACAGGGATATAGCGTGGTTTTAAAACATAAGGAACTCGAATATCTTTAAATGGATCATTAACTGTAATAGTTTGCTTAACTGGTGCATAGCCCTCTACTTCTGGTACTTCTTCCGTTATTAAGACGCGAACTGGATCATACGGATCATTAATATATGGGAAATGATGTGCGCCTTGAATTTCATTGTTATGTTCATCTACAGGAATCATCGTTCCAATTGGATAATAAGTAACTGTTGCCAATAAATCAGTTTCAGTTATTGGATGTTCTCCAATTAATCCAATATCTGCACAATATCCTTTAATTACTGGAGTTGGGGTTGCTTCAAATATATCTTTATCAGCTGTCCACTTTGTTGTATACATTCCATCTTCAAGAACCTCCCGACTAACTTCATCATAGGTAACTGTTCTCGTCCAATGAACAATTTGCTTTGCATCCTCAGGAGTCTTATCATCAGCACCTTGATAATGAACCCTGGCAGTAACAATTCGTTTATAGTATGCCGGACTAACCTCGGCTCTAGGATGATCTTCGTCTACTGCGATATATCTATGAACAACAAGGAATGGTACATAATAATCTCGACCTGGATCTGCAATTTTTACATCGTTTACTTGCTTAAATTTTATATTTTTAACTTCTAATTTAGGAAAAATTGCTTCTGTTGGATCAAGTGAATTTGTGATCAACTGTTCTTTTGAGATACCAGCAAGTACATTATTATTCATATCTACAGGAATTAAATAGCCATTTTTGTAGTATTTAATTTCTTCACTTACATCTTGATTATTAACCGGACATGCAACTACTTCTTTAACCTTGGTATGATAAGCAGCAACTACCGGTACAGATATTGGAGGAAAAGTTTCTTCACTTCTCCATTCAGTTGTATATTCACCTGCTGAAATAAGTTTTTTTGTTACTAAATCAAGAGTTAAATTACGTTTTAATTTAGCAGTTTGTACTACATCTTTAGGATTTTTATCAGACGCATCTATAAAACTAATTGTACGATGAACTTCTTTTTCATATAAATTCTGATTAACTTCTGAAGAAGGATGATCAGAATTAACCAGTTGTTTTTTATGCTTCATTAGTATAAAGAAGGTCTGTACAGAATCTCTACTATTTCCAAATACTGGCTTTTTGTCGTTAGAATCAAAATTATTATTTACAAGTTCATAGCCCCTTTGAGTTAGATCTTTCAAGGTATCAGCTATATCATAGTTTATTTCTTTTCCTGGTTTTCCTTTTAATTCGCCAGAAGTAGCTAATTCAGAATTATTATCCTCAACGTCAATAAACTTTATTTCTGCCTTTTGTCGTCTAGCATTTCTTTTATTTGTATTTGGAAGATAAGTAACTACATATTCATGTGTTAAATTTTGGGGAGTTACTGCTTCGCCGCCCATTACTACTTTATCTGGGGTGTAATTTAAAACAAATGGTGTAGCAATTAAGGGCATATTAATTTTTTCAGGTTGCCATGCACCCATTGAAATTTTTTGTTTAGTTACTTTATCATATGTGATTCTTCTATTAAAAGTAACTTCGACTACATTATCAGACGTCGCTTCTTCAATTCCAGTGTAATGAACAACTTGCTTGCCTTTTATTTGAACTTCGTTTTTTTGACAACCATATTTTAAATTATTTGCAGTTATCTCTTCTTGTGCATGCTTAAAAGTAATTTGATATTCTTTAGAACTTTGATCAAAAAAGTGTACGTCATTATTTGGATCAAAAGTATTATTAATTAGTACATAATTCTGATTAGTTAATTTTTCAATTTCATCAGCCGTACTATATTCTATTCTTTCCCCTACTTTTCCAGTTAGTTCACCTGAACTTGCGAGTTCAGCCAAATTATTATCTAAGTCTACATATTGAACAACAACTGACATTGCTTATTTCCTCGTTTATTTTGTATTTTTAATCATTTTTATAACATTTTGCAGTTTTATTTACTATATTTTTCCCTAATCATTATCATAAGGCACCCTATATTGATAAGCAAAAGAAAATATATTTTTTATAACATTAACAGTTTCACATGAAACATTTTTAAAATAAGTTACAAAAAAATCAGATTTTGTGTTTTTATTAACAAAGTCAAGTGTATAATAAGAAACGGTCATACTATTAATTTTGACGGAGGTTTAATTTATGACAAAGATTTTTGCTTACGCTATTCGTAAAGATGAAGAACCTTTCTTAAACGAATGGAAAGATGCACACAAGGATATTGAAGTTGAATACACTGACAAGCTTTTAACCCCTGAAACTGCTAAATTAGCTAAGGGTGCTGACGGTGTTGTTGTTTACCAACAATTAGACTACACTCCTGAAACTCTTCAAGCTTTAGCTGATGCTGGCGTAACTAAGATGTCATTACGTAACGTTGGTGTTGACAACATCGACATGGACAAGGCTAAAGAATTAGGCTTTGAAATCACTAACGTTCCTGTATACTCTCCTGACGCAATTGCTGAACATGCTGCAATCCAAGCTGCTCGTGTACTACGTCAAGATAAGCGTATGGATGAAAAGATGGCTAAGCGCGACTTACGCTGGGCACCTACTATTGGTCGTGAAGTTCGTGACCAAGTTGTTGGTGTTGTAGGTACTGGTCACATTGGTCAAGTATTTATGAAGATTATGGAAGGCTTTGGCGCAAAAGTTATTGCTTACGATATCTTCAAGAACCCAGAACTTGAAAAGAAGGGTTACTACGTTGACTCACTTGATGACTTATACAAGCAAGCCGATGTAATTTCACTTCACGTTCCAGATGTTCCTGCAAATGTTCACATGATCAATGATGATTCAATCGCTAAGATGAAAGATGGCGTCGTAATCGTAAACTGCTCACGTGGTCCACTTGTTGACACTGATGCTGTTATCCGTGGTTTAGACTCAGGTAAGATCTTTGGCTTCGTAATGGACACTTACGAAGACGAAGTCGGCGTATTTAATAAGGATTGGGAAGGTAAAGAATTCCCAGATGCTCGTTTAGCTGACTTAATCGATCGTCCAAATGTTTTAGTAACTCCACATACTGCTTTCTACACTACTCACGCAGTACGTAACATGGTTGTTAAGGCATTTGACAACAACTTGAAGTTAATCAACGGTGAAAAGCCTGACTCACCAGTTGCTTTAGACAAGAACAAGTTCTAAAGATTATATTATTGATAATTAAAAAGATCTTGAGATTTTTCTCAAGGTCTTTTTTCTACCCAAAGGATTCTTATTATGAAACTACTTCTTACTGGCGACAGTATTATTGCTCGCTCCGAGAATCATACAATTCCGGAACTGAATTTTCAACTGCAAAAAATGCTTGCCTGCGACATTCAAAATACTGCAATTTCAGGAATTAACTCTGGCGGACTTGCCCTTTCTCTCCCTAATTTAGTCTTTAATCAGCCTAAATGTGACTACTTAATTATTCTAGTCGGCACTAACGACTTGGCCACGCATAAACAAGTAAGCCTTCATCAATTTGAAAACAACTTAGAATTGATTGCTTCAAGCATTATTTGGCTTTATTATCCAGAGAAAGTTATCTTTATCACGCCACCGACAGTTGATGAAAATAAACAAAGAGTTAGAAACAATAACCTAGTCATGGAATACGGTAATATTGTTAAAAAAGTAGCTAGAGAATACAGGTTTTCAGTTATTGATCTAGCAAATAAAATGCTGGCAGAAGAAAACTTTCCTCAAATTTTTGATGGCAAAAAGAATGATGGACTTCACTTCGGAGTCAACGGCTATAAATTACTAGCTAATCTAATTGTTAAAAAATTAAACCAAATTTCTAATTGACTTTTGGATGAGATTCGAGTAAAGTCTAGCTAATTTAATATTAAACGTTGCTTCATAGAAAGGACTTTACAATGAGTTTGTGGGAAACAAAATTTGCCAAAAAAGGATTAACTTTTGATGATGTACTTTTAATTCCAGCTGAAAGTCACGTGCTGCCTAATGAAGTTAAACTTGACACACAATTAGCGCCTAACCTTCAGCTTCACATTCCACTTATTTCTGCTGGAATGGACACTGTTACCGAAGGAAAGATGGCAATCGCCATCGCAGAAAATGGTGGTCTAGGGGTTATTCATAAGAACCTTTCAATCGATGCCCAGGTTGAAGAGGTTAAAAAGGCTAAAACTAAAGCGGTTGATCCTAAATTACCTCACCCTGCACTTGATGATCAAGGCCGCCTTTTAGTTGCCGCTGCTGTTGGCGTTACAAGTGATACTTTTGAACGTGCTGAAGCTTTGCTTGAGGCAGGTTCTGACGCAATTGTTATTGATACTGCACACGGTCACTCGGCGGGTGTTTTACGTAAAATTAAAGAAATTCGGGAACATTTTCCTAATTCTACATTAATCGCTGGAAATGTTGCTACGGGTGAAGGAACAGCTGCCCTATTTAATGCCGGAGTAGATGTTGTTAAAGTTGGAATTGGACCTGGTTCAATTTGTACTACACGTATTGTTGCTGGTGTCGGAGTTCCACAAATTACAGCTATTTATGACGCTGCTAGTGTCGCACAAAAATATGGCAAAAAGATAATTGCTGATGGTGGTATTAAATATTCTGGAGATGTAGTTAAGGCTTTAGCTGCAGGTGGAAATGCCGTAATGCTTGGTTCAATGTTCTCGGGAACTACTGAAGCTCCAGGAACAATCTTTACTAATGAAGGTAAGCAATTCAAATCCTATCGCGGTATGGGTTCAGTTGGCGCTATGTCTCAGCAACATGGATCATCTGACCGTTACTTCCAAGGTGGAGTTAATGAGGCAAATAAATTAGTTCCTGAAGGTGTTGAGGCCTTAGTTCCTTATAAGGGCGATGTTTCAAATATCATCTATCAAATTGACGGTGGTCTCCGTGCAGGAATGGGATATGTCGGTGCAGGCACAATTGAAGAATTGATTGAAAACAGTCAATTTGTTCAAATTACTAATGCTGGTTTACGTGAATCTCATCCACACGATGTTCAAATGGCAAAGGAAGCTCCAAACTATGGCGGTAGCGACTTATAAAATTTATATTTGTAATGAAAAAGCACCTCATGGTGCTTTTTTTCATCTCAAAATTCCTTCAATTTTATCGGCTAATGCAGGATAAATTGGCAAGACATTTCGATGCCATTCATTTTTATTAATTCTTAGACCAATAATTGGAATAAAGTAATTTATATCATTAATCGCGCTAGTACTTATCTCACTAACTCCAACAATATAATTAGCCTTATCGTACACTACAGTTAATAAACCTTTTTCTTTTTGACCAGCATATAAACTGCTTTGGCTTAATTCATATTCTTTAATTTCAAAATTATCTCCATCTTCAAGAACACTATCAGGATTGATTCCAGCTTGAGCTAGTTGCGGAAAAGCAAATACTCCCGTTCCGATAGCCGGATAGTTAATTGGCTGAGTAAGCCCCTTTTCAAGAGAATTAAAGAGATATTGTGCTTGAAATTCTGCTATAGGAGTTAAGTTTGGTATATCTTGGCTCGTAACATCTCCAATAGCATAAATATTATTAACATTTGTTTGAAGATGACGGTCTACGTCAATGCCTCTAGTTGAATAGTCAATTTGAGCGGCTGATAGATCTAGCTTTTCAATATTTGGGGTACGCCCACTAGCATTTACTACATAGTCCGTTACCATTGGCCCATCTTGATTTAATTCAACAACATACTTATCACTTAATTGAGTAATACGAGTTGGTTCCGTTTCAAATTTAAATTGGATTCCTCGCTCTTTCATTTTTACAACCAATTCACGACTATATTTTTGATAAAAATGCCGTAATACTCGATCTCCTCGCACTAAAATAGTTACTTGACTACCCGCAGCAGCTAAAAAGGTAGCTAATTCCATTGCTACATATCCACCGCCAATAAACGTAACATGCTCTGGAAGCTTATTTAAAGAGAGAACATCGGAACTATCATGTAAGAACTTCGCCCCTGGAATCGAGAGTTCATGGGGTCTCCTTCCAGTTGCAATTATAATTCTATTTCCCTGGAAATATTGTCTATTTACTTCAATTGTTTGTCGATCGATGAAATGCGCACTTCCACTTATGACATCACAAACTTTACTAATGTTCTTTCGTGTTTCATTTGCCCAGCTGGCAAATCTTTCTTTCTTTTCTTTCATTAATTGTGACCAGTTCATCGTCGCAGCCTGTTCAATGCCATGCCCTTCTAATTGCTTGCTAAGAAGCGCAGCTTGAACAGCACCATCCAAGTAGATTTTAGGTTCACAACCAACATTAGGACAAGTTCCACCGAATAAGCCACTTTCAATAGCCAAAATTGATTTATGTTGTGTAGCTAATAGCTTAATTAATTGATATGCTGCAGGACCTGTTCCTAAAATTATATAATCATATTTTTTCATAACATTGCCTCATATCTTTCTTTCATTTCCAGTTTATCAAAAGAATATATGAAGCCGCTATTATTAGCGCTTGAATTTTTATAAAAAATAACAAAAAAACTAACTTTTTTGCGTAATTAATATTGTATTGTGAATAGTAAGATTAAAAACTCCATTCATATCTCGTATTTTTCATATATTCTCATTTGGAACCTACTATCCTATTTACAATACGCAAAAAGCAGCTTTACAGCTGCTTTTATTTTTTGCTTTCAATTTTTAAAATTTGAGGTTTTTTCCTTTTAACTGACTTTACTCCTAAAATATCTAACAAGAAGGTAAAGATCGGTACTCCTACGATTAATCCCCATGTTCCAAGGAAATGTTCCCCTGCAAGTAAAACAACAAACGTATAAAAGATTGGTAGTTCGGTCTTACTCGACATAAATTTGGGATTCAAAATATAGGCTTCGATCGCGTGAATTATCATAATGATAATAAAGATATAAATCACATACCTAATTCCGCCAACGGAATATGCGACGAGGCTTAACGGAATCAAGGAAATAATTACACCGGCAACCGGGATCAAGCTTAGAATGAAGACCATTAGTCCTAGCGCAATAATCTGCGGCATTTTCATAATGATTAGACAAATCATTGTCATTGCTGTATTACATAATGCAATGAAGAATTGAGCTTCTAAGACGACGCCAAAAGTATTAACAAACTTATTGCCAAAATATGCAATATCTTCAAATAGCCATGATAAGTGACGGCTATGCAAAACAGTATGAGAGAATTCAGTCATTGAATTAAGTTCAATTGTGTAGAAAAAACTCATGATTAGCGACATGAAGAACGCTATAGTTAATGTTCCAAAATTAGTTAAAGCATGAACTAAAATAGTTACACCATGTTTTGCTTGTGTTGTAATTTCACTATTGCTAATATAACGACTTAAGTAACGTGATATCCAGTTCATATCATCCGATTGATAGAATTTAATCAGAGAATGACTCATTTTTACAATTTGCTTAATTAAAATTGGCACATAGATTGTAATTGCAAAATAAATAATTGCAATTACTAAGAGATAAGCAAAAACTACAATTATCTGTGCGGGTAGGCTAGGAATTTTCTTTTGCGTAAACCGAATTAAATGCACAATTAAATATGTGAAAATAAACGTTAGCAAGATGGTGTTCATCATCGAACGAGCTGCATATAGAACCAGAATAATTAAGCAGAGTGTCACAACACGATGTGCAGTTGTATTTTCTTTAAATTTATTCCAAGCTTGTCCCATTTAGTTTACTTGCCTCCCTATTTTTTACTTAATTATACACTTATCTTTTTCCTATGAGACTTGCAGTAAACTTTTAATTACCTATAAGAATGCTATAGTAACTATCTCCGGTAAATGAAAGCGGTATCTAAATGAGGAAACTGTGGTGGTTAGCAAACATTTATTGGATGATTTTGATTATGTATGGAGGCGGTTAACTCTTTATATATGGTTTTGATACCTCTGAATTAGGTGAAACCGCTAGTTATGCCTTAATTCTCTTAGTACTCATCTCTGCTAGCGTGTTAATTATCGAATTTCAAGCCGCCTGGAGTATCTGGCTTCACAATTTTGATAAAAAAATCATCATGATAATAAGATTTAAAAAAGAAGATATTTCAATGTAGTGACGCCCAAATTCATATCCAACTTTAGGGGGTTAACTTCAGACATAAATGTTCAAATACGACTTTTTTTAATTTATCAAAACAATCTAAATATACTTAGGACATAAATCAATTAAGAAACGAGGCACTTACATGAGTCCATTAGACGTAGTACTACTTAAAGTTTCACTTTGAAGTGTTTAATTATCCCATATGTATCTGAAAGGAAGTGATAGAAAAGATGAATTTAAATTGTATCTTTAGACCTATTATTCATCGCATATAATTTATGACAAAAAAGAGAAACAAAAGAAAACGATAAAAAAGTTCACATAGCGACTATAGAAAGAAGCCTGAAAGTACTATAGAGAGTATGTTAATAAAGTTTAAGTAGTAGAACCTTTTTAATTTCTTTAAAAATTGTGTGCCAAAAATACAGATATAACAAAATCCAATGAGTAAAAGAGATACCTTAACCCACAGTGGCCATTGCATTGTCACATTTATAATTGAAGTATGGATATTCGTTTTGAAAATAATAGTAGCTTTTTCATAGCTCATCCTCACTTGACTAGATGACTGTAACTAAAATCCAAATAATATTTATAAAAAGTAAAATTAAGGCTACCAGCCCTTTAAACAACGGGCGTCTTGTTGAAGAAAATCTATTAACTAAATATTCCATACTAGCTCCAACAACAATGTTCATTAGAACCATAACCATACGGTAAGAAAAATTTCCCCACGGTGATCCAAGATTTAATAAAGCCAGTAATACAAAAATTGTCGTTACATCATATTTATAAAAAAGAGTTGTGGCAATACGTTTTTTCAGAATATTTTCTCGTATTTTCATAAGATTTCAGTATTCCAAAAAATCCTTAATGGTAGCTAGATTAAATTTGAACTATAAAAATGAAATAAATTTTATAATAAGCAAAAAAATCTACTACTAAGTTAAAAACTTTTCTATTTGCTCAATTTATAAACTACTAAAGTAATTAGTCCTCCGCATATTGCGCTTAATATAATATTCAAAAACCAATTTGAAATATATGGGGCAATTAGGAAATTATAAAGTTCAATTACCAATGTTAAACAAATAAAATATAAAATTAATTGCTTTCTTTTCATAAGATTATTGCCATCCGAATCCAGTTACAGTTCCTGTGAAGAAATTATAATCTACCCAAACTCCACCCTTAATGCCATTTGTAACTAATACACCTACCGATGAGCTAATTGCACCTACTGCAAAAGTAGCGGCACCTCCTGTGACATAGTTCGCAATAAGTGCTCCTACACCCCCAACAGCTCCACCTGCAACGGCTTGGGTTAAATTTTTATTTAGATATACTCTAATATAATTCCAATGATATGTTACCTTGTTAATCCCATAATGATATCTGCTTTGGCTAGTTGCCAATGTACCCTTATTTAAAGAAACAATACTGTTTTCATCAGATAAAGTAAAATCATTAGTTGCTACTTTTGTCTTTCTATTAATTACAGAGCCTGAATTTGCCACTACCACATTACTATGCTCAATCATTTGTTGTGCAACTCTATACTCTTCTGCCGAAACAACATCTTTGCGCTTTCACTTAAAACAGATTGATTATGTTCAACTTTTACATAAGGATCCAACTTCGTTTGAGTAGATAAACTTAATGTGTCCTGTGTTACATTTTCAATAGATGAACCTTGTACAGCAGATGTAAATGTAGGTGTCCCTACTGAGAATAGCGATACAGCTACTGCTGCTTGAGCAGCTAACTTACTAAACTTTTTCATAATAATTTTTCTCCAATTATTCCTATACTTAACAGCCTTGTTAAAGAAAAAACGCCCTACCAGACCAATTATTTTGATCTAATAGGGCGCTTTGGCGCTGTACCACCTATGTTCGCTGAGCATAGCCCCAGCCTCGTTGCACGTGCAGCTCAAAAATAGCGATACGTCCACGCTGTAAAGGGCGTGCCCTGAAACTACTCAATTCGTAATTTCTGCTCAAAGGTGATTTTCAGCTAAACCTTCGTTGTTTCTTCGCACCAACCAGAAACTCTCTGTAGTACTTCAGTAAAACTTACTTTCCTTATCAAAGCCGTTGTTATTTTTTGTTGATCATAATATTATGACGATAAAAATTAAAAGTCAATAAATTTTTGCTTAAAGTATTGTTTTTTATTAAAATTACCTACTAAGATATAAAAATTTTTAGATTAGATATATAATTTTTATTTCATAGCTAAAGTAAAGCTACTTGATTGAGTGTATTCCTTTCCTAATGGTAGATAATGCAATTTATAAAAACATTGCGATAAGGACGACAGGTTTTGTGTCAAGGCAGATTACAAGTGTCTAAGTCCATTGATGAAGTGACTAAACAAGTTAAGTATCATCATACGGTTGTAGTATCCAACACCCATTTTTGCACGATCCTAATGTATCGTCTCAGAATAGCCAAGTCCTACGCTACTGGGAGTTAGAGGTAACTTATATCTTTTAATTATAAATCCAAATTATATTCGTCATAAGTAGCACTACACCGAAAATTGCCAAAAGCTATAGTTTTAGTTATTTATTAATTCTATTTTTAGATTCATAATATAGCTTGCCAATGAAATATCCTGAACCTATTAATACTAAAGTCATAATTAGGGAAGCAAATGGGCGAAAATATCCGCTATCCAGAAAATAATATATAACTACAAGGACATAAGTAATTAGAAAATCTACTACATGTTGCATAAATTAATCCCAATTCATTCCACATTGGACAGCCCATACAGCCAACTGAGCTGCAACGATGGCTGCATTCGTTCTAACACCCGCACCTTTAGCAAAACGAATAACAACTTTAGCTAATTCTTTCCATGCTTTTTTCTTAGCATACTTAACAATTACTCCGATATTAACCATTGCAAAAAATTCATCTTTGATTTTATTGTACATGCATTGTCCTAAATTATTCCAACCGTATACAGAAACAGAATGTAATGAGTTATTATCATTTTTCGATTGTAGAGAAAACGGATTATAATTAACATCTAGTTCTTTTTCCGCAACAGTAAGTTCTTTATTAGAGAAATTTTTTAATACATATCTATTTAGATTTTCCTGACTAACTCCATTTGCAAAAATTTTTTCTAATTCCTGTGCTACTACAGCAACTTCAGGATCATTATCTACATCTGTTTTTTGTTGACTTGCAAATGCTGGTACAGCAGTTGTAGCAAAAAATTCTAAAATCATAACAAAGGTCATCATTAAACAAAAAAACTTCGATTTTTTTGATAATTGTGCATTCATAAAATTATCCTCCTGTTTTACAATTTAACAGCGTTGTTAAAGAAAAAACGCCCTACCAGACCAATTATTTTGATCTAATAGGGCGCTTTGGCGCTGTACCACCTATGTTCGCTGAGCATAGCCCCAGCCTCGTTGCACGTGCGACTCAAAAAAGAGCGATACGTCGACGCTATAAAGGGCGCACCCTGAAACTACTCAATTCGTAATTTCTGCTCAAAGGTGATTTTCAGCTAAACCTTCGTTGTTTCTTCGCACCAACCAGAAACTCTCTGTAGTACTTCAGTAAAACTTACTTTCCTTATCAAAGCTGTTGTTATTTTTTATTGAACATAATATTACAGTGATAAAAATTAAAAGTCAACAATAGTTTTAATTATTTATTAGTTAAATTATAATTTTCGCTATTTTTAATATAATATATTGTGATACGGGAAACCTGAAAATTTTGCAATAAAAAAAGGTGGTTCAACGACCACCCATAAGACATCTTTTGACAAATATATGCGCGCTAGCAACGTAGCCTAATCAAGTTCTCTTTAAGGAATTGTACGTCTTGCTTGACGCATTTACTTTAATTGCTATTGGTTTAATATTATACCAAGTTTCACCACTCGTTGATTCAGTTACTTGATTGATCCACGAAATTAAGCGTTAATGCTTCGTGAGCAAAACAACCAGAAGTCACTTTTCTTAAGTGGCTTTTTCGTACTCTAAATTTGAAAAGTTTTTAATTAAAATGCCTCTTTTAACCAAAAACATTAGCAGTCGCGCATTTCTCTAACCAAAATTGAAGTGTCCAAATTCAGGGGTCACTACATTTCAAACATCTTCTTTTATTTTGTTATTGTAGCCATAAAAAATTAATAATCTGCTTCTCTACCTGCTTATTATAAGTTAATTGTCCATGTTCCGCATTCTTGCCAGTTATTGTGATTACGCGATAGCTTTTAGCCATAGACGCAACTAAATATTCTAATGAAAGAGATGAGGCGTTTTTTACAATTCCATCCGAATCTCCACCAATATTGCCAATAATATTTAAGACATCTATTTCTTTCATTGGGTAAAGAGTTCGTAATTTCGCCATTTCACGGTAGGTGGCATTCATTTTATTTGGCTTTCCTTCATTATTAACTCTAAGGTTATCAGGTTGCCTAATAGCAATTGGTAACTGCTTAAAATCAAGACCATCAAAATGCCCGCCAATTGAAACTTCCTTATTTAATCTCGGTAAATTTGGATTATGAGCTGCTTGAAGGAGATAATACATAATTGAAGTATTTCCCAGGGAATGTCCCACCATATTTACCTTTTTAATTCCATACTCATTTTGTAAAGTCTGAACTACATTTCTGGCGTAACGTCCATTTTCTTTAAAATCAAGTTGAACGTTATTTCGATAGTTTACCTCTACAATTGGATTAACAGCGTTATTTGGAATAGTACCAATCAATTTAACCTTTCCATTGGCATCTACATCAGCTCTAATGACAGAATTAGTCACTCCAGCTTCTTGAGCAGCTTTTACCATATTCTCCTCCCCATGATAATTACTTAATCCTCCATGGAAAAACAATGTTGGAATTACATTGAGGTTATTTTTCGGCGTTTCACGTTTTTCAACATAGTACTTGTGTGCTGCATCAGCTCTATTAGGTTTGTTTTGAAAACTGCATCCTGTCAAAACTAACGCTAATAAAGTAATTAAAGAGACTAGTTTTATTTTCACCCTTATCTCATCCCCTCCATTTTCGCAACTTGAAATTTATCAAATAATTATTATGAATTTCTATAATTTATCCTAAACTATGCTTAATTCTTAACTAAAAAGCAAATCATAGATGGCTTGATTTAACGGATGCTTGAGAATTAGATTCATTCCAACTGTACTCTTTTGTTTTAAACCTATTTTTTCTTCTTTAACAGAATTCTTTTGGATAGCGGCAGTCCCTAAGTAATAAAATTCCTTTCCTGCTGCATCGCTTTGCTTAACAAATAGGTGTAATTTCATATCTTTTGTATTAAGCAGCCGTTTTACCTCATCTGAATCAATGTGACGTGGCGTACGGGTATACCAGCGCAAACTATGTCCATTTTCTAAAGTATTATGATAGCGGGCATTTCTCTTCTTCTTTGAATCTTTTTGGTAAGTGATAAAAATCGGCGTTTCTTTTTCACCAACACGATAACCATACATTGGCGCAGAAACATCCTTAGGCCAGTTTAATAGGCGACAAACGTCCTTACGATCATATTGCTTATACAAAGTAAATTGTTGATCAGAATTATATTCTTTTGAAAGCGCCAAGCCTGTTTTTATAACATCGTTAAATAGGTCTTTAAATTGCTGATTATCACTTAAGGCCTGTAAAAGTTGACTTGAAAATAGATAGTACTTTCCTCTCTTTTCAACTAAGGGAACATTGCCATACTGCTCTTTTTTTGTTGTTTTTCCTTGCTTTACGTCAAAAAATTCTAAGGATAGAACTTTATCAACTGACTCTAATACAGCATCATTTACGTAACAATTTTTTCCTTCAAGTAATTGCAGATAAGATGCTTCACTTGCCTTTTCTTTACCTAAGCAGCTTTCTAGTAGCAATAATTCATGCGGTCTTTTACCAAATAACAACTCCTTCGTTACAAAAGATAAAACAGAACTTTGATAATCTGTTAGCTCGACGTTTTCTCCCATTTTCTTTAAAAAGTCACCATAATGGGCTAAAAGATGATTTTTGGCAAAAGCAGTTGGAGCAGTTGTTCCATATTGATAGAAGTCATATAAAAGAGGTGCGTGACCTAGTTTTGCCTTCAAATCTTCGTAAGACTTTTTTAGTTCCCGCATGCTATCTAGTTTTATTTTTTCAAGTGAATCTAAAATCCTTTGTGAAGCTACTTCAGTAAAGTTAATTGTTGAAACATCGATAACTTGCGGTAATTTACTTTCTCTAACAAGTTGGTCTTTGTCACGGCTCTTATCACCATTTAAGGCAATTGGAATTAGATAGTTATTCTTATAATTACCCAGGAAATCAATTACAGTTACATAGTCTTTTCCAGGAAATTTACGCAGCCCACGACCTAGTTGTTGAATAAAAATAATACTCGATTGGGTATTTCGGAGCATCACAATCTGATTTAGGGATGGAATATCAATTCCTTCGTTAAATAGATCTACGGTAAATATATATTCTAATTCACCATTTTCTAACTTTTTAGTTACTTCTACTCGTTTCTTCTGACTGTCTTCATTAGTCAGAGCCTGTGCAGGGTGTCCTGCTTGGGTAAATAATTCTGCTAACTTTCGTGCTTCTTCTTGCCGACTGCAAAATACTAAGCCTTTAGCTTTTTTACCGCAATAGCCATAGTAATCAAGCTGCTTAAGGACATACTCAACTCGCTTTTCAGCCACTAAGTCTTTTAATTTACTAGTTTCAGTAATTATCTCATCACCTACCGTATAATCTTCTACTCCCACATAATGAAACGGTGTTAACATCTGCTCATTCAAGGCATCCTTTAACCTAATTTCATAAGCTAAGTGATAATCAAATACTTCATAGATGTTTTGCTTATCCATTCTTTCTGGTGTAGCGGTCATCCCTAGTAAAAACTTAGGTGTAAAGTGTTCTAAAATTTTTTGATAAGTTGGAGCGGCCACTCGATGGGCTTCATCAATTAAAATATAATCGAATTCTTTTGGCTCTAATTCTGCTAAAACTTTGTCCTGACTTAAAGTTTGAATAGTTCCAAAAAGATACTTTTTATTAAAATCATGATTATTTCCAGTTAATAAACCATAGTCCTCGCGTTTTCCGCCAATTACCTTATAAAAACTCTCTAAAGATTTTTTCGCAATTTGTTCTCGATGTACTAGATAGAGGAATTTTTTAGGTTGATATTCTCGAACTGCAAATGCTCCTAAATATGTTTTTCCAGTTCCAGTGGCAGAAACGACCAGAGCTCTTTTTGCATTCTCATTTACTAGAGCAGCTAAATTATTTAAAGCTGCTTTTTGCATCTTATTAGGCAAAATATTTTCTTTCTGATTATTTACCAAATGCATAGCAGTCTTTTTGACAGGCTGCCAATTTTTCCCGTATTCTCTAATCCAGGAATTGGTAAGCGGAATACTAGTAGTAAACGTACTCTGAATTTGATTATTAACTTCTTGAACTAATTGGCCATTTTCATGAGAAGTTACTTTTAATCCCCACTCGCAATTTTTCAATAAAGCTGATCTAGTAAAATTTGCGCTCCCAATTAAAATAGTTTGATAATCCTCATGGTTAAAAATATATCCCTTAGCGTGAAAACCAGCTTCTTCACTTATACGAACCTTCAGGTTCGGTATTTTCATTAATTCCTTGAAAACTTTCGGACTATTAAAACCAAGATACGTACCTGTAATTAACGTACCGCTAATTCCTTTTTTAGCTAGTTCCGACATCACTAATTTAAATGGAACAAGCATATTTTCAGAAATAAATGCAACTGCCCAAGTAAAAGAAGTGGTTGACAGCAATTCTTGCCGCAAAGTAAACCAAATTTTATCTTGATCATCATTATTTACTAACTGGGGACCGATAAACTCATTTCCCTTATTTTCATTTTTGTCATACAAGCCATTTAAAATTGCTTCTTTTAAAACGTTATCCACAGTCTTCACTTCCCATCTAAATTAAAAAAGAAGACCCAAACGATCTTCTTCACTTATCCACAAGTGGATAATTATAAATTAATTTCTAGCATAATTGGACAATGATCTTTGCGCTCTCCTGTATCGATCATTTCTGATTTAGTTACCTGATCAGCAATTCTATCAGAAACAATATAATAGTCAATTCTCCAGCCTGAGTTATTAGCCTTGCTGGTTCTCACTCTTTGAGCCCACCAAGAATAGACTCCTTCAATATTGCCATGAACTTTTCTAAATGTATCAGTAAAGCCAAGTTTGAGTAGCTTATCAAAATCTTGTCTTTCTTCATCAGTAAAGCCAGCATTATGATGATTATTTTCAGGGTGTTTCAAATCAATTGGAGTATGTGCAACATTATAATCACCACTAGCGATTACTGGTTTACTTTTATCTAATTTTTGTAAATATTCTGTATACTTTTCATCCCAAATTTGACGATCTTCTAATCGTCTTAATTCGTTTCCAGAATTTGGTGTATAGACTTGAGTAACATAATAATTATCGAATTCTAAGGTTAAAATTCGTCCTTCATAATCCATTGTATCGGGTGCGCCAATAGTCGGCTTAGTTACTTCAGGCATTAAAGTGTTTTTATACAAAAACATAGTTCCTGCATAGCCTTTTCGTGCAGGTTCTTCAGAAGAACGCCATACATAATCATAGTTAGGAAACATTTCAGCTAAAATTTCTTGATGCTTCTTAGTCGGACCAGTAGACCGTAATTTAGTTTCTTGAATGGCAATAATATCAGGATCTTTTTCTTTAATTATATTTAAAACGCCACGTGTAAGTTGAGCACGCGGTGAATCACTGGTTAAAGCGGCATTAAGGGAGTCAATATTCCATGAAATTAAACGCATTATTATCTCTTTTCTTACCTAAATTTTTATATCACGTTCATTATACTATGAAAAGCCAGAACGCCGCCCATAGAAAAAAGCAGCCTGCTAAGACTGCTCTTTTGTGAGATATTATTAAATTGTGTTGAATATGATTTATTCGCTAGCCTTAGGACCAAATAACATTGTCATAATCCATGATACTAAGATAACTAAAATAATAGCTCCTAGTAATGATGGAACAATTGCCATTCCCGCTATTTGCGGACCCCAGGCACCAAGCAAAGCTTCGCCTAGAGATGAACCTACTAGCCCAGCAATAATATTAGCAATCCAGTTCATTGAGCCACCTTTATGAGTGATGGCTCCTGCAATTAACCCGATTACACCTCCGACAATCAAAACCCAAATCCAATGGAGCATGGGGATCGCCTCCTATTCCTAAAATATACAATAAGTAGACTATTCTAAGTCTTCTTTTACTTCAGTAGCCTTAGATTTCACCTTTCCTTTAGCCTGTTGAGCTTTTCCTTCGACCTCACGAGCTTTATCACCAGTGATTTTCCCTTCTACTTCTTTAAGCTTTCCAGCTACTTTATCCTTAATACCATGTTTGTCTTTCATCATAATCTAGTTCTCCTTTCGTTAGGACACATTAAAAGATCGTCTAGCTAGCTATTTTCAATCTTTGTTAAGTGATTAACCTAATCATATCAAGGACTAATTTATAAAGATAATATGGTGCCTTAAGACGGTTAAGCTTAAGATTTACTTAATAACTTGTTATGTACACTAATTAAAAATTAATTTTTACTATACATATATTGAAATTAATTAGCACATGTCCATCTTTCTTACTACTAAGCATTAAATCTCTATCTACTTTCCGTATATGATATATTTAGCCTAAAAAACTAGTTAGGAGAACCTTTTATGATTAGCGTATATGATAAAAATGGACAAATGAAACACAATAACTTTTTAATGGCTAAACTCATAATTTTAGTTCGTCCCACTTCTAACGAACTAAATGAGATAGAAAAAGCAATCGGTTGCGATCATGACATTTTTGCTAAGGAATTCTCTGCTACCGAAGTGTCGCATTTTAATTCTTTGCCCAACTGTAAATTAAAAAACGCACAGATTTTTGTCTCTTTTAATTTTGATCCTAGCCAAAGCCAAGTAGAAGATGCAATTTACCCCACAATTGCAGTTTTTAATTCTCAACAATTAATCTTAATTTTACAAAAAACACCGACTCCTACTTTAGAAGATCCAAAATCAATTGTTAACTTATCGATTGAAGATCTTTTAATTAAGCAATTACTCTATCAAAATCAGTGCTTTAATAAAGAACTTAACAAAATAAAACAACAACTTGATCATTTAGATCGGGCAGCAAGAACGACTACTAAAACTAAATCTTTAAAGGAAGCAACTGATTTAACTAGAACTTTGGTTTACTTTAATCACACAATGGATGATCAGGCTTCTTCTATTGAATCTATAATTGACTTTTTTAAAGAGAAAAAGTCTGTCAACTCAAACTTGGTTATTGATTTGCTTCTTTCTCAACGTCGACTTACTAAGAAAATTAAAGTTTATCGCGATCTTTTAGAATCAATTAATGGCCTCTTCTCGGCAATGATGGATAATCATTTAAACAACTTAATGAAATATTTAGATTCCCTTGCCTTAATTATTTCAATTCCAGCTTTAATTAGCGGTATCTGGGGTATGAACGTTGGCGGATTGCCTGGTAAGGAGAATGAACTTGGATTTTTATGGGTAACTTTATTTGGGGCTACCTTAGCCATTATTTCAGCTTTACTTTTGCGCAAAAAGAATTATCTAAAATAATTCTGCCTATGCTTTTAACTTACAACAATCAATTTTTAGATTTTAAATACGGATATTGAGCACGATCGGGTATCTCATCCCATACGACGGTATGCCCTGCACCATGAGAACAAAAAACAGAATTAGGCGTATTGTTAATATCAGAAACGGGATCGTAATTTGCATCCGCAATAACTTCACCACTATTTTTACATTCTTGATATCCTGTAAATAAACATTCTAATTGACCCCTGCCGTGTGAATAATTCCTAACTTCAGTCGCATAGTCTTGCATCTGTGCCACTGGCGCTTGACCAGTAATTGTTACGATATTGGCACTACTTTCCCCAATTTCAAACTTTCCGCCCATTTTCTCAATATCATTAATTGCCCGACCAACCTGTTCTTGATTAATCCTTAAAGTAAATTGATACCAAGGCTCAAGTAAAGATACTTGATTTTGCACTTTTAATTCCATTAAACCTTGTCGCACTGCACGATAGGTCGCCTCTCTAAAGTCGCCACCTACTGTGTGTACATTGCTGCCGCGACCACCAATCAGGATAATTTCAACATCAGTTAGAGGAGAGCCGATTAAAACACCCAGATGCTCTTTATTAGCTAGACTCTCCATCACCTGGTCTTGCCATTTCTTAGGCAATACTTCTAGGCTGCACTCATTTTTAAAAACTAAGCCGCTGCCTAGTTTACCAGGCTTTAGCAATAAGTGAACTTCTGCATAGTGCCGTAAAGGTTCAAAGTGACCTACCCCTTCAACTGAAGACTTAATACTTTCTTGGTAAAGAATCTTGCCCTGAGTAAATTCAACCTCTAAGTTAAAGCGATCATACAAAATCTGCTGAAGAATTTCTAACTGGATCTTCCCCATTACATCAATGCTAATCTCTTCTGCCTGCTTGTCCCACTTAACGTGCAATTGCGGATTTTCATCTTCTAGCTGTCTTAGAGCTGTTAGCGTCGCATGTGTCTTATCTGGTGCAGTCTGAACTGCATAAGTTAGAACTGGCTGCATTGCAAAGTTCGTTTGATCTCTTTCAAAGCCTAAGCCTTGACCAGGATAGGTAGTTCTAAGTCCACTTACAGCAACGATTTCGCCAGCTTGAGCCCTAGGAACTACCTGATATTTAGTACCGTTATAGAGACGAATTTCGTTTACCTTTTCATCAGGCATTAGCTCAGTCTTGGCCTTTAATTCCCCACCAGTAACTTTAAGCCAAGTTAACCGCTCGCCCTTCTCATCGTGAGAAATCTTAAAAATACGGCTAGCAAATTTCTCAGGATACTCTATTTTCTTAGTCCACTTATCTAGTCCCTGTAAAAATTCAGCTACGCCTTTTAATTTTAAAGCTGCACCAAAATACACTGGGAAAATTCTTCTTTGAAAGATCAAATCTTTGATTTCTTCATCTTTTATCTGACCAGATTCTAGATATTCTTCTAAAATTGACTCATCTGTTGTAGCAATTTTTTCATAAAAATCGGAATCTTCATTCTCAAACTCAACACAGTTGTCATCGAATGTACTTAAGTTGTGAAGAACCTTCTCCTTATCAGCCTTTAAAGTGTCCATCTTATTAACAAAAATAAAAATTGGAATCTTGTGATTTTTCAATAAGTTCCAAAGCGTCTGTGTATAAGCAGTTACGCCTTCACCAGCCGACACAACTAAAATTGCGTAATCTAATACGCTAAGTGTCTCTTCCATTTCTTGAGCAAAATCAATGTGGCCAGGAGTATCTAAGAGAAGTAATTCGCTATTTTCATTTTGAATGCGCGCCATGTGAGAAAAGATCGTAATTCCGCGTTTCTTTTCTAAATTATCATTGTCTAAATATGCAGTTCCTTTATCAACTGCACCTAATTTTCTTAACGTACCACTTTTGTAGAGCATCGCTTCTGATAAGGTAGTTTTTCCCGCATCTACATGAGCTAAAATTCCTATTGTTAGTTTTTTCATTAGTTTATTTTCGCTGATTGTAAAATTAAATTGAACACTTGATAAAAAATAAAAAGTCCATTCGGACCTGTTTGATAGAATGTTAATAACCACAAAAACTTTCTATTGGAGGTCAAAATGGACTCTTTACATTCTACCATGAACCAGCACGTTAAAGGCAAGCATTTATCATTTGAAGAGCGAGTTATTATTCAATTGCGTTTGAAAGATGGCTATTCTTTGCGTGCAATTGCCCGTGAACTTAACTGTTCTCCTTCTACTATCAGCTATGAGGTTAAGCGTGGCACTGTAAAACTGTATCATGGTAAAGTCAAAAAATATAAGGCTACTCAAGGGCATGATGCATATAAAGCTCATCGTAAAAATTGTGGGCGCAAATCAGACTTTCTCAGGAAAGCTCAATTCATGCGCTATGTCCACAAGCATTTTTTTAAAGATGGCTGGTCGCTTGATGTGTGCAGTAATCGTGCTACTGCTGTTGGCGAATTCGCTAGCAGCGATGTTGTCTGCACCAAAACTCTTTATAATTACGTTGATCAAGGCTTATTAGGAATTTATAATTACGACTTGCCAGAGAAGCTTAAACGCAATACTAAGCTTCATCGTATTCGCAAAAATAAGAAAAAACTTGGCAGAAGCATTGAAGAACGTCCTAAAGAGATCAATAAACGTAATGAATTCGGTCATTGGGAATGCGATTTAGTTCTCGGACATAAGAGCAAAGATGATGAGGTACTGCTAACCTTATCTGAGCGTATGAGTCGTGAGTTTTTAATTCTTCGTATTCCTGACAAGACTTCTGTCAGTGTCATGCAGGCCTTTAAAGAACTCCAAAGGCAATACAGCGAACATTGGAATGATATTTTTAAAACCATTACCACTGATAATGGCTCAGAGTTTGCAGATCTTTCCAACCTAGAAAAAGTATCCAATACACTGGTTTACTATGCCCATCCTTACACTTCTTGTGATAAGGGAACAGTTGAAAGACACAATGGTCTTATTCGCAGATTCATTCCTAAGGGAGAAGCAATAGCTAACTATTCTTTACAAGACATCATTAATATTGAAACCTGGTGCAATTCTTTGCCAAGAAAGATACTGGCCTATCATACACCAGATGAAATCTTTGAAAGAGAATTAGATCTAATCTATCAAGCAGCTTAACTAAAAGTGTTCAATTTATTATTGCAATTTGCGATTAGTTTATTTTTCCAAAAAATATAGATAGTACTTTTATTATAGCCTATTAAAAATTACTTTGATTTATTGTCATGAATTTCAAAAGATTAATTAAATATTTTGTCTATATTGACGCCTTAATCTTCATGGATATAATATAAGTATTTATAAAAAAGCGATTAAATATATATTAAAACTAATATACACAATAATCTGTATTCAATTTTATAACGAACAAAGGTATTCACCATGACTATCCCTTCATTCTTTAAAAAAATACTATCTAAAAATAAACTGTTATTTCTAGCTCTGATACTGACTAGTGCATTCGCATCCCTAGATGGAGTTATTTCACCCTACATAATTGGAAAAATAACTAACACACTTTCTCAAAGGAAATTCAATGATATTCCCAAAATTCTCTTATTATATCTTGGTTTAATGCTTTTTTTGAATATAAGTTTTTATCTTTGGCAACTTTGCTAGGGAAAACTTACCAAATATAGCAACCAATTTTTACGTTCAAGAGCTTTTAATAATTTCAATGATTCCCCTAGTGAAAATAAAATGACTAATACGTTAAACTTCATTAACGTCAATGTGAAGCAAATTGAAAGTCAATGTATTGATTCTACTATTATGTTGATTTACTGTATTGAACAAACTATTGTCTCGCTTATTTATATTCTAAGTATAAACGGTATTGCAGCTTTAGTTTTTCTAATTTGCGGTTTATTACCTGCAACGATCCCTCGTTTAACACGAAACTGGATTCAAAATGGAACTAAAAGCTGGAATCAGAGTTATGAGACCTATAACTTAAAAGTTAGTGATGCTATACATGGATTTAATACTATTAGACATGCTAATGCCGACGCAAAATTTAAATTATTCATTAAAAAAGCTCTATTGATAGAAGAAAAAAAGTATTTCTTTATGAATTTTCGTCGTAATACCTCTAACTTTTTTGCTCAAGTCTCATATACTATTTCTATGGTTATTTCTCTAGCCGTTGGATCTTTTTTCGTAGTTAATGGTCAAATACTTGTTGGAGGGTTAATTTCACTTTTTCTTGCTTCCGATCGCTTGACGAGTCCCATTATTTCAATAGTAAACATTACTAACCAATTGAATTCAGTTAGCCCACTATTAAAAAATAAAGCACTACAAAAACCGATATCTAAGCAATTCAATAACTTGTCATTTGTAAATCTTCCTGACCAACAAAAGATTGTTTTTGATAATTGTACTCTTGGATATGATAATTTTGCTATATTAAAAAATATTAATTTTAAAATTTTTAAAGGAGATAAAATATTAATAACTGGCAAATCGGGAATTGGTAAATCAACCTTATTTAAAAGTTTATTAAATGAATTACCTTTAATTAAAGGAAAAATCCTAGTTGATAATCAATTAAATAAAAGTAATTTTCTTTCTAATTTTGGAATTGTAGGTCAAGATACATATATTTTTGCGGAATCATTACGTTTCAATCTAACTCTAGGTAAAGATATTCCTTCTTCTCAGCTAATTAAAGTTTTGAAAAAAGTTAAGTTAGAATATTTAGCAAATAAAAAGCATTTAGACACACCAATTGGAGAAAAGGGATTATCTTTATCTGGCGGAGAGAAACGAAAAGTAGAGATTGCTCGAGTATTATTAAATAAAAAGGAATTTTTACTTGTTGATGAGGGTTTATCAGGTCTTGATGATGACAGTCGTAAGCAGGTTTTTTCTCTCTTACAAAGTCTTCCCCAAACAATTATTGAGATTGAACATACTATGAGTATTGAGGATAAACAAAAATTTAATCAAGTTGTTAATTTAGTCGCTAAATAATAGCTAATAAACTAATAAAAAGGAAGTTCAAAATAGAACTTCCTTTTACTTATGAATTATATTTATGAATTGCAATAGCTAGAGTATCGTCTACTTAATTAATAAAAAATATAACTTCTAACAATCTTAATCATGGCTTCTACTAGAGCTATTTCACACCATTAATATAGCACGGTTTTGCAAATTATGAAAGCGATTTACTTTAAAAGTATTTAGTTTAATCTACCATAATCGTGCAGCAATTTATCCTAAATATGGATACTGAACATGACTTGGTACCTTGACCCGCGCCATGGGAGCAAAAAACGGAGTTAGGAGTATTGTTAATGTCAGATAGTGGATCATAAGCCATTTCTTCAATAATAGCAGCACTATCTTTGAATTCTCGATAGCCCAAGAATAAACATTCTAGCTGTCTGCTACCATGAGTGTAGTTTCTAACTTCAGTAGCATAATCTTGCATCTGCGCTACCGGTGCTTGACCGCTAATCGTAGTAACACTCCCACTACTTTCTCCAAGTTCAAAGTGTCCACCCATTCTCTCAATATCATTAATTGCTCGGCCAACTTGACCCTGACTAATACTTAAAGTGAATTGGTACCAAGGTTCAAGTAAATAAACCTGTTTTTTAGCTTTTAACTCCATTAATCCTCGCTGCACTGCACGATAAGTTGCCTCACGAAAATCTCCGCCAACCGTATGAACATTGCTTTCCCGGCCTCCAACTAGAGTAATTTCAAGATCTGTAATAGCTGAACTAGTCAAAATGCTTAAGTGTTCCTTATTAGATAAACTTCCCATCACTTGATCTTGCCATTTTTAGGCAAAACTTCTAAACTACACTTATTTTTGAAAACTAAGCCCCTTCCATTCTTGCCCTGAGGAAATTCAACTTCTAAGTTAAAGCGATCGAGTAATAGTTGCTGGAGAATCTCTAATTGAATCTTACCCAAAACCTCAATACTTATCTCTTCTGTCTGCTTGTTCCACTTAACATGGAGTTGGGGGTTCTCATCTTCAAGCTGTCTTAGTGCTGCCTGCAAGCAAGCATTTGTGTTAGTGGAGTCGACTTTTACTGCATAAGTTAGAACCGGCTGAACGGTAAAATTAGTCTGATTATTTTCAAAGCCTAATCCTTGTCCGAGATATGTACTTTTCAAGCCACTGACAGCAACAATTTCGCTAGCTTCTGCCTGCGGAATAACTTGATACTTAGTGCCGTTATAGCAACGAATTTCATTCACCTTTTCATCGGGAAATATTTCGGTCTTGGCTTTTAAACTACCACCAGTAATTTTTACTCAAGGTAATCGTTCACCCTTTTCATCATAAGAAATCTTGAAAATCCTAGCTCCAAAGTCATTTGTATACTTTCTTTCATCAGTCCACTTATCTAAGCTCACTAGAAATTCATCTATTCCAATTAATTTTAAAGCTGCTCCAAAATATACTGGAAAAATTTTTCTTTGATTAATTAATTTTTTGACTGCATTATCTTCTATTTTTCCAAGTTCTAGATATTGATCTAAAGTAGTTTCATCTGCAGTAGCTACTTTTTCATAAAAATCTTCATCTTGATTGCCAAACTCAATAAAATTGTCATCCAGCTCATTAAGTTGCTTAAGAATATTTTCCTTATCAGCCTTCAAGGTATCCATTTTATTGACGAAGACAAAAACTGGAATTTGATGCTTTTTTAGTAAGCTCCAAAGAGTGCGAGTATATCCAGTTATCCCCTCACTGGCTGATACAACTAAGATGGCATAATCTAAAACACTTAACGTCTCTTCCATTTCTTGAGCGAAATCAATATGGCCTGGCGTATCTAAAATTTGTAATTCACTATTACGGGTTTGAATGCGCGCCATGTGAGAAAAGATCGTAATTTCGCGTTTCTTTTCTAAATTATCATTGTCTAAATATGCAGTTCCTTTATCAACTGCACCTAATTTTCTTAACGTACCACTTTTGTAGAGCATCCCCTCTGACAAGGTAGTTTTTCCGGCATCTACATGGGCTAAAATTCCTGTTGTTATTTTTTCATTTTTCTAGTTTTCTAAATGCAATCGTAGTAAATTGTGGTAATTTCTCTTTATTATAACTTAATAATGTAATTGAAATTATTATCATCCTATAGCATGATAGAATAAATGCTAAATAAAATTATTATTAAAAAATTAAATTTGAGGTACACAGAATGACAATTGGTGAAGCATTACTAAATCTCAGAAAACAACTAGGATTAAATCAAACAGAAATGGCTGCAAATGTAGTCTCAACCTCTTTTTATTCAAAAGTTGAAAGAAATATTCATGATATTGGGACTAACGATCTCCTTCAAATTCTTAATAAACATCAAATAAACGCTACCTATTTTTTTGAAAATCTAAATGATAAAGAAAATATCTCAGAAGATATTATGGATAGAATTTCTGTAGCTTTTGAGCAAAAAAGCAGAGATAAATTATTAAAAATAAAACAGGAGATAGATTTACTTCCTAATAATCGCCAAACTGAATATTATAAATTGCAATTGCAACTTACTTTAGAGGTCTATCTCCTTAAAGCTAAAGAAATTCCAATTGAATTAAAAAATAAACTGAAACAATACATTCTCGTCAACAACAATTGGAATATTCATTCCCTTCAAATTTTTAGAGAAACAATGCGTATCTACGATATAGATGAGCTGAACTTTTTAGTAGGTACTATCTTAGCGAAATATTCTAATCCAAATATTCTACAAAGTTCTTTGCAAGAATGCATTGGCGCAATCTGTATTAATTACCTAGATAATTGCTACGAGAAAAACTCCACAAAGTTAATCCAAGAGGTATTATCATATATCTCAACCATTAATAGCAAAGGCTCCGTTCTATTTATAAAGCTACTTGGAAAATATTATGCGTCTGTTTTTCAAAAGGATCCTGCTACTTGTCAGGAAATAACTAACGTTTTAAAGCTTGCAGGATATAGTGATTTTGTAAGTATGTTACCGAAAGTATAGTATATTCATCTATCTGGCTCTTTTATATCTTAACGATCCTATCAAATTTCTGTTTGTTTTCATCATGTAGCTGGTGGCTAACAAAAATAACTGTAATATCTGGCTGACTCAAAAAGATATTTTCAACATTCAGAGCACTTTTCTTATCTAAACTACTTGTACTTTCATCTAATAAAAATAGTTTTCTATTTCGTAGTAGACCACGAGCTAAAGCTAATCTCTGCTTCTGTCCTCCAGACATTTTTGTACCATTTTCGCCAACTTTTGCATTTAATCCTGCTGGTAACTCTTTAACATAATCAAGCAAATTAGCTTTTCTTAAGGCATCGAATATTTCTTGATCGCTAAAGTGCTCTCCTAACTCTAAGTTATAACGAATTGTCCCGTTAAATAAATATGGAATCTGATCCACATAAATCAAGGTTTCTCTAATGGCATCATAACTGAGAGTTTTTTCATCTTGATTATTAATTTTAACTGACCCCTGATAATTTTTTATTTGACCTGAAATTATTTTTAAAAGTGTACTTTTACCACTACCAGAATCGCCATCAAGAGCAATCTTTTGATTTTTACTTATATGTAAATTTAATGGTTGCTTAAAAACTGGTTTATCTCCAAAATAAATTTGTAGATTCTCAACATCTAAACATTGAAAATCATTATTTTCAAGTGTTCTACCAATTTGCTTAGGCTTACTTTTATCATCAAGACGATATTTTTCAAAAATTGGTGTCAATGCAGTCATTTCTGCCCACATTGGTGCAATCGCAGCTAATGAATTAAAAACATTGTAGGACAAATTTCCTGAAGATCCGATTACACCAATTGAGATACTTTTTTGAAGAGCTAGAAAACCAGTCCAAGCTTCAATACCAGTTTGTCCTAAAATATTTGAAAAACCAGCAATATTATTAGCTACTGCTTGATATTTCGCTTGTCGTACTTTCTTACCAATTAAGGTCATCGTGGCACCAGTAATTCTATTTTCAAGTTGTCTCTCAACGCCAAAAATAGAATATGTTGTAAAACCTCTCAAGCCATCATTAATAGTACTAAGTAAATTTTCATTAGCTTGAGTAGTTGATAAACTCGCACTAGCTAATCTATCATGAACAATTTGTGGTAAAAAAACTGTTAAAAATGAGACTAGTAAAATTAAAGGTATAAATGTCCAAGAAAATTGTAGTAAGGCAATAATTGAAAATAATGGGTCGGTAATAATTTGAATAGATTGTAAAATATTATAAAAACCATTATTTTCGATTGTATTTATATCATTAGTTAGCCAGGAAGCATAGACTCCTGTATCTTTTTCCTGGTATTTCATAATTGGCTTATTAGCAATTTGGCGAACAATATCCTTTCTTAAATCCAAGCATAAAAATTCAATTGTTTTAGCTGTTTGAATTTGAAGCAAAATTAGAAAAATGGATAGGATTGCAAACACTCCAATATCAATCATTACCCAGTTAAAAAAGTTATACATCTGTAATTTGATCAAAGAATTTAGAATATTTACATTGATTAGTGCATGAGTAACACGCAAAGCAGAAGTAATAATTGTTAGGATAATTACAACTCCAACCTTTAATGGTTCCTTTTTTAAATATCTCAATAAGTATTTCATTTTCTTCACCTCTATCATCATTTTTAGATAAAGAGGTTAAAATGTTCTTAGTTTATCGTATTTGAACACAACTTTCGTTAACGAAAATTATCCTAAATATTCTTAATAAAAACTTATCTACACTTTATCTCAATTTCGTAATATGATTAATATCAAAATATAGTTTAATTTTTATAAGAAGGTTCGAAATATGTTTTCACTTTTATTAGCCTTATTAATCATTTGGCTTTTCTGGAAACTAGGAATTGGCATTTTGAAGATCGTCGGTTTCTTAATCGTGATCGGATTGCTATTTGCCTTCGTTTCTTATCTAGTATTGCCTCTTCTGGCTTTAGTTGCCTTAGGCGGCTTATTAGGACTAGTGTTTTCGCATTAACAATGGGTCAGCTCTCGCGCTGACCTTTTTTGTACTGATAGCATTTTCTTTGACTTTACTATCTATCTTCTCTAGACTGAAAGAAAATAGGTTAATATATTTAATTCGAGGTAATCTATATGCCAATAAAAATTATTACAGATTCAACTGCAAATATTACAGCTGATCAAATTGACGGAATTGATCACGTTACCGTTCCTTTATCACTTCACGTTGATGGCAAGCTTTGGATGGATACACCGGATATTGATTTAGATAAGTTTCTTTATACTCTAAAGCATACTAAAAATAAATCAACTTCTGCCTGTCCAAATGTAAATGACTGGCTTAAGGCCTTCGAAGGTAGTGATGAAATCTTCGTAATCACTTTAACTAGTGCACTTTCTGGTAGCTACAATTCAGCTACACAAGCCGCAAAGATATATCATGAAAAGAATCCAAAGGCTAAAATTTTAGTATTTGATTCTCGTTCAGCCGGTCCTCAATTAAGACTACTTGCTGAAAAAATTGCTAGTTTAGCAAGTGCTGGTAAGTCCTTTGAAGACATCGTTAAAGAAACAGAAGAATATCAACACAAACTTGATTTAATGTTTGCGTTGCAGGATTTAACCAATCTAGGTAACAATGGACGGATTACTCCAGCTGTCGCTAAAATTGCTGGTTTGTTAAAGCTTTTCGTTATCGGAACTGCCAACAATAAAGGCGAATTTGAACTTTTGGGTAAGGCACGCGGGGCTAAGAAAGCTAGAAGAAAACTTTTAGATGAAATGGTCAAAGCCGGCTACAGAGGTGGTCGCGTTCAAATCGATCATGTTCAAAATGAAGGTTCTGCTTTAAGTATGAAAGAAATTATCTTAGATAACTTCCCAGATGCTAAAGTTACTCTCGGCGAATGCGGTGCCCTTTGCAGCTTCTATGCTGAAGAAGGCGGCTTAATGGTTGGTTTTGAAAAAGAATAAATAGTAACACAAAAGGAGTGCTTAAGCACTCCTTTTAATATGCCTTTTTAAAATCGTTTTGCATTAATTTAACAAATTCTGGATATGTTTCAACTTCAAATAAGGGATGAAGTCCAATATTATCCTTACGATGCCGGTGATTATACCAGATACTATCAAATCCATATTTTTCAGCACCTAAAATATCTGACTGTAAACCATCCCCAAAGAATAAAGTTTCATTTGGGCCAATCTCAGTCCTACTAAAGAAATAATCAAAAGCATGTGGATTTGGCTTAGAATAATGAGCTTCCTCAGACGTTACAATCAGATCAAAATAGTCCTTAATTCCAGCCAACTCTAAACGATGACGTTGCATAAATTTTTCACCGTTACTTAATACAGTTAACTTATATCCCTGCTTTTTAGCAAATTTAAGCATGTCTTCCACACCAGGCAACAACTGATGAGCCTCTCCAAAATAAGAGCGATATTCATTCATCCATTCATTTCCATCTACATCTAAATTAAAATGCTCTTTAATAAAATCATGAAATGTCATCTCACTTAATTTCTCATAAGTGATTTCGCCAAGCTCAAGTCTGCGCCATAATCCTTGATTATAGGTATGATATTGCTTCTGCAAATCAGAAGAAAGGGGCAACTTATGCGATTTAAACAATGCATGCAAAGATGAATCTTCCGTAGCAGCAAAGTCAATCAAAGTATCGTCAACGTCAAAAATTAATTGTTTATATTTCAAGTAGCAACCCTTCTTCTATTTAAATTGGTAATTTTGATTATAGCAGAAGATAGTAGAATTTAGTTTTTCAAATTACTTAAAGATTAGTGGTAAGATTATAATTGAATAAAAGTTAATATATTGTTAGAGGGAAGCAATACTATGACACGTGCACAAATGAAACAAGCTGCTAAGGATCAGCTACGTGGCATTGAACAAAGCATGTCTAGGAAAGGCTGTTCTCCAGACGATGGGCTTATGGAAGGCTTCTTTGGCATACTTAAAAGAGAGATGTTTTATGGCAAAGAATCAAACTATGCCAATCTGAATGAATTAGAACAAGCGATTAAAGATTATATTCACTTCTATAATTACGAAAGGACAAAGAGTAAACTAAAAGGACTGACTCCGATTCAATATCGAAATCAATCCTTAGTTGCATACTATTAATAAAGTGTCCAATTTTTGTGGGTCACTACAGTCACTACATTGTAGCGGTTATTTTTTATTCATCAACTAAAGTAATTCTTTCTTTATGGTGTTCTGGGTGAACAATTTCATTTACAACTAAGCGTGCCATCGTGCCTGAAGTTACTTTAGATTCATTATCATCGTTGTAGAGCAAAGTATTGTTACCTAACCTGTAGCCAGCTGCTTCTGGACCTGCTTCAAAAGTTAAGGCTGGTGAAATTCCAAGCCAATCTACATCTTCAACTTGCTTTAAGTAATTTAACTCATTCAATTGCTCTTTTGGCGTATTAATCCAGTTTTCAGAGCCAGTTAACTTCTTAATATCTTCAACAACTAGGTGGTTATCAATTCCAGTTCTAAGACTACCAGCACCTAAAATGAAGATTACCCTAATATCTTTATTCTTAGCTAAATCACATAATTTAGTAGCAAGTTTTACCTGATCTCTTGCCTTTTCTGGAATAGTTCCAAAAGCATCAACAATCACATTAAATTCTTGAAGTAAGCTGTCATCCATTGTTAGTACGTCACCAATTAAAAGCTTAGCATCCTTACCTAAGACTCTCTTAGCTTTATCTTCATCTCTAACAATACCAGTTACTTCTAAATCTTTATTTTGACTAGCTAATTTATAAATTGCACTTCCTGCCATACCAGAAGCTCCAATAATACCGACTTTCATTATTGTTTTCTCCTCTCTGTATTTTATCTGTTACCTTAGCTTAGCATGAAAAACAATAAATGGGATAATATTTGGTTTTAAAAAGCAAAATAAATAAAATAGAACCTATAACTACCATATAAAATCTTGGAGAGTACAAATGATTATTGGAAAAAATCGGCGACAAGTTATTTTAAACATCAAAAAAAGCGTCAAAGAGAAAAATTTTAATGCAAAGGTTGAGCCAAATGATCCAATTTTAAGTAAAAAAGAACGCTTGAACTTAGTCAAAAACTTTTGGACTAATCACGATAAATTGTTTTCTAGAATAATTAATTTAATTGCCCGGGGAATTCTGAATGTTGGAACTCCTATATTAACTTTTAATACTAAAATTGATAATCCTACTTCACTTAAAAATCTTTCTTCAGCTATTGTTACTTGTAACCACTACAACCAATTCGATTGCTTACCGCTCAAGCGACTAGCAATGAACTACCATAAGAGACTGTACTTTGTCATTGAAGATGCCAACCTTAAGCTTCCTAACTGGATTGGATTCCTAATGAGAAATATTGATAGTATTCCTGTTACTGCTAGCATAGAGTACTTGGGGCGAGACTTACCAAGACATTTAGAACGAATTTTGCTTAGAAATAATTGGATTGTAATCTACCCAGAGCAAGAATTATGGCAAAATTATCGCAAACCTCGCCCCTTGCAAAAAGGTGCCTATTATTATGCAGCTAAAATGAACGTTCCCATTATTTCTTGTTTTGTCGAAATTAGAGACACAAAGAAGCGAGAAAAATTGCATCCTGAATTCAATAAAACACGCTGGATTCTTCATGTTTTGCCAACCATTTATCCTAATCCCAAGCTTTCAATTGTTGAAAACGCACAAAAAATGCAAGAAATTGACTACCAACAAAAGAAACAAGCTTATGAGAAGGCTTATCATAAAAAATTAGACTACAAATTCACAGACTGGGACATTGCTGGTTATAACAAAAAATAGTTTTTCCGCCCTAGAACAACAGAAAAACTATTTTTAATTAAAAGTAATCATAGAATGAAACTCCGCTCTTAACAAAATCATTGTCAACTGGGTGATTTTCTTTAATAAAACCTAATTGAACTGCCTGTTTCAAAGTCAAATGGCCTAAAAGTACCTTGGTCCAGTTAGTTAGAGAAGCGGTATAGTCTGGCGATGTTTTTACTTTTTTTACCTTATTTTGGTCAATCATCCAGACACCGTTATTTTCATCAATAATATCATCGTCAGTGATTTCAATAGCTAATTGGTTTTTATTTACTACAGGTACAGCCTCTAGGATCTGCTTCACATTGATTATTCTAGTCATCATATAAGGCAGCGTATTTACAGTAAAGTCCTTCGTGCTCTGGGAAAAATTCTCCTAATAAGCTTTCTTCAGGCATTTTTACATAGTATTTCAAGTCACTTGAGCTGCGGCTTGCAATAATACTTAATAGAGCTTGAGCTGCTTGCGGAGTTTGATAATACATTTCCTCTACTTGAAAGTTACGCTCAACAATCCGATAAAACATATACCCCTGCGGCTGGTTGTTTTTATCAAAATAAACACAAACTGATCTTCCTGGATAATAAGTATCTAACCTATCCCACCACTCTGAACGTTCAACCGTATTTCTTTGATCAGCTTGATTGAGTTTAGCCTGATAAAGCTTAATTACTGCTTCTTTTAAGGTTGAGTCGCTCCATTTCCGCGTATCACTTTTCCTTCTTTGACAGGTTTAAAGAAGCGTAAGTAGGCAGGATCAATTTGATACATTTCTTCATAAATAGCATTTTCATAACCATAACGCCAATAAAAAGTTTCTGAAAATGGTGCTAGGTTCGAAATTGCATAATTTGACCATGTAATTCTAAAATAATATCCTTCATCAGGCCACGGTTTTCGGGATAGGAAGCAACATAGCCGACGCCTCCCATTTTAACTTTTTTAGCAAAAATTCTACTCTTAAATTCATTTACCATAATATAGCTAGCAAGATCGTCATCTTTATATTCACCAAATCCCATACTGTGGTTATAACGACTTAAAAAATTAACATCTTCCCGTACATCATTTGCTTTTACCTTTTCTAACACTTCGCAATATATTTCTATATCTTATTATACTAAGATAAAAGAGCAAACAAAAAAGTCCTAACCATCAGGCTAGGACTTTTAACATGTGCTGACTAAAGGATTCGAACCTTCGACCTCATCATTACTAATGACGTGCTCTGCCAACTGAGCTAAGTCAGCATTCTCACAACGTCTATTAGTATAGCAGATGTTACTAGTGAAAGTAAAGCACTTTTTTTCTTTAATCTTCGTCTTTTACTACTTTTATTCTATGAACTGCAATTAGTGACATAAAGATACCGAAGAAAACACCCGAAATCAAGTATGTGGGAAGCATTATCCATGTCCACGAACCATCAGTATAACTAGTTAAGAATTCTAAAATTAACATCAGTATGCCAAAGATTGCACCTGATATCATTCCTCTTACCCATGCAGCTTTTTTAGCCTCAGGTACTTCATCTTTCTCTACTTCATTATCTGTTAATTGAGCCTTTCTAGATTGCCCCATTATATATGAGCTAACTACCATTAGCATTACAACAAAGCTACCAGAAAGGAAAAGATATGCCACATTAGCTTTATACATTGAAAACAAAACCATCGAAATTAAGAACGCTACATCCATACTTAAGAAAAATATAAAGAATGCACGATTACCAATTTGATTCATAACCTGTCGTTTTTGTTCATCAAGTGGACCAGAAATTCCGTACCAAAACTTCATGTACTTCTCAAACTTAGTTTCCTTTGCTTCCATCTTTAGCATCTCCATCCCAAAATAACGTATTTAAATCTGTATTTAACTCATGCGCTAGCTTTAAACATAAGTCTAATGAAGGATTATATTTATCATTTTCAATTAAACTTATTGTTTGCCTAGCAACATCTATTTTTTTAGCTAAAGCCATCTGTGATAGGCTCTTTCGCTTTCGATATTCTTTAACTCTGTTCACGGTAATTCTTTCTTTTATCTCAACAAGTCATATATATGTGACTTTTTATACTTTAAGTATAATATATTTTTTGAAATTGTCAATTATATATGACATATTTTACTAACAAAAAAGTCCCAACCGCTTGGTTAGGACTTAAACATGTGCTGACTAAAGGATTCGAACCTTCGACCTCATCATTACTAGTGACGTGCTCTGCCAACTGAGCTAAGTCAGCATATCCATATGACAGTTAATTATTTAACCATATTATCTGTTTCTACACAAGAGTTTTTTTACTTTTTACTTAAATGAATATCTGACTAAATCTAGGCTACAATAAAAACATATCTGTTAAATAGAAAGGTTTTATTATGGTAAGTTTAACATCACTTTCAACTGAATTAGATTGGTTACTAAGAATTTTAGTTGCTGCTCTTTGCGGGACAGCAATTGGTTATGAACGTGCAACTCAAAGAAAAAGCGCAGGCATTAGAACTCACATGGTTGTTGCTGTAGCTTCTGCTCTATTTATGCTAGTTTCAAAATATGGTTTCTTTGACCTACTATCGCTACATGATATTTCCCTTGATCCATCAAGAATTGCAGCTCAGATTGTAACTGGTATTTCATTTATTGGTGCGGGTACAATCCTAGTTAGACGAGAACAGATTTCTGGTTTAACTACTGCAGCTGGTGTTTGGGCAACTGCTGCAATTGGTATGGCAGTTGGTGCTGGAATGTATGTCATTGGGATTGTCAGCACAGTCTTTTTATTTATCATCCAAATTATTTTTCACGATGATACATTTATTAACTTTATTATTCTTCATGTTCGATTCAATGTTCAAATTGAAGCTAATAATCATCCAGACATTCTTAATGAACTGAAAAAAGAGCTTTCCTTAAATGAAGTTGAACAAATTTCTATCAAAATTATTGACGTAACTTCTGCACATATCGTCGTTAATGTTGACGGAGTAATCAGAAACAGAAAAGATGAGAATGATATTATCCTAGCCCTTGAGAAAAACCAAAATATTCATCGAATTAATTCTACTCATGGAGCTAAATAAAAGTATAATAACCGCTTTCAAAATATGCTAAGATATGCATGTAGCTTAATATAATAAGTTACATGCTTTTTTAAATATTAATTGATTAGAAATACTGAGGACTTTATTATGAGCGATATTTACACTTTATGGTATGTCTTCGATCCACGGACAACTATTATGCACTCTGATCGAGGCTTTAGTGTTAATCCAGAAATTGGCTTTAACACTTTCGTCGATATTAATGGTAACAAGGCTAAAGATATGGCTTGTCCTGCGGATCCTACCCGCGCAAATATTTAGCTGATCGATACGCGCAATATGCTTCAATACATCCTCGTCGTTTGTGGATGGAGGATGGCTTTAGTAAAACACCAGAAGAATTTCTTCCACATGAAAAGAATTGGGCCAGTCTTTTATCGAGTTTTGGTTTTGCGACAACTATTATTCCTGTTCAAGCTGATCTAACAATCGAAAATCAAATTATTGCAATCGCCAGTCAACTATTGCGAAACCTCATAAACGAACAAATCACAAACCTAATCACTAAAAACCGGGTTCTTCTTGATGGTGAAAGTATCCAAGTTTTACTAGATAGAAATTTAGGCAATTTACTTCATATTCAAGATGCACAATAGCATCTAGCCAAGAGTAGCTATCAACCATTTGAACAAGCTGATGGCGTTACTGTTCAAAGTGTGAAGAATCCTCGCATTACTATACTTCAACATACAGGTAACTATTTACAACTTACTTATCAAGCAGATACTAATGTTAAAATCTGGAGTTCAGCTTATACTTTTATTGATCAAAAACTTGGTAATTTCATGGCAGTTATCGATGATCATATAATTGTCTTTCCTATGGATCAAGATCCAAAACACGGTTGGGAATCACAATTTTCATCTTATAAATAAGGTCTAATGCAACAAATGTTAACGAGCATTACACCTATTGATTATTTAATTAACATGCCTCATGTGAAACTAAACATTCAAGAAAATGGCAAAGCCGTGTGGCTTGCGAATTTCAATTTAGATAGTTACACAGAAATCAAATGGCATTTAAGTCGTGATTTGCCATCTGATACTGCAACATTAATTCGAAAACATAATAATAGTGTTGACAAAGAAGTAATTAAAATCAAAGTAGAAAACGGAATCGCTACTATTAAAGCTCCCCTTTCTTCTCTTGAAACTATTCAATTGATATTCTAATTATTGATAAGAGCTAAATGGCTCTTATTTTTTGTTGAAAGAACAAAAAGCTTCCTCTTTTATCTTTAACTAAAAAAGCATTAAAATGAAAGTACTACAACCGTTAACGAAAGGATTTTTATCTTGGGTAAAATACTTGACTACGTTCGCTGGCGGGGTGACTTAACATTAGATCGAGAACCATTTAATAGTTTAGATGCTGGTTTGTTTGCCGCTTTTGCTTATCTTCCATTCGATCCCAGTGTTAAGGATCATACGCTCGAAGTAGCTACAAAACGTTTAATACAAAAAAAGACACTTATTCCTTCAGATAAACTTGAAGCTCAATTAATAAATCTAAGTGATCGATATAAAAATATGCGATTTTTAGACTGGTCGCATCTTTCTCAAAAAAAGCCACCTGTACAATTTACAGCGATGACAATTGAATTAGATCCTGAAACCATTCTAGTCGCCTATCGTGGAACTGATGGATCGATGGTTGGTCTCAACGAAGATGTAGATATGAGTTATCAGCCAGAAATTTTTGGTCAAAGTGTTGCTGCAGATTATTTAGATAGAATTGCACAAACTTATCCCGATAAAAAAATATACACCACCGGTCACTCAAAAGGCGGAAATTTTGCAGCTTATGCATTATACGCAGTATCACCGAATATTCAGGATCGAGTAATCAAAGCTTACAGTTTTGACGGTCCTGGTTTCATGAAAGAAATGTATGACCGGATAGAATTTCAACGCGTTATTCCAAAAATGATTACTTACGTACCTGAAGGCTCAATTTTTGGTATGATGCTTGATCATCCAGAACGTGTAATAGTTGTTAAAAGTAGAATGAAACACTTAATGAAACAACATAATCCTTTACACTGGGAAGTAGCGCGAAGTAGTTTCGTTATGGCACCAGCTTTAAGTAATGCAAGCAGAATTATTAGAAGTACATTTATTTCCTGGAATACCAAAATTCCACGTGAAAAACGTGAAGCATTTTGGTTGGCATTCTTTACTGCATTAGAATCTCATAAAATCACTGAAGCTAGTCAATTAACAACTAACAAAATTCGTGGTGCCATTCAATTTAGCCATGCTTATCTTTCGCTTGATCCAGACGCACGTTTAATTGCTAATGAGATTATCTCTGATATTACTGCAACTGCTCGCCAATACATCAATCTTCCCTTCCTTAGTCATAGTGAACATTTAGAACCACTGGGTAATGATTCAAGTAAGGGGCCCATCGTTGACGATTCTTATGATGGTAGTTAGTTATTTGTTTCATGTGAAACAACAAAAAAGTCAACTTCAAAATTGAAGTTGACTTTTTTACTAATCGTACAATGATTATTTATTTTTTAATGCTTCTTTAGCTAATTCAAAATCACCTAAAGTTGCGGAGCCATTATCTGCAACTGCTGGGCGCACAATCAATTCGTCAACGTCTGGAGTTGCAACATAATTATTGTTAAATTCCTTGAAGAAGCCACGAACTTGGACCAAGTCTTGATCATTTAAAACTGATCCACCAACAACCATTACATCAGGGCGCATAGTCATGTAAGCATTAAATAATAACTGCGCTACATAATAGGACACATAGGTGAACACTTTATGGTCTCTAGGTAATTTTTCACCTGGAATACCCGTTCTTCCTTCTAGCGAAGGACCCGCTGCCATTCCTTCAACACACTTATTGCCATGGAATGGACATTTTCCAGTATAGTTATCGCCTGGATAAGGAGTTACTAACATATGCCCCATTTCTGGATGGTTATTTAAGCCAATGAATTTACCTGCTTGAACAGCACCTGCACCAACACCAGTACCAATTGTTACATAAAAGTAAGTTTTAGAATCATCTTTGCCACGAGCAATATATTCGCCATAACAAGAAGCATTAACGTCAGTAGTCATTACAACAGGAATACCAAGTTCTTTTTCAAAAGTACCTTTAACATTAGTTCCAGACCAACCGCGTTTAGGTGTATCCAAAATGTATCCAAAAGTTCTTGAATTCGGATTAATATCAATTGGACCAAATGTTCCAATTCCCAAAGCAGATACCGGATGTTCCTTAAAGAATTCTACACTCTTAGCTAAAGTTTCTTTTGCATCTGTTGTTGGAATTCTTTTTCTTGCTACAATTTCACCATTTTTAGTATCTTGTACTGCCAAAATAAATTTGGTTCCACCAGCTTCAATACTACCTACATATTTATTTTCTACCATTCAACTTACACCTTCTCATTTGATTGTTTCTTAAAAAGATAGACTTTTAACTCTTATAGTATAGCTAATTAATGAAACGCTTACAAATCATTTTCTTAAGATTCACTATGAGTATAATCTAGATTTGAAAAACGATTATATGGTTTCGAGAACATCAATTTAACTGTTCCACGTGTACCAGAACGATTTTTTTCGATAATTACTTCTACTTCGCCATTATCTTCTTCTGCTTCAACTTCGCCTTCATCATCTTCATCACGCTCATCACGGTAATAATCATCACGATATAAGAAAGCTACAATATCCGCATCCTGCTCAATAGACCCAGATTCACGAATATCTGATAATACAGGACGCTTATCTTGACGCTGCTCAACAGAACGAGAAAGCTGTGATAAAGCAATAACGGGAATATGCAATTCTTTAGCTAGTTTTTTAAGCTGTCTAGAAATTGCAGAAACTTCTTGCTGACGTGATTCACTACGTGGTCCTTCAATCAACTGTAAATAGTCAATTACAATTAATCCTAAATTGCCTTTTTCTTTAGCTAATCTACGTGCTTTAGCACGAATTTCGCTCATTTTAATTCCAGGAGTGTCATCAATATAAATACTTGTATTATCTAATGATCCAGCTGCAACAACTAGTTTACGCCATTCTTCATCAGTTAACTGACCAGTTCTAAGATGCTGTGAGTCAATCAAACCTTCTGAAGCTAGCATTCTTTGAACCAATTGCTCAGCTCCCATTTCTAGTGAAAACATTGCAACCGTCTTATCGGTTTTAAGTCCAACAAATTGTGCAACATTCAGCGCAAAGGCAGTTTTACCAACCCCAGGACGAGCAGCTAAAATGATTAACTCATCATCATGAAAACCAGTAGTCATCTTATCTAATTCAGAAAATCCCGATGGAAGTCCTGTAACTGTATTCCCATCATCTGGAATAGAGTTAATTTCCTCCATAGTCGTGTTTAATACATCATGAATAGACTTAAACCCACCACTTGCATTATCCTGTGAGACGCCCATTATTTGACTTTCAGCGTCATCTAGAATGTCTGTTACATCATCAGAACCTTCAATCGCATTTTGAATAATTCTCTGACTAGTAGCAATCAAATTTCTAAGAATTGCCTTACGTTTTACAATTTTAGCGTAATAAGTAACGTGTACTGCCGTCGGCGTTGCCATTGACAATTCCGTAACATAAGCAATTCCGCCAATATCATCTACCTGATTATTTTTCTTTAACTCATCTTGCAGAGTAATAGGGTCAATTACTTCCTCACGATCTGAAATATTAAGCATGGCCTGAAATACAATACGATTTGCATGTTCATAAAAATCATCAGGCTGCAATACATCCGATGCATCAATAATTGCTTCGGGATCTAAAAAGACGGCCCCTAGGACCGCCTTCTCTGCTTCACTATCATGGGGAATTTGTTGAGAAACAACATTATCCATTATTAGTCTTGCTCCGTAATGTGAACGCGAATTACCGCTTCTACGCCTTTAAATAGTTTAACAGGTACATTTGTGTATCCTAAAGATTTAATTGGCTCTGGAAGCTCCAATTTACGCTTGTCGACTTTAATACCGTATTGCTTTTCAAGTCCTTCAACAATCTTCTTACTTGAAATAGAACCGAATAAACGAGAGTCGGTGCCAGCTTTAGACTTAAAGTTTATGATTGTCTTGTCATCTTCAAGTTTTTTCTTAATATCTTCAGCTGCTGCTTTTTCTGCTTCGTAAGCATCTTTTTCTGCCTTTTGAACACGTTTTAGGGTGTTTAAGTTAGAACTAGTTGCTTCCTTAGCATAGCCATTTTTAATCAAGAAGTTTTGAGCGTAGCCATCAGGTACATTCTTAACTTCTCCGCGTTTACCTTTACCCTTCATGTCTTTAATAAAAATAACTTTCATGAATTTCACTCCTACTCATTTTCTTTCAAATACTCATTAATTGCTGCCAGTAACTTATCTTTAGCTTCGTCAACTGTTACGCCTTTAATTTGAGTTGCCGCATTAGATAAGTGCCCACCACCACCTAGTTTTTCCATAATGACTTGGACATTAATATTTCCCATTGAACGAGCCGAAATTCCAACTGTATCTTTGCTTCGTCTCGTCAAGGCAAAACTAGCATCAACATGTTCAAGTGACAAAGCAGTATCTGCTGCTTGAGCGGTAATGATAGGATCATAAATCTTATTATCTTCTCCCATCAAAAGCGCCATGTCTGGTTCAATCATGTCAATAGTAGAAACTAAGTGACTTCTTTGCAAATAATTATCAATGTTTTCCTTCAGAAGTTCAGATACAACTTGAGTATCAGCCCCAATTGATCGTAAATAACTTGCTGCATCAAACGTTCTAGTACCAGTTCTTAAGGAGAATTCTTTAGAATCCACCGTAATACCTGCAAGCATTGCTGAGGCTTCTAAGTCAGTAAGAACTCCTTCACCGCCTTGTGGCTGGTATTCAATCATTTCTGTTACCAACTCACAAGTCGAAGAAGCATAAGGTTCAATATATACTAACATTGGATTTTCTGGGAATTCTTCTCCGCGGCGGTGGTGATCGATAATAATTAATCGATTCTTCAACCGATCATACAATTCAGGATCATAGGTAATACTGTGCTTAGAGTGATCAGTAAGAACTAAAAGTGATTCATCCGTTGCTTCTTCAAGTGCGTCTTTAGGAGAAATAAAAATATCCTTATCAATCCCAGCAGCCTGCATCTTAGCAATTAAACGCCCCACATCATAGTTGACATGATCAACATCTAATACAACATTCGCCTTTACACCATGTATTTTAGCAATCTTAACAATTCCAATTGCTGAGCCGATTGCATCTAAATCCGGATTTCTGTGACCTTGAACATAGACATGATCAACGCCTTTAAATAATTCTACCAAAGCTTGCGAAACCATTCGAGCTCTTACACGAGTTCTCTTCTCCATTGGATTAGATTTCCCACCATAGAAACGTGCTTCATGACCTGATTGTTTTACAACTACTTGGTCCCCACCACGACCTAAGGCTAAATCTAAATTCGATTGTGCTTGATCCGCAATTTCGTTTAAACTTTCAGAACCAAAAGCAATACCAATCGATAATGTTAATGGCATATTTTTTCGACTCGATTCGGTTCTAACCTTATCCAAAATAGAAAACTTATCATCTTCCATTTTAGCCAAATCGTGCATATGCGTTAACAAAATAAAATGATCTTCATCAATTCGTTTTAGATATGAATTAAATTGGCCTGCATAATTGCTAAGTGCATTTTGAACGTATGAGCTCATATTTGTTAGATTTTGATCACTCATTGATTGACTTAGTTCATCATAATTATCAATAAATATTAATCCAATTGCCAATCGCTCTTGCTTATACTTCTCTTCAATATTTGCATAGCGCGTAATATCAAGTAAATAAACAACTCCTAAGTCGTCTTGAACCACCATTTCAAATTTTTGGTCGCCCCACTTGATAATTTTATTTTGATTACTATTAGATTTAATAGCATCATCAACATATTTTGCTAATTCTTTATCTACAGACGATATTGAGGAGCCAATAACGTCTTCACCATGTAAATACATCTGCAGATAAGGATTTATCCATTGAATCTGCCGATCTTTATCATAAAGCATAATCCCAAGAGGCATCTTTATCATTGCCTCTTGTTCCCCACGCTTTATTCGATATGAAAGATTAGCAGCATAGTTATTTGTATTTCCCGCCAGAACATAAATTCCATATACTACAAAAATAACTGTCAAGATGAATAACAATACCATTGCTAGTCCAAAAAGTGGACTAATTAGCATCCCAATAATAGCTCCTAATAAAGAAAGAACTAAAACAATGACTAATGATGCTGTTAATCTAGTATCTTTAACAAATTCAGGCAATTCTAATTTGCGTAAAAAGCCTTTCATTGAAATTCCTTCCTGTATAGCATTAATATCATAAAATAATACACTACATCAGTTTATATTATACATCAAAAAATGCTTGCTTATCATCTAAGCTAAGCAAGCATTATAGCATATTATGCCGACGTAAATACCAGAGTAAAATTGCCATTACTATAATTGACCCAACGGTAATTATTATCCAATCAAAAGGATTATGAAAAATAGGTAAATCTACGTTCATTCCAAAAAAACCTGTTACAATTGTTGGAATAGTTAATAATAAAGACCACACAGTCAAAAATTGCATGGTATTGTTCAGGTTATTATTCAAAATGTTATTAGACGTTTTAGAAATTTCTTCAGTCACTTCACTATAAATTTTGATCATTTGTGAGGACTGCTGAACTTCGATGATAATGTCATCACACATTTCCTCTTCAGAAGCATTCATATGAAGACCAGATTTTTTATTCTTCAAACTCTCAAGCATCATTAAATTAGTTCTAATTGAACTAGACAAATAAACTAAACTTTTTTCAACTTGAGATAATTCTTGTAAATCTTTATTATGAATTCTTTCGCTCAAATGGTTATCCAAAACTAAACGTTGGCTATTTAGCTGGCTTAATGCCCTTTGAAAGTATTTGGTAACAGCAAAAAGAATAGCAAAAATTAATTCTTTTTCACTGTGAATATATTCGTCAGGCTTTTGTCTAAATTCTTCGATCATATAAGTTGTATCAGGAGAGTGAACTGTAAAAAGCGTATGATCTACCATTAAAAACTTAATTGGCAATGTAGTAAAATGGTCTGCATCCGCAGTTGGCCAAACTGGAACATCATACACAAGCAAGTCACTATTAGTAATATAGTCATGATCAAAGTGCGGCCGTTCGTGAAGGTCGGTGATATAAGATATAATCTCTGAGGTTAGATCAAATTCATCCTTTAATAATCTTATATCGTGATCATCACAGTTATAAATGTCATACCATTTGTAGTCAAAAGATATCTTTCCGGCTAGTTTTTGTTTAATAATCATGACAATCCCTCCGTTTGCTTCTTTTATGATACCGCAAAAAATAAAATAAAAAGAGTAGCTAGTGCTACTCTTTTTATTATTTCTTGATCTGTTATTAGTCTTCTGCGACGAATGGCAATAAGCCCATAACACGAGCTCTCTTGATAGCAACAGTCAACTTACGTTGATTCTTTGCGCTAGTGCCAGTGACACGACGTGGTAAGATCTTACCTCTTTCAGAGATAAAACGTTTCAACAAATCAACATCTTTGTAGTCGATGTAGTCAATGTGGTTAGCTGCAATAAAGTCAACCTTACGACGACGACGGCCACCTCTTCTTTGTTGAGCCATATCAAAGATCCTTTCTAATTAAAAGTTAAAATGGGAGATCATCATCTGAGATGTCAATAGTGCTACCTGAATCTGCAAATGGATCTTGCGGTTTATTGCTTTCTCCACCAGCAGGGACATTATTAGTGCTCGGTGCACTTGATCCACCAAAGTTATTGGTACTTGGTGCGTTTCCTCCTTGTGGAGCAAAATTACCACCATTAGTCTGGCGATTCTCACGATCACGACGCGATTCGAGTAAAGAGAAGTTATCAACGATGACCTCAGTCACGTACACTCTCTTACCATCCTTATCATCATACGTTCTAGTTTGAATCCGACCTTGAATACCAACTAGTGAACCTTTTGAGGTAAAGTTAGCAAAATTTTCTGCAGCTTTACGCCAAATTACACAGCTGATGAAATCAGCACCACGTTCACCTTGACTATTGGTATATTGACGGTCAACAGCTAGAGTAAACGTAGCAACTGAGATTCCACTCCCGGTTGTACGTAAATCAGGATCACGTGTTAAACGGCCAACAAGTACAACATTATTAATCATACTTTTGTCCCCTTCCTAATTCACGAAAACAAATTACTTGTCTAATTTTACAGTCATTGAACGTAAAATTTGGTTATCAATACGAGAAAGACGACCAAATTCATCAACTGGTTCAGAGTTTTCTGCAACGAAAGTCATAATGTGATAAGTACCTTCACGGTATTTTTCAATTTCGTATGCGAAACGTCTCTTACCCCAATCTTTAGATTCAAGTTCTTCAGCACCGTTGTCTGTAACAACCTTGTCGAAACGATCGATCAATGCTTTCTTTGAATCTTCGTCAATATCAGGCTTGATGATGTAAGTAACTTCGTACTTAGTTTTTGCCATAATAATTGCACCTCCTCTTGGACTAAATGGTTCTTGTAAAATCAAGAACAAGGAGTAATGAATAATATTACTCACAATGCTTGATTTTATCACAAAAACAAAAAATTACCAAATGTTTTTTCACGTGATCCTGAGTTTCATTACTCAATTACTATTACGCAAAAACTTTGGTAATTTTTTTATTTATTAATTTTCTTCTACTGAGTCTTTTTCATCAGATGATTCTTCATCCTCTTCACTAGCCTTAGGCACTGCCGTAATGCTTGCAACCTGTGCCCCGTCATCAACCTTAATTAAACGTACACCTAAAGTAGCACGACCAGTTTGAGAAACATCATCTACATCAAAACGAATCATAACACCTGCACTAGTAATTAGCATAATATCTTCATCGCCATTTACTACAGTTACACCAGCTAAAGGTCCATTCTTCTCAGTTATATTGGCAGTTTTAATTCCTTTACCACCACGTCCCTTAACTGGATATTCAGATGCTGCAGTTCGTTTTCCGTATCCCTTTTCAGAAATTACTAATACTTCTGAATCAGGTTTCAAAATATCAGATCCAACAACATAGTCATGGTCTCTTAAATTGATTCCACGTACACCAGCTGCTGTTCTTCCCATCGAACGAACATCTTTTTCATTGAAAGTTACTGCATAGCCTAAGTGCGTACCAATCAAAATATTTTGCTTACCATCAGTAGTCAAAACATTGTTCAATTCATCCTGATCGCGAAGAGTAAGGGCAATTAAGCCACTACGACGAATGTTTTGGAATTCACTAACTTTAGTACGTTTCACTGTTCCCATCTTAGTTACAAAGAAGAGATAATTATCATCTGCACCTTCAGGAACATTAATTACAGCCTGGATCTTTTCACCCTTATCAAGCTCTAATAAGTTAACGATTGGTAAGCCTTTAGCATTTCTACCAAATTCTGGAATTTCATAGGCCTTCTTTGAGTATACTTTTCCTAAATTGGTAAAGAATAACAAAAAGTCATGAGTACTTGAGAAGATCAAATGATTAATAAAGTCATCATCTTGAACTCCCATACCCTTTATTCCGCGTCCACCACGGTTTTGTACTTTAAATTCATCAGCTGGCATACGTTTAATATAACCGTTATGAGTTAAAGTTAAGAGTACGTCCTTTTGTTCGATCAAATCTTCGTCTTCAATTGAAACTGCTTCGCCTTCGGCAATCTTAGTACGACGATCATCACCAAAGCGCTTCTGAATATCAAGCAATTCATTATAAATAATCTGATCAATTCGTTCAGGTTTAGCAAGAATATCTCTGTAGTCTGCAATTTTAGCTTGTAGATCTTGATATTCAGCTTCAATCTTGTCTCGCTCCAAGCCAGTTAAACGAACTAAACGCATATCCAGAATAGCTTGAGATTGACGATCGTCTAAACCAAAGTTTTGGATCAATTGTGCTTTAGCTATATCACTATTTTGTGAACCACGAATAATCTTAATGATTTCATCAATGTGGTCTAAGGCAATTCTTAATCCAGCTAAAATATGCGCTCTAGCTTCTGCCTTCTTCAAATCAAACTTAGTTCTGCGAGTAATAACATCTTCTTGGTGGTGAAGATAGTATTCAAGCATTTGTTTCAAAGTTAGGAAATGAGGAGCTCCATTGACAATAGCAACCATATTCATTCCAAAGTTTGCTTGCATTTGGGTTTCTTTAAATAAATTATTCAAAACCACACTTGCACTTGCATCCCTACGAATATCAATAGTAATTCTCATACCTGTCTGGTCAGATTCATCACGAACCCCAGTAATGCCATCAATAACTTTTTCACGAGCTAGGTCAGCGATTTTCTTAACCAATTCAGCCTTATTTACTAAGTAAGGTAACTCACTTACTACAATTCGTTCACGGCCACTTTTTTCAGTTTCAATATTGGTTTTAGCACGAACAACAATATTTCCTTTTCCAGTCTCGTAAGCACGATAAATTCCGCCGCGTCCCATTACAATACCACCAGTTGGAAAATCAGGGCCAGGTATTACCTTCATCAAATCCTTAGTTGTAACGTCAGGGTTATCCATTAACATGTGAATACCGCGAATTACTTCAGACAAGTTATGCGGTGGGATATTAGTAGTCATACCAACAGCAATACCACTAGCACCATTTACTAATAAATTAGGAATTCTAGCTGGTAAAACTGCAGGTTCATTTTCAGTATCGTCATAGTTACGTTGCCAATCAATAGTTTCTTTATTGATATCACGAAGCATTTCAACCGCAATTTTACTCATTTTTGCCTCAGTATAACGCATTGCGGCTGGCTCATCCCCATCGACAGAACCAAAATTTCCGTGTCCATCAACTAACATATAGCGATATGAGAAATCTTGAGCCATGTGAGCCATAGCTAGATAAATTGAAGAGTCACCATGTGGGTGGAATTTACCCATAACTTCACCGACAATTCTGGCACTCTTTTTATATTGCTTGTCTGGCGTAACACCTAATTCATGCATTCCGTAAAGAATACGACGCTGTACAGGCTTTAGACCATCACGAACGTCAGGTAGGGCACGAGCCACAATAACTGACATTGCATAGTCTAAGAATGAGCTACGCATCGTATGGGTTAAATCAACATTACGTATTCTATGATCTTGGGGTTGATTTTCGTTAGCCATCTAAAGCCTCCTAAGCATCTAAATTCTCAACGTATTTAGCGTTCTTTTCAATAAATTCTCGTCTTGGACCTACTTCATTACCCATTAACAAGTCAAAGACCTTATCTGCGTCTTCGGCATATTCAGGACTTACTCGATCTAAACGACGATTTTCTGGATTCATAGTAGTTTCCCATAACTGTTCTGGATCCATTTCACCAAGTCCCTTGTAACGTTGAACCACTGGTTTAGGACTTGGTTGCAAAGTACCTAAATAATCATGTAATTCTTCATCTGTATCTAAGTACTTTTCTACTTTACCCTGACGAACTTGATATAGAGGCGGACGAGCAATGTAAACATATCCCTTCTCAATCATTGGTCGCATGTAGTTGTAGAAGAGAGTTAAAAGTAAAGTTCTGATGTGAGCTCCATCGACATCGGCATCTGTCATGATGATCAACTTATGATATCTTGCTTTTGAAACATCAAAATCAGCCCCAAATCCAGTACCTAAAGCAGTAAATAATGATCTAATTTCTTGGTTAGCAAGAATTCGATCCATTGATGCTTTTTCAACATTCAAAATCTTACCTCTAATTGGTAAGATAGCTTGCGTCAACCGAGAACGTCCTTGTTTTGCGGATCCACCGGCAGAATTTCCCTCGACAATAAATAGTTCAGAAATACTTGGATCATTACTGGTATTGTCAGCTAATTTACCTGGTAAGTTTGCAATTTCAAGACCAGACTTTTTACGCGTAACTTCACGTGCACGTTTAGCAGCAGTTCTAGCTCTTTCTGCAAGCTGTCCCTTTTCAACGATCTTACGACCTACAGACGGATTTTCCATTAAGAAACGACTAAAGGTTTCTGAAAATGCGCGGTCTACCGCAGTTCTAGCATCTGAGTTTCCAAGCTTAGTCTTGGTCTGTCCTTCAAATTGAGGATTAGGGTGTTTAACAGATACAACGGCGGTAATACCTTCACGAATATCTTCACCAGAAAGATTATCGTCTTTATCCTTGAGAATTTTGGCTTTGTGAGCATAGTCATTAACTACACGAGTTAAAGCGGTCTTAAATCCAGCTTCATGCATTCCACCTTCATAAGTGTGAATGTTGTTTGCGAAGGTCATGAGTGTTGTCTTATATCCGTTGGTGTATTGAAGAGCAACTTCAACGTCAATTCCCTCATAATTTCCTTCGACATAAATTGGCTCATCAAATAATACATCTTGACCCTTATTCAAAAAGGCAACGTATTCCTTAATTCCACCTTCAAAGTGGTAAACATCAGTTTCAGCACTTTCTTTACGCTTATCGGTAAAGGTTAACTTTAAGCCCTTGTTCAAGAAAGCAAGTTCACGAATTCTATTTTTTAAAATCTTATCGTCAAAGGTAGTAGTTTCGGTGAAAATATCTGGATCAGGATAAAAATGAACAATAGTACCATGTTCTTCAAGTGGAACCGTACCAATTTGTTTCATTTCACCTACTACTCGGCCATGATCAAAAGAAATTGCATACTTCTTTCCGTCTCTCATAACTGTAACATCAAGTTTAGTTGAAAGAGCGTTTACTACAGAAGCACCAACACCGTGAAGTCCACCAGATACTTTGTATCCGCCACCGCCGAATTTACCACCAGCGTGTAAAACAGTAAATACAGTTTCTAGAGCTGGACGACCAGTTTTTGATTGAATATCTACTGGAATACCACGTCCATCATCTTGGACTGTAACACTACCGTCTTCGTTGACAGTAATCTCAATCTTAGTAGCAAAACCTGCTAAGCGTTCGTCGATACTATTATCAATAATTTCCCAAACAAGGTGGTGTAAACCTTGGCTACTAGTTGAGCCAATGTACATACCTGGACGTTTTCTAACTGCTTCAAGTCCACCAAGAACTTGAATTTGACTTGCGTTATAAGTATCGGCACGTTTTTCAAAGTCTTTAGCTTTATTTAATGCTGCCTTACTCTTATCTTCTGCCATTTAACTCTCCTTTGCACTGATCGTTCCAGCAGAAATGTGATAAATCTTAGGTTCCTTCACAATTTCCCAAGAAATACCTTCTAAATCTGTTGTTGTTATAAAAGTTTGTGTCTTTCCATGAATATAATCTAGTAACCTACTTTGTCTTCGATGGTCTAATTCGCTCATCACATCATCTAGAAGTAAAATTGGATATTCTTGTGTTAATTCATGAACTAGTTGAATCTCTGCTAATTTTACACTTAAAGAAATCGTTCTTTGTTGTCCTTGAGATGCAAAATTATGAGCATTTTTATCATTAATCACAAAATCCAAATCATCCCTATGAGGTCCACTCAAAGTGGTTCCTTTTCGAATTTCATTAGGCCGATTTCTTTTATAGCTAGCAATTACTTTTTTATAAATGGTCTCTACATCATCATTCGATGCAATTTCTTTCACTGATGGGCGATAAAAAATCTGCAAATTTTCAGCTTGACCACTAATTTCACTATGAGCAACTTGAGCATATGAATTAAGTTTTTTGACGTATTTAATTCGACGAGATATTATCTCCGCCGCAACTCCTGCGAGTTGATCAGATAAGACATCTAAAAAGATTTGATCATGTGCCTTTTTTTGACTTAGCTGCTTCAAATAGTTGTTTCTTTGCTGCAGTACCTGTCGATACTGACTAGAATAATATAGATACTCTGAATTAATTTGCCCAAACTCTAAGTCCATAAATCTTCGTCTAACAGATGGTGCCCCTTTAACAAGAGCGAGGTCTTCAGGAGAAAATAAAATTGCATTCATTTGTCCTACATAAGCTGAAAGCTTTTTTTGTTCCAGTCGGTTTACCCAAGCTTTTTTGCCATTGGGCGTTAAACGAAGCTTAAGTTCAACCTCTAGTTGGCTTTTATGAACTTTCCCCTGCAATCCAGCGAACTTACTTCCAAAACGAATTAATTCTTTGTCGCTATTAGTACGATGAGACCGAGTTAGTGCTAAAAAATAAATTGCCTCAAGTAAATTAGTTTTTCCTTGAGCATTTGGCCCAATAAAAATATTTACATGAGGATCAAAATTTATTTTTAATTCTTCAAAATTCCTAAAGTCCTTCAATTCAAAGTTTGCAAGATACATTGGCTACTCTGAAATAAATTCATACTCTTCTCCAGCCAATTTCAATACATCACCTGAATGTAGCTTCTTTCCTCGGCGATCTTCAAGTTCGCCATTTAATTGAACTGGATTTTCTTTTAGATACCATTTAGCCTGACCACCAGAAGATATTACACTTTTTTCTTTTAAAAATTGAGCAAGCGTAATATATTCTCCCTTAATTGTGAATTTTTTGATAATATCACCCCGTTTACCTTGTCATACCTAGCTATTATACCGTTTTTTTATGTGAAATTCAATTTTGTGACGCATTATAGTCTTTTTTAAGCCATTTTTTCACAAATTAATATGGTTATACTTAACCAGTTAAAAATTCGCTTATTCGGCCTAAATTTAGCTTTTAAGTGTGAAAAGCAAAAAAAGAGCTGCTAAAGCAGCTCTTTTTAGTTTTTTAACTAAAAGGTTCTAACTGGAGTAATTAATTGAGTAAAGTTGACGTCTTGTTTTGCTGGAACAACAGTGAATGGTCTCAATGGTTGAGTAAAGTTCATGATAATAGAATCCGTAATGGATGCACGTAATGCTTCTCTTAAATAATCAGGGTTAAAAGAAATTGTCAATCCATCACCTTCAAGATTCTTAAATCCAATCTCTTCTTCAACATTACCGATTTCTGGTGAATCACCCTGTAGTTTAACCAACTGATTTTGAACATCTAAGGTCATTTTAACTACATTATTACGACTTTCATGAGTAAGCAAACTAGCACGTTCTAATGATCGAGCTAGAACTGGTAGTTCAAATTCAACTGAAGTTGTAGATTCAGTTGGAATTAAGCGATCAGTATCTGGATATTGACCATCAAGTAACCGGGAATAAAATGCAATGTTTCCTACTTCAAATAGTACCTGATTTTCTCCCGGATTTACTGTAATTTCAGGATCGTTTTCTCCAATAATTCTAGCTAATTCTACCAAGCTCTTTCCTGGAATAATTAAATCAGTACTAGTTTGAGGACCATTTTCTAAAGAAATTTGACGTTGTGACAAACGGTGACTGTCAGTAGCTACTGCTTTAATTGATGAATTATTAAAAATAAAGTTAACACCAGTTAAAGTTGGACGGCTTTCTTGAGTAGCAACAGCAAAGACAGTTTCATTAATAATTTCTCTAAAAGTTTTTCCAGAAATTTTAAATGAAGCATCCGTAGAAATTTCTGGTAGGTGTGGATAGTTATTGGCGTCTAATCCGTTAATCATAAATTCTGTATTTTCAGAAACGATCTTTGTTTGAAAGCTTTCTTTTACTTCAAATGAAAAATCTTTACCTGGTAATTTTTTAACAATTTCGCTGAAGAAACGTGCTGGCAAAACAATTGAACCAGTTGACTGAACAACTAAATCATCATTTACCGGTATTTGAATCTCAATAGAAATGTCAGTATCACTACCAGTTAAAGTAAGCATTTCGTCGGTAAGATTAAGTTTAATACCACTTAAGATCGGAATACTTGCACGTGAAGAAATTGCACGCATTGCATTGTTTAGGTTTTCGAGGAATAAATTACGATTAATTGTAAACTGCATCGTTTACCTCCTGTGAAGTTTTATGTACTTTGTTTTATTTAATTATATATTTAAATACTTAGAAGTAGTAGTAGGGCCAGTGGAATCTGTGGGAAAGTAGACAAACACCTGAATAAAACGGACTTTTGTCTGTTCAACAAATGTGGACAAAAGCAAAAGTTATCCACATGTTATTAACTTTTAGTGTTCTAGCATAGCTTTCAAATCATAGACAGCTGCTTTAATTTCAGCATCTGTTTTTAGAGCACGAGAAATTTTATCGCAGGCATGCATAACTGTTGTATGATCTTTGCCACCAAATTCTTGACCAATTTTTGGCAAACTAGAATCTGTTAACTCACGTGAAAGATACATTGCAATTTGACGGGGAACGACAATTTGCTTAACTCGCTTTTTTCCTTTTAACTCAGTGGTTGAAGTTTGGAAATAGTTTGCAACAACCTCTTGAATTTTCGAAATCTGAAGTCCTCTATTTTTTTGTACAAGTTTTAAATCGGCCAAAGCTTCTTTAGCTAGATCAACGTTAATATCTTCTCGTTCAATAGTGGCATGAGCTTGGACCTTAACTAAGGCTCCCTCAAGTTCTCGAATGTTGGTATCAACTTGTGAAGCAATGTAGTCAAGCGTACTGTCATCGATTGACAACCCATCAGTTTCGGCTTTTTTACGTAAAATTGCGATTCTAGTTTCTAAATCAGGCGGTGTAATTTCTACTTGTAGTCCCCATGCAAACCGAGAGACTAAACGTTCTGATAATTCAGGAATTTCAGTTGGTAGACGATCACTAGTCATTACAATTTGTTTTTGATCATTATAAAGAGTTTCAAAGGTATGGAAGAACTCTTCTTGAATTCCCTCTTTTTTAGAAAAGAATTGAATATCATCTACTAGTAAGAGATCACAGTTCCTATATTTATTACGAAATTCAGCTTGAGTTTTATTTTTTATTGAATTAATAAAGTCATTTACAAAGGTCTCGCTTTGAATATAGACCACTTTTGCATGTGGCTTTTCAGCGAGCATTTGGTGCCCAATAGCTTGCATTAGGTGAGTTTTACCTAAACCAACTCCACCAAAAATAAATAAAGGATTATAGAAACTACCTGGATTATCTGCTACGGCTAAAGCTGCCCCGGCAGCAAGTTTATTTCCCTCACCTTGAACAAATGTGTCAAAGGTATACTTACTATTTAATTGAAGATCTTGAGCAAATTCATTACGACGATCTTCTAATATTTCTTGATTAGTTTTAATTCTTGGTTTTGGTGTAACTAAACGTTCAGGACCTTCTTTGCCAGCAACTTCGAACTTAGGTTGAATTTCCATATCCGCATAAGCGTAAGCTTCCTGGATTAATTGTGATGCTAAATTCTTTTCCCAATATCCTTTTGCAACAGGAGATTCAACAGCAATTATCATTTCTTTTGTCTTTTTATTAAAGGAAATAGGTTTAGTATTTTTAAACCAAGCATTATAGGCAACTGTGCTGTAGCTTTTTTTCATCTCAGCATTAAAAAATTGCCAAAATTTATCTAGATCAAACAA